>NZ_JAZFAX010000009.1:0-188983 GCF_036352595.1 Novosphingobium resinovorum
AGCGCGCAGGCCATCCCGCCCATGCCGCCGCCCACGATCAGAACATTGCGATTTTCCTGCATTCTCGCCCACATCCAACTGTCTGGCCGCACTGCCGGCCGGTTGGATCGAGGAGTATCAAGCGGGTCGTTTTCGGGCAGTCCCGGGGATCGTATATCAGCCTTGCCCCGGCTTGCGGCGAAGGCCCTTTCGCCAGCGTGGCTGCTCCGAACTACGCCTTCGCGAGCACCAACCGTCAGCAGATGGGTTCCCGCCTTCGCGGGAATGACTAAAAGGGATGGATTGCGGACCTGTCCCCAGGGCGCTTCGTCATCCTGAACTTGTTTCAGGATCCATCAGGCAGTTGGTGCCGGAGGTCATGTCGCAAACTGCCATCTCGGTTTGCGGATCAAGAATCTGAGCTATCGGCTTGATGGACCCTGAAACAAGTTCAGGGTGACGGCGGATTTGGGTGGTTAGTTGCCGTTGGCGGTCCAGATCGCCATTCCGTAAGTGCGGCCCTATTATCGTATTAGTCCCCTGTCTCGCATCCACTTTGAGACCGAACTGACACCAGCGACAATTCCGAATACCCCTGTCCAAGCCGTGATCTTAACAAATACGGTCTCGTCGCTCACATGATCGAACAGTAAGGGGCCGATAATCAGCAAACCGATAGATACGCTTAGAAGAACCACTCCTATCAGGGCCCTTGCTTTCGTCGATATCTGCACATTCCAAGCCCAACGCAACAAGCGCATCCCAAAAGCCTCCGACGTGCTGCCGCATGAGCATTAGGCCGCGCGGACTATCCTGTCGATGTCCCCCTTGGGGCACAAGCCGCCCTTGCCTGCTTGCCGCGTTTTAACCCACCCCGCTCAGGCTGAGCTTGTCGAAGCCCGCCCGCCACCTCGGATCATCCGCTTATCGCGCCCCGCCGCCGGGGGCTTCGACAAGCTCAGCCTGAGCGGGGTTGAAAGGACAGTTCCTAAAACCCGGACACTGCCCCTCCCCGGATCAGAGCAGCGCCTTGTCGATATAGAGCGGCATCGAATCCTCCCACTTGCTGTCGGTCAGCAGGCGCTTGTTGCCGCCATCGGCGTCCATCACGTAGATCTGCCCATATTGCTGGAAGGTGTTGTCGTACAGCGCCGCCTCGTCGCGGAAGCCGTGCTCGGAGCCCGACCACATGATCCGCCCGTCCGGCGCCCACACCGCATGGCCGTCGCTCTGCTTGCCCGTGGTCAGTTCCCGGTAATCGGAACCATCCGGCCGGATCGTGGCGATCTGGAAGGTGGTGCCGTCGACCTTGCGGGTGAAGACGATGCGCTGGCCGTCGGGAGACCAGCCGGGCAGGTTGTCCATCTCCTCGGTCAGCACGCGCACTTCCTTCGTCTCGAGGTTCAGGATGCGCAGGCCGCGTTCGCCGCTCTGGCCCCAGACGCGGAAGACCAGTTCCCTGCCGTCGGCCGAGAAGCTGGGGAAGCCCGAATGGACGGTGCCGTCGGTCAGCGTCTCCAGCCCGGTGCCGTCCTTGCGCACGCGCACGACCACCGCCTTGGCGTAACTGCGCTCGGCGAACCAGGTGCCGACGCCGAAGGCGAGCCACTCGCCATCGGGCGACCAGCAGGGCTGGAACGCGCCGGCGAGGCCCTTCTTCACCATCTCCGGGTTGAGGCCCGATTTGGTATTGTCGAACACCACGCGCCGCTCGGACCCGTTCGGGCGGCAGGTGACGATCGAGGACATGCCGGTCTGCTTCTCGGTGAAGGCCATCATGCCCTGCCGCGAAAGGATCGGGAACACGTCCATGAAGCGGTAGTCGTAGTCCGCGTCCCAGCTGTAGAGCGGTTTGTCGAGCTTGCGCACCGGGCGGAAGGCCTGCACCTCGTAGATCACGGACTTGCCGTCCGCCGTCCAGAACGGCGCGCGAAGGCCCTGCCGCTTGAAGCCGGGACGGCCGGAGGTATAGCCGACGCCTTCGTCCGGGCCGCCCTTGATAACGTAGCCGATCTCCTCCGCGCTGATCCAGTGCGGGGAAACCTTGAGCCCGGCCGACGCGGTATGCTCGATCCGCGCGCCGGTCTCGACGTCGACCGAGACGATCTGCGAATCCACGCGGCCGATCCATTCGGGGCGGCGCGCGCCCCAGGTGGACTCGGTGGTGAGTTCGTAGAAGGCGATGCGCTTGCCGTCGGGCGACCACGTCGGCGAGCCCTGGCACCAGTTCTTGCGTGAGCAGACCTTGGCGAAGCCGGTGCCGTCGGGGCGAATTTTGTAGATCGCCAGTTCCTGCGTATGCTCCCAGCCGTGGCCTTCGTCGTGGCCGCGCCAGCTGGTGTTCTGGTCCGAGGAGAACGCGATCCACTGCCCGTCGGGCGACCATGCCGGGCGGAAGTAGGTGTCGGGACTGTCGGCCGCGCCCTTGACCTCGCCGATGCCGGTCAGCTGCTTCATCTTGCCGCTGGCGAGGTTCATCACCCAGATGTTGGCCTTGTAGCCGTTGCGGGTGGAAACGAAGGCGAGCCACTTGCCGTCGGGCGAAAGCGCGGCGGCATCGTCCACGTTCGGCCCACCGGCCACCGCCTTGACGCCGGTGCCGTCGCCCTTCGCGCTGAACAGGCTGGAATTGCCGTCGCCCAGCCGTTCGGAGGTGAACACCATGCGCGCGCCGTCCGCCGAGAGCGCGACGTTGTAGTCATAGGCGCTTTCGGCCAGCACCTTGCGCTCGCCGCTGCCGTCGATCGCGGCGACGTGCAGTTCCGATACCGAAGGGGCGATGCGGTTCATCATCATCACGCCCTTTTTGGTCGGCACCGGCTTGGCGATGCCGACCTGGCTCAGCAGCACGGATGCCGGCACCACCGCGAGAAAATCCCTGCGTTTCACGTTGTTCTCTCCCTGCAAGTTCGAAAGGCCGAACGGCCCGTTTTCCCGTGCTGAAACCGTGATACGAGAGTGCCTCCCGGTTTGCACCAGCGGTCGTCACGGAAGTTATCGGCCCCATTCGAGTGCCTATATCCGCCCCGCCGCCGTCCCGGACTACATCGATGCCATGCCGCCGCCGGCAACCGCGATCGAGGGATACGACGCGAGCGACGCCCAAAGGGCAGGCAGGCAGGCGGTAGCCAAAGCATTCACCGGCTCGCAAAAGGCCGGAACTGGGAGGACGATCGTGAAGCACACTTCGATATTCGCACCCGTGCGCCATGCACTGCTGGCAGGCGGCGCCATCGCGGCGCTGGTGCCGCAGCTTGCCGCGGCGCAGGACAGCGCCGGCAGCGGCGTCGAGGAGATCATCGTCACCGCGCAGAAGCGCACCGAATCCGCGCAGGACGTGCCGATCGCCATCACCGCGCTCGGCACCGACCAGCTCGCCAGCGCGGGCGTCACCAGCACGCTCGACCTCAAGGCGGCGGTGCCCGCGCTCAACATCACCACCGGCACCGGCGGCATCGGCCTGCCGCGCATCCGCGGCATCGGCGCCACCGGACAGGGCCCGGGGATCGAGAACCCGGTCGCGGTCTATGTCGACGGGGTCTACTACGGCGCCTCGTTCGGCATCCTGCAGAACTTCTTCGATACCGACCAGGTCGCCGTGCTCAAGGGGCCGCAGGGCACCCTGTTCGGCCGCAACGCCACCGGCGGCCTGATCCAGATGTCGACGCTGGGGCCGGACTTCGACTGGAACGGCAAGGCGGAGATCGGCTACGGCAACTACGATACCGTCCATTCCGCCGCCTACGTCTCGGGCGGGCTGACCGACACCGTCGCGATCAGCCTTTCGGGCCAGTACGACAACCAGCAGGACGGCTTCGGCAAGAACCTGTTCACCGGCAACGACATCCAGACCAGCAAGTCGTGGGCAGGCCGCGCCAAGCTGCTGTGGAAGCCGAGCGAGCTTACCAAGGTCACCCTCTCAGGCGATTTCAACGGCCGCGACGCCGCCGCGCCCGCCTTCCGCAACTTCAGCACCAATGCGCTGGGGCAGGACGTGGTGCAGCAGATCATCGCCGCCGGGGGCAACCCGGAGCGCGACATCATGGCCGACGTCGACCCGGTCATGCACACCCGCGCCTGGGGCACCAGCCTGACCGTGGAGCAGGATCTCGGCGGCGTCTCGCTCAAGAGCATCACCGCCTACCGCCACTCCACCTTCGACTACAACTTCGACCCCGACGGCACCACCGCGCGCCGGATCGTGGTGGACAACCACCTCTACGACAAGCAGTTCACGCAGGAAGTGAACCTCGTCTCTGAGGCGGGCGGGCCGTTCAAGTGGGTGCTCGGCGGGTTCTACATGCACGGCAACGCGGGCAACGACGGCTCGCGCACCACCGGCTTGTTCACGTACGGCAACAACGGCTACGTGGACGACTACAATTCGATCAAGCTCGACAGCTTCGCGGGCTTCGCCGAGGGCACCTACGCGCTGGGCGACAGCACCCATGTGATCGCCGGCATACGCTACACCAGCGACAAGCGCAGCCTTTCGGCCTACGACGTATCCTTCAACGGCAATGTCCCGCCCAGCGGGTTGCTGACCGTCAGCGACACCATCAACGAGGGCAAGACGTTCAAGAAGGTGACGTGGCGCCTGTCGATCGACCACCGCTTCTCGCCGGAACTGCTCGCCTATGCCAGCTACAACCGGGGCTTCCGCTCGGGCACCTTCATCACCCAGTCGGACCCGATCGTGCTGCTGCAGCCGGAACTGGTGGACGCCTACGAAGTGGGCATCAAGTCCGACCTGTTCGGCCGCAAGGTGCGCTTCAACCTCGCCGGCTACTACTACGACGAGAAGAACATCCAGGTCATGCAGGTGATCTCGGGCGCGCAGACCGTCTACAACGCCGACGGCGCGCATATCTACGGCATCGACGCCGACCTCACCTGGCGCGTGACCAGCGACCTGCGCCTGTTCGGCGGCCTCAACTGGACGCATGCGCGCTATACCGACTTCGACACCGCGATCATCTCGACGCCCTACCCGCTGCCGGCGGGCTTCACGATCCCGACCGGGCAGACCTGCCTCGGCACCAACGGCAGCCCTTATACGCAGCTCGGCGGCAACTGCCTGCTGATCGGCGACGCATCGGGCAACAAGCTGCAGAACACGCCGACGTTCACCGCCTCGGTCGGCGGTTCGTACGACCTGCATACCGGGATCGGCAAGTTCACCCTCGCGGGCAACTACTACTACAACTCCGGCTTCGTGGGATCGCCGGACGAGCGGGTGAAGCAGAAGGCCTACAACACCCTCGACGGCTCGCTGACCTGGCGGTCCAGCAACGAGAACCTGTTCGTGCGGTTCTGGGGCAAGAACATCACCAACGAGTTCTACCGCACCCAGATCGGCGCCACCAACAGCGGCGACAACGGCACTTACGCCGCGCCGCGCACTTATGGCGTGACCGCAGGGTTCGATTTCTGAACCTCATTCCTCCCCGAGCTTGCTCGGGGAGGGGAACCGTCCGCGAAGCGGGTGGTGGAGGGGGGCGAGCCTCTCAATTCCCCCCTCCGTCACCGCCTTCGGCGGCGCCACCTCCCCGAGACAAGCTCGGGGAGGACTTGTCACGCGCTGCGCTTCAACGCGGCAAGCTCGCGCCGCACTTCCATGTACTTCGGCAGGACGCCGTGCGCGTAGGCAACGAACGTCGGCAGGCCCTGCGGATCGATCCCGGCTTCCTGTGCATAATGCGCGATGATGGCGTCAGAGTCCTTCATGTACGCCCCCGGCGCATGCTGCACGGTCGGGAAGGTCACCTTGTCGAAGTGCGAGGCCAGTTCCGCGCGGATCGCGGCTTCGTTCGCATCGCCTTCGGAGAAGATCCGCTGCTCGAACCCGTCCAGCAGGCCCGCTTCCAGCAGGAATAGGCGCAGCTTCAGACAATGCGGGCACGTCGCCTTGAGATAGAGGACGGGGCGAAAATCCTTAGTCATCGGGGGCTATGTCCTGTTCAGGGGCCGACGAACGCGACCGAAGTAGGCTTTGCGATGTCGAGATGCGCGGGCCTGAGGTCAAGACGCCCGCTCTTCGGATCGACCGCGAAGACCGCCAGGTTGCCCGATCCCTGATTGGCCACCACCAGCCACTTGCCGCTACCGTCCAGCGCGAAGCCCCATGGCACCTGCCCGCCGCAGTCCACGCCCTGCACCATCGTCAGCACGCCTCCCGCGCCGATCGCATAGACCTGAATGCGGTTCCCCGCGCGGTTTCCGGCGTAGAGGAACCGTCCATCGCGCGCGACCGCCAGTTCCGACCCGCTCGGCGCGCCTGCGAAATCCGGCCCATCGAGCGCGAGATGCGACAACTCGGTCAGCCGCCCGTGCGCCGCATCCCACGCGAAGCTGAAGATCGTGCCCGCCATCTCGGTCATCAGGAAGGCATGGCGCCCGTCCGGCGCGAAGACGATATGGCGCGGGCCGGACCCCGGCGGGAGCGCCGCGAAGGTCGCCGCGCCGCCGGCCACGGCATGAATATAGACCCGGTCCGTCCCCAGGTCGGGCGACAGCACCCAGCGGCCCGAGGGATCGACGGTCACGCCGTGCGCATGCGGCCCCTTCTGCCGCCGGTGCGGCCCGGAACCTTCGTGCGCCGCCACCCAGCCGGGCGACAGCGAACCGTCCGCCGCGACCGGGATCGCGGCGACCTGCCCGCTTCCGTAATTGGCGACGAAGACCTGCCGGCCCGCAGCGCCGAGCGCCAGATGCGTCGGCCCGCCGCCACCCGACGCCGCACGCCCCTCGGCGGTCAGCGCGCCGCTTGCGGGATCATATCCGAAGGCGAGCACCGCGCCTTGCGAGGCGCCGTCGTTGCCCACCTCGCTGACCGCGAACAGCCGCCGGTGGGCGGGGTCCGCCAGCACCCATGTCGGCCGCTCCACCGTCGCCGCCGTGCCGAGCGAGGTCAGCGCCCCGGTCCTGCGGTCGAGCCTGACGGCGACGATGCCCTGCCCCGCGCCGGCCCCTTGCGTCCCGACAAAGGCCAGGGCTCCGGCCGTAGCGCCCGGCACGGTCTGGCATCCCGTCACCATCAGCGCCGAAGCGCCCAGCAGCAGCCGCGCAAGGTTCTTCATCATATCTCTCCCAGGTTCGCCCCGAAATGCCCGACAATCACCCGGCCCGCACCCCGCCGCGATGGAATAGTTATAGCCTTCCCATCGGCTTGAATGACCGCCATGGGGCATTGTCCCATAGGGACACCGTTTCGGCAGCATCGAAAAGGAACGCCCCATGCCCATCCTCTCCGGCGCCGGCCCCTTCGCCTACCGCGACTTCCGGCTGTTCTGGATCGCCCGGATGGGCTCGATGCTCTCGCAGAGCAGCCTGGTCATCGCGCTGGGCTGGCTGGTCTACGACCGCGCGCGCGAGACGATGGACGTGCAGGCCGCCTCGTTCCAGCTCGGGATGATCGGGCTGGTCCAGTTCGTGCCGATGTTCGTGCTGACCCCGCTGACCGGCTGGATGGCCGACCGCTACGACCGGCGGCACATGTCGGGCTGGTCCTGCCTGCTGCAGCTGGCGGGCGCCCTGCTGCTGGCGTGGATGGTCCACGAAGGGCGCGGCAGCCTGCTCGTCTACTTCCTCGTCGCCGCGCTGACCGGGGTGACGCGCGCGGTGTTCCGCCCGGCGATCAACGCGCTGGCCCCGAACACCGTCCCGCGCGCGGTGCTGCCGCAGGCGGTCGCCTCGAACGCGGTGGCGGGACGGATCGGCGCGATCCTGGGGCCGGTGGTGGGCGGCTATGCCTATGCCATCGCGCCGTGGATGGCCTTCGGGCTGAGCGCGGCGCTGCTGGCGGTGTCTTCCGCCGCGCTGTTCGCGATCAGCGCGATCGAGCGCCAGATGCTCGACCGCAAGCGCCATCCGCTGCGCCAGATGGCCGACGGGCTGAGCTACGTGCTGCAGCACAAGCTGGTGCTCGGCGCCATCAGCCTGGACCTCGTCGCAGTGCTGCTGGGCGGCGCGACCGCGCTGCTGCCGGTCTATGCCCGCGACGTGCTCCACGTCGGTCCGGCCGGGCTCGGCAACTTGCGCGCGGCCCCGGCGGTGGGCGCGCTGGGTACCGGGCTGTGGCTGTCGTGGCGGCCGCTCGGCGGGCGCGTGGGCGTCAAGATGCTGGCCGCCGTCGTCATCTTCGGTGCGGCGACGATCGGCTTCGGCCTGTCGCGCTCGCTGGCGATCTCGCTGCCCTGCCTGGCGGTGCTGGGCGCCGCCGACATGGTTTCGGTCTACGTCCGCCAGTCGCTGGTGCAGATCGCCACGCCCGATGCCATGCGCGGCCGCGTCGGGGCGATCTCCTCGCTGTTCGTCTCCGCCTCGAACGAACTGGGCGAGGCCGAGAGCGGGTTCGTCGCCGCGCTCGTCGGCCCGGTCGCGGCGGTCGTGCTGGGCGGCGTCGGCAGCATCGCCGCGGCCGTGCTCTGGGCGCGCTGGTTCCCTTCGCTGCGCAACGCCGACAGCTTCGAGCACGTCGCCGGGGAACCCGCGGCTGCGGCCCCCGGCGAGCGCGGCACCCGCCTGCCCTGAAGCCCGGCTACTTTCCGGGCGCCTCCAGGTCCGCGACGGCGACGCGCGCGCAAGTCTCGTCGAGGGTGAGATCGCCCGTCAGCCCTCCGCCGGAGACCGCGACGATGCCGATCATCGCCGCGCCCCGGCGGACCGGCAGGCCGCCGCCGCGCAGCAGGCCGATGCCCGGATCGGCGGCAGCCTGCGCGACCAGAGCGGGATCGCTCTGCGCGCGGCTGGCGACGAGGCCGGACGCCTCATGAAAGCGCGCGACGATGTTCGCCTTGGTCTGCGCGATCAGTTGCGAGCGGACCCCGGCCCCCTCGCCCGAAAGCAGCACGACCGGCTTGCCCACCACATCGGCGACGAGCACGCTGACCTTGCTGCCCCGCGCCGCGCAGGCCGCCACCGCCTTGCGGGCGGCGGCGATGGCGGCATCGAGCGGCGGCCCTTCGGCACGCGGCAGGTTCTTGGGCATCTGCGCGATCGTCGTCGCAAGCGAGGGCACGCCGTCGTCGGCTAGCGCCTGGCCGGCCGGCAACAGCGAGAGTGGAAGCATCAGGCCCAGCATCGTTTTTCCGCGCATCAGAATTTCGCCCTTACGCCAGCGGTGAAGAACCTGCCCAGTGGACTATCGCTGACCGGATAGCCATCCCGAAAGCCCGCGCGCGTACCGTTTCCGGTAAATCCGCCGGTCGGCGGCTTAGCGTCGAACAGGTTCTGGACGTTCAGGTAGAACTCGGCGTTATACGTGCTTTCCGGCTTGAAGGTGACCGTGACGTTGGTGGTCGCGAAGGCCTTGAGGTGATCGTCCACCCAGATCTCGGAATCGTAGCCGGACAGCGTCATCGCATTGCGCCACCGTTCCAGGATATCGATCGAGACGTGATCGCTCGGCTCGAAGTGGACGATACCGGTCAGGCGCACCGTCGGCGCCGCCGCCGCGCCCAGCGGACCGAAGGCGGCCCCGGCCTGGTCCCGTGTCTCCACGCCCGGCTGCTTGTAGTAGATGTGCGGCTGGTAGGCGCCGAGCAGGCGCAGGCTGAACGGTCGGTCGAGCAGGCTGCTGCGGAAGTTCGCCTCCACGTCGACGCCCTCGGTGGACACCTCCGAAAGGTTGATGGACCGGCTGACCCAGGACGTGACCGAATTGGTGCTGGATGGATCGGTATAGCCGTTCGGTCTGACCTGCAGATCACAGTACGCCGACGTGCCGCCGCTGGCATAGCACAAGTCCTGGATCTGCGGGTCGTTGCCCTGCAGCTGGGTGATCGCGTTGGTGACC
Organism: Novosphingobium resinovorum; assembly: GCF_036352595.1. Taxonomy (GTDB): domain Bacteria; phylum Pseudomonadota; class Alphaproteobacteria; order Sphingomonadales; family Sphingomonadaceae; genus Novosphingobium; species Novosphingobium resinovorum_B. The sequence continues at coordinate 9,776 of NZ_JAZFAX010000009.1, forward strand.
TTGATCTTGTAGTAATCGACCGCGATGCTGAAGGCGGGTGCCGGATTCCAGACGAGGCCCACCGTCAATGTATTGCCGACTTCCGCCTTCAGGTCCGGATTCGACTGGTTGTAGACCGAAACCTGCGGCGCCGTGCCGGTGAGACGGTCGGTGCTCCTGACCACGCTCACGTAAGTCGGCGCGAACAGGTCGTTGAGTGTAGGCGCCCGGATATCGCGCGATCGGGTGCCGCGAAAGCGCAGGGCGTCGTTGACGTGCCAGTCGAAGCCGACCTTCCACGTCCAGTATCGCCCGCTGGTCTGGTAGCTGGTGTAGCGCGCCGCGCCGCTGAGGTCGAAGCTCTGCGCGAAGGGCAGGTCCGCCAGCAGCGGCACGCTGGCTTCGACCGCGCCTTCCCACACGGTGTTGCTGATCCGGGGCGATGCGGCGAAAGTGTTCTGCCACAGCAGCGTCGTCGCCGTGCAGTTGTAGGTGATGCCGGCGCAGTCGGCATAGTCTTCCGGCCCCGCGTCGCTGCTGGAGCGGAAGCTGAGCTTGCGCCACTCGCCCGAGAGCGCGACGTTCACCGGACCGGCCCAGGTATCGAACAGCCGCCCGCTGATGCTCGCGGTCGCATCGTCGAGCACCGTCTTGGCACGGTAGTGCGTATCCTGCTGGACATAGGCCAGCGATTCCGCGCTGGCGGCGCCCTCGCCGAACGGGTTCAGCGGCGCACACGCGCTGCCGGGATCGGTCAATGCAACGCGGCAGACCACGTTGCCCGCACCATCGCTCACCGCATCCAGCGCCTCGGCAAGATGCTGGCGGTTGACGTTGTTGAGCTGGGTGTTCTTCAGGATCGACTGGCCGTGGACATAGTCCGCCGTCCAGCGGAAATCGCCCAGCTTCCCGTTCAGTCCGGCCGACATGTTGACCTGCTCGGTCCTGGTCGTCGCGCCGAGGCGCGGGCCGCCCTGCATGATCTCGCTCAGCTTGAACGTCGATTCCCCGGCGCCGGCCAACTGGTCGCGGTACTGCTGCGACAAGTAGGGATTGTCCGAGCGGATCGTGAAGTTCTGCATCGTCAGGTTGTCGCCATAGGCGGTATTGGTCTTGAAGTTGCCGCCGACCTGGACGTAGGCATGGACATCGTCGCTGACGTCGTAGTCGAAGCGGCCGAAGAACTGGTTGAATTCCAGCGGCGCCATCAGCGTGGAATCGTAGTAGGCGCCGTCACCCCCGACTTCGACCCCCGACGTGCCCGTCGCGGTGCCGTGCTGGAAATCGCGCAGGCTGCCGTCGGCGTTGAAGGTCTGCCCCGCGAGCACGCCGCTGGTGATGAGGCCGCCCGCCGAATAGCCGGACTGGCGCAGATCCTTCTGGTTGACGTAAGGATTGGCCTCGGTGCCCGAACCGGTGACGCCCGCCTGGCGCATCCAGGAACGGTCGGAACGGCGGTCGATGCCGCTTTCCTTCTGGTATTCGTAGCTGATCTCGAAATGGCCGCGGCCGCCGAACAGGTCGGTGCCCCAGGCCGCGCCGAGGCGGTACTTGGCCGCATCGCCCCGCTGCGAGATGCCCGTCTCGCCCTCGACCTTGAGCCCCTGGAGGTCGTGGTCGATGATATAGTTGACGACGCCCGCCACCGCGTCCGACCCGTAGACCGCCGAGGCGCCGCCGGTGACGACGTCGACGCGCTTGACCATCATCTGCGGGATCGAATCGACGTCGACGATACCGCTGTTGAGCGTCGGCGGAATGCGCTTGCCGTCCATCAGCACCAGCGTCTTCTCGGGCCCGATGTTGCGCAAGTTGAGCTGGTTGGCCGAGCCGTTGCCGCCGCCGACGCTGCCGGTGGAGGACGGGTTGCTCCCCGAACCGCGCGAACCGGAAAAGACCGGAAGTATCTGCAGCGAATCCGCGAGCGTCCCGGGCTGCACCTTCTGCGCCTGCTCGGTCGAGACGACGGTGACCGGGGTGGGGCTGTTGTTGCCGTTGCTGATGACGCGCGAGCCGGTGACGATGATGTCCTGCGCCGAGGCCTCGGCCGCCTGCGGAGGCGCGGGGCGGGTGGCGGGAGCGGCATCCTGCGCGGTGTTCTGCGCATGAGCGGTGCCGGTCCATAGCAGCGCGGCGATACTGGCGTGCGAAAGCAATGTCGATTTCACGATGTCGTGTTCCTCTCCTGATGGCTTCACATTCGACGGAAGCCTTCCTGGCAATCAGGTCGGGCGGTACGCCGCGCAGTCGCGCTCGGAACGTCGCCCTCCACCATTGCACTAACTCGCCGGACGATCCGGGGGGATATCAATGCCGCCCCTGACGCGATCAATTTCGCGAATATAGAATATAAAATTTATATATAACGCCAGAAATTAATCCAAACCCCACCCATTTATCACGAGTAAGTGAGGATATATTCAGAATCATTCTCATGATAACACCGATTTATAAAAGCAGTATTATTCCGAGTGATTTAAATGTTTTGATATTCCGATTTCACACCGAGAAAATTTTTCATATTTCATTCGCCAAGTTGCGCAAAATTCTTAGAATAATATCATGATTCACGACCATCTCGATCTGAAGCAGATCATCGAAACCCTCGCCATGGAGCGTCATCCCACGGCGGGCTGGTACGCCCCGCATTACAGCGACAGCGAGATCTGGGGCCGGCCGAAGTTCTCCTCGATCTACTACCTGCTGGCGGGCGACGAGCCGATGCCGTCGCACAAGACCGACGGGATCGAGGTCTGGCACTTCCACATGGGCGCGCCGGCGCAGTTCACCGTGACCAACGGCAGCCACATGCAGATGACCAGCACGCTGGGCACCGACCTCGCGCTCGGCCAGCGGCCGCAGATCGCGGTGCCCGCCTATCTGTGGCAGTCGTGCCGCAGCCTCGGCGCGTGGACGCTGCTGGGCTGTACCGCCGCGCCCGGCTTCTCGCCACGCGCCAGCACGGTGATCGACGCCGAGGACTGAGCGACCGTTCGGAAGTGCGCGAAACAGCGCCGTCCGCGGCGGCACCGGCGCGCTCCCCCACCCGACCGGTGCCGCCGAATGGGCGAATGCCCATCCCGGAACGCTCTCCGAACGGTCAAAGGCCATGGCGGCCGAACCAGTCATGGACGAAATCGAGCATCAGGCGGACTTTCACCGGGATGCCCCCGCCCGGCGCCACCGCGACGTAAAGCGTCTGGCCCATCGGCGTCCAGTCGCCCAGCGCGGTCACCAGCCGTCCCTCGGCAAGATCCTCGCGCACCAGCGGTTCGGGTACGAGGGCCAGCCCCAACCCCTCCAGCGCCGCGTCCCTGAGCGCGAAGAAGGTGTTCGCCGAAAGCGTCGCCACCGGCTGGAACCGCTCCTCGCGGCCCTCCTTCTCGAACTGCCAGGTATGGTAGTTGTACTGGACCAGGGTGGCATGGGCCGGAAGGTCGGAGGGATGCGCCAGCGCCGGCGCGCCCTCGAGATAGGCCGGCGAGGCGCACAGGCTATAGGATATCTCCGCGATCCGCCGCGCGACGATGCGGCTGTCGGGGATCTGGCGCGTGTGCAGCGCGATCTCGCAGCCTTGCTCCAGGAAGCCGTAGGCGGTCTGCGCCATGCCGCCCAGGATCAGGCGAGGACGGATTTCCGGATGCGCCTTGGCGAAGGCGACGAGCAGGCTGGTCGCGGCGCCCTGCATCCACTTGGGTGCCAGCACGGTCAGTTCGCCGCGCGCCTCGGCGGCCTGCGCGGAGACCTGCCGGTCCATCTCGCCCACGCGGGTGAGCACTTCGTCGCAGAAGTGGAAGTAGCGTTGCCCCGCGTCGGTCAGCGACAACGAGCGCGTCGTGCGGTTCAGCAGCCGCACGCCCAGTTCGGCCTCGAGCGACTGGATATTGCGGCTGACGATCGTGCGCGAGATGCCGAGCCGCTGCGCGGCCGCGCCAAGGCCGCCCCGCTTCACAGACTCCACGAACGATTCCATCGCCTTCATGCGATCCAACAGGCCTCTCCCGCCTTTGCTTCATCGCCAAGACTAGGGCCCGCCGCCGCCGAGGGCAAACGCTGAGGCGCCTCGATTTGCGTACCTTTCGCAAGGTTAGAGTGCGCAAAATGCGCCTTATCCCTCGCCGCCGGATTGGTACATGAAGCGCAGGACGACGCCGCATGCGGCTCTTGGCCCGACCTCGAAGTCCCCGCCATCCGTCCATCACCATCACGAGAGAGCGGACAAGCTGTCCCGCTACCAAGGAAAGGATCTGCCCATGAATGCACCCCTGGCCGAAAGCCTGGAAATGGCCATCCGCCGCGCCGGCAGCGCGGTTGACCTGCTGCGCGACAGCCAGCGCCGTGCCTTTTCGCACGGCACCGTCTCGGGCCAGTTCACCAACTGGCAGAGCGAGGTCAATTCCTGGCTCACCTCGGTCGGCTTCATGGACCAGTCGCACCACATGGTGGACCACTATGTGAAGGGGCCCGATGCCTTCAAGCTGCTGCGCCACCTGGCGGTGAACAGCTTCGAGAACTTCCGCCCCGGCATGGCCAAGCAGTTCGTCGCGACGACGCCCGAGGGGTACTACCTCGGCGACTGCGTGCTGTTCTACCTGGAGGAGAACCTGTTCAACCTCGTCGGCCGCCCGACCGCGCTCGACTGGGTGCAGTACCATGTCGAGACCGGCGACTGGAACGTCACCACCGAGCGCGACCCCCAGTCGATGGATCGCGGCGGCCGGCCGCCGGTGGTCTATCGCTACGAAGTGCAGGGTCCGCTGGCCGGGGCGCTGATGGAGAAGGTCACCGGCAAGCCGCTGCCCGAGATCCGGTTCTTCGGCATGACCGACTTCCAGATCGCCGGCCACCGCGTCGCTGCGTTGCGGCACGGCATGGCGGGCGCCATCGGCTTCGAGATATTCGGCCCCTGGTCGCAAGGCGAGGCGGTGCGCGATGCGATCCTGGCGGCGGGCGAGGAATTCGGGCTCGTGAAGGTCGGCTCGATCGCCTACTCCACCGCCAATCTCGAATCCGGCTGGGTGCCCGGCCCGATGCCCGCGATCTTCAGCGCCGAGAGCCTGAAGGCCTACCGCGAGTGGCTGCCCGCCAAGGCCGCCGGCAGCCTTGCCGGCAGCTTCAACTCCGCGAACATCGAGGACTACTACGTCACGCCGTTTGACCTGGGCTATGACCGCATCGTCAAGTTCGACCACGACTTCGTCGGTTCCGACGCGCTGCAGGAACGCATCAAGAGCAACCGCCGCAAGAAGGTGACGCTGGTTTGGGATGCCGACGACATGGCCCGCGTGGTCTCCTCGGCATGGCGCGACGGCCCGAAGTACAAGCACTTCAACATGCCCAAGGCGCGCTATGGCCTCTACCAGATGGACGAAGTGCTGATCGGCGGACAGCGCGCCGGCATCTCGCTCGACTGCGGCTACCTCGCCAATGAACGCAAGATCGTCTCGCTGGCGGTGATCGACGAGGCGTTCGCCGCGACCGGAACCGAAGTCTCCGTGCTGTGGGGCGAGAACCCGGTGTCGAAGAAGCCGCAAGTGGAACCGCACGAACAGACGGCGATCAAGGCCACCGTGGCGCCCGCGCCTTACGGCGCGCACGCCCGCACCACCTACCGCAAGTAGGCCCTGCCCGAACCCAAGGTCCGGCCCGGCCGAGCTGTCCTCCCAGGGCCTCGGCCACCGACCCGCCGTTCCTCCCGGAAGCCGTGCTTTTTCCGGGAGCGGACGATGGTGCCTGACGCCGCCGCGTGCAGTCGACGTATCCCTGCCGGCGCACGCGGCGGTGTCCTTCCAGAAGGCGAACCGACCGATGACCATGCCCCAGATGCTGCCGACGCTGCCGACGCCGCCGACATGGCAGCACGCCCCCGCGGCCCTTACCGAAGGCTTCTCGCTGGAGATGACCGCAAGGGACATCGACGCGCTGCGCGCCGCCGCCGCACACATCCCGGCCGGAACCAGCATCGCGATCACCTTCCTCCCCGGCGAGGACGCCGAAGACCGCATCGCCGCCGCCCGCGCCGTGCGCGAGCTGGGGTTCGAGCCGATGCCGCATTTCTCCGCAAGGCGCCTGGCGTCCGTCGCGGAATTCGAAGGCACCCTCGCGCGGATGGTGAACGAGGCGGATGTGCGCCGCTGCTTCGTCGTCGCCGGAGACGCGGCCGAGGCGGGGCCGTTCGCCGATACCTCGGCACTGATCGCCACGGGCGCGTTCGAGCGGAACGGCACCGAGATCATCGGTCTTGCCGGCCATCCCGAAGGCCACCCGCACATGAGCGAGCAGCAGTGCTGGGACGTCCTTGCCGACAAATGCGCGATGGTCGCCGCGCGCGGGATGCGGCCGCTGATCGTCACCCAGTTCGGCTTCGATGCCCGGCCGTTCGTGACCTGGATCACCGACCTGCGCCGCCGGGGCATCGATGCGCCGGTACGCATCGGCGTGCCGGGCCCCGCCGGCATCCGCACCCTGATGCGCTTTGCGGCGCGCTGCGGGGTCGGCGCCTCGGCCTCGGTCATGGCCAAGTACGGGATTTCGCTCGGCCGGCTGATGGGCAGCGCCGGTCCCGACCGGCTGGTGGAGGAACTCGCCGCGATGCTGGGGCCGGAGCTGGGCGATGTCCGGCTGCATTTCTACCCCTTCGGCGGCCTGGGCAAGACCGTCGAATGGATCGCCGGCTTCAACCGGCAAGCCTGAGAGCCCGTCCGGGAAATGCCCGCCGGGGCATTTTCATTGCGGCACCGGCCGCGCAATTCGCCTGCGGCGAATTTCCAGACGACTTCTGAAAACAACGGAACGAGAGAGTGTGCCTGACGTGACCGAGACCTGCACCCTGACCCTCCAGTGCGACGATCGCCCCGGCCTCGTCGCCGCCGTCGCCGGCTGCCTTGCCGCGCATGGCGGCAACATCGTCGATGCCGCGCAGTTCAACGACCGCGACGACCACCGCTTCTTCATGCGCGTCGAGTTCGACATGCCGGACGAGCGCAAGTTGCTGGAACTGTGCGACGCCTTCGGGACCGTGGCGCGTCCGGCGGCGATGCAGTGGAAGATCCGCCGCAATGCCCGCCCGCCCAAGGTGCTGCTGCTGGTGAGCAAGTTCGACCACTGCCTCGGCGACCTGCTCTACCGCAGCCGGATCGGTGAACTCGACATGGAGATCGTCGGCATCGCGGGCAATCACCCGCAGGACGCGCTGTCGATCTCGGTGCCGCCGCAAGTGCCTTATCACCACTTCCCCATCACCCGCGACACCAAGCCGCAGCAGGAAGCGCAGATCAAGCAGCTGGTGACCGAGAGCGGCGCGGAACTGGTGGTGCTCGCCCGCTACATGCAGATCCTCTCGGACGATCTGGCCGCCTTCCTTTCGGGGCGGTGCATCAACATCCACCACTCGTTCCTGCCCGGCTTCAAGGGCGCCAAGCCCTATCACCAGGCCCATGCCCGCGGGGTGAAGATGATCGGGGCCACCGCGCACTACGTCACCACCGACCTCGACGAGGGACCGATCATCCACCAGGATGTCGAGCCCGTCAGCCACGCCGATTCCCCCGACGAGATGGTCCGCAAGGGGCGTGACATCGAACGGCGCGTCCTGTCCGAGGCGGTGCGCCTGCACCTGCAGGACCGCGTCCTGCTCAATGGCGAGAAAACCGTTGTCTTCCGCAGTTGAGGCGCCTGCCGCCGTCCTGATCCCCGGCAAGCGGATCGCCGCGCGGCTGAGCGCGCAAGTGGCCGCCGAGGCGCAGGCGTTCCTGCACGCGCACGGCCACCCCCCGGCCCTCGCCGTCGTCCTCGCCGGCGACGATCCGGCCAGCGGGATATACGTGCGCCGCAAGGTCGCCGAGTGCGGCAAGGCCGGCATCCGCTCGATCGGGCATCGCCTGCCCGCCACCGTCGCCGAGGCCGACCTGCTCGCGCTGATCGACGACCTCAACCGCGACCCGGCGATCCACGGCATCCTCGTGCAACTGCCGCTCCCCCCGCACATCGATGCCTCGCGGGTGCTGGACGCGATCGATCCCCGCAAGGACGTGGACGGCTTTCATCCCGTCAACGTCGGGCGCCTCTCGACCGGCACCGACGGACTCGTTCCCTGCACGCCGCTGGGCTGCATGATGCTGCTCGACACCGTGATTGACGACTTCAGGGGCAGGCATGCGGTCGTCATCGGCAAGTCGAACATCGTCGGCAAGCCGATCGCGATGCTGCTGCTGGAACGCGAATGCACCGTGACCGTCACGCACATCGCCACGCAGGGCCTGCGCGAGATCGTGCGCGGGGCCGATATCGTCGTCGCCGCCGCCGGAGCGCCGCTGCTGGTGCGCGGCGACTGGATCAGGCCGGGCGCGGTCGTCATCGACGTGGGCATCACCCGCGTGGTCGATCCCGGAAGCGGGGACCGCACCCGCATCGTCGGCGACTGCGCGAGCGCGGAAATGGCGCATGCCGCCGCCGTCACCCCGGTGCCCGGCGGGGTCGGCCCGATGACCATCGCCTGCCTGCTCGCCAATACCCTGCGCGCGGCCAGGGCGCAAACCAGGAGAACCGCATCATGAACGGCATCGCCGAAATACTCCGACCGCCCGGATTGCCCGTTGCCAGCGCCGTCGAATGCCAGGTGCTGCTCGACGAGATCGAGGTCATGGCCGACATCGGCGCCTTCAGCGCGGAACACGGCGTGCCGCAGCCGCTGCGCATCCATGTCGCGCTTTCGATCGTCCCGCCGGTGGACGACGACCTGTCGCAGACCTTCGACTATAGCCGGATCCATGCGCATGCCCTCGAACTGGCAAGCCAGCGCATCGCGCTGATCGAGACTTTCGCGCAGCGCCTCGCGCGGATGTGCCTCGCCTGCGACCTGGTGACCGAGGCGGCGGTGCGCATCGACAAGCCGCGCGCGGTGCCCGGCTGCCTTGCCGGAACGCGCATAAGAATCCGGCGGGAATGACCGGAGCGGAAACGACTGGCGCTCCGGCCGGCTGGGCCGATCTCTGGGCCGACCTCTGGGGGGATGCGCCGGCGACGGCAGGCGCGCCGTCGATCGGCGAAGGCGACCCCTTCGTGCTGCTGGACGATGCCCGCGCCGCGGGCAACTGGCGGCTGTTCAAAGACCCTCGGGAGATCGTCGTCGCCCATGCCCCCGGCGAGGTCGGGGCCGCGCTCGAACGCCTGCGCGCGGGGGTGCAGTCGGGCTTCCATGCCGCCGGCTATCTCGCCTACGAGGCCGGCCTGGCGCTGGAACCACGGCTGGCGGAGCTGCAGGGCGGTGCGGGCGAGACGCCGCTGGTCTGGTTCGGCCTGTTCGACGCGCCGCAGGACGTGCCCCCTCCCCCCGGCGAACCCGCCCCGCGCGCGCAGCTTTCACGCGCGCTCGACGAGGCGCAGTATACCGGCCACATCCGCGATATCCTCGGGCTGATCGAAGCGGGCGATTGCTACCAGGTCAACTTCACGCTGGAGACCATGGTGCGCAGCGGCGCGGCGCCGTCCGCGCTGTTCGGGCACTTGCGCAAGGCCCAGCGCGCGGGGTGGGGCGGCATGCTCTCGACCGGGACCGGCGGCCTGCTCTCCTGCTCGCCCGAACTGTTCTTCGCGATGCGCGGCGGCGAGATCTGGACCCGCCCGATGAAGGGCACCGCGCCCCGCGCCGCCTGCCCCGCCGCGGACGAGGCACGCCGCGAAGCGCTGCGCGTCGATCCCAAGGAGCGGGCCGAGAACCTGATGATCGTCGACCTGCTGCGCAACGATCTCTCCCGCGTGTCGCGGCCGGGAAGCGTGCGGGTCGACGAACTCTTCGCGATCGAGAGCTATCCGACCGTCCACCAGATGACGAGCACGGTGCGCGCACGCCTGGAGCCCGGACTGGATGCGGTGGACGTCATCGCGCACTTGTTCCCCTGCGGCTCGGTCACCGGCGCGCCGAAGATCCGCGCGATGGAGATCATCGCCGCGACCGAACGGCGCGTGCGCGGCGCCTATACCGGATCGATGGGGGTGATCGCCCCGGACGGACGCGCGGCGTTCAACGTGCTGATCCGGACGCTGGAATTCGAAAGACCGGGCGGCGCCTACCGGCTCGGCGTCGGCTCGGGCATCGTCCACGATTCCGACCCCTTGCGCGAATGGCGCGAATGCGGCGCGAAGATCCGCTTCGTCGATCCCGTGCCGGCCTGGTAGGTCGCGCAAGGCCTCGAACATTTGCGCATATTCGATATTCGTATTTGACACTTCGAAACGCATCGCCAAGGCTCTAGGCGATGCAACTGCGGCGCAATCGCAAAGATCCTGAAGGGCATGCTCGCGATGTCCGGCGCCGGGACGCCGATCGGAACACTGGACATTGCGCAAGACCTCGCACGGGAACCAAGCCCCGGACGCCGCCGCCCCCCACTCGCCCGGGCGCGCCGCGATCCTCGCCGACTATCGCCGCCTGCTGGTGCGGCGCACGGCGATCCTCGCCGCGATCGGGCTGCTGTGCCTGGTCGCCTTCCTGCTCGACATCTCCACCGGCCCCTCGGGACTGCCGCTCGGCCATGTCTGGGCCGGCCTGTTCGATCCGGGCAGCCTGAGCGCGCCGGAAGTCACCATCATCCGGCAGGTCCGCCTGCCTTATGCGCTGATGGCGATCCTGGTCGGCGCGGCGCTCTCGCTGTCGGGGGCGGAGATGCAGACGATCCTCAACAACCCGCTGGCGAGCCCTTTCACGCTGGGGGTATCCTCCGCCGCCTCGTTCGGGGCGGCGCTGGCGATCGTGCTGGGGCTGAGCCTGCCGTTCGTGCCCGCCGACTGGATGGTGCCGCTCAACGCATTCTTCTGCGCCTTCGCCTCGGTGCTGCTGCTCGAAGGCCTCGCCCGCAGCCGTGCCGCCGGGGTGGAAGGGGTGGTGCTGTTCGGCATCGCGCTGGTCTTCACCTTCAACGCCCTCGTCGCGCTGGTGCAGTTCGTCGCCTCGCAGGAAGCGCTGTCGCAGCTGGTGTTCTGGAGCATGGGCTCGCTTGCCCGGGCGACCTGGGTGAACCTGGCGGTGCTGCTGGCGGTGATCGTGCTCGTGCTGCCCTTCTCGCTGGGGGCGGCCCATGCGATGACCGCGCTGCGGCTGGGCGAGGACCGCGCGCGCAGCTTTGGCATCGACGTGCAGCGCCTGCGACTCGCCTCGCTGCTGCGGATCAGCGCGCTGGCGGCGACCTCGGTGGCGTTCGTCGGCACGATCGGCTTCATCGGCCTCGTCGGCCCGCACATCGCGCGGCTGCTGCTGGGCGAGGACCACCGGTTCCTGCTGCCCGCCTCGATGCTGACGGGCGCGCTGGTCATGTCGCTGGCCTCGGTCGCCAGCAAGCTGCTGGTCCCCGGCGTGCTGCTGCCGGTCGGCATCGTCACCTCGATGATCGGGGTGCCGGTGTTCCTGACGCTGATCCTGCGCAAGCCGCAGCGCGTCTGAGGAGGCCGGCATGACGATGGACACCCACACCGAAGCCCTCGCGATCAGCGGCCTCTCCACCGGCTACGGCGGCCGCGCGGTGATCGACGGCCTCTCGCTGGCGGAGATCGCGCCGGGCCAGGTCGTCTCGCTGGTCGGCCCCAACGCCGCCGGCAAGACCACGCTGCTGCGCGCCCTCGCGGGGCTGCACCGGGCCGGCGGATCGGTCCGCCTGGGCACGCGCGAACTGCTGGAGATGCCGCTGGCGGATCACGCCCGGCTGGTCACCTACATGCCGCAGACGCTGCCCCAGCGGGTCGCGCTCAGCGTGCTGGAGACGGTCGTTGGCGCCCTGCGCGCCTCCCCCGTCGACGGCGCCGCGCTGAGCGACCGGGCGGTCCTAGAACGGGCGATGGACGTCATCGAGCGGGTCGGCATCGACACGCTGGCGATGCGCGGGCTGGATCACCTTTCGGGCGGGCAGCGCCAGCTCGCCTCGCTGGCGCAGGCGCTGGCACGCGGCCCGCGCGTGCTTCTGCTGGACGAGCCGATCAGCGCGCTCGACCTGCATTACCAGCTGCGGGTGATGAAGCTGGTGCGCGATCTCGCCCGCGAGCGGGGGATGATCGTGGTCATGGTGCTGCACGACCTGGAGATCGCCGCGCGCTGGTCTGACCGGACGGTGATAGTCTCGCAAGGCCGCATCGCCGCCGACGGCCCGCCCGCCCGGGCCATCACCGCCGACGTCCTGGCCGAAGTCTACCGCGTCCGCGCCGCCGTCGGTATCGAGCGGGGACGGCTGCGCATCGACATCGCCGACATCATCGCGCCATGAAAAAGGGCCGGGCGTGCCCCCACGCCCGGCCCTTCCCCCCCGGTTGCCCGCCGCGCTGTTACCTGGGACGGATACGCAGCACGGTGTCGCTGTCCGCGTCCAGCGCACCGGCCGACTTGTCGACCGCGTAGACGACACCGCCCTTGCCCAGCGCGACATGGTTGGCCATCGGCGCCGGGCCGAGGTTCGCCACCAGCTTGCCGTCGGCATCGGCCACCGCGATGGTGCCGGCACCGCGGTTGGAGACATAGGCGCGGCGCTTGACCGGATCGAACACGACGTTGAGCGCGCCCGCGCCGATCGGCGTATCCGCGATCACCGCGCCGCTGGCGCCGTCGAGCACCACGAGGTTGTCGCTGCCCTGGCCGACGACGAAGATACGCCCCGTCAGGGGATCGTGCGAGACGCCGATCGCGCTGCGGATGCCGGGCACCGCGAACACCTTCTCGACGGCGTCGGTCCGCGTGTCGATGACCGCGACCTCGCCGGTCGACAGGCCCACCACGTAGAGCTTGTGCGCCGCCTGGTCGAGCGAGAGGCTGGCGCCGGAGAATTCCTTGCCGCGCCCCGCCGACTTGACCGGGATGGCCTTGTTCGCGGTGAGACCCGCCGTATCGAAGACGTAGACCTCGGGCGCGCCCACCGCCGTCACGTAGGCCTTGCCCAGCGGCGCATCGACGGCGACGTCACGGGGGTGGCCGACGGCACCGGGCTCGAACTGCTTGACCAGGCCGAGGTCCGACTGGCGATAGACGGCGACGGTGTTCTGGCGGGTATTGGTGACCCAGACGTTGCCCCGGGCATCGTCGACCGCGACGCCGTAGACCGCATAGACCCCCGGCCCCTGCGGCGCGGCGGCGGCCGCTGCGTTGGCAGGACGCGCCGCTGCGGGGCGCGGCGCACCGCCGGCGCGCTCAGGTGCCTGTCCGGGCGTGGCGCGGGCGAGCACCTTCATCGAATCCGCGTCCAGCTTCACCAGTTCCGACTGGTGCACCGGCGGACGGCCGATCGCCGAAGTCAGGAACACGGCATTGGTCTTCGCGCTGTAGGCGGACTGGTAGAGACCGCGCACCGGGTGCGCCTGCCTGACCTCGTAGCCGGTCTGGCCCGAGAGCGGGATCGTCGGCGATACCTTCAGTTCCGCGACGGTCGCATAGTAGGGCGCCTGCGCGACGACGAGGATCGGGTGCGTGCCGGAAACCGCGTTGGCGGGAACCGCGATCCTGCCGGCGATCTTGCCCTCGGCATCGGCGGTGAAGCTGCCGCCCGGAAGCTGCGCCGCGCCGTAGAGCAGCGCGACCTGCTGGTTGGGGCGGAAGTTCTCGCCCGATACCGCGACTTCGCTACCCGCCAGCACCGGCTTGCCGCGTTCGGGCGAGGAGAATTCGACCTCGGCCTTCGCGGTGCGGTCCAGCGTCGTGAAGGCGGTCTGGGCGGCGGCCGGCATGGCGACGGCGGCCGAACCGGCAAGCAACAGGCCCAGTGTAGCGGCCCCGAAACGCAGAGAAGTCATCAACGTAGCTCCCATCGTGAAGGAAGGTTGTGCGGGCCATGCGCCGCCCGCGAGGCGTATTTTGCGTGGCGCTACTTCAGGCTGACCCAGTAGCTGCCGCGATAGGGCACCGCGAGGAACCGGCGGTTCACCTCCTCCAGCGTCCGGGCCGGGTCCACGTCGCGGAAGGCCTCGGGATGGACCCAGGTGGCGAACGTCTCGATGGCGACGATATCGAGCGGCGAATTGATGAGCTGGTGCGAGAAGCCGTGCACCCGCCCGGCCTGCACCGCGCGCAGGCCCGCGATGCCCTGCCGCGCGGCGACTTTCGCCAGCGAGGCGCGGGCCTGTTCGGTGCTGAACCCGGCCCCCAGCACCAGCCCGCCGGCCTTGGCCAGATGCGGCCCGCCAGTGGCGATGTAGACGTCGGGATCGCGTGAGATCACGTATTCGAGATTGAGCTTGCCGAACGACTTGTCGATCGCATCGGCGCCGATGTTGTGACCGCCGACGAAGGCGATGTAATCGCCGATGTTGCCCTTGCCCGGCGCATTGCAGCATTCGGGGCTCATCCCGGCGTGGGCTTCGAGGAACACCTTGGGCCGGTCGGTCTTCGCCAGCCGGGCGACGCCGTCGGCGATGCGCTTCATATGTTCGGCGCGGAAGGCGATGAACGCCTCGGCCTGCCGCTCCCGCCCCGTCAGCTTGCCCAGCAGGCGCAGGCTCGGCTCCAGATTGTCGAACGGCTTCTGGAAGAAGTCCAGCACCACCACCTTGATGCCGGCGCCTTCGAGCTGCGCGATCTGCGCATCGGTCACGCCGCTTTCGAGCGAGAGCACGGCGACGTCGGGATGCGCGGCCAGCAGGGCCTCGGCCTCGAACGCACCGGCCGAACTGGCGATCCTGGGCAGGCCCGCCAGCCCCGGAGACCGGGCGAGGAACTGCTTGTAGGTCTCCGGCCCCAGCCGGTTGACGTCCTGCGGCCAGGCCACCAGCAACGATACCGGATCGGGATGGATCAGGCCGAGCGCGACGAGATAGCGGCTGTCGTCGATGGCGATGCGCCTTGCCGGGCCCGGCAGTTCGATGCTGCGCCCGCGCAAGTCGGTGAGCGGCGCCCCGTCCGCGCGGGCGGACGGCGCGGTGGGCGAACGGTCGGACCATGCCGCGAACGCGACGATCGCGATCAGGATCGCCAGAACCCCCACGATCCAGAGCCTGGGCCAGGGCCAGCGGCCCGCTCCGCGCCGTGCCGAAGCGCCATTATCCTGCATGCCAGAAGCCCCCGGGAAGCGATGTCTACAAGGCCGAGCCTCTCCGCAATCTGCTAATGATTGTAAAGTGCAACATGCATCCACCTGGCGTATAAACGTTATCCATTTCCTCCACGCACACAGGCTCTACCGGCATCCCCATGGACACATTCGACCTCGGCGCGCGAACCTTCCTCCTGCATGGCGAGGGCGGCGACTACCGCCTGCATCTGGCCGTGCCCGACGGCGCGGCTCCGGCCGGGGGCTGGCCGGCGCTCTATCTGCTCGACGCCTACGGCTGCTTCGCCACCGCCGTGGAAGCGATGCGGCGCATGAGCCGCCGGCCCGACGCCACCGGGGCCGGCCCTGCGCTGGTCGCCGGCATCACCTCGGCGAGCGGCCACGACGTCGGCCGCCGGGAACTCGATTTCACCTCTCGCAGCGCAGGCGCGCCAGAGCGGGGCGGCGGCGCCGATCGCTTCCTTGCGCTGCTGGAACGCCAGGTCATCCCGCTGGTCGAGAAACAGGCGCCCGCCGATCGGCACCGCCGCACGCTGCTGGGACATTCGCTGGGCGGCTATTTCGCGCTCTGGGCGCTGTGCCGGGGCAGCCCGGCCTTCCAGCGCTATTGCGCGGTCAGTCCGTCGATCTGGTGGGACGAAGCCCTGCTGCACGCCGCCGCGCCGGGTCTGGCGGGCAGCGACCGCCACGTCGAACTGCTGATGGGGGAATGGGAAGACCGGCTGCCGCCATGGCAGGCGGCCCGGTCCGACGCCGGGACCGTGCGCGCCCGGCGCGCCGCGCGGGACATGACCGGTTCGGCCCGCGCCTTCGCCGCGCTGCTGGCCGGGGTGCTCGGCCCGGACCGCGCCCGCTTTTCCGTGCTCGCGGAGGAGGACCACGCCTCGATCGTCTCGGCCGCGGTGCCGCGCGCCTTGCGACTGGCCTCGCGCCTCACGCGCTAGGGCGTGGACAGATTCAGAGCGGGATTGCAGACGGCCGCGATCAGGTCGACGAACCATTCGGTGGACGGGTCGCGGCGGATGCGTTCGTGCCACAGCAGCCAATAGGCATAAGGCGGGATCTCTGCCGGGGCGGGGCGCGCCGTCCAGCGCGGATCCGCGACCATCGCCGCCGCCACCCGGCCCGGCACGGTGGCGATCGCATCGGTCGCCTCCAGCAGGGCATGGGCCGCATGGAAATAAGGCACGCTGGCGATGACCCGCCGCGCGGCGGCATGCTTGCCGAGAAGATGCGCGATCGGGTCTGCCGCGCCGTCGCCGACGGTCAGGGCGACATGCGGATAGTCCAGGTAACGATCCAGCGGGATCGCGCCGGCGGCGCCGCCCAGCGGATGCCCCGCTCGCATGACGCAAACCGATGTCTCCGCCGCCAACCTGCGGCTGTAGGTCATGCTGTCGTCGGGACGGTAGCCCGATATCACGAAATCGCTGCGCCCGCTCGCGAGCGCCGAGGCTTCCAGTTCGCAGTAGTGCTGGACGACGATGGACACCCCCGGCGCCTCGTCCCGGATACGCGCGAAGGCGGGGGCGAGAACCGCCGTGAAGCCGGAGTCGGTCGCGGCGATACGGAACTGCCGCTCCAGCAGCGACGGATCGAACCGCCGGGGCAGGAACAGCAGGTCCGCCTTGCCCAGCCATTCGCCCAGCGGCTCCATCAGGTCTTCGGCCCGCTGGGTCAGTTGCAGGCCCTTGTTGGTGCGGATGAACAGCGGATCGTCGAACGCCTCGCGCAGCCGCGCCAGGCTGCGGCTGACGGTAGGCTGGCTGACCCCCAGCCGCCGCGCGACGAGGCTGACGCTGCCCACCTGAAGCAGGTGATGGAGGATGACCAGGAGGTTGAGATCGACCGGGGGCAAGGCTTCAGCGACTATTGCAAATCAATCGCAACACCATGCCACAGAGGCAGGCAGCCGTCCAGACACGGCACCGGCGCTCCGTGCCGCGAAAGTGCGACCGACTGCCGCGTGGGGGTCGCTCG
The DNA here is from genome assembly GCF_036352595.1 of Novosphingobium resinovorum. Classification (GTDB taxonomy): domain Bacteria; phylum Pseudomonadota; class Alphaproteobacteria; order Sphingomonadales; family Sphingomonadaceae; genus Novosphingobium; species Novosphingobium resinovorum_B. Next base: position 26,752 of record NZ_JAZFAX010000009.1, read on the forward strand.
GGTACGTCTAGGTGCCGTTGGGTGCCGCGTAGGAATCCGTCGCGCGGACCAGTCGGTCGAGAATACCCGGCTCCGAAAAGGCGTGGCCGGCGCCCTCGATCAGGTGGAAATCGGCCTCGGGCCACGCCTTGTGCAGCGCCCAAGCATAGCGCACCGGGCAAGGCATGTCGTAGCGGCCATGGACGATGGTGGCGGGAATTTCCCGCAACTTGCCGGCATCGCGCAGCAACTGGCCGGGCTCCAGCCAGCAGTCGTTGACGAAATAATGCGTCTCCAGCCGCGCGAAAGCCAGGGCATAGGCGCCCTCGTCGTGCTGCGCGGACATCGCGGGATCGGGCAGCAGCGTGATCGTCTCGCCCTCGAACACGCTCCACGCCCGCGCCGCCGCGATCCGCTCCTCCTCCGGGCCCGTGGTCAGGCGGCGGTGGTAGGCGCGTAGCAGGTCGCCGCGCTCCGCCTCGGGGATCGGCGCGAGGAAGCGCTCGTACTTGTCCGGGAACAGTTCGGAGACGCCGAACTGGTAGAACCAGTCCAGTTCCGGCCGCGTGCACATGTAGATGCCGCGCAGCACCATCTCGCTGACCCGCCCCGGGTGCGTCTGGGCATAGGCCAGCGCCAGGGTCGATCCCCAGGAACCGCCGAACATCAGCCACTTCTCCGCGCCGACGAGCGCCCGCAGGCGCTCGATATCGGCCACCAGATGCCAGGTCGTGTTCGCCTCGAGGGCGGCATGCGGCGTCGAGCGCCCGCAGCCGCGCTGGTCGAACAGCAGGACATCGTAGCGTTCGGGATCGAACAACCCGCGATGCGCCGGAGAAATCCCGCCGCCCGGCCCGCCATGCAGGAACACCGCCGGCTTCGCGCCCGGCGTGCCGCAGCGCTCGTAATAGACGTGATGGCCGTCACCGACATCGAGCATGCCGGTTTCATAGGGTTCGATCGAAGGATAGAGGGTGCGCAGCATGTCCCTCTTCTAGCCGGTTTCGCGGGGTCCGGGAAAGCCCCCGATCAGCCTTCCTCGTCCTTGCGCTCGGCAGGGAAGAAACGCTGGATCACGTCGCGGGCGAGGCGCGCCGGACGCTTGGTATCCGCATCGATACAGCACCAGCTGGAGCGCACTTCGGCGAGCACTTCCTCGCCGCGCCGGATCACCGTCTCGTAGAAGGCCCGCGCGCCCTGCACCTTTTCGAGGAGCACCGTGGCGATGACGTCGTCTTCGAGAAAGGCGGGCTTGCGGTAAGTGATCTCGTGCTTGATCGCGACCCACAAGTGCGAGGCCGCCGCCTCTGCCGGGGCCAGCGCGCGCCAGTGGTCCAGCACCGCCGCCTGCACCCATTTCAGGTAGCTGGCATTGTTGACGTGCCCCATGAAGTCGATGTCTTCGGGGTCTATGCCGATCGGGAAACGGTGGGGAATCGCCTGGTTCACGTATACGTCAATAGCACCAAGGCGAGGCGGGAGATAGCCGCTTCGAAGCGATTGGCCGCGATCTCCCGCCGATACCCGGCCTTACAGCTCCTCGGGCCAGTAGAGCCGCGTCGGGTTGGTCACCAGCAGCTTGTGCTGCAGCTCCGCCGTCGGCGCGATGCGCGGGATCATGTCGACGAGGTGGCCGTCGTCGGGGATCGCGTCCTGCATGTTGGGGTGCGGCCAGTCGGTGCCCCACAGCACGCGGTCCTGGTAGTCCGCCACCAGCGGCGCGACGGCATCGGCGAAGGCGTTCCACGGATCGTCGGTGGGATCGAGGCGGTCCGGGCAGGTGGCCTTGAACCAGATGTCCTCGCGGCTGTCGAGGAAGGCGCGGAAGGCCTTCATGTCGGCCCCGTCCGGCCCCTGCGTCACGTCGGGACGGCCCATGTGGTCGATCACCAGCGGCACGGGAATCGCGTCCATGAACGGACGCAGTTCCTCGAGGATATCGGCCTCGAAGTAGATCACGACATGCCAGCCGGCGGGCAGGCGCCTCGCCACGTCGAGGAACTTGTCCTTGGGCGCATCATCGACGAGGCGCTTGAGGAAATTGAAGCGGATACCGCGCATCCCGCCTTCGTGAAGCGCCGCCAGATCGGCCTCGGAAATCGCCGGATCGACCACCGCGACACCCCGCGCCCTGCCTTGCGACTTCGCGATGGCATCAAGCGTCGCGGCGTTGTCGGTCCCGTGGCAGCTCGCCTGCACGATCACGTTGCGCGCGAAGCCCAGGTGGTCGCGCAGCGCGAAGAGCTGGTCCGGGCCGGCATCCTCCGGCAGGTACTTGGCCTTGGCGCTGAACGGGAACCGCGCCATCGGCCCGAAGACGTGGCAATGCGCGTCGATGGCGCCTTCGGGCGGGGTGTAGAGCGGCTTCGAGGGCGCACCGTGCCAGGAAACGATACGGTCAGACATAGACAATTCCATCCATCAGCTTGCGCGCGGTGCGCAGCAGGGCCGCGCTGGTCACCGCACCGAGATCATCGGTTTCGAGCACGCAGGTCATCTCGCCGGTCGGATGCTCGACCGAGAGCGTCTTGCGAGGCCCTGCGGGGATATCGGCCACTTCGGCGGCGGGAGAGCCTTCGAGCAGGCATGCGGTCGCCACCGACACCGCGCCGAGCACGCCGATCGTGGCATGCGCGCGGTGCGGGATGAAGCTGCGCACGGTCACCGCGCCGCCGCTGCGGGGCGGAGCGACGAGCATCATCTTGGGCACTGATTTCTCGCGCACGTCGCCCAGGTTCATCCGCTCGCCCACGGCAAGGCGGATCGCCTCGATACGGGCCTTGAGTTGCGTGTCGGCATCGAGCGTCTCGCGGTCCTCGTAGCCGGTGACGCCCACGTCCTCGGCCTTGAACACCACGCAGGGCATGCCGTTGTCGATCAGGGTGACGCGCACGCCGTTCACCTCGTCCACCGCGTTGCCGGTGGGCAGCAGCGCCCCGCACGAAGAACCGGCGGTATCGCGGAACTCCAGCGGCACGGGCGCGTGAGTGCCCGGCACGCCGTCGATCGCGGCGCCGCCCTTGTACGTGACGACACCGCCCGGCGTCTGCACGGTGGCAACGGCGACCTGCCCGGTGTTCTCCATGAAGATCGCCACGCGCGTCTCGTCGCCGGTCGGCGCGACCAGCCCGCGCTCGATCGCGAAGGGCCCGATGCCGGCAAGGATGTTGCCGCAGTTCTGCGCGTCGGTGACGATCGCCTGGTCGACGAAGACCTGCAGGAACAGGTAATCGACGTCGATCCCCTCCCGCGCCGACTTGCCGACGACGGCGACCTTGCTGGTCAGCGGATCGGCCCCGCCCATGCCGTCGATCTGGTTGGGATCGGGCGAGCCCATCACGCCGAGCAGGAAGGCATCGCGCGCGGCCGTTTCGGCGGGCAGGTCGTCCTTCAGGAAGTAGCCGCCCTTGGACGTCCCGCCGCGCATCCACATGCACCTGGCGGAAACGTCCTCAGACATACTTCAGCCCTTCCTTCTCCAGGCGCTCGCGCATCTTGTACATGTCGAGACCCAGGATGCCATTGGCCAGCTTCTCGCGCTTTTCGCCCTCGTTGGCTTCGCGGGCCTGCGCGGCGGCCAGCACTTCGGCGGCCCTGGCGCGCGGGACCACCACCACGCCGTCGTCGTCGGCGACGATCACGTCGCCCGGCTGCACCGCCGCATTGGCGCAGACCACCGGCACGTTGACCGAACCCAGCGTGTTCTTGACCGTGCCCTGCGCATAGACCGCCTTGGACCAGACCGGGAAGTTCATCTCGGTCAGGTCGCGCACGTCGCGCACGCCCGCGTCGATGATGAGGCCGCGGCACCCGCGCGCCTGCGCGCTGGTGGCGAGCAGGTCGCCGAAGTAGCCGTCCTCGCACGGGCTGGTGGGGGCGAGGAGCAGCACGTCGCCGTCCTGCAATTGTTCGATGGCGACGTGGACCATCCAGTTGTCCCCCGGCGCCGCGCTGATCGTCACCGCCGAACCGGCGATGCGCGCGCCGCTGTAGATCGGGCGCATGTAGCTGGCGAGCAGGCCGGTGCGGCCCTGCGCCTCGTGGACGGTGGCGACGCCGCACCGGGCGAGGCCGTCGATCACGTCCTTGTCGGCGCGTTCGATGTTCTGGACGACGATACCACTCATGTCAGGCACTCCTTCTTTTGCGCCGAGATGGGCCCGGCCGCGCGCGGGGGGAAAGAGAACTTTGGCAAGTGCGATTGGATTTGGCTAAGAGTGCCGGCATGGATATCTGGAGCCTGAACCTGCGCCACCTGCATGCGGTGGAGCGAATTGCCCGACTCGGCACCGTCAACGCGGGGGCCAGTGCCGTCAATCTCAGCCAGCCCGCGATAACACAGGCGCTCGGAAGACTGGAAGCCTCGCTCGGCCTGCCGCTGTTCGAACGGCGTCATGACGGGATGATCCCGACGCATGCGGGAGAGATCCTGGCCGCGCGCATCGCCGCCGCGCTCGCGCATGTGCGCAGCCCGCATGTAACGATGTCGCGGATGCGCGCCATGCTTTCGGTGGCGGAGACGGGCAGCTATGCCGGGGCCAGCCAGTCGACCGGGCTGTCGGTGCCGTCCATCCACCGCGCCGTCGCCGACCTTTCGCTGGCCCTGCGGCGTTCGCTGGTGACACGGCGCGGCAAGATCGCGATCACCACCGAGGCGGGCAACCTGCTGGCGCGCGATTTCCGGCTGGCGCAAGTCGAACTGGAAGCCGGCCTGTCCGAGATCGAGGCACTGCGCGGCCACGAGACGCGGCGCATCGCGATCGGCGCCATGCCGCTGTCGCGCGCGCGCATCCTGCCCGCCGCCGTCGCCCGCTTCCTCGCGCGCCGCCCGCAGGTGCGTCTGACGATCGTGGAAGGATCGCGCGCCGAACTGGTCGAACCGCTGCGCGGCGGCGCGCTGGACGTGATGGTCGGCGCCTTGCGCGATCCGCTGATCGAGCCCGATCTCGTGCAGCACCCCCTGTTCGACGACGTGCCGGCGTTCTACGCAAGGCATGGGCATCCGCTGGCGGGCACCGCGCCCGCGCCGTCCGACATGGCGCGCTTCCCCTTCACCCTCGCCCCCAAAGGCACCCCCCTGCGCGAGAGTTTCGAGCGGTATTTCACCGATCTCGGCCTCGAACTTCCTGACGTGCCGGTCGAATCGGGCTCGGTCATGATGATCCGGCAAGTGCTGATGGGGACCGACTTCATCGCCGTGCTCTCACCCGACCAGGTCTCGGTCGAGATCGAGGCGGGCTGGCTGCGGCCGATCGCCCGGCTGCCCGATCGCTTCGCCCGTACAATCGGCATGACGACCCGCGCTTCCCTGCTCCCCACCGAGGTCCAGACGGAATTCTTCGACGATCTCGCCGCCGCGGCAAGGGAGTGCGGTGAGGGCCAGAATTAGCATGGTATTATAGTTCGGCGGCAGTTCCGATTTGCGGCGCGGGCCACATCCCGGCAGGCAACCGGCCATGAGAGGAACCATCGCCCTGATCGGCTTCGGCGAAGCCGGATCGACTTTCGCGCATGCCGGACAATGGGCATCGCGCGCCAGCGCCTTCGACGCCGCCCCCGCCCGCCGGGCCGCCATCGAGGAACTCGGCGTCGTGCCTTGCGAGAGCGCGGCGCAGGCGCTTTCCGGCGCCTCGCTGGTCCTCTCGCTCGTCACCGCCGACCAGGCACTCGCCGTCGCCCGCGAATGCGCCGGACTTATCGCGCCCGAGACGCTGTTCTGCGACATGAACTCAGTCGCCCCCGGCACCAAGCGCGAGGCCGCCCGCGCCTTCGCCGAGGCCGGCAGGCGCTATGTCGATGTCGCCGTAATGGCCCCGGTCAATCCCGCGCGCATGGCGGTGCCGCTCAACATTTCGGGCCCCGACGCCGCCGAGGCCGAAGCCCTGCTGCGCGAAGCTGGCTTCGCCAGAACGCGCGTGGTCGGCGATGCGATCGGCCGGGCCTCGGCGATCAAGCTGGTGCGCTCGGTCATGGTCAAGGGGCTGGAGGCGCTCACCGCCGAGATGATCCTCGCCGCCGATGCCGAAGGCGTCACCGAAGACGTGCTCGCCTCGCTCGACGCCAGCGAGAAGACGGCCGGATGGACCGAGCGCGCCGACTACAACCTCGACCGCATGCTGGTCCACGGCCGCCGCCGCTCGGCCGAGATGGCCGAAGCCGCGCAGATGCTGCGCGACCTCGGCATCGCCCCGATGATGACCGACAACACCGTCGCCTGGCAGCAGGCGCTGGGTGAAATCGGCGCAAATCCGCCCCCCGAAGGCTTGCCGGCCAAGCTGGCAGCCATCGCCGCCGCCAAGGCGTTCAACGAACCTCACACCGGAGAGAACTGAGCCATGTCGCTCGTCATCGACTGCCACGGTCACTACACCGTCCTGCCCAAGGCGCACGACGCCTGGCGCGAAGCCCAGATCGCCGCCTTCAAGGCCGGCGAGCCGATTCCCGCCTATCCCGAGATCTCCGACGCCGAAATCCGCGAGACGATCGAGCAGAACCAGCTCAAGCTCATCCAGGAACGCGGCGCCGACCTGACGATCTTCTCCCCCCGCGCCTCGGCCATGGCGCACCACGTCGGTGACCAGGCGATCTCGCAGGAGTGGGCATACCACTGCAACAACCTGATCGCCCGCGTGGTCGGGCTGTTCCCCGAGACGTTCGTGGGCGTCTGCATGCTCCCCCAGTCGCCCAAGGCGGACCTCACCGCGTCGATCAGGGAACTGCGCCGCTGCGTCGAGGAACTCGGCTTCATCGGCTGCAACCTCAACCCCGATCCGGGCGGCGGCCACTTCGAGCACCCGCCGCTGACCGACGAATACTGGTTCCCGATCTACGAGGTCATGTCGGAACTGGACGTGCCGGCGATGATCCACGTCTCAGGTTCGTGCAACCCGGCAATGCATGCCACCGGCGGCTTCTACCTCGCGGCCGATACCGTGGCGTTCATGCAGCTGATGCAGGGCGACCTCTTCGCCAAGTTCCCGAATCTGCGCTTCATCATCCCGCACGGCGGCGGCGCGGTGCCGTACCACTGGGGCCGCTACCGGGGCCTTGCCGACATGCTCAAGAAGCCCAGCCTCGACGAGTACATCATGAAGAACGTGTTCTTCGACACCTGCGTCTACCACCAGCCGGGCATCAACCTGCTGGCCGACGTGATCGAGAACAAGAACATCCTGTTCGGCTCCGAGATGGTCGGCGCGGTGCGCGGGATCGACCCGCAGACCGGGCATTACTTCGACGACACCAAGCGCTATATCGATGCGCTGGACATCCCGGACGCGGAGCGCCACGCGATCTTCGAGGGCAACACCCGCAAGGTCTTCCCGCGCCTCGACGCCCAGCTGAAGGAGCGCGGGCTGTGAGCACGCCTAAGGACATCCACGAGTACCTTGCCGAGTTCGACGACATTCCCGGCACGCGCGTCTACACCGCCGCGCGGGCACGCAAGGGCTACCACCTCAACCAGTTCGCGATGAGCCTGATGAAGGCCGAGAACCGCGAGCGCTGGAAGGCGGACGAGCGCGCCTATATCGACGAATGGCCGATCACCGAGGACCAGAGGCAGGCGGTGCTCGACCGCGACTACAATCGCCTGCTCGACCTCGGCGGCAACATCTACTTCCTCGCCAAGGTCTTCTCGACCGACGGCCTGAGCTTCCTTCAGGCCGTCTCGACGATGACCGGCATGTCGGTGGAGGACTATCAGGCGATGATGATCGCCGGGGGCCGCTCGCCGGAAGGCCAGCGCTCGATCAAGGAGCACCGCTAAGATGGCGCGCATTACCCATGGCATCGCCTGCAGCCACATTCCCGCGCTCGGCGTCGCATCGGACTTCGACAAGTGGGAAGACCCGTACTGGAAGCCGATCGAGGAAGGCTTCGCCCCCACGCAGCAGTGGGAAGCGGAGAACATGCCCGACGTCGTGATCCTAGTCTACAACGACCACGCCTCGGCATTCGACATGAAGATCATCCCGACGTTCGCGATCGGCTGCGGCGAAAGCTACAAGCCCGCCGACGAAGGCTGGGGTCCGCGCGCCGTACCTGACGTCGAGGGCCACCCGGACCTCGCCTGGCACATCGCCCAGAGCCTGATCCTCGACGAATTCGACATGACCATCATCAACGAGATGGACGTCGACCACGGGCTGACCGTCCCGCTCTCGATGATGTTCGGCAAGCCCGACAAGTGGCCGTGCAGGATCATCCCGCTGGCCGTCAACGTCGTCACTTATCCGCCGCCCTCGGGCAACCGCTGCTGGCTGCTGGGCGAGGCGATCGCGCGCGCGGTGGCCTCCTATGGCGAGGATCTCAACGTGCAGGTCTGGGGCACCGGCGGCATGAGCCACCAGCTTCAGGGACCGCGCGCCGGCCTCATCAATGCCGAGTGGGACAACGGCTTCATGGACAGGCTCTCGGGCACGACCCAGGAGCTGCGCCGCGTGCCGCACATCGAATACCTGCGCGAGACCGGCTCGGAAGGCATCGAGATGGTCATGTGGCTCATCATGCGCGGTGCGCTGGGCCGCGAGACGAAGGAGCTGCGCCGCTTCTACCACGTCCCCGCCAGCAACACGGCGGTGGGCCACATCATCCTCGAGCCGGTAGACGGCACGGTGCCCCCCAGCCCCACGCTGGAAGGCGCCAACCCCGCCGCCCAGGCTCTGATCGACTGAAGCATTTTCAAGTCAGGTGGCATCACCTGGCGGCTCGGAAAATGCGATAAACTGAAGACTCCAAGGAGAATTCCATGCGTATTGCCCTCGTGGGCGCGGGTGCTTTCGGTGAAAAGCACCTCGACGGCCTCAAGAACATCGACGGTGTCGAGATCGCCTCGGTCATCAGCCGTTCGGCCGAGCAGGCCGCCGAAGTCGCCGCCAAATACGGCGCGCCGCATTCCGGCACCGAATTGTCCGAAGCGCTGGCCCTGCCCGACGTCGATGCGGTGATCCTGTGCACCCCCACCCAGATGCACGCCGAGCAGGCCATCGCCTGCATGGACGCGGGCAAGCACGTCCAGGTGGAGATCCCGCTGTCGGACAGCTGGGCCGATGCCGAGGCGGTCGTCGCCAAGCAGCAGGAAACCGGACTCGTCTGCATGGTCGGCCACACCCGCCGCTTCAATCCCTCGCACCAGTACGTCCATGACAAGATCGTCGCGGGCGAACTGGCGCTGCAGCAACTGGACGTGCAGACCTACTTCTTCCGCCGCAAGAACATCAATGCCAAGGGCCAGCCGCGTTCCTGGACCGACCATCTGCTGTGGCACCACGCCGCGCACACGATCGACCTGTTCGCCTACCAGTCGGGCAAGATCGTCGCCGCCAACGTGCTGCAGGGGCCCAAGCACCCGGAACTGGGCATCGCCATGGACATGTCGATCCAGCTCAAGGCGGAAACCGGCGCGATCTGCACGCTTTCGCTGTCGTTCAACAACGATGGGCCGCTCGGCACCTTCTTCCGCTACATCGGCGACAACGGCACTTACATCGCCCGCTACGACGACCTCGTGAACGGCAAGGAAGAGCCGATCGACCTCACCGGCGTCACCGTCTCCAACAACGGCATCGAACTGCAGGACCGCGAATTCGTCGCCGCGATCCGCGAAGGGCGCGAGCCGAACTCCTCGATCGGCAAGGTGCTCGACTGCTACCGCGTGATCGGCGAACTGGCCGCCAGCCTCGAAGCGCAGGACGGCTGGTCCTGAGCTGAAGCCTCTCCATCTGCGGGGCCTCCTACCGACCCGCAGATGGGTGTTACTCGGCAGATCGCCAGCCGGCCATGAACGCCCGGCGCACGCTGACGATATCGATCTCCTGCCCGCGCGGCATGCCGATGTCCCGCGCGGCGGCGCCCGGGCCGTGCGATCGCACTTCCGAAAAGCGCGAATCCTGCGGGCGGAACACGTCCGTCACCGTCCCGTCGCGCGCGGTTCCGTTCATCGTCGTCCAGTGCTCGGGATGGATGTGGCGGTCCATGAAGCAGTCGATGAACGCCACCTGCCCCACCGCCGCCGGATCGGCATAGCGCCCGTCGGCGAACTTCGTGGTCGGATGCCAGGGCCGCGCCAGCGCTACCGCACCGTCAGGCACCCCCTCCTCGCGCGTCAGGCGCGATCGGTAGAACACGATCCCGTAAGGCTGCGACAGCGGCGTCGAGGGCGCGGCGACGAAGGACTGGAACTCACCCGCCGCATAAGGCGCGGCGCGGCGGCGAGAGCGGATCTCGCTGTTCTCGATCAACAGCTGGCCATTGCCGAAAATGAAATCCACGTTCCCCGAAATCAGGCTGGAGCGCACGATCGCACGGCCGCCGTTGGCGAACACCGTGTCCTGGTAGCCGAGCAGCCGGGTCTGGTCGAGCAGCACCCGGTCGCTGTGAATGTCGAGCAGCAGCGCCGCAGCCTGCGGATTGCCGATCTTGGCCGGATCGCCATCGGCCAGCCGGTCGTTGGCGAGATAGTCGAAGGTGTTCTCAACGGTCAGCCCGGTGACGGTCACGTCGGTGGCATCGATGGTGAGCGTCGCCGACCCCGGCGTCCCCCAGCCGGCGCGGTGATAGGCCTTGGCGGTCTGCGCCACGGCGCCGAAGCGGATGCGCGTGCGCGCCGCGCCGCCGCCGATCAGGCGCACGCGGCTGCGCGTGACGGTAGGCTTCTCGAAGTAGTCCCCCGGCGCGATGCGGATGGTGATCCAGCGATCGGACGTGTCACGCGCCGCCGCCTCCAGCGCGCGCGATACGGATGTGAAGCAAGGCGCCGCGCCTTGCCCGCAGGAGGCGCCGACAGCATATTCGACCGGCGCCTGGGCCGCGACCGCAGCAGGCGAAAGAAGAGCGGCGGCAAGCGTCAGGCCGCCGGGAAGATACCGGTTCATTTCGGAGAATCCTTGCTGGCAGGCAGGCTGCTCAGGAACGTGTCGATCTGCTCCGCGACTTGCGGCAGCCATGGCTCGAACAGCCAGAAGTCGTGCGGCGCATTGGTGAAGGCGAACGTGCGATGGGGCACGCCATGGCGTTCCAGCGCCGCGACGACCTTGTCCCGGCCCTCGGTGAAGCGCGCGATGCCGCTGCTGACGATGAGCGTCGGCGGCATCCCTGCCCCGACATGGCTGGCCGCGCTCGCCTCGCGCCACCGCGCGGCGGCATGCTCGTAGGAGCCGCCCAGCCAGGTGCCTGCGGGAGAGGCGTCACCGGCGGCATTCTCGAACGCGAGCGCCTGCGCAGTGGTGAAGTCCAGCACCCCGTCGAGATCGACCAGCGCATTCGCGCGCCGCTCCCGCCCGGCGCCGAACAGGCCCGAGGGACCGGCATAGGCCAGCAGCGACGCCATCTGCCCGCCGGACGATGCCCCGCCCACCGCGATACGCCCGGGATCGAGGCCGAACTCCGCCGCATGCGCGCGCGCCCAGGCGAGAGCGTCGCCGATGTCGATCATCCCGGCCGGATAGCGCGCCTCGGGCGAGAGGCGGAATTCGGGGAGGAACACGGTGTAGCCGCGCTGCGCCAGCAGGTTCGCCAGGGCATAGAAATGGGACTTGTTCCCCGCCCGCCACGCCCCGCCATGGACGAGCACCACGCCCTGCCGCTTCGCCCCGCCCGCGACACCCGGCGCCGGGCGGAACACGTCGAGGTGCAGGTCGCGGCTGCCGGTGTTCTTGTAAGGACGGTCGAACAGCACCGACTGCCCCCCGGACCATGTGACGGCGGGCCAGGCGATGCCTTGGTACCTGTCGCGATACCCTTCGAAACGCTGGCCGATCGTATAGCTGTCATCGACCTCGCGCGCGGGCGATGAGACGGGGACGATTGCTGCGGCCGCCGCCAGCAGCCATGCCGTCATGCTCGGTCTGGGCAATCCGCTCGACTCCCTGATGCGAAAAAAGAAGGCCGCCGCCGGAGGGGTTGGCGGCGGCCCCGTAAGGTTATCAGAACTGGTAGCGGGCTCCCAGGAACCACTGCGCACCGGTCTTCGAGTATTCGCGCACGAGGTACTGCGTGCCGTCGCCGGTACCGTAGATGCGCTCCTTCTCGTTGGTGATGTTGATGCCCTGGATGTTGATGCTGATCCGCTTGGTGATGTTGTAGTAGGCGGACAGGTCCACCTGTGTCGGGCCGTATTTGCGCTCCTGGACGTGGCCATTGCCGCCCGGTTCGCTCAGCAGATAATCGTCGCGCTTGTTGATCGACAGGCGCAGGCCAAGGTCACCGGTGTCATAATAGGCCGTGAAATTGTACGAATTGGGCGACAGTCCCGTGGAATCGCGCGCCGAGACATGCGTATAGTTGGACGCGATGCCGAAGTACGAAAGCGCGCCGGGCAGGAACGTGAAGGGCACGTTCAGCGTCGCTTCCAGGCCCTTCACGCTGTTGCCGTTGGACGAGTTGACGGTGCTGTAGAACGTGTACTGCGTCGTCGCCGGATCGGCCTGGTACGAGGCGTCGTAGCGCGGGTCGGCGTAGATCGCCGCCCAGTATTCCTGCGGCACCGACTGCTGCACCACCGAGGTCGTCAGCGAGCTGATGATGTTCTTCTTGAACACGCCCACCGCGAACAGGCCGCCCTTGCTGAAGTACCACTCGAAACCGAGGTCGAAGTCGTTCGAGAGGTAGGGCTTGAGCGCCGGATTGCCGAGGTTGCTGACGGTGCGCGTCGTGTATTCGAACACCGGCGCCGCGATGTTGAGCGAGGCGAGGCCCGGCCGCGTCATCGAACGGGCATAGGCGAAGCGCGCGACGAGGTCGGGCGTGATGTTGAGCGCGGCGTTGAACGAAGGCAGGAAGTTGTCGTAATGACGTTTTACTTCGACCGGCGACCCGGAGATCACCGCGCGCGATTCCACGTCGGTGCGCACCCAGCGCGCGCCGCCGTCGAGCCGCAGCGTCATCGCGCCGATGTCGATCTCGCCCGAGACTTCGCCGTAGCCGCCGGTGGTCTTCTCGACCACTTCCCAGCCTGCCGCGACGTTGGTGGTGTAGTTCGAGGAGATCAGGCCCGAATTGGCGATCGCGTCGAAATCGATGACCGCGAACGTCGGCAACCCGCCCGAAACCACGCCGCTGCCGAAGTGGCTGTACGGGAAGCTGGTCAGGTAATCCTGCGGCGCGAAGCTGGGCAGGTCGCCCTGCGCTTCGGAATAGCCGACGAGGCGGCGGTTGTAGGCGAAGCCCGCCTGCGCGGTGAAACGGCCCTTGGTGAAGGTGGCGTTGGTCTTGGCCGTGAAGTTGTCCTTCACGACGTTGTTCAGCCGGTTCGCGGGCGTGGTGGCGCTGATGAAGTTTGCGGGATCGTTCGGATCGTAGTCACCGTAATCGACGGTGGCGACGTCCTTGCTGCCCGAATAGTCGTAGGCATAGTAATGCGGCACCGAACGGGCATAGAAGCGCAGTTCCGTGCGATCCGCAGTATCGCGCGCCTTGCCGATCATGCCGTCGATCTTGAGATCGTTCGACACTTCGTAATCGCCAGAGAATACGAACTGGCGGAACTTCGAGGTCGAGGTCTGGTGGCGGCTTTCGTACCACGAGGTCACGTCGTCGAACGCGGCGGCGACGAGCTGCTTGCCGTCGGGCGCGACGGTGAACGACAGCGGCGTCTGGCCGACGAAGTTGCCCGCATCGCCATGCGTCAGCAGCCACTCCATCGAGTTGTAGCTGTAGCGGTCGTTGTCGAGCTGCGAATAGAGCGCGTCGAAGCTGAGCGTCAGCCCGTCGATTGGCCGGGCCTGGATCGAGCCGGTCAGGCCGAGGCGCTTCTGGTCGTTGCCGAAGAAGTCGGCGCGCGGCAGGCGCGGTGCCCACAGGCAGTCCAGGCTGTCGGCGGCGCCGCAGTTCTCGGGCGTGCCGGTGACGGTCGGATCGGTGTCGGCCCAGCTGTCACCGTTGACGTAAGGCGAGGTCCAGCGCACGCTGGAGAAGCCTTCCTGATAGACCGTCCGCTTGGAATATGCGGCCGAGAGCAGGAAGCCGATGCGATCGTCGGCAAACGTGTCCGAGATCATGAAGGTGGCGCGCGGATCGACCTTGCGGGTCATCGTGTTGTAGCCGCCCTGCGCCGATCCGACGACGTGGAAGCCCTTGAAATCGAAAGGCTTGGCCGAATAGAGATCGACGGTGCCGGCGATGCCGCCCTCCTCGATCGAGGCGCGCTGGGTCTTCTGCACGTCGATGCGGTTGAACAGTTCGGACGCGAAGACGTGGAAGTCGAAGGCGCGGCCCGCGTTGATGGTGAAGCCGCCGGAATCGAGGCCGTCGCTGCTGGCGGGCACTTCCATGCCGTTCAGCGTGGTGCGGGTGAAATCGGGCGAGAAGCCGCGCAGGGTGATGTTGCGCCCTTCGCCCCCTTCGCGCGAGATGGCGACGCCGGGCAGGCGCTGGATCGATTCCGACAGGTTGAGATCGGGCATCTTGGCCATGTCCTCGGCCATGATGCTTTCGGTGAGGTTGATCGCGCGGCGCTTCACGTCCTGCGCCTTGGCAAGGCTGCCGCGAAAGCCGGTGACGAGGATCTCGGAGCCGGCCTCCGGCTCGTCGGGCGTGGCGACCTCGGCATCGGCGGCGGCCGATGCCGCCTGCGCCGCCGCGACACCCTGCACGGCCGGCGACGCGGTGAGGCTGGTCAGCGTCATGGTGCGGGCCGGCGCCGCAGACCTGGCGACGACGGCGTAGGAACCCGCGCCGGTGCGCTTGGCGACGAGGCCGGTGCCGGCCAGCAGCCGCGCCAGCGCCTCATCCACGCTCATTTCCCCGCGCACGGCGTTCGTGCGCACCGCATGCGTCAGGCGCCGGGCGGCGATGATCTGGATGTCGCCCTGTCGGCCAAGCTGGCTGATGGCGGTTTCGGCCATCTGCGGCTCTATTGCGAACTGCCGCGTCTGCGCCGCCGCCTGTACCGGCGATGCGATCATGCAAACCAATGCCGAAGACGTGAACAACGCGCCCCGCAGAGTGGAAATATTCATTGTCCCTCCCATTTTCCCGATCCTTCAGACTATTTTTATGTCTGTATTTTCCAAGAGACCCGCCCCCGGGAATTCCTTCCAAATTTTTTCGCTAACCTTGCATTTTTATGTCTAGTGCAGGCGGATGATGGCCGGATTGCTGGTATCCAGCGCTACGCCCAGGCTTGTTTTCACCGCTTCCGCGAAACCTTCCGGATCGTTGACGCGGAACAGGCCGTCGAACTCCTCACGCGCGATGCGCGGGTCGGCGATGATGATCTGCCGCTGGTTGTAGCGGTTGAACTCGTCCGCCGCGTCGTAGAGCGTGCGTCCGTTGAGGTCGATCATGCCGCCCCGCCATGCCAGCGCGCGATCGACCGAGGAGGACATGCCGGTCTCGTAATCGATCACCGCATGGGCACTGAGCATCGCGCGGTCGCCCGCTTCCAGCCGCATGCGCAGGCCCGCGTCGCCGTCGGCCCAGGTTTCCACCACGCCTTCGGTGACGAGCACTTCCACGCCCGTCTCGCGCCGCCGCACCGAGAACGCGGTACCGACCGCGCGGACCCGCACCTTGCCCGCCGCGACGACGAAGGGGCGCTTCGCGTCCTTGGCTACCTCGAACCAAGCCTCGCCCTGGGTCAGTTCGACCTCACGCGCCTGATCGGCCATCGAAACGGTCAGTTCACTGCCCGAATTCATCGTCATCACCGACCCGTCCGAGAGCGGCAGGCGGCGGATCTCGCCCAATCTGGTGGCATAGGCCGAGGCGTTCCGGTTCCAGCGCACGCCCACGAAGGCCAGCGCGGCCGACGCGGCGATCCCGGCGAGAACCCCGCGCCGCCCCCAGCCGGAAGACGCCGCCGTTTCGACCTGCTCCTCCGCCTCGACCGGCGGCTGCACCTCTGCGGCAGCGGGCGTCAGCGCGAGCCACTGCGCCTGCATCTGCAACAGCAGGCCCTGGCGCAGCGGGTCTTCGTCCAGCCAGGACTGGAGCGCGGCTTCGTCCGCCGCGCTCCAGTCCTCCGCATCCATCCGGGCGACGAACCGGGCAGCGGCATCGCGCACGGGATCGGCCGACACGCTCACCATGAGCGGGCCTCCTTGCGTTCGGTGCCGAGCATGCGGTGCTCGCTGAGCGCCTCCGCCTGCGTCCACGCCTCGCGGATCGCGCGCACGCCGGTCCAGACCTGCTTTTCCACCGCCTTCTCGGTCATGCCCAGATGCGCGGCGATCTCCTTCTGGGACCAGCCCTCGATCTTGCGCAGTTCGACGACGCGGCGGCATCGTTCCGGCAGGCGGCCGATGATCTCGAGCACCCGCTCGTAGCTCATGCGGCTGGCCGTCTGGTCCTCCGGCGAGGGGGTGTCCTCGTCTCGCCAGGTCTCGATTTCGCTCACCGCTTCCAGCACCACCACCTGCTGACGCTTCAGCCGGCGCAGCAACAGGTTGCGCGCGGTCGAGAACATGTAGGCGAGCGGCCGGTCGATGTGATCGACCGAGGGCAGCATGGCGATCCGGCAGTAGGCTTCCTGCATCACCTCGTCGATATCCTCAGGCGAGAGGCGCGAACGGGCCAGCCAGCGACGGACCCGCGCCTCATGGGGCACGATCTCACGCGCGACCCAGACCGCGATCCGGCGCCGCCGCGCAAGCTGGTTGCTTGCCTCCCCTGCTCCTGCCTCTCCTGGCGTGACGCCCTCCATCGCCGAGATTGAATTCCCGTTCTCCTGCCCATGAGACACGGGGCCGGATTTTCCTTCCGGCAAACGACAATTTTTTCCGGGGCTCCGCCCCCGCGTTTCCAGCCCCCGCTAACTCACGCCGTAGACGAATCTCGTCGCATGGCGTTTCAATGGGTTGAAACAGTTATGATACCGGTGTCATAAGGCAAGCACGAATTATGGCAGAGGACATGCGGCAGGCGGGATTGCGTCGCCGCCGCAAGGGAGAGAAAATCCAGGTGTCGCACTCTTTCCGGCGTTTCATCACTCATCGAACCTGCTCGCGCCTCGCGCTGGCGCTGGCCTGTCTCACCCCCGTCACCGCGCAGGCGCAAGGCGAGGACGGGCTGCTCTTCCATGCTCCGCTGGACGAAGGCTTCGACGCGACCGTCTCCGGCGGCGCGGCGGTGCCCAACTTCAAGAGCGACGTCGACCTCGTGCCCGACGGCGCCGCTGGCAAGGCCGGGCGCTGGGCCGACGGCGGTTACGTGGCGTGGGAAGCGCCCGGCAATATCTACGCCCAGCGCGGCACCCTCTCGTTCTTCTGGCGCAGCCATACGCCGGTGGGCGAAGCGCCTTTCGTCATCTTCCGCGCCAGCGCCGGCGATCATTCGAGCTGGGACATGGCGTTCCTGCGGATCGACTGGAACGGCCACGGCTTCGACGCCTTCGTGACCGACGCCAACCTCTTGCGCGTGCGGGTCAGCTGGACAATCCCGACCCCGCCGCGCCCCGAAGACTGGCACCATATCGCCTTCGCCTGGGACGAGACGCAGGGCGTGCGCCTGTTCTGGGACGGCCGGCAGGTCGCCGCCAAAGTGCAGGCGGCGGACCTCGACATGGCGCTCGACCAGTTCGGGCTGGCCGGGCGCGTGATCGCCCCGCATCAGGTCCAGAGCCGCTACAACTTCATGCGCGGCTCCGATCTCGACGATATCCGCGTCTACGACCACATGCTCGGCGAGGCGCAAGTCTCGGGGCTCGCGGCGCGCCAGCAGGGTGTCAGCGCGACACCGGCTCCGGCGCCGGCAGACTTGCGCAAGGCCTGGCTGCACCGTTTCGGCTGGGACACGCAGAGCCCGCCCGCGCTCGATGCCCCGGTCACGGTGGTGAAGAAAGTCGAGTTCGCCGACGCCAGGGATCTGAAGGAATGGATGTGGAAAGGCATCGACGGCATCGCCGAGACGACCTGGCCCGGCGTCTACAACCGATCGCGCCTGCCGGGGCGTGACGACTATTTCGAACTGCCCGACTGGAACGTCTACGTCGAGGGCGGCAAGACCTACACCCTGACGCTGCCGCAGGACGCATCGTTCAACCGCGTGGAAATCCGCGGCGCCGCCTACGGTGCCCTCGAATGGTCGCCGGACGGCACCTCGTCGTGGCGCAAGCTGGCGGCGCGGCCGCAGGGCGTGGTGCGCTCGCTCACCGACACGCCGACGCGGACCGGCGGCACCTTGCGCTTCACCAATGTCATGCAGGAACAGCCGATCCAGGAGATCTGGGCCTACGACATCCACGCCGGCGACGTGCCCAGGGGCACGTTCCAGCTCAGCTATACCGTGCGCGCCGACGCCGCGCCGGACCTTGGCGCGCTGGAAAGGCTCAACGCCCTGATCGCCGGCCGCTACCCCGCCGACGAGCGCGCCACCGTGGTCGCCCTGCCGACCAGCGGGGTCAAGGCGGCGGTCGGCGCCGGCAGCGCGGGCACCTCGGCGAGCGGCGCCCAGCGCCGTGCCGGCGACCTGCCGCTGGTCCACGTCCTGATCCCCTCGAACTTCGGCGATGCCCCGGCCGGACGACCGCTGGCGCGCGCCTGGAACTACGGCTGGGAGAACGTCCACGACGGGCTCGACGGTCTGGCGATCGATCTGCCCGCGATCGACGCGAAGCCCGATGCCAGGGGGCTGATCCCGCTCGATATCCGGGTCAAGGATCCGATCTGGCCCGATCGCGACATGATCGACGTGCAGGTCTCGGTCCGTCCCGACCAGCCGCGCACGCTGTGGCTGGACTTGCGCGACCGCATCCTGACCGCCGACAGCCTCTACCTCACGGTCGCCTCGGCTGCCCCCGATTTCGGCGCGAAGTCGCTGGACGGGATGACCGTGCGCCTGGTCTTCAAGGACCGCGATCAGGCCAGGGTGGAGCATGTCGCCGACCGCTTCAACCAGGTGAAGGACAACTGGGCCTTTCTGGTCGAGGAACACACCGCGTCCAAGCGCGCGGGGCTCTACCGCCGCCTCTACGCCGACATCACCGATCTGCTGCACGTCGATCCGGACAATCTGGAAGCCCGCCGCTACTGGGCCGACATCGGCTATTCGCAGGACCAGCTG
This sequence comes from Novosphingobium resinovorum, assembly GCF_036352595.1. Lineage (GTDB taxonomy): Bacteria > Pseudomonadota > Alphaproteobacteria > Sphingomonadales > Sphingomonadaceae > Novosphingobium > Novosphingobium resinovorum_B. The sequence goes on from NZ_JAZFAX010000009.1 coordinate 45,730, forward strand.
CCGCCCTTCGTCCAGCCCGAGGCGCCTGCGGGCGTGCCGCTCTGGGCGTTCCGGCAGCTGGAGGATCTCAAGCTCACCCGCCAGTTCGTCAACTGGTGGATCGATCACCGGCAAGTGCCCTACGGCGATTTCGGCGGCGGCATTTCCGACGATACCGACCTGACGCAGCAATGGCCGGGCCTTGCGCTGATGGGCGTCGATCCGGACAAGATCAACGCCTCGCTGCGTGCGCTGTCCGACGCGGTCTATAAAAACGGCATGATCGTCAATGGTTTGAGCTACATCAGCACCGACGAGCTGCATGTCTACGAGGAAGGCATCAATTCCGACGCCGAGCGGCTCTACCTCAACTGGGGCGAGCCCAAGGCGATCGAGCGGATGATGGCCACCGTCAAGGCACTGGGCCAGGTGATCCGCGTCAATCCCGCCGGGCACATGCATATTTCGTCAAGCTGGTACGGCGCCCGCAAGATCTACCGCGACGAGCCCTGGGCATGGCAGAAACCCTATGGTTTCGTCATCATGCACACGCCCGTCCTGCTGGGCGTCTACAACGCCGACCCGACCGCGCGCGGCCTCGTCACCGGGCTGATCGACGGGCTGCTGGCCCACGGAAAGCAGGGCGCCGACGGGCTCTGGAGCTTCCCCAACGACATCGGTTTCGACCACGACACCGAGCGCGCAGGCGACGGCGGCGGGGCCTCCCTGCCCATGCAATCGGCCTGGGCGGCATGGCGATTTACCGGCGATGACAAATACTTGCGCCCGATCCTGGGGCGCACCGGAAAAGCCAATTTCGGCGCGCTCACCGAGATCAACGAAAACGCCATCACCGTGCTGGGCAAGCGCGACGCATGGCGCGAGGCGATCCTGAAAAGCGCCGAAGCCGGCAACGATTTCGCCCGTTTCGAAGCCTGGAACACAACGGCACACAAAGGGTACCTGGAAGCACTCAACGCCGCCGGCATCGCCGACAAGGCGCAGCACATGTACATGTACACCGAGGGCCACTGGTGGAGCGACCGGGTCGACGCGCCCAACGAGTTCCTCCAGCGCGAACGCCTCGGCGGCATCGCCCTCAAGCGCAACCAGACCTATCCCGGCAACGCGGTGAGCTGGACCTTCGCCGACCCCGAGGCGGCGGTGAAAGTGGCGATCCTGGTGCGCGACGCGACGCCCGAGCAGTTCACCGTGATCGCCTGCAACACCAGCCCCGCCGAGCAGCGCGCCGACATGGGCACCTGGAACGTGACCGCCGGGACATGGGAGATGACGCAAGGCATCGCTGCCGACGGCGGCGGGGAGGCGAGCGGTCCCGTCGCCCGCCGCACCGTGGAACTGGAGCGCGGGGGTTCGCTGCCGGTGGCTTTCGCGCCGGGCACGACCAGCGTGATGACCTTCCGCCTTGCGCAAAAGGCGGCGAGCCAGCCCGAGCATCGCCCCGACCTCGGCATCGGCGCCGACGACGTGGTGCGCAAGGGCGGCAGGCTTGCGGTCACCGTCCATAGCCTCGGCTCGGTCGCGGCGCCGGGCGGCACCGTGACGCTGGAGACCGCCGAGGGCAAGGTGCTGGCCTCCGCCGCCGTGCCGCCGCTCGCCGCTCCGACCGACCTCTCGCCCAAGATCGCGGCGGTCACGCTCGCGCTGCCCGGCGGCGGCAGCCCGACGGCGCTGCGCGTGCGCGTGCGCATGGCGGGCGGCGCGCCGGAAGTGACCCAGCGCAACAACGTGGTCGTGCTGGGCGAAGGACAGTGAAGGCGCTCCCGCTCCTCGCCGCCCTCGCCCTGCTTCCCGGCATGGCGCAGGCCCGGCAGATCGTCTGGACCTTCGACAACCTCGATCGCATCGGCACGCTGCGCCCGCAGGTTCTGGGCCATCCCAGGGTCGAGCAGACGCCGGTGGGCAAGGCCACGGTGTTCGACGGGGTGGACGATGCCGTCTACCTCGGCCGGCACCCCCTCGCCGGCGCGCGCGCCTTCACCATCGAGGCGCTGCTGCGGCCCGACGGCGGCGCCTTCGAACAGCGCTGGATGCACCTCGCCTCCGACGACCAGCCCGGCCAGCCGGCAGGACAGACACGCATGCTGTTCGAGATCCGGGTGGTCGGCGACGCGTGGTATCTCGACAGCTTCATCAAGGGCCCAGGCTATTCGCAAGTGCTGATCGATCCGGCCAGGCTGCACCCGATCGGCCGCTGGTATCACGTCGCCCAGACCTTCGACGGCACCACGTATCGCAGCTACGTCGACGGCGTGCTGGAAGGCGAGGCCAAAGTGACGGGCTTCACCCCGCAGGGTGCGGGCAACACGTCCATCGGCGTGCGCTACAACCGGGTGAACTTCTTCCACGGCGCGGTGCGCATGGCCCGCTTCACCGACCGCGCGCTCACGCCCGCACGCTTCCGGCTGCCGCGCGCGAAGCGGTAACCCCCACCTCGTCATTGCGCGCGAAGCGAAGCAACCCAGGGCAGCGTGGAACCGCCCTGGGTTGCTTCGCTTCGCTCGCAATGATGAAGGGTGGAAGCGATTTTCAGGCGCCGACGTGATTGCGCAGATAGCGGCCTGCAACGTCATGCTGACGCGCGCCCACCGCCTCGCCGATCAGCAGCAGGGTGGGATCGCCGTCGCTCACTGCCGCGACGAGGAACGGCAGCGCGCTGAGGCGCCCCCGGATCAGCCGCTCGCCCGGCAGCGAGACGTCGACCGCCACCATCACCGGCGTATCGGGATCGCGCCCCGCCGCGATCAGCCCGCGCGCGATCTCTCCCGCCGCCGCCCGGCCCATGTAGACGCCCAGCGTCCCGCCCGCCCGCGACAGGGCATCCCAGTCGAGATCGAGCGCCTCGCCCGCACGGAAATGCGCGGTCACCAGGGTAATCGATCGCGTCACCCCGCGCAGGGTCAGCGAGGCATTGGCGCTCGCCGCCGCCGCGCTGGCGGTGGTGACGCCGGGACACATTCGCACCGGCACGCCCGCCGCGGCAAGGTGGTCCATCTCCTCCGCCGAACGGCCGAACACCGAAGGATCGCCGCCCTTCAGGCGCACCACCCGCTTCCCCGCCAGTGCCGCCGCCAGCAGCAGGTCGTTGATCGAGCCTTGCGCCTTGCTGTGGCGGCCCGAACGCTTGCCGACCCCGACCAGCTCGGTCCAGGCCGGGATCAGGTCCAGCACGCCGGGCCCGACAAGCGCGTCGTAGAACACCACGTTGGCCGCCTGCAGCAGCCTTTCGGCCTTGCGCGTCAGCAGGTCCGGGTCGCCCGGCCCGGCACCGACCAGCCAGACTTCACCGGGAGCGATCAGTTCAGGCGTGCGATCATTCTGCGGCATCGAGAGCCTCCTCGTGAGTCCGGGTGAGTATCTGGGCGAGCGCGGGGCGGCACGACCCGCAATTGGTGCCCGCGCCCAGCGCCTTGCCGATGGCGGGCACGTCCACCAGCGCCTGTTCGCGGATGGCGGCGACGATCTGGTTGAGGCCGATGTCGAAGCAGACGCAGACGGTGGCGCCCTTGTCCGGCTGGCTGCCGGGGCCGCGCGCGGCGAGCACGGTGGCGCCCACGTCGCCCGCCGCGAGCTGCCCGATCAGCCAGTCGCGCGAGGGCAGCAGGCCGGTGCGGGTGACGAACAGCACGCCTGCCAGCCTGCCCTCGACGATCACGGCGATGCGGCGCGAGCCTCGGGTATGGTCGATGGCCTCGATGCGCTCGCCCTTGGGCAGGCAGGCTTCGATGCGCGCGGCATCGCCATTGCCCGCGATCTCGTAGAGCGCGCCGCCGGGCACCGCCACGCGCGTCGCCCACAGGCAGGGCACGCGGGCGGGTTCGTCACCGCGCAGGATGAGGAAGCCCTTCCATTCGGTCTCGACTTTGGCGAGCGCGGCGGGGGTGGACTTGAAACCGGGCTGGCCGGAGTGCGGATCGACCAGCGGGCGCGGCAGCAGGCCGGTGCGGCCGCCGGTGGAAATCTGGTCGGTCCAGTGGATCGGCGTGAAGATCTCGCCCGGACGCTGGCCGTCGCTGAGTTGCACGCGGAAGGTGCTGTTGCCCTGCGGGGTCGAGACGCGGGCGAGATCGCCGTCCTTCAGGTCCAGCGCGAGGGCGTCGGCAGGATGGACCTCGACCAGCGGCTCCTCGCGGTGGCGCGCCAGCTTGGGGGCGAGGCCGGTGCCCGTCATCGTGTGCCACTGGTCGCGGTAGCGCCCGGTGTTGAGCGTCAGCGGCCAGTCGGCGAGCGGGGCCTGCAGGTCCATCTGCCCCACCTTGACCATCCGCGCGCGTCCGCTCGGCGTCGGGAAGCGGCCATCTGCGAAGGGCGTGCCACCCCAGCGGAACGGCTCCATCGCGTCATAGGCAAGGTTGCCGATCGCGGCGTGGGCGGCGAGGTTCAGGACGCGCGCGCCATCATTCTGATAGGCGGTGAGGCGCGCATGTTCGCGCCAGATGTCGGCGGGCGTGTCATAGGCGAAGGCGCTCCCCCAGCCCATCCGGCGGCCCACTTCCTTGACGATCCACCAGTCCGGCTTGGCCTCTCCGGGCAGGTCCATGAACGGACGCTGGCGGCTGACGGTGCGCTCCGAATTGGTGACGGTGCCGTCCTTCTCGCCCCATGCGGCGGCGGGGAGGCGAACGTCGGCATAAGCGGTGGTGTCGGTGTTCGCGATGACGTCGGAGACGACGACGAAGGGGCATTTCTCCAGCGCCGCGCGCACGTTGCCCGCGTCGGGCAGCGAGACGGAGGGGTTGGTCGCCATGACCCACAGCGCCTTGATGCGCCCCTCGCCGATGGCGCGAAACAGGTCCACCGCCTTGAGACCCGGCTTCGTCGCCATCGTCGGTGCGGCCCAGAAGCGGCCGACGCGCGCGACGTTCTCGGCCGCGAAGTCCATGTGCGCGGCCAGCGTCGAGGCAAGCCCGCCGACCTCGCGCCCGCCCATCGCATTGGGCTGCCCGGTGATCGAGAACGGCGCCGCGCCCGGCTGGCCGATCCGCCCCGTCGCCAGATGAACGTTGATGATCGCGTTGACCTGATCGGTGCCGCGGATCGACTGGTTGATCCCCTGGCTGAACATCGTGACCGTGCGCGGGTTGGCGGCGAACATCTCGTAGAACCGCAGCAGCAGCGCGGGGTCGAGGTCGCAAGCCTTTGCCGTGCTCCACATGTCATGGCCGCTCGCAAGGTGCTCCCAGAAGCCTTCGGGCACTTCGACATGGGCAGCCATGAACGCCTTGTCGACCATGCCCCGCTCGGCCAGCCATGCCAGCAGCCCGTTCATCAGCGCCACGTCGCTGCCGGGGCGCAGCGGCAGGTGGAGGTCGGCGCCTTCGCAGGTTTCGGTGCGGCGCGGGTCGATGACGATCAGCTTCGTGCCCCGCTCTGCACGCGCCGCCTGGATGCGCTGGTAGACAATCGGATGGCACCATGCCGTGTTCGAGCCGACCAGCACGACAAGGTCGGCCTTGTCGAGATCCTCGTAGCCGGCGGGTACCACGTCCTCGCCGAAAGCGCGGGTATGGCCGGCCACCGCGCTCGACATGCACAGGCGCGAATTGGTGTCGATGTTGGCTGAACCGATGAAGCCCTTCATCAGCTTGTTGGCGACGTAGTAGTCCTCGGTCAGCAGCTGGCCGGAGACATAGAACGCCACACTGTCCGGGCCATGACGTGCGATGGTGTCGCGAAAGCGCTTGGCGACGAGGTCCAGCGCCTTGTCCCAGCGTACGCGCTTGTCGCCGATCATCGGGTGGAGCAGGCGGCCGGTCAGCCCGACCGTCTCGCCCAGATGCGTACCCTTGGAGCAGAGGCGCCCCGCATTCGCCGGGTGTGCCTCGTCCCCCCGGATCGTCACCTCGCGCGCACCCGTGGGGGTGGCCGAGATGCCGCAGCCGACGCCGCAATAGGCACAGGCCGTGCGGACCGCCTCGCGCATCAGGCCGCGTCCCTCATCACTTCGGGGCTCTGGGCTTCGGGTCGGGCCAGCAGGATGCGACCGTTCTCCTCACGCACGGCAATGGTCGGGGTGCAGCCGCTGTCCGCCCCTTGCGCCTCGCCGCTCGCCAGCGCGATGTTCCAGTTGTGCAGCGGACAGGCGACCGAATGGCCATGTACGATGCCCTGGCTGAGCGGCCCCTTCTTGTGCGGGCATTCGTTGACGAGCGCGAAGACCTTGTCGTCGCCGGTGCGGAAGACGGCGATCTCCGGCTCCCCCTCGAACCGCACGGTGCGCGCGCCGCGCTGGGGGATGTCGCTCAGGGTTCCGATATCGATCCAGTCGGTCATGGGTGTCACTCCGCCGCTTCGAGGGCTTGGGGTTCGAGGTGCTGGTGCAGGTCGGCGCGATCGCCCGAGGCGCGTTCGGCCCACGGATCGTCCTGGCTGAAGCTCTGCGAATAGAGGAACCGCGCGGCGAGCGCCTTGCGGCCCGCCTCGTCCTCGACCACGCGGGACTTTACGTAGTCGACGCCGACGCGCTCGATCCACGGTGCGGTGCGTTCCAGATAGCGCGCTTCCTCGCGGTAGACCTGGATGAAGGCGGCGCAATATTCGAGCGCTTCCTCTTCGGTCGCGACCTTGCACAGGAAGTCGGTGGCGCGCACCTTGATGCCGCCGTTGCCGCCCACGCTCAGTTCGTAGCCGGAATCCACGCAGACGATCCCGAAGTCCTTGATCGTCGCCTCGGCACAGTTGCGCGGGCAGCCGGAAACCGCGATCTTGAACTTGTGCGGCATCCAGCTGCCCCAGGTCATCCGCTCGGTCTTGACGCCGAGGCCGGTCGAATCCTGCGTGCCGAAGCGGCACCATTCCGAACCCACGCAGGTCTTCACCGTGCGCAAGCTCTTGCCGTAGGCATGGCCCGAGACCATCCCGGCGGCATTGAGGTCGGCCCAGACGGCGGGCAAGTCTTCCTTCTTGATGCCGAAGATGTCGAGGCGCTGGCCGCCGGTCACCTTCACCATCGGCGCATCGTACTTCTCGACCACGTCGGCGATGGCCCGCAGCTCGCGCGGATTGGTGAGGCCGCCCCACATGCGCGGGACCACCGAATAGGTGCCGTCCTTCTGGATGTTGGCGTGCATACGCTCGTTGACGAAGCGGCTCTGCTGGTCGTCCACGTATTCGCCGGGCAGCGCGCAGAGCAGGTAGTAGTTGAGCGCCGGGCGGCAGGACGAACAGCCATCCGGCGTCGCCCAGTGCAGCTTCTGCATCACCTCGGGGATCGAGCGCATGTCCTGCGCCACGATCTCGCGGCGCACGTCGTCGTGCGTGAAGCTGGTGCACTTGCACAAGGTCTTCGGCCCCGCCTCGACCTCTTCGCCCAGCGTCAGCGCCAGCAGGCTCTCGACAAGACCGGTGCACTGCCCGCAACTGGCCGAAGCCTTGCAGGTGGCGCGCACGGCATCGAGGCTGCAGGCACCTGCCTCGATGCAACCGACGACCTGACCCTTGGAGACGCCGTTGCAGCCGCAGATCTCGGCATCGTCCGAGAGCGCCGCAACGGCCGCCTTAGGGTCCAGCGCGCCTCCTCCCGAGGCGAAGGCCTGGCCGAAGATCAGCAGGTCGCGGACTTCGGAGACGTCCTCGCCCTTCTTCAGCAGGTCGAAGTACCAGCCGCCGTCCGCCGTGTCGCCGTAAAGCACGGCGCCGACGATGCGGTCTTCCTTCACCACGACGCGCTTGTAGACGCCGCGCGCGGCATCGCGCAGCACGATGTCCTCGCAGCCCTCGCCGCCGGAGAAGTCGCCGGCCGAGAACACGTCGAGCCCGGCGACCTTCAGCTTGGTCGAGGTGACCGAGCCGCGATAGCCGGTGTGGCGGTCGGTCAGCCCGTCGGCGAGGCTGCGGCACATGTCCCACAGCGGCGCGACGAGGCCGTAGACGTTGCCGTCATGCTCCACGCATTCGCCGACCGCGAGCACCGAGGGGTCGCTGGTGACCATGTGGTCGTCGACCTTGATGCCGCGCCCGACGTCCAGCCCCGCCTCGCGCGCCAGCGCGGTGGCGGGACGGATGCCCACGGCCATGACCACAAGGCTGGCCGGAATCTCGCGCCCGTCCTTGAGGCGCACGCCCTCGACCTTGCCCTCGCCGTAGATCTCGGCGGTGTCGGCGCCCGTCAGGATGGTCTGGCCGCGACCTTCCAGCGCGGACTTGAGCAGCCAGCCCGCGGCCTCGTCCAGTTGGCGCTCCATCAGCGTGGACATGAGGTGGATGACGGTGACCGTCATGCCGCGCAAGGTCAGGCCATGCGCCGCCTCCAGCCCCAGCAGGCCGCCGCCGATGACCACGGCGGAGCCGCCACCTTGCGCTTTTCCGGCCTCGGCAGCCGCCAGCATCGTATCGACGTCGTTCATGTCGCGGAACGAGATCACGCCGGGCAAATCCTTGCCGGGCACTGGAATGATGAACGGATCGGAGCCGGTCGCGATCAGCAGGCGGTCGTAATGCACCGTGCGGCCCGAGCGGGAGGTCACGGTTTTCGCCGCGCGGTCGATCGCGGTGACGGGGTCGGCGGTGATGAGGTCGATGCCGTTCTCGTCATACCACTCGCGGGTATTGATGACGATCTGCTCGAAGGTCTTCTCACCCGCCAGCACGGGCGAGAGCATGATGCGGTTGTAGTTCACGTGCGGCTCGGCGCCGAAGATCGTCACGCGGTAGCGGTCCGCATCGCGTGCCAGCAGTTCCTCGACCGCACGGCAGCCCGCCATGCCGTTGCCGACGACGACCAGATGCTCGCGCACATCGTCGGAGGGCACGATCAGCGCATCGTCATAGTCGGAATTGGGTTCGATCCCGTCCTGAAAGTCCATGTTCGAAACTCCGGCAATGTCATGGGAAAGGGAGTTGAAAACGAGAAAAGGCCGCCATCCAGACCCCCGGTTCGAAACCGGAAGTCAGGATGGCGGCCTTGCCATCATTCGGTGCCTACGTGCCCCGTCAGTGGGACATTTCGGCGATGTTGAAAGGACAACGCTGCCCTTTGCACTGCAACATAAATGGAATCGCCCGAAGGCTCAAGCGATTCCGTAATGAACCTGTCAAATCGCCCAGTCGAACTGGACCCAGACCTTGTCGGTGTCGGTCGCGAAGGCCTTCGCGTCATAGTGGGCATAGCGCAGCGCGATCGTCGTCTTGCGCAGCTTTGCGGAGGCCAGGAGATTGATTTCGTTGCCGTAGTGCTGGTCCAGCCGGTCGCTGTCAAAGCGGTGCCAGGTCGCCTGCAGGGTGACGGCGGACAATGCGCCGATCTGCTTCGTGCCATACCCGCCGCCGACATAGAGATCGCGCACGCCGTTCGCGGGGGTGGTCAGGAACTTGTCCGCCCAGCCCTGGAACTTGAAGTTGGTGCCCAGCGGCGTCTGGAAGCTGGTCAGCGCCGCGCCCTTGTCGGAGCCAAGCACTTCGTAACCGGCATTGATCTTCCAACCCTTCACGTCGAGCGTCGCGTCGGCCTGCCAGTATTCGGCGCTGTAGTCGCTGGGATTGCGGTGCCAGTCCGACTGGCGCGCGTAACTCGCCTGATAGGCCAGTTTCACCGCCTTGCCGAACGCATGAGTCCCCGCGAAACGGGCACCATATGTCTGGCTGGAGAGGCGAAACGCCTGCACCGCCACCTCATCCTGATCGACGAGGTAGGCGAACCCGGTCAGCACCCCAAGCGGCGTCTCCCACGACAGGTTGGCGAGCACATTGTCCCCGCTCACCGCCTGCTGGCGCGCAGCATTACCGTCGATGCCCCAGATCGTGCGCACGCTCCAGGCGTAGGAAACGTCCAGTTTCAGGCCCTTGGCCGGGGTTACCTCGGCCCTCACCGCGTCGAAGGTCTGCGCATTGTCGCGGAAGGCGACGTTGCCGACGAAGCGCTCGTCGTCCAGCGCGATCTTCTGGCGGCCGGCGGTCAGCGTCACGCCTTTCGCCTTGTACTGCAACTGCGCGATATAGAGCGCGATGTTCTGCGGATCGGCCACAAGCGGCCGCGTGGCCGCGCCGTTCACGCCATCGTAGTAGTGATCGACCACGGCGAGGTTGCCCTGCGCGACCACGGTGGCGCTCAGCGCCCCGCTGGTGGCCTGCGCGCCGCCGCGTACCCGCACGGTCAGCGCATCGACCTTGGCGGCGATGCCGTCCTGATCGACATGCTCGTAGCGCACTCGCGCCTCGGCGACCGGCTTGACGGTGATGTCCTGGGCCTGCGCCGATCCGGCGCAAGCGACCCCGCCGACGACCAGCACGGCCGCCGCTTTTCTTATGTTTTTCATGGTGAAAGCGTCCCCCTCAGGACGAAAGGAAGTGGGGCGGCGGCGCTGGGGTGCCGCCGCCCCGGTTGTCGGCTCAGATGCGCGCGCCGGTTTTCCAGGTCGCGCGCCAGCGGCCCTTGACGCTCGCCACCGAGGCGAGGGCCACGACCGCAAGGCCGGCAAAGATCAGGAAGCCCGGCGCGAAGCTGCCGGTGAACTGCTTGGCAAGGCCGAGCGAGCTGGCGAGGTAGAACCCGCCGACACCGCCCGCCATGCCGACGAGGCCGGTCATCACGCCGATCTCGGTCTGGAAGCGCTGCGGGACCAGCTGGAACACCGAACCGTTGCCGGTGCCGAGCGCCAGCATCGCCACCACGAACAGCCCGAGCGCCGCGATCAGGCTAGGCGCCTGAGACACGCCGACAAGCGCGATGGCCGCGACCGCATAGACCATCATCAGCGCTTTCACGCCGCCGATCTTGTCGGCCAGCGCGCCGCCCATCGGACGGACCAGCGATCCGGCGAAGACGCAGCCCGCCGTGCAATATCCGGCGACGACGGTGCTGAGACCGAACTGGTCGGTGAAGTAGATCGGCAGCGATGCGGCAAGCCCCACGAAACCGCCGAAAGTCACCGCGTAGAAGGCCATCAGCCACCACGCGTCCGCCTGCTTGAGCAGCGCCGCATAGTCCACCAGCTTGCGCGGCGCAGGCTGGTTCGGTGCGTCCTTGGCCATGACGAGATAGACCACCAGCACCACGGTCAGCGGGATGCAGGCAAGGCCCAGCACCGCATTCCAGCCGAACATCTTCGCCAATGTCGGCGCGAAGAGTGCGGCGAAGACGGTGCCCGAATTACCCATGCCCGCAAGGCCCATCGCCTTGCCCTGATGCTCGGCCGGATACCAGCGGCTGGCGAGCGGCAGCGCGATCGCGAAGCTCGCCCCCGCAAAGCCCAGGATCACGCCCAGCGCCAGCGTCCCGCCGAAGCTGGTGACGCCCATCGACCAGGCGAAGAACAGGCCCGTGATGACGATGACCTGATTGATCGCGCCCGAGCGCTTCGGCCCGATGCGATCGACCAGCAGCCCGTTGACGACGCGCAGGAGAGCGCCCGCCAGCGTGGGAAGCGCCACCATCAGGCCCTTCTGCGCGGGCGTGAGCCCGAGAGTCTTCGAAATCTCCGGCGCCAGTGGGCCGAGCAGGACCCAGACCATGAAGGCGAGGTCGAAATAGAGGAAAGCTGCGATCAACGTCGGCGTGTGGCCGGCCTTCCAGAAGCCGACGGCGGGCTTTTGCGCGGGCGCAAGCACGTCATTGTCTTCGTCAGGTCGGAAGAATGCGGTTGCCATGGTACGTCCCCCATAAATCATGAAAGCGGACACGAAAAAAGCCGCAGGCCGGACGTCACCCTTGCGGTGAGCCCGGTCAGCGGCTTTGCTGCGAATTTCGGTGAGGATGGCGTCCCGCCTTTGGGACAGCCTATCCGGTGTGGTCGCGCTTCATCGCGAGACGCCTATATAGTCACGCGATTCCGCAAATCTGGCAAGACGTAAAATTGCGCGCGTTTTCAGCGCCATCGCATTTTCAATGCTGCCCAAAAATCCTAACGGGCAAAACCCGCCAGATAGTCCTCGATCCGTTCAGGATCGAACACGCGGCCGTCGAAGAACCGGTCAGGCCCCAGCAGCAGGTCGCCCTTGCGCGAACCCACGCCCAGCGGCGCACCCACCGCCCCTTCCAGCTTCATGCTCGCTCCCGGCATCGGCAGGTCGCTGCCCGCAAGCGCGCGGCGGTAGACGTCAGGCCGGAATACCGCCGCCGCCCGCGCTTCTGTTTCGGCGGAAGGCTCCACCATGTTCCAGCGCACCAGCTGCGAATAGATCCACAGCGCCTGGCTGCGCCACGGAAACGGCGTCGCCTCGCGGGAGAACAGCACGAAGTCGGGGCAGGACACCGCCGCATCGCCCGCCCTGGGGACGATCGTGCCGCTCAGCGTGCGCAGGATCAGGTCGGAGGGCTGCCCGACATAGCGCGGGTCGGCGAGAATGTCGGCCAGCGCCTCGCGGTTGTCCGGCTCGTCGCACCAGACGGCGGCGCGGGCGAGCGCGCGCAGCAGGCGGTCGGTGGTCTCGGGGTTCTCCTCAAGCCATGGCTCGCGGAAGGCCAGCACTTTCTCCACCCCGCGCTGCCAGATGCGCTGGCCGATCGCCACCGCCTCCGCGCGTCCGGACTCGATCGCGGCGCTGCCCCAGGGCTCGCCCGCGATGAAACCGTCGATCTCGCCGGCATGGATCGCCTCGACCGTCAGCGAGGGCGGCAGTACGCGCAGCACCACGTCGCGATCGGGATCGATGCCCGCGCTGGCGAGCCAGTAGCGGAGCATCAGCGCATGACTGGAAAAGCGGTGGACGACGCCGATGATCGGCTTGCGCCGCCACAGCCCGATGGCGGCGGCGAAGTCGTGCGCGGTGCCCAGCGGGTCGGCCAGCCGCGCGGCGGGATCCGGCGCGAGGGCGGCGGCGAAGTCCTTCGCCATGACCAGCATGTTGCCGTTGACGCCCAGCTTGAACGGCGCGGCCAGTGCGGCGGGCTGCTGGCTCAGGCCCAGCGTCACCGCCACCGCCAGCGGCGCCAGCATGTGCGCGGCCTGCACCTGCCCGTAGACCAGCCGGTCGCGCAAGGTCGCCCAGCTCGTCGTGCGCACGAGGTCGAGCGCAAGGCCCTCCTCCTCGGCAAAGCCGCGTTCGCGGGCGGCGGCGAGCACCGCGACGTCGTTGAGCGGCAGGAAGGCGATGCGAAGATTGGTCGTCATTATACCCCTCCCAGCAGGTCGCTGGCGGTAATCAGCGCCTGCGCGACCTCGGCGATCTTCTTGCCCTGGTTCATCGCGGTGGAGCGCAGGAGCGCATAGGCGTCCTGTTCGGACAAGGCGCGCTGGTTCATCAGGATCGACTTGGCGCGGTCGATCACCTTGCGGTCGGCAAGCGCGGTGCGCGCCTCCTCAAGCTCGGTCTGCATGCGCGAGAAGGCGTTGAAACGGCGCACCGCCAGTTCCAGCACCGGCTTCACCCGCTCCTTGCGCAAGCCATCGACGACATAGGCGGAGACGCCCGCGTCGATGGCGGCACCGATCATCGCCTCGTCCGACTGGTCGACGAACATCGCGATCGGCCGGGCCAGCGCCCGGCTGACGGTGAGCATTTCCTCCAGCGTATCGCGGCTGGGGCTGCCGAGGTCCATGAGCACGACGTCGGGCGCCATGCGCTCCAGCCGCGCCACGAACGCGCCGCGCGGGGGGACGATGTGGATGTCGTCGTAGCCGGCCTCGCGCAGGCCCTCTTCCAGGACCGTGGCGCGCAGGCCGCTGTCGTCGATGATGACGATTCTCATTCCATGCCCCCCGGACCCGCGCGCTCGCTGATCGTCGAGCACGGCGGGCATGTCAACAGCCGCTCACCCCGCCGTGACGGCGATCCGCCCGCCGAAGTCCTCCACCGCCACCGCCTCGATCTGGCGGGCGATGCCGCGAGTCAGGCCGGCGGGCACGGTGACGCGGAAGCCCCTGGCGAGCAGCCCGTCGATCGCCCAGCGCACGCAGTAGTCGGCGGCGACGCCGATCACCGCGACGTCCGCGACGCCCTGCGCCCACAGCGCGGCGAAGAAGCTGTCGCGCGGCACCGGGACGCGGGACGCATCGCGCGCATCCTCGATCATCCGGCCGTCCTCGGCCCACATGTCGAACACCCCCTTCTCGATACGCCACGCCGGGATCGCGGGATCGACAAGGTCCACGTCCAGCACGTTGGCCCACCCCGGCGTGCCGCGCAGGCAGTGGACCGGAAACGCCTCCGCCTCGGCCGAGCCGGCGTAGATGTCCTCCTCGTGCGTGTCGAAGGTGAACAGCACGCCGGCCGTCTCCTGCGGGTCCAGGGCGGCCAGCCATGCCCGCATCGGCTTTGCCAGCGCTTCGGCCCCGGCGACGCTCAGGGCGCCGCCCGCGGCCATGAAATCCTCCTGCGTGTCCACCACGACGACGAACCGGGTCATGTCGAAACTCTCCATCCTGCCTGCCGCTTGACATATATCCGTATCGCACATAAGTAAAGCGCATCTTGAATATAAGGTGGTCCATGACCGAGGCAGACTTCCTCTCCGGCTATGACGCGTCCGCTTACGAGCACCCGTCCGTCACGGTCGACCTGGTGCTGCTGGGCATCCGCGAGGGCCGCCCTGCCGTGCTGCTGCAGCCGCGCGAGGAGGAGCCCTTCCCCGGCCGCTGGGCGCTGCCGGGCGGATTCGTCGGCATCGCCGAAAGCCTCGACGACGCGGCGCAGCGGGTGCTGCACGACAAGGCCCGCCTCGACGATGCGCATCTGGAGCAGCTCTATACGTTCGGCGCGGTCGATCGCGATCCGCGCACGCGGGTCATCACCGTCGCCTGGCTGGCGCTGCTGGACGAGCGGGCGTTCGCGGCGGCGCTCGTCGCCAATCCGGCGCTGCGGCCGGTCGCCATCCAGGCGGACTGGACCGGCGAGACCGGCGGCCCGATCACGGCGCTGGGGCCGGGCGGCGCGGCGATCGACCTCGCCTTCGACCATGGCCAGATCCTGGCGATGGCGCTGCTGCGACTGCGCGGGAAGATCGACTATTCCGACGTCGGCTTCGCGCTGCTGCCGGACCTGTTCACGCTGCGCCAGTTGCAGGACGTGCACGAGGCGATCGGCGGCACCGCCTTCAACAAGCCTGCCTTCCGCCGCCGCATGCTCGATCGCGGCTGGCTTGCGCCCACCGGCCTGCGTGAGCAAGGCACCTCGTTCCGCCCGGCCGAACTCTACCGGTTCCAGCGGGCGGGCCGGCCGAACACGCGTTCCCTTCATCCCCTTATCGGCTAAGGATATTCGCCATGGCAGTCACCGATATCGCTAGGCGCAGCTACGACCACAACTTCCGGCTCGACCCGATCGTGCGCAGCCTGCTCGACACCGACTTCTACAAGCTGCTGATGCTGCAGATGATCCGGCACATCCATCCGGACGTTCACGCCACCTTCTCGCTCATCAACCGGACCCGCTCGGTGCGGCTGGCGGACGTGATCGACGAGGCCGAACTGCGCGCCCAGCTGGACCATGCCCGCACGGTACGCTTCGCGAAGAAGGAGCTGATCTGGCTGGCCGGCAACACCTTCTACGGCAAGCAGCAGATGTTCGCGCCCGACTTCATCGCCTGGCTATCCGACTTCAGCCTGCCCGAATACGAGCTGCGCAAGGTGGACGGGCAGTACGAACTGCGCTTCGAGGGGCCCTGGACCCACACCACCATGTGGGAGATCCCGGCGCTCACCATCATCAACGAATTGCGCGCGCGCGCCGCCCTGCGCGACAAGGGCAAGTTCGCGCTCGACGTGATCTACGCCCGCGCCAAGGCCAAGCTGTGGGACAAGGTGGAGCGCCTGCGCGAACTGCCCGACCTGGTGATCTCCGACTTCGGCACCCGCCGCCGCCACGGCTTCCTGTGGCAGCGCTGGTGCGTCGAGGCGCTGAAGGAGGGGCTGGGCGAGCGCTTCATCGGCACCTCCAACGTGCTGCTGGCGATGGACGCGGACCTCGAGGCGATCGGCACCAATGCCCACGAACTGCCGATGGTCGCCGCCGCGCTGGCGGATGGCGACGAGGCGCTGCGCCGCGCGCCCTACCAGGTGCTGCAGGACTGGAGCGCGCACTACAACGGCAACCTGCTGATCGCCCTTCCCGACGCCTTCGGCACCACCGCCTTCCTCCAGAACGCGCCCGACTGGCTCGCCGACTGGACCGGCTTCCGCCCCGACAGCGCGCCGCCGATCGAAGGGGGTGAGCAGATCATCCGCTGGTGGCGCGAACGCGGGGTCGATCCACGCCGCAAGCTGCTGATCTTCTCGGACGGCATGGACATCGACACGATCGGCGAGACCTATCGCCATTTCCACGGGCGGGTGCGCATGAGCTTCGGCTGGGGCACCAACCTGACCAACGACTTTCGGGGCTGCGATCCCGACGGGGCGGCCGGGCTGGAGCCGATCTCGCTCGTCTGCAAGGTCGTCAGCGCCGACGGACGGCCGGCGGTGAAGCTCTCCGACAACCCGGCCAAGGCGACCGGGCAGCCGGATGAGATCGCCCGCTACCTCAGGGTCTTCGGCTCGGCCGGGCAAGTGGAGAGCGCGGTCTCGGTCTGACCGCGCTCAAGGCCTGGCGAGCGACTCGTCCGCGCCGATCGCGCTGTAGATCGTGATCCGGTTGGTCAGGTCCGCCAGCACGGTCGCGATGCGCGTCTGCTGGTAGGCGTAGAGCGAGCGCTGGGCGACGAGGGCGGCGACATAGGTATCCGTCCCTGCCCGGTACTGCACATCGGCCAGGTCGTAGCTGCGCTGCGCGGCGGCGACGAGGCGGTCCTGCGCGGTGCGCTGATCGGAGATGGTGCCGCGCCGGGCCAGTGCATCGGCGACGTCCTTGAACGCCGACTGCACCGTCCCGCGATACGTCGCCAGATAGTATTCGCGCTGCGCCTTGGCGTATTCGAGGTTGCCCTTGTTGGTGCCCCCCAGCAGCGGCAGGCTGACGCTCGCGGTGCCACTGGCGTTGAAGGCATTGCTGCCCAGCAGGTTGCCAAGCGCGGTGCTGGCCAGCCCCAGCGCCGAAGTCAGCGAGATCGTCGGGAAGAACGCTGCCCGCGCCTCGCCGATCTGCGCGTAAGTCGCCTTCAGGTTGTGCTCGGCCTCGACCACGTCGGGGCGGCGCAGCAGCACTTCGGACGAGAGGCCCGCCGGCACCTTGCCGATCTTCGCCTCAAGTTCGGCCAGCGAGCCGGGAAGCTCGGCGTCGGCGACGGCCCCGCCGACCAGCAGTTCGAGCGCATTGCGGTCCTGCGCGACCAGCGTGGTCTGCGAAGCCACGTCGGACTTCGCCTGTTCCAGCGTGGTTTCGGCGGAGGCAACGTCGGCGGCGCTGGCGAGGCCGGAGCGATGCAGCGCCCGGTTCAGGTCGACGGTGCGCTGCGCGCTGCCGCGCGTCCGTTCGGCAAGGGCCAGCAGATCACGGTCGGACGCCAGCGTGACGTAGGACGCGGCGACGTTGGCCACCAGCGTCAGCCGCGCCGAGCGATAGCCGGACTCGGTGCCGAGGTAGGTTTCCATCGCCTCGCGGCTCTGGTTCTTCAGCCGCCCGAACAAGTCCAGTTCGAAGGCGCTGAAACCGACGTCGGCGTTGTAGCTCTGGCTGTCCGAGGCCGAGGTCTTGAGCCCCCGCGTCGCCGTCGCGTCGGCGCCCGCCGCGATGGTCGGCAACTGGTACGACCGCTCGACGTGGTACTGCGCCCGCGCCGAGGTGACTTTGGCAAGGCTGGCCTGCAAGTCCTGGTTGTTCGCCAGCGCCCGCTCGATAACCGCCTGGAGGCGGGGGTCGGCGAACAGCGTGCGCCAGGGCATGCCGGCCTCGCCCGGCGTCGCCGGTTCGTAGGCGGCACCCTGCGGCCACTGCGCGGGGGCCGCCGAGACCGGCTGGACGTACTTGGGCGCCAGGTTGCAGCCCGAGAGCAGGACGGCAAGCGCCGTCAGCGAGATCATGGAACGACGCATCAGGCGGTGCCCTCCGGGGCGGCAGGCTTCGCCGTGTTGCCGCGATGGAACACGCGGGCGACCATGACGAAGAACAACGGGACGTAGAAGATGGCGAGCGCGGTGGCGGTGAGCATGCCGCCCAGCACCGCGGTGCCGATGGCGATGCGCCCCTGCGCACCGGCGCCGCTCGCGACCACCAGCGGGACGACGCCGGCCATGAAGGCGATCGAGGTCATCATGATCGGGCGCAGGCGGACGCGTGCGGCTTCCAGCGCCGCCTCGACCATGTCGCGCCCGTCCCGCCACGCCATTTCGGCGAATTCGACGATGAGGATGGCGTTCTTGGCGGCGAGGCCGATCGTGGTGAGCAGGCCGACCTGGAAGTAGATGTCGTTCTCCAGCCCGCGCACCGCGACGCACAGAACGGCACCTACGACACCCAGAGGGATCACCAGCAGCACCGCAAGCGGCACCGACCAGCTCTCGTACAGCGCCGCGAGGCACAGGAACACCACCGCCACCGACAAGGCGTAGAGATAGCCCGCCTGCCCGCTCGACTGGTTCTGCTGGTAGGACAAGTCGCTCCAGGCATAGCTGGTGCCCGGCGCCAGCTTCTGCTGCAGCGCGACCATCTCCTTCATCGCATCGCCCGAACTGTAGCCCGACCCGGCATCGCCCTGCAGCGAGAACGACGAGCGGCCGTTGAAGCGCGAGAGGCTGTTGGGACCGGTCTCCCAGTTCATCGTCGTGAACGCGGAGAAGGGAACCATCTTGCTGGTGCCGTCGGTGTTCGTCGCCGAGGTCGAGCGCACGAACCACTTGTCGAGGTCGCTGGGCAGCATGCGCGATTCCGCCGCGCCCTGCAGGTAGACCTTCTTCACGCGGCCGCGGTCGATGAAGTCGTTGACGTATGTACCGCCCCAGGCCGTGCTCAGCGTGTCGGTGGCATTGGCGACCGACAGGCCGAGGACCGACAGCTTGGCGTCGTCGAAGTTGACGTCGAACTGCGGCGTATCGGGCAGGCTGGAGGCACGGACCTGCGAGAGCCTGGGATCCTGGTTGGCCGCCGCGATCAGCTTGTCGCGCAGGGCGACGAACTTGTCGCGGTCCATGTTGGTGGCGTTGAGCAGCTGGAAGGTGAACCCGTTCGACTGGCCGAGCCCCTGGATCGCGGGCGGCGTCATCACGAAGACCTGCGCATCGCGGATCTTCGACAGCTTGCCCATCAGGCGCCCGGTGATCGCCGAGGCGCTGTGCTCCGCCCCGCTGCGCTCGTCGAACGGGGCGAGGCTGGCGAAGCCCATGCCGGCATTCTGGCCCGATCCGTTGAAGCTGAAGCCCGCGACCGTGAACAGCAGGCGGATATCCTGCTTCTCGGTGGCGAAGGCCTGCTCGATCTGCGTGCGCACCTTGTCGGTCCGCTCGGCGGTGGCGCCGGCGGGGAGCTGGTAGACGATCATCACCTGGCCCTGGTCTTCGGTCGGCAGGAAGCCGGTGGGCAGGCGCGTGAAGACCACGAGGATGGCGAGGATCACCACGCCGTAGCCGACCAGCCACATCCGGCGCCGGGCGATGACCCGCCCGGTGACATCGACGTAGCGGCCGGTCATGCGGTCGAACCACGCGTTGAAGCCGCCGAACCAGCCGTCGAGGCGGCGCTTGGCGCGCATCGGCAGGCCGCGCAGGCCGGGGGCCGGCTCGACGTCCGCGTCCTCGTGGTGGGCGGGCGCCTTGAGCAACATGGCGCACAGGGCCGGCGAGAGGATCAGCGCGGTCAGCACCGACAGCCCCATGGCCGCGACGATGGTGACCGAGAACTGGCGATAGATCACGCCGGTCGAGCCGCCGAAGAACGCCATCGGCAGCAGCACCGCCGAAAGCACCAGGGCGATGCCGACGAGCGCCGAGCCGATCTCCTCCATCGAGCGCACGGTGGCGTAGTAGGGGCTCAGCTTCTCGTCGTGCATCAGGCGCTCGACGTTCTCGACGACGACGATCGCATCATCGACCAGCAGGCCGATCGCCAGCACCATCGCGAACAGGGTCAGGGTGTTGATCGAATAGCCCAGCACCGCAAGGATGCCGAAGGTGCCCAGCAGCACCACCGGCACCGCGATCGCCGGCACCAGCGTGGCGCGCCAGCTTTGCAGGAACGCGTACATCACCAGCACGACGAGGACGATGGCGATCACCAGCGTCTCGACGACCTCGTGGATCGACAGCTTGACGAAATCGCTGGTGTCGCGCGGATAGGCGATCTTGTAGCCCGACGGCAGGCTGGTGGCGAGTTCGTTCACCCGCGCCTTCACCGCCGCCACGGTCTTGAGCGCGTCGGCGCCGGAGGCCAGCTCGATGCCGATGCCCGCGCCGGGATGGCCGTTCATGTTGCCCGAGACGGTGTAGCTTTCCTGGCCCATCTCGACGGTGGCGACGTCCGACAGACGCACCACCGAACCGTCGGTCAGCGTCTTGACGACGATCTGGCGGAACTGCTCCGGCGTCTGCAGGCGCGACTTGGCCTTGACCACCGCGTTGAGCATCTGCCCCTTGGCGAGCGGCTGGGCGCCGAGCTGGCCGGCGGAAAGATCGACGTTCTGCGCCGAAATCGCGCTCTCGACATCCGACGGGATCAGCTGGCGCGCCTGGAGCTTCGCGGGATCGAGCCAGATGCGCATCGCGTACTGCGAGCCCAGCACGCGCACGCCGCCCACGCCGTTCACGCGGGCGAGGTCGTCCTGGAAATTCGAGACGAGATAGTCGGCGACGTCGCTCGACGAGGTCTTGTCGCTCTCGTCGTAGAGCGCGACCACCAGCACCATGTCGGAGCCGGACTTGGTCACCGTCAGGCCCTGCTGCTGCACTTCGGTCGGCAGGCGCGAATTGGCCTGCTGGACCTTGTTCTGCACCTGCACCTGCGCGACGTCGGGGTCGGTCCCCTTGGCGAACGTGGCGGTGACCGAGGCCGAGCCCGAGCTGTCCGAGCTGGACGAGAAGTAGAGCAGGTTGTCGATGCCGGTCAGCTGCTGCTCGATCACCTGGGTGACCGAGTTCTCCAGCGTCTGCGCCGAGGCGCCGGGGTAAGTCGCGCTGATCGAGACCGAAGGCGGCGCGACGTCGGGATATTGCGAGACGGGCAGGCTCATGATGCCGGCGATGCCGGCCATCATGACGATGATGGCGATGACCCAGGCGAAGATGGGCCGGTCGATGAAATAGCGACTGAGGTTCATGGGATCACTGGTCCAGCTTGACGGCCACGGCCTTGACCCTGGCGCCCGCGCGCACCTTGTCGGTGCCCTGCACGATCAGCCGGTCGCCGGCCTTGAGACCGCTGGTGATCAGCCACTTGTCGCCGATCGCCTGCGCGGTGACGACGGCGCGCTGCTCGACCTTGCCCTCGACATTGACGACCAGCGCGACGCCGTTGCCCTTGGCATCGCGGGTGATGCCCTGCTGCGGGGCGAGGATGCCGTTCTTCACGACACCCTGCGGGGTATCGACCTTGACGAACATGCCCGGCAGCAGCAGCCCGTCGGGATTGGGGAACTTCGCGCGGATCGTCACCGTGCCCGCCTCGGTATCGACATTGACCTCGCTGAACTCGACGGTGCCGGCCTGCGGGTACTCGGTGCCGTCCTCCAGCGTCAGCTTCACCGAAGTGCTGGCCGGCAGCAGGTCACCCTTGGCCAGGCCCTTGCGCAGCTTGAGCAGGTCGGCCGAGGACTGGGTGATGTCGACGAAGATCGGGTCGAGCTGCTGGATCGTCGCCAGCGCGTCGGTCTGGGCGGACGTGACCAGCGCGCCCTTGGTGAAGGCCGAGCGCCCGATGCGCCCGGTGATCGGCGCATAGACGCGGGTGAAGCCGAGGTTGACCTGGGCACTGCGGATCGCCGCCTGGTACTGGTGGACCGAGGCCTGCGCGGCGCGGGCAGTGGCCAGCGTATCGTCGCGGTCCTGCGCGCTGACCGCGTCGGCATCGCTCAGCGTGCCGTAGCGCCGGGCCTTCGCCTGGGCGCTGAACAGCGTCGCCTGCGCGTTCTCGAGCTGCGCGCGCGAGGTGTCCAGGGTGGCTTTGTAAAGGCGCGCGTCGATCTGGTAGAGCGGCTGGCCGGCACGCACGAGCGAGCCTTCCTCGAACAGGCGCGACTGGATGATGCCGTCCACCTGCGGACGCACTTCGGCAGTGGCGGTGGCGGCGGTCCTGCCCGAGAGCGAGGTAGAGACGGTCACCGGCTCGGCCTTGAGCGTGACCACGCCGACTTCGGCTTCCTGCTGTTGCATGGCCGGCTGGCTACTGCAACCGGCGGTTCCGAGGCTTGCCAGCGCGAGCGCGGAGGCCAGGGCGAAATGATGGATCGAAGGGCGCAACCCGAAGGCTCCTTGAAGACGGTTCCTGTTTGGGCCGTCCATTGTCCCCCGTGCCGTCGCCCGGCAAGGATCGGCTGGTATCGTCAAGTTGCCCCGTGCAGCCTATTGTTTCACTGCGTAACACCAGGGAGACTCGCGAGCACCTCATGCCTATGGGCCGTTTCATGATCCCGCAGTCTCCTGCGTCGGACGGGCGCATCGTCGTTCTGGAGGACGACACCGACATCCGTGAACTTATCACCGTGCAGCTTGCGCGCGAACCGCAGCGCGTGGACGCCGTCGGCACCGTGGCCGAACTGCGCGCCGCGCTGGACGAAGGGCCCGCCGACCTGCTCGT
Source organism: Novosphingobium resinovorum (assembly GCF_036352595.1). Lineage (GTDB taxonomy): Bacteria > Pseudomonadota > Alphaproteobacteria > Sphingomonadales > Sphingomonadaceae > Novosphingobium > Novosphingobium resinovorum_B. Next base: position 68,257 of record NZ_JAZFAX010000009.1, read on the forward strand.
GCTCGACCTCAACCTGCCCGACGGCGACGGCCTCGAGGTATGCCGCGAACTGCGCGCCGAGGGCTACGAGGGGGCGATCATGATGGTGACCGCGCGCGAAGGGCCGATCGACCGCGTGTTGGGGCTCGAACTCGGCGCCGACGACTACCTGACCAAGCCGTTCGAGCCGCGCGAGCTGCTGGCGCGGGTGCGCAACCTGCTGCGCCGCTCACGCGTGTTCGACCAGGGCCGTCCGCGCGTCGCCCGGTTCGCGCGGATCGGGCCTTGGCGGCTCGATCTCCACCAGCGCCGGCTGGTGACCGACGACGAGCGGCTGGTGATGCTCTCCTCCGCCGAGTACCGCCTGCTCACGCGCTTCGTCGATGCCCCCAACCAGGTTCTCTCGCGCGAGGAACTGGCGCCCGAGCGCAGCGCGACGGTCGCCTTCGACCGCACGATCGACATCCAGATCAGCCGGCTCCGACACAAGCTGGCGGGGGAACCCGGCGGCGGCGAACTCATCCTGACGGTGCGCAGCGAAGGCTACGTGCTGCCGGGACCGATCGCGTTCGAATGACGGGAAGCGAACCGCCCGCCGCCCCGCGCGGGCTCCTCACGCGGCTGCGGGACTATCCCCGATCGCTGGCCGGCAGGCTGGCGCTGCTGCTCTCGGTGGGGATGGCCGCATCGGCCATGCTTGCGCTCAAGGCCTCCGACGAACTGCGCGAGGTGATGTTCCACCGCCACCAGGTCGAAGCCGCGATGAGCAGCGCCGTCGACATCGCCCGGCGCTACCGCCGCGATCCGCAGGATACCCGGCGGTCGCTGGAACTCAGTCTGGTGCTGGGCGCCCACGGGGCCGATCAGGACTGGCCGATGCGGCGCCCCGACGCCGCGCTTTCGCGGCAACTCGGCGGGTTGCTCGGCCATCCCGCCGAAGTCGTGCCGTTTTCCAACCAGGAATGCTTCGCGCGGTTCCGGCGCTATCCCCACGCCGCCGGGATGAACACCGATCCGCTGCCGAGCTGCTGGCTGATCCGCTACCGCGATGCCGCCGGGGCCGAGCGCCGCTATGCGGTGGACTTGTGGCCGGACCGCGATTCGCTGCAGCCGCCGGTGGGACCGCCCTATCTCGAACTCATCGTCCTGGCCGGGGCCCTGCTGGGCCTGATCGGCGCCGCGCTGGCGACCGCGCCGCTGCGCCGCATGGAGCGCGCGGCGCGGGCGTTCTCGCTGATCGGCGACTTCGAGCCGATCCCGGTCAAGGGCCCGAGCGAGGTGCGCGCCGCGCTGGAAACCTTCAACCGCGCGCAGGAACGCGTCCGCGAAGGCCTGCGCGAGCGGACGCAGATCCTCGCCTCGGTCACGCACGATCTCCAGACCCCGCTCACCCGCTTGCGGCTGCGGCTCGAACAGGTCGAGGACGAGGCGCTGCGCGACAAGCTGATCGCCGACCTTTCGATCACTCACCAGATGGTGCGCGACGGGCTGGACCTCGCCCGCAGCAGCGAGATCCGCGAATCGTGGTCGGTGATGGACATCGACTCGTTCCTCTCCAGCGCCGCCGAGGACCGCGCCGAGATCGGGCAGCAGGTGGTCTTCACGCAAGGCTGCGCGATGCACGCGCGGGTCAAGCCGAACGCGCTGGCGCGGGTGCTCGACAACCTCGTCGACAATGCCGTCAAGTACGGCGGCAGCGCCGAACTGAGCTGCCGGCAAGAGCACGGCGCGCTCGTCATGGACGTGGCCGACCGGGGGCCGGGGCTGCCCGAGGACGACTTCGAACTCGCCTTCCAGCCGTTCCGCCGCTTGTCGTCCGGCCCGCAGAGCGGCACCGGCATCGGCCTGGCGATCGCCCGGGCGCAGGCCGGAACCTTCGGCGCTACGGTGACCCTCCACAACCGCGCGGGCGGCGGGTTGATCGGCCGCATCCGCCTGCCCGCAGGCGCGGCGCCGCGCCCCGTGAGCAAGCCGGCGCAGGGCTGATCGTCAGTCCACCCGGCAGAGCGCCGGTTCGCCGCGCTGGCACTGCATCGCACGCGCCAGCGGCACCGGGCCGAGCGCCGCGACGATCTCGGCGAAAGTCTCCGGCGTCTCGTCCTGCCCCAGCTTGAACTGCGCGGTGGATTTCAGCACCGCGCCGCGGAAGGCGATCACCCGCTGCGCCAGGACGCCGAAGCGATCGCCCATGCGCGCGGTCGTCCAGGAGTCCGGACCGTCGCCTTCCATCGCCGCGACCAGTTCCTCGATCGCCTCGGCGCCGCGCTCGGGCTCGAATTCCAGTTCCACCTCGAACTGGGCGTAGCGGTAGTTCCACGTCGGGCCCCAGCCCGGCGCGGAGACCATGCCGGGCGCGATGTAGCCGTGCGGGCCGAGGAACGTCACTTGCGCGCGGCGCGAGGCCTGTGCCCGCGCGACATGCGGGTTGGCGAGGGCGAAGTGGCCGATGAACGCACTGATCGCCCCCGCCGCGTCCACTTCGACCAGCAGCGGCAGCGGCGTCGCCACGAAGCCCTGCGCGTCGCAGGTCGTGACGAGGCCGAGGATCTCCTCGCGCACGAAGTCGGTGACGTCGGCCGTCCGCCGCGGGGAGAACACACCCATCAGCGCGCCGCCGCGTCCAGCGATCCGTAGACCGCCTTGCCCTTGAACACCGTGGCCAGCACCTTGGCCTCGTGGATGCGGCGCGGTTCCAGCTTGAAGATGTCCTTGTCGAGCACGACGAGGTCGGCGCTCTTGCCCGGAACGATCGAGCCGGTCTCCTGGTCGAGATGGTTCACGTAGGCGACGTCGAGCGTGTAGGACTTGACCGCTTGCGCCAGCGTCACGCCTTCGGACGCGATCAGCGGCTCGCGCTTGTCCTCAGGCGCGGTGCGGGTGAGCGCGACTTCGAGGCCGAGAACCGGATCGGCCGAGGCCACCGACCAGTCGGCACCGTAGGCCACGCGCCCGCCGAACGTCTCGACGCTGGCGACCGGGTAGATGTACTTTGAGCGGACCGCGCCGATGCGCTCCTTGGTGAGGTCCATGTAAGGCTCGTTGCAGCTCCACAGCGGCTGGAAGATCGCGGTGACGCCCAGCGTCGCGAAGCGCGGCTGGTCGGCCGGGTCGATCACGTTGAGGTGCGAGATCATCGGCCGGGTATCGACCTTGCCGTCCGAACGGCGCGCCGTGGCGACGGCATCGAGCGCCTCGCGCACGGCCGCATCGCCGATGGTGTGGTAGTGGGACTGCATGCCCTGCTCGTCAAGCAAGGTGGTCGCCGCCGCCAGCACCTGCGCCGGGATCTGCGGCGCGCCGACTTCCTTGGTGCCCTCGTAGGGCTTCAGCATGTAGGCGGTCTGCTGGGGGATCACGCCGTCGATGTAGAACTTCACGCTGCGTGCGGTGATGCCCAGCGTGCGGGCGCGGGCAGAGGCCTTGAGCAGGCCGGGCAACTGTTCCAGCCCCTTCTCGTTCTTCCACTTGAGGTCGATGGCGACGTCCACCGTCAGCAGGCCCTTGTCGGCGACCGCCTTGTAGGCGTCGATGACGGCGCTGGAGCCGTCTTCCTGCCACTCGATCCCGGCATCGTGCCAGCTGGTGATGCCCAGCGAATTGAAGTGCTTGACCGTGTAGGCGATGGCGTCCTGCAGATCCTGCGCGGTGGTTTCGGGGATCAGCTTCTCGACCAGATCCTGAGCCGATTCCTGCAGGCCGCCGATCGGTTCGCCGGTCTTCGGATCACGATCGATCTTGCCGTTGAGCGGATCCTTCGTGGCCTTGGTGACGCCCGCGAGTTGCAGCGCCTTGGAATTCACCCACAGGCTGTGCCCGCCGGTGGAGCGGAAGATCAGCGGACGGGTGGTCGACAGGGAATCGAGGATGTCCTTGGTCGGCACGCCGTTGGGCGGAAACAGGCCATCCTCCCAGCCGACGCCGTAGATCGTGCCGGTGCCCGCGCCGGTATTGGGCGTCTCGGCGATGCACTTGGCGATGATGCGCTTGTAGTCGGCGATCGACCTGCCCGAATGCAGTGCGCAGCGCGCGTGGCTCATGCCGCCGAAGATCGGGTGGTTGTGCGCGTCGCCGAAGGCGGGAAGCAGCAGCTTGCCCTTGAGGTCCACCACCTGCGTCTGCGCGCCCTTCTGGACCGCGACGTCCTTCGCGCTGCCCACGGCGATGATGCGGCCCTCGCGGATCGCCACGGCCTCGGCCCAGGGGTGCGCCTCGTCCACGGTGTAGACGCGCGCGTTGGTGATGATGAGGTCGGCCATGCCCTCGGCCAGCGCCATGGCCGGAACGGGAGCGAGCGCGGCAATCACTGCGGCCGAGGCCGAAAGCGAGAGTATGGCGGAAAGCGGGCGGAATGACATGGGCGGGGGCGTCCTCGAAATATCTCTGTGCGACCGAAAAGAACGGGAGGGCCGGCTCGCACCGACCCTCCCGAGGCTGGTTGGGTATCAGAAAGTGCGGCGCAGCGTGGCCAGGATCGTGCGATCCTTGCCGAGGTAGCAATAGCCCTCGGTGTTGGCCGGATCCCAGTTGCAGTTGGTGTAGACGGTGGTGTCGAAGATGTTGCTGGCGTTGATGCCCAGCGACCACTTGTCGTAGGTCACCTCGAACATCGCATCGACCAGCGTGTAGGACGGCGTCGTGAAGTTCTCGAAGCTGTCCGGCTTCTCGCCGGTGTAGCGGATGCCGCCACCGACGCGCGCGCCGATCTTGTCGGTGAGCGCGAAGTTCTTCGTGCCCCAGACCGATGCAGCATGCTTGGGCAGGTTCGCGAGCCGCAGGCCGTTGCTGCCGTCGTCGTTGAGATTGTGCGCGTCGAGGTAGGTATAGGCCGCGGTGACGTTCACGTCGCCCGGCAGGCGCAGGCTGCCCTCGACTTCGACGCCGCGCGACTTCACCTGGCCGCGCTGGATGATGTTCTGGATGTCGTTAGGATCGGCCTGCAGGCCGTTGTTCTCCTTGATGTCGAACACCGCCGCCGACAGCAGCGCGCCGCGGAACGGCTGGAACTTCACGCCCGCCTCGTACTGGCGGCCGGTGCGCGGCACGTAGACCTGGCCCTGCACGCTCTGCCCGAACACCGGCAGGAACGATTCGGCGTAGTTGGCATAGACCGAGAAGGTGTCGGTCACGTCGCCGATCACGCCGGCGCGGAAGGTCCATGCGGTGTTGTCGGGCAGCTTGACGCCGTCCGCCTTGGAAGTCGCCTTGTCGTGACGGCCGCCGAGAACCACCGAGACGCGGTCCCACAGGCGCATCTGGTCCTGGAAGTAGAAGCCGAGCTGCGTGTTGGTCGTCCGGGGGGACCAGAAGGTCGTCGTCGGGATCGTCTGCCCGTACGTCGGGTTGTAGATGTCGAACCCGCCCAGGTCGTAGCCCCAGCCCTGGTCGCTGCTCTGGTTGAACCAGGTGTAGTCCACGCCGAACAGCAGCTGGTGCTCGACCGGGCCGGTGGTCAGCTTGACCGAGATGCGGTTGTCGGTGGCGACGCCCTTGCTCTGCTGCTGCATCACGTACCACGCGCGATTGACCAGCGTGCGCTCGGTGTCGGCATACGTGGCGAGGCCGTAGACTTCGGCGTAGTCGATGTCGTTCTTGAAGTAGCGGGTGTTGCTGCTGAAGGTCACGTTGTCGCCGAAGCGCTGGGTGACCAGCAGGCTTGCCGCCTTGTAGTCGGTGTCGGTGTGGTTGTAGCCGGGCTCGCCCAGGAACGTGTCGGGAGAGACCTTCACGCTGTCGTTGTCGGCGCCGATGGTCTTGCTGATCGGCAGGTAGGTCTGGCTGCCGAGGCGGTCCTTCTGGTAGAGGCCGAGCACGGTGATCTCGGTGTCCGGACCCGGCTTGAAGGTGACCGAAGGCATCAGCAGCAGCCGGTTGTTCTTCTGCGAGGGCTGCTGCAGGTTGCCGTCACGCGCCACGCCGACCAGACGCGCCGAGACGCCCTCGGTGATCGGGCCGGTCACGTCGAGGTTGATCTGCTTGGTGTCGTCGGTGCCGTAGATCACGTCGATCTCGCCGCCGAAGGTCTCCTGCGGGCGCTTCGAGACGCCGTTGAACATGCCGCCGGCACCGCCCGCGCCATAGAGCACCGAGGACGGTCCGCGCAGCACTTCGGCGCGTTCGAGCGTGAAGACGTCCATGCGCGCGCCGTAGACGAAGCTGGGCATGCGGTTGATGCCGTCGAGGTACTGCACGGTGTCGAAACCGCGCGCGCTCATGAAGTCGCCGCGGGTGTCGACGCCCTGGCTTTCGGTCTGGACGCCAGCGCTGTAGCGGAAGATATCCTGGAAGTTGACCGCCGCGCGGTCCTTGACGTCCTGCGCGGTGATGACGCTGACCGACTGCGGCACCTGCATGATGTCGGTGTCGACCTTGGTGCCGGTGGTGGCGCGGCCGGTGACGACGATCTCGTCCTTGCCCGAACCGGTGGTCTCGGCCTCGTCGGCCTGCGCCATGCCCGGCAGCAGCGCGAAAGTGCAGGAGGCCAGCAGTGCGCCGGTCAGGCGCGCCGTGCGGGTGCGGCGATACGATGCGGTTCCAGAGCCCCTAAGTGCAGTACCCATGTCATTCCCCTTTAAATACTGTTTCCGATCCGAATCCCGGGGCTGTTTTCGGCCTCCGAGCGGTCCTCCTGCTTTGCACGCCCATTGAACAACAGGCGGCGCTCACGACCACGTCAAAATCGGGGTAATCGGGGTGGTTCGACGGGTAAGCCCGTGGGTAGACGGGTGGGGGAACGGGCCGGCGCAGCGAAATTCGCCCGCGGCGAATGTGCGGAACAGGCTCTCAGGCGCCGCCGTCGAACGGGGAATCGCCCGGGGGATCGAGCGGCAGTTCGCTGGCCGGGATCAGCCCCTGCTCCATCGCGACGCGCACGGCATCGCGGCGCTTGTCCACGCCGATCTTGCGAAACACCGACTTCAATCGGTACTTCACCGTATCGGGCGACATGCCGATGAGCCGCGCGATCTCCTTGTTGGAATAGCCCCGGCTCAGATGCACGAGGATCTCCGCCTCTGCATCGTTGAGCACGCCTTCCTCCCCCGGCTGCGCCCGGGCGGAGAGCGCCCGCCCGATCACCGCCAGGAACTGCGAGCGATAGCGGTTGGTCTCGCCGCCTTCCGCGCGGCCGCCGCCCGTCGCGCCCCCGTCGATCGAAGGCCGCACGAAGCGCTCCCAGTCGAGGAACGGGCGCACCAGCGACTGGAACATCGACATGCCCACCGCCTCGTCGAAAGCGGCTTCGGGGGCGCCCCCGGTCTCCCGCAGGGCCTGCGCGCGCAGGATCAGGACATCGACGAGGGTGCGCCCGGCCCCGTGCCGGATCGCCCAGCCCTGCAGCACCGCAAGATCCGCCAGCGCCCCCGCCGCATCGCCCGAGGCGAGGCGCAGCGCCGCCCGGCAGGTCGCCGCCGCCGTCGCCACCGGGCGGTAGAGCGGGTTTTCCAGCGTCATCGCCTCGGCCAGCTCGTCCAGCGAAAGCGCCCGGGCGCAGGCCTCCACGTCCTCGGCCGGCGCCTCATGCGCGATCAGCAGTTCCAGCCGGCACAGTCCCGCCAGCAGGCTGAGCTGCCGGAAGCCCCGCGGCGCCGCGACCGCCTCGGCACGCTCGAGCATGGCGAAGCCGTCGCGCAGGCAATGGCGCGCGGCGGCGCAGCGCGCGGCGGTGAGGTAGGCGGCGGCGTAGACATCGACCCAGGCGTCCGACTGGTCCATGTGCGGCAGCGCCCAGTCCAGCAGCACTTGCGCCTCGTCGATCCGGTTCTGCTCGTAGAACACCGAGGCCTGGAACGCAGCGCAGTTCGCCGCGAGGTCCGAACGCGGTCCGAAGTTGACCTCGATGACCTCGCGGATTCCGGCGATGATCGTCGCGGCATCGTTGATCCGTCCCTGCGCATGGCGGATGCGGGCCTCGATGAAATGGGTGAACACCTCGCTGTAGAGCGATCCGAGCGCCTGGTAATGCAGCCGCGCGTCGCGCAGCGGCTCCAGCGCCCGCTCCAGCCAGCCGCCTTCCAGATACTTGGCCGCCAGCGTCTCGGTGAAGTTGGCGAGGACGAGATGGTCGTCCGCCGGCAGCGCGCGCAGCAGGGCCTCGCGCTCGCGCAGGTCATCGAGCGTGACGGGCAGGTTCTCGTAGTCGGCAAGGGTATCGCCGACGACGCGCACTTCGCCGCGCAGCCCGGCGGGGGCATCGGCGGCATCGGCCTCGATCCGGTCGTAGGCGGCGCGCGCCGCGCCGATCCGGCCGTGCTTGATGTGGACGTAGACCTCGGCCAGCGCCAGCCGGGTGCTGGCATGGATCTGGTCGGGCGTCAGCCGGGCAAGCGCCGCCTCGACCATCGCCAGATGCCCCTGCGGCACCAGCCGCCAGCCGCCGCCTTCCTCCAGGATCGTCGCCACCAGCGCGGCGTCCTGCGCCTGCATGGCATGCCCGATCGCCGCCGAGATCATCCCCGTCTCGGCATAGTGGCGGGCGGCGCGGGCGTTGAGCATGCGGAACCGCGCCAGATCCTGCCGCGCCAGCCGGTCGCGCAAGTATTCGGCGAAAAGCTGGTGGTAGCGATAGGCGTCGCGCCCCTCCCCCGTCGGGCTCAGGAACAGGCCCTGCTGCTCCAGCCGTTCGAGCACCAGCCACCCGTCGCCGCGTTCACACAGCGCGTTGACCGCCTCGCCGGTCAGCCGGTCGAGCAGCGCGGTGGCGGTGACGAGATCCTGCACTTCGGCGGGGAGCGAGGTCAGCACCTGTTCCGACAGATAGCGCGCCAGATCGGAACTGGAGCCGCTGAACCGCTCCGTCAGCCGTGCATGGTCGATCCCGCGCTTGAGCGAGAGCGAGGTCAGCTGCAGCGCCAGCGGCCAGCCCTCCGAGCGGTCCACCAGCGCCTTCAGCGCATCCCCGGAAAGCGTCGCGACTTGCGCCCGGTCGAGCAGCGCCTCGGCCTCGGAGCGGTTGAAGCGCAGATCCTCACTGGTCAGCTCGATCAGCTGTTCCTCGGCGGCCAGCACCGACTGGCCGAGCCAGGGATAATCGCGCGAGGCGATCACGAAGTGGCAGTTGCTGGGGGCCAGCCGGATCAGCGACTGCACAAAGGCGTTGACCTCGCCCCCCTCGACCCGGTGGAAATCGTCGAAGATCAGCACCACCGGCCGCTCCTCGCGGGCGATGCGGTTGATGATCGCGGACAGCGCGGCGCGCGGCGGCAGGTCGCTCGACACGTCGTCCCCGCCGCCAATCGGCCCTTCGAGGGCAAGGATCAGATAGCGCGAGAGGCGCTGGAGATCGACGTCCTCGCGCTCCAGCGTCAGCCAGCCGATCAGGATCGCCCGTTCCTCGCAGCGATGGCGCCATTGCGAAAGCAGGCTGGTCTTGCCGTAGCCGGCGGGCGCATGAATCACCGTCATGCGCCGCTCCAGCGCCTCGTCGAGCCGCTCCAGCAGGGGATCGCGGCGGATCTGGCTTCCAAGCCAGATCGGCGGAGCCACCTTGGTGCGAATCAACTCATCCACGCGTCACAACCCTGTCGCGAACCCCCGTTACCGTCCCTCAGGCCCGCTCTTCCTGACGCCGAACCTAGGCGAGCAGTCCTGTCCGCTCAAGCCCACAACAGCCTGAGATACCGTATGGGAATGCGCTTCTGGGTGCATTGCGGCACCGGCCCGCTCCTCCGCCCGGCCGCCCAACGGCAGCATTCTATGGGTGGCCGGGCGGGGGAGCGGGCCGGTACCGCCTTGGAAAATCGCTCTTCCGCGATTTCTCGAACGGACTCCGAGCCCCCGATTCGCGCCCGGCCGGCTTTCGGCGGCAGCGCAGGGCGCTACCCCGGCATGACCACCGTTTACCCGTTTGCCCGGCCCCGCCCACCCGTCTTGCGCGTTGCGGCCGCACCGCGCCGCCTCCTAATCCCGGCGCAGGCCCCGAGAACGGGCAACAGGGTTCCACCAAGGTGATGGAGAAGCGAGTGCGCATTGGCGTCGATGTCGGGGGCACGAATACCGACGCGGTCCTCATGGATGGCGGGAAGGTACTCGCCTGGACCAAGCAGCCCACTTCGGCCGATGTCGAGACCGGCGTGGCGAGCGCGATCCGCGTCGTGCTGGCCGATTCAGGCGCGAGCCCGGCCGCCGTCGCCTCGGTGACGATCGGCACCACCCACTTCGTCAACGCCCTCGTCGAGCGGCGCGAGCTGGACCGCGTCGGCGTGCTTCGCCTGGCCAGCCCCTCGGGCGAGGCATTGCCGCCGCTCACCGCCTGGCCGCGCGATCTCGTCGAGGTGATCGGCCGCCGCTGCTTCCTGCTGCCCGGGGGCTACGAGGTGGACGGGCGCGAGATGGCCCCGCTGGACGGGGAAGCGGTGCGCGCCGCCGCAGCCCAGCTGCGCGCCGAGGGCGTGACCGCCGTGGCGGTGACCTGCGCCTTCTCCCCCATCAACGCCGACATGGAGCACCGCGCCGCCGCGATCGTGCGCGAGGTGCATCCCGAGGCGACGATCACCCTGTCCAACGAGATCGGCCGCATCGGCTTCATCGAGCGCGAGAACTCCGCCATCCTCAACGCCGCGCTGACCACGCTGGCGCGGCGCGTCGTGCGCTCGTTCTCGCGCGCGGTGGCGGCGATCGGCGTGAGCGCGCCGCTTTACATCTCGCAGAACGACGGCACCCTCGCCTCGGCGGCGCAGGCCGAGGCCTATCCGGTCATGACGATGGGTTCGGGGCCGACCAACTCGATGCGCGGCGCCGCCTTCCTCAGCGGCATGGCCGACGCCATCGTCATGGACGTGGGCGGCACCACCACCGACATCGGCGCCCTGTCTTCCGGCTACCCGCGCGAGTCCGCGATCTCGGCCGACATAGGCGGGGTGCGGACCAACTTCCGCATGCCCGACGTACTGGCGATCGGCCTCGGCGGCGGCACCCGCGTCCACCTCGACCCGGCGCTCTACGGCGCCGCGGCGCTGGACGAGGCGGCCCTGCGCATCGGCCCGGATTCGCTCGGCTACCGGCTGACGCAGGACGGCATGCTGTTCGGCGGCGATACCCTGACCACCAGCGACGTCGCGCGCATCGCCGGCGTCGTCGCGTTCGGCTCGGCGGATCGCCTTCCGGCCCTGTCGCCCACCGTGCTCGCCGCGCTGCAGGCCCGGATGCGCGCGATGATCGAGGACGGCGTCGATCGCATGAAGACCGCGCGCGGCGCGGTGCCGGTGCTGGCCGTCGGCGGCGGCAACTTCCTCATTCCGGGCGACCTGCGCGGTGTCTCGCAAGTGATCCGCCCACCGCATGCCGAAGTCGCCAACGCCGTCGGCGCCGCCATCGCCCAGGCCGGCGCGCAAGTCGAACGCGTGGTCAGCTACGAGGCGATGGAGCGCGAGCAGGCCATCGAGCATGTCGCCGCCCTCGCCCGCGAACAAGTGCTGGCCGGCGGCGGCGACCCCGCCACCCTGGCGACCGTGGACGTCGAGGAAACCCCGCTCAGCTACCTGCCCGGCCGCGCCGTGCAAGTGCGCGTGCGCGTCGTCGCCGACCTTGCCGCGCCGGCCACGCCTTCTCTCGGAGCTTCCCATGCAGCCTGACGACACCCTCCTATCCGGGCCCATGCTACTTGACCGCGAGGCGATCGGCGACCTCGCCCTCGGCGCCGCCTTCCTCGGCTCGGGCGGCGGCGGCGATCCCTACTACGCCACGCTGCTGGCCGAAGCCGAACTGGAGCGGCGCGGGCCCTTCGAGGTGATCGGCCTCGACGCGCTGCCCGACGATGCGCTGGTCGTTCCCTGCGGCTGGATCGGCGCGCCGACCGTCTCGGTCGAAAAGCTGCCCAACGGCCGCGAAGCGGTCGATGGCCTGAGGCGGCTGGAGCAGATCATGGGCCGTCGCATCGACGCGGTGATCCCCATCGAGATCGGCGGCAGCAACGGCCTCGCGCCCCTGTTCGCCGCTGCCCGGCTCGGCATCCCGGTGCTCGACTGCGACGGCATGGGCCGCGCCTTTCCCGAATCGCAGATGGCGATCTTCAACATCCGCGGCCTTTCGGCCTGCCCCTCGATCCTGACCGACGCGGCCGGCTCGCTCAGCCTGATCGAGACCGGCGACAACCTCGCGCACGAGCGGCTCGCCCGCGCGCTCTCGGTCGCGGTCGGCGGGATCGCCCACCTCGTCGAGTACCCGCTGTCCGGGCGCGAGGCCAAGGACCACGCGATCCACGGCACCATCACCGCCGCGCGCGACGTCGGCGCGGCGATCCGCAAGGCGCGGGCGGCATCCGGGGATCCCTTCGCGGCAATGTTCGCGGCGCTGGAGCGTACCGGGCTCTACCCGCACGCGGGCGTGCTGTTCGACGGCAAGATCACCGACATCGAGCGCGAGACGAAAGACGGCTTCTCGGTCGGCCGGGTGGTGTTCGAAAGCTTCGACGGTGCCAACCGGATGGAACTGGATTTCCAGAACGAGAACCTGATGGCGCGGCGCGACGGCAAGGTCGTCGCCATGGTGCCCGATATCCTGACGGTGATGGACCGCGAGACGGCGGACAGCATCACCACCGAGCGCCTGAAATACGGCCAGCGCGTCAAGGTCGTCGGCGCCGCGGCCCCGGCGATCCTGCGCGAGGACCGCGCCTTGCGGTTCGTCGGCCCGCGCGCCTTCGGCTATGCCCAGGACTACGTGCCCATCGAGGAGATCGCCGCTTGGCTGAAGCCGTAAGTCATCACGAAGCGCATCACGAAGCCGGCGACCAGTACGCCAACGCCCCGCTGCCCGAGGCGCTGACCGTCGGCGGGTGGCGCGTGGCGCTCATCATCGCCAGCTTCTCGATCTCGCTGCCGACCTTCCTCAACGGCGCCCAAACATCGCTGGCGCTCGGCTTCTGGCCGGCGGTGCTGGCGGCGTTCCTGGCAGGGACGTGCCTGTGCCTGGGCGGCTGCCTGACCTCGCTGGTGGCGGTGCGCTCGCGGCTCAACACCTACCTGCTGATCCGGCGCTCGTTCGGGCTGCGCGGGGCGGGGCTGGTCAACATCATCATCGCGATCGTCCACTTCTGCTGGTTCGGGGTGAACGTCTCGTTCCTGGGAGACGCGATCGCGGCGGCGGGCGAGGGCTTCGGCTTTGCCCCCGACTTCACGATCATCGTCGTCGCGGGCGCGGCGCTGATGGCGCTGACCACGCTGGTCGGCTTCCGCGCGCTGGACCGGCTGGCAATGATCGGCGTGCCGCTGCTGGCGGCGATGATCCTCGCCGTCTGCATCGCCGCCGCGCGCCGCCACGGCATCGTGCTGGCCCCGCCGGCGACGAGCCCCTACCACATGACTTTCGGGATAGCCGTCTCGGCCATCATCGGCGGCGACATGCTGACGATCACCACCCTGCCCGACCTGTCGCGCTACACCCGTTCAGGCAAGGGCGCGGTGCTGAGCATGGCGCTGTCCTATCCCTTCACCGCGCCGCTGCTGATGGCGGGCGCCGCGCTTGCCGCGCTGGCGACCGGCGAGACCGACATCATGCGCATGATAACCGGCTTCGGGTTCGGCGCCTGGGCACTGCTGCTGCTGGTCATGCCGACCTGGACGCTCAATTCGCTCAATCTCTATTCGGCCAGCCTGTCGCTTTCGGCGACTTTCCCCAGGGTGCCGCGCTGGGCCTTCATCCTGGGCGGAACGGTGGTCGGCACCGCGCTCGCACTGATGGGCATCATCGAGGGGTTCATCCCGTTCCTGGTACTGCTGGGCGTGACGATCCCGCCCTTCGGCGCGATCTATGTCATCGACGGCTGGACGCGGTTCCGCAATGTCGATCCGGCCCGCTCGATCGAGGACTTGTCCGGCATCCACTGGCCCGCCGTCGCCACCTGGGCGGTGACCAGCGGGCTGGCGGGGATCGCGCTGCACTACGACTTCTCGGTGACGACGATCCCCGCGCTCGACGCGGTGATCCTCGCCAGCGTGCTGTACCTTGGGCTGATGCGGATCGCGGGCCGCCGGTAGATGTTGGGGGGGAGGATGGCCCTCCCCCCGCACCCCTGCTCAGAAGCGGTAGGCGACCGACGCGGTGAAGCTGCGCGGCGCAGCGTACTGGCCGATGCCATAGTCGCCGTAATACAGCGTGGTGAAGTACAGCTTGTTGGTCAGGTTGCGCACCACCACCGATGCCCGCACGTTCTCGATGACATCGACGCCGGCCTGCACGTCGACGATCGCGAAGGCGCCCTGCGAAAGCATCGCGGTCTCCACCCGGTTCTGCCAGCGTAGCTGCGCGCCGACCGAGAGGTTGTTGAACTCGGGCACCGTATACGTGCTCGACATCTTCAGCGTCTGGCGCGGGATGAAGCCGCGCGCCTTGACGCCGTCCTGATCCTTGAGCGACAGCCTGGTGTAGCCGCCGCTGAGTTCCCAGTTCGGCGTGATGCGTCCGGCCACTTCCAGTTCGAGGCCCTGGCTGCGGATCTTGCTGGCGGCGGTATAGTAGAAGAAGTTGCCGAACTCCTCGTCAGGCACCGATCCGGCCGCCGTCGCCAGCCCCTTCTGCTCCGAACGGAACACCGCCGCGCTGACGTAGAAGCGCTTGTCGAACAGGTTCGCCTTCAGGCCGCCCTCGACGTTGGTGCCGCGCACCGGATCGAGCTGGTGGTGGTTGATGTCGAGATAGTTCTGCGGATAGAAGATCGAGGTATAGCTCGCATAAGCGGTCAGGAACGGCGTCACGTCGTAGAGCAGGCCGGCATAGGGGCTGAGCTTGCCCTGGCTGGTATCGAGATCCTGGCCGTAGCTGAAACCCTTGTCCCGCAGCTTGGCGTAGCTGGCGCCCGCGACGAGGTGCAGGGCATCGGTGAAGTTGATCTGGCTGGCGATATAGGCGCGCAGCAGCTCGTTGGTCTCGTCCTGCGTCAGCGCCTTGGGATTGTAGGTCGGCAGTTCGGGATTGAAGCGGTCCGCCGAGTTGAAGTCCGGCAGCTGCACGACGCCAAGGCCCAGACCGACGTTCGCGCGGCCCTGGTATTCCTTCACATGGCCGCGCGCATAGGACAGGCCCATGGTCAGCTTGTGCTCCTGCCCGAACAGGTGGAACGAGCCGCTGGCGAAGAGATCGCCCATGATGCGTTCGCTCCGCGTGGTGAACTCCGAGGAGTCGCCGGTGTAGTAGCCGGTTTCGGTATCGGGGTTGCCGGTCGGATTGAGCAGGCGCGGCGCGCTGTCGTACTTGCGGTAGCTGGCGACGCCCTTGATCGTCCAGTCGCCCGAGGCCCAGGCCAGCTCGGTGTAGGCGTCCTGGTCCTTGGTCGGCCAGTAGGCCCAGCTAGGTGCCGAGTTCTCCGAGCGATCGTAGTCGATCCGGTTGCCGTCGGTATCGTAGAAGTAGAGGCCGACCCACGACGAGGCGCGGCTCATCTGTTCCTGCAGGCTGTAGCCGGCGGTAAGGGTCAGTTCCGGCGTCAGCCTGCCCGACACCACGGCGCCGATCAGGTCGCGGTTGTGGCTGTACTTGTCGAGGTAGCTGTCGCCTTCCTCGTGCGCGCCGTAGACGCGGATGCCCCAGTTCTCGTTGATCGGGGTCGAGACGTCCAGCTCGCCGCGCCAGGTGTTCCACGAACCGGCGTAGACCGCGCCCGAAACGTGCGTCTCGCCCAGCGGGCGCTTGCGGACGTAGTTGATCATCGCCGAAGGGTTGCCGATGCCGGTGGTCAGGCCGTTGGCGCCGCGCACGATGTCGATGCGCTCGTACTGGAAGCTATCGGTGTCGCCGTAAGTGATGTTGCCCAGCAGCGGCAGGCCGATGCCGTCGACCTGGAAGTTGGTGACGTCGAAACCGCGAGCGTTGTAGGACGTGCGGTCAGTCTCGTAGTCGGCCACGTTGACGCCGACGACCTGCTTGAGCAGTTCCTTCATGCTCGTCAGCGAGTAGTCCTGGATGCGTTTCTGGTCGATGATCGTCACCGACTGCGGCGTCTCCATGAAAGTGAGCGGCAGGCCGGTCGAGGTCGTCGTCGGCGCGGTGACGCCGGTGACGACGATCTCGTCGCCCGAGGTCTTGTCGCCCTCCGCGTCCTGCGCCTGCGCCAGCGTCGGCATGGCGGCGAGCGCGATGCCGGCCGCGCCGGTCAGCAGGCGCTGGAGCACCCGTCCGTGGCGCGGATGGCCGGCCTGGTTTGCGAACGCGATGGAACCTTGTCTGGACTTCGTCATGATACCCCCCTGTGGGCATGGTTTCAGGTGCGGAAAAGCGATCGTTGTCGCACCGCTGCGGCTTGTGAGGCGCTGCCTGGCAGGGCCTCCGGTCTCTTTGTCTGTGCCGCAAAGCTGCGGTTGCGGGGGCTTTCAGGCAATAACAAACTGGCTATCTTCTCATACCAGCGATGTGCGAAAGCGGCGCCGTCGCGGGCGAAACGAAGCGACCCGGGGCGGCACTGGGCCACCCCGGGTCGTCTTTCCCGCCATGAAACGGCGAAGGTGGCTCAGTCGCCCCGCTCGGGTGCCTTCAGCGCGCCGAGCCCACCGTAGACCGGCTTGCCCTCGAACATCGTGAGCACCACCTTGGTCGCGGCGATGGCATCGGGCGCCAGTTCGAAGATGTTGCGGTCGAGCACGACGAGGTCCGCCTGCTTGCCGGCGACGATCGAGCCGGTGTCCTTGTCGAAATGGTCCGCCTCGGCGACATGCAGCGTGTAGGATGCCAGCGCCTCCTTCAGCGTCACTGCCTGGTCGGGCAGCAGCGCCCCGCGCTGGGGCTCCAGCGGATTGGTCCGGGTCAGCGCCACCTGCATGCCGTCCAGCGGATAGGCGGAATCGACCGGCCAGTCCGATCCGTAGGCCATCTTGCCGCCGCCCTTCACGACATTGGCCGCCGGATAGATGTTGGAGGCGCGCTCGGGCCCGATCGCCTTCTTCTGCAGGTCCATGTCGTCGTAGTTGCTCGCCCAGTAGGGCTGGAACACCGCATAGACCCCCAGTTGCCCGAAGCGCGGCTGGTCGGCCGGATCGATCACGTTCATGTGCGAGATCATCGGCCGGGTGTCGCTCCTGCCGTTCTTCGCGCGCGCCGCCGCGACCGCATCAAGGCTTTCGCGCACCGCCGCATCGCCTTCGGAATGGGTGTGCATCTGGATGCCCTGCGCATCGAGCTGGGTGACGGCGGCGGCCAGCGTCGCGGGCGTGACGGCGGGCTTGCCGCGCTCATTGGTGCCGACGTAGGGTTGCAGCATCGCGGCGGTATGCTGCGGCAGCACGCCGTCGAGGTAGAACTTTACGCTGTGCGCGTTGAGGCCGTAGCCCTCCGCCCGCTTCGACGCCGCGATGATCGCCGGGATCTGGTCCAGCCCGCGCTCGTTCTTCCACTTGAGGTCGATCGCGACGTGCGCGGTCAACTGCCCGGCGTCGCGTACCGCGCGATAGGCCTCGACCATCGGGCTGGTGCCATCGTCGTTGAACTCCACCCCGGCATCGTGCCACTGGGTGATGCCCAGGCTGTTGAAGTGGTGGACGACATAGCGGATCGAGGCCTGCAGTTCGGCCGGGGTCGGCGGCGGGATCAGCTTGTCGAACAAGGCGATGCCGCTCAGTTCCCAGATCGCGCCGTTGGGCTCGCCATTGGCATCGCGCCCGATCGTGCCGCCCAGCGGATCGGGGGTGTCCCTGGTAATCCCGGCAAGTTCCAGCGCCTTGGAATTGGCCCACATGGCATGGCCGTCGAACGATCCGAACAGGATCGGGCGATCCTTGCTGATCGCGTCGAGCGTCTCCTTGCGGGGCGAGATACCGGGGAAGTTGGTCTGCGCCCAGCCGATACCGTAGACGACGCCGTCGCCGGGCTTCTTCGCCACGCAGGCGGCGATGAGCGCCGCGTACTGTTCGGGCGTCTTGCCGTCGGTGATCGGGCAGCGCGCATGGGTCAGCCCGCCGAACATCGGATGCGCATGGGCATCGCCGAATCCCGGCACCACCATCCTGCCGCCCAGATCGACCACCTCGGTGCGCGCGCCCTTGCGGCGTGCGACCGCCTTGGCCGAACCCACCGCGAGGATGCGCCCGCCCCGGATCGCCACCGCCTCGGCCCAGGGATGGGCGGCATCGACGGTGTAGACCTTGCCGTTGGTCAGGATCAGGTCCGCCGGGCCTTCCTGCCCCCTTGCGGAGACGGCGACGGGAGCAGCGAGTGCCACCACGGCACCGACGCACCCCATCATCCAGCTGAAACGAAAAGCTTTCTTGCGCATATCCCGGCTCCTTTCGGCGAACCGGGATACCCTAGATCACGTCCCCCATCCGGCAAGTTATGATGCCATCAGGTTGTTGGCATGGCGGCTGCGTGGACATTCGCGAAAGAGCGAGTTTCGCGGCACCGTCAGGGCCAGGTGAAGGCGAAGCGCAGCGTCTCGGTCACAGAGCGGCTGGGCACGGTGATATGCCCTTCCTCCGGATACGTGCGCGAGCGCGAGCGCAGGCCATAGACCGACAGCGGCTCCATCCGTTTGGCGAAGTCCTGAGGATCCCAGAACTCCAGCGCCGTCTCGTCGCGCTCGCCCGCCACGACCATCAGCCGCGCCGGGTTGGTGATCGTGCCCGCCTGGAGCGCAGCGGTGAAGGCCCGTTCCTCCTTCAGCATCTCCTGGTGATGCCAGAACAGCGAGGGGCTGGCGGCGACGATGGCGTGGAACGCATCGGGCCGCGTGAACAGCGTATGGATCGCGAAGAGGCCGCCCAGCGAATGGCCGAACAGCGCCTGTCGCTGCGGATTGGTTTTGTAGCGCGCGGCGATCTCGGTGCGCAGCTTGCCGGTCAGGAAGTCGAGGAACTTGTCCCAGCCGCCATT
This sequence comes from Novosphingobium resinovorum, assembly GCF_036352595.1. Taxonomy (GTDB): domain Bacteria; phylum Pseudomonadota; class Alphaproteobacteria; order Sphingomonadales; family Sphingomonadaceae; genus Novosphingobium; species Novosphingobium resinovorum_B. Next base: position 87,025 of record NZ_JAZFAX010000009.1, read on the forward strand.
GCGCTCCTTGGCGAATTCGACATCCCACGGCGGCGGCGGCGGGCCGCCGGTCAGGTCGTAGAGCCGCCGCACGTCGTAGGCGTCATCGGTCGGATAGCCGACGCCGACGACGATCGACTTGCCGACGTCCGCGAACTCCTGGATCCGCCGCGTCTCCGCGAAGCTTGCGAACAGCGCATTGCCGTCGAGCACGTAGAGCACCGGGAAACCGCCCGCCGGCACCTCGACATTGGCCGCCGGATAGGAAACGAAGATGCGATAGACCTCGCCGCTGTCCGCCTTCATGTCCCAGACCTGGGTGGACGGCATCGTATAGCCGGCCGCTGGCGGCGGCGTCGCGGGCGCCTTGGCCGCATGGGCCGGCATCGCAGACGCGCCCAGCGTCAGCGCGGCGGTGGCGAGGTATTTCCATGGCTTCGGCATCGCGGACTTGTTCCCCTTGCGCAGCGGATCGCACAGGCGCGCACCGTGGCGTCCGCGGCGGACTGCCGCAAGTGCCGTCATGCGCGCCACCCATCGATCACGCGACATTACCCGCCCCTTCACCGGCCCCGTCATCGGGACCGTTCGCGGCACGGGGCCGCATGAAGACCTGCTTCACCCGAAGCACGACGAGATAGCCGACCGCCGCCACGATCGTCGCATCGAGCGCCGGAACCGTGGTCAGCGTCAGCCCGTCGGCCGGCATCGCCACGGTGACCGCCAGCGAGGCGAGCCAGACGCCCACCGCTTCCCAGCGGATCGCGGGCATGGCGCGGACCGAAGCGGCGGAATCGACGTCGCGGAACAGCGTGAAGCTGTCGATCACGTAGATCGCCGCGATCGGCGGGATGATGAGGCCGAGGAAGACCAGGAACGGGATGAAGTAGTCGAGGATGCCGATCAGCGCGAAGATCGTGCCGATGCTCGCGCCCAGCACCGTGAACAGCCGCGTCGGCACGCGCGGGAACGTGGTGCCCATCGCCAGGCTGGAGGAATAGAGGTTGAGCGCGTTGCACACCACCATCGGCAGTGCCAGCACGAACAGCAGCGGCGTGCCGAGGCCGAGGTCGACGACCAGCCGGTTCACGCTCGGCTCGCCGGTCGCCAGCGCCGGCAGGGCGGCCGCGGTCATCATCAGCGGGGTCGAGATCGGAAAGGCCATCGCCATGCTGGCGATCGCCCCGCGCGGGGTGCCGATATAGCGCGAGAGATCGGGCATCGTCGCGACCGCGAGCATGTAGGCGCCCACCAGCGAGGAGACGGCGATCCCGAAGCGCATCGGCACCGGCGGATGCGCCGAAGGCGTCACCACCAGCCCATGGCGCTGCAGCGCGACCACCGCGACCGCGACGAAGACCGCCGCCAGCAGCGGCACGATCACCAACGCCAGCCATTCGAGCGCGCGGATGCCGATCAGCGTCGCGCTCGCCGCCAGCACGCTGCCCAGGATCACGAACAGGGTGAAGTTGGCCGGCACGCCGTTGGCCTCGGCCGCCGTGACCAGCGATTCCCCGAAGAACGAGGCGTTCATGCCGAACGCGCCGTAGTGGATCAGCGCGATCACCACGTTTATCATCACCGCGCCGTAGCGCCCGAACGAGCGCTGGACGAGCAGGTAGGTCGATAGCCGCGTGCGGACGCTGACGACGGCGGTGAAGCAGCAGCCCAGGCACAGCCCCAGGCTGGCCACGATCGCCGCCAGCACCGCCATCGGCAGGCCGAGCGCGAGGGCGTTGTGCGCGCCGTTGAAGAAATCGGGCACGCCGATGGAAAAGCTGGCCACGATCAGCGCCACCCTCCAGCCGGCGATGGTGACGTGGCCCGGAACCGGGCCGTGCGAATACTGGTCGCTGGACTCGGCGGTCACGCGGTTCTCCAGGGGTTGAGCGTTTCGATGGGAATGTAAGGGTCGGCCATGCCAAAGGCGGCCGGGCCGACGAGCGCGAGGGCATGCGCCTCGCGCAGCATCCACGGCGCGGCCGCGCCGACCACCTTGACGCGCTGGCCGTACTTCAGCCGATCGGTGGTGATGGCGTCGGCGGTCTCGCGGTCCATGATGGTGATGATGTCGGGCGTCATCGCGCAGACCGTACCGTCGCGCCGCGCGACGAGGTTCTCGTTCTGGAACGCGAGGTCCATGCGACCGGCGCCGCCGAAGCCCTCGATCACGATGTTGCCGCAGGAGAAGCCGTCGCGGATCTCGCGCTCGAGATCGACGATCTTGCCGTCGAACAGCACGCCCGCGAAAGGATAGAGCCGCGAACCGCGCAGCGCGGCGAACAACGCCTCGAAGGGGGCCGCACCGTTGGCACGCGCCGCGCGGATCGCCGCTCCGGCGGCGATCGCGGTGGAGATGCTGCCGGGGATCGCGTGGTCCTTCGCCTGCCGCCCGGTCAGCGGATATTCGACCATGTGCGCATCGCCGCCCAGCGCGATCGACAATTGCCGCGCCAGCCGCTCGTGCGCGTGGTTGTCGGGCGTCTCGATGACGGCCAGCGAGCCGCACGGCCCGGTCAGCACCGAAGGACAGGCCGACAACCCGCGAATGCTGAAGATCGACATCTGCGATTCCGGGAAGGCGCGGCCCATGCCGTCGGCATCGACCACCGGAATGCCCAGTTCCGCCGCCGCCAGCAGCGGGGCGAGGGCATTGCCGCCGCCGATCTCGATCGGCAGCACGGCATCGACGCGCCGCCCCAGCAACTGCTCCAGCCGGCGCAGCCCTCGCGCCGCCTCGCTGCCGTTGGGCAGCTTCTCGATCGACACGGCGGGCGCGCCGATCCAGCCGCAGGGGGCGACCAGCGCATCGTCGGCCAGCGCGTCCAGCCCGATCAGTTGGAACGGCCCCTGCCGGGCGATCCGCGCCTCGCCGATCAGCCGGTTGTGATAGGGATCGCCGCCGCCGCCCGAACCGAGGAACGCCGCCCCGCAGGCGAGGTCGCCCAGCGCCGCTTTATCAATGTGCAAGGGAGGTCTCCCGCGTTGCCGGCGCCCTGTGCGCGGCAAGCTGCGCGACCGCCCGCACCCGGACCTGCGCCGCACGGCCGGGCATGTAGCTGAGGAACACCTCGTCCACCTCGACGATCTCCACCGTATCGGCATCACCGCCTGCCGCGATCGCCTTGTCGCGCGCCTGTTCGCGCAGGCGGCCGAGCACCACTTCGCGCGGCTCGGCGTCGTAGGACACGACATGCTCGACTTGCGCGCCGACCTGGGCGATCGCCGCGCCGACCGCGTTGGCGACCCCGGCATGCGGCGGGCGCACCACCCGGGCGACGCCCTCCAGCCCTTCGCCGACAAGGAAATTGCCGCCGCCGACCGCCAGCACGGTTACTTTCCCGCGCGCCGTCTTCATGCGGTCGATCCCTTCCGCGACGATCTCCTGCATGCGCTGCCACACGGCGGCGACCACGGCCGGCGAGATGCCGCCCAGCCGCGCCGGATCGCCGAAACTCGCATGCCCGCCGGCAACCGCGATGTCGCTGGCGGTCAGAGTCTCGCCGCCGAACAGCAGCGCCTCCTCGGCGATGCGGAAGCCCACCGAATCCGGCCCCACGCGCAGATCCGGGTCCAGGCGGACGCGAGTGCCGCCGCCAAGGCCGATGGCCAGGATGTCGGGCATGCGGAAATTGGTGCGCACCCCGCCGATGTCGACGGCGATCGCGCATTCGCGGGCGATGCCATTGGCCAGCACGCCGATGTCCGCGGTGGTCCCGCCGACGTCGATCACCACGGCATCCTTCACGCCGGTCAGGAAGGCGGCGCCGCGCATGCTGTTGGTGGGCCCCGAACCCATCGTCAGCACCGGATGGCGCCGCGCCTCTGCGGCCGAGATCAGGGTGCCGTCGTTCTGCGAGATGAACAGCGGCGCGGCCACGCCGATCCGCTCCAGCGCCGCCTCGAACGAGGTGACGACATGGACCGCCAGGCTGCCCAGCGCCGCATTGACGATCGCCGCGTTCTCACGCTCGATGAGGCCCAGCCGGCCGATCGCGCTCGACAGGGTGACGCGGGCCTGCGGATGTTCCTCCAGCACGATGGCGGCGGCGCGCTCCTCCATCCCGGCATCGATGGGAGAGAAGCACGCGCTGATCGCGATCGCCGCCACGCCGCGTTCCCTGAGCGTGCGCACCGCGGCGCGCACCTTGTCGGCATCGAAGGGAGCGATCTCGCGCCCGTCGAACTCATGGCCGCCGGGCAGCAGGAAGACGTGGTCGCCCATGCACCGCGCCAGTTCCTCGGGCCAGCCGGTCAGCGGCGGCAGCGCCTCGCCCGAGGGACTGGCCAGCCGCAGTACCCCGACCTCGTCGAGGCGGCGGCGCTCGACCAGGGCATTGGTGAAATGGGTGGTGCCGATCATGACGCAGCCGACCGCCCCGGCCGGCACGCCCGTCTGCGCCAGAACGGCGGTGATGGCGCCCGCGATGCCGGTGCTCACGTCCGCGCTGGTCGGCTGCTTGGTCCAGGCCACCACGGCATCGCCGTCCATCAGGACCGCGTCCGTATTGGTCCCCCCGACATCGACACCGATCCGCACGCCCGAAAACTCCTGCGAAGACATTCCGCACGGCAAGCTTGGAAGGCCCGCCCCGGACCGACAATGCGGGATTGGTTATCAGTCCATACCGCCAGAATCGCCAACACCATCGCCAGCACTATCGAAGTCGGCATCCGAATCGCCGTCCGGCTCGGAATCGAAATCCGAACCGGGCACGGCCTCACCCATCCGGATCTTGCGGGCCTGCTGCTCCAGCTCGCGCACGAAAGCCTGCGCGGCGGGCGAGAGCGAGCGCCCCTGGTGCCGCACGATGCCGATCGAGCGCGCCACCACCGGGTCCACCAGCGGGCGCCACACCAGCCGGGGCGAGGCGATCTCGGCCATGGTCAGGCGGGTGATCGCCGAGATGCCCTGCCCCGATGCGATCAGCGCCGCCGCCGTCGTCGCCGCCGAGCAGTTGAACAGCCGCTCGACCACCACGCCCGCCTCGCCCAGCCCGTTCTCGACCATGGCGCTGAGCCCGGTCTCTTCCGACATCGCGATGAACCGGCAGTCGCTGAACACCGACCAGCGATGCTCGGCGACTTCGGCCAGCGGGTCGTCGCGGCGGCACACCAGGCCGATATTGTCCTTGAGCAGTTCCTGGTAGCGCAAGTCGCTGGCGAGGTCCGGCGGCGGCGCGATGCCGAAGTCGGCGCTGCGGTCGCGCACGACGTTGTGGACCAGATCGCCCACGTCCTCCCAGATCTCTATGCGCACGCCGGGAAAGCGCGCCTGGAAGCTGGCGATCGCGGGCGGCAGCAGGGCCGAGGCGATCGCCGGCAGCGCGGCGATGCGAATCAGGCCCTGGCGTCCCTCGACGAATTCGTGAAGCTCGCGAAACAGCGTCTCGTAGTCCGCCAGCAGCCGCGCGGCGAGCGGGCGCAGGCGCTCTCCCGCCGGGGTCAGCGTCACCGTGCGGGTGTCGCGGTCGAACAGGCGCACCCCCACGCGCGTCTCGATGTGCTGGATCGTCCGGCTCAGCGCGGGCTGCGACACGCCCAGTTCGTTGGCGGCATCGCGAAAGCTCGACGTCTCCGCCAGCTTCATGAACGCGGAAAGCTGCGATAGCGTCAGGCGCGACATTCAAATTCCCTCATTCTCGGCGCTTCCCTGCGAGTACAATGCAGTTTTGTGACGAGGCGGCAAGGCCCCTGCGGAATGGCTGCGCATCGGACTTGGCATCAGGCCATACCCAATTTGTCATTGAGCGCCGCGCTCGCCGACCGCAGTTCTGGCCTTCACGAAAGGACGCGCTTCCACCACGGGAATGCCGATCACGTACACGCATGGAGACATTACCTGTGGAGATTGGGCAGGCCAGTTCCGAAGACACGCGCTCCGAACAGGAACGCAACGGCGCCAGGTTCGAGCGCGCGCTGATGCTGGAAACGCGCGAGCGGGTGCGCGGCGTGATGCACCAGGTCGCCGCCCGGATCGCCCCCGGCATGGTCGAGGAAGAGGCGGTCGCGCTCATGCGCCGATCGCTGAAGGAAGCCGACATGCTGCGCGGCTGGCACGGCATCCACGTCCGCTTCGGTCGCAACACGCTGAAGAACTTCGGTGAACCGTCCGAACCCGGCGTGGTACTGGGCGAGGACGACATTTTCTTCATCGACATCGGCCCCGTCTGGCGCGGTCACGAAGGCGATGCGGGCGACACTTTCGTCGTCGGCAACGACCCGCAGATGCACCGCGCCGCGCAGGACGTGCGCGCCGTGTTCGAGGCCACCCAGGCACGCTGGCACGAGGACGCGCTGAGCGGCGCCGAACTCTACCGCTTCGCCGAGGCCGAGGCCGCCCGGCGCGGCTGGCAGCTCAACCTCGACATGCCCGGCCACCGCCTTTCCGACTTCCCGCACGCGCTCAAGCACGACGGCGCGCTGCTCGAGGCCGACTACGTACCCAGTGACGGCCTGTGGGTTCTGGAAATCCAGATCCGCCACCCGGACCGTCCGTTCAGCGCATTCTACGAAGACCTGCTGCTGAGCACGCCCACCGCACGGAGCATCCCATGACACACGACAATGTCAGCCACGATCAGGTCGAAGCGCTGATGCACAAGATCGGCGGCCGCGAGGGGCTGGAAAAGCTGCTCGCCGGCGAATGGACGCTATGCAAGCCCGCCGATCCGGCCGCGCGCGTCGCCGACTTGCTCGACGTCGTCGGCGATCCGCTGGAGGCCCCGGCCGTGGAGCGGTTCGTGGCCCGCGACAGGTTCGTGGCCGAGGCCGCCGGCGAACTGCCGATCCGCTACGTCGGCGAGGACTTCACCGCGCATTTCCTGGGCGTCGTCGAGGAAGCCGTGCCGGCGGCGCGGCTCAGCCAGTACGAACTGGTCAAGAGTTCGATCGACGGCCCGATCTTCGCCGCGCTCGGCGGGGAAGGGGAGGCACGGATCGCGCTGGCGCATCTCTACGCGTTCCTCAAGACCGCCGATCGCACCCGCTGGTTCTTCTTCTACGTCGCCGACGCCGCCGGGAAGCTCTGGGCGGTGGATGCCTACTGGCGCGAGCATGGCTGGGATCTCGAAGCCTATTCAGTCACGTATCCGCGTGGCTGGCGCGGCGGCGGGCGCGTCGTCTCGCGCTGATAGATTGTTTGAAAATGCGCGAAGGGGCGCATTTTCAATGCGGCACCGGCCCGCTCACCCTCCACGTCCGACGAAGGGACCGCATGATGCATTCGAACTGCAAGCACACCATTCACTCGGCCCAGCAGCATTTCATGTTCTGCAACGCCCATGCGCCGGCCAAGACGGTCGCGCCGGGCGACATCGTGCAGTTCGAGGAAATCGACACGATGTGCGGCCAGCTCTCGCCGGCATCGACCGCCGCCGACGTGCCGGGGCTCGATTTCTCGCGGGTCAATCCGGCGGTCGGCCCGGTCTACGTGGACGGCGCCGAGCCGGGCGACGCGCTGAAGGTGACGCTGCTCGAATTCGCGCCGAGCGGCTGGGGCTGGACCGGCATCATCCCCGGATTCGGCCTGCTGGCGGACGATTTTCCCGATCCCGCGCTCAACATCTGGCACTATGATCGCGCGCTGGCGGCGCCGACGCTGTTTTCGTCGATCGCCAAGGTTCCGCTGCGCCCGTTCTGCGGAATCCTGGGCGTCGAGCAGGCGGCGCCGGGGGAATTCAGCACGATGCCGCCCTACCACACCGGCGGCAACCTCGACTTGCGCGACCTGACCGTCGGCGTCGACATCTACCTGCCGGTGGAAGTGCCCGGCGCGCTGTTCTCGCTGGGCGACCCACACTGCGCGCAGGGCGACGGAGAGGTCTGCGGCACTGCCATCGAATCGCCGATGGGGGTCACCGTGAAGCTTGATCTGGTGAAGGCGGAAAACCTTAAGTTTCCGCGCTTTGTCACGCACGAACCGGTCACCCGCCACATCGATTCCATGGGCTACGAAGTGGCCACCGGGATCGGTCCGGACCTGATGGAGGCCAGCCGCAACGCCGTGCGCGGGATGATCGAGCGCCTCACCCGCCTGCACAAGATCCGGCCCGAGGAGGCCTACATGCTGTGCAGCGTGGCCGGCGACCTTCGGATCAGCGAGATCGTCGACCTGCCCAACTTCGTCGTCTCGTTCTACATGCCGCGCCAGATCTTCGCCTGAAACGCAGCACCTAACGGCACCTAGCGGCACTCAACGACACTCAGGGGATACCCAAGCCATGCCCAAGGCACTCCTGCTGAGCCAGGCCGAGATCATCGGCCTGCTCGACCCCGACCAGCTGCTAGAGGCGCTGGCGGAAGGCTTCAAGGCCATCACGTCCGACCCCGAAGTGGTGGTCCCGCCGCGCGGCGAACTCGTCGTCCCGGGCACCGGCCTGCTGCTGACGATGCCCGCCCGGGCGCCGCAGCTTCACTGGTGCACCAAGCTGGTCACCGACTTTCCGGGCAATGCGCAAAAGGGGCTGCCCTCGCACCTCGCGCTGATCGTGCTGCTGCATCGCGAGACCGGCGAGACGCTGGCGCTGATGGACGGCAGCCACATCACCGCGATGCGCACCGCCGGCGCCGCGGTGCTGGCGGCGCAGCAGCTGGCGCGGCCGGATGCGAAAGTGCTGACGATCCTGGGCGCCGGCGTCCAGGGCCGCGCGCACCTGGAGCTGATGGTGCCCCGTTTCGACTTCGAGGAAATCCACGTCTGGTCGCGCGACCGGGCCAAGGCGGCGGAACTCGCCGCGCTCGACCCGCGCGCGCGCGTGGCCGACGACCGCGAGGCGGCGGTGCGCCGCGCCGACATCCTGTGCCTGTGCACCCATGCCCACGATCCGCTGGTGCTTGCCGAGTGGGTGCCGCCGGGCCAGCACATCAGCTCGGTCGGCTACTCCCCGCCCGGCGGCGAGATCGACCCGCGCATCGCCGAGCGCCATACCCTGTGCGTCGAGGCCCGCGTCGCCTTCGCGCCGCCGCCCGCCGGCTGCGCCGAACTGGCCGGGGCCGACCCCGACAAGGCCAGCGAGCTGGGCGAGCTGCTGCTTGGCCAAAGGCCCGGCCGGCGATCGCCCGAGGAGGTCACCGTCTACAAGGCGATGGGCCACGCGATCGAGGATCTGGTGACCGCCAACCTCGTCTATCGCAATGCCATCGCCGGTTCGGTCGGCCGGTTCATAGATATCTGAGCCTGCAAGACGGCACCGGCCGCTCCCCTTCAATGTCCATCATCACGAGACCCTCATGACGCTCGATTTCCAGTCCCCCGCCCTCAACGACGAGCAGATCGCCGCGCTGGTGCGCCTGCTCGGCGGCCCCGACGAGGTCCGCCGCATGCTTTCCGGCGATACCGGGATCGCGCAGTTCGCGACCATCCCGGGCAGCCTGTCCTTCGAGGAGCGCGTGGCGCGCGGCAGCTACGGCTGGCGCCACCCCGACCTGACCGAGGCCAGCTTTCCCCTGGCCGGTCTCGATGCCGACGACGACGCCCATGACGATCGGCGCGAAGTGGAGCAGAAGCTGTTCCACTTCAACCGCAACGTCTCGTCCGAAGATGCCGCGCAGCTGATCGTCGAGGCGGGCTTCGAACCCGCCGCCATCGCCGACATCCTGGCGTTCGGGGAAGCCGCGCCGCACGTACAGTGCCGCCATCCCGTCGTCGGCCTCGGCTCGGTGGCGACGATCGAGGGCAAGGCGAGCGCGCCGACGCTGTGGTTCGACGGCACCCGCCGCACGCTCGACGTGCTCTGGCTCGATGGTGACTGGCATCGTAACTATCGCTTCCTCGGCGTGCGGCGCATTTAACCTGAAATCGCCACCCGCGAGCGAAGCGAAGCAACCCAGGGCAGCATTAAGCCGCCCTGGGTTGCTTCGCTTCGCTCGCGGGTGGCGAAAGAGCGTGTGTGCACCCTCTGCGCGCCTATTCAAACTCCCCGACATCGCACCATATTCCCGCCAGACTTGCGGATACTTCGCATTACATGCAGGATTACTGCAGAGGCATTCGATTCGTTTTGGCACGTACAGTCGCGCGGCCCGCCATCATTCATCCTGACAGCTAACCGGGTTTCTGCCGCAGGGGGCGGCAGGCCGGCGCGCCGATGAGTGACCGGGCCATGCGCGTGTTGGGGGATGGCGGGGCATGGCGACGCAATCGACGAATCCGGCGACGAATCCGGGGGCGAATCCGGCGACAAATCCGGCGGGCGAGGAACCCGAGGCCCGGCGCGCCGCGCTGAACAAGGAAGCGCCGCGCAATATCGTGCTGTTCTCCGACGGCACCGGCAACGCCAGCAGTTCGCTACAGAAGACCAACGTATGGCGGCTCTACGAGGCGCTCGACCTCGGCTATCCGCAGATCGTCAGCCGCAGCTGCAAGAACACCGCGCTGCAACTGGCCTACTACGACGACGGCGTCGGCACCTCGTCGTTCAAGCCGCTCTATTTCCTGGGCGGCATCTTCGGGTTCGGCCTCGCGCGCAACGTGCGCGAACTCTACATGTACTTGTGCCGCAATTACCGGCCGGGCGACAGGATCTACGCCTTCGGTTTCAGTCGCGGTGCCTATACGATCCGCCTGCTGGTGGCGCTGGTCGCGATGATGGGCGTGCTGACATACACCGACGAAGCCACGCTGCATCGCCAGACGACGGACTTGTGGCGCGAATACCGGCGCGGTTTCCACACCAATTATCGCCTGACCGACCTGCTCGTCGCCTTTGGCCGGGCTTGCTGGCGCAGGGTGATCGGGTTGAAGCGATTTATCACGTTCGACCGCCCTTATGCGGAAGGATTGCCCGGCCAGCGGCCGCCGTGGTGGGGGCGCGAGTGGCTCGACTACTGGTGGGGCGACAAGGGCGAGCCCGAGGCGCTGGGGCCCGAGATCGAATTCGTCGGCGTCTGGGATACCGTGGCGGCCTATGGCGGGCCGATCGTCGAGATCACCCGCGCCATCGACGCGTGGATCTGGCCGCTGACGATGCCCAACTACCGGCTCAGTTCCAAGGTCAAGTGCGCCCGCCACGCGCTGTCAATCGACGACAAGCGCGATGCCTTCCAGCCGCTGCTGTGGGACGAGACCGAGGAGGCACACGGGCCCCATGCGCGCCTCCAGCAGGTCTGGTTCGCGGGGATGCATGCCGACGTCGGCGGCGGCTATCCGGACGACTACCTCAGCTACGTCTCGCTGGCCTGGATGATCGAGCATGCCGAACAGGCCGGGCTGCGCCTGCTCGTCCGGCCGCGCCAGCACATCTTTCAGGTCCGCAACGTGTTTGGCCCGGTCCACGACAGTCGCGGCGGCATGGGCGTATTCTACCGCTACCAGCCGCGCTACATCAACGCCTGGCTGGACTACGACACGCCGTTCAGCGGCAAGCTCGGCGACGACGATGCGGTCCACGTCCGCCCCGGCACGCAGATCTACCGTGACCCGACGATCGACGGCGACCGCTACCGCCGGCGCGGACTCATCAAGTCGCCGATCCGCCTTCACCACAGCGTCGAGGAACGGCTGCTGATGGCGACCGACGGCTACGCGCCGAACAACCTGCCGAGCGCCTACGTGGTGGACGACGGCATTCGCGGCACCCTGCCCTCGATGGCGAACAACCCGCCGCCGCTCGCCAACCTCTACGAACTGGGGGACCGCATCAAGCTGCGGCGCTTCTGGTACTTCCTGAGCGTGGTGATGGCGCTGGTCATCGCCGCCAAGCCGTGCTGGGACAATACCTGGGCCACACTGGCCGGCAGCAACGTCGATGTCCGCACCGATACCCAGCTGATCGCCGCGGGCCTGAAGGCGCTGGTGCCGTCCATGCTGGAACCCTGGATCGTCTCCTTCGCGCAGGATCCCTATGTCAGCCTGGTGCTGTTCGCCCTGTTCGCGCTGACCATCGCGCGCGGCGGAGCGCAGGAAAACCGGATGGTGGACGTCAGCCGCGACTTGTGGCGGCGCCGCTTCGCGCCGAAGCCGATCGACGCGGACAAGAAGACCAAGGCCCCGGCGCGCAACACGCCTACGGTGGCGAAGGGCGTCGCGCTCAAGGCGGCGCGGGCATGGCGCTCCAGCCATGGCTGGCAGGACTTCCTCGCCTGGTTCAAGTGGGAGGGCATCCCGCTGGTGCTCGGCTTCGTGTTCTGGCTGGCGCTGGTCTACGCCGTCTTCGCGATCGTGACGCAAGTGGCGCTGGTCTGGCTGGAGGTACGTCCGGGCCAGTGCGCCGGGGCGATACGCGATCACGACGCACCGCACGTGGGCAAGGCCACCGTCGAAAGGGCGATCGACATCGGCAACCCTTGCGCCGACCTCGGCGTCGCGGTGGAGAGCGACAGCGCCTATGCCGTGAGTGTCGCCATGGAAGGCAAGGTCTGGAAGGACGGCGACGTCACCGCTTCGCCCGAGGGCTGGGGCGATGCCGGATGGTTCAGGGGCGCGATCGGAAGGAGCACCGGCGTCTATCGCCGGGTCACTGGCGAGCGGCTGTTCACCCCGATATTCGAAACCCGCATCCTGCGCCGGACGGACGGCTCCGGCGGCATGTGGTACGGCGACGGCATCTTCATGATCCGCCCGCGCCTGAAGCAGGTGACGGATGGCTGCGACTGGAAGACCCAGCCCGACGGCAGCCGGTGCCGCTGGGAAGGGATCCTGCACACCGGCCGGTTCGTGAACAAACCGGAGGAGCAGCGCCGTCTGTTCTTCTTCCTCAACGACGCGGTGCTGCCGGTGGACTGCTCGGAAAAGACGTGCTGGAAACCCGTCGTGCTCTCGCTGGCGGGGCGCTACCACAACAATGTCGGCACGGCGCGCATAACGATCCGCAAGCTCGATCCGCCGAAGCACAAATGACGAAGGCAGGTGCGTCAGTCCCCATTACAGCCAACGTCACTTGACGCCCGCCACGAACGGGCGCCTCATACACCGCAGATTTTCGAGCAAGGCCGGGCCGCCAACCATACCGCAGGAACCGCCGCACCCCTCAACGGGGGCGGCGCTGTCGAGAGGGGGAAACCATGGTGGTCTCAAGAAAAGCCGGTATTGGCCTGCTGCTGGCGCTGGGTGCCTGTCATGCCGGCATCAAGGACGAGGCGCAGCGCACCGGCGTGCGCGACGATACCTTCGTCCAGGCGGACGAGGACTATTTCCAAGCGATGGACGATGGCGTCCGCCTCACCCCGGACGAAGTCAGGGGCCGCAACATGTGGCTGGTGTGGAGCGGCGGCAACGACCGCTTCTGGGACACCATGAGCAAGCCGACGCTGGGCGGCTTCGACCTGCTCAAGATCGTCGCCCCGCCGCCCGGCAGCCCGAGCGCACGGCCGACGCGCTGGAAGGTCATGGGGCTGGTCAACGAACCGTGCTTCTCCGCCGCCGCCCGGCCCGACGCCTACGGCCTGTGGCGTGACTTGCGCGATCCGGCCTGCCCGGCCGATCCCTTCGCCAATGCGAAGAAGTACCCCGGCGTGCAGATCGGCGCGCGCGGGCGGACGGTGCCGATCGGCTCCTACTTCGGCGAGCCCTCGGGAATCCTCGGCCTGCGCCTGTTCCCCAACCCCGACTTCGACGAGAAGGCGAAGGCGGCCTGGGATGCGAAGCGCTATTACGAAGACCCGCGCTATTACAACAATCCAAAGCTGGTGCGCCCCTACCGCGTGGGGATGAGCTGCGGCTTCTGCCACCTCGGCCCCAGCCCGACGCATCCGCCCGCCGATCCCGAGAAACCCACTTTCGCCGATCTCAACTCCACCGTCGGCGCGCAGTACATGTGGGTGGACCGGCTGTTCATGTGGAAGGCGGACCCGACCAACTACATGTACCAGTTGGTCTCCACCTACCGCCCCGGCGCGATGGACACCTCGCTGGTCTCGACCGACAACATCAACAACCCGCGCACGATGAACGCGGTCTACCTGCTGGGGGACCGGCTCGGCGCCGCGCGGCAGTTCGGGCGCGAGACGCTGGCGGGGGGCAGCACGCACAACGTCCAGTTCAACGACGTCGTCTCCTCCGGCCCGCTCACCCGCTATTTCGAGAAACCGGCGACGGTGTGGACGCCGCACGTCCTCAAGGACGGGGCGGATTCGGTGGGGGCGCTGGGGGCGCTGAACCGCGTCTACCTCAACATCGGGCTGTTCAGCGAGGAATGGCTGACCCATTTCAACCCCGTCGTCGGCGGCAAGATCATCACCCCCATCGCAATCGAGACCGCGCGGCGCAACTCCGCCTACTGGCGCGCGACCGAGGCGGGCACGCCGCTGACGGCGCAGTTCTTCCTCAAGGCGGCGCGGCCCGATCCGCTGGCGAAGGCGCCCGGCGGGGCGGCCTATCTCACCGCCAGCCCGCAAGTGCTCCAGCGCGGCGCCCGCGCCTTCGCCGAGACGTGCGCGCGCTGCCATTCGAGCAAGCAGCCCGAGGCGCCCGCCGGTGCCTCGCTGGTCGATGCGGCAGGGCCGGACTACCTGAAGCGCTTCACGGCCTGGTGGAACTGGACCCGCACCCCGGACTTCAAGGCCCGGATGCGCGCAATCGTGGCGCGGCCCGACTTCGCGCAAGGCAACTACTTCAGCACCGACGCGCGCATCCCGGTCACGCTGCTGCGCACCAACTTGTGCAGCCCGCTGGCGACCAATGCCCTGCGCGGCAACATCTGGGACAACTTCTCGTCGGAGACGTACAAGACGCTGCCCCCGGTCGGCACCGTCGCCTATCAGGATCCCTTCACCGGCCAGCCGCGCGCCTATCGCATGCCGGGCGGCGGGCGCGGCTATACCCGCGTGCCCTCGCTGGTGTCGCTGTGGTCGACGGCGCCGTTCCTGCTCGCCAACACCGTCGGCACCTTCAACGGCGACCCTTCCGTCGCCGGGCGCATGGCCGCCTTCGACGACGCGATCGGCAAGATGCTCTGGCCCGAGCGGCGCGAGCATGACGCGCTGCTGCCCGGCGCCTGGGGCACGATCGACCGCACTTCGGCGCGCAGCTACCTCTACGTGCCGTCCGCGTTCCTGCCGCAGGCCCCCGGCCCGCTCGACGACCAGGCGCGCAAGGCGCTGAAGTCGCTGGAGAACGCACAGGGCGACATCGAGCTGGGGCCGATCCCCAAGGGCATGCCGGTGAACCTGCTCGCCTCGCTGCAGCCGCTGGCCGAGAGCCGCGATCCGGTGGCGATCGCCCGGCACTACCGCGACCTCGTCGTGCTGCTGGCACGGCTCAAGGCCAGCCTGCTGACCGCCCCGCGCGGCAGCGACGATGCCGCGCTGCGCCAGCACTTCGCGTCGCTTCGCGAACCGCTGATGAAGCTCAACAAGTGCCCGGACTTCGTCGTCAACCGGGGCCATTACTTCGGCACCGCGCAGTTCAACGAGCGGCAACTGACCGCCGACGAACGCGCCTTCGGCACCGAGCCGGTGCTGTCGGAAGCGGACAAGACCGCGCTGGTCGCCTACCTCAAGACGCTCTGAGCGTGGACTTCGCGGGCCATGACTACATCGTGGTCGGCTCCGGCGCCGCCGGGGCCACCGTGGCCGCGCGCCTCGCCGAAGCGGGGATGCGGGTGCTGCTGATCGAGGCCGGGCCCGATCCGCTGACATCCGAAGATCCGCGCGCCCGCGCCGACTACGATGTCCCCGCCTTCCACCCCTTCGCCTCGGAGAACCCGCAGTTCGCCTGGGATCACCGGGTCAGCCACGGTATCTGGCACGGGGCGGCAGGGACGGACGATCCCAAGGCGGTGAACGGCCTGTTCGCCTATCCGCGCGCCGGGGCGCTGGGCGGATGCACCGCGCACAACGCGATGATCTTCATGGTCCCGCCCGACAGCGACTGGGAGGCGCTGGCCCGCCAGACCGGCGACCCCGGCTGGGCGCCCGCGGCGATGGCCCGGCACCGCAAGGCGCTGGAGGATTGCCGCCACCGCCCGCTCTGGCGCCTGCTGGCCCGGCTGGGCATCGATCCCACCGGTCATGGCTGGCATGGCTGGCTGCCGGTCGAGAAGGCGGTGCCAATGCGCGCCTTTCGCGATGCCGCGCTGATCCGCTCGCTGGCGCTGGCGGTGCTGGCCGATCTGGCGCAAGGGCGCGGCTGGCGCGGCAAGCTGGGCGTGTTCCTGCGCGCCTGGGGCGATCCCAACGACGCCCGCCGCCGCGACCGCGAGCAGTTGTGCTACACCCCGCTCACCACCGCCGGCCATGCCCGCAGCGGCGCGCGCGAGCGGCTGGAGGCGGTGCGCCGCGCGCATCCGGACCGCCTGAGCGTGGTCACCGACTGCCTCGTCACCCGCGTCCTGTTCGACGAGAGCGGGCGCGCCAGCGGCGTCGCCTGGCTGCGCGGCCGCCACCTCTACCGCGCCAGCCCGAAGCCGGGCCGGCCGGTATCCGAGGGCCTCAGCCGCGCCCGGCGCGAGGTGATCCTGGCCGGGGGCGCCTTCGCAACGCCGCAACTGCTCATGCTGTCGGGGATCGGCGACGAGGCGCAGCTTCGCGCCCACGGCATCGCCCCGCGCGTCCACCTCCCCGAAGTCGGCCGCAACCTGCAGGACCGGTACGAGATCAGCGTGGTCTACCGCATGGCCCGCCCCTGGCGCTCGCTGCGGGGCGCCGCCTTCGCCCCCGGCGATCCGCTCCACCGCGCCTGGGAGCGCGGGCGACGCGGCATGTACGTCTCGAACGGCGCGGCGCTGGCCGCCCTGCGCCGGTCGAGCACCGCGCGCGATGCCGCCCCGGACGTGTTCCTGATGGGCCTGATGGCGCGGTTCCGGGGCTATTATCCGGGCTATGCCGCAGACCTGTGGCCCGGCCTCGATGGCTTCAGCTGGACCGTGCTCAAGGGCCAGACCGGCAACCGCGCGGGCACCGTGCGCCTCGCCTCCGCCGACCCGCGCGACCCGCCGCGCGTCGATTTCGCCTGCTTCGAGGAGAGCGGTGACGCGGATCTCGCCGGCCTCGTCGAGGGGCTGGAGATGGCGCGCGCCCTTGCCCGCCCGCTGATCGCGCGCGGGATCATCGCCGAGGAGGAACTGCCGGGCCCCGCCGTGACCGGGCAGCCCTTGCGCGAATGGGTGCGCGCCAATGCCTGGGGCCACCACGCCTGCGGCAGCGCGGCGATCGGGCCGGTGCTCGACGGTTCGGGCCGGGTGCACGGCGTGAAGGCGCTGCGCGTCGTCGACGCCGCGATCTTCCCGCGCATTCCCGGCCTGTTCATCGCCGCGCCGATCTACCTCGCGGCCGAGAAGCTGGCGGGCGACATCCTGGCGCAGGCCGCGCAAACCGGGATCAGGGAGGACTGACGATGCTGCGCCTTCTCCACCGCCTGCTCGAAGCCGGGCTCCATTTCGAGCGGCGCTTCGATCCGTTCCTGCACCCGCTGTTCGACCGGCCGCTGCGCATGCCGCTGACCCGGCTGTGCAACCGGGCCATCAACCTCACCCGCAGCCGCGACGTGCCGCCGATCGCCGCCGAGCGCATCGACCCGGACGAGGACATCAGCCTCGACGCCATCATCGCCGAAATGCAGCGCCACCTCGATCTCGACTTCACGCCCGGGCATTACGAGCGCGCGGGCAACACCAAGACCCACGGCCTCGTCCGCGCGACGCTGACGGTGCTGCCGGATCTGCCCGAGCATGTGCGCCGCGGCGTCTTCGCGCAGGCGCGCAGCTTTCCGGCCTGGGTGCGCTTCTCCAACCCCGGCCCGCACGTCGAGCCGGACATCGACGACGTCGGCTTCGGCAGCATGAGCGTCAAGCTGATGGACGTGCCCGGCCCCAAGCTGATGGACGACGAGCGCTTCACGCAGGATTTCACCGCCGTCACCGTCATCACCTTTCCCACGCCTGACACCCGCGCGAACGCGCACCTGCAATACTGGAGCCGGCGGGAGATGGGGATCTGGTACTTCCTGAACCTGCGCCGCCCGCATGTGCGCGACTTCATCATGCAGGCGCTGTGGAACCGCACGCTCGCCAATCCGCTGGCCAACGCCTACTTCTCCTGCACGCCCTACCTGCTCGGCGAGGGGCAGGCGATGCAGTACAGCTTTCACCCCCTCACCCGCGTCACCACGCGCATCCCGCGCCTGCCGCTGCGCCCCGGCGACGATTACCTGCGCGACAACCTGGCCGCTTCGCTTTGCGAGGGCGAGGCCTGCTTCGAGATGCGGCTGCGGCTGCAGCGCGATCCCTTCCGCCAGCCGGTGGAGCATGCCGGCGTGCTGTGGGATCCGGCCGATACGCCTTACCTGCCGGTGGCGCGGATCACCATCGCGCCGCAGGAGTTCCGATCGCCCGCACAGTTCGCCTTCGCCCGCCAGCTCACCTGGAACCCCTGGCATTGCGTCCCCGAGCACCGCCCGCTGGGCAACCAGAACCGCGCGCGGCGGCGGCTCTACCATACGCTGTCGCGCTACCGGCAGGGCAAGAACGGCGAAGTCCACGTCGAGCCCACCGGGGCGGAACGGTTCGACTGATCGCCATCTTCGTCATTGCGGTGGCGGCGTTATCTATCTCCGCAGGATACGCGCGAGGCCATGCAGCGCGGGCAGGAAGAAGTATCCCCCGCCCACCACGGTCACGAAGCGCGGCAGCCCGGCCAGCAACCGGGGATCGCCGGCAGCGTCGTGAAAGGCGAAGGCGTCGCTCGCCGATCCGCCGTGGACCGGGCAGCGGTTGCCCAGCAGCGGATCCTGCTCTCCCGAGAGTCCCGCGAAGTAGGGGCTGGCGATCCAGCTGCCCTGCACGAACTCGAACTGCCGCGCGAGGCTGGCGTTGAGGCAGATGAAGTGCAGCCCGCATTCGCCCGGCGGCACCTCGCCCGCCACTACCGCGCGCGGATCGGGCGCGGCGCCGTAAGGCCGCCCGCGCCGCAGCAGCCGATGGAACCGCGCCGAGGCGACCGCATCGTGCATCGCGCTGCCCTTAAGCCCCAGCGAGGACACCAGATCGCCCAGGAACCCGCGCCGCCCGCGCGGATCGTCGCCGCTGCGCGGATTGGCGCGGCGGACGTGCGCGCCGATCGGGCAGGCCACGCCGTCCGGGTCGGCGGCGAAGGTGAAGTCGTTCGCCCCCTCCCCGACCCCGTCCTGCGCGCCCAGCCCCGCCAGCGGCGCGCCGTCGATGCCGCGCCCGACCATCCGCTCGGCCAGCGCGATCGCGCCTTCGGGTCCGGCCTGGGCGCAGATCCAGCCCCAGAAGCCGGCGACGTCCTGCACCAGCTGGCGATAGACCAGATACGTCCCGTCCCGGCCGATGCCCTCGCCCGGATGGTCGGCGACGAAGCCATATTCGTTGCCGTGGCCGAGCAGGAACTCGCCCGGCGCTATGCGATTGCGATAGAGGCGGTCCTTCGCGCCGCCGGTCTGCAGCGTGCCTTCCCAGTCCACTTGCGGCTGCGAGGCGCCATCGACGAAGCCGAACGGCTCGCGCCCCGGCGGGCCGCCGGAGGCATTGGCGAGCATCACCTCGACCGCGCCCGGCGGCATGGACCCGAGCGTTTCGGCGAGGAACCCGGCGATCGCGGCCTCGTCCGCCAGCAGGATCAGCAGCAGGTGCGGCTCGGCATCGCCGCTCCCCCAGCGCCAGTGCTCGGGTGCGCAGGCGCCGACATCCCCCAGCCGGCGCGAGCGCGAGGGGTCGCCGGACAGGCCATCGAGAAACTCGGGCGCGAAGCCGGGGATGGTGTCCACCGCCAGCCCCAGCGCGCGCATCCCCGATGCGGTGAAGGCCAGTTGGCACACGCGGGGCAGCCGGCCGCTCCGCACGTCAGCCATGCCGGTGACCGGCAGGCTGCGCAGCCAGGCGCGCGCGGCCGCCGCCTCGGTCACCCGCATCAGCACGTAGCGGGCCCCGCCCAGCGAGCCGAAGCCGCTGCCGAGGATGGCCTGTGCCTGCCCGGCGCTCATATCTCGGCGATCCAGCGCCGCAGCGCCGCGCCGCGCGGCCGCGCCGCGATACCCGCGCGGATGCGGGCGTTGCGCGCCATGTCGTAGTTGGAGAGGCCGGGAAACGCCTTGTACCAGACCTGCGTGGGGATCTGGTGGTGGAACAGGTAGCGCTTGAAGTCCTGCTCGCGCCGTGCGCCGCCCAGGATCAGCCAGTCGGTGCGCGGATAGCCTAGGCCGTTGGAGAACGACAGGTTCAGGCCGAACGCCACCTTGTTGATGAAGTCGTCGTTGTAGGCCTCGCGGCTGCCGTCGTAATTGCTGGCGAAGTAGACGCGCCGCCCTTCGTCGAGGAACGTCCAGCTGGCGAAATGGATGGTGTTGACCCGCGCCAGCCGACCCTTGCGATAGATGTGCCGCGCGCCCCAGCCGATCGCCCACAGGATCGCGATCGTCAGCCAGCGGCGCAGCAGCCCCGGCTTGAGCGAGCCGATGGCGCTGTACTGGTTGGTGACGTCATGGTCCTCCAGCGCCGAAAGCTGGCGGTTGCGGGCGCGGTCCGGCACCGGGGCGAGGACCGGGTCGCTGCGCTCGCGCCGGCGCAGTGCCAGCGCGAAGGGCACCGCCGCGATCACGAAGACCGGCAGCAGCAGCAGGACGAGCAGCGGCAGCAGCAGGAAATGCGCCAGTTCCGCCAGCCGCTCCGCAAGGCGCGGCCCCCGCAGCGGGGTCAGCGGGATGCGCCCGGCCGCTTCCGCGAGGACCGGCCACAAGGCTTCCGGCGGCAAGTCGCCATGGGCGAGCCGCGCCGCCCGCAAGGCCTGGTGCAACTGCGCCTCCTCGGCGATCTGGCGGGTGCCGCGACCGCGCCAGTTGACGTAGCTGGCGGCGGTCCGCAGCCGATGGCGGCGCATCCAGTCGGCAAGATCGGTGCCTTCCTCGAAATCGATGCAGAAGGCGAATATCCGCCGCAAACCCGGTGCCGCAAGCGCGGTCAGGGCATCGAGGAAGTCGCTCTCGGCACCGTCGAAGTCGGCGATGAAGGCCAGCCGCAGCGGTTCCCCCACGGGCAGGCTCTCGGCCAGCGCGATGCGGTCCGGCAGGGAGGGATCGTCGAGGATCACGAAGCGGGCGACGTGGATGCGCCGCAATTGCCCGAAGGGAACCAGCGGATTGCCGGGATCGGCGATGCCCGGCCGCAGCGTCATCGTCGCCAGCAGGCCCTCAAGCTCCGCGCGCCGCCCGTGGCGGATCGGCGCGGCGATGCAGAGATGGCCCTGCCGCACCACGGCGCGCGCCTCAGTCGCCGAACTCCAGCGCGAAGTCGATCAGCCGCGTCCGGTCCCAGTAGACCTTGCCCAGATAGAGCCCCGGTTCGATCATCCGTATCTCGTCGCGCACATGCGCGGCCAGCAGCGACGTCTCCGAATAGTCGAGGACGATGCATTCCCTGCCGTCGAGCCAGCTTGCGTCCTTGTAGACTTTCGCCACGATCGCCTTGAGGCCGAACGGCAGGATCGCATTGCGCAGGAACCCGCGCTCGCCATCGAAGACCTTGCCCTGCCAGGCGAATATGCTGACGAACCAGGCGATTTCGTCGGAGATGGCGGTGCCCGGCGCGATGATCGCGGTGCCCTTCGCCTCGCCGTCGGGGATCGGCCCGGCGTCATGCGCACTGAACAGCGCGTCCAGTGCGGACTGATCGAGCTTGAGCCATTCCTTGACCGACTGCGCCACGGCATCCCTCCCCAACAGTGGATACGGCATCCATTCCTGCGGCGATGATCCGCCAGCAGATGCCGGCGAAACCGCAAGCATCGCCCCGCCACCACCAAGTCATCATCAGGATGGAATACATCAAATTATCGAAGTGTTTACGACCTTCGCACGCAATACTTACTCTCATCTCGCCGACAATTCCATTACAATATATGCCATACGTGAAGTAACCGGTTATTTCATACTCTTCGCGCAGCACCGCCGCCCCGCCGCCCCCATGGACTATCGCCGCCCCAATCGCGGCGGCGGGGAATTGCGGGCTTGCGGCGCCCCGCCACTCGCGGTAACAGCCGCAGCGTCCGGCGCTTCGCGTGCCGGCAAGATCGCGCCGGTGTCCCGAAAGGGGCTTAAAAGGGAACGCGGTGAGAGGGGCTCGCCCTTCGAATCCGAGGCTGTCCCTGCAACTGTAAGCGGTGAGCGCGATGCATATCGCGGCAGGCCAAGGTGCCCTGCCGCAGCCACTGGGCCGGACGCTGAAACAGGCGAGGCTTGGGAAGGCCATGCATCAAGCGATGACCCGTGAGCCAGGAGACCTGCCGGCGTCTGGTCGCTATCGTCTTGGTCCAGGGGATGGCCGGGGCACGGAGACTCTTCCGTTCAAGCGACAACCATGCGGCCGGGCCGCAGGGCGAGCAGGGTCGGCGCCTGTCCGGGGCGTCCGTCGGCCGTGCGCGTTCCGCCGTGCATTGCGTGCGCGGCAGGCCCCGCCAGTTGCCGTTCGACGCGACCGGGGGAGTTCACATGGCGATTTCCAGGCGGTTCCCGTGGGCGCGGCCGATCGTTCTCGCGCTGCTGCTGGCGCTGCTGCTCGCAATCGGCGGCGGCGGCATCGCCTGGTGGCACGGCGCCGGCCCGGTCGCATCGGCGCCGAAAGTGCACGGCTTCACCTTCGTCGACGACGTGGGGCGCACCGTTTCGGTGAAAGCCCCGGTGCGCCGGGTGGTGGTGTTCAACCGCTACAACGTGGAATTCGTGCGGGCCATCGCCGGCACCGGGCCGATCGTCGGCATCGACGCCGGCACCGCGAAGGAACGCGCCTACTGGCCCGGACTTCGGGATGTCGCGGTGGTCGGCCAGGGCCAGTCCACCCCCAATTACGACGCCGTGGCCGACCTCGCCCCCGACCTCGTGATCCTGCCGCGCAACGGCGCCTGGGCGGAGGCGGACCGGCTGCTGACGCCGCTGGGCATTCCCGTCGCGGTCGTCACCGCATGGGACGTGCTCAAGCACGAGCAGAACGCGGCGCTCCTCGGCAAGCTGTTCGAAAAACCCCAGGAAGCCGAGGCGCTGAGTGCCTTCTACCGGCACTGGCGCGACCTGCTGGCGCAGCGCCTGCGCGGGGTGAAGCGCAAGCGCGTCTACCTGGAGGAAGTCGGCGACTACCGCACCCTGCTGCCCGGATCGGGCTGGCACGACATGATCGAGACCGGCGGCGGCATCAACGTGTTCGGCGACGTCACCATTTCCGCCGGCAACGCCGCGCGCGGAACCTCGCAAGGCTTCACCGTCGATCCCGAGGACGTGATCGCCCGCAGGCCGGACGTCATCATCAAGCTCCAGCCCGGACAGTACGCCCCGCATCCACGCGCCTTCTCGCGCGCGGTGCTGGAGCGGATCGCCGCACGCCCCGGTTTCGCGACCATCCCGGCCGTGCGGAGCGGGCAGGTCTACCACGTCTCCTATTACCTCGCGGGCGGCTGCTCGAAGATCGTCGGCGCGCTGCAGGTCGCCAAGTGGCTCTACCCGGAGCGCTTTCGCGACGTCGATCCCGAAGCCGTGATGGCGCAGTGGCTGACCCGCTTCCAGCATGTGCCGGCGCGCCGCGGCTATTCGGCCAGCCTTGCCGAGGTCCGCAAGTGACCGCCGCCACCCCGGCCCGGCGCACCGCCGCGTTCACCGCGCTCGGCCTGCTGCTGGTGTGCACGGGCGCCTTCGCGACGCTGCACGGGGTGCAGCACATGCCGCTGGCGACCGGCCTCAAGGCGATGGCCGCGCCGCTGCTACCGGCAGGCTGGCTGGCGGATATTCCCCCGTCCTACCGGGCGATCCTGCTGACCCTGCGCCTGCCGCGCACGCTGCTGGCGATCATCGCGGGGGCCGGGCTGGCGCTGGCGGGCGCGGCGATGCAGGGGATCACCCGCAATCCGCTGGTCAGCCCCTATACGATCGGCATTTCCCCCGCCGCCAGCTTCGGCGCCTCCCTCGCGATACTGGCGAGCACGGACGGCGGTGCGGGCAGCTACGCCCCCGTCGTCGTGGCCGCCTTCCTCGCCGCGCTGGCCTGCGCCTTCCTGGTGCTGGGCCTTTCGGCGCTGCGCGGGGTGACGGGGACGGTGCTGGTGCTGTCGGGCGTGGGGCTGTCCTACCTGTTCGGCGCGCTGTCCTCGACGCTCCAGTTCGTCGCGACCGAGCAGCAACTGGCGGTGATCGTCCACTGGGCCTTCGGGTCGGTGAACGGCGCCACCTGGGAAGCGGTGATCGTGACCGGCCTGGTCCTGCTGGTGGTGTTCCCGGTGCTGGCCGCGCACGGCTGGGCGCTCAACGCCTTCGCGGCCGGCGGGGACGAGGTCGCCAGTTCGCTGGGCTTCGCCGTCGCGCGCACGCGCATCGTCGTCACCGTGGCGGCCGTGCTCGTGACCGCCGCGATCGTCAGCTACGCGGGCGTGATCGGCTTCGTCGGACTGGTGGCGCCGCATATCGGCCGTCTTGTCGTCGGCGGCGACCACCGGGTGCTGCTGCCGTTCTCGGCGCTGGTGGGCGCGCTGCTGCTGCTGCTTGCCGACATGGCGGGGCGGATGCTTTTCGCGCCGGTGGTCGTCCCGGCGGGCATCGTCGTCGCCTACCTCGGCGTGCCGATCTTCCTCCACCTGCTGCTCGGCCGCGCGAGGCACGGCGCATGAGCCTGTCCTGCACATCGCTGGGCGTGACGCGGGGGCGGCGCGCCGTGCTGTCCGGCATCGACTTCGCGCTGGAGCCGGGCGAACTGGTCTGCCTCGTCGGCGCGAACGGCGCGGGCAAGAGCAGCCTGATCCGCTGCCTCGACGGCCTCTGGCGGCCCGGCGAGGGCGAGGTGCGCGTGGATGGCGAGCCCCTGCCCGCACTGACCCGCGCGCAAGTGGCACGCCGCATCGCCTATGTCCCGCAGGCGGGCGGCGAAACCATGGCGCTCTCGGTCGCCGAGATGGTGGCGCTGGGCCGCGCGCCGCATCGCGGGCAGGATACGGCGGCGTCACGCGGGCGCAGGATCGAGGCGGCGCTGGCCCGCTTCGACCTGCAAGGCATGGCCGCCCGCGCCTTCGACCAGTTGAGCGGCGGCGAGCGCCAGCGCGTCCTGCTGGCCCGCGCCTTCGTGCAGGAAGCGCGCTACCTGCTGCTGGACGAGCCGACCAGCGCGCTGGACCTGCGGCACCAGCTGGAAGCGCTGCGCACGGTGCGCGAACTGGTGGACGAACTGCGGGTGGGCGCCCTCGTCGCCATTCACGACCTGTCGGCGGCGGCGCGCTTCGCGGATCGGCTCGTCCTGCTGGAACGGGGCCGCATCCGCGTGGCGGGCCCATGGCAGGACGTCCTGACGCCCGGCCACCTGCGCGCCGCCTTCGGCATCGAGGCGCGGGTCGGCACGGTCGACGGGCTACCTTTCGTCATTCCGGCGCAGCGGGCATGATCGCGCTGTCCTATCTCGACCAGTCGCCCGCGATCGCAGGCATGGCGCACGAAGCGGTGATCCGCGAGGCGCTGCCGTTCGCACAGGCCTGCGAGGCGATGGGCTTCAGGCGCTACTGGCTGGCCGAACACCACAACGGCGCCGCGAACATCGGCACCGCGCCGGAGATTCTGGTCGCCGCGATCGCCGCCGTGACCGGGCGCATCCGCGTCGGCACCGCGGGCGTGCTGCTGTCGCACTACGCGCCGCTGAAGGTCGCCGAACAGTTCCGCGTGCTGGAAGCGCTGGCGCCCGGCCGGATCGACCTGGGGCTGGGCCGCTCGCCCGGCGGCAGCGATGCGGCGGCGGTGGCGCTCGGCCGGCAGGGGCAGGCGACGTTCGATGCGGACGTGGAAACCCTGCTCGATTTCCTGCGTGACGACGGACAGGGCAATGGGCAGCACCGGCGCGACATCCGCGCCTATCCGATCGTCCCCCGCACGCCGGAGCCGTGGGTCCTCAGCAGTTCCCCGCGCGGGGCCGCGCTGGCGGCGCGGCTGGGCCTGCCGTACTGCTTCAACGCCTCGCACGATCTCAACCACGGGCTGCTGGACGAGGCGGTGGCGCGCTATTTCGCCGATTTCCGCCCCGGCCCGCTCGGCGATGCGCCACGCCTGTCGCTCAACGTCTTCGCGCTGGCCGCCGACAGCGCCGAGCATGCGCGCTTCCTTTACGGTCCGCGCGGGCATTGGCGGCTGCAGCTCGACCGCAAGGCGCGCGGCGGCATGGTGTCTCCCGAGATGGCCGCCCGGCAGGACTATCCGCCGGCGGAACGCGAGCGGATCGAGCGCACGCTCGACTATTCCTACGCCGGCGAAGCGGGCGACGTCGCGCGGCGGCTGACCGCGCTGGCGCGCCGCTGCGATGCCGGCGAACTCGTGCTCACCACATGGGCGCACGGCCGCGCCGACCGGCAGCGCTCCTGCGCCCTCATCGCCGCCGCCATGGGCGTTTCGGCATGATCGCCCCGTCCGCTTCGAACGACAGGCCGGACGTGATCGTCATCGCCCGCTCCGCCATCGCCGCCGCGCCGATCGCCGAGATGCAGGCGCTGTGCGACGCGCTGGCCTCGCGCCAGGTGGCGGCCCACACGACTTTCGCCTTTACCGAGCAGGGCGAACCGGCCTTGCGCGATCGCCTGCGCGAACGGATCGACGCGGGCGCGCGGCGGATCGTGCTGGTGCCGCTGCTGGTGCCGATGGAACCGGGCCTTGCGAACTGGATCGCCAAGGCGCTTGCCCGCTGGCAGGCCGCCGATGGCAAGCCCTGGCCGCCGGTCCTGCTGGCGCCGCCGCCGATGGCGATGCCGGGCGCGGCGGATCTTCTCGCGCTGGCGGTCGGCGCGGCCGATCACCATCCGCAGCCGCCACCGCCGCCGCTCAAGGCGGAAGGATCGATCGTCCCGGCCCAGAAGCATCGCGTGCTGGTGTGTCATGGCGCGCCTTGCACGGCGGCCGGCGCGGCGCTCGTCTGGGGGCATCTGCGGGGCGAGCAGGCCCGGCGATCCCTGCGCACCGCCGGCGAGGGCATGATGAGCGCCAAGGCCACCTGCCTCGGCCCGTGCAGCCTCGCGCCGGTCGTGCAGGTCTGGCCCGAGGGCACCACATATGGCGGCGTGGACGAGGCCGGCGTCGATGCGATCATCGAGCGCCACATCCTCTCCGGCGGCATCGCGGACGGCTACGCCTATCCCGCCGACGGCCGCAAGCAGCGGCTGCGCAGGACAGGCGCCTAGCCGCCGCGCGCCATCACGATCTTCACGACACCAGGTTTCTACAAAGGGGGATATATGTCCAGAATTGTCATTCACGGCCTCGGGCTCGCCACGCTGGCCGCGCTGGCTCCGGCATCTGCACGGGCGCAGGAGGATACTGGGACCGTCGATGCGCAGGCGGCCGATACGAAGCAGCCCATCGTCGTCACCGGATCGCGTCCGCTTCCCGGCGGGCTCCTGCAGGACGAGGGCCGGCTCGGCATCCTGGGCGACACCTCGATCATGGCGATTCCCTATTCGCTGACGAGCATGTCGGCCAAGTCGCTGGAACTGTTCCACAACCCCAGCCTGCCGCTGGCCAACGTGCTGCAGAACAACCCCTCGATCCGCTCCAGCACCAGTTCGCCGATGTACACCGACTTCAGCATGCGCGGCGTCAACATGAACGGCAACCACATGCTGCTGAACGGCATCCCCAGCCTGTTCTCGCAGTTCACGACGCCGCCCGCCCACATCATCGAGCGGATCGACATCGCATCTGGCCCGAACGCGGCTGTCAACGGCGTCGCCATGTCGAACAACGGCACCGACAGCGGCGCCACCGCCGCGCCCGGCACGATCAACATCGTCACCAAGTCCGCGCCCAATGAGGACGTCAACCGCGTCACCGGCACGTTCTCGGGCCGCAGCAACTTCGGACTCTATTTCGACGTCGCGCGGCGACTGGGCGAAAACAGGGAATGGGGCGTGCGCGCCAATGCCGAATACATGGACGGCGGCCTCTCTCTGCCGGGGGCGGAGAACAACAGCCGGAACATCTTCGTCAACATCGACCACAAGAGCGCCAGCAGCACGACCAACCTGTTCGCGGGCTATTTCGACCTGCGGATCAACGGCGGCCAGCGCTGGTTCACCTTCAGCGGCACGGGCGCGCAGTTGCCGGACGCGCCCGATGCCGACACCAACTACGACTTCCCGGAAACCACCAAGCTGATGCACGGCTACATCGCGGCCCTGAACCACGAACAGCGGATCAGCGATACCTGGTCGATCTTCGCCAACTTCGGCGCGCAGGAGAAGAAGGGCTACAAGTACAACTCCAGCTCCGCGCTGCGCTTCAACGATGCCGGCGCCTTCGTGACCGCCAACGTCGCCAACGCGCAGAACGAGAAGACGCTGAACCAGTATGCCCAGCTCGGCATCCGGGGCGCGTTCAGGACCGGGCCGCTGGCGCACAAGATCGCCCTCGCGGTGGACTATTCGCTGGCGAAGTACTGGAACGACACCAACAACAGCGCCACCGGCAGGATCGGCGGCAACCTGTACGACGGCGTCGCCTACAGCGCTTCGTTCTACCCCCTGCCCGCGCTACGCAGCGCCGTGCTGCAGTGGACCGAGAAGAACCTGGGCGTCACGCTTACCGACATCGTCACGCTCGGCAAGTTCGACCTTTTGCTGGCCGCGTCGCTCAAGGACGAGAACTTCCTGAACGAACTCACCGGCAAGAAGATCACGAACGACAACGTGCTGCCGACCGCCGGCCTGACTTACCGCGTCACCCCCGATCTCTCGATCTACGCGGGCCATACCGAGAGCTTCTCGCGCGGGCAGATGGTCGCCGCCGACAGCCGCTACGTCAACGCCGGCGCGGTGCTTGCTCCGATGCGCTCGCGGCAGAACGAGATCGGCATGAAGCTGCAGAAGGGCGGCATGCTGACGACGCTGGCGGTGTTCGAGATGGACCAGCAGAACCTGATCGACGTGCCCGTCACCGATACGACCTTCCGCCGCGATGCGGACGGCAGGAACCGCTATCGCGGGGTGGAGCTGTCCATGGTCGGCCAGTTGGCCCGGCAATGGACGGTGACGCTGGGCGGCCTCTACATCGACGCGGAGCGCCAGAAGACCAATGGCGGGCTGACCGACGGCCGGTTCGTCAACGGCGTGTCCAGGTGGAGCGGCACCGCCGGGTTCGAATTCCGCCCGGTCGAAAGCCTGGGCCTGAGCGGCCGCGCCATCTACAACGGCGAGGCCTTCATCGATTCCGGCGCCAACGGCCGGACGCGCATTCCCGCCTTCGTCTCGTTCGACGCGGGCGCGAACTATCGGATGCGCCTTGCCTCCTATCCGATCAGGCTGAGCGCCAACGTCATCAACCTCGCCGACAGGAGCTACTGGATGGCCCGCGGCGGCTCGACGACGTTCGGGCTGTCGATGCCGCGCACCTTCCAGCTCTCGGTGCAGGCCGACTTCTAGGAGGCTGGGGGCGGAGTATCCTTCCACCGTGTTGCAAAAGCATCCGCCCGACCTAGTATGACCGCAAAAGCGATCGGGGAGGATACATGCCGGACGTACGGGAAGAAGCTCTGATCGCGGCGGTGGCCGCAGACGCGCGTTACCAGGCGCTGGTGAGGCGGCGGGCAACGCTGGGCTGGTGGCTGTCCGCCGCGATCTTCGCCAGCTTCGTCGGCTATCTCCTGCTGATCGCCTTCGACAAGGCATTGCTCGCCGCGCCGATCGGCCACGGCGTGACCTCGATCGGCATCCCCGTCGGGCTGGGGCTCATCCTGCTGGCCATCGCGTTGACGGGCGCATACGTGCTGCATGCCAATCGGCACCATGACGCGCAAATGGCGGCGATCCTCAAGGATCATGGCGCATGAAGGCACGGTTCGCGGCGCTCGCGGGGGGCGTCTGCGCGAGCGTCCCGCTACCCGCCATGGCCGCGGCGCTGGAGGGAGAGGCCCAGCGCCAACCCGTGAACTGGGTCGCCATCGCCATGTTCGTCGCCTTCGTCGGACTGACGCTCTGGATCACCAAGGCGGCCGCGGCCCGCACCCGCAGCGCCGCCGACTTCTACACCGCAGGCGGCGGCATCACCGGCTTCCAGAACGGCCTGGCCATGGCCGGAGACTATATGTCGGCGGCATCCTTCCTCGGCATTTCGGCGCAGATCTTCAACGATGGCTATGACGGCCTGATCTACTCCACCGGATTTCTGGTCGGCTGGCCCATCCTGCTGTTCCTGATGGCGGAGCGGCTGCGCAACCTGGGGCGCTTCACGTTCGCCGACGTCGCCTCCTATCGCTTCGCCCAGCCCCCGGTGCGCAGTTTCGCGGCGGTCAGCACGCTGCTGGTCGTCAGCTTCTACCTGATCGCGCAGATGGTCGGGGCGGGACAACTGGTCAAGCTGCTGTTCGGGCTACCTTATGCGGTGGCGGTACTGATCGTCGGCGCGCTGATGATGCTCTACGTCCTGTTCGGAGGCATGCGCGCGACGACATGGGTACAGATCATCAAGGCGGTGTTGCTGCTGGGCGGCGCCACTTTCATGGCCGTGATGGTCATGGCGCAGATGGGATTCAGCCTCGAAACCCTGTTCGCCCGCGCCGTGGAGGTGAAGACCCGGGCCGCACTTGCCGGCGGCGCGGCGGCCGGGGAAGCCGCCGAACGCGGCCGGTCGATCATGGCGCCCGGCAATTTCATCAAGGATCCCGTATCGGCGATCTCCTTCGGCCTTGCGCTGATGCTCGGCACCGCCGGCCTGCCTCACATCCTGATGCGCTTCTTCACCGTCCCGGACGCCAGGGAGGCGCGCAAGTCGGTGCTCTGGGCAACGGGCTGGATCGGATATTTCTACATACTGACCTTCATCATCGGCTTCGGCGCGATCGTGCTGGTGGGAACGCAGGGCAGTTACCTCGACGATACCGGCACCTTGCGCGGCGGCGGCAACATGGCGGCCATCCATCTCGCCCACGCGATCGGCGGCAATGCATTCCTGGGCTTCATCTCGGCCGTGGCG
Source organism: Novosphingobium resinovorum (assembly GCF_036352595.1). Lineage (GTDB taxonomy): Bacteria > Pseudomonadota > Alphaproteobacteria > Sphingomonadales > Sphingomonadaceae > Novosphingobium > Novosphingobium resinovorum_B. The sequence goes on from NZ_JAZFAX010000009.1 coordinate 117,863, forward strand.
TTCGCGACCATTCTTGCGGTCGTGGCGGGCCTGACCCTGTCGGCGGCGTCGGCGGTCAGCCACGATCTCTACGCGACCGTGTTCCGGCAGGGGCAGGCGAGTTCGACGGACGAACTGCGCGTATCGCGGCTGACGACGCTGGCACTCGGTGCGCTCGCCGTGCTGCTCGGACTGGTGTTCGAGAAGCAGAACGTCGCCTTCATGGTCAGCCTGGCGTTCGCATTGGCGGCATCGGGCAATTTCCCGGTGCTGATCCTGTCCCTGTTGTGGAGCGGATGCACCACGCGCGGCGCCGCGTGGGGCGGGACGATCGGACTGCTGACGGCCTTCGTACTGACGCTGCTGTCACCGGCGGTATGGACCGCGACCTTCGATCTGGGGCCGGCGCCCTTCCCTTACAGTTCCGCCGCGATCTTCTCCGTCCCGGCCGGATTTCTGGCGATCTGGCTGATTTCGCGATTCGACCGCTCGCCGCGCGCCGCGATCGACAAGGCAGGCTATCCCGCCCAGCGCGTGCGCGCGGAAACCGGGATCGGCGCCTTCTCGGCAACGGAGCATTGACGCAGAGCATTGACGACCCTGCCACAGGAACCCGTCCGGCTCACCGTCCGGTCCAGACCGGCCTGCGACCCCGGGCGATGGCGGCGTCGCGTTCGCGCGCGTCGTCGCTGCCTGCATAGCTCTCGATCTCCTCGAAGCGGCTGCCCAGCGCCGCCTCGAGTGGGAGTGCCAGCCCTCTTGCGACGGCGGCCTTGGCAGCGCGGTTCGCAAGCGGAGAAGCCTTGTTGATCCTACCGGCCCAAGCCATCGCCGCATCGGACAACCCGGCAAGGGGAACCAGTTGATTGACGAGGCCGAAACGTTCGGCCGCTCTGGCATCGATCCGCTCTCCGGTGAGGATCATCGCCATCGCCACATGATGCGGCAACCGGCGCACCGCCCGGTGCACCACGCCGCATTCGCCGATGATGCCGCGGCGGGTCTCCGGCAGCCCGAACTGCGCGTTCTCCGCAGCGACGATGACGTCGGCGCACATCGCCAGTTCGAACCCCGCGCCGACGCAGAAACCCTGTACGGCGGCCACCAGCGGCTTGCTCAGGGGGACGAGCGGCCCGCCGATGCCGGTCAGGCCGCCGCCGACGGCCAGACGCGGGGCAGCCGGTCTGGCTTCGGACATGTCCGCGCCGATGCAGAAGGCCTCGTCGCCTTGCGCCGTCAGCACGACCGTCCAGATATCCGGATCCTCGTCCACCTGCCGCCAGAACCGCGAGAGCAGGACGTCCATCCCGAACGTCAGCGCATTGCGGGCATCGGGGCGATTGAGATGGACGCGCGCCGTGCGGCCTTCAACGAACAGTTCGACTTGCGCCATCGCCGCCCCCTTTCCCGCTCCCGGTCGTGACACTCAGTGAGCGAGCATGCCGGCATCGACGAGATGTTCGGCGCCGGTGATGTAGGAAGATTCGTCCGAGGCCAGGAACAGCACCAGGTTCGAGACCTCGCGCGGGTCGGCGATGCGGCCCAGCGGAATCTGCGCCAGCGCCTCGCCGCCCACTTCGTCGGTCGCCTCGACCATCATCGGGGTCTGGATGAAGCCGGGATGGACCGAGTTCACGCGGATGTTGTGCTTGCCGAACTCCATCGCGGTCGCCTTGGTCATGCCCCGTACCGCGAACTTGCTGGCTACGTAGGCAAGGCTGGGGAAGCCGTAGTTGGCCGCCATTCCCGCGATCGAGGAAATGTTCACGATCGAGCCGCCGCCCCGCTCGAGCATCGCCGGCAGGACCGACTTCATGGCCAGGAACACCGAATGCTGGTTCACCGCGCAGACGAGGTGATAGTCTTCCTCGGTCAAGTCCCTGGTATCGGCGAGCGGGCCGAGAATACCGGCGTTGTTGACCAGGATATCGACGCCGCCGAAGTTCGTCACGGCCGCGTCCACCACCGCCGGCCATTCGGCCAGCCTGGTCACATCGTGCTTCACGAAGACGGCATCGGCGCCGATCTCGTCCGCCAGTGCCTGCCCCGCCGCTGCGTTCAGGTCGGTGAGCACCACCTTGGCCCCCTGCTCGGCGAAGAGCCGGGCATGCGAAGCGCCCATGCCCCGTCCTGCGCCCGTGATGATGGCCACTTTGCCAGCGAGTCGCGCCATTTGCATTCTCCCATGCGAGTTGTCGAATATCAGCCTATTATTGATTTGGCAGACAACAGGTTGTCAAGCCCATCGCGATCATGGTCTCTCACAGATAGCGGAAATCCCGTCCGCCAAAAATCAGCGATTTACCGGTGATTTTCATGTTCGCCTCGCAAAATCCGGACAAATTCGTCCGCGCAGAAGCCTTTCCAAATTTCCGCTTGACCGCAGACTAATGGTTATTAGTTTAGAGCGAAGACCACGGGGCCTACGAGGGTCCGGGAAAGGGAGAAACTGCAATGACGTTCCGTTTCGGCGCGACCTCTACGATGGCCATCGCCACTGCGATGCTGGCGATGCCGGCTCATGCCCAGAGCGGCGCGGAGGCCGCCCAGGCCAAGGATGCCAAGCCCGAGATCGAGGAAATCGTGGTCACCGCGCAGCGCCGCGAACAGTCGCTTTCCAAGGTTCCGGTGTCGGTCTCTGCATTCAACGCCGACGTGCTTCAGGACCGCAACGTCACCAGCGAACAGGGCCTTGCGGCGCTTGTCCCCGGCCTTGTCGTCAAGAGCGGGCAGAACTCCAACCAGCTCAGCTTCACCTTGCGCGGGCAGACGCTCGATCCGTTCTCCGGCTCCAGCCCGGCAGTGCTGACCTACATCAACGACGCCCCGATGACCGAGGGCAACACCTCGACCGCCTTCTTCGACTTCAGTTCCGTGCAGGTGCTGAAGGGCCCGCAGGGCACCCTGTTCGGCCGCAACGCGACCGGCGGCGCGATCCTCTACGAGACGACCAAGCCCGGCGACGTGTTCGGCGGCTACCTCACGATCAAGGGCGGCGAGCGCAACTACATCCAGGCCCAGGGCGCCATCGACCTGCCGATCTCGGACGTCATCAAGCTGCGCCTTGCGGGAGACTACAACAAGCAGGACGGCTACATCCGCAACGTCAACACCGGCAGCACGCTGGGCGACACCGATGCCAAGTCCGGCCGCGTCACCCTGGTGATCGAGCCGTCTTCCGGGTTCAAGATGACCACCGTTGCGCAGTACAGCGACTTCGGCGGGACCGAGGGCGCCGGCGGCCTCTATTCCTACCATGCCTGCGGCGAGACCAACAACGGCTACCAGCTCACCGCGACGCTGGACTGCGTCTACGGCATGAACAGCCCCTTCGCGCCGACACTGGGCGACGGGCCGATGGGCGACGGCACCTGGCCCGGCGCGGTCGCCGGCTACCTCGCCTGGCAGCAGGCCAACCCCTACAAGGTCTGGCTGAGCTACGACCTGCCGCACAAGGCGCACACCGCCTTCGTCACCAACACCACGGAGATGGAACTGGGCGACGACGTGATGCTGAAGAACATCTTCAGCTATGCCGATGCCTTCGCCCGCACGCCCGGCATCCTTTCCGGATCGCCCTTCGGCTCGCTCAACCTCTACAACAACAGCGGTCTCGGCAACGGACCTCCGGGCGGCGAGGAATTCTCGACCAAGCGCATTTCCAACGAACTGCAGCTTCAGGGCAAGAGCGGACGCCTCGAATACATCGTCGGCGCTTACTACTCGTGGTCCCGCAAGAAGGAATACATCCCGGTCATCGTCGGATCGGAACTGGCGACGCCGCTGGCCGACATCGCCTATTATTATACCAACGACGATGAATCCAAGGCCCTGTTCGCCCAGCTCAGCTACGAACTGACCGACAAGCTGACGGTCACTGCGGGCGGACGCTATACCTGGGAGCAGATGCGCCTGCGCCAGAACCCGGGAAGCCTGTTCAACCTCGACGGCGATACCCCGCTCAAGCAGAAGGCCAACCTCAAGGATCCGAGCTGGACGTTCAACATCCAGTACCAGATCAACCCGCAGAACATGGTCTACTTCGCGCAGCGCGGTTCTTTCCGGGCCGGCGGCTTCAACGGCGCGGTCGTGCCTTACAACAACACGAACTTCTTCAAGAACGAGAACACCTACGACTTCGAACTTGGCTACAAGTTCAACGGCTACATCGGCGGCGTGGCATCGCGGGTCAACATCGCCGCCTATCGCCAGATCGTGACCGACGCCCAGCATTCGATCTACGCACTGGTGAACGGCAACCCGGCCGCATTCACCGTCAACGTGCCCAGGAAGCGCATCCAGGGCGTGGAATTCGACGGCAACTTCCGCCTGAGCGAATGGCTGGAAGTCGGGTTCTCCGGCGCCTACACCGACGCCAAGTTCACCAGGAACGTCGTCGACCTGTCCGCCGCCACCGGCGTGGCCGGACTGACCATTCCCTTCGACACTTATACCGATGCGCCGAAGTGGGCGGGCTCGGTCTATGCCGAAGTGGGGCTGCCCGTGCCTGAGAGCGCCGGTGAGGTGAAGTTCCGCACCGACGTATTCGGGCAGAAGATGACGTACTTCTCGAACAACGAAGGCTCGATCACGCCGCGCACGCAATTGCCGGGCTACGTCACCGTGGACATGCGCCTGAGCTGGAACAACGTCATGGGCAGCAACGTGACCGTCGCCGGCTACGTGAAGAACCTGTTCGACAAGCTCTACTACAACTCGGGCTACGTCGAAGGCGCCAGCGGCGGCTTCAACACCGCGATCTGGGGCGCGCCGCAGACTTTCGGCGCCGAAGTCACCTACCGCTTCTGATAGGATGCGATCCGTCCCGTCCGCCCGTGCGGACGGGACGGACGCGAAGAGAGGATGAACGTCATGCGCGGCAGGGCCACCGTACTGGTCGAGAAGAACCGCCTGGAAACCTGGGACTTGCCCATCGCCGATCCCCAGGCGGGCGGCATCCTGGTCCGTACCGTGGTGGGCGGGGTCTGCGGCAGCGACGTCCACATCGCCTCGGGCGAGGCGGGCGAGATGCCCTTCCCGATCATACTCGGCCATGAAGGCGTCGGCCGCATCGAGAAGCTGGGCGCGGGCGTCGACAAGGACTACGCAGGCATCGACGTGAAGGTGGGCGACCTCGTCGTCTGGTCGCCGATCCCGCTGTGCGGGCGCTGCTATTCGTGCTCCGTGCTGCAGCAGACCCCTTGCGAGAACACGCAATACTTCGAGCATGCGAACAAGCCGAACTGGGGCAGCTATTCCGACTATGCCTGGCTGCCGAGCGGCATGTCGTTCTACCGCCTGCCCGACCATGCCGATCCGCTGGCGGTCGCGGCATTGGGATGCGCGCTGCCCACGGTGCTGCGCGGGTTCGACCGCTGCGGCCCGATCGCGCTGAACGACGCGGTGGTGGTGCAGGGAGCGGGGCCGGTCGGGCTGTCCGCCGTGCTGGTCGCCGCGCAGATGGGCGCGCGCTGCATCGTGGTCATCGACAAGGCCCCCGCCCGCCTCGCCGCCGCGATGAAGCTGGGCGCGACGGCGACCGTCTCGCTGGACCTGCCGGTGGAGGAACGTCGCCGCGCCGTCTACGATCTCACCGGTCCGGGCGGCCCGGACGTGGTCGTGGAAGCCGCCGGCGTGCTGCCCGCCTTTCCCGAGGGTGTTGACCTGACCGGCCCGCACGGCCGCTACATCGTGCTGGGCCTGTGGGGCGCGATCGGCACCCAGCCGATTTCGCCGCGCGACCTGACGGTGAAGAACCTGACGATCGGCGGCGCTGCCTTCCCGGCGCCGCGCAACTACTATCACGCGATGCATCTCGCCGTGCGGCTGCAGGACAAGGTGCCGCTGGCGGACCTCATCAGCCACCGCTTCTCCATCGCCGATGCGGGCAAGGCGCTTGAAGCCACCCGCACCGGCATCGCGACCAAGGCCGTCATCGACCCTTCCATCGCCTGAGGACATGTCATGAGCACAGCGCAGCTTGAAAAGCACCGCAGCATCGTTCCGGGTCACGTACCCGCCCACCTCGTCCACGACGTCGACATGTTCGCGCCCGACGGCATCGAGGACGGCTTCCACGAAGCCTGGGGCCGGTTGCAACAGGACGGCATGCCAGATCTGATCTATACGCCGCTGACCGGCGGGCACTGGATCGCGACACGCGGCGAACTGATCGACGAAATCTACCGCGATCCCTCTCGCTTCTCCAGCGAGATCATTTTCCTGCCCAAGGAAGCGGGCGAGAAGTACGCCATGGTCCCCACCCGCATGGACCCGCCCGAGCACACGCCATACCGCAAGGTGCTGGACAAGGGCCTCAACCATACCGCCATCCGCCGCACCGAGGAGCAGGTCCGCCAGACCGCCGCCGAGTTGATCGACGGCTTCGTCGCCGATGGCCGCTGCGATTTCGGCAAGCAATATGCCGGGATCTTCCCCGTTCGCGTGTTCCTCGCCTTGTGCGACCTGCCCGAAAGCGACGCGCCGATGCTGGGCGAACTCGCCAACGACATGACGCGCCCGCCCGGTCGCACGCCCGGCGAACAGGCCGCCGCGCTCGACAAGGCGAACCAGGGCTTCTTCCGCTACGTCGAGCCGATCATCGCGGCGCGGCGCGGAGGCACCGGCACCGATCTCATCACGACGATGCTCAATTCCGAGATCAACGGCGCGCCGATGCCCGACGACAAGGCGCTGGGGCTGATCTCGCTGCTGCTGCTGGGCGGGCTGGACACGGTCGTCAATTTCCTCAGCTTCATGATGCTGCATCTCGCGCGCAACCCCGAGACGGTGGCGCAGCTGCGCGAAGACCCGCTGAAGCTCCAGCGCAGCGCAGAAGAGATGTTCCGCCGCTTCGGGGTCGTCTCCGATGCGCGCATGGTGGCCTGTGACATGACCTATCGCGGCGTCGAGCTGAAGAAGGGCGACATGATCCTGCTGCCGACCGCGCTGCACGGGCTCGATGCGCGCGCCAACGATGATGCCTGGACGCTCAGGCGCGGCCGCACCGGCATCGCCCATTCCACCTTCGCGCAGGGGCCGCACCGCTGCGCAGGCATGCACCTCGCCCGGCTCGAAGTGATCGTGACCTTGCAGGAGTGGCTGAAGCGCATCCCGCAGTTCACGCTCGCCCCCGATGCGAAGCCGGTGTTCCATTCGGGCATCATCGGCACCGTCGAAGGCGTACCGCTGGTCTGGGACCGCGCATGACCGCCGAGCCCAGGGAATTTCGCCGTATCCTCGGCCACTACCCCACCGGCGTCTGCGCCATCACCGCCATGGGCGAGGATGGCAGGCCGGTGGGGCTCGTCGTCGGATCGTTCACTTCGGTTTCGCTCGACCCGATGCTGGTCGCGTTCTTTCCCGACAAGTCCTCGACGACATGGCCTAGGGTTGAGGCTGCCGGCCGCTTCTGCGTCAACGTTCTGGGCGATAGCCAGCAGGCCGTGTGCAGCGCCCTTTCGGCCAAGGGCGAGGACAAGTTCGCAGGTCTCGATTTCGCGTTGTCGGCGCTCGGATCACCGATCATCCACGGCGCCCTGGCCTGGATCGACTGCGAGCTGGATACCGTGCACGAGGCGGGCGACCACTACATCGTGCTCGGCCGGGTGCGCGGGCTCGACGTGCACCATGAAGGCAGCCCGCTGATCTTCCACAAGGGTGGTTACGGCAAGATACTACCGCTCTGAAAGTTCGAGAAAGAGGGGGAACCGGCGTCTGCCGCTTCCCCCTTTTGCTGCGTCCTATCCGTCGGCAAGCCGCAGCGCCGCCACCGGTTCTTCACCGCGCAGCGCGGCGCGCGCGGTCACCGTCAGACCGAACCCTTCGAGCGCCACGAGCTTGGCCTGGCTCGACGTCAGCAACGTCATCTGCCCCACCCCCAGATCGCGCAGGATCTGCGCACCGATGCCGTAGTCGCGGGTCGCATGCGTCTCGTGATAGGTCTTGCGCCCACCGGCGACGCGGCGGGAGATCGAGGTCAGATCGGGATCGCGGACGAACACCGCTACCGCCGGGCCGGAATGGCTCGATATCGCGCTCAGGGCGCGGGGCACGTAATCGCGGTGCGCGGCGGTCCAGCCGAACATGTCCGCGGTGATGTCGACCTGATGCACCCGCACCAGCGTATCGACGTTCGGCCGCACCTGCCCCTTCACGATGGCGACATGCTCGCCGCCGTCCAGCAGGCAGCGATAGACGTGAATGGTCAGCGGCCCTTCACAGTAATGGCTCTCGAACGGCGCGCTCACGACACGCTCGACCTGCTTCTCCGAACGGCGGCGATAGGAGATCAGGTCGGCGATCGTCCCGACCTTGAGCCCGTGCTTCCCCGCGAATTCGAGAAGTTCGGGCAGGCGGGCCATCGTCCCGTCCTCGTTCATCACTTCGCAGATCACGCCGGCCGGGGTGAGGCCCGCAAGGCGCGAGATATCGACCGCCGCCTCGGTATGGCCGGCGCGCACCAGCACCCCGCCGTCGCGCGCCGTCAACGGAAACACATGCCCCGGCGATACCAGATCGGCCGCGCCGGAGTTGGGGTTCACGGCGACGAAGATCGTATGGGAGCGATCGCCCGCGGAAATTCCCGTCGTCACCCCCTCCCGCGCCTCGATGGAGACGGTGAAGGCGGTGCCGTAACCGGACTCGTTGCGGCGCGCCATGGGCTTGAGCTGCAGCTCATCCGCGCGGGCCCTGGTCATCGCCAGGCAGATCAGGCCGCGCGCATGGGTGGCCATGAAGTTGATCTGCGCGGGCGTGGCGAACTGGGCGGGGATGATGACATCACCCTCGTTTTCCCGGTTGTCCGCATCGACGAGTATGTAGGGGCGACCCTCGACCGCCTCCCGGATGATCTCCTCGATCGGAGAAACTTGAACCTCGGGCATTCCTCTCATCCTTGTGTTATGTGTCTTCACGCTCTGCTGACGGACATGTCCCAGACCAGCTTCAGCGCCTTTTCCTTGAGCTGCGCCTTCTGGACCTTGCCGGTGCCGGTCTTGGGCAGTTCCTCGTCGGTGATGAACCAGATGTCGCGCGGCAGCTTGTACGCGGCCACCTGTGCGGCGAGGAACGCCTCGATTTCGCGCGCGGAGATCGCGCTCCCCTGCGCCCGCACCACCCATGCGCAGCCGCACTCGCCATAGCGATCGTCGGGCATGCCGATGAAGAACGCTTGCGAAATGTCGGGATGGCGGGTCAGCAACTGCTCCAGTTCCTTGGGCGAGACCAGTTCGCCCCGGCTCTTGTAGAGTTCCTTGGAACGGCCGGTCAGGAACAGGTTACCGTCCGCGCGGAACTGGCCGAGGTCGCCCATCCGTATCCACCCGCCGGGCAGTAACAGTTCGGCGGTGGCGTCGGGACGGCGGAAGTAGCCCTTGCTGTTCATCGGACTGCGGCAGCACAGTTCGCCGGGGCTGCCCCAGGGCAGGTCGGCGCCGGTTTCCGGGTCGATCGTCTTGAATTCGGCGATGCGACCTCCCTGATCGGGCATGCCCGCGATGCCCGCCTCGACGATGCACCCCTGCGTTTCGGATACCACGTCGATCGGATCGCCGGGTCTTGTGCAGACGACCGTGGCGGTCACCTCGGTCTGGCCGTAGCTGGTGATGATGTCCTCGCACCCGAAGGTCGCCTGGATCCGTTTCCAGACCCAGCTCGGCGTCGGCGCGGCCGCGCTGTGGATCGCGGTGAGCGAGGAGAAGTCGTAGCTTTCCTTTTCCGCCTGTTCCAGCAGGGCGATCGTCATCGTCGGCACGCCCATCAGGTACGTCGCGCGGTGCCGCCCGATCGCGGTGAGGATCGCGTGCGGATCGAACTTCAGCAGGGGAATGATCGCCCCGCCCACCACCATGCCCGAAAGCAGCCCGACCACCAGGCCGAACCCATGGTAGAGCGGCAAGGAGAACACCGCCCGGCGCCCCTCCTCGAACGCCTGGTGATAGGCGCCCGCATAGGCCGCACGCATGAGGTTGTCGTGCGTGATGGCGACGCCCTTCGGCGATCCGGTGGTGCCGGAGGTGAACATGATCACCGCAAGGTCATCCGCCGAGACGGGCACGGCGATCTCTCCGGCATCGCCATCGCCGGCAAGCGCCTGCACGAAATCGGCCGGAGCGTCGCGATCGAACACCAGCCCGCCCTTGAGTTCGGGCGCGTCGGCGCAGGCGCCGCCCAGCCAGCCCGGCAGGACATCGTCGAGCATCGCCGGAAAATCGCGCGAGCCGAAACTGCGCATCACCACGAGCAGCGCGCACCCGGCCTCACGCACGGCATAGGCCAGTTCATCGGGCCGATAGAGCGTGTTGATCGGCACCGCCACCGCGCCTGCGCGCCAGATCGCGAAAAGCAGCGGCACCGTCATCGGGTCGTTCGCCATGACGAGACCCACGCGGTCCCCGCCCGCAATGCCGCGCGCCGCCAGCCCCGAGGCCAGCTTGCGCGACAGCGCCGCGACCGATCCGTAATCGAGCACTTCGCCGTCCGTGACGACCAGCGGACGCTCGGCAAGATCCGCCTGCGTCCAGTCGAGATAGGCGTGCAGCGTCCACGACAGCCATTCGGGATGCCGGTCGGCCATCGCCCGCCTGCGGCTCGTCACGCTGCCCATGCTCGTCATCACAACTTCTCCCTAACTCTCGTTAAATTATTCCACGACAGGTGCTGCGGTCAAGCCAGTCCGTGCGATCGCTTACGAAGCACCATAATTCGTACACTTTCGATAGAATGACGGCCTGTTTACAGGGATATTCAGGAAGACTTCCGGTCTTTTCGGGATTTGCCCGCGGGCCTCGCCAGCCCGCCTCACCCGCAAAAACAGCCTTGCATTGATCGCCTAATACATATTAGGTTGAACGCAACGAATCAAGGATTGGAGATCGAGTCATGGAAGTTGGGTTGGGGCTGACGTTTCAGAACCTGCACGATCAGGTGTCGGACGTTGACGTGTTCCGGCACGAACTTTCGCTCGCGGCGCGCGCGGAAGACCAGGGCTTCGATTCCGTCTGGACGCCGGAGCACCACTTCACCGGCTACATGATGACCCCCAACGTGCCGCAGTTCCTTTCATGGGTCGCGGGCCAGACCAAGCGCATCAAGCTGGGCACCACCGTCACCGTGCTGCCCTGGCAGAACCCGGTGCGCATCGCCGAGAGCTTCCTGCTGCTCGACCAGTTCTCCGAAGGCCGCGCGGTGCTCGGCATGGGGCGCGGCCTCGGCAAGGAAGAGTTCGACGGTTTCGGCGTCCCCATGGGCGAGGCGCGCAAGCGGTTCCGCGAATATGCGGAGGCGCTGCTGCAGGGCCTCGAAACGGGCGTGATGGAATACGACGGCGACTATCTGAAGCAGCCCCGCGTCGAACTGCGCCCGCGCCCTTATTCCAGCTATCGCGGCCGCGTCTTCGCCTCGGCCGTCTCGCCGGAGTCCGTGAAGCTGATGGCCAACCTCGACGTCGGCCTGATGATCATCGCCCAGAAGCCGTGGGACAAGGTGGACGAGGATCTCGCCACCTATCGCGACCGGTTCAAGGCGGTGAACGGCCGCAATGCGCCAAAGCCCGTCGTCGTATGCTTCATCGCCGCGAACGAGGACGCCGCCAAGGCCAAGGAGATGCGCGACAAGTACCTTGTCGAATATGCCCGCTCGACCTCGTCGTTCTACCAGTTCGGCAACAAGGAATTCGCCAACATCGAGGGCTACGAATACTACGGCGCCCTCGCCCGCAGCGTCGAGAAGCACGGGATCGAGAAGTTCAACGAATTCCTCGCCGACCTGCAGATCTGGGGCCGGCCCGAGGAAGTGGTCGAGAAGCTCAAGGTGATGAAGGAGCGTTTCGACGTGGGCAAGTTCATCATCTATACCCAGTTCGGCGACATGCCCTTCGACGTCGGCCTCGAAAACTACGAGCTGATCGCCCGCAAGGTACTCCCCGCGCTCAAGGACATCGACGTTTCGGTCGATCCGGTGGAGAGCGCGGCGGGCTTGCAAACGGCCGGCTGATCCCCGACCAGACCTGACACGCCGGGCACACGGCGAAGACCGGAGAGAATGCGCGATGATGGAAAGCGATGGCTGGCGCTGCCTGTGGGACGCCAAGGCGATCCTGGGCGAAAGCACGGTATGGGATGCCCGCGATGGCTGCATCTACTGGGTCGATATCGAGGCGCCCGCCGTCCACTGGTACGCGCTTGAAACCGGCCGCAGGCAAAGCTGGTCCACGCCCGCGTGGGTCAGCGCGCTGGCCCCGCGTGCAAGCGGCGGCTTCATCGCCTCCAGCGCCGACGGGCTGGTGCATCTCGACCCTGCCCGGCAGCTTTACAAGCCGATCCTCCACCCGATCCCCGACCCCGGCAAAGCGCGCCTCAACGACGGCGTGACCGACCGCAAGGGCCGCTACTGGACCGGATCGTGCGACACCGCGCAGTGGGACGACAGCACCACCGCCGACGACAAGGAAAGCTCGCTCAAGGACTTCGACGTGCGCAATACCGGCGAACTCTATCGCCTGGATGCGGACGGCTCGGTCTCGACGCAGGAGCGCGGCATCGTCACTGCCAACGGCCCGGCGTTCAGCCCGGACGGGCGCACCGCCTACGTCAACGATTCCATGCCGCTGGTCACCTGGGCCTACGACCTCGACGACAACGGCGAATTGTCCAACCGCCGCGACTTCCTCAACTTCACGCCCGAGGATGGCTACCCCGACGGCATGGCGGTCGATGTCGAGGGGTGCATCTGGATGGCCTTCTACGAAAGCTGGAAGCTGCGCCGCTTCGCGCCGGACGCCACCTTGCTGGAAGAACGCCAGCTACCGGTGATGCGAGGCCTGCGCCCGGCCTTCGGCGGCGCGAACCACGACCGCCTGTTCCTCGTCACCGGATCGCAGGGGTATTCCGATGCGCGCTTTGCCCAGGAGCCGCTGGCCGGCGGACTGTTCGAAATTCTCTCGCCCCCCGTCGCAGGCCTGCCGACAATTCCCTTTGCCGGATGACCCTTCCGCGCAATCGGGGCTTCCATTAGGCTACCGAACGGCTATTCGGCAGATATGAGCGACGGTGACTCCGGCAGGAAACGCATTCTCGATTCCGCAGCCTTCATTCTGCGGACCAAGGGCTTCGGCGCCGCCCGGTTGAGCGAGATCGCTCAGGGCGCGGGCATGCTGGCGCCCAGCATCTATCACCATTTCAAGTCCAAGGACGAAGTGGTCGAAGAGGTGATGCTCTCCGGCATATACCGCAATACGCGCCATATCGTCGCGAAAGTGGAAGTGCTCGGTCCCGAGACCGCACCGGTCGATCGCCTGCGCGCCGCGATCGTCGCCCATGTCGAGTTCCTGCTCTCCGGCGACGACTATTCCTCCGCCGTGGCGCGGTCGTTCGGCGATCTTCCCAGCGAGATGAAGCAGCGCGTCCTCGCCGCCTACGCGACGTTCGACAGCTACTGGCGCGACCTGCTCGTCGCCGCCAGCCCTTCCGGCAACGATGCGCAGACCACCGTGGCACGCAAGTTCCTGATCGCCATGCTCGACTCCTGCCCGAGCTGGTATCGCGCCGGACGCCTCGGCCCCACCCAGATCGCGAACCAGGCGGCCGACCTCTTCCTCGGCGGCTTCGCGCCCTGACGCCCTGACCGTCCTGCCCACCGAACATGAAAAGAGGCGCCGCGTTGCCACGGCGCCTCAGGTAGCCGGAGAGAGTCCGGGCGGATAATCAGGCGTCCGCGGTCGCGGGTGCCTTGCTGCCCTCGGGCAACTTGACGCGCGGTGCCACTTCCTTGGCCAGCAGGTTCAGCGAATGGAACCAGGGCTCCGGGTTGTCGTAATAGTCGTGCGATTCCACCTGCAGCGTGCCCCAGCCGCCGCACTGCTCGAACAGCACGTTGAGCTTGTCGACGACCGTGTCCGGCGAGCCGACCACGAAAACCTTGTCGACTAGGAATTCCAGATCGGCGTCGTTCGGGTCGATGCCGTGGTCCTTGGCGAACCCGTCCATCATGCCGAAACGCTTCCAGATCGGGATCAGATAGCGTTCGAAGCAGTAGCCGATCGGGCCTTCCATCACCTCGCGCTTGGCCTCCGCGTCAGTATCGGCGCAGAAGATGGTGTGCGAGACCGCATGGCGCGCGCGGTCGGGCGTGAAGCCGGCGGCGATGTTCGCTTCGGAATATATCTCCCAGTGACGCTTCAGCGCATCGATGCCCGAGTAGATCGAGACCGGCTTGAAGTTGCGCTCGCCGGCCAGCTTCATCGACGGGGAATTGGAGCTGAAGCCGGTCACCGCGATTTCCGGGAACGCCCCGTTCCACGGCGCAAAATCGGCCAGCATGTGCTGCTCGTCTTCCTCGGTCTCGGGCGCGTCTTCCTGCGGGAAGCCGGCGTTCCAGTACTTGCCCTCGAAGAAGAACGGCTCGCGCGCCCAGATCTTCTCCATGATCGAGAGCGATTCACGCACCATGTCGTTGAGCATCTTGGGCTCGGCGTCCTTGATGCCATGCATGTAGGACGCCTGGGGATAGGCGCCCGCGCCGATGCCCATGAAGAAGCGACCCTCCAGGATCTGCGACAGCCAGCCGACCATCACCGCCAGCTTGGTCGGGTGCTGGTGCGGCAGGATGTGGGCCATCGGCGCGAAGCTGATGTTTTCGGTCTGCAGCGCGGCGGCGGCGATGATGAGTTCGGGGTTGGGGATGTTCTCCCAGATCTGCGAGGCGTGCTCGGAGATCATCATCGTGTCGAAACCCGCCTTGTCGCAGGCGATGGAGCTTTGCACGCCCCAGTCGAAAGTCTGGCGGGCCGTGCGGCCCGGTCGCATGTAGGGGTGGAAAATAAGGCCGGTCTGCATGACCATCAGCGCTCTCCTTCTTCGTTTCTGTCCTGGTGGCCGCCCGCGAATCCGGCGAAGCAGCCTAACGAGTGATAGGCTACGGAATTTAAAACACTTGTAAAGTGAAATTCGGAGGAGCGATCGACACCGACGGCGAGCAAGCACGATGCTGTACATCGGCGGCATTCTCTTAGCATCTGCAACATAAATCGGCTGTTTAAGCCGAATTCTTGAATGCCCTGCCGCCATCAGGTCACCACAGCCAGCAACGATGCAGCGCCCCGAAAAGTCGCGGCATCAGCTTAAAACGCTTGGCATCCTTGCCATTCCTACCTCATAAGCATGTCTGTTTGCAAACAGATGACTTATTCCAAAGAGCATGCACAATGGCTGAAACTCCGCAGATCTCGCCCGATATCGACGAAGCCGACCCCAAGACGCGGCTCATCCTGACGGGCGAACGGCTGTTCGCCGAAGTCGGCATCCAGGGCGTTTCGATGCGCGAAATCGCGTCGAAGGCGGGGCAGGGAAACCATTTCGCGGTGCAGTATCACTTCGGTTCGCGCGAGGGGCTGGTCCAGGCGATCTTCGACTTCCGGATGAACCAGATGGAGCCCGGACGCGGCGCGATGATCGCCGCGCTGGAGGCGGCCGGACGCACGCGGGATGCCCGTTCGATCCTGGAGGTCATCCTGCTGCCGCAGCTCCAACTCGACGGCGGGACCAATCGCTCCTACGGCACGTTCCTGTCGCAGTACCTGCTGCATGGCGACTGGGACGAATACGGACACTTCGGCGGCGAGGCGCCGCCCCAGCTCAACCGGGCGCTCGACCTGCTGCGCCAGCGCGTCGATTACCTTCCCGCCGCCGTCGCGCAGCGCCGGCTGGTGAACGTCAGCCTGATGTTCCTGAACCTGCTGGTGCGCCACAGCCGCATGGAAACGCACGAATTTCCCGAGACCTTCGAGCACGCGCTGGAGGACACGATGGAACAGATCGTCATGGCCATGTGCCTGCCGCTCCGGCTGCAGGGCTGACGGCGACCGGGGCGGCGGACACGAAAACGAGAACGAGGACGGGAGCGAAGATGATGGACGGTACGATTGATGGAATCCGGCTGGAGCGCGGGAACGCGATCGACTGGATCGTGCTCGACCGGCCCGAAGCGGCCAATGCGTTCTCGCGCGGGATGCTCGCCCGGTTCGGCACGGTGCTGCGCGATCTCAAGGCGGACGGCGCGCCGGTGATCGGGATTCGCGGTGCCGGCAAGGGCTTTGGCGCGGGGATGGACCTGGGCCAGTACAACGCCGAGGGCAGCCCGATGGAGGACGTGACGCGCTTGTCGGGCTACGTCGATCTGTGGCGCGACATCTGGCGCCATCCCAAGCCGGTGATCGTCGCCGTGCACGGCTACTGCATCGGCGTCGCCGCCCAGATGGCAAGCTTCGCCGACATCCTCGTCGTGGCGCAGGATGCCGCGATCACCGAGCCGACCATCCCCATCGGCGGCGGCTTCATCGCGCCCACATGGGTCCATCAGGTCGGCGGACGGCGCGCCAAGGAATTCGCCTTCCTGCCGGGCAACAGCATCGACGGCCGGACCGCGGTGGAATGGGGCTGGGCCAACGCCGCGGTCCCGGCCGACAACCTGGTCGCCTGCGCCGAGGAACTGGCGTCGCGCATCGCGCTGGTCCCGCCCGGCGTGCTGGCGATGAAGAAGCGCTCGATCAACCGCGCGATGGAGGCGGCCGGATGGGACCAGGCGCTTTCCGCCATCGCCGAAAGCGACGCGATCCTGCATCTCGAACCCGAAGTCCGGCGCATCCGCGCGCAGCTTGCGACCATCGGACTGAAGGCGACTGTGGCGGAATTCCGGGGCCGGGGATCTCAGGACATCTTCACCCTGCATGGCGCCGGCTCGCCGCCATGATGCATGCCTACTGGCACGTTCGGTATGCTTTAGGTGCCGTTGAGTGCCACTCTGCGCGCGCCTGTATGAAGGCGCGACATTCCCACGATTATAGTTATATATCATTACTTTAAGCGTAGAGACGCGGCCACCGCCGCGCCTCTGCGCCGGTTTCGTCAGAATGCTACGCGAAAGCCCACGGCATAGGTCGCCGGAGCGCCCACCATACGCGCGGCGCCGTTCATTTCCGGGAAATAGACTTCGTCGGTAATGTTCCGGCCCATCGCATAGACCGACCAGCCCGCCGGGGATTCCAGCTCGATGCGCGCATTCACCAGGGTATAGGCGGGCGAGATGTTGCCGACCACCGCGTTCAGGCGGTTCGATTCCTTGCCGTGATGGAACACATTGGCGCGGCTCGATAATTTCCAGCCGCCGCCAAAGCTGTAGCTATGCACGAGGCCGACGCGGCCGGTCCACTTCGGGGCACCGGGCAGCGGATCGCCCACGGTCGCCAGCACGTCGGCGATGCGGTTCGAATTGAACTCGGTGATCCGCGAATAGAGATAAGTGCCCGAGGCATCGAGGTCGAGCTGGTGCCCGCCCGAACGCAGCACCGTCAGGTCAAGCGAACCCTCCACCCCGCGCGTCTTCGCCTTGCCGACGTTCGTGCGCCCGTTGGTATCGTTGGCCAGCCGCGTCGTCGCCTGCAGGTTGTTGAAATCGTTGGCGAAGGCATCGAGAGAGACGCGTAGCGGCCCGCGGAAATAGCGCAAGCCCGCCTCATAGGCCCAGACGGTCTCGGACTGGAACGGGTCGGTCTCGGCCAGGGTCATGATCGAGGTGCCGTCGAACCCGCCCGACCGATAGCCGCGCGCCACCGAGGCGAAGACGTTGAGATCGTCGTTGATGAACCACTGCACCGCCGCGCGGCCGGAGACGTCGCTGTCCTTGAACTGCTTGTCCCACGAGAAATTCGGCGTCGTGGCGAAGAACGCGGCGTAGTTCGAGATGCCCCAGGGATCGTCATCGACGTTGCGCCCCTTGGAATCGACCTGGTCGCTGGTGTAGCGAAGCCCGCCGGTCACCCGGACGTCGCTCACGATCTCGTAGTCGACCTGACCGAAGATCGCGCCGCTGCGGCGGCGCTGGTTGTGGATGTTGTGGTAGATCGTGCGCGCGGCCCAGCTGGTCCACTGGCTCTGGTAGTCGATCTTGTCGCTCATGAAAAAGCCGCCGACGACCCAGTTGAAGCGGCCCTGCCGTTCGTTGCGCAGGCGGGCTTCGAACGAGGCCTGGCTCAAGTCCTCGTCGAAAAGGTACTCGTACTGGGGATAGGGCGTGCCGTCGCCATTGCCGCCGACCTCGCGCTGGCTCGACTGCGCGCCGACCACCACGTCGAGGCGGACGTCGTCGTTGACGAGGTGCGACAGCTGGGCCGAAGCGCCCTGGATGTCGATGCTCTGGTCGTAGTACTTGGCCGAGTAGAACTTGTAGGGATCGCTGTCCTCGCCCGCGTTCAGGACGGTGCTGTCCTCTGCGGCGCTGACGCGGTCGTACTGGCGCGCATCGCCGCGATCGCGGCTGGCGAAAGCCTTGAGCGTAAGCGTGGTATCCGGCGTGAAGTCGATGTCGAGCGTTCCGCGCGCGGCGAAGAGATCCTTGTCGCCGAAGCCCTTGCGCTCGCCGACGTCGGTGATCGCGGGAACCTGCGACTGCACCACGCCGCCTACGCTAAGCTGGGTGCCGGCAAGATCGCCCGCGCCCATGCCGTGCATGAAGCCGCCGCCCTGGTCGGTCATGACCGCGACGCGCATGCGCACGTTGTCGCCCAGCGGGCCGCCGAAGGCCGCTTCCGCGCGAAAGCTGTCGTAGCTTCCATAACGGGCATCGACGTAGCCTTCGAAATGGTCGGTGCCGCCGCGAGTGATCGCATTGATGACGCCCGCAGTGGTGTTGCGGCCGTAAAGCGTGCCCTGCGGACCGCGCAGAACCTCGATCCGCTCGAGGTCGAACAGCGGCATGCCGAGGTATGCGTTGGAGCTCTGGTAGACGCCGTCGACGTGCAGCGCGACCGAGGGGCTGCCGTTCGGCTTGTAGTCATCCGCACCGCCGATGCCGCGGATGCTGAGCAGGCCGTAGCTTTCACCGCCAGTGCTGTAATTGATGGAAAGTCCGGGGACTTCGTCCACCAGGCTGGCGAAATCGGTGATCTTGCGCTTCTCGACCTCGTCACCCGAAACGACCGTAAGCGCCTGTGGCACCTTGGAAAGATCCTCCTCGCGCTTCTGCGCGGTGACGACGATATCGCCGTTCGCCATCACGTCGGTCGCGGCGACTTCGCGGCGCAGCGAACGCTGCTCTGCCGCGAGCGAGATCATGTTCGAACCTTCGAAAGCGATCGTCATGCCGCGCCCGGCGATCAGGCGGCGGATCGCCTCGGCGCGGGTGAAGCGGCCCTTCAGCGGCGCGGAGCGACGGCCCGCGACGACGTCGTAGGGGAATACCATCTGCACGCCCGCCTGGCGCCCGAACTCGTTGAGCGACGTCGCCATGTTCTGCGACGGGATATCGAAACTGATGGCATGATCGCGGGTATCGGCCTGCGCCGCATGAGCAGGCGCGATCGCGAGGATCATGGGAAGTGCAATTGAATGAACCGGCATGTTGCGCCCCTTCGGAAAAACCGTGTCTTCGGAAGGGAGGATGGGTGAGGTCGTGCGCACCTCCATCGCGCCGCAAAAAATTTGTTCAGCTTGCCGTAAGCATGATCGCACCGCTCTCGCTGCGATGCGCATGAATGCCGAATGAGGCTTCCAGCGCCTTCAGCAATTCCACCGGATCGGTATTGGTGAAGCGGCCGCCAAGGCGGATGCGCGACAGGCTGGGATCAGCCACCACCAGCTTGTTTTCCAGATAGCGGTTGAACTCGGCTGCGACGAAGTCGAGGCTTTCGCCCTCGAACACCAGTTGGCCGTCCTTCCAGCTTCTGGCGCGGTCGATCGCAACGGCCTCCGCCGGACGGACTGCGAGGTCGCGCCCGATGACCTGCGCCAGGGCGCCTGCCGCGACCTGCCTGCCATCGCTGCTCGCCGTGCCTTGCAGGACCAGCAGCGCCACCGTTTCAGGTTCGCGCCTGGCATTGAAGGAACCTGACCGGAGGTCGAAATGCATGCCGTTGGCGAACAGCCGCAGCGCGGGCCCGGCGGCAGTGCGGACATCGAGGCCGATCTCGCCGCGTTCCAGCCAGAGCGATCGGGTAGTCCCCTTGATGCGCCAGCTCAACCTGGTGTCGGTATTCAGCAACAAGCGCGTGCCGTCCTCCAGGACGATGCTGCGCCGTTCGCCCACGCCTGTCTCGGCATGCTCGCGCGCCGCCGCCTGCATGGCGACGGTACCACCCACGATCGCGATCCCGCCTGCCAGCACGCCGCCGCGCAGCAGGTTGCGGCGGTTCAGGCGCGAAGGCTTCGGCAGCGGTTCATGGACGACGCGCAGCGGTTCGATCTGCTCGAAGGCATCGACGACTTGCGCAAACGCGACCGCGCGCCGGGAATCGGCGGCGCGCCAGGCCTCGAAGTCCTCACGCGTCGCCGATCCGGCATCCAGTGCCGCCAGCCAGGCGGCGGCCTCTTCGATCAGTTCACTTGGTTTCGGCGGCGTTGCCATAGGCGTGAAATCGTCGGTCCTTCTGACTGCTGCGGCGGCGTTTCCTGCAATGCACAGGCCAGAATGGCCAGCCCCTTTGCAAGATGCTTCTCCACAGTGGAGACGGACAAGCCCATCCTCACCGCTATGTCGCGCGGCAACATTCCTTCGAAACGCCGCAATTGCACCACGGTGCGCGCCTGCGGGGGCAGCGTTTCCATAAGCTCCATCAGCCGCGACAACTCGATCTGCCCGGCGACGATGGCGAACTGATCCGGTGCACCGTCGGCGAAATCCATCGCCTCCATGTCCGCGAGATGCTCGAAGCGCACCACGGCAGCACGACGGTGGCGTTCATGCGCAAGGTTGCGGATGATCGTCATCACGAACCCGCGCGGATTGGCGATCTCGCGCTGCTGCGAGGCGTCGATCGCGCGGGCATAGGCTTCCTGGACCAGATCCTCGGCATCGCCGGGCGCGACGAGACGCGCGGCCTGGCGGCCGAACGCCGCGCGGTGCGGCAGCACTTCGTCGATGAACCAGCGATCTACGTCCCGCAGCCAGGTCAAGGCTTTCGTCCTTCTTCGAAACCCAGACGGGCCGTTAGAAGCACGCGATGACAGTTCCGGGACAGCTCCTGTCACATCACTGTCGGAATAGCCCGATAGCGCGGCCGCCATGCACGATTTTCCATGGCACCGCCGCGCAGTGCTCGGCGCGATGGCCGCGCTCGGTACGCAGGCCCTTCCCCGATTCGATGCGTTTGCCGCCGTTTCGGACCCGTTCGCGCTAGGTGTCGCCAGCGGCGATCCCGCTGCGGACGGCTTCGTGCTGTGGACGCGCCTCGTCGGTCCGGCCGGCGCCCCGCTTCCCCCGCGCGCCGTGCCGGTCCGCTTCGAGGTGGCCGAGGACGAGGCGTTCCACCGGATCGTGCGGACCGGCACCGCGATCGCTCGCCCCGAGGCAGCCCACAGCGTCCATGTCGAACTCGGCGGACTGCGTCCGGGGCGCACTTACTGGTATCGCTTCCATTCATTGAGCGCGACCAGCCCGGTCGGCCGCACGAAGACGGTGCCGGCGAACGCCGACCGCCTGCGCCTCGCGATGACCTCGTGCCAGCATTGGGAACTCGGCTGGTTCCGCGCCTATCGCGACATGATCGCGGCCGCGCCGGACCTCATCGTGCAGGTCGGCGACTACATCTACGAGCAGGCATACCCCGATCAGCCGAAAGTGCGCAGCTTCGGCGCCGCCGATCCCACCGACCTCGACGGCTATCGCGCACGCTACGCGCTCTATCGCAGCGACCCGGACCTGCGCGAGGCGCATCGGCTGTTCCCCTGGCTGGTGACCTGGGACGACCATGAAGTGCTCAACGACTACGCGGCCCTCGCCAACCGCGAGGGCCTGCCACCGGACGTCTTCGCCCCGCGCCGCGCCGCCGCCTATCAGGCCTACTTCGAGCATATGCCGATCCGCCCCAGCCTGTGGCGATCGCGTCCGGCTCCCAGGCTGTTCAGAGGGGTGGACTGGGGGGAACTTGCCTCGCTTTCGATGCTCGATACCCGGCAGTATCGCAGCGCGGCGGCCTGCGCCAAGCCTTACGTCGCGCGCAACGTGAAACTCGACCACTGCGCCGAGCGCCTCGGCGCTGGCCGCTCGATGCTGGGCGACGTGCAGGAAGCATGGCTCGCCGACCGGCTGAGCCGGGAGAGGCGGCCATGGACCCTGCTTGCACAAGGCGTATTCTTCGCGCCACTCGCGCTCGATGGAACGGGTGACACCTTCTGGGCGGACCAGTGGGATGGCTATCCGGCCGGTCGCGACCGCTTGCTGGACCAGATGGCGCAGCCTTCGGTCAACTGCCCCGTCGTGCTGAGCGGAGACATTCACAGCTTCTGGGTCAACGACCTGCGGCGCGGCGACGCGCATCGCGGCATCGTGGGCACGGAAATCGTCACTTCGGCGCTCGCCGCGCAATCGCCGCCGCAGGGCCGCTTCGGCGATGTCCTGACCAACAATTCCCACATCCGCTTCAGCGACGTAGACCACACCGGATACGTGCTTCTGGAAATGGACCGGCAGAGAATGACCGCGCAACTTCGCCGCATCGACGCGCATCGCCCCGATGCCCGGGCGAGCGTATTGGCGACGGTCACCCAGGATTCGCGCGCCAAGGGTCACCCAGCCACGGTCACGCCCTAGAGGCAAGTCAGTGCCGGGGAAATGCTCCGCCCACAAAGCGAAGGGCGACGCTGCGCGCCTGCATCACTTCGGCGACGACGGCCTCATTCGGCCAGCCGGCACGGGGCAGCACGGAGGTCAGGCTGCGAACGGCGCCTTTCAGGTGGATGACACATTGCCGGCGAAAATCGGGGGCACCCGCCTCGTCCTCAGCCACTTGCGAAAGGCGCCTCGCCAGCGCCGAGACGGCGGCGGCGGCGTCTTCATTCCTGCCAAGCATGAGCCAGTTTTCAGCGGCATTGGTGGTCGCGACCACCAGCATCGGCGCCGCCTCGCAGCGCATCGCGATCCCGACACATGCCAGGTCGAACAGCCGGGTCGCCTCTTGCAGGGCCGCACCGTAGAGACGGTCGGCATCGCCCCAGCGGCGGCCCGCGAAAGCCACGTTGGCGAAGCGGTTGAGGCGCCTCCAATGCCGGTCATCCAGCGGTCGATCGGAGGGCTGATGCACGAACGTTCCTTTTTGGGCTTGCATATGCGACTGCTTCGCATTAGCTTTTATTTCGTGGCTTGCTTCTCTCGTCAAGCCTCAAGCCCGAAGGAACGCTTGTCATGGGGCGTTCCTTCCATCCTGTGATCCTTGGCCGGAGCGGCTCCTTGCCTTGCTCGCTCCGGCCACTTCTTGCGATCCGGGGTAACGCACCCTTCACCGGTCGCAGTGTCTCCAGGGATGCGATGACGCTCCGCAGATCACTATTGCGAATCCTTTGCATCAAGGTTAGCCGCGCTTTCGATGCGCACCAATGCAGCCGCCCTTACCCAGATGCTGCTCAACGAGCGCGGCGCCCTTGTCCGCTTGGCGCAGCGCATCGTGGGCAGCGCGCCGGCGGCCGAAGACGTTGCCCAGAGCCTCTGGTTCCGGGTGCAACGGATCGAGGATGAGCCTCCCATACTCGACAAGCGGGCGTTCCTGTACCGGCTGGTCACCAATCTCGCCACGGACCATGTCCGGGCCGCGACCCGCCACGGGCGGATCTTCGAAAGTGGGGAACTGCCGACCGAAGTGAAGGCCGACCTGCCCTCGGCCGAAACCCGTATGGTGGACAAGGAGCGGCTGCGGCGGCTCGAAGCGGCGCTGGAGGAATTGCCGCTGCGCTGCCGGCAGGTCTTCACCTTGCGCCGCATCGACGGATTGCCCGTGCAGGAGGTGGCCGAACGGCTCGGGATCACGCCCAATGCGGTTGCGAAGCACGTACGCATCGCCGTGCGGCACTGCCATGCCAGGCTTCAGGATGATACGGACGCATGACTCGTTGCAGCGAACAGTCCCGGTCCGCGCCTGTCGAACGTCTCACCTGTGATGACCCGAAGGACACATGCCGGTGATGCCTGACACGCCCATTCCGAAGGAAATCGCCGATGAGGCAGCGCGCTGGTTCGCGGATCGCGACAGCGGCCTGCTGGAAAGCGATGCCGCGCTGAATGCCTGGCTCGACGCCGATCCTCGCCATGCGCTGGCCTTTGCGGAAATGGAGATCGTCTGGTCCGATCTCGGCGCGGCGCAAGTGCCTCGGGGCGTTCGCGCCTCCCTGGCCGCGCCGGGCACGCCCGGGATCATCGCACCGGTCTTCTCCCGGCGATGGGTGCCCATGGCGCTGGCGGCCAGCGTGGCACTGATGATCGTCGGCGGGGTGGGCGGCGGGGTGGGCGACTGGCCCACCCGTCTTCAGGCCGACGCGATGACGGCGACGGGAGAACAGCGCGCCATCGACCTGCCGGACGGTTCGCGCATCATGCTCAACACGCACAGCGCGGTGGCGATAGACTATACCGCCGGCCAGCGCGCTATCCGGCTGCTGACGGGGGAAGCCGCCTTCACCGTCGCGGCCAACCCCGCTCGGCCTTTCGTCGTCGAGGCGAACGGCGGCACGACCACCGCGCTCGGCACCCGTTTCATCGTACGCGAAGACGATGACATGACCCGCGTGACCGTCACCGAGCACCGCGTGCGCGTGACCTTCCCGATGGATCGCGGCGCGGCGGCCATCGTGGGCGAAGGACAAAGCATCACTTATGGCGGCGGCAAGGGCATGGGCGCACCGGAAAGCGGCAAGGCCGCCGATGCCGACGCCTGGACGCAGGGGCTGCTGACTTTCGAGAACCGACCGCTTGCGCAGGTCGTTTCGGAACTCGGCCGATACCACAAGGGCTATATCCAGGTCGTCGGTGCCAGAGCGCGAGACAGGCGGGTGAGCGGCGTGTTCAACGTCAACGATCCGGCGGGCGCGGTGGATAAACTGCAGGCTTCGCTGGGCCTGCGATCGATGCGAGTGACCGACAGGCTCATCTTCATCTACGACTGACCTGTCCGCTCGTGCGCAGCGGGTTCAGAAAAATGTCCGGATCGAAGTCCCGTTCGCGGCCCCTCACGCGTCAAACACATAAGAGCGCGTCGCATTAGCGAAATCGCGCTCCCATTCGCACACGATTTCCTGGGGGTTCCTTTTTCCGTGATTCCGAACTTCATGCGCCGCGCAGACCGCAGCCTCGTCATCGGCCTGCTGGCCACTACCGTCATGCTCCCGGCCGGGCTGGCCGCGATGCCGGGCACCGTCCTGGCGCAGTCGGCCGCCACTTACGACATTCCGGCAGGCTCGCTGTCCGCTGCGCTCAACCATCTGGCGCGTCAGGCGCGGATCGAACTGGTCTACGACGCCCCGCTCACCCAGGGCGTCTCCACTGCCGGGATCAAGGGCAGTTTCGGTCCCGCCGAGGCCCTCTCCCGGCTGCTCGCGGGAACCGGCCTCACCTTCCGGCAGACCGCGCCGCGCACCTATACCATCGAAAGAGCGCCCGAAGCTGCCTCCGGCGCCACCCGGCTTGGCCCGGTGCGCGTCCAGGGCAGTGATGAAGCGGCGACGGGCAGCGGCACCGACGGCGCGGCGCTGGCTCTCACCATGACCGAGGGCACGAAGTCCCTCGCCGGGCAATACGCGCAAGTCGGCGGCAAGTCCGCCGAGCGCCTGCGCGACATTCCCCGCAGCGTCACCGTGCTGACCGCGCAGGAGATCGAGGACAAGGACATCACCACCGTCACCGCCGCACTCGACCAGGTGACCGGCATCTACGTGGCCTCTTACAATACCCGCACGCCGGTGTTCTATTCGCGCGGCTTCCTGTTGCAGAACCTGACGATCGACGGCGGCAGCCCGATGCGCATGCATGACGGCCTGCAGTCGATCATCAACGGCGTCGGCCTGCCCAACCTTCTCGCTTACGACCACGTCGAGGTCATGCGCGGCGCCGACGGGCTCTATTCGGGAAACGGTGACGCCAGCGGCACCGTCAACCTTGTGCGCAAGCGCCCCACGGCCGAGCGCCAGATCAAGTTCGCCGCTTATGCCGGAAGCTGGGACAACTACCGCGCGGAACTCGACGTCGGCGGGCCGCTCAATGCATCGGGCACGCTGCGCGCCCGCGTGGTGGCGGGGTGGCAGGACGCGGATTCCTATTTCACCGGGGCCTATACCAAGGACAAGTTCGGCTACGGCATCATCGAATGGGATGCCGGGGCGCACACCACCCTCTCGGCCGGCGCCAGCTACGATGACCTGAATGCACAGAAGTACGAACGCAGCCTGGCCTGGCGCTCGGGCAGCCTCGGCACGCCGGAGAACCTGCCGATCCTGTCGAAGCGGGATTCGTGGATGCCCGAATGGGCCTACGACAAAGCCAAGACCCTGCAGTACTTCGCCAAGGTTAGCCACGATTTCGGCGCCGACTGGAACCTGACGGTCAACGTAACCCGCAGCGAGGTCGATTCCGACGAGCTTTACGGATATTACGGCATCGGCATCAATTCCGACGCCGCAGTCCCCAGCGGCTACCTCATGCGCTGGATGTCGCACGGCTATTCCAACCAGACGATGGCCGACGCGAACCTGAAGGGCAAGTTCACCCTGTTCGGCCAGCAGCACGACCTCGCCGTGGGCGCGAACTGGTCGCGCAGCCAGGCCAATTCGACCAACCCGATCGGCGGCATCGCGGGCGTGACGGTTGAGGAATACCTGACCTATTACCGCTACGCCAAGCCGACCAAGGCCGAAATCGCGACCTGGAGCGGCTATGGCGAATGGGGAAGTGTCTATAGCGAAGACGGCTGGGTCACGAGCCGCTACGGCTTCTGGGGCACGCTGGGCATGCACATTGCCGATCCGGTAAAGGTGATCGTCGGCGGCCGCTACAGCCGCAACGAGAACTTCCGTGGCCAGTCGATCGGCAAGTTCGTACCCTATGGCGCCGTCACCTACGAAGTCTCGCCCGACTGGACGACCTATGCCAGCTACTCCGAGATCTTCGAGCCGATGCAGAACATCGTGCCGATCGGCCAGTGGTACGAAGACGCCGCGAAGATCACCTTTTCCGACAAGCCGACCACCGGCCGGAACTTCGAGGGCGGCGTCAAGGGCGACCTGAAGAACGGCGCGCTGCAGGCGGCATTCTCGGTGTTCTATATCGAGAAGAACAACGTCTACGTGAACGACGAGACACAGGGCCAGGTCGTCATCGCCGGCTACGGCACCACTTATATGCAGCAGGTGGCCAAGCTCCAGACCAGCAAGGGCTTCGATGCCGAACTGAAAGGCGCACTCACCCGGAACTGGCAGATTTCCGCCGGCTACACCTTCAACGTCACCAAGAACAAGGAAGACGGCGGCGAGCCCATCCTGCTCTGGGCGCCCAAGCACTCGGCACGCGTGTGGAGCACCTATCAGCTTCCCGGCGCGCTGGCGGGGCTGCGCCTCGGCGCCGGTGTGCGCGTGTTCGGCAACTCCGACTTGCGCAAGGGTTACGCGGTGATCGGCGCCAGTGCCGACTATGAGATCGACCGTCACCTGACTCTGGGCGTCTACCTCGACAACCTCGCCAACGAGACCTACCGCGTCTCCACCAGCAGTTCGGCGACCTACGGCAATCCGCGCAATTTCATGGTGACGCTACGCGGATCCTACTGAGACCATGCCGAGCGCGAAATCTCCCGGCTTTCGCCAATCGATGGCGGCGCTGCACACCTGGACCGGACTCCTTCCGGGATGGCTGCTCTATGCAGTCTTCCTTTTCGGGACCACGGCCTATTTCCAGCAGGAGATTTCGCGCTGGATGCGCCCGGAAATGTCCGGGCCGCTATCCCTTGCCCGCGTGCTGCCCGCCGCCGATGCGCTTCTGCGGCAAAGGGCGGGCGGCGCGCGCGAATGGACCGTCTCACTGCCCGTGCGCAGCGGACAGGTGGTGCGCGTGACGTGGGCGGGGGGCCATGGCTCTGCGGCGGACGGCAAGGTGACGCTCGATCCCGCCACCGGGCGCGAAATCTCCGTACGCGATACGCAGGGTGGCAGCTTCCTCTACGGCTTTCACTACAATCTCTACGCCATGCCCCGCCTCTGGGCGCGCATCGCCGTATGCGCGGCCGCAATGGCCATGCTGGTCGCGATTCTTTCCGGCGTGGTGACGCACAAGAAGATCTTTGCCGATTTCTTCACCTTGCGGTTCAACAAGGGACAGCGCAGCTGGCTCGACAGCCACAACGTCACCGCCGTGCTGGCCCTGCCGTTCCACCTGATGATAACCTACACCGGACTGGCAGCCTTGCTGTTCACGCTGATGCCCTGGGCGATCTTCGCGAACTTCGCCGACCAGTCCACGTTCCACGACACCGCCTATCCCGATCCTCCCGCGCTCCCCGCTTCGGGAGAGGTCCGCCCGGTGATGCCGCTGCAACCTCTGGTACATCGTGCGCAGGCCGTATGGGCAAGCCAGGGCTGGAGCGGCTCTGTCGGCGGGGTCACGATCACCAATCCCGGCGACGCGAACGCTGCTGCGGCAATCCGGGCCGGCAGGGATCACCTCGGAGCGCCAGTCTCACCCCTGATCCTGTCAGCGAGCGACGGGCGGCTGCTTTACAGCGCACCGCAGGAAAGCGGCGCCCGCGGTGTGCAGAGCGTGATGATCCTCCTCCACCTGGGCACGCTTGCCGATACGTATTTGCGCTGGCTCTATTTCGCGTCGAGCGTCATGGGCACCGCGATGATCGCAACCGGGCTGGTGCTCTGGACCGTAAAGCGCCGCGCGCGTCTGCCCGATCCCGACCACCCGCCCTTCGGCTTCCGACTGGTCGAGCGGCTCAACATCGGCATGATGCTGGGCCCGATGGCAGGGATGGCCGTTTATTTCCTCGCCAATCGCCTGCTGCCGCTGGAGCTTGCCCGGCGCGACGAGCGGGAAATCGCATGCCTGTTCGCGGCATGGGGCGCCGTGATCACCTGGGCATTCCTGCGCCCTGCACCCCGGGCCTGGATCGAGATGCTCGCAGTCTGCGCCTTGCTTTACGGGCTGGTCCCTATGGTCAATGCCCTGACCACCACGCGCGGTCTGGCGCGCAGTCTTGCTGCGGGGCAATGGGTCTACGCTGGCTTCGACCTCATCATGCTCGCGGCCGCCATCGCGCTGGGTTTCGGCGCGGGGCGCCTTGCAACCCGCCGCCAACGCGCCTTGCCGCGCCGCAGCCGCGGCGCGAAGGCGGAAACGGCATGAGCGGTCCGCTCGCACGCTCCCGGCCTTGCGCTGTTCTTCACACGTCGGTCCCGCTGGCCGGACGCGCGCCCAGCCGGTATTCCGATCAGCCTCTTTCGCCCGGGACGCGTCTGGTCGGGCTGGGCGGAACCATGGGAGTCGCGCTCGTGCTTTGCGCCGGACTGTTCCTGAGCTGGCGCGGCTACACGCCTGCTCCCCCTCCCGCGAGCATCGCCGCCTTCGACGTCGCTCCGCCTGCCGCTCCGCCCCGGCCGGTGCGTGAGGTGCCGCCAGGCCCGGAGCAAGTGAAGCGAGACAAGTCCGTGACCCGGCCGGAAAGGATCGCGCCGGAACCACCGCAGATCGCGCTACCAAGCGAAAACACCGTGATCGCGGCCCTGCCCTCTCCACCGACACCACAGCCCGGCGCCCCGGTGAAGGAAACGACCGCCCCGGTCAGCACGCCCGCACCGCCCGCGCCCCGGGTGTCGAGTTCCCGGCCCACCTGGCATGGCCTCGTCCTCGGCGCGCTGGAAAAGGTGAGGCGTTACCCCCGCGACGCCCGCTTCGCGCGTCAGCAAGGGGTGCCCTACATCCGCTTCACGATGAACCGGCGCGGCAAAGTGCTGTCCGCCGTGCTCGAGCGGTCATCGGGATACCGCTCGCTCGATCAGGAGGCACTGGCCCTTCCCCGGCGTGCCGAGCCCCTGCCCCCGCCGCCCGATGACGTACCGGGAGACCCGATCGAGTTGCTCGTACCCGTCGAGTTTTTCATGCGATGATCGTCACAGCCCTGGCCTCAGGCGGCAGCGAAGGAGACATCACGCACCTTCACATGCTGCCGGTTGCGGGCAAGATGCGCTTTTTCCTTATCGTACCGGTGTAATGCGCCGGGATTGGAGATATGCCGCGTGCCATGAACTCCCGGACCATCTCCCCGAGCCGATCGAAGTCGCACGAGACGATCAACGTGGTCGATGCTGCCCGCAGCGTGATCGCGGCGAAGGGTGCGGCGGGCATGAGCCTGCGCACCGTCGCGGAGGAGGCGGGTACTTCCGTCGGCGCGATCAGCTATCGCATCGGAGACCGGGCCGCCCTGATCGCGGCCGTCGTGGACCGCGAGATCGAACTGATCGCCGAGACGCGCGCGCAGTGGCGTGTCCGTCTCGGCGACCTCGATCCCCTGGCCGCAGGCATCCTGCCTGACCTGGTCTGCGAGTGGCTGGACGAAGGCGCACGGGGACGGCGTACCTCGGCGATCGTGACCTGCGAACTCGCCCTGATGGCCAGCCGCGATCCCCGGGCGCTTCCTGCGATCGGCACCTTGCTGGGCGGGGCCGAAGGTCTCTGGCGCGATCTGCTTTCGCGATCGGCAGAAGGGGAAAGGCTGGCACGCCTGATCGCCCGGTATTGCCTCGACGAACAGGTCTTTTCGATCCTCCTCGCGGATGAGACCGACTACCGCCTCCTGCGCCATTCGACCATCCGGGGCATGCTTCGCAGAAGCCCGGCCACCGCCGATCCTGCCTCTTCATGGCACATGACCCTGATCGAGCGATTGGCCGTGCCGGCAGCAACGGCGTACGACGAAGCCTCGCCGGTCCCGAAGGGAATGAAGAGGACCATCGCCGGGCATATCGCCGATATCATCGTCAGCCACGGCGTGGGTGCCCTGTCGCATCGCACGGTGGCGCAAACGGTCGGCATCGCCACCTCCAGCGTGGCGCATCACTTCCCGGCACAGCGCGACATTCTCTTCGCCGGGGTCGAGGCCGTCTATCGCCGTCTGCGTAGCCATATCCACGCGGCTGGCGAGCGGCCGGGCAACGGTGACATCATCCGGCTCACGCATGAATGCGCGCTCGCGGCGCTGAGCGACCCGGCGTTCCGCCCTTTCGCGATCGACATGCGCCGCCGCCGTGCCGAGAACGTCCACGCCCTTTACGCCGAATGGCTGGGCATTCCCGAAAACTCCGACCGCGCACGGGTGCAGGCGATGGTCATGGCGTCGATCGGCAACGGCCTTCTCATGCTGGCCACCGAGGGCGACTGGCCGGACATGCGCGCCCTGGTCGACACTCTGCGATGAACCGTACGATCGTTTTTATACAACGTAATTTAGCTTTATAAATACAGCATAATCGTCCTGAAAGAGTCACAAACAGAGCTTAGAGGCGCGTTCCGAAGACCCCCGGTCACCAGGACGGAGCCCTCCCATGTCTGCTTTCCATCGCAAGCGTACCCTTCACCTTGTCTCGACCATTCTGGCTGGGGCGATCGCGCCCTGCTGGGCATTCGCGGCGCAGGCCGAGGAAGCCCGCGCCGCGGACGACGCGCTTCCCGAAATCACCGTGACGGCAGAGCGCCGCGCGGAAAGCAGCCAGAAGGTGCCGCTGGCGATCCAGTCGATCGATGGCGAGACGCTGGCCAGGACCGGCTACACCTCGGTCACCGACCTGCAGTACACGATGCCGGGCGTGCAGTACGATCCCACCCAGGGCGCTGCATTCCAGATCCGCGGCGTGGGCAGCACCTCCTTCGACTTTTCCAATGCCAAGTCGGTCAGCGTCGTCGTCGACGACGTGGTGATGGACGGCCAGCGCGCCAACGGCCTGACCGGGCTTGTCGATATCGATCGGGTCGATGTGCTGATGGGCCCGCAAGGGACGCTGTTCGGGAAGAATGCCACGTCGGGCGTGATCGCAGTCTCCACCACCAGGCCCAAGCTCGACGAATGGTCGCTGCGTGCCAGCGCCAGCTTCGGCGAGCATGACGAGCGCATCCTCAATGCCACGGCCAACGTGCCGCTGGGTCCGATCGCAGCCTTGCGCGTGTCCGGCTTCGACCAGGCGTTCGACGGCTTCGGTCGCAACGTGACGCTGAACCGCAAGGTCGGTTCCCAGCATGAGTACGGCGGCCGCGCCAGGCTCTATCTCGAACCCTCGGATGGCTTCAACCTGACGCTTTCGGGCGACTACGCCTATCACTGGGACAGCAGCGTGCGTACGCCGGTCTCGGGTCAATCGGCAGAGGTCACCGCGATCCTCAACGAACTGGGCGTATACCCCGGCCCCAAGAGCGCAGACACGGCAGACTCCTCGTTCGGCCAGATCGTGACCGAGGAATGGGGCACCTCGCTGCGCGCCAATGCCAAGCTCGGCGATCACGACCTGACCTCGATCACCGCCTATCGCGCCACGCGCTATGACAACTGGACCCCCGCAAGCCTCACGCCCTACGATCGCTACGCCTACATCCCGTTCAACCTGGGCCAACTGGACACCGACAAGTTCAGCCAGGAAATCCACCTCGCCTCGCCGACCGGCGGCTTCGTGGAGTACCTCGTCGGCGCGTTCTACAATCGCCTGCACGCGCGCCAGACGCAGTTGCAGTGGTCCACCGGCGGGCAGCCGCTTTACGACTCCACCGGCACGCCGCTGCCGACCCTGATCGCGCTGACCGGCGCGATCGGCGAGGACGGCAATGCCTCCCTGTTCGATTCCGTGAACGAAACCATGGCGGCATTCGGGCAGCTCAAGTTCAACTTCACCCCGCGCCTCGCCCTCACGCTCGGCGGCCGCTTCACGCATGACAACAATTCCCAGAGCATCGACTATGTCTACATCGATCCGGAACCGATCGCCGGATACACGCCCGGCTTCACCGCCTCGAGCGCCGCGCCTGCCTACGATTTCGGCCGGGTCAAGGGGAACAACTTCTCGTTCCGCATCGCACCGACCTATCAGCTGGCCGACAACGTCATGGTCTATGCGACCTATTCCACCGGCTACAAGCCGGCAGGCATCGCCTTCGTCGGCAACAAGTACGCCCCTTATGAGGACGAGACGGTCAAGGCCTGGGAGGCAGGCATCAAGTCGGAATGGTTCGGCCGGCGCCTGCGCTTCAATCTCGACGCGTTCCGTTCGGACTTCAAGGATTTCCAGGCGACGATCCTGACCCAGATCCCGGACGGCGCCGGGGGCACCATCAATGCAACGGTGATCGGCAATGCGGGCGGCCTGCGCACGCAGGGCATCGAGGGCAGCCTGGTGGTGCAGCCCATGCGCGGCCTGCAATTGTCGGGTGCGCTGACCTACACCGATGCCAAGTTCACCAGCTACGTCTACAACGCCACGACCAACTACACCGGTTCGCGCCTCACGAACTCGCCGGAATGGTCAGGTACA
Source organism: Novosphingobium resinovorum (assembly GCF_036352595.1). Lineage (GTDB taxonomy): Bacteria > Pseudomonadota > Alphaproteobacteria > Sphingomonadales > Sphingomonadaceae > Novosphingobium > Novosphingobium resinovorum_B. Next base: position 151,156 of record NZ_JAZFAX010000009.1, read on the forward strand.
GCGGCGATCGATTACGATCATGAGTTCGACTCGGGGCTCGGCTTCAAGGCCCATGCCGACTATGCCTATCGCAGCGAGTACTGGACCGTCGTAGGCCAGCCGGACTACTCGCATGTGCCTGGGTACGGTCTCGTCAACGGCCGCCTCAGCGTGACCCTGCCCCATCGTCCGGTCGAGATCGGCGTCTACGCACGCAACCTGTTCGACAAGTACTTCTCGACCGGCTGGCAGCAATACGGCGCGCTGGGGCTCCTGCACTACATCTCGCCCAACGCGCGCCGCACCGTCGGCGGCTTCGTCAACGTCAACTTCTGAACGCAGGCAGGCCGGGTCGGACGTCCGGCCCGGCCTGCCGCCTATTTGCGATCCCGGAGATATTCCATGACCACTCGCCGCGCATTACTCGTCGGTGCCCCGACGGGCCTGCTGGCTGCGCAGTCCGCTTTCGCACCCTCCGCGCTGGCCGCGGCGATGGGTGGATCCGGCAGCAATGTCGGCGCCCTCGAACGGATGATGGTGAAGACGCTCGCAGGCGAACTCGGCGACCCGACCGTCGCGCGCCTGCTGGCATCGCACATCACCGAGGCAGGCTTTCGCTGGGACTATCCGACGTTTCCGGCCCGCGATGCGGACAGCGTCGTCGCCTACAGCTTCGGCTATCGTTCGGCGACCGGCAAGGTCGATCCCGACACCGGCCTCTCGGACGGCGCGGAGACGCCGGAGCCAGGGCCGGTCAACACCTTGCTGGCACAGGCGGCGCAGGCCATTGCCGCCTTGCGCCATGTACGCGTCTATGCCCAGTGGGAAATCGCGCAAGTCCTGGCCGAGCAGCACGGCATGAAAGATGTCGTCCCGATCCACCCGGCCAAGGGCCCCGACGGCAAGACGATCTACCTCAGCACCGACGGTGTCGCCAAGGCGGTGGTGGCTCATGCCGGTTCGGCACAGGCGCTGGGCAAGGTCGCGGTCGTCGGCCACCGCGACCATGTGAAACGCTGCGTGCTCGTCTCACAGGCCAATGGAATGGCCGCTGCCGCCGCGCGCGAGGTGCCATTGCCCGTACAGTACGACCCCCAGTCCGCCCAGCCCTGGACCCGCCGCCGCGACGCCTATTTGCTAAGCGACCTGATCGCGCAGCTCTCGATGACGCGCAATCGGGTCATCGCCGAGCTATCACGCTAAGCGGCGAGGCGCCCTCCCCATCAACCGCGGGCGCCTCGATCATGCCTTTCCGAAAATCCTGGTGCGATCGCCACCCTCGCTGACTGCCTGCAGGGAACGTCGCGGCCGAACTCAGCTTGTGGAAACGGATCGAACCATCTGCTTCAGCTACTGACCGGGAGAATGACAATGCGAAAGATCACCGCGACTGCCTTGATGACCGCGCTGGCGCTGATGGGATCGCCCGCCATGGCCCGGGAACTGGCGACGCTGACCCGCCTCGATGCCTCGACCGTGGAACTGAGGCGCGACGATACAGGTGTACAATCTGGCCCGATGACGGTGTGGATCAGCGCCGACACCGTGCTCGACAAGGGCGACCGGCGCTTTGCAACCGCCAGCGAGGATGCGACGCTCAAGCTGCCGATCGCGGCGACGGACCGGCGCTACGTGATCCTCGAAGGGAAAGGCGGCAAGGGCCGTACCGTCGTCGCCGAGCGCGCGCTGCCGCTGCAGCAGGGCAGCAACTTCCGCGACGTCGGCGGCTACGTCACCAAGGACGGGCATACGGTGAAGTGGGACAAGGCGTTCCGCTCGGGCGCGATGCCGCTGCTGACCGATGCGGACTATGCACTCCTCGGCCAGTTAGGCATCGGCAACGTCGTCGACTTGCGCTCGATCGAGGAGCGCGAGGTCGCGCCGGACCAGCTCGACGACAAGCTGGGGGCGCTGTTCATCGCCAACGACTATTCGCTGAAGCCGCTGATGGCGAAGATGGGCCAGGGCGGCGGCGAGAACATGTATGCCGGCATGGAAAAGATGCTGGCGCCGCAGTTCCGCTCGCTGTTTCGCCGCCTGATCGCGGACGAGGGCGCGGTAGTCTACCATTGCTCGGCCGGGCAGGACCGCACCGGCATGGCGACGGCGCTGCTCTACGACGTGCTCGGCGTCGATCGCGAGACGATCCTGAAGGACTACCACCTCTCCACCGAGCTGCGCCGCACGCAGTTCGAGATGCCCAAGGTCGATCCCAAGGACTATCCGAACAACCCGATCCTGAAGTATTACGTCGCGGGCGAGGACGGCAAGCCGCGCAAGGCGGAGCCGCTCTATACGCCGTCCGGTGCCTCGCATCTGGCGCAGTTCTTCACCTACCTCGACAAGGAGTACGGCGGTTCGGAAGCCTACCTGCGCACGCTCGGCTTCACCGATGCGGACTTCGCGAAGCTGCGCAAGACGATGCTCGACTGAAGACCGCGCGGGTGTTTCACGAGAGGCCCGGGACGGAGAAGTCCCTCCGGCCCGGGCCACTGCAACAACGGTGTCATGGAGAGATCCTAACCGGATAGCTATCCTGCTAGGAGATAGCTCCGTGAACGCAACTGCCACGGCTGGCGACTACGCCCGGCCTGATATGGAAAAAGGCCTGGGAATCGCCGGACAGCTGGGCTTCGGCGCGGCGATCCTGGCGGCGATCGGCTATGTCGCCTACAGCGTCTATGCCGATGCCAGCGCCTCGGGCATGGGCGCCATCGCGCTGCTCCCGTTCCTGCTGCTCTTCGTCGCGCTGCTCATCGCACTCGGCTTCGAGTTCGTGAACGGGTTCCACGATACCGCCAATGCCGTGGCCACGGTGATCTACACCAATGCCATGCCGGCCAATGTCGCGGTGGTGTGGTCGGGGTTCTTCAACTTCCTGGGCGTCCTGCTCTCCACCGGCGCGGTGGCTTTCGGGATCGTCTCGCTGCTGCCGGTGGAACTGATCCTGCAGGTCGGCTCCAGCGCAGGCTTCGCGATGGTCTTCGCCCTGCTGATCGCGGCGATCATGTGGAACCTCGCCACCTGGTGGCTGGGCATTCCCTCGTCCAGCTCGCACACGCTGATCGGCTCGATCATCGGCGTCGGCATCGCCAACGCGATGCTGCACGGCAAGAGCGGCACCGCAGGCGTGGACTGGAGCAAGGCGACCGAGATCGGCCAGGCGCTGCTGGTCTCGCCGCTGGTCGGCTTCGGGCTTGCCGCGCTGCTGTTCCTGGCCATGAAAGTGCTGGTCCGCAACGAGGCACTCTACCAGGAGCCCAAGGGCGATACCCCGCCGCCGCTGTGGATTCGCGCGCTGCTGATCTTCACCTGCACCGGCGTCAGCTTCGCCCACGGCTCGAACGACGGACAGAAGGGCATGGGCCTCATCATGCTGATCCTGATCGGCACCGTGCCCACCGCTTATGCGCTGAACCGCGCCGTGCCGGAAAGCTACACGCAGGAATTCCATGTCGGCGCCGACAAGGCCTATGCCGCGCTGAGCAACGGCACTGTGCCGACCATGCGCCCTGCGGACGCGCGCCGCGCCGTCACCGCCTACATCGCCGACAAGGCCTACAAGCCCGAGACCGCGCCCGCCCTCGCGGTGCTGGTGAAGGACATCGACCGCCAGGTCGTCGAATACGGCTCGCTCGCAAAAGTACCCGCCGCCGCGACCGAGAACGTGCGCAACGACATGTACCTCGCCTCCGAGGGCATCAAGCGCCTGGCCAAGGACGAAGCGGCGAACCTCGACGATACGCGGATCGAGGCGGTGAACGGCTTCAAGAAATCGCTCGATGCGGGCACCCGCTTCATCCCCACCTGGGTCAAGGTGGCGGTGGCCTTCGCTCTGGGCCTCGGAACGATGGTGGGCTGGAAGCGCATCGTCGTGACGGTGGGCGAAAAGATCGGCAAGTCACACCTCACGTACGCGCAGGGCGCCTCGGCCGAACTGGTGGCGATGGGTACGATCTTCGCGGCCGACCACCTCGGCCTGCCGGTATCGACCACGCACGTACTGTCCTCGGGCGTCGCGGGGACGATGGCCGCCAACCGGTCCGGCCTGCAGATGAGCACCGTGCGCAACCTGCTGATGGCCTGGGTCTTGACGTTGCCCTGCTCGATCCTGCTGGCGGGCGGCCTCTACGCGGTATTCTCGATGGTATTCTGATGGACGGCGCCTTGCCCGGCGCTTCCCGATCCGCGGGGAGCGCGCCTGACTTCAATGCCGGTCCAGGCCTCATATGGGGCCTGGACTTCGCCGTTGACGGCATGCGCGAAGTCGCCTCGTGCGACAGCGCCGATCGCGGCGTGTTTCGCTGGCTGCACCTCAACCTCGCCGACCAGGGCACCCGCACCTGGATCGAGCACGCGGCCCTGCTCTCGCCAGCTACGCGCGAACTGCTGCTTTCGCCGGATTCCCACCAGCGCGCGCTGGTGGACGGCGATGCGGTGTGCTGCATCCTGCACGACCTCGAACGCGATTTCGACGTCGGCGACACGGCCCGCGTGGGGGCGCTGCGGGTCATGGTCATGCCGGACCTGATAATCACCGCGCGGCGGCATCCGCTGGGCTCGGCCGATATCGTGCGCCAGCGGATCGAGGGCGGGGTACGCATCGTCGGACCCGCCAGCGCGCTGGACCTGCTGGCGGGCGGCCTCAGCCAGAACATCGACGTGGTGATCCGCCGCCTCTCGGTGGAAGTCCAGACGGCCGAGGATACCTTCCTCGAAGGCCACCGACCGCCGACCAGCCAGCAGTTGCTGGGCATCCGCCGGCGGCTCGCGCAGATCCACCGCATGCTCGACGGCACGCAGCGTGTGTTCCGCCGTCTGGAGCAGGATGACGACCTGCCCGAAAACCTGCACGCCACCGTCGAGAAACTGTCCCAGCGCATGCAGGGCCTCGATGCCGACGCGCTGGCGGTGCAGGGACAGTTACGCCTGCTCCGCGACGAACTGGACCTGCAACAGGACCAGCGCACCAACCAGAACCTCTACCTGCTTTCGGTGATGACCGCGCTCATGCTGCCCGCCACGCTGGTGACGGGCCTGTTCGGGATGAACACCGGCGGCCTGCCCTTCACCGGCGGGCATGGAACGCTGGCCGCCACGCTGGTAGCCGGCGGTACGGCGCTCGCGACCTACCTGTTCCTGCGCTCCAAGGGTTTCTTCCGCTAGCCGCAAACACCTTTCAGAACACCTGCGGCACGATCATCTCGGGCGGCACCGGGTGGCGGATATAATCGGAATTGCGCACGCGATCTGGGAGGACGACGGCCGCGCGGGGCACGTCCTCATAGGGAATCTGCTCCAGCAGGTGCGCGATGCAATTGAGACGCGCACGCTTCTTGTCGACCGCCTCGACCACCCACCACGGCGCCTCGGGAATATGCGTACGCTCCAGCATCGCTTCCTTGGCGCGGGTATAGTCCTCCCAGCGGCGGCGCGATTCGACGTCCATCGGCGAGAGCTTCCACTGCTTGAGCGGATCGTGGATGCGCATGTTGAAGCGAAACTGCTGCTCGTCGTCGGTGATCGAGAACCAGTACTTCAACAGGATGATACCCGAGCGCACCAGCATGCGTTCGAATTCCGGCACCGACCGGAAGAACTCTTCCACTTCCTCCTCGGTGCAGAAACCCATCACCCGTTCCACGCCGGCGCGGTTGTACCAGCTGCGGTCGAACAGCACGATCTCCCCGGCGCCGGGCAAATGCTGGACGTAGCGCTGGAAATACCACTGCGTGCGCTCACGCTCGTTGGGAGCCGGCAACGCCGCCACGCGGCAGACGCGCGGATTGAGCCGCTGGGTGATGCGCTTGATGGCACCGCCCTTGCCCGCCGAATCGCGCCCTTCGAAGACGACGACGACCTTCAGCCCCTTGTGCTGAACCCACTCCTGCAGGCGCACCAGTTCGTGCTGCAGGCGGAAAAGCTCCCGAAAATAGGTCCGCCGCTCGATTTGCGCGCGGTCCGGATGATCCGCCATGTCGCCCAGGAGCGCTTCGAGGCGGCTTTCGTCGATCTCCATTTCCAGCTCCTCGTCGAAGCTGTCGGCGATCTCGTCCTTGATCCGGTCCATCTCGAATGAATCCGTCAGCGACATGGCATAATTCCCTTCTGAAACACCGCCGAACCTGCAGGACACCGATGACACCGGCGTGACCGATGTGGACGGCAGCTATCTTCGGACAATACCCCAGGCCGGGAACGAAGGTCGGCGCCCGAAAGCGACAGACGAAGGGGCGTCTCCGGCCACCCTGACCGGAAACGCCCCCTGCTCTTGCTCACCGCATCGACGCGCAATGGCAAGGCTTGCGTCACGCCGTGAAGCGTCGCTCGCCCCACTTCACGGAGCGTGTTTCACTGGTCGCGCCGGCGATGGTGTGCTCGGTGATGGTCGGCATGAAGTGCCATTCGCCCTGCACCGCATCGGGCCTGACCTGCATCGAGACATAGCCGCGACGGCTCGTATCCACGAACGAAAGGCCGGGATTGGCGGCCTGCATCGCCTTGCCGAGATCGGCGGGAGGCACGGCGGGCAGATAATCCTCGTAGCCTGGCGAAGTAACCGAGTGACCCGCGTATTCGACGCCCACCGCGCTGCCGTCGAACCTCAGGTTGTTACCCCAGGCATTGTGGCTGTCGCCCGAGAGGACGACGAGATTGCAGTTCGCATCGGCGGCGGCGCGCAGCAGGCGATCGCGCGCGGCGGGGTAGCCGTCCCACGAATCCATATTGAACGGCAGGCCTGCCTTCGATGCCGCAGCGATCGCCATCAGCGCCGCCGCGACCGCGGGATCACCGCCGCTGGTGGCCAGTTGCGCGATCTCCGGCGGCGCCTTGAGCGAGCCCATGACCACCTGCTGCGCCAGCACCTGCCAGCGGGTGCCGGCTTTCGCCGAGGCCGCCATGTCCTTGTAGAGCCGCCGTTCCTGCGCAGTGCCCATGAGCGTGCGCTCAGCCGCCATCCACGGCCCGTCGCGGAAGGCGGCGAGCGCCTTCATCACGTCACCCTGCCCCTTGATCGCAGCGCCGAGATCGAGTTGCTGGCTGCGGCCCGTCAGGCGGGTTTCGGGGCGGAAAAGCGTCGCCAGCGAACCGATCTGGTAGCTTTCGTAGGGCTCGTCGGAAACCGGCATCCATTCGCGGTAGGCCTTCTGCGAAGCAGCCTTGCGCACCGACCACGGGCCTTCCTTGTCCGGCGAGTGGTTTTCCGCGCCGTTTTCATAGGAATCGTTGGCACTCTCGTGATCGTCCCACTGCGCGACCATCGGAAAGTTGCGATGCAGCGCGCGCAAGTCGGGGTCCAAGCGGTAACTCGCGAGGCGCAGGCGATAGTCGGCCAGCGTCACCGTCTCGTTCAGCGGCTCGATCGGGCGGCCCGGCATCGGCTTGTCCGGGTAATGGCCGTAGTCGTACTCGTAGAAATAGTCGCCGACATGGACGATCAGGTCGAGATCGTCGCGCCGGGCGGCGTGGGCATAGGCGTTGAACCAGCCGAACGGCAGGTTGGCGCATGAAAACAGCGCGATGCCGAAGCGGCTGACGTCGCCCACCGGCAGCGTCCGGGTGCGGCCGACCTCGCTCTTGGTGCCATCAGGCGCGATGAAGCGGTAGAAGTACCACTTGCCGGGAGCGAGACCGGTGACGGTCAGCTTGGCGCAGCAGTCATGCGCGGGAGAGGCCACGACCTCGCCGCCGCCCATGACTTTGGCGAAGGCCGTGTCCTCGGCCACCTCGCAGCGCAGCGTGGTCTCGCCGCTGCCGACGTAGCGGGTCCACAGCAGCACCGAACCGGCGGCCGGCTCGCCACTGGCGACGCCGTGCGTGAAACCGCGCGCGGTCAGGATCTGGGCGATGCCGGGCGTCGAAAGCGCGGCAAGGCCGAAAGTGCCTGCCGCAAGCAGCAGGCGGCGGTCGAGAACGAGAGTCATGGGTCTGTCCTGTCCGTGAGGGTTCAGTAGCGAGCGGTCAATTCGATGCCGTACGTGCGCGGTTCGGCGGGGATGAAGGTCGGATAGCCGAACGAGCCGCCGGTGTTGCCCGCATCGAGCAGGTACTTCTTGTCGGTCAGGTTGCGGGCATAACCGGCGACCTGGAACTTGCCCCGCATCAGCGATACGCCGCCGCGCAGGTTGACGAGAGTGACCGGATTCTGGCTGATCGCCTCGCTGTTCGGGATCTCGAAGTAGATCTTGCTCCGGTAGGTGACGCTGGGGGTCAGGAATACGCTGGTGCTATCGTTGAGCGGCGCGTTCAGGTTGAAGCCTGCCGACCACTGCCACCTGGGCTGGAGGCGGAACTTGTCACCGGCATAGACGCCGTTCGAGGCCTTGTCGTCGATGCCGCCGCTGATGAAGCCCAGGTTGCCGAACGCGCCGAGCCAGGAGGTGAAGCGCGCGTCCAGTTCGGCCTCGACGCCGATGTTGCTGGCCGAACCCGCGCTGCGGGTAACCGTGCGGCCGTCCTCGATGACCGAGACCTGGAAGTTGTCGTACTTGTCGTAATAGACGCCCAGCGAGCCCGAGAAGATGCCCGCCGACCCCTTGATCCCGCCCTCGAAGTTCCACACCGTTTCCGAAGCGATCTCATCGGCATAGGCGACGGTGCTGGCCGCATTGGGCAACTGCACCACCGGTGAGCGGCGGCCCTTGGATATGGTGGCGTAGAGGTTGATGTTCGGCGCCACGCGATAGAGCGCGTTGAAGCGCGGCAGCACCGCCGCGTAGGAGCGACGGGCGTAGACGATCTCTCCGGCGGTGTCCGGGTAGGGCAGCAGGATTGCCCCATAGATCGGCGCCACCGGCTCGTTGGAGGCGAAGCCGGAGCGGCGCTTCTCGATCAGCACGCGCGCGCCCGCGGTCAGTTCGAGCTGCTCCACCGGGGTCCACGACACGTCGCCGAACATCGACCAGGTCTGGTTGCGGCCGTAGTTCTTCGTCCAGCTGCTGTACGGCACTTGCGTCAGCAGTCCCCCGGTGACCAGCCCGGCCGTGGCCGAGGCAGGCACGCTGTTGTCGTCGGCAACGCAGCCGAGGCCGGGGATGACGTTGGCATAGCACTGCAGGAACGTGCCCAACTCGGTCGAGAACGGCACGTACTGCGACGAGTCCTCGACGAAGTAGTTCCATCCGAACGAGGCGCGCCACTTGGGATCGCTGTACGTGAAGCGGCCCTCGTGGCTGGCCTGCCAGCCCTTGGCATGCTCTGCGAATTCGAGGAACCAGGCGGCCGAACCGTCGGCGTCGAACACCTCGAGCGCGTCGAAGTTGCGATAGCCGTTGACGGTGGTGAAGTTCCAGCCATCCGCGAAATCCCAGCTCAGCGTCAGGTTGGCATCGTAGACGTCACGGTCGAGGCCCAGCTTGTCGGAGCCGAGCAGTTCGCCGGAGAGCGGCGAGCCGCCGAGGTAGGCGGCATCGTAAAGGCCGTCCACCGAAGTCGAGCCCAGGCTCTTCGACAGGAACGGCGTGCCCGAATTGCGCTGGCGATCGTAAGTGAACACGAAGTCGGCGGTGAAATCGGTGGTCGGCGTGAAGCGCAGCGAGCCGCGCAGGCCCAGCTGATCCTGCGCGTAAAGGTCGTCCTGACCGGGCGCGAGGTTCTCGATATAGCCGTCGCGCTTTTTCCACTGCCCGGCGATGCGTGCGGCGATGACGTCGTTGCCCATGTTCACGAAGCCCTCGATGCGCCGGGCGTCGAGGTTGCCGTAGGCGCCGGTCAGCGCAGCCGAAGTACCTGCCTCGGGCCTGGCGGAAACGAAGCTGATCGCGCCGATCGTCGCGGCGGTGCCGAACAGGGTTGCCTGCGGCCCCTTGGCGACTTCGACGCGATCAAGGTCGTAGACACCCTGATAGGCGCCGCGCGAACGCGAGATGTCGATGCCGTTGTAGTAGAGCGTTACGCGCGGTCCCTGCTGGGCCGAGCCGCTGTCCGAAGTGATGCCGCGGATCACGAAGCCGGGGTTGTTGGCACTCTGCACCTGGACATTGAGGCCTGGCACGTAAGCCGACAATTCGCCGATGTCGGTCACGCCGAGGTCGCGCATCCGCTCGCCACTCGCGACCGAGAGGGTGATCGGCACATCGACCGCGCGCTGTTCCACCTTCTGGGTGGTCACCACGATCTGGTTGCTGTCCGCATCGGCTTCATCCGCCAGGGCAATCGCCGGCACTGCGGCCACTGCCGTACCGGCGAGTAGCGAAGATGCATAAATCCCGAATTTCATGGAAAATTCCCCTGCGTGCCTGCGAACGGGGCAGGGCCTATCTTCCTGCGGTGAAGGTTTTGTGGCGACTGTGCATGATTGCCCGCTGGCAGGTGGCGAGGACGGCGCACCAAAGCGGGTGGATTGGATCCAACAGCGAGCGATCGAGACAAGCGCTGCGGATATCTGCCCGGCCGATATCCGCAGCCGGCCGTCAAGATACGGCGATCGCAAACAAGCCGATTGACAACCATATTAGCAAAAGATAGCGCTATCATTCTGGAGAGTGATCGCCGTTGGATGCCGCTCGGCCTCGCAGAAGGCTGATTCGGCTCGCATGAGCAGGCGATGCATTCACGCGCAAAAATCAGTGGGCCGAGGCCCATGTTCGAGAGGATGTGTACATGATTACCGGAGCCATACTCATCGGCCGCGAGGAAACCCACACGGACGCGGGCTACGCCGCCGTCGCCGCCGCGACGGGCGAGGCACTGGAACCGCGCTTCACCACTGCGGGTCTGCCGGAAGTCGAGCGCGCCTGTGCGCTGGCCGATGATGCCGCGATCCCCTTCGCCGAACTGGAGCCGGAAACCCGCGCGGTCTTCCTCGAAACCATCGCCGACGAGATCGTGGCGATCGGCGACATCCTGATCGAGCGCGCCATGGCCGAGACCGGCCTTCCCCGCGCCCGTCTCGAAGGCGAACGCGGCCGCACCACCGGCCAGCTGCGCCTTTTCGCGCAAGTGCTGCGCGAAGGCAGCTGGGCGGGCCTGACCATCGACCCTGCCCTGCCCGAGCGCGCGCCGCTGCCGCGCCCGGACCTGCGCATGCGCAAGGTCGCGCTCGGCCCGGTCGTGGTGTTCGGAGCAAGCAACTTCCCGCTCGCCTTCTCGGTCGCGGGCGGGGACACCGCCTCGGCCTTCGCGGCGGGTTGCCCGGTGATCGTCAAGGGCCACTCCGCCCATCCCGGGACCGGCGAACTGGTCGCCCGCGCGATCCAGCGCGCGGTGGCGCTGTGCCATCTGCCCGAGGGCGTGTTCTCGTACCTCCCCGCCACGCGTGAGGCGGGCACCGCGCTCGTCGCCGACCACCGCGTCAAGGCGGTCGGCTTCACCGGTTCGCGCCCCGGCGGCATGGCGCTGATGCGCACCGCCGCCGCCCGGCCCGAGCCGATCCCGGTCTATGCCGAGATGAGTTCGATCAACCCCGTCGTGCTGTTCCCCGCTGCTCTCGCCGCGCGCGCCGAAGCGCTGGGCGCGGCTTTCGTCGGCTCGCTGACGATGGGCGCTGGGCAGTTCTGCACCAACCCGGGCCTTGTCATCGCCATCGACGGGCCTGATCTCGATACCTTCCTCGCCTCGGCCTCGGCGGCGATGGGCGGCAGCGCGGCGCAGGACATGCTGACGCCGGGCATCCACTCGGCCTATGTCGAGGGCGTCAGCGCGCTGGCGGGCCACGGCGCCGTCACCACCCTCGCCCGCGGCGTCGAGCCGACCGGGCCGTACCAGGCGCAGGGCGCGCTGTTCCGTACCACGGCGGCCGATTTCCTTGCCGATCCGGCGCTGGGCGCGGAAGTGTTCGGCTCCTCCTCGCTCGTCATCACCGTCACCGACATGGCCGAGGCGCTCAAGGTCATCGCCGCGCTGGAAGGCCAGCTTACCGCCACCCTGATCCTCGACGCCGAGGACGAACCCGAAGTCGCGAAGCTGCTGCCGGTGCTGGAACGCAAGGTCGGTCGTATCCTCGTCAACGGCTGGCCGACGGGCGTGGAAGTCTGCCACGCAATGGTCCACGGCGGGCCGTTCCCCTCGACTTCGGACGGGCGCACCACTTCGGTCGGCGCCTCGGCGATCGAGCGGTTCCTGCGCCCGGTGTGCTACCAGAACATGCCCTCCGCCCTGCTTCCCGAGGGTCTTCGCGACGGCAACCCCTGGAACGCCCCGCGCCGCATCGACGGCATTCTCAAGCTCGCCTGAACGGCACTCAACGGCACCCAAAGGGTACACAAGATGACCAAGACGCCGCACCAGCGCCGTTTCCGCTCTCAGGACTGGTTCGCCGATCCGGCACGCTCGGACATGGTCGCGCTCTATCTGGAGCGCTTCATGAACTACGGCATCACGCCGGCGGAATTGCGCTCGGGGCGGCCGATCATCGGCATCGCGCAATCGGGCAGCGACCTGTCGCCCTGCAACCGCATCCACCTCGACCTCGCCAAGCGGGTGCGCGACGGCATCCGCGACGCAGGGGGCATCGCGATGGAGTTCCCGGTCCATCCGATCTTCGAGAACTGCCGCCGCCCGACCGCAGCGCTCGATCGCAACCTGGCCTATATGGGGCTGGTCGAGATCCTCTACGGCTACCCCATCGATGCCGTTGTGCTGACCACCGGCTGCGACAAGACCACGCCCTCGCAGGTCATGGCCGCCTCCACCGTGGACATCCCCGCGATCGTCCTGTCCGGCGGGCCGATGCTCGACGGCTGGCACGAGGGCGACCTCGTCGGCTCGGGCACCGTGATCTGGCGCAGCCGCCGCAAGCTGGCGGCCGGTGAGATCGACGAGGAGGAGTTCCTCCAGCGCGCCTGCGACAGCGCCCCCTCGGCGGGCCACTGCAATACGATGGGCACCGCCTCCACCATGAACGCGGTGGCCGAGGCGCTGGGCCTTTCGCTCCCCGGCTGCGCGGCGATCCCGGCGCCGTACCGCGAGCGTGGGCAATATGCCTACGAGACCGGCCGCCGCATCGTCGAGATGGCGCACGAAGACCTGCGCCCCTCGCATATCCTGACGCGCGACAGCTTCCTCAACGCGATCCGCGTCGTCAGCGCGATTGGCGGGTCGAGCAACGCGCAGCCGCACATCATGGCGATGGCGCGCCATGCGGGCGTCGAACTCACCGCCTCGGACTGGACCGAGCACGGCTACGACCTGCCGCTGATCCTCGACATGCAGCCGGCCGGGCGGTTCCTGGGCGAACGCTTCCACCGCGCGGGCGGCGTGCCCTCGATCATGTGGGAACTGCAGCAGGCGGGCGTGCTGGCACAGGACTGCCTCACCGTCACCGGCGAGACGCTTGCCGCCAACCTCGAAGGCCGCGAAGCGCGCGACCGCGAGGTGATCCGCCCCTTCGCCGAGCCGCTACGCGAAAAGGCGGGCTTCCTGGTCCTTGCCGGCAACCTGTTCGACTTCGGGATCATGAAGACCTCGGTGATCTCCGAGGAGTTCCAGAACCGCTACCTCTCGCGCCCCGGTTCCGAAGGCGTGTTCGAAGGCCGCGCCGTGGTGTTCGAAGGCGGCGACGACTACCACCACCGCATCAACGATCCTTCGCTGGAGATCGACGCCGACTGCATCCTCGTCATGCGCGGCGCCGGGCCGATGGGCTGGCCGGGCTCGGCCGAAGTGGTGAACATGCAGCCGCCGGATGCGCTCATCAAGGCGGGCGTACAGTGGCTGCCGACGCTCGGCGACGGTCGCCAGTCGGGCACGTCGGACAGCCCCTCGATCCTCAACTGCTCGCCCGAGAGCGCGGCGGGCGGCGGTCTTTCGTGGCTGCGCACCGGCGACATGATCCGCATCGACATCCGCGCAGGCACCTGCAACGCGCTGGTGGACCCGGCCGAGATCGCCCGCCGCAAGGCCGAGGACACCCCGCCGCCCGTGCCGCAGAGCCATACCCCGTGGGAGGAACTCTTCCGCGAGAAGACCGGCCAGATGGCCGACGGCGCGGTCATGGACATGGCGGTGAAGTACCAGCGCATCGCCGAAAGGACGCCGCGCCACAACCACTGAGGCAAAGCGTGCCGGGCGCTGTCCGGATTGACTTTGCGACCCAGCGTGATAGCGCTCCCATCATAGAACGAGAACGGATGCCCGACATGACCGATATCCTTTCCCCCCTTCCCGTGGACATGCTTCCGGCCGACTGGCGCGAGGGCCTGTTCCTGGGCCGCCTCGATCTTGGCGAAGGCCCGACGCCGGTGCTGCTCAGCGGCGGCGTGGCCTATGACATGAGCCTGGTCGCCGCCACAGTCGCCGATCTCGTTGACACCGGTAGCTTCGACGCGAATCAGGGCCGCGCGCTCGGTCCGGCGGAAGAGGTTCTGGCGCGCGCCACCCTGCTCAGCCCGATCGACCTGCAGTGCGTCAAGGCGGCGGGTGTCACCTTCGCCGTCTCCGCGCTGGAACGCGTCATCGAGGAACGCGCGCGCGGCGATGCCGACAAGGCGCAGGCGGTGCGCAGCGGGCTCGAGGAGCGCATCGGCGGCTCGATCCGTTCGGTCGTGCCCGGCAGCCCCGAGGCGGCGGCGCTCAAGGCCGCGCTGATCGAGGACGGCATGTGGTCGCAGTACCTCGAGGTCGCGATCGGGCCGGATGCGGAAGTCTTCACCAAGTCGCCGGTGCTTTCCACCGTGGGTTCGGGCGCGGCGATCGGCGTGCGTTCGGATTCGGGCTGGAACAATCCCGAGCCGGAAGTGGTCATCCTTTCCGACGCACGCGGCAAGGCCGTGGGCGCGACGCTCGGCAACGACGTCAACTTGCGCGACTTCGAGGGCCGCTCGGCGCTCCTGCTGGGCAAGGCCAAGGACAACAACGCCAGTTGTTCAGTCGGCCCCTTCGTGCGCCTGTTCGACGAAGGGTACACCATCGCCGACGTCGAGGACGCGCGCGTGCTGCTGCGGATCGACGGGCCGGAAGGCTTCCTGCTCGAAGGCGAGAGCCGCATGTCGGAAATCAGCCGCCCGCCGCTCGACCTGCTGCGCCAGTGCTTTTCCGAGCACCAGTACCCGGACGGCGTCGTGCTGTTCCTGGGCACGCTGTTCGCGCCGACGCAGGACCGCGACGCGCCCGGACGCGGCTTCACTCACAAGGTGGGCGACGTGGTGGCGATCTCCAGCGACCGGCTCGGCACGCTGGTCAACACCGTGACCACATCGCGTGACGCGCCTGCCTGGGAAACCGGCATCGCCGCGCTCTACCGCAACCTTGCCGCACGCGGGCTGATCGGCGCCAAGACCGAAGCGCTGGCCTGAACCTTTCCGACTTCGAAGGAATACCATGCTGACCACTGCAACTCCGGCCCCCGCGATCCAGACGGCGCGCTATCCATCGCTCGCCGGCAAGGGGGTGTTCGTCTCGGGCGGCGGCTCCGGCATCGGCGCGGCGCTGGTCGAGGCCTTCGCGCGGCAGGGCGCGAAAGTCTTCTTCGTCGATATCGCCGCCGAGCCTTCGCAGGCGCTGGTCGACGGGCTCGACGGGCAAGTGGACTTCACCCCGCTCTTCGTCGCGGGCGACCTCAAGGATCTCGACTTCGTGCAGGCGCAGGTCACGGCGGCGCATGCCGTGCTCGGCGGCCTCGACGTCCTGGTCAACAACGCGGCCAACGACGACCGCCACGCGATCGCCGACGTCACTCCCGAATACTGGGAAGACCGCATGGCGGTGAACCTGCGCCACCTGTTCTTCGCCGCGCAGGCCGCCGTGCCTTATATGGAAGCGGCGGGCGGCGGCGTGATCCTGAACTTCGGGTCGATCAGTTGGCACCTCGCGCTCGACCAGCTCTCGCTCTACCAGACCGCCAAGGCCGCGATCGAGGGCATGACCCGCGCGATGGCCCGCGAACTGGGCGAGCGCAACATCCGCGTCTGCGCGATCGTGCCCGGCAACGTCCAGACCCCGCGCCAGGAAAAGTGGTACACCCCCGAGGGCGAGCGCGAGATCCTCGACGCACAGTGCCTGAAGGCGCGCGTCCAGCCCGCCGACGTGGCGGCGCTGGCGCTGTTCCTCGCCTCGGACGACGGGCGCATGTGCACCGGCCATGAGTACTTCGTCGATGCCGGCTGGCGCTGACATGATCCCGCAGGTGGCCGTTCCGGTCGGCGCGACGCTGGGCGAAGGCCCGATCTGGGACGCCGCGCGCGGCTGCCTGTGGTTCGTCGACATCAAGGGCCACCGCCTCCACCGCTTCGATCCGGCGACGGGCGCCCTCGCCGCCACCGAGGCGCCCGAGGAACCCGGCTGGGTCGTCCCGCTGGCGGACGGTGCGCTTCTGGTCGGCGCGAAGGCGGGCATCCACCGCTTCGCGGACGATGCCTTCACCCTGCTGCACGCGGTGGAGCCGGACCTGCCCGGAAACCGCCTCAACGACGCGGCCGTCCATCCGGACGGCTCGGTGTGGCTGGGCACCATGGACAACGCCGAGGAAGCGCCGAGCGGCGGCTACTACCGTTTCCACGGCGGCGCCTGCACCGCGCTCTCCCCCGAATCGATGGTCATCACCAACGGCCCGGCGTTCTCGCCGGACGGGCGCACGGTCTATCTGGTGGATACGCTGGAGCGCACGATCCTGTCCGCCCCGGTGGGCGCGGATGGCCACCCCGGCGAAGCGCGGCTCTTCGCACGCGTCCCCGAGGGCATGGGCTATCCCGACGGGCCGGTGGTCGACAGCGCCGGCACGGTCTGGGTCGGCCTGTTCGGCGGCTGGGGCGTCGCCCGCTTCGCAGCCGACGGCACCTTCATCGGGCGCATCGACTTTCCGGTCGCCAACGTGACCAAGATCGCGTTCGGCGGCGCCGACTTGCGCACCGTCTACGCCACCACCGCGCGCAAGGGCCTGACGGACGGGCAACTCGCCGCCCAGCCCCATGCCGGCGACCTGTTCACATTCGTGGTGGACGTACCGGGGCTTCCACCGATACACCCCGCGACCTGAAGAAACACCGGGTCGCGACGACAAGCACATGGGAAGAGGACTGGATTGAATGGCTGCGGTTGATATCGGTGGCACTGAAGCCTCGGTGCATTACGACGGGAAGGTCAACATCGCCTTCGTCGCCATGATCGTCGCGGTCGCGACGATCGGCGGCTTCATGTTCGGCTACGACAGCGGGGTCATCAACGGCACGCAGGACGGCCTGGAAAAGGCCTTCGACCTCTCCAAGCTGGGGACCGGCCTCAACGTCGGCGCGATCCTGGTGGGCTGTGCGATCGGCGCCTTCGTGGCGGGCCGCCTGGCCGACGTCTGGGGCCGCCGCAGCGTGATGATGATCGGCGCCGCGCTGTTCGTCGTCAGCGCGCTCGGCGCGGGTGCGGCGACTTCCTCGCTGCTCTTCGTCATCGCCCGCCTGGTCGGCGGCGTCGGCGTCGGCGCGGCGAGCGTGCTGGCGCCCGTCTACATCAGCGAAGTCACCCCCGCCTCGATCCGCGGACGGCTCTCCAGCCTGCAGCAGATCATGATCATCACCGGCCTCACCGGCGCCTTCGTCGCCAACTGGGCGCTGGCCAAGCACGCCGGGTCGAGCACCGCGCCGCTGTGGCTGGGCCTGCCCGCCTGGCGCTGGATGTTCTGGATGCAGGTGATCCCGGCGCTGATCTATCTCGTCGCGCTGTTCCTGATCCCGGAAAGCCCGCGCTTCCTGGTCGCCTGCGGGCGCGAGGCGCAGGCCGAGGCGGTCCTGACCCGCATCTTCGGCGCCGAGACCGCCGTGAAGATGATCGCCGACATCCGCGCCAGCCTGCTCTCCATCGCCGCCGACCACCATCGCCCCAGCTTCGCCGACCTCAAGGATCCGGCGACCGGCCGCCTGCGCAAGCTGGTCTGGGCGGGCATCGGCATCGCCGTGTTCCAGCAGCTCGTCGGCATCAACATCGTGTTCTACTATGGCGCGGTGCTGTGGCAGTCGGTCGGCTTTTCCGAAAGCGACGCGCTGCTCATCAACATCCTGTCGGGCACGCTGTCGATCCTCGCCTGCCTCGTCACGGTGATGGTGATCGACAAGCTGGGCCGCAAGCCGCTGCTGCTGATCGGCTCTGCCGGCATGGCGGTGACGCTGGGCGCGATGGCGGTGTGCTTCGCCAGCGGCACGTTCGTGGACGGGCACCTGACCCTTTCCGACCAGACCGGCCTCGTCGCGCTGATCGCCGCCAACGCCTATGTCGTGTTCTTCAACGTCAGCTGGGGCCCGGTCATGTGGGTGATGCTGGGCGAGATGTTCCCCAACCAGATCCGCGGTTCGGCGCTGGCGGTCTCCGGCTTCGCGCAGTGGATCGCCAACTTCGGCATCTCGGTCAGCTTCCCGGCGATGGCCGCGGGCCTTGGCCTGCCGCTGACTTACGGGTTCTACGCGATGAGCGCCTTCCTCTCGTTCTTCTTCGTGCGCGCCATGGTGAACGAGACCCGCGGTCGCACGCTGGAGGAGATGGCGGCTTGATCCGGCTGCGTTCGGGCAGCAGCGAAGCCACGCTGCTGCCCCGCATCGGCGGAGCGATCGGCAGTTTCTCCGTAGACGGACGCGCCATCCTGCGCCCGACGCCGGAGGGAACCACCGACCCGCTGGAGACCGCCTGCTTCCCGCTGGTCCCCTACGCCAACCGCATCGCCGACGGGCGCTTCACTTTCGCCGGGCGCGGCCATGCGCTGCCGTGCAACGTGCACGGCTTCGCGCATCCGCTCCACGGCCTCGGCTGGCTGAAGGCCTGGACGATCGAGGACCAGGCCGAAGACCGCGCAGTCGTCGCCTGCAGCCACGAGGCCGATGCGCACTGGCCCTGGGACTGGTCGGCGACCCAGCGCTGCGTGCTGGAGGACGGCGCACTGCACGTCCTGCTCGAAGTGACCAACCGGGCCGCCGCGCCGATGCCCTGCGGGCTGGGCCAGCACCCGTACTTCGTACGCGATCCGGACGGGCGACTGCGCTTCGCGGCCGCAGGGGTGTGGCTCAACGATGACGGGATGATCCCGGCCCGCCGCGCCCCGGCCGACCATTTCGGCAACTTCGCGCAAGGCGCCGTGCCGCTGGCCGGGAGCCTGACCGACAACTGCTGGTTCGGCTGGGACGGCACCGCCACATGGCAGGGCGCGGCGCTGCAATCGGACGAGGCACGCTTCGTCCACGTCTTCGCGCCGCCGGAAGAGGCCTTCCTGTGCATCGAGCCCACCAGCCAGATGCCCGATGCCTTCAACCGGACCGACGACGCGGGCGGTACCGTGCTCGAACCGGGTGGCAGCGCGCGGCTCGGCATGACGATCCGCGCGTCCGGGCCGGCCAGGCCTGTTGGCCCTGACGGAAATCTGTAATAGGCGAGAGACGTGACGCGCGGGATTCTCCGGGCCGAAATGGGGGAACGGCCTGCGTGGCGGATCAGGAAACCAGGGATCAGCCATCCCGACGGCGCGGCGCGCGGCGCTCACGCGCGGCGGTGACCATCGCCGATGTCGCCGAGCGCGCCGAAGTCTCGCTGATGACCGTCTCGCGCGTGATGAACGACAAGGGCAACGTCAAGGAAGAGACCCGCGCCCGCGTCCAGAAGGCGATAGAGGAGCTGAACTATTCCCCCAGCGCCGCCGCCCGCAACCTCGCCGCCGCCGGCGAAATCCTCATCGGCCTGCTCTACGCCAACCCCAGCGCCGGGTACCTGAACGAGTTTCTCGTCGGTAGCCTGGATCAGGCCAACAAGTCGGGCGCCCAGCTCCTCGTCCAGCTCTGCGACGCCGAGGCCGAAGTAGGCGGCATCGTGCGCCGCCTGATCGGCAACGGCATCGACGGCATCGTCCTGCCCCCGCCCCTGTGTGATGACGAGACGATCCTGCAGCTCCTGCTGGACAGCGGCACGCCGACCGTGGTGGTCGCCTCGGGCAAGCCGTCCAGCGCCCTGTCCGCGGTCAACATCGACGATCTCGGCGCAGCCGAGGCGATGACCCGCCACCTCGTCGCGCTGGGACACCGGCGGATCGGCTTCATCAAGGGCAATCCCAACCAGAGCGCGGGCGCCCGCCGCCTGCAGGGCTTCCACGACGCGCTCGCCGCCAGCGGCATCGCCGTGGACGAGGATCTGATCCTGCCCGGCCTGTTCACCTATCGCTCGGGCGTGGAGGCGGCCCACCGCCTGCTGGAACGCGAACGGCCGCCGACAGCGATCTTCGCCAGCAACGACGACATGGCGGCCGCGACCGTCACCGTCGCGCACCGCCTTGGTTTCGACGTGCCCGGCGACCTGACCGTGGTGGGCTTCGACGATGCCCCGCAGGCGACCTTCACCTGGCCCGAACTGACCACGATCCGCCAGCCAATCGCCGAAATGTCGCGCACGGCGGTGCAGCTTCTGGTCGAGGAAATCCGGGGGCGCCGCGAGGGGCGCGCCGTCACGCCCTCGCACATCCAGATGCCCTTCGAGTTCATCCAGCGCGAATCGGATGCGTCCCCGCGTCAGGGGTGAACGAAGTTCCGCACCGCGCCGGATGGCACGGAGGCATCACCATCCCTCGTCATTGCGAGCGTAGCGAAGCAACCCAGGGCAGCCTTGCACCGCTCTGGATTGCTTCGCTGCGCTCGCAATGACGATCCGAGGCGGGTGAACGCCGGCCCCGCCGCGATCTCGCGCGGGCGGGGCCGGCGTTACCTCAATGCCCCGGAGCGCGGGGGAAGCGCTGGGCCTTGTACCACGCCAGATCGTGCTCCGGCGCGGGGCTGCCCTCCGGCAGCGGCAAGCCGTTGACCGACATCCAGTAGGCGAGGCTCGCATCGCGCCACCAGCGCGCTTCGTTGTGCTGGATGGCAAGATAGGTCGCGGTCTTGGACCAGCGTTCGGCGTCCACCTTGTCCTTCACGCCGTCCCACTGCTGCTGCATCTGCGCCACCGTGGCGACGCCGCGATCGTAGCGGGCGACCATCTCCTCCCACAGCGTGCGGCCCGACTTCATCTTCCAGTCCCATGGCAGATGGTGGAACCACAGCAGTTCGGTTTCCGGCGTCGTGCGCGGATCGGCGAGCATGCGCGCGACCGGCGGCGCATACTGGGCCACGGCATTGCTGCCGGTGCGGGTCCGGTCGAAGCCGATGCCGCTGCGGTCGGCCTTGTGGTAGTAGGTCGGGTTCCACTCGGGCCGGGCGAGGTCGTTCACCCACGGCCCCGGCCCGTAGTGGTGGCCGGTGTCCATCAGGTGCGCGAGCCCGAACGGGCCGGTGTAGTCGACCACCGCCTCGCGCGATTCCATCATCATCGAGACGGCGGTATCGACCACGCGCGGATCATCGCCGAACGTCTGGCGAGCCCATTCGCGGGCGAGCGCCTCGGCCGACAGCGTCGGATCCCAGGCAAGGCGGCCGAAGACGTACCAGTTGGCCTGGTTGAACGTCGAGCCCGACCAGTCACGGTCGCGCCCGATATTGGCGACGCCCGCCATGCCGGTGAGGTCATGCCCCTCCAGCGCGCCGTCGACGACTTTCGCCACCGTCGATCCCTTGCCCTTCGCGCGGGTATCCGCCTCCAGCACTTCCTCGAACAGCGGGCCGAGGTAGGCGAGGTGCGTCGCGAAACCGAGGTATTCCTTGGTGATCTGCAGTTCCAGCATCATCGGCGTCTTCGGCATCGCGCCGAACAGCGGATGGAACGGCTCGCGCGGCTGGAAGTCGATCGCGCCGTTCTTGACCTGCACCAGCACGTTGTCGGCAAACTTGCCGTCGAGCGGCTTGAACTCGCTATAGGCCTGCTTGGCGCGGTCGTCGGGGTCGGTCTCGGCGTAGACGAAGGCGCGCCACATCACCACGCCGCCATGCGGCGCGACGGCGGCGGCGAGCATGTTGGCGCCCTCGGCATGTGTCCGGTGATAGTCGCGCGGACCGGGCTGGCCCTCGCTGTTCGCCTTGACGAGGAAGCCGCCGAAGTCGGGGATCGCGCGGTAGATCTCGTCCGACTTGGCCTTCCACCAGGCCTGCACTTGCGGATCGAGCGGATCGGCGGTCTTCAGCCCGCCCAGCTCGATCGGCGCGGAGAAGCGCGCGGAAAGGTAGACCTTGATGCCCCAGGGCCGCAGCACGTCGGCCAGCGCGGCGGCCTTGGCGATATAGGCCGCGCTCAGGCTGTCGGGGCTGGCGTTGACGTTGTTCAGCACCGTCCCGTTGATGCCGAGCGCGGCGTTGGCGCGGGCATAGTCGGTGTAGCGCGGATCCTTGAAGTCCGGCAGCGTCCACCAGTCCCACAGCGATTGCCCCGCATAGCCGCGCTCCACGCTGCCATCGAGATTGTCCCAGTGGTTGAGCACGCGCAGCTTGACCTTCGGCGTGGAGGTGAGGTCGATCTTCGTCAGATCGCCGCCGGTCTTCTGGGCACGGATCGCCGCGAAGGCGCCGTAGAGCACCCCGGCATCGGAATTGCCGGTGACCAGCAGCGAGGGGCGCCCGGCCAGAGCAACGGTGCGCACGAGGTAGCCCTCGGTGCCGAGCCCTGCGGTGGGCAGGCGCAGCGCCGCCAGTTCCGGAGCGTCCGCGCGGGCCAGCACGACCGGAAGCGGCGCAGCGCCAAGATCACGGCGAAGCTCGGCAGCGGCCAGTTGCAGCGTCGGCGAATCGCCCACCACGCGCACGTCCGCCTGGGCCGATCCGGCCGGTGCAGGCGCCAGCCACAAGTCGTATCCATCGTTCGCCAGCGCCGCGCCCGGCAGCACGCCGACGGCCAGCGCCGTCCCCGCAAGCCACGCCGAAGTCCACGCGCAAATCCGCGACATTCGCCTCTGCATCCCGTCCATCCCTTAAAAATTTGCCTGCCCAATGCGGTTGACAAGCTTCGTCGTTACCTTGAAAGATAGCGCTATCACAAAAGAACCGGCCGAGGCAACGCCGTTTGCCGAATCGGGGCGAGTGCAGCCGGAACGGGCATTTGGGAGTATCAGGAAGTGGGATGCCATCACGCATTGTATCGACACGCAGCCTCGGCACAGCGCGCGGTGACGGCATGAGCCTGCTCCCCGCGGCATCGCGTTTCGCCGTATCGCGCCGCGTCCTCCTCGGCTGGGGTGGCGGCGCTTCGATGCTCGCCTTCCTGCCCGTCGCCGCTCGTGCCGCCGCGCCGGTCTACAAGGACGCGCGCGCACCGGTGGATCTTCGCGTAGCCGACCTGATGAGCCGCATGACGCTGGACGAGAAAGTCGCCCAGATCATCACCCTGTCCACCCGCAAGCGCGACGTGATGGACGAGGACCGCGCCTTCGACCCGGCCCGCGCCACCAGCGCCTATCCCCATGGAATCGGCCAGATCGCCCGCCCCTCCGACCGGGGCGGCGCGGCGACCGCGAACAACACCGGCACCGACGTCACCGGCCGCTGGCGCAAGCCCGCCGAGACGATCGCCTTCGTCAACGCCACCCAGAAATGGGCGCGCGCGACCGGCCTCGGCATCCCGGTGCTGTTCCATGAGGAATCGCTCCACGGCTACATGGCGCCCGAGGCGACCAGCTTCCCGCAGGCGATCGCCATGGCGGGCAGCTTCGATCCCGAACTGGTCGAGCGCGTGCAGTCGGTGATCGGCCGCGAGGTCCGCGCCCACGGCTCCACGCTGGCGCTCTCCCCGGTGGTCGACATCGCCCGCGACCCGCGCTGGGGCCGCATCGAGGAAACCTTCGGCGAAGACCCGTACCTTTGCGGCGAAATGGGCGTCGCCGCCGTGCGCGGGCTGCAGGGCCCCGGCAAGGAACTGCCCGAGGGCAAGGTCTTCGCCACGCTCAAGCACATGACCGGCCACGGCCAGCCCGAGGCGGGCAACAACGTGGCCCCGGCCCCGCTCGGCAAGCGCGAGCTTTACGACAGCTTCTTCCCGCCGTTCCGTGAAGTCGTGCGCCGCACCGGCATCGCCGCCGTCATGCCCTCGTACAACGAGATCGACGGCATCCCCAGCCATGCCAACCGCTGGCTGCTGAACGACGTGCTGCGCGGCGAATGGGGCTTCGACGGCGCGATCGTCAGCGACTATGCCGCGATCCCCGAACTGGCGACGTTCCACCACCTCGCCGCCGACCTTGAGGGCGCCGCGCGCCTTGCCCTTCACGCAGGCGTCGATACCGACCTGCCTGATGGCGAAGCCTATCGCACGCTGGCCGATCAGGTCCGCAAGGGTCTGGTGCCGGTCTCGGTCGTCGATGCCGCGTGCCGCCGCATGCTGACGCTGAAGTTCCGCGCCGGGATGTTCGAGGCGGGACCGATCGACCCCAAGGCTTCGGCCAAACTCACCGCCAACGCCGAGGCGCGCGCGCTGGCGCTGGAAGCGGCACGCAAGTCGATCTGCCTGCTCAAGAACGGCGGCGTGCTCCCGCTCACCCCCGGCGCGCACAAGCGCGTCGCGGTGATCGGCCCCAACGCCAACGTCACGCGCCTCGGCGGCTATTCGTCGGAGCCGCGCTCCAGCGTCAATCTGGTCGAGGGCATCACGGCGCGCCTGAAGGGCAAGGCCGAAGTCGTCTTCGCGCAGGGCGTGTTCATCACCCAGAGCGAGGACCGCTCCGCCAACGAAGTGCTGCTGGCCGATCCCGCGAAGAACCGCGCCCTCATCACCGAGGCTGTCGAAACCGCCAAGGCCAGCGACGTGGTCATCCTCGCCATCGGCGATACCGAGCAGACCAGCCGCGAAGGCTATGCGAAGAACCACCTCGGCGACCGCACCGACCTCGACCTCCTGGGCGAACAGAACGCGCTGTTCGTAGCGCTCAAGGCCACCGGCAAGCCGGTGATCGTCGTCGCGCTCAACGGCCGCCCGCCCTCGTGGCCGACCGTGGCCGAGCAGGCCGACGCGATCCTCGAATGCTGGTATCTGGGCCAGGAAGGCGGCACCGCCATGGCCGAGGCGCTGTTCGGCGACGTCAACCCCGGCGCCAAGCTGCCGGTCACCGTGGTCAAGGACGTGGGCCAGGTTCCGTTCTTCTACAACCACAAGCCATCGGCCAAGCGCGGTTACCTGTTCGCCGACACCGCGCCGCTCTACCCCTTCGGCTTCGGCCTCAGCTACACCAGCTTCACCCTCGGCGCCCCTGCCCTCTCGGCCCCGCGCATCGCGGCGGCGGGCACCGTCACCGTCGCGGTCGACGTGACCAACACCGGCGCGCGCGAAGGTGACGAAGTGGTGCAGCTCTACGTCCACGACCGCGAGGCGAGCGTGACCCGCCCGGTCATGGAACTGCGCGGTTTCCGCCGCGTCACCCTCAAACCCGGTGAGACCCGCAAGGTGGAATTCACCCTCGGCCCCGACGACTTCAGCCTCTGGAACGAGGACATGCGAGAAGTCGTCGAGCCCGGACTTTTCGACATCATGGTCGGCAACAGCAGCGCCGCCCTGAAGACCGCAACCCTCGAAATCGCCTGAGGACCATCATGCCCAAGATCGTAGACGCCAAGGTCATCGTGACCTGCCCCGGCCGCAACTTCGTCACCCTCAAGATCACCTGCGACGACGGCACCACCGGCGTCGGTGACGCCACTCTCAACGGCCGCGAACTGTCGGTCGCCAGCTACCTGACCGACCACGTCATCCCCTGCCTGATCGGCCGCGACGCGCACCGCATCGAGGACGTCTGGCAGTATCTCTACAAGGGCGCCTACTGGCGCCGCGGCCCGGTGACGATGACCGCGATCGCCGCCGTCGACATGGCGCTGTGGGACATCAAGGGCAAGATCGCAGGGCTCCCGGTCTACCAGCTGCTCGGCGGTGCCAGCCGCGAGGGCGTGATGGTCTATGGCCACGCCAACGGCACCTCGATCGAGGACACCATCAACGTCGCGCTCGACTATCAGGCGCAGGGCTACAAGGCGATCCGCCTGCAGTGCGGCGTGCCCGGCATGGCCTCGACTTACGGCGTCTCCAAGGACAAGTATTTCTACGAGCCCGCCGACGCCGACCTGCCGACCGAGAACGTCTGGAACACCTCGAAGTACCTGCGCGTCGTGCCCGAACTGTTCAAGGCCGCGCGCGAGGCGCTGGGCTGGGACGTGCACCTGCTGCATGACATCCACCACCGCCTGACCCCGATCGAGGCGGGCCGTCTGGGCAAGGATCTGGAGCCCTACCGCCCGTTCTGGCTGGAAGACGCGACCCCTGCCGAAAACCAGGAAGCGTTCAAGCTGATCCGCCAGCACACCACCGCGCCGCTGGCCGTGGGCGAGATCTTCAACTCGATCTGGGACGCCAAGGATCTGATCCAGAACCAGCTGATCGACTACATCCGCGCCACCGTCGTCCATGCAGGCGGCATCACCCATCTGCGCCGCATCGCCGCGCTGGCGGACCTCTATCAGATCCGCACCGGCTGCCACGGCGCCACCGATCTCTCGCCGGTCTGCATGGCCGCCGCGCTGCACTTCGACCTCTCGGTGCCCAACTTCGGCATTCAGGAATACATGCGCCACACGCCCGAGACCGACGCCGTGTTCCCGCATGCCTACACTTTCGAGAACGGCATGATGCATCCGGGCGACGCGCCGGGCCTCGGCGTCGACATCGACGAGGAACTGGCCGCCGGCTACGAATACAAGCGCGCCTTCCTGCCGGTGAACCGTCTCGAAGACGGCACGATGTACAACTGGTGAGCACGATGCAGGCCGTCACCGCCGTCGAAACGGAAGCCCCGGCCAAGCCGGCCGGGCGCGTGCGCTGGATCGTGTGCGCGCTGCTGTTCGCGGCGGTGGTGCTCAGTTATGTCGACCGTCTGGTCCTGCCCACGCTCAAGCCCGAGCTGCAGGCGCGCTACAGCTGGAGCGAGAGCGGCTATGCCGACCTCGCGATCTGGTTCCAGGCGGGCTACGGCATCGCCTATGTGTTCTTCGGGCGCCTGATCGACCGGATCGGCGCGCGTGCGGGCTATGCGCTGGCGGTGGCGCTGTGGACCTTCGGGCATATCGCCCACGTGCTGTTCACCAGCACCAGCGGCATGCTGCTGGCGCGCATCCCGCTCGCGATCGGTGAGGCGGGCACTTTCCCCGCCGCCATCGCCGCCACCAACGAGTGGTTCCCCAAGCGCGAGCGCGCGCTGGCGATCGGCATCTTCAACGCCGGATCGAACGTCGGCGCGATCCTGACGCCGCTGGTGGTGCCGGTGATCGCGCTGACGCTCGGCTGGCGCTGGGCCTTCATCCTGACCGGCGCGCTGACGGTGATCTGGCTGGCGGCGTGGCTGGGCTTCTACCGCCGCCCGCGCGAGAAGAAGACCCTGACCACCGAAGAACTGGCATGGATCGAGGCCGACCCCGTCGACCCGGTACAGCCGGTGCGCTGGCGCGACGTGCTGCGCCTGCGCCAGACCTGGGCCTACATGCTGGGCCGCTTCCTGATCGACCCGGTCTGGTGGACGTTCCTGTTCTGGCTGCCGGACTTCTTCAACAAGCAGTTCGGCGTCAAGATGCTGGACTTTGGCCCGCCGCTGATCGCGGTCTACCTGCTGGCCGATGTCGGCTCGGTCGCGGGCGGCTGGACCTCCTCGCGCCTGATGGGTCGCGGCTGGAGCCTCAACCGCGCGCGCAAGACGGCGATGCTGCTGGCCGCGCTGTGCGCCGTGCCGATCGCGCTGGCCCCGCAGGCGACCAGCCTGTGGACGGCGGTGGCGCTGATCGGCCTAGCCTGCGCCGGACATCAGGGCTTCTCGGCCAACCTCTACGCCCTGCCCGGCGACACGATGCCGCGCTGGATGACCGGCTCGGTCGTCGGCCTCGGCGGACTGGCGGGCGCGGTGGGCGGCATGCTCATGGCCAAGTTCGCAGGCGTGATCCTCGAGACGATCGGCAGCTACGAACCGATCTTCCTCGTCGCCTCCGGCGCCTATCTGGTGGCGCTCGCAGTGATCCACCTGATCCTGCCGCGCTACCAGCCCACGCACGCATAAGATAAATTCGGGAGCATCAGGATGACCTTACGCACGGCACTGGCCGCCACCTCGATACTGGCCACCGCCCTCACCCTCGCGGCACCGGCGCAAGCCGACGTACCCCGGCTGGAGACCAAGGGCGACACGAAGCAGCTGATCGTCGGCGGCAAGCCCGTGCTGATGATCGCGGGCGAACTGAGCAATTCGGCCTCGTCCAGCGCGGACTACATGGCGCCGCACTGGAAGCGCCTGAAGGACATGAACCTCGACACCGTGATTACCCCGGTGTCGTGGGAACTGATCGAGCCGGTCGAGGGCCAGTTCGACTGGTCCTCGGTCGATTCGCAGATCAAGGCCGCGCGCGCCAACAACCTCAAGCTGGTGGTGCTGTGGTTCGGGGCGTGGAAGAACTCCATGTCCACTTACGTCCCCGCATGGGTCAAGCGCGACCAGCAGCGCTTCCCGCGCGCGGCGATGCCCAACGGCCAGAGCGTCGAAATTCTCTCCACCTTCGGCGGCGACACCCTGCAGGCCGACCAGCGCGCCTATGCCGCGCTGCTGGCGCACATCAAGGCGGTGGACGCCGCGCAGAACACCGTGCTGATGGTGCAGGTCGAGAACGAGATCGGCATGCTTCCCGTCGCACGCGACTACAGCGCGGCAGCCAACGCCGCCTTCCGCGAACCGGTGCCGTCCGACCTCGTCAACTATCTCGTCGCGCACAAGGACACGCTGGTCCCAGCCATGAAGCGCGTGTGGGTGGAGCGCGGCGCGCGCACCAGCGGCACCTGGGAAGACCTGTTCGGCGCGGGCGACACCTCCGCCGAGATCTTCGCCGCCTGGCACTACGCCCGCTTCGCGGACCAGCTTACGGCGGCAGGCAAGGCCGCCTACCCGCTGCCGATGTACGTCAATGTCGCGCTCAACCGGCCGGGCCGAATTCCCGGCGAGTACCCCAGCGGCGGCCCGCTGCCGCACCTGCTCGACGTCTGGAAGGCAGGCGCCCCGCACCTCGATTTCCTGGCGCCGGACATCTACTTCCCGAACTTCGTGGACATCGTGAACGGCTACAAGCGGCCGGACAACGTGCTGTTCATTCCCGAAGCGCATAACTCCGACAATCCGATCGCCCCGGCCAATGCGTTCTACGCCATCGGCCAGCTCGACGCGATCGGCTTCGGCCCGTTCTCGATCGACTCGGTCGACGAGAACCCCGGCGCGCTCAAGGATGCCTACGGCGTGCTGCAGCAGCTCAAGCCCTATATCCTCGACGCTCAGGGCACCGATCGCATGGTCGGCTTCAAGCCGCGCCAGCTCTACGACGAAACCCTCGTCACCGAGCCGGAAACACGCGACGTCGGGCCCTATCGCTTCACCATCAGCTATGTCGATGCCCCCAAGCCGGGCGCGAATCCCGGGGCGGAGGAGCGGAAAGCCGCCAATGCCGCCATCGCGGCGGCGGGCGGCATCATCATCCAGACCGGTCCCGAGGAATACCTGATCGCGGGTCAAGGCATCACCGTGACCTTCAAGCCGCGCGCCGACGGCGGTGCCCTCGCCGGCATCGATTCGGCGTGGGAAGGCCACTATGACGCCGCCGGAAAATGGGTGGCCGGCCGCCTGCTCAACGGCGACCAGACCCATCAGGGCCGCCATATCCGGCTGTTCCCGGGCCAGTGGCAGATCCAGCGGGTGAAGCTCTACACCTACAAGTAAAGATAACGCTATCATTGTTCTTGACGGCATCCGGTCGCAGGAATATGGAAAAATGATAGCGCTAGCAACGCCAGCGCATCCTGCGAGCCCCGAGCAAAGGGCAGCAGACGCATGGGAGGGAGTTCAGATATTATGACACGCAATTTCGTGACCGTTCGCGCCGTTCTGCTGGGAGCCGCCGCGCTCACCCCGTTCGTCGGTTCCGCCGCCCGGGCGCAGGACGCTGCAACTGTAGCAGCGCAGGCTCAGGCCACCGACTCGACCGTGGACGATACCGGCGCTTCGGCCGAAGACATCATCGTCACCGGTATTCGCGGCTCGCTGCAGAGCGCGACCAACGCCAAGCGCGACGCGGTGAGCTTCGGCGACAGCATCTTCGCCGAGGACATCGGCAAGCTGCCCGCCACCAACCTCGCCGAAACGCTGAACCGCATGCCCGGCGTGCGCCTCAACCGCGACATCAACGGCGAAGGCACCCAGGTCGCCATCCGCGGCCTCGGCCCCAGCTTCACGCGCGTGCTGCTGAACGGCTCGCAGCTGCAGGTGGCGTCGGACGGCGGCACCAACGGCGGCAGCGCCAACCGCGAAGTCGACCTCGACTTCTTCCCCTCGGAACTGTTCACCCGCCTCGACCTTGCCAAGAGCCCGTCGCCCTCGACGCTCGAAGGCGGCATCGCCGGTACCGTGAACCTGCGTAACGCGCGGCCCTTCGACAAGGAAGGCACCCACGTCACCGTCGTGGCACAGGGCCAGTACACCGACACCAACGACAAGTTCAGCCCGCGCGGCGCCCTCGTCGCCAGCCACACCACCGACACCTTCGGCATCCTCGTCGGCGTTGCCGGCGTGAAGACCAAGACCCGCGTGAAGGGCTTCGAGTCCGTTGGCTGGACCGACGGCAACCTGTCCTGCGGCACCGACTGCACCGACGAAGGCGGCAACAACTTCTCGTGGGCCTCGGTCGTTCCCGCCAACGCGGGCCACGGCCTGACCGCCGGCGATCCCGTAGACGTGGTGGCCACCTCGGGCCTGACCGCCGACCAGCTCAGCACCGCGCTGATCCCGCGCCTCGGCCGCCAGAGCCTGACCGAAGGCACCCGCTCGCGCGTGTCCGCCCTCGCCTCGCTCGAATGGCGCCCCAGCGACGAGCTGCACTTCGCGCTCGACGGCCTCTGGGCCAAGTCGCAGCGCAACTACAGCAAGGTCAACATGAACTGGCAGGTCCGCAACTCGGGCCCCGGCACCAGCGCGCAGTCGACCGGCGGCATGATCCCGATCGACCTGACCGTGGATGACAACAACGTCGTCACCAGCGGCACGTTCGCCAACTCGTCGTTCTTCCTCGAAGCCAGCCTGTTCAAGCAGACGACCAAGTTCTGGAACATCAACCCGAGCGTGACCTGGCAGCCGACCGACGATCTCAAGATCGAGGCGAGCGCGAACTATTCGAAGAGCAGCTTCTTCCGCGAACAGCCGACCTGGGCCTTCCAGACCACTCCGCAGTCGGGCGTCGACGTCTATTACGACAACACGAGCGGTTCCTATCCATCGATCACCAGCAACATCGACCTGAACGATCCGGACAGCGGCACCTGGCAGTGGTATCGCCAGAACATCCAGCTCGTTCGCCGCAAGACCGAGACCAAGGGCGCGCACCTTGACGTCACGTACGGCGACGACATGTTCAACGTGAAGGTCGGCGCGGCCTATGACCGGGCGACCCGCTCGATCCGCGCCTACGACAACAGCACCGCCTATCAGCTGTCCGTCTGCGGCACCGGTTGCACCGGCGACACCGGCTCGATCACCACCGGCGAAATCTCGCAGTACCTGAAGAGTTCGTCGGTCGCCGGCTTCATCGTGCCGAATTTCGACGCGATCAAGGCGGCCACCAACTACGCCAGCTACCGCGACAGCGCGCCTGAAACGCGCGGTGCCGTGACCGGCGGCGCGACGGGCGACATGGACGAAGAGGTCATGGGCGCCTACTTCGAACTGAACGGCGTGACCACGATCGCCGGCCGCGACCTGCACATCAACACCGGCATGCGCTATGCGCACACCAACCAGGTCGTCACCGGTCCGAGCCAGGTCGGCACCGCGATCATCGATATCACCTCGAAGTCGAAGTACGAGAACTTCCTGCCGTCGATCAACCTGACCTACGACCTGGCGAACAACATCAAGCTGCGCGCATCGGCGTCGCGCACGATGACCCGCCCGGATGCCGGCCAGATCCTGCCGGGCATTACCTTCTCCGATCCCTCGGCGCTGACGGCAACGGCGGGCAACCCGGACCTGAAGCCCTACACCTCCGACAACTACGATATCGGTGGTGAACTCTACACCGGCGGCATCGGCTACATCGGCCTGTCGGCGTTCATGAAGAACATCCAGGGCTTCACCGTCACCACCTCGGACGAAGTCACCTTCGGCTCGCTCAACATTCCGTACGACAGCCTGCTCTCGACCCAGCAGAACGCCCTGACCGACCGCTCGGCCGCCACCGGCGTCGCGATCAACGACCTCGCGATCACGGTCAACCGCCCGGTCAACCTGAGCGACCTGAAGATCAAGGGTCTGGAAGCCACCTGGGTCCAGCCGCTCGACTTCCTGGTCAAGGGCCTCGGCTTCTCGGCCAACGGCACGTACCTGAAGCAGTCCTCGTCCTCGGGCCTCGTCGCCACCGGCGTGTCGAAGTACTCGTACAACCTTCAGGGCTTCTACGAGAACAACGGCCTGTCGATCAGCGTGAACTATGTCTGGAACGACAAGTCGATCGCCGTGAATAAGCCGCAGAACGGCATCGCCAATGCTTCGCTGCGCAACGACGCACGCGGTCAGCTGGACATGTCGGCGGGCTATCAGCTGCCGTTCCTCAACGACGGCGTACGCCTGACGCTGGACGTGCTGAACATCACCAACGAAGTGATCCGCACGACCTTCGAATACTCGAACGCCGCCTATTCGGTCTACAAGCCGGGCCGGCAGGTACTGGCCGGCATCAGGGCCAACTTCTGATTTCCTCCCAACCCCACCCACTGGAGCCGGCCTTTGTGCCGGCTCTTTCTTTTTCGGGATACTTCGTTTTCATGGCGAACATGCTGCGCCTTGCCTCTCTGACCGCTGCCCTCGCGCTCGCGGCGCCCCTTCCCGCCGTGGCCGCTCCCGCAGCCACGCAATGCCCGTGGGTCGGCGTCTGGGGCTCCTCGCAAATGCCGGTTACCGGTGACGACCGCCTTCCCGAAGCAGCGCGCCGCGACGTCACCCTGCGCCAGATCGTGCGCCCCTCGATTCCCGGGAACGAACTGCGCATCCGTTTCTCGAACGCTTTCGGCGATACGCCGCTGGTGATCGAGAGCGCGACGCTGGCCAGAGCGATCGGCCCGGCGGCGCCCGCGATCGACGCGAAATCGCTGGTGCCGCTGCGCTTCGAAGGCAAGGCCCGCGTGGTCATCCCGCCGGGTGCAGACTGGCTTTCCGATCCAGTTTCCACCCCCGCCGCCGCGCTTGGCGACCTTGCCATATCGCTGCACCTCGCCGCGCTGCCTGAAAAGCAGACCGGCCACCCCGGCTCGCGCGCGACCTCGTGGTGGGTCGGCGGCGATCACGCGGCCGAGGCCACCCTCGCCGCCGCAACCGGCACCGATCACTGGTACATGCTGTCGGGCATCGAAGTGCGCGCCTGCAACACCGGCACGGTCATCGCGCTCGGGGATTCGATCACTGACGGGCGCGGCTCCACCACCAACGGCAACGATCGCTGGACCGACGTGCTGGCCCGCCGCCTCTCCGGCAAGCGCGCCGTGGTGAACCAGGGTATCGGCGGCAACCGCGTGCTGCTCGACGGTACCGGCCCGAACGCGGTGGCGCGCTTCGATCGCGACGTGCTCTCGGTCCCCGGCGTCACCCACTTGATCGTACTGGAGGGGATCAACGACATCGGCATGCTCACGCGAGACGCGCCGGCCACGCCCGAGGCCCATGCCGCACTGGTCGCGCAAGTGACCGGCGCTTACGCCCAGATCGTCGCGCGCGCGCATGCACGCGGCATCACGGTCTACGGCGGCACCCTGCTGCCGTTCATGGGCATGGAGTACTACCACCCCGCCGCCGCCAGCGAGGCCGACCGGCAGGCGATCAACGCCTGGATCCGGACCCCCGGCCACTTCGACGCGGTGATCGACTTCGACGCGGTGATGCGCGATCCCGCGCGCCCCGATCATCTCAATCCGGCCTACGACGGGGGTGACGCGATCCATCCCAACCCGGCCGGCTACAAGGCCATGGGCGAGGCCGTTTCCTTACAACTGCTGAAATGAGGAAGGGGCGCCGATCGGGCGCCCCTTTTTCGTTTTACCGCCGGATCATCGGGTCGATCGTCCTGATCGTCCCGTCGGCATTGTAGTGCAGTTCGGTCACCTTCACGTTGCGCAGGCGGGTCTGCCCCGAAAGCTGCGTGTCGGCATAGAACAGCCACCAGCGCCCGTCCCACTGCACGATCGAGTGATGCGTGGTCCACCCCTCGACCGGCTCGAGGATGCGGCCCTTGTAGGTGAACGGGCCATAGGGGGAATCGCCGATCCCGTAGGCGAGGAAATGCGTGTCGCCGGTCGAGTAGCTGAAGTAGTACTTGCCCTTGTACTTGTGCATCCACGAAGCTTCGAAGAAGCGCCGGTCGTGGTCGCCGCCCAGCAGCAGCTTGCCCTTCTCGTCCACGATGCGCAGTTCACGCGGGGCTTCTGCGAATTCGAGCATGTCGTCGCTCATGCGCGCGACACGGGGCAGGAGCGCCGGCTTGTCGTCCGCCTGCAGGTCGGTCTTCGAGCCGTTGGAATCGTACTTGCCACCGACATTGCGCTGAAGCTGGCCGCCCCAGATGCCGCCGAAGTACATGTAGCTCTTGCCGTCGTCGTCGGTGAACACCGCCGGATCGATCGAATAGCTGCCCTTGATCGGCTCCGGCTGCGCCTTGAACGGGCCGGTAGGGCTATTCGAGGTGGCGACGCCGATGCGGAAGGCGCCCGCCTTGTCCTTGGCCGGGAAGTACAGGTAGTAAGTACCATCGCGGAAGGCCGCGTCGGGCGCCCACATCTGCTTCTCGGCCCAGGGCACGTCCTTGACGTCGAGCGCGACGGGCCCAAGCGTCACCGGGCCGCCGATCTTGTCCATCGACAGGATGCGATAGTCGCGCATCTCGAAATGGCTGCCCAGGTCGTCCTCGGGCGTCGGCCCGTCGATGTCGTGGCTGGGGTAGACGTAGATCTTGCCGTTCCACACATGCGCGGACGGGTCGGCGGTGTAGATCTCGCTCACCAGCGGCTGCGAGAGGTACTTCGACTTGTCCGGTGCCGCGGACTGTGAAGGATCCGCCGCCGGGCTGTTCCCGGTACATCCGGCAAGCGCATATGCCACTGCAAGCAGGGGCAAAAATGGGGTCTTCCTAGGCACGTCAATCTCCCGGCACTGCTGTTTTCGCAATTAGATAGCGCTATCATACAGTGCCCGGAGCACGCAAGAGGCGTTCCGGCCAACGCCATGCGCATAAATCTCAACGCCAGGCTCCGGCGCTTCTGGCGATACGATCGACGGGCGTTCAAGATGCTGCGAGGAGGCGATGCTGCATCACGCGTCCATCCGCCCCAGCAGATCGATCAACATCGGGCGCAGCCGACGGATTTCCTCCCGATGTGTTGCGCTGAGCGTTTCCAGCATCCGATGCGCCTGTGGTGTCAGCGACAGGACCGTCTGCCGCTTGTCGAGCGGTGATGGCTCGCGCCGCACCAGGTCCAGACCGACCATTCGGTCCACGAGGCCGGTGGCGCTATGCGGCTTCAGGATAAGTCGCTCGGCGACATGTCCGACCGTTGCCGTTCCCGGCGCAGTTGCGCGGATCACCAGCAAGGCCTGATGCTGCTGCGGGGTCAGGCCGCACTGAGCCGCCTGGGCTTCGCTGAAGGCCTGGAATTGACGCAGCGAAAACCGGAAATCGGCAAGGGCAAGGTAATCCGCGTCTGTCAGTGTGCTGGCCATAGGCTCACTCCGGTTCCGGAGCCCATCATGTCAATCCTTGAAATATATCGTACTGCGATATATTGGCCCGGACACTTCCAGCGATCGCCGAGCCTTCCTGCATGATTCCCTATTCATCATCTCCCTCCCGCCGCCCCCTTGCCGATCACAGCGCCGATCGCCGCATGCTGATGCTGGCCGTTGCCTCTCTGGTGGTCGGCAGTGGCGGCGCGGCAGGAGCCTGGGTGCTGTTGAAGGCGATCGCCGTTGCGACGAACCTGTTCTGGTTCGGACGGCTTTCGGCAGCGCCTTCGCAGATCACCGACAACGCGCTGGGAGCCTGGCTTGTCGCCGTGCCGGTGATCGGGAGCCTGATCGTCGGGCTGATGGCACGCTACGGGTCGGACAAGATCCGTGGCCATGGCATTCCCGAAGCGATCGAGGCGATCCTGTATGGCGAAAGCCGGTTGTCTCCCAAGGTCGCCTTGCTGAAACCCCTGTCGTCGGCGATCTCCATCGGCAGCGGCGGGCCGTTCGGTGCGGAGGGGCCGATCATCATGACCGGCGGAGCGATCGGATCGCTGTTCGCGCAGGCGTTCCACCTCAGCGCGGCCGAACGCAAGACCCTGCTCGTCGCAGGTGCGGCCGCCGGAATGACCGCGATCTTCGGAACGCCCATGGCAGCGATCCTGCTGGCAATCGAGGTGCTGCTATTCGAATGGAAGCCGCGCAGCTTCGTGCCCGTCGTCGTCGCGGTGCTGGTCTCCTGGCTATGGCGCCCGCTGCTGATAGAGGTCGGTCCGTTGTTTCCGGTGCATCACGCGATCATGCTGACAAGCGGGCATGTCGCGCTGGCCGTGGCGGTGGGCGCCCTGGCCGGAGCGCAGGCGTCGCTGCTTTCCGGCACGCTCTACAAGATCGAGGACGTGTTCGCCCGTCTGCCGGTCCATTGGATGTGGTGGCCCGCCCTTGGCGGGGTGGTGGTCGGTCTGGGCGGTCTCGTCGATGCCCATGTCCTGGGCGCGGGATACGATAGCATCCGGGGCCTGCTCGACGGGTCGTTGGCGATGCGGGCGGTGCTGGCGCTGCTGGTGGTCAAGGCGGTGGTGTGGCTGATCGCCCTCGGCTCCGGGACGTCCGGCGGTGTCCTCGCGCCGCTGTTGCTGCTGGGAGGGGCCTTGGGTTTCGTGCTTGGCCAGTATCTTCCCGGAGGCGGTGCGTTGTGGGCACTGGCCGGCATGGCGGGGATATTGAGCGGCGCGATGCGCGCGCCGCTGACGGCGGCCCTGTTCGCGATCGAACTTACCGGCGATTTCGCGATGCTGCCCCTTACCCTGGGCGCATCGGTGGGGGCCTATGCCGTCAGCGTGCTGGTGATGCGCCGCTCGATCCTGACCGAGAAGATCGCACGGCGTGGGCGGCATATTCTGCAGGAATACACCGTCGATGCCTTCGACTTCCTGCAGGCTTCCCAGATCATGACGCCCCGACCCGATGTCCTGCCCGGTTCCATGACCATGGCCCAGGCACTTGCCTTCTTCACGGCCGGCGCGCGCCATCGCAGCTATCCCGTGACGACGCAAGACGGTTCCCTGGCGGGACTGGTTTCCCGCGCCGACGCCCTGCGCTGGCAGGTCGAAGGGGTATCCCCGGACGCGACACTTGCGGACAGCCTGTCGGACGCGTCGCAGCCTTACGGGCTGCCGCACGATCCGCTCTGCCGGATCGCGGACCTCATGGTCGAGACAGGTATCGGCCGCATCCCGATCGTCGATCCCGCAACACACCGGGTCATCGGTATCCTGACGCGGCAGGACTTGCTCAAGGTGCGCCACCTGCATCACGACATCGAGACGAGACGCACCCGGCGGTAAGCACCGCCTGTTCGCCCGAACTTTAAGACAGGTTACTGAAAGCCCCGTTCCGCAGGATTTCAAAGATCAGGCAGTGCCATTCTCCGACACGAACGACGTCTCGTCCCGGCGATGACCCTGCCGGCCATGGAGCGTGCCGCGATGCTGGTGCGATACGCCAGCTTTCCAAGTCGGCGCGGTCCGCTTTCGGCGCTGCGCCCTTCGCCGACAACAAGGGTCTGGTCGGCGGCCGCCGCGCTTCATCGCGATGCCCCGCATCATGAACGCCACTGGCGTCAGCACGACTGGGGCCAGCGCCATGCGCTAGCACTACTTTGGCAGAAGTTTGAAATGCGTGACTGATAGGCTCCCACCGCAATGAGGGCATTGGTCTGGCGGAGGTCTTGATATTCGGTCAATGATGGCCTGTCGGATGGCGGGCATGCTCGGC
>NZ_JAZFAX010000010.1:0-171681 GCF_036352595.1 Novosphingobium resinovorum
ACTCCTGCTCCTTGATCATCCCGATGATCTGCGCCTCGGTAAAACGGCTCTTCCTCATGCGTCTGCTCCTTCTCGTGGGCAGACTCTACATCAGAATGAGGGACCTTTCGGGGGGCAGGTCACTCGCGGGAAATCTCCGAGATCGGGGTTGATGCCCCAAGCACATCTTGGACAACTCGCCGGGTCGTGTCGTGCGCGAGCATGGTACGCGCCGAGCGGCGTTTCGTGGGGTCCTTGATGTATCGGTCGTAAATGTCCGAGAGCGTCAAAATCGAATTTGTCGCCGCCGCCTCTTCGAGCGTCTCAGGTTTGATGCGAGCGGCGATTGCTGCCGCAGATCGTGATGAACGCGCAGCCCTGACTGAAGCCACGACGTCTTGATCAACGACCAGCCGCTCATCGTACTCCATACCGATTTGCTGTCGTTTTGCCTCGAACATTGCGTCGATCTCGAAAGCGGCTTTGCGGGCCAGACGAATGGCAAGCGATGGGCTGTCTGTTCGCAGTGAGCGATTCACATGAGCGCATCCCATCGCCTCTCGCAAGTTGGCGGGCACTTTGACTCGAAACTGATAGATCGACCCTCGCAGCCACAGTCCACGCGCAGACGGTTCGTATGACGATCTGGTGCAACAACCCGGATGACGTTTTTTTGAACGATTTGAGAGCGTTGCGCTTAATTTTTGTGCGTCGAGGTATGCCGCATTGGTGGCACAAAAATCGGAGTCGGTCGCGGCAGCGATAGATTTCCGCGTCTTTTGAAGGGGTTGAGGCGGCTTGGAGCGGGTAGCGGGAATCGAACCCGCATAGCCAGCTTGGAAGGCTGGAGCTTTACCACTAAGCTATACCCGCTCGTCGCGTCCGGCACGGCCCCGTGGTTGCCGGGCCGCGTCGTGAACAGGCGCTTGCCACGGCCGGGTGGCATGCGTCAACACTTCTCCTGCATCATCCTGTGGCCAGCCCCCGTCACGGCAAGTCGCCGCAGCGGATCGCCGGGGCGGCTTCTGGTGCCTCGGGCACGCAAAACCGCCGTTCGCCGCTGCGATGACGCGCTCATGCGGCGGCCTGTCGGTTTCGCCGTATTCTATCGCAGGTGCAGCAGTGATAGCCTTGGCACCCAACGGCCGACGACGGAAAACGAGGACATCATGAACACGCCCCGGACGCGCCCCGCCACCGAAGCCCCCGCTGCAAGCGCCGCACCTGCATCGGGGCCCGTATCAGGTGCCGTATCAGGCCCGGTATCAGGCGCCGCACCCGGAGCCCGGCGGCGCAGCCCGCTCGACATGCTGATGAATTCGGGGCTGGGCAAGATGCTGCGCGGCATCGGCATCGCCCCCCGGCAGGAGCGCGCGGAAAGCCTGCTCGACCTGGCGGACGCCCTGCTCTCGCTGCGTGGGCGCGCCTCGGGGCCGGCGCTGGCCTCGGCGTTCTTCGACCTCTACGAAGCCAGCGACGTCGCCGCCCGGCAGGATTTCCTGGGCAAAGTCCACGACATGCACCCGGCCGACGCCAAGGCCATCGACAAGGCCATCGCCAAATGGAACGAGAAGCGCGACGAGGCCGCTGCCCTCGCGCTCAACCTCGCCAGCAAGTCACCCAGCCGGCGGCTCATCAACCAGCTCAACCTGGCGCCGCAGGGCACGCCGCGGCTGATCGCCCTGCGCGAGGATCTGCTGGCGATACCCCGCGCCGCCGGCACGCCGGGCCTCGCCGCGCTCGACCGCGACCTCGAAAGCGCCTTCACCGCATGGTTCAACGCCGGGTTCCTGGAACTGCGGCGGATCGGCTGGGACAGCTCGGCGCAGTTGCTCGAACGCATCATCCGCTACGAAGCGGTCCACCAGATCCAGGGCTGGGACGACCTGCGCCGCCGCGTCGAGCCGGTGGACCGGCGCTGCTACGGCTTCTTCCATCCCCAGATGCGCGACGATCCGCTGATCTTCGTCGAAGTGGCGCTGACCCCGCAGATCCCCGGCTCGATCCACCAGATCATCGCCGAGGATCGCGAGACGGTACCGCCCAGCGAGGCGAACTGCGCGATCTTCTATTCGATCAGCAACTGCCAGGTCGGGCTCAAGGGAATCCCCTTCGGCAACCACCTCATCAAGCGCGTGGTCGGGCTGCTCCGGGAAGAACTGCCGCACCTCAAGACCTTCGCCACGCTTTCGCCGGTCCCCGGGTTCGCGAAGTGGCTGGCGAAGGAGACCGAGGGCGACGCCCCGGTGCCGGGCGCGCAGGAACTGCGGCAACTGGCGGCACGCTATCTGGTGGAGGCCAAGGGCAAGGGCAACCAGCCGCTCGATCCGGTGGCGCGCTTCCACCTCGGCAACGGGGCGCGGCTAGAGGCGATCCACGCCAATGCCGACCTCTCGGCCAATGGGCAGAAGCAGGCGCACGGGGTCATGGTGAACTACCTCTACGACCTGACGGATATCGAGGCGAACGTCTTCGCGCTGACCGAACTGGGCACGGTGGCAACCTCGAAGGCGGTGCAGGCGCTGGTGGAGGATCCGGAGGCCGGGGCGAAGAAGGCGGGGAAAAAGAAGGACGCGGTGGCGGCGTGATCGCGATCGCCTTTACCCGAAGCCCGTCCGTCATCCCGGCGCATGCCGGGACCGTGGGCCGTCTTTAGAAGCGCCGCCGCGCCGGGGCGCCCTGGCGCGATAGCTACCGCCTCAAGACCTGCCCACGGTCCCGGCGTGCGCCGGGATGACGGGAGGGACCCTCAATGCCCCGCGAAGGTCATCAGTGCATCGGCCGGGACGCCTGCATCGCGCAGCCGCTGCGCGCCGCCGAGGTCGGGCAGGTCGATGGCGAAAAGTGAGTGCACCACCTCTCCCCCGGCCCGGCGCAGGAGTTCCACGGCGGCCAGCGCGGTGCCGCCGGTGGCGATGAGATCATCGACGAGCACCACCCGCGCGCCGTCCGGCACGGCGCCGGGATCGACCTCCAGCGTGTCTGTGCCGTATTCCAGCGCATAGTCGATCGCGAGGACCGGCACCGGCAGCTTGCCCGGCTTGCGCACTGGTACGAAGGGCAGCCCCATGCGCGCCGCCATTGCCGCCCCGAAGATGAAGCCGCGCGCCTCGACCCCGGCGATCACCTGCGCGCCCGCCTGCTGCGCCCGGTCGGCCATATGCGCGACGGCGGCCGCGAAGCCCGGACCGTCGCCGATCAGCGTGGTGACGTCGCGGAACAGGATTCCGGGCTTGGGGAAATCGGGGATCGTCCGCACCAGCAGGCGCAGGTCTTCGACGGTCGGATCCGGCATTGGGGGAAAATCTCCGGCAGCACATAAGCAAGGCGCCCCGCCATCACCGAGGATGACGGGGCGCCGGAGCCCTTAGCAGCAAGCAGGGCATCGCCAAAACCCTTCGTCATTGCGAGCGAAGCGAAGCAATCCAGAGCCGTTTGCCCTGCGCTGGATTGCCGCGGGGCTTACGCCCCTCGCAATGACGAAATGGGTGGGCTCAGTGCTTCTTGCCCGCCCAGATGTTGCGGTAGGACATATAGCCCAGCACCGTCGCGAAGATCAGGAACAGCACCACGGCAAGGCCGGTCTGGTTGCGCTTCTCCAGCTTGGGTTCGGCGGTCCAGATCAGGAAGGCCGCGACGTCCTTCGACATCTGGTCGACCGTCGGCTTGGGGTTGCCCGGGCCATACTCGACCTGGCCGTCGCTCATCAGCGGCGGGGCCATCGCGAGGTTGAGGTTCGCGAAGTACGGGTTGTAGTGCAGGCCGTCGGGCGTCTTGGAGTCCGGGAACTCCTTCAACAGCGCGGCGGGCTGGGCCTGGAACCCGGTCAGCAGCGAATAGACGTAGGGTCCGCCGTCATGACGCGCCTTGGTGATGAGCGAGAGGTCGGGCGGGATCGCGTTGTTGTTCGCGGCGCGCGCGGCGACGTCGTTCGCGAAGGGCTTGGGGAAGTAGTCCGTCGGCATGCCCGGACGGGTGTTGGCCTCGCCGGTGGTGGGGTCCACGCCGGGAACCTGGAAGCCCGCCGCGATGGCCTTCACCTGGCCTTCGGAATAGCCCAGCGCCGCCAGGTCGCGGAAGGCGACGTGGCTGAGCGAGTGGCAGGCCGAGCAGACTTCCTTGTAGATCTGGAAGCCGCGCTGGAGCTGCTGCTTGTCGAACTTGCCGAAGGGGCCATCGCTGGTGAAGTGGACTTCCTTGGGCGGCAGGTGGAACTCGTGCTCCGCCGTCACTGCGGCCGGTTCGGTGGCCCAGGTGTAGAAGCCCACACCGAAGGACCACGCCAGCGCCAGCGTGAAGAACAGCCCGACGAGGATCGAGAGAATGCGTGCCATGTCTTTCGTCTTTCGTTCTGGCTGGATCAGACGGCCGGAGCCGGGGCGGCGCCAAGATCGGCGGACGGGGAGAGCTGCGCCTCGTCATCCTTGCCGAGCACCGATTCGGTGATCGAGAACGGCAGCGGCAGCGGCTTTTCGATCGCCGAAACCACCGGGATGATGATGAGGAAGTGCGCGAAGTAGTAGAGCGCCGCCAGCTGCGAGATCATCACGTAGGGCTCCGCCGCCGCGGCGCCGCCGCAGTAGAACAGCACCAGCATGTCGAGCACCAGCACCCAGAAGAACTTCTTGTAGAGCGGGCGATAGGTGCCCGAACGCACCGGCGACTTGTCCAGCCAGGGCAGGAAGAACCACACCAGGATCGCGCCGAACATGGCGAGCACGCCCATCAGCTTGGCCGGGATGAAGAAGAAGTCCTGCGTGAAGGCGCGCAGGATCGCGTAGAACGGC
Source organism: Novosphingobium resinovorum (assembly GCF_036352595.1). Taxonomy (GTDB): domain Bacteria; phylum Pseudomonadota; class Alphaproteobacteria; order Sphingomonadales; family Sphingomonadaceae; genus Novosphingobium; species Novosphingobium resinovorum_B. Next base: position 4,767 of record NZ_JAZFAX010000010.1, read on the forward strand.
CAGAAGTACCATTCGGGCACGATGTGCGCGGGCGTGCTCATCGGGTTCGCCGGGATGTAGTTGTCCGGGTGGCCGAGCGCGTTGGGGAAGTAGAACACCGCGATCGCGAAGAGGATCGCGAAGACGCCGATCGCCCAGCCGTCCTTGGCGACGTAGAAGGGATAGAACGGCACCGTGTCCGAGCTGGACTTCACTTCCACGCCGGTCGGGTTCGACGAGCCGGGGATGTGCAGCGCCCAGATATGCAGGATCACCACGCCCAGGATCACGAAGGGCAGCAGGTAGTGGAGCGAGAAGAAGCGGTTGAGCGCGGCGTTGTCAGGCGCGAAACCGCCCAGCAGCCACTGCTGCAGCGGCTCGCCCACGAAGGGGATCGCGCCGAACAGGCCGGTGATGACCTTGGCGCCCCAGAAGCTCATCTGGCCCCAGGGCAGCACGTAGCCCATGAAGGCGGTGGCCATCATCAGCAGGAAGATCACCACGCCCAGCAGCCACACCATTTCGCGCGGCGCCTTGTAGGAGCCGAAGTAGAAGCCGCGGAAGATGTGGACGTAGATGACGACGAAGAACGCCGAGGCACCGTTGGCATGCGCATAGCGCATCAGCCAGCCCCAGTTCACGTCACGCACGGTCATCTCGATGGTGTCGAACGCCACCGCCGAATTGGCCGCATAGTGCATGGCCATGACGATGCCGGTGACGATCTGCAGCACGAGGCACAGACCGGCGAGGAAACCGAAGTTCCAGAAATAGTTGAGGTTGCGCGGAACCTCGTAGCCACCACCCACGGCATTGTAGACGAGGCGCGGGATCGGCAGCCGTTCGTCCATCCACTTCATCAGCGGGTGCGCGGGGGTATAGTGCTTTGCCCAGGGAAAGCTCATGGTCGTGATCCTCTCTCTTGGGCTCAGCCGATTTTGACGACGGTGTCGGACGAGAACTCGTACTTCGGCACCTCGAGGTTCTTGGGCGCGGGGCCCTTGCGGATGCGCGCCGCGGTATCGTAGGACGAACCGTGGCAGGGGCAGAAGTAGCCGCCGAACTCGCCCTTGATCTCACCCTCGCCGGCGCCCAGCGGCACGCAGCCGAGGTGGGTGCACACGCCCATGGTGATGAGCCAGTTCTCCTTGCCCTCCTTGGTGCGCTCCTCCAGCGTCTGGGGATCGCGCAGCGAGGCGACGTCGACCTTGTTGGCGGCCTCGATCTCGTGCGGGGTCAGGTTGCGCACGAAGACCGGCTGCTTGCGGAACACCGCCTTGATCGCCTGCCCGGGCTGGATCGCCGAGATATCGATTTCGGTGGAGGAAGCCGCGAGAACGTCGGCCGATGCCGACATCTGGCTCACGAGCGGGACGACGATCCCGATTCCTGCAACGCCTGCAGCGCTGACTGCGGCGATGTTGATGAAATCGCGCCGCCTTACGCCCTCTGTTTCTGCCATGTTTGCCCTTGCCTTGCTTTCGACAACCCTCTCTGCCGGAGGTGCGGCAGGAGGTCTATCAGACCGAATGGTATCCTGGTATCCCCCGTGTCGGCTCACGAACCATGGGCAGAACCCATGAATCTCCCGACTTTGGGATTTCTGTTATAGATGAACGCCGCCTGTGCCAACCTTGATTTTGGTCAAGGCAAGCTACTGTAACAGACGGAAGTTAGGCCGATCGGCTTGGCGATACCGGTGATTTCGGGGTGGGACGTCGTGGCGGCTCGTTCGGGCTGCCGAACCACGGCAGGCCGCAGCGCCCAGCCTCGGGGGCTTCGACAAGCTCAGCCTGAGCGGGTTGGGGGTTATGAGTGAGACGTCAAGATCGCGCCCTCCCCTTCGTCATCCTGAACTTGTTTCAGGATCCATCACGCAGTTGGTACCGAACCCGGAAGGCGAAAACCGCCCCGTCGATTTGGCCGCTCATGAACTGGGCGATCGGCCTGATAGACCCTGAAACAAGTTCAGGGTGACGGCGGATTTGGGTGGAAGCTGTCGTCAGTTCCTCCCCGGCACGGGGAGGGGGACCACCCGCAGGGTGGTGGAGGGGCACCCTCGGTTTGCATGCCATCGCGTTGATACGCTTCCCAATGCCCGCCGATCGAGGTCTGGCGATCCACCGCGTGCCCCTCCACCATGCTTCGCATGGTCCCCCTCCCCCAAGGGGGAGGAATGGGGGTAAGCTGCCAACTACCAAGTTCGTCATTGCGAGCGTAGCGAAGCAATCCAGGGCGGCGTCATACAGCCCTGGATTGCTTCGCTACGCTCGCAATGACGAATGAGGGCGAAGCGCCAAGCCCTCAGCCCAACCCGATCAGCGAGATCTGCCGCCCGTAGCTCAGTTCCCCGCGATGGGTGGCGCGGCGGAAGGAGTAGAACCGCTCGGGCTCGGCATAGGTATCCAGCCGCAGCCCCTCGGGATGCGCGATCCCGGCGAGGCGCAACCGGCGCAGCACGTAGCCTTCGAGGTCGAACTGGAAATGATCGGGCCGCCCTTCGCGGAAGAACCGCGCGTTGGGCAGGTCGTCGGCAAGCAAGCGCTCGCGGAACGCCGCGTCCACCTCGTAGGAGCCTTGCGCGATGCACGGACCCACCGCCGCGACGATGCTTTCCCGCCGGGCGCCCAGCGCCTCCATCGCGGCGATGGTGGCATCGGTAACGCCGCCCAGCGCGCCGCGCCAGCCGGCATGGGCCGCGCCGATCACGCCGGCCTCGCGGTCGGCGAGGAGCACCGGCGCGCAGTCGGCGGTGAGGATGCCCAGCACCGCGCCGGGCTGGTCGGTGACGATGGCGTCGGCCTTGGGGCGGTCTTCCTCGGACCATGGTTCGCCGCCCAGCACCGCGCAGTCGGCCGAGTGGACCTGATAGACCGTGACCAGCCGCGCGCCGGGCAGCACCGCTTCGGCCGCCAGCGCGCGGTTGCGTTCGACGAGGCCCGGATCATCGCCCGAACCGCGCCCGGCGTTGAGGCCCGCCACCTCGCCCTCACTCACCCCGCCCCGGCGGCCGAGGAAGCCGTGGGGGATACCTTCGAGCAGGGCGGCGCGGTTGACTTCGACCGGCTCAGCCAAGGGACTTCGACACCTGCTCGCGCACGTCGCGCGAAAGGCCGGGCAGCGCCGCGATGCGCTCCAGTTCGGCGCGCATCATCGCCGCGCGGACCGGCTCGACCCGGCGCCAGCGGCCGAGCGAGGGCACGAAGCGGGCCGCCGTCTGGGCGTTGATCGGGTCCAGCCGGCGGATCAGGTCGCCGATCATGCGGTAGCCCGCGCCGCTCTCGTCATGGAACGCGCGCGGGTTGACCGCCGCCGCCATGTAGAGCGCGCGGACGCGGTTGGGGTTGGTCATGGTGAAGTCGGGATGCTGCGCCAGCGCCGCGATGTGCTCCAGCACCTTCGGGTTCAGCGCGCCCGCCTGCAGCGAGAACCACTTGTCGAGAACCAGCGCATTGTCCCGGTAGCGATCGTGGAAGTCGGCCAGCGCGGTCTCGCGTTCGGGCGCATCGAGGTTGCACAGCACCATCAGCGCGCCCTGCCGGTCGGTCATGGTATCGGCCGCCCGGTACTGCGCGAAGGCGCGCGCGGCGCCTTCGGCCGGGTCGCCGGCGGCGATCAGCACCAGCGCCTGCGTCTTGATCTTGCGCGCGCCGCGTGCCGCCGCCTCGCGCGAATAGGGCACGGCGCAGGCGCGGTCGTGCAGCGCCTTGAGCGGCTCTGCCAGCGCGCGGCCGAGCCAGGCCTTGAGCGCCTCGCGCTCGGCATGGATCAGGCCGGGGTCGGAGACCGGCAACTGCTCGGCGATGTAGCTTTCGGCGGGCAGGATCATCAGTTCGCCGCGCATCAGGTCGTCGATCGCGGGGTCGGCGATGATCGCCCCCAGCGCCTCGCCGATCGCCGCCTGCCCCTCGGCGCGGGCCGCATCGTCCAGCCGCCCGGACACCCCGGCGACGAGGTGCTGGAGGACGAGGCCCTGCATCGCCTCGTAGCGGGCGAAGGGATCGTCGTCATGCGCGGCGAGGAACACGAGGTCCGCCTTCTCGCGCGCGAAGTCGATCGCGACGGGGGCGGAGAAGCCGCGGTTGATCGACAGCACCGGCGGCGCGGCGAAGCCATCGAAAGTGAAAGTCTGGCTGTCCTGGTCGAGGACGATCAGCCGCTCGCCAGAATGGGTGCCGGTGGCGCGATCGAACAGGGCCACGCGCAAGGGGATCGGCATCGCCTGCTTGTCGGGCTGGCCGGGCGTCGCCGGGACCGTCTGGGTGAGCTTGAGGACGACTTGAGTGCCGCTGTGTGCCACTTCTGCGCAGACCTGCGGAGTGCCCGCCTGCGAATACCACAGGCGGAACTGCGCCAGGTCCAGACCGGCGCCGTCCTCGATCGCCCGCACGAAATCCTCGCAGGTCGCGGCCTCGCCGTCATGGCGGTCGAAGTAGAGGTCGGTGCCTTTCCGGAACCGCTCGACCCCGGCCATGGTGCGCATCATGCGGATCACCTCGGCGCCCTTGTTGTAGACGGTCGCGGTGTAGAAGTTGCTGATTTCCTCATAGGAATCGGGGCGGATGGGATGCGCCAGCGGGCCCGAATCCTCGGGGAACTGGCCGACCCGCAGGATCCGTACGTCCTCGATCCGCTTGACCGCTTCCGATCCCATGTCGGCGCTGAACAGCTGGTCGCGCAGGACGGTGAAGCCTTCCTTGAGGCTGAGCTGGAACCAGTCCCGGCAGGTCACGCGGTTGCCCGACCAGTTGTGGAAATACTCGTGCCCGATCACCCCCTCGACCGCATCGTAATCGCCGTCGGTCGCGGTGTCCGGATCGGCCAGGACGTAGCGGGTGTTGAAGATGTTGAGGCCCTTGTTCTCCATCGCGCCCATGTTGTAATCGGACACGGCGACGATGTTGAACAAGTCGAGGTCATATTCGCGGCCGAACGTTTCCTCGTCCCATTTCATTGAATTTATTAGGGAATTCATCGCGTGCTGGGTGCGGTCCTCGTCACCCGGACGGACCCAGATGTTGAGCGCCACCTGGCGCCCGCCCATCGTCTCGAAGCGGGCGCTGTTGGCGGTCAGGTTCCCGGCGACGAGCGCGAAGAGGTAGCTCGGCTTGGGCCAGGGATCGTGCCATTCGGCCCAGTGAGTCCCATCGTCGGCCTCACCGCTCGCGGTGCAGTTGCCGTTGGCGAGAAGGATCGGGAACTGCGCCTTTTCGCCGCTCATCCGCACCGTGTAGGTGGAGAGCACGTCGGGCCGGTCGGGGAAGAAGGTGATGCGGCGGAACCCTTCCGCCTCGCACTGGGTGCAGAGCATCCCGCCCGAGGCATAGAGGCCCATGAGCTGGCTGTTCGCGGCGGGATTGACGGCGGTTTCCACTTCCACCGCATGCGCATCACCGGTCAGTTCGACCACGAGGTCGGAGCCGTCGAGGCGCCAGTCGTTCACCTCGCGCCCGTCCACCCGGACCGCCAGCGGGGCGATCTGGTCGCCGTTGAGCCGCAGCGTGCTTTCGCCGCTACCGGCAGGATTGCGCACGACCGAGAGCCGCGCGACGATGTGCGAGGCATCGAGGCCGAGCCGGAAGTCGAGCGCGACTTCGGGCACCAGCCAGGCGGGCGGCTGGTAGTCCTCGCGCCGGATCACCGTGGCCGCGACGGGCGGCGGCGCGGTATTGCCAAGCTCAGGCGCAAGCTGGGCGTTCTCGGCGGGTTCGGAAGGTCTGCTGGCGATGTCCATTGCCGTTACTTAGAGTGTCGCGGGGCGATTGCCAGAGTCGGTTTCTCCATCCCGGACTTGATCCGCGACCAGCGGCGGTCTTTAGGTATGCGCCATGCCCCGCCTGTTCATCTTCGGTTTCGGCTACACCGCCGGTTTCGTCGCCGCATCGTTCGAGGCGCGCGGCTGGGAGGTCGTCTCGACCGGGCGCGAGGGTACGCTGGCCTTCGACGACGAGGGCAGCGTCAGGCTCGCGCTCGCCGATGCGGACCACGTCCTCTCCTCGGTCCCGCCGGGGAACGAGGGGCGCGGCGAGCCGCTCGACCCGGTGCTGGAGCGCTATGGCGATGCCATCCGCGCGCTGCCGCTGTCCTATCTGTCCTCCACCGGCGTCTACGGCGACACCGGCGGGGCCTGGGTGGACGAGAGCGCCCCCACCGGCACCGGCCGCCGCACCGCCCGGGCCGAGGCGGACGCGGCATGGCTCGCGCTCGGCGCGCGGGTCTATCGGCTGCCCGGCATCTACGGCCCCGGCCGCTCGATGCTGGACCGCCTTGCCGCAGGCCGCGCCCACCGCATCGACCTGCCGGATCAAGTGTTCAGCCGTATCCATGTCGAGGATATCGCCGCCGGTGTGCTCGCCGGAATCACCGCCCCGCCGGGGGCCTACAACCTCGCCGACGACCTGCCCTGCGCGCAGAACCGGCTGGTCGAGCATGCCTGCCGCCTGACCGGCACCGCCCTGCCCCCCCTGCAGACGCTGGAGGAGGCCGCCCTCTCGCCGATGGCACGCGCCTTCTATGCGGAGAACCGCCGCGTCGCCAACGGCAAGGCCAAGCGCGTGCTCGGCTGGCGGCCGCGCTATCCCGGCTATGTCGAGGGGCTAGACGCGCTTCTTCGCCGCTAACGCGATCACCAGCCCGCCCAGTGCCAGCACCGCGCCGCCGATCGCGAGGCCGGTCCAGCGATAGCCCTCGAACACAGTCGAAAGCGCCATCGCCACCACCGGCACCGCGACCCCGTTGTAGGCCGCGCGGCCCGGGCCAAGCTCGCGGATCAGCATGAAGTAGAGCGGGAAGGTCACCACCGAGCCGGCGATGGCGAGATAGACGATGCCAGCCAGATATTCCCAGCGCGTCTCCATCACCGGCGCGCCGACCGTGGCGAGGCTCCAGCAGGCGTCGATCGCGGCGCCCAGCAGCATCGCCCAGGCCAGCATCGGCACCATCGGCTGCGCCCGCCCCACCTGCGTCCCCTGCAGGATGTTCGCGGTGGATGCGCTGAGGATGCCCGCGCAAGTCATTACCACACCCAGCGCCACCCGGCCCTCGGGCGGGGCGCTGCGGTATTCGTGGATCATCAGCAGCGCGATGCCGGCGATCGCCACCAGCGAACCGGCGATGAAGCCGCCGGTCACCCGCTGCCCCAGGAACAGCCGTGCCAGCACCGCGTTGGGCACCATCAGCAAGGCATAGCAGACCGCCACCAGCCCGGAGGTCAGGTGGATTTCGGCCTGATAGACGAATTGGAAATTGCACACGAACTGGCTCAACCCGACCAGCAGCGCCAGCCCCATTCCCTGCCTCGAAAGGCGCAGGCTGTCGCGCCGCACCAGCGCCAGCACCAGCATCGCGGCGCCCGCCAGCGCGAAGCGATACGTGATCGACCACGTCGGCGGCACCGCCCCGACCTGGTCCTTGATGACCAGCCAGGTCGACCCCCAGATCGCCGTGACCACCAGGAACGCCGCGATCACCCGCGAGCGGGACGCGGGTTCCGCGCCCCCGCTCGTGGCCCCGCCCATGGCTCCCCTCATAGCGCCGCCAGCGCCTTGACCAGTGCCATGACGTGGCCGTCCTTCGCATCCCACGAGGCCACCAGCCGCGCCGCATCCACGCCCCAGTCGTAGAAGGCGAAGCCCTGCCCGCGCAGCGCCTCGCGCTCCGCGGCGGTGCAGGTGAGGAAGACCTCGTTGGCCTCGACCGGATGCAGCAGCCGGTCTGGCGCGGCGGCGCCGATCGCGGCGGCGGCCGCATTGGCGCCGCGCGCGTTGTCGAGCCACAAGTCGTTGGCCAGCATCGCCAGTATCTGCGCGGCCATGAACCGGCCCTTGGACTGCAGGTGCCCGGCGCGCTTGCGGCGGTAGCGGATCACCTGCGCCGCCGCGACATCGAAGAAGACGATCGCCTCCGCGCCCATGCCGCCGTTCTTGACGAAGCCGAAGCTGAGCGCATCGACCGCGCCCGCCGCCTCGGCCGGGGTGCAGCCCAGATGGGCGACCGCATTGGCGAAGCGCGCCCCGTCCATGTGCAGGCCAAGCCCGCGCGCCTGCGCGAAGGCGGCGATCGCGGCGACCTCGTCCGGGCGGTAGACGCAGCCGTACTCGCTCGCCTGGGTGATCGAGATCGCATGGGGCTGGACCTGATGGACGTCGTCGCGGATCGGGTCGATCACCGCGCCGAGCGTCTCGGGGGTGACCTTGGCGCTGGCGCCGTCGGCCAGCAGCAGCTTGGCACCGTGGAGGAAGAAGCCCGGCGCGCCAGCCTCGTCCATCTCGATATGCGCCTCGCGGTGGCACACCACGGCGCCGTGCGGCGGCACCATCGCGGCGAGGGCGAGGCAGTTCGCGGCAGTCCCGCTCGCCACCCACAGCACCGCGCAGTCACGCCCGAACAAGTCGGTGAACGCACCGTCGAGGCGCTTGCTCAGCGCATCGTTGTCATACGGCGCGTCAGGCGCATCGGCGGCCATCATCGCCTTCCACACGGCGGGATGGACGGCGGCGGCGTTGTCGGAATTGAACTGCATGACCATATGCCCTGAAAGCGCCGGCGGTTTCCGTCAAGCGCAACGAGGAGAACCATGCATGGTCGGCGTCACCATCACCAAACACGAATTCGGCTCCGCGGGCGAATACCACGCCCACGTCGCCGACAGCGAGCACATCGGGCGGCTCACCTGGACCGAGCGCGGCCTCGTGCGCTATGCCGAACACACGCTGGTCCCCACCGCGATCGGCGGGCGCGGCGTGGCGATGCGGCTGGTCGAGGCGATGGTGGCCGACGCGCGCGAGAACCACTTCAAGATCGGCCCGGTCTGCAGCTACGTCGAAGTCGCGTTCCGGCGGCATCCGGAATGGGCCGACGTCAAGGCATAAGGCGCCTGCTCAGCGCGGATGGCGGGCCGCCAGGGCGATCCCCGCCAGATTCTGCTCTCGCCGGATCCAGCGCAGGCGGTCGGGGCCGACTTGTGCCGCCAGTTCGAGAAAGCGCGCGGCGTGGGCCTGCGGGCCGGTTCCATCGCGCAAGGCGCGGTTGGCCTGCCGGATGATCTCGACCGCATCGCCGATCAGTTCGACATGCTCCAGACGCTGCTGCCGGCACAGCTCCAGCGCGCGGATCAGCGCCAGCCACTCGGCATCGCTGTTGGTGCCGCAGCCGCAATCCTCGAAGACATGCGCCACCCCGCGTATCACCACGGCGACCTCGATCGGCCCCGGATTCGGACGGCAACCGCCATCGAAGAAAACCTTCAGGCGCTTCATCCCATCCGCCCGCCTTCGTCATTGCGAGCGCAGCGAAGCAATCCAGAGCGGCTTATGCGAAGCTGGATTGCTTCGCTACGCTCGCAATGACGAATGAGGGACTGCTTCATCAGCCCGAGCGGTGGTAGGGATGCCCCGCCAGGATCGCGGTGGCGCGCCACAGCTGTTCGGCGAGCATCGCGCGGACCATCAGGTGAGGCCAGGTCATGCGGCCGAAGCACAGCAGGTGGTCGGCCTGCGCCCGCGCCTCGTCGCCGTGGCCGTCGGCAGCGCCGATCAGGAAGCGACATTCGCGCACGCCCTCGTCACGCCAGCGGCCGAGCAGCGCGGCGAATTCTTCCGAACTCATCAGCTTGCCCCGCTCGTCGAGCAGGACTTCGCGGACCGGGGTATGGACGGGAGGCGGCACCTTGCCGCCGACATCGGGCAGCTCGCTGTGCCTGAACGGCCAGGTGATGCGCTTCGCGTAGCGATCCAGCATCTCACCCTCGGGCGAGCGGGCGATCTTTCCGCGAGCGATGATGTGCAGCAGCATGGGTTCAGGGTGCAATCAGGCCGGAACGCGGGGACGGAGCAGGGCCCCCGCGTGATTTCCTCGCGATTTTCCGGTCACCGTCGCGACCGGAGGATCATCCTCTAGGCAGCGATCAGGCTGCCCCGGACGGGCCGTCGAAGCCCCACATCCGCTCGAGGTTGTAGAACGTGCGCACTTCGGGACGGAACAGGTGGACGACCACGCTGCCCGCATCGACGAGCACCCAGTCGGCCGCCGGAAGGCCCTCGATACGCGGATGGCCGAAGCCGTTCTGCTTCAGTCGCTCGCCGAGTTTCTGCGCCATGGACGCAACCTGGCGGGTCGAACGGCCCGAGGCGATCACCATGAAATCGGCGATGCTCGATTTACCGTCGAGGTCGATCGTCACCAGTTCCTGCGCCTGATCGTCGTCCAGCGAAGAGAGCACGAGGTTCAGCAACGGATCATCGCTTTCGATCGTGACCGGAAGCGGGGTGGCGCCGGTTGATTCCGGCTGTAGTTCTGCCTGTGGCATCTTGGTTGGGTTCTGCTCCTTTCAAAACCGACCGGGCAGGATGAAGGCCATCCTGCCGCGTTCGATCGTTTGCCGTGTAAGCCGGGTATGCGGGAAGATGGCCTGAAAGCCGATCATTCCGCCGTTCCGGGGATCAAGTGGTACGTGACCGCGTCACGCGAAGGTCGATCTGAGAACCTTCGTGCCCAGTCCGGATCGGCCTGGCGTATCGCCGTTGCCGACCGCGTATCGGGGTCGAATCGCAATGTCACCAGCGCGGGTGCGCTCCACTCTTCCGGACCGCGAAGACTGGTCAGGGGTCTCCGGAATTTCCCCAGCCAGGCCATCGCGGGGCTCGCGAGGGCAGCGCCATCATACCCCGGACGCGCGATTACCGCAATCGGCATGAGTCGGCACAGCGTCCGCCAGTCCTTCCAGCGGTGCAACTGGGCGAGGTTGTCCGCCCCCATCAGCCATACGAAGCGCCGTTTCGGGTAACGGTGAAGGAGCGCGCGGAGGGTGTCGACGGTGTATCGGGTGCCCAGTTCGCGCTCGATCGCAGTGGCCCGGATGCGGGCACCCCGCGCCTGCCGCTGTGCCGAACGCATCCGCGCAGCCAGCGGGGCCATCCCGGCCTTGGGCTTGAGCGGATTGCCCGGCGAAACCAGCCACCACACTTCGTCGAGCGCCAGTGCCTCGACGGTGAACAGGGTGACACGGCGGTGTCCACCGTGGGCCGGGTTGAAACTGCCGCCGAGCAGGCCCGTGACGGGGCCGGGGCGGGTTCGGGTCCGCCTCAGAACCAGATTCAGGGCCGGGCCTGCCCGGTTCCGCGCACCTGCCACTTGTAGGTGGTCAGACCCTCCAGCGCGACAGGACCGCGCGCGTGCAGGCGGCCGGTGGCGATGCCAATCTCCGCGCCGAGGCCGAACTCGCCGCCATCGGCGAACTGGCTGGAGGCATTGACCATCACGATCGCGCTGTCGACTTCGGCAAGGAAGCGCTCGGCCGATTCCGCGTCTTCGGTGACGATCGCATCGGTGTGGTGCGAGGAATGCGCCGCGATGTGCTCAAGCGCCGGTTCGATGCCGTCGACCACGGCGACCGCCAGAACGGCGTCGAGGTATTCGGTGTCCCAGTCCTCCTCGCTGGCGGGCAGCACGCGCGGGTCGAGCGCCTGCGCGCGGGCGTCGCCGCGCAGTTCGCAGCCCGCGTCGAGCAGGCCGGCAACGACCGATTCGCTCTCGGGGAACTGGGTGTCGAGGAGCAGCGTCTCCATCGCCCCGCAGATGCCGGTGCGGCGCATCTTGGCGTTGAGCGTCAGGTCGCGCGCCATCCCGGCATCGGCCGAGGCATGGACATACGTGTGGCAGATGCCGTCGAGGTGGGCGAGCACGGGCACCCGCGCATCGGCCTGGACGCGCGCAACGAGGCTCTTGCCCCCGCGCGGCACGATCATGTCGATGAGGCCCGCCGCCGTCAGCATCGCGCCGACCACCGCGCGGTCCTGCGTCGGCACCAGCTGGATCGCCGCCTCGGGCAGACCCACGGTGGCGAGACCCTTGGCGAAGGCGGCACGGATCGCGTGGTTGGAATGGATCGCCTCGCTGCCGCCGCGCAGCAGCACCGCGTTGCCCGAGCGCAGGCACAGCGCGGCAGCGTCGGCGGTGACGTTCGGACGGCTCTCGTAGATGATACCGATCAGGCCGATGGGAATGCGCACGCGCGACAGCTTGAGGCCGTTGGGGCGTTCGCTGGAAGCGATCACCTCGCCCACCGGGTCGGGCAGGCCCGCGACCTGATCGACCGCATCGGCGATTCCGGCCAGCCGCGCGGCATCGAGCCGCAGGCGGTCGAGCATCGCACCCGAAAGCCCCTTGGCCTCGCCAGCCGCGATGTCCTTTGCGTTGGCTTCGAGAATTTCCCCTTCAGCCTCGCGCAGCGCCGTGGCGGCGGCGCGCAGGGCGGCGGCCTTATCGGCATCGGTCAGCTTCGCCAGCACGCGCTGCGCGGCGCGGCCGTCGCGGGCCAGTTGCTCGACAAGCGCCTCGGGCGAAAGCGCTGCAGGTTCGGCGGTCAGGGTGCTCTGCAAGGTCATGGGCGCGGACTAACACTCAACCGCGCAGTTGTCACCGGATTGCGGCCACATCGCCGCTGCCAAATTGGTGTCATGAAATCGATTCGCATGCCCGGTTCCAGCCACGAATAGAGCGATTTACTCAGTTCGCCGCTCGCCCATTTCGATTCGGCGCGATTCGACAAGGCTTCACGGCCAGTCGATTCGCCTTGGTAACCGTCGAATGCTAGCTGCACGCTCCGGGACTGAGACATAGATTTCAAGCGGGGTCGTTTTGCCTTCCAAGCCAGCCGAGGTGCTCCTCCAGCGCCTCCGGACGCTATTCCCTGATCGCGAGTTCATCATGCGATCGCAGGGACAGGTCCGTTTCATCCGCGTTTCCTCGCGGGCACAGAAGATCGCTGCGGGGGCGGCTGTCGGTGTGCTCGGGATGTGGGCCGCATCTGTCGGCGCACTCGCGCTTTCGCAATGGTCCGCCGGCAGCGAAAGCGCCGCACTCGCCCAGCGCGCGGCGAGCGTCGCCAAGGCCGAGAAGAACGTCGCCAGGTACCGCGAGAACGTCGCGGCCGACTTGTCGGACCTCGCGCGCCGCCAGCAGTTCATCGAACAGATGGTCGATGCGCATATCGAGGAACTCCCCGAAGAGTCCGGCGATGCGCAGTCCACTGCCAAGCCGGACGCCGAGGCGAAGAAAGTCAGCCTGATCGTGCCCGGCAGCGGCTCTCTGGCCGATGTCGAGGCGAAGCAGTTGGCGCTCGTCGAACGCCTCACCCGTTACGCCGACGGCCGCTCGCAGGCCGCCATGGCCTCGATCCGCCAGCTCGGCATCAACCCCAATGCCATGATCTCGCGCGCGCGCATGGCCGAGGGTGGTCCGCTGGTGAAGCTGGCGACCGGGGCCGACGGCAGCGTCGATCCGCGCTTCCTGACGATGGGCAAGAGCCTTGCCCGCATGGACGCGCTGGAGAACGGCCTGGCCTCGATCCCGCAGGTGAGCCCGGCGCACGTCGCCTATGTCTCGTCCAGCTACGGCTATCGTTCGGACCCCTTCACCGGCGGCGCCGCGTTCCACGCGGGCCTCGACTTCCCAGGGCCGATGGGCTCGCCGATCTATGCCGCCGCCAAGGGGCGCGTTACGTTCGTCGGGCAGAAGTCCGGCTATGGCAACTGCATCGAAGTGACGCACGGCAACGGGCTGATGACCCGCTACGGGCACCTTTCCGGCTTCCGCACCCGTGTGGGTCAGGACGTCGATGCCGGGGCGCTGATCGGTGCGATGGGCAGCACCGGGCGCTCGACCGGCCCGCATCTCCACTTCGAGGTTCGCGTGAACGACCGCCCGGTCAACCCGCGCCCGTTCCTCGAGGCGGCACAACGTCTTCAGGGGGCCAACAAAAGTGCAACAGGGGGCCAGGAGGAGAACCACTGACATGGCCAAGGCCTTCATCAGCTCGCGTGCGAGCATCAACGGCACGAGCTTTTCGATGCTGGGCGGGGACACCGTCATCAGCGGCGATATCACCGCCAGTGCCGACCTGCATATCGACGGCAGCGTCAATGGCGACATAGCGTGCAAGGCCCTGGTCCAGGGCGAAGGCAGCGAGATCAACGGCGCGGTGAGGGCCGAATCGGTGCGCGTCGCCGGGCTCGTGCGCGGATCGGTTTCGGCGCGCGAGGTCGTGATCCTCAAGACCGCGCGGATCGAGGGCGACGTGTCGTACGACACGCTGACCATCGAGCAGGGCGCGCGTCTGGAAGGGCGCCTGTCTCCCAACGGCGGACAGATGCCGCCGTCGATCGCTCGCCTGCCTGCTTCGGCGCCGATCGAGGTCGTCGCCGAGGAAGCGGACGAGGAGCTTTCGGCAGCGGCGGAGTAAGGGCTTCGGCAAGCGCAGCCGTGACCCTTCGACAAGCTCAGCCGAAAGCGGACACGAAAAAGGGGACATGGGATCGGCTCCCATGTCCCCTTTTCGATTCAGCCGTCAGGCCAAAGCGAAGTTACTCGCCGCGGGCCTCGGCGGCTTCGGCAGCGCGCTTGGCTTCGAGCCAGGCGGCGACTTCGGCTTCCTGCGCCGCTTCCGACGCGGCCTGAACCTGCGCCTGACGCTCTGCGCGCAGTTCGTCGATCAAGGCCTGGCGATCGTCGACCAGACGCTCGTCACCTTCACCGGTATCCTGGATGCCCGCCTTCTTCGCGGCCTTGGCGACGAGGGCGTCCAGTTCGCGCTGTGAGCACAGGCCCAGCGTGACCGGGTCCTTGGGGGTGATGTTGGCGATGTTCCAGTGCGAACGGTCGCGGATCGCCGCGATGGTGTTGCGCGTGGTGCCGATCAGCTTGCCGATCTGCGCGTCCGAAACCTCGGGGTGGTTGCGCAGGATCCAGGCGATGCCGTCCGGCTTGTCCTGGCGCTTCGACACCGGGGTGTAGCGCGGGCCCTTGGTACGGTTCTGCGCGAGCGGCACCTTGTGCATGCGCAGCTTGTACTCGGGGTTGGCCTGCCCCTTCTCGATCTCTTCCATCGTCAGCTCGCCCGAGCGAACGGGGTCGCGGCCGGTATACTTGCTGGATGCCAGATCGTCGGCCATCGCCTGCACTTCGAGCATGTGAAGGCCGCAGAATTCTGCGATCTGCTCGAACGTCAGCGCGGTCGTATCGACCAGCCACGAGGCGGTCGCGTGCGGCATCAGCGGAGTGGGCTGGCTCATGTCTCTTATCTCCGGCGGAAACAATAAGGGCCGCCCCTTCGCGGAGCGGCCTCACCGGGTCGATTTAGGGAATTTTTGCCGCAGGAGCAAGCAAAAGGGGCGGAAAATCGCCTCGCCCCGCCGAATGGGCTAGTGAACGGGCGGGCGCGGGCGCCCGATCTCAGGCCTCCAGCACGATCTTGCCGACGTGCGCGCCCGCTTCCATCCGCGTATGCGCGGCGGCCGCCTCGGCCAGCGGGAAGCGGGTATCCATGACCGGCCGCAGCAGCCCTTCGGCGACCAGCGGCCAGGCGCAGTCGAGGATTTCCTGCGCCAGCACGGCCTTGAAGGCATCGCTGCGCGGCCGCAGAGTCGAGCCGGTCAGCACGTAGCGGCGCGACATCACCACCGCCATGTTGATCTCCGCCTTCGCCCCGCCCTGCACCGCGATGGTGACATGCCGGCCATCGGGCGCGAGGCACTTGAGGTTGCGCGGCACGTAGCTGCCCGCCACCATGTCGAGCACCACGTCGACGCCGCGCCCCTCGGTTATGCGCGCGACTTCCTCGACGAAGTCGGTGGCCTTGTAGTCGATCGCGTGGTGCGCGCCGATCTCCAGCGCCGCCGCGCACTTCTCGGGCGAGCCGCAAGTGGCGATCACCGTCAGCCCGAAGTGCCGGCCGAGCATCGCCGCCATCGTGCCGATGCCGCTGGTGCCGCCGTGGACAAGCAGCCACTCTCCCTCGCGCGCATGACCGCGCTCGAAGACGTTGTGCCAGACGGTGAACAGGGTTTCGGGCAGCGCCGCCGCCTCCGCCAGCGAGAGCCCTTCGGGCACCGGCAGGCAGTGGCCCGACTTTGCGATGCAATACTGCGCATAGCCCCCGCCGGTGACGAGCGCGCAGACTTCCTGCCCGGGGACGAATTCGCTGACGCCTTCGCCCAGGGCGGCGATGGTGCCCGAGATTTCCAGCCCCGGTATCGGCGAGGCGCCGGGCGGCGGCGGGTAGTTGCCCAGCCGCTGCACCACGTCGGGCCGGTTCACCCCGGCGAAGGCGACCTTGACGAGCACCTCGCCCGGGCCCGGACGGGGCACGGTAACGGTCTCGGGCCGCAGGACTTCGGGGCCGCCGGGCGCATCGTAGCCAACGGCGGTCATGGTGACAGGAAGGTCAGCTAACATGAACCTCCCTGTGCCACACAAAGCGGGGTCCGGGGAACTCCCTTTATGAGCCGGATCCTTCAGGCGAAACCCTGCTTCAGGAACCGCTCGGCCAGTCCGGCGAGGAAGGCCGAGCCGCGTGGCATCACGCTCTCGTCCACCATCATCCGCGTCGAGTGGATGCCGCAGCACTGGCGCCAGTCCGCGCCCGCATGGCTGACGCCGAGGAAGAACATCGCGCCGGGCACCTGCTCCAGCACATAGGCGAAATCCTCGGCCCCCATGATCGGATCGGCGAGGCGCAGGAAAGCCTCCTCGCCCAGCAGATCGCGCGCCGCCGCCTCGCCGAAGTCCACCGCGCGCGAATCGCACACGGTGACGGGGAAGCCCTCGACGATCTCGACTTCGGCGACGAGGCCGTGCGCCCCGGCGATGCCGGCGGCCAGCAGCGGCAGTTCCTCCTTCAACCGCGCGCGGTTGGCGGCGGAAAGCGTGCGCATCGTGCCCGTCAGCCGGGCGCTGTCGGGAATGACGTTGTGCGCGGTGCCCGCCTCGATCTTCGAGATCGTCACGACGACCGGATCGAACACGCTGAACCGGCGCGCCACCATGGTCTGGATGGCGCCGACGATCTCGCAGGCGATCGGCACCGGGTCCATGGTGTCGTGCGGCATCGAGGCATGGCCGCCGCGTCCGGTGACGGTGATCTTCAGCTGGTCCGCCGCCGCCATGAGCGGCCCGGCCCGCCCGCCGACGATCCCGTGCGGCGCATTGGGCATGACGTGGAGCGCGAAAGCCGCGTCCGGCAGCGACCGGTCGCAGCCCGCGCCGCCGAGCAGCCCGTCCTCCAGCATGAAGCGGGCGCCGTGGTAGCCTTCCTCGCCGGGCTGGAACATGAAGCGGACTTCGCCGGCCAGCGCGTCCACCCGGTCGGCCAGGATCTGCGCGGCGCCGGCCAGCATCGCGACGTGGGTGTCATGCCCGCAGGCGTGCATGACGCCGGGTATGGTCGAGGCGAAGTCGAGCCCGGTCTCCTCGGGCATCGGCAGGGCGTCCATGTCGCCGCGCAAGAGGACGCAGCGCCCCTCCTGCGCACCCCGCAGCGTCGCGACGAGGCCGGTGGTCGAGGGCCCTTCGGCCCACTCCAGCGGCAGGTGGGCGAGCGCCGCGCGGATCTTGTCGCGGGTTTTCGGGGTATGGAGCCCGATCTCCGGCTCCGCATGGATGGCGCGGCGCAGCGCGACGATGCGGTCGGTCAGGGCGGCGGCTTCGGCAACGAGAGTCATCGCCGCATGATACCCCGGCCGCTCGCCCTGTCGAGCCGGGGAGTCAAGCAAGGGAGGCGAGCCGGATTACTCCTCCGGACCGACTTCCGCATCGTCGGGAAGGCCGACCGCGATCTTGCCGCCCTCGACCTGCTTGAGCGTGCGCCAGGCCATCACGCCCATCGCCACGTAGGATACCGCGCCGGCCAGCGCCACGGCCCAGGCCGCTCCGCTCGGACCGATCGGAATGAACTTCCACAGGCCGAAGCCCAGCGCCGCCAGCGCGATCAGCCGCGCCAACAGCGACAGGCGCGCCTTGCCGGTCGAATGCAGCACCGGCTCGAAGGCGACGCTAGCAAGGTCGAAGCTGGCCGCGATCGCCAGCGGCACCAGGATCGAGGCGCCGCTCTCGAAGGCATCGCCGCCGATCATCGCCAGCAACTGCTCGCCCAGGAAATAGGCGACCGCCACCACCGCCAGGCCGGCGCCGCCGGCGATCACGCTGGTCTGCAGCGCCAGCTTGCGGAACTCGTCGGCCTTGGAGGCGACTCGCACGCGCGCCACTTCGGCGTAGACCGAGCGGGTCAGCAGCGTGGAAAGCTTGCTGAGCGCCTGAGAGAGCTGCGCGGCAAGCCGGTAGAGGCCCGCCGCCTTGGTGCCGACCCAGCCGCCGACCACCAGCAGCGGCCCGTTCTTCATCGCCGCGTCGATCGCCGAGCCCATGTAGGTGACGAAGAAGAACTGCGCGACGCCGGGATTCTCGCGGATCGCCCGGCGCAGCTGGAAGAGGTAGGAAATCCGCACCGCCTGCGGGCTCAGCCGCCGGGCCATGATCCAGTAGAGGATGGCCTCGAGGATATCGACCGCCGCCCAGGCCGCCAGGAAGCGCCCGACGCTCGGCCCGGTCGCCCAGATGACGAGCGCCAGCACCAGCCGCCCGCTCGGCACGATGGCCTCCACGTAGACCGCCATGTCGAAGCGGTTGAGCGCACGCACCATGCCGGTCGGCGCCGAAACCAGCGCCCACAGCGAGGCGACGCAGAACCAGAACGCCACGTCGATGAAGGCGGGGTTGAGGTCCAGCATATGCGCGAAGCCGTAGATCAGCACCGCCGCCATGGCGCAGCCGATCACCGCGCCGAGCGCGTCGATCACCCCGCACAACATGCCGAGCCGGCCGAACTTCTCCCAGTCCTTGGCGTGGACGTGCTCGGAACCGTAGCGCACGACGACTCGCCAGGTCTGGAACCCCGCGAGCGAGGTCAGCGCCTGCGCGGTGCCGAAGATCAGCGAGAAGTGGCCGAAATCCTTGAGGCCGAGGGTGCGAGTCTGGATGGCGAGGTACGCCAGGCCGCAGATCGCGCCGAAGCCCTTGCCGCCGAGCAGCCAGGCGGTGTTCTGGAGAATCCGCCCTAGCGGAGATGCGCTCTCCTGGCGGTAGCGTTTGGCGGACATTGGCTCGCATTTGGACGAGGGGGCGGTCAGTTGCAAGGGTATCGCTCGTTCTATGTACGGATGCAGGACAGGATCGCCCCCGCCGGAGCTTTCCCTTTCGCGTCGCAGTCGCTAGATGGCCCCCTCCCCCAAACAGACTGAACGCACCATGATCGAACATGCCATCCTCCTCAGCGCCGGACAGGGCTCGCGCCTGCTGCCCCTTACCGCCGAGCGCCCCAAGTGCCTGATCGACTTCTCCGGCCGCTCGCTGATCGCCTGGCAGATCGAGATGCTGGCGCGCGGCGGGGTGAAGCGGATCGACGTGGTCACCGGCTTCATGACCGACATGCTGGAGGCGCACCTCGCCGCCATCCGCGACCCGCGCGTGGAGATCACGGTGCGCTTCAACCCGTTCTTCAAGGTGGCCGACAACCTCGGCTCCTGCTGGATCGCGCGTGAGGCGATGCGCGGCGATTTCCTCATCCTCAACGGCGACACGCTGGTTTCGGAGGAGATCGTCCGCAAGGTCCAGCAGGGCGCGGCGGGCCCGGACGGCAAGCCCTGGCCGATCACCGTGACGGTGGACGTCAAGGCGGACGGCTACGACAGCGACGACATGAAGGTGGAACGCAGCCCCGAAGGCCGCCTCGTCCACATCGGCAAGACGCTGACGGCGGCGCAGTCGAATGCCGAATCGATCGGCTTCCTGGCCTTCCGCGGCGAAGGCGCCGACGTGTTCCGCGAAACCGTGCGCCAGGCCATGCGCACGCCCGAGGGTGTCCAGCACTGGTATCTCAAGGTCATCGATTCGATCGCGCCCACCGGCAAGGTCGGCACCGTCTCGATCGAGGGGCTGGACTGGGCCGAGGTGGACTTCCTCAACGACATCGAGATCGCGACGAAGCTGACCGATACCTGGTGAGGTAGGGGGAGGGCCCATCTTGGCCGTCTGACACGATCGTCATCCCGGCGAATGCCGGGACCGTGGGCGGTCTTTAGGCGCGCCCTTGCTTCAGAGCGCCTCGCCGCACACTATCGCCTCAAGATTTGGCCACGCTCCCGGCATCCGCCGGGATGACGCAAGATCAGAACCACCCCTTCAGCCACGCCACCAGCGCGTCGAGGTCCGCGCCCTCCAGCGCCACCGCGTGGCCGAGGTCGGGCACTTTGGGCCAGCCGCAGTCGACGAACTCGCGCCCCTGCCATTCGCGCACGCCTTCGTAGCGGGGGATGACGTGGAAATGGACGTGCGGGTCCACCATCATCAGCATCAGGTAGTTGAGCCTAGCATAGCCCACCGCCTTGCCCAGCGCCGCCTCGATCGCGGCAGTCACCGTCTTGAGTTCGGCATGCGCATCGGCCGGGAGATCGCCGAATGCGGTCGCATCGCTCTTCGCCGCCAGCACCAGCGCGCCGAGCGTGGGCTGTGCCGGGCGGGCCAGCACGGCCCAGTGGTCGAATTCGACCACCAAAGTCGCGGGCCAACCGAATTTCTCGAAAGTCGCGTTCACCGGTCCTGTCCTTCCGCCAGCCACGAGACGATCCTGCCACCGCGCGCCTTCACGATCCAGGCCTGCACCAGCCGCACCGCATGGACCAGGCACGACAGCGCCGTCCACCAGGCCACCGCGATCAGGCCGAGGTCGGGCCGCGCGAAGACCATCGCCACGAAGAGGATCACCATGTTGGGATTGCGCCGCGCGGTGAAGAGGCGGAAGCGGCTGTCGAAGCGCTCCCAGACATGGATGTGCATGCCGGCGAATCGGATGAACGCGCCCTCGATCAGGCGCTGCACCACGTAGCCGCCCTGGATCGCGCCCTGCACCCACCAGAACGTCGCGTGGTCGTAGGCCATGCCCCAGTAGGCCAGGCCGGTCGCCCAGAACCACCACCAGAACGGCGGGTGGACAAGGTCCATGCCGTGATCGAACACGTTGCCCCAGGCCGAGGAGGTGATCGTGCAGCGCGCCAGCTTGCCGTCCACGGTGTCGAGCACCATGAACACCAGCCCCAGCGCCATACCCAGCCAGTAATGGCCGTAGGCGAACAGCACCGTCGCGACCACGCAGAACGCCGCGCCGATGGTGGTGACCATGTTCGGCGTCACGCCCAGCCTGGCGCAGATCCGCGTGAGCACGAGCGCCCATTCGGGCCACAGGTACTTGGTGAGGACATCGGTGACGCCCTTGTAGGCGCCGAAGTAGCTGGCCCGCTCGATCGGCCGCAGCGTCGAAGGGGTCAGCGCCATCAGGAACGGCGTCTCACGCTTGCGCAACTGCTTGTTCTCGATCGTCGGCCCGTCCTCGTACGCCACGAGTTCGAGCCCGGCGGCATCGTCGACGGGTCGCCCCTCGCCCATGGCCCGGGCGATTCGCGCCGCCTGGTCCGCGTCGGCGGCATGGGCAAGGGCGGGAACACCGCCCAGGGTCAGTACCGTGCCCGGCCGGCCGGTGATGTTTCCGAACCACGCCGGATCCCAGGCGAAGGCCGCATTCGACAGGATCGCAGGGCCTTGCGGGACCGTCTCGACCGGGTCGAGCCCCGCCGCGCGGGCGATCCGGCCGACCCGCCGGGCGGGGCTCAGACCCCAGAGCCTCACGGGATTCTCGCCGATCGTCGCCACCGGCAGCACATGTGTATTCTGGACCATGGACCGGCAGGTAGTGGCTCTCGGCGGCAGTGACAATCGCCGCCTGACCCGCTTTCGCCACAGGCGTGTCGATCCGATCACAATACCCTTGCCGACGCCATGAAACTGTAACCCAAATGTGTCAGAGCATATTTGTGGGTGATTTTACGGGCGAGCGACACTAAATAGGCGCCCGTGCACGGAAGCATTCATACGTTCGAAACGCTGCCGATCTTCGGTGAGCTTGGTCGCCGCGATGGCGCGCGCACCGTCCGGCCTGTCCGCCGCGGGCGCGCGGTGCCGCTCGTCGGCATCGTCCGCAACCCGCGCAGCCATCGCAACAAGGGCATCAAGCCCGAGATGGCGGACTGCTCCAACATCCTGACGCAGACCCCCTCCACGCGTGAGGAACTGCACTATACGCTGGCCGAATTCGCGCGGCGCGGGATCGACTACCTCGTGGTCGATGGCGGCGACGGCACCGTGCGCGACGCGCTGTCCGCCGGCGCCGACATCTTCGGCAACGACTGGCCGACCGTGATCGTGCTGCCCAAGGGCAAGACCAACGCGCTGGCGGTCGATCTCGGCCTGCCCAACAAGTGGTCGCTGGCCGAGGCGCTGGGCGCCGCCCATCGCGGCCGCACGGTCGAGCGCGCGCCGCTGCGAATCTCTCCCATCGACGGCACCGCGCGCTGCGTGCAGGGCTTCATCCTGGGTACCGGCGTCTTCTCGATCGCCACCGAGGCCGGGCAGGAAGCGCACCGGCGCGGCCTGTTCAACAGCTTCGCGGTCGGCCTGACGATCCTGTGGGGCATCATGCAGACGCTGTTCGGCGGCGCCCGCAACGCCTGGCGCGCCTGCACCCCCACCCGCATCGTCGATCGCCGCACCGGCGAGCACCTGCCCTATCGCGGGCCGGGCAACCAGGAACAGCGCTACCTGACCATCGCCACCACTTTCGAGCGCTTTCCGCTCGGAGCCAAGCCGTTCGGCCGCAATCCCGCGCCGGGGCTCAAGCTGGCGGTGATCGATTGGCCGGTGCGCTGGCTGATCGCGCTGCTGCCGGCGATGATGTTCGGGTTCAGCCTGCCCATTTTCGCCCGCAAGGGAGCCCAGCGGGTCAGCGCCAGCGAAGTCGAACTCGACATCGGCGGCACGTTCATCCTCGACGGCGAGGCATTCCCGGCGGGCCGCTACGTGCTCGGCGAAGGCCCGCAGATCAACTTCGTGGTTCCCTGACGTCATAGTCGGGCCCGGTCGTCACGGCCAGTCGTCACGGCCGATCGTCACGGGTTGTAATTCGCGTGGGCCTGTCCGATGGACGCGACGATGACTGCAACTTCTCCCCTGGATCAGCGCATCGCCGCCGCCCTCGCGCGCGAAGTCGTGCCCGAGGTCCGCGCCTTCGCCGAGCGCCTCGGCAGCGCGGCAGGCGCGCTGGGCGTGCTGTTCTACGGATCGAACCTGCGCACCGGATCGCTGGAGGGCGTGCTCGACTTCTACGTGCTGCTGCCCGGCGCGCAGGTCGAGCGGATCTGGCCGCGCGTAAGCTACCACGAATGGACGTACGGCGGCGTGCCCTTGCGCGCCAAGGTGGCGACGATGGCGCTGGAAACTTTCCGCGCCGCCGCCGCCGGAGAGCGCGTGGACACCACGATCTGGGCCCGCTTCGTCCAGCCCAGCGGCCTCGCGTGGGTGAATGATGCGGCGGATGACGAAACCGCAGGCCCGGCGATCGCACGGGCCGTCGCCAGCGCGGCGCGGACCGCCGCCCGGCTGGCGGTGGCGCTCGGCCCCGAGGAGGGCACCCCCGAGGACTACTGGCGCGCCTTGTTCCGCGCGACCTACGCCGCCGAGTTCCGCGTCGAGCAGGCCGGCCGCGAGGATTCGATCCTCGCCGCCAACCGCGCGCATTTCGACGGGCTGCTGCCGCTGGCGCTGGACGGCGCCGGGATCGCCTTTACCCAGGACGGCGAACGCCTGCGCCCCGCCCTCGCCCCGGCGGAACGGGCCCGCATCCTCGGCTGGTGGACGCGGCGGCGCCGGCTGGGCAAGCCCTACAACGTCCTGCGCCTGCTCAAGGCCTCGACCACCTTCGAGGGCGCCGCGCGCTATGCCGCCTGGAAGATCGAGCGCCACACCGGCATTCCCGTGAAGATCACCCCCTGGCGCGAGCGCCACCCCATCCTCTCCGCCCCCGGCGTGCTGTGGCAGGTCTGGCGCGGCAAGCGGACGCGCATCGCATGAATTCTCCCGCCGCGCTCATTCTGGCCGGATCGCGCCCCGGCGCGGTCGATCCCGTCGCCGCCGCCGAGGGCGTCGCGCACAAGTCGCTGGTGGAGATCGCCGGACGGCCGATGCTGGCCCTCGTCGTCGCCGCGCTGCGCGAGGCCGGCATCGCGCGGATCGCGGTCTCGGCCAGTGACGACGCGGTGCGCGCGCTGGCCCTCGCGCTCGGCTGCGAGGTGCTCGATACCGGCAGCGGCCCCAGCGCCAGCGTCGCCATCGGCCTGGAAGCCCTGGGCGCGCCGCTGCTCGTCACCACCAGCGACCATGCCCTGCTGCAGGGCGCCTGGGTGCGCGATTTCCTGGCGGACACGCCGGCAGGCAGCGACGTCGCCATCCTCCTCGCCCGGCGCGAGGCGATCGAGGCGGCGATGCCCGGCAGCCGCCGCACGTACTTGCGCTTCGCCGACGGCCACTGGTCCGGCTGCAACCTGTTCCTGCTGGCGACCCCGCGCGCGGGGCTGGCGATCGAGACCTGGAAGATGGTCGAGGCCGACCGCAAGCGCCCCTGGCGCATCGCCGCGCGGCTGGGGGCGGGGATGCTGCTGGGCTACGCGCTCGGCCGCCTGACGCTGGCGGATGCGATCGCGAAGCTGGGCCGCAAGATCGGCGTCGCGGCGGCCCTCGTGCCCGCACGCGACGGGCTGGCGGCGGTGGACGTGGACAAGCCGTCCGACCTCGTCGATGCAAGAGCGATCCTGGCGCAGCGCGCTGCCGATGGGGCTTCGACAGGCTCAGCCTGAGCGGAATCGGGAGACTTACTTCACCCCCGCTCAGCCTGAGCGGAATTGGGAAATTTACTCCGCCCCCGCTCACCCTGAGCTTGTCGAAGGGTCAGGCAGTGACGCGCACCGTTACATATACTTCATCTGGATCCGGATCGACTTCACGCCCTCGCCCACCGGCACGCCGACCTTGGTGTAGCTGGGCTTGCCGAGATTGAAGATGTTGATCGAGGGGTTGTTGGACATCGCCCCGCCATCGGTGCGGATGTCGGTCTCTCCGTTGCCGTTGACGTCGTGGCGCACGGCGATCCCGTAGGAGCCCGAGGCGGGCACCGGGACGCAGAAGCTCATCGAGCCCGCCCGCGCCGGCACCTCGATGCGCGACAGCCACTTGCCCTTGACCAGCCACTCGCCCGAGGTCGCGCGGTAGGACTGGACGCGCACCTTGCCCGAGGACGACTTGATACCGTCCACCGTCACCATGATCGCGGGGCCGCGATCGGACTGGCAGCGGCCCATCTCGTTGCGGATTTCGTTGCGATAGGGCTCCGCCATCGCCGGGGCCGGCGCGGCAAGACCCGCCGCGGCGAGCAGGGCTCCGGCGGCAAGGGTACGGTGCGGAAGCTTCGTCTTGGTCATCTCTTTCCCGTGCGATCAGCGTGCGGACTCATGCCGGCTCGTGGCCGCATGAAACCCGTATCGAGGGCCCAGGTGCCCGAAATGCCGTGAACACGCACTGAATTTCCTGTTCGGTGCGATCTGGAAATCCGCCTCGGGCGGATTTCGCGGCACCGGCCCGTCGCAGCATGCCGGAAACCGCGCGGCGCGGCCCTTGCCACCAGATCGCGTGTGGAAAACGCTGGCACGGGCGCTTGTGGCCCCAAGATCTAGTGGCGTATCGCTGGGAAAAGGAGCGCTCGTTTCCCACCATGACAATCCCGCTGATTTCCCCTTCGATCCTGTCCGCCGACTTCGCCCGGCTCGGAGAGGAAGTGCGCGCCATCGACGAGGCCGGTTGCGACTGGATCCACGTCGATGTCATGGACGGCCACTTCGTCCCCAACATCACCATCGGCCCGGCCGTGGTGAAGGCCCTGCGCCCGCACAGCGCCAAACCCTTCGACGTCCACCTGATGATCTCTCCGGTCGACGCCTACCTCGAAGCCTTCGCGGACGCGGGCGCGGACTACATCACCGTCCACCCCGAGGCCGGGCCGCACGTCCACCGCACGGTGCAGACGATCCACAATCTCGGCAAGAAGGCCGGTATCTCGCTGAACCCGGCGACCCCGGCCAAGATGCTCGACTACCTGATCGACGACATCGACCTCGTCCTCATCATGAGCGTCAACCCCGGCTTCGGCGGCCAGAGCTTCATCTCCAGCCAGCTTCGCAAGATCGAGGCGGTGCGCAAGATGATCGACAAGTCCGGCCGCGACATCCGCCTCGAAGTGGACGGCGGCGTCGATGCCAAGACCGCGCCGCTGTGCGTCTCGGCCGGTGCCGACGTGCTGGTGGCGGGCTCCGCGACCTTCAAGGGCGGGCCGTCGCAGTATGCGGCGAACATCAAGACCCTCAAGGGCCTCGAATAAGGCATGGGCGCCGACACCCGCTTCAGCCCGGCGGCATGGAACCCGGACAACGCCCGGGCGCTTCCCCTGTCGCGTGAGACTGAGGAGGGTGTGGTGACCGGAATTGCTGACAACCGCGCGCCCGCTCCGGCCGAAACGCCCCATATCGAACCGGGCCGTGCGCTGGCGCTGGTCGATTTCTCGCCGCCGTCCGTGGGCGTCGGCGAACGGCTGATCCGCATGGCCTATCGCCTCGGCGTGCCCGGCGCGATGCTGTCCGGGCCGATGGGCAAGAAGGCGCGCACCCGCCTGCTGGCGACCGTCAACAACACCCTGCCCGGCAATCGCGCGGCAGGCACCGCGATCCGGGCCGGGCACTTCCTCGTCCACGGCGCCAAGACGCCGATCGCGCAAGTCGATTTCGCCGGTGCCGCGCGCGTCACCCCGCCGCTGGAGAAGGTGGTCCACTCCTTCTCGTGGCTCACCGACCTCGAAGCCTGCGCCGCGCGCGAACAGGCCGCGCCGGTGGCGGAACGCATTCTCATGGCCTGGCTCCAGGCCAATCCCAAGCCCCCCGCCAAGCCGGGTAAGGGCCCCGCGTGGAGCGTCGGCAACACCGGCGCGCGCCTAGCCAACTGGCTGGCCCATGCCCCGCTGATCCTCTCGGGCGAGAAGGCGCTGCGCATCCGCACGCTGGCGC
The DNA here is from genome assembly GCF_036352595.1 of Novosphingobium resinovorum. Classification (GTDB taxonomy): domain Bacteria; phylum Pseudomonadota; class Alphaproteobacteria; order Sphingomonadales; family Sphingomonadaceae; genus Novosphingobium; species Novosphingobium resinovorum_B. Next base: position 31,568 of record NZ_JAZFAX010000010.1, read on the forward strand.
ACATCGCCGCCACCGCGCGCTGGCTCGATCGCCACGTCACCAATGCCGAGGACGGTCTTGCCGAAGTGGCGGGCTGGGTCGGCATCGTCGCCGCCGGACTACTGCTGCCCGACGGCCGCCCCCGCCGCCTTTATGGCGAGGCCGGGCTGATCAAGGCGCTCGGCGAACTGATGGGCGACGACGGCGGCGTCCTGTCGCGCAGCCCGCTGGCGCAGATGGAGGCGATCGCACTGCTGGTGCGGCTGCGCGGCTGCTATCACGCCACCCGCCGCGATGCCCCGCCCGCCGTTGAGCGCGTGGTCGAACTGCTGGTGCCGCCGCTGCTGGCGCTGACGCACGGCGACGGCGGCCTCGGTTCGTGGCAGGGCGGCTGGGCCGTCGACGGCGCCGACGTCGAGGCGCTGATCCAGGCCAGCGGCGTGCGCACCCGCCCCTTACGCGACGTCCGCCAATGGGGCTACCAGCGCGTTTCGGCACACAAGTCGATCCTGCAGTTCGATACCGCGCCGCCGCCGATGCCCGCGCAGGCCCGCTTCGGCTGCGCCTCGACGCTGGCTTTCGAGTTCTCCCACGGGCCGCACCGCATCGTCGTCAACTGCGGCGGCGCGGCGAGCGGCGGCGGGCTGGTCCCGGTGCGGTTGGAACAGGGCCTGCGGGCGACGGCGGCGCATTCGACGCTGACCCTCGATGATGCGAATTCCACGGCCGTGTTGATCAACGGCATGATCGGATCGGGCGTCACCGAAGTGGCGGTGGATCGCAAGACACTGCCGCAGGAAACCGGCTCCAACGCCACGCGGCTGGAGGCCAGTCACAACGGCTACGCCACCCGCTATGGCCTGACCCACCAGCGCATCCTGCTGCTGCGCGACGACGGCAGCGAACTACGCGGCGAAGACCTGCTGCTTCCGGCGGGCAAGAAGGGCAAGCGCGGCAAGGTCGGCTTCGCGATCCGCTTCCACCTTGGCCCCGACGTGGACGTCAGCGTCACCGCCGACGGCAAGGGCGCCGGACTCTCGCTGCCCGACGGCAGCTACTGGCAGTTCCGCTCCGCCACCGACGAGGGCGAGATGACGGTCGAGGATTCGCTGTGGGTCGATGGTCAGGGTCGCCCGCAGGCGACGCAGCAGATCGTCATGCAGGGCATGGTCTCACGCGGCGGCGGGACTTTCGGATGGATCATCAAGAAGATGAATTGAGCAAGCGCACGACTTGAAGACATGCACCAGGCGGTGTATATCGAATGCGCAGTCTGAACATTGATGATAAATCACCTCAGAAACAAGAGAGGCGCGCTATGCCAGTAGCGCGCCTCTCGCCGTTTGGGGGACGGGTGCCAGCCCATCCCCCGCCCGTCATCACTTGTTACGGCCCATCTCCACGATCTTGAGAACAAGCGTCGTGAAGGCGAAGCACGCCATGACGATTAGGATTGCAGTCTTTATATCAATGATAATCACCCCCTTGCTGCAGCGGGAATTCGGGTTTCCCCGCGCTGCCCCAGCGGCTTAGCCGAAAACGGCGAGCGGCAGCGGTTAACGCTCCTTCACCGTCCCGCCCCCTCTACGGCCCGGAAAACCGCCCCGCCCTTGCCCCCGTGGCCCTGCCGTCCTAAGGGCGCGCGCAAAGAGCCACTCGCCAGGGAAGCCCGCCTCATGACCGATTCCGTCCAGATCCGCCGCGCCTTGTTGTCCGTGTCCGACAAGACCGGCCTTGCCGAACTGGGCAAGGTGCTCAGCGACCGGGGCGTCGAACTGGTTTCGACCGGCGGCACCGCCAAGGCGCTGCGCGATGCGGGCCTGGCGGTGAAGGACATCTCCGACATCACCGGCTTCCCCGAGATGATGGACGGCCGCGTCAAGACGCTGCACCCGATGGTCCACGGCGGGCTCCTCGCCGTGCGCGACAACCCCGAGCACGCCGCCGCCATGGCGGAACACGCCATCGGCGCGATCGACCTCGTCGTCGTCAACCTCTACCCGTTCGAGGCGACCGTCGCCAAGGGCGCCAGCCGCGACGAGATCATCGAGAACATCGACATCGGCGGCCCCTCGATGGTGCGCTCGGCGGCCAAGAACCACGCCTTCGTCGCCATCGTCACCGACCCCAAGGACTACGAAGGCCTGATGGTCGAGCTGGAAGCGACCGATGGCTGCACCACGCTGGGCTTCCGCAAGCTGATGGCCGCGCGCGCCTATGCGCAGACCGCCGCCTACGATTCGATGATCTCGCAGTGGTTCGCCTTCGCCGACCAGGGCCTCGAGTTCCCGGAGATGCTGAGCGTCAACGGCCGTCTGTCGACCAGCTTGCGCTACGGCGAGAACCCGCACCAGAAGGCGGCGCTCTATACGCCGGTCGGCCCCTTCACCAAGGGTCTGGCGCAGGCCGAGCAGGTGCAGGGCAAGGAACTGTCCTACAACAACTACAACGACGCCGACGCCGCGCTCGAACTTGCCGCAGAGTTCCGGGGCCAGAAGCCCGCCGTCGTCATCGTCAAGCACGCCAACCCCTGCGGCGTGGCCCAGGGCGATACGCTGCTGGGTGCCTGGGAAGGCGCGCTGGCCTGTGACGACGTCTCGGCCTTCGGCGGCATCGTCGCGGTCAACCAGACGCTGGACGGCCCGACCGCAGAGGCGATCTGCAAGATCTTCACCGAAGTCGTCGTCGCCCCCGACGCCGACGAGGAAGCCCGCGCCTTCTTCGCGAAGAAGAAGAACCTGCGCCTGCTGCTGACCGGCGAACTGCCCGATCCGCGCCGCGCTGGCCTGACCGTGCGCCAGATCACCGGCGGCCTGCTGGTGCAGGGCCGCGACAATGGCGCCATCGGCTTCGACGATCTCAAGGTCGTCACCAAGCGCGCGCCCACCGACCGAGAACTGGCCGACTGCCTGTTCGCCTGGACCGTGGCCCGCCACGTCAAGTCGAACGCGATCGTCTACGCCAAGGACGGCGTCACCGCCGGCATCGGCGCGGGCCAGATGAACCGCCGCGATTCCTCGCGCATCGCCGCGATGAAGGCCGCCGAAGCCGCCGAGAAGTTCGGCTGGGCGCAGGCACGCACCGTCGGTTCGGCCGTGGCGTCGGACGCCTTCTTCCCCTTCGCCGACGGCCTGCTGGCTGCGGCCGAGGCGGGCGCGACGGCGGTGATCCAGCCGGGCGGCTCGATCCGCGACGACGAGGTCATCGCCGCCGCCGACGAGGCCGGTCTCGCCATGGTCTTTACGAACATGCGCCACTTCAAGCACTAAGGGCACTCACGCAGTCCTATGGGAGAAGCAGCGACGATGACGGCGACCTTTCTCGGCCCGCTCGTCGTCGTCGGCTTCCTCTGCGGACTGACGCTGGCCTCGGTGCTGCTGCGGCTCGGCAAGCTGCGCACGCCCATGAGCGCGCTGGCTGCGGCCTCCCTGCCGTTCGGCTGCGCGGCCTTGCCGGTGGCGGTGCTGGTGGCATTCTCGGTGATTATGGCAGCTTATGGACAATGACGGCGGATGTTCCTGCCGTTCGTCCCGCCAGCTTAACCGTTCATCGAAGAATTGCGATGTGAACCCTTTTGTTCACTGGACGGCAAGCCATTTCGGGCCAAAGGGACGCCACCGCCCTTCCCGACCGGCCGCCAGAGCGCGCCCGGGCACTGAAAGACAATTCGAAAGCCGTTCCAATGGGTATCTTCAAGGCCGACTTCTACCGCTACTTCGCCTTCGGTTTCGCCGGTGGCGCGCTGCTGGTGCTCGGTGCGATGGGGATCGGCCATGTCTCCCCGCTTTCGAATGATCTGGTGCCGCCCGCCCAGGCCGCCCAGAGCCACTGATGCGCCACTGATCAGCCCCTGATTGCGCAAGACCGCGACAGGCCCCATATGGGGGCCATGTCCGGCAACCATCATCACCACGAACATTCGGGCGACAATCTCGTCAAGGCCGCCCGCCACGCCCTCGTCGATGCGGGTGAACAGTGGACCGAGATGCGCGCCGACGTATTCAGCGCCCTCGCCGAACGCGAACGCCCCGCCTCCGCCTACGATCTCGCCGAGAACGTATCCGCCCTGCGCGGCAAGCGCGTGGCGCCCAACAGCGTCTACCGCATCCTCGACCTGTTCGTGCGCACCAACCTCGCCCGCCGCGTGGAAAGCGCCAATGCCTACGTCGCCAACAGCCATCCGGGATGCCAGCACGACTGCATCTTCCTGATCTGCGACAGCTGCGGCCAGGCCGTCCACATCGACGACGACAAGCTGACCGGCGCCCTCATCGCCGCCGCCAAGGGCGCGGGCTTCACCGAAGTCCGCCCGGTGGTCGAACTGCGCGGCATCTGCGCCGACTGCAGCTAGAAGCCGCTGCCGGAAACGATCGGCACGACAAGTCCTTGCCCTCTGCAACTGTGCTGCATTTCGGCGCGATATTACCGCAGCCGTCAATCGACACGTCCGCAACAAGGGTGTAGGGCCGAAAAGATGACTGCCAATCCGGCCACACCTCTGCTCGACACCGTTTCGACTCCCGAAGACCTGCGCGGCCTCAAGCCCGCGCAACTGCGCCAGCTCGCCGACGAACTGCGCGCCGAGATGATATCCGCGGTCGGACAGACCGGCGGACACCTCGGCTCCGGCCTCGGCGTGGTCGAACTGACCGTGGCGATCCACTACGTCTTCGACACGCCCGTCGACCGCCTGATCTGGGACGTCGGCCACCAGGCCTACCCGCACAAGATCCTGACCGGCCGCCGCGACCGTATCCGCACCCTGCGCCAGGGTGGCGGCCTGTCCGGCTTCACCAAGCGCTCCGAAAGCGAATACGATCCCTTCGGCACCGCCCACAGCTCCACCTCGATCTCCGCCGCGCTCGGCTTCGCCATGGGCAGCAAGATCAAGGGCCAGCCCGGACGCGGCATCGCCGTGATCGGCGACGGCGCCATGAGCGCGGGCATGGCCTACGAGGCGATGAACAACGCGCGCGAGGCCGGAAACCGCCTCGTCGTCATCCTCAACGACAACGACATGTCGATCGCCCCGCCGGTCGGCGGCCTCTCGGCCTACCTTGCCCGCCTCGTCTCGTCGGGCCAGTTCCTCGGCCTGCGCGAGCTCGCCCGCAAGTTCGCCCGCAAGCTGCCCCGCCCGCTCCACCTCGCCGCCAAGAAGACCGACGAATTCGCGCGCGGCATGGCCATGGGCGGCACCCTGTTCGAGGAACTGGGCTTCTACTACGTCGGCCCGATCGACGGCCACGACCTCGACGCCCTCGTCCCCGTGCTGGAAAACGTGCGCGACGCGGGCGAAGGCCCGATCCTCGTCCATGTCGTGACGCAAAAGGGCAAGGGCTACGGCCCGGCCGAAAGCGCGGCGGACAAGTACCACGGCGTCCAGAAGTTCGACGTCATCACCGGCGAGCAGGCCAAGGCCCCCGCCGGCCCGCCCAGCTACACCGGCACGTTCGCCAAGGCCCTCGTCGCCGAAGCGGAAAAGGACGCCACGATCTGCGCGATCACCGCCGCGATGCCGTCCGGCACCGGGCTCGACAAGTTCGCGCAGCTGTTCCCCGAACGCAGCTTCGACGTCGGTATCGCCGAACAGCACGCCGTCACGTTCGCGGCGGGCCTCGCCGCGCAGGGGATGCGCCCGTTCTGCGCGATCTACTCCACCTTCCTGCAGCGCGCCTTCGACCAGGTCGTGCATGACGTGGCGATCCAGAACCTGCCCGTGCGCTTCGCCATCGACCGCGCCGGGCTCGTCGGCGCGGACGGCGCCACGCACGCCGGTTCGTTCGACGTCACCTACCTCGCCACCCTGCCCAACATGGTGGTCATGGCCGCGGCCGACGAAGCCGAACTCGTCCACATGGTCCACACCGCCGCGCAGTACGATGCAGGCCCCATCGCCTTCCGCTACCCGCGCGGCAACGGCACCGGCGTCGCCCTGCCCGAGACTCCCGAATTGCTGGAGATCGGCAAGGGCCGCATAGTCCGCGAAGGCACCAAGGTCGCCCTGCTGTCGCTCGGCACCCGCCTCGGCGAAGCCCTCAAGGCCGCCGACCAGCTGGAGGCCAAGGGCCTGTCCACCACGGTGGCCGACCTGCGCTTTGCCAAGCCGCTGGACACCGACCTCATCCGCCGCCTCATGCTGTCCCACGAAGTCGTGGTGACCGTGGAGGAAGGCTCGATCGGCGGTCTCGGCGCCCACGTCCTGACGATGGCCAGCGACGAAGGCCTGACCGACGCCGGACTGAAGATCCGCACCATGCGCCTGCCCGACACCTTCCAGGACCACGACAAGCCCGAGGCACAGTACGACGAAGCGGGGCTGAACGCGCCGCAGATCGTCGACACGGTGCTGAAGGCGCTGCGGCATAACAGCGCAGGGGTGAACGAGGCGCGGGCGTAAGGCTCCCTTTCGTCATTGCAAGCACAGCCAAGCAACCCTGGGCGGCTTGGTGTTTTTCCGGGTTTCTTCGCTGTGCTCGCAATGACGGGCCGATTTCGTCTTAGGAAAGATCATCCTGGGGCCATTGCCCCAAACCCCGGTACTGTCGTCGCCGCGCGTGCAGCCGCGTTGAGCAAAATTGCTAGCCTTGCATGATTATTCGCGCAGCTTGCCACGCGGACGAGTAACTTACAAACCCGGTCAACTACACTTCGTCATTCCCGCTTTCGCGAGAATGACGGCAAAGGGTGGAAAGTGTACTTGTCCCAATAGGCTTCGTCATCCTGAACTCGTTTCAGGATCCATCGGGCGGTTGGTGCCGGTAGTGTTGAGTCGCAAACTGCTATCTCGGTTTGCGGATCAAGAACCTGCGCTATCCGCTCGATGGACCCTGAAACAAGTTCAGGGTGACGGCGGATTTGGGTGGTAAGCGGTCATTTGCGTTAGGTAGCAAGCTGCCCTTGTCTAGGTGATCGTTCAGTAATTCTCTTTTACAACTGAGCCGGTCTGCCTGTCCTTACAGTAGATCATTACGTGGCCGTAAACCCCGCGTGCGGGCATAAAGCGGACACAATCAAAGCTTCTGGACCTAAAAAAATCGGGGTGTCCATCTACGTCAGGCATGGCGCGTTTAGCTTCCGAAAGGAGATTTTCTACCACATCTAGGTCATCGTTGAAATATGCGATGCTGTACCAATTGGACCCGCACCACACGGCTACAATTAGCGACGTGGCCCAGAGGGCGGCGCAGATGAGCCGCTTTCTATTCACGATCCGTAATCGAAGATCGAAATCACGAGCGCCCCCGGCATCAGTACACCTTCGATATCGCTTCGCGCGGCATGTCGGCAATTGATGATGTGGACGGCTCTCCACTCCGCGCAGATATTTCTGCTGTTGAGTCGGAAGGAGAGCATGGATGGAACAGGTTGCTACGATCGGCCTTGATCTGGCCAAATCGGTTTTCCAAGCCCACGGGATTAATGCCGCCGGTGATGTTGTGTTACGCAGGCGCATTCCACGCAGCCAGATGCTGAAGGTTTTTGCGAAGCTTTCGCCCTGCCTGATTGGCATGGAAGCCTGCGCTTCGGCGCACTTCTGGGCTCGCGAATTGATAGCGCTAGGTCACGAAGTAAAGCTGATGCCAGCGCAGTATGTGAAGCCATATGTAAAGCGTGGCAAGAATGACGCAGCCGACGCGGAAGGCATCTGTGAGGCGGTAACGAGGCCTACGATGCGGTTCGTCGCCATCAAAAACCCAGATCAGCAGGCCGCAATGATGTTGCATCGGGTCCGCCAGATCCTCACGCGTCAAAGAACGCAGCTTTCCAACGCCCTGCGTTCTCACCTCGCCGAGTTTGGCATTACCGCCGCAGTTGGGCGCTTGGGGCTGGATCATCTCCTTGGCGTTATCGCCGATGGCGACGATGTCCGTGTGCCAAGTGAAGCGCGTATGAGCCTCCAAATGCTTGTCCAGCAATTGCAACTGGTGAAGGAACAGATCCTGGAGAACGACCGCAGGATCATGGACGATGCGCGTCGGACAGAGCTTGGCCGCCGACTTATGAAGATCCCTGGCATTGGACCGTTGGGAGCAAGCGCCATGGTTGCAAGCGCACCTAATCCGGCAGTCTTCTAGAATGCCAGAAGTATGTCGGCGTGGATTGGTCTCACACCGCGCCAAAATTCGAGCGGAGGTAAGGAAAGGCTCGGAGCCATCTCAAAGGCCGGAAACCGATACCTACGTGAATTGCTCGTCGTGGAAGCGATGGCCGTCGTTCGCATTGCGCAGCGTAAAGAAGGTAAGCGACCTTGGCTTGAGAGCCTGTTGGAGCACAAGAAGCCCAAGGTGGCAGCCGTCGCGCTTGCGAACAAGAACGCGCGTGTGATCTGGGCGATGATGATCAGTGGAGCGGAATACCAACAACCCATCGCTGCATGAGAGTTTGCGCCTAGCGGCGAATACGAGTTGGAAAGGGCCTGATTGAAGTGACGCAACAAGTCGGTTGAAATCCGCCGGAGCAGGAAACCCGAAACGCCCCAGCACCATGAGTGCGTGCAATTGGTTGGGACCCGTTCCGCGCGATTAGCATCATGGCTAGCGGCACAAACCGCCGCAATCAAAGGCCGTACACATGGGCGCCTCAACCAGCGTTGCCTCGCGACAAACACCCTTGCCAACGGAGGGCCGTCCACACAGGGCGTAAACCGCCCTGGCACCTCTCTATGCAACGCCATTCCTGCCCCCCATCACCTCCCGCCCAGCAGCACGCGCAACGACGCCAGTAACGGGGGTGCAGGGGGCGATGGCCCCCTGCTTACCTTCTCTCTTACCAGTCGTAGGCCTTGGGCAGATAGGTTTCGTCCAGATCCTTGTACCGTTCGCGCAGCCGCGCTTGGTGGCTGCCCGTGGGCTGCTTCACCCCGTCGATCCACACCGAGACCGGCGCGGAGGACAGTTCGAGCGGGTCGCCGTCCCACAGCACCACGTCGCCCACGGCGCCAGGGGCGAGGACGCCCGCTTTTCCGCCGAACCCGCTGATCTCGGCGGGAATCGAGGTGATCGCCGCCAGTGCCTCGCCCCAGGTGAGGCCCGAGGCGCCGGGGATCTTCGTCAGGGCGACGAGGTTGCCGGCCTGCTGCGGGGCGTTGCGGGGCTGGTTGCCGCCTTCGAACAGGCCGATGGCGACCTTCACGCCCTCCTTCTTCATCCGACCGACGTTGGACATGGTCGCCGCCAGCGCCTCGAAGGCAGAGGGCAGGTCGCGCATCGGCATCGTGATGACGGGCACCCGCGCCGCCGCGATCTCGGGCGCGACGAGCCAGCCTTCGGTGGCGCCGACGAGGACGAGGTCGAGTTTCGGGAACTCCGTCTTGAGCGCCAGGACACCCCGGATGTCGGAGGCGCGTTCGACGCCGACGTAGAGCGTCTGCGTGCCGTCGATGACTTTCGCCAGCGCGGCGGCGTCGGCGCGGGTGAGGAGGACGTCGCCCTGCCGCTGCGCCCCTGCGGGAAGCGCGGCGACTTCGCGGGCTTCGCGCAAGGCATTGCGCAGCGCCGTGTGCGCGGCGACGCGGCTGCCGCCGGCCAGCTTCGCCCCGCTTTCACCCAGTTCGACATACTGGAAAGCGCGCGGCTTCATGAGAATCGCGGCGTCCTTGCCGAGGTCGATCACCGCGCCTTGCCCGGCGAAGATCGAGCCGCCGTTGAACGGGGTCACGCTGGCGCGGGTGACACCCCCTTCGCGGCTGACGGCGATGTGTTCGCTCGCGGGGTTGAGCGCGGTGGCGACGTCGAGCGCGGCGTTGAAGGGGGACTTTTCGGCCGAGGTGTCGTTGCTGTCGTCGACCGCCTCGACGTCCCACAGGCCGAGGTCGGTGACCGCCGAGAACAGGCCGGGTGTGACCCACTTGCCCGTTCCATCCACCACTTGGGTGCCGCTGGTTGCCGTTGTGTCCCTTCCTACCGAAACGATCTTTCCGGCCCGGACGACGACGGTTGCGTGCTCGATCGGGGCACTGCCATCGCCGGTGCCGACGGTCGCGTTGGTGATGGCAAAGTCCTGAGCGGAAACGGAAACCGGCGCGGCGCCGAGCAGCATAGCGAGGATCAGGCGCTTCATTTCACGTCTCCTTCACCGGGCTGGCCGAGTTCGAAATCGCTGACCGGCTTTCGCTTGGGGTCATCGGCGTCGTAGAGCAGCGCGCCGTCCGACCAGACCTTCTCCGGGCGCGAATAGACCGACAGCGGATTGCCGTTCCAGAGCACCACGTCGGCCATCTTCCCGGCCTCCAGACTGCCGGTTTTATCCCCGATTCCCATGGCTTTGGCCGCGTTGTAGGTGAACCAGCCGACGACCTGCGCATCGGAAATATCCACCCCGATCCGCTTGCCCGCCGCCTGCGCCCGCGCCGCCGCCTGGTTGAGCCGCTGAATACCATTCTCGTCATCGGAATGGATCACCACGCAGGCCCCCTGTTTGGACAAAAGTGCAGCGTTTTCAGGGATTCCGTCGTAGGCTTCCATCTTGAAGCCGTACCAGTCCGCCCAGATCGCGGCGCAGACATCGTTGGCCTTGAGCAGATCGCCGATCTTGTAGGCCTCGACCGCGTGGTGGAAGGCGGTGACCTTGTAGCCCATCTCCTTGGCCATATCGAGGACCTGCACCATTTCGTCCGCGCGATAGCAATGATTCTGAACGAGAATCTCGCCCTTCAGCACACCTTCGAGGGTGTCCTTGCCAAGATCGCGCTCGGCATGGTCGCCGTCCATGTACTGCCTCGCATCGATCCACGCCTGCCGGTCGACCGAGAAATTCCCCATGCGAGTCATGGGCTTCTGTCCCTTGGAGCCGTAGACCCGCTTGGGGTTCTCACCACAGGCCATCTTCAGCGAATAGGGCGCACCGGGATACTTCATGCCCTGCACGGTGCGGCTCGGCACGTTCTTGAGCGTCACGGATCGCCCGCCGATGAGGTTGCCCGAACCGGGGAGAATCTGCAGCGTGGTGACCCCGCCGTTGATGAGAGCCCGCGAAAAACCGGGGTCCTGCGGCCAGACCGAATGCTCGGCCCAGACGTCGGGGGTGGTCGGGCTGGTCATCTCGTTGCCGTCCGACAGCGCATCGACGCCGGGGCTGGGATAGACGCCGAGGTGCGAGTGGATGTCGATCACGCCCGGCGTCACGAACTTGCCGGTGCCGTCCACCCGGTCGTAACCCGCTGGAATCGCGAGGTCCGCGCCGCCCACGGCCACGACCTTGCCGTTCTCGAACAGGACGGTGCCGCCCTCGATCCGGCCGCCGCGCCCGTCGTAGACCGTCGCGCCCACCAGCGCCGTCGGCCGGCCGGGATAGGGCTTGTAGGTCGAGGCGTAAGGCGCCTCGGAGGGCTTGGCCTCCTTGTCCTTCTTCTTCGCATCGACGGTCTGGGCGGTGAGCGCGAGCGCTATCGCCGCGCCGCAGATTGCCCGCCGGCTCCAAGGCGTGTTCCTCATCGGCATTCCCCCTGCTGCAATGGAAAACCGGCCCGAGGATCGCTCGGGCCGGTCGGTCGGTGTCAGTCCTGCTTCATCGCCGGGTGGAAGCCGGCCTCCTGGGCCTCCAGCCCGAACTCGGGCTTTCCTGCGAGGTCCGCGTCCATCGCCCGGTCGCCCAGCGTATCGAGGTGCATCCAGCGCTTCACGATCGGCGAAAGCGCCAGCACCACCACCGCAACGCCCAGCGTGATCCAGCCGATCTTCGTATAGATCGCCAAGGTCAGCGCCTTGTCCATGGTGCCGCTCTCGCCGCCGGTGGCCTCGCCGATCTTGCCCGCCACGAAGTTGCCCACCGCGGTCATGTAGAACCACGCGCCCATGATGAAGCTGCCCAGATGCAGCGGCGCCAGGCGCGTCATCGCCGAGAGGCCGACGGGCGAAAGGCACAGTTCGCCGGTGGTGTGCAGCATGTAGATCAGGAACACGAAGACCACCGAGGTCATCACTGCCGGATCGCCGGTACCCGCACCCCACACGAAGACGAGGAATCCGAGGCCCACCTGCGCCAGCGCCAGCGCGAACTTGGCCGGCGCACTCGGCTCCAGACCCTTCTTGCCCAGCCACGCCCACAGCCCCGCGAAGATGGGGCCGAACAGCACGATGTAGATCGGATTGATCGACTGGAACAGGCTGGTCGGCACCCCGCCACGATCGACGAACTTGTCGGTATAGAGGCTGAGCGAACCGCCCGCCTGCTCGAACAGGCCCCAGAACAGGGGGTTGAGCGCGATCAGGAACAGGATCGCGAAGATCCGCTCGCGCGCGTCCTTCGGCAGCTTGAACGCCTCGTAGAGCGTGTAGAGCAGCATCGCGATGCCCGAGACCACCAGCAGGCTCTGGATCACGTCCACATACTGGATGAGGAACCAGATCACCGCGACCGAGGCCACGGCCACCCCGTAGAGCAGGAATTCGCGGTTGCGGGCCAGAGGTCTGGGCGGCTCGCCCCGCCCCTGCAGCGCCGGGCGGCCGACCACGAAGATGATGAGCCCCAGCACCATGCCGATGCCGGCAAGGCCGAAGCCCCACGACCAGCCGATCGTTTCACCCAGATAGCCGACCAGGATCGTGCCCAGCGTCGCGCCGGTGTTCACGCCCATATAGAACACCGTATAGGCCGCATCGCGCCGGGTGTCGGTCATCTTGTAGAGCTGGCCGACGATCACCGAGATGTTCGCCTTGAGGAAGCCCGAGCCGACGATGATGAGCGCCAGCGCCAGCCAGAACACGTTGATCGCCGGGTCGGCCTGCTTCGTCGCCGGGTCGGTGACGCCCTGCAGCCCCTCGTAGGCCATGAACAGGTGGCCGACGGCGAGCACGATGCCGCCGAACAGCACCGCCTTGCGCTGCCCCAGCCAGCGGTCGGCGATATAGCCGCCCAGCACCGGGGTGATGTAGACGAGGCTGGTATAGGCCCCGTAGATCAGGTTCGACTGGCCATCCGAGAACAGCCAGAACTTGACGAGGTAGAGGATCAGCAGCGCCCGCATGCCGTAGTAGGAGAAGCGCTCCCACATCTCGGCATAGAACAGCACGAAGAGACCGCGCGGGTGCCCGGCGAATTCGTCGCTCTTGCGGGCGGCGATGATGCCCCCCACCGCGAGCACCGCGAAGAGGAAGACCGCGCCCGCTGCGCCAATCCAGTCGCCTTCGGTCCAGAGTGACATGTCTTTCATGATACCGGTGCCTTCGCGCCCTGTGTGTGCGTTGTTTCTTGTCCCACGGCTTAAGGGCCGCGCGTGAAGGAACGGCAGGTTAGCGACCTATTTTCCGCTGTAAATGGGGGCCAGGCGCCACGGACGGTGCATGGTCCGCGCCCGGACGAGCACTTTGCGCGCACCTCACGCGAGCCATTGCGCGAAGTGGCCACCGGTGGCATTTTCCCGGCAGGCCATGGGGAGGCCGCGCGTAATTTTTGTGTTTCGCCACGCGGCCATGAAAAATTTTGGCCGCGTTTCGACAAATGGTTTTTTACGGGGGATAGTCGCCATGATCAGGTCTGAATTGCTGCAGGTTCTCGGTCGGGACAACCCGGAACTGCGCGCCGAGGACGTGGAGCGTGCGGTCGACACGTTCTTCGAGGAGATCAGCCAGCGACTGGCGGACGGCGGCCGCGTGGAACTGCGCGGCTTCGGCGCCTTCTCGACCCGCCACCGCGAAGGCCGCAAGGGCCGCAACCCGCGCACCGGCGAAAGCGTGGAAGTGCCCGAAAAGCGCGTCCCCTATTTCAAGCCCGGCAAGGAAATGCGCGCGCGGCTCAACGTCGAGGGATAGAAAGACATTCTCGACAGATTGCGCCGCTGGTTGCGGGCCGCTAGACGCGGCCTGCAGTCGGGCCGTGCGGGCGTGGCGGAATGGTAGACGCTGCGGACTTAAAATCCGCTTGGGTATCCAGTGCGGGTTCGAGTCCCGCCGCCCGCACCAGCTTTCCCCGAAATTCATGGCGGAAACGTCAGTATCGGATATTTATTTGCCGATATGACTTATCTCAATCGATTGCGTTTACAAATGCGTAACTTGCGAACTGGTATCAATTACTAGGCGTCACTGCGCATGAGCCGATCGGAACGGCTGCAGCGTGGGGCCGAGGGGTATCTTCGCATGACTTTCCAGGGCAGCCTGCCCGCCGACCGGGCGCAGAGCTACGAGGAACAGCGGGCCAGCCCGCGTTTCGCGCTGCTGCTGCGCGCCGCTAAGCTGGTCGGTGCTGAGGGCGAATACCTGTGCATCGTGCGCGACGTTTCGGAGACCGGGGTGCGGCTGCGGCTGTTCCACTCGCTGGCGGCGGAGCGCCGGCTGGCGCTGGAGAGCGCTGCGGGCGAGCGGCTCGGCATCGAGAAAGTCTGGGAGAACGGCGGCGAGGCGGGGTTCCGTTTCGACGTGTCGATCGACGTGCAGCGCTTCATCGCCGAGGCTGGTCCCTATCCCAAGCGCCCGATCCGCGTCGGCGTGGAAGACGTGGCGCGCATCACCGTCTCCGGGGAAACCACCGTGGCCCGGCTGCGCGACCTGTCGCGCCAGGGCGCCGGGATCGATATCGACCGCCACCTCGCGATCGGCCAGCACTTGCGCATCGAGGCCGATGCCCTGCCCGAATTCGAAGCCACCGTATGCTGGCGGCGGCACCCGTCCTATGGCCTCGTCTTCCGCCAGTTGATGAGTCTGGAAGAACTGGCCGTCCGCGCGTTCCGCATGCAGCCGGGCCGCCTGCGCTGAAAGCGACAGCGCTTCGCTTGCGATAGGTGACTTCAGGCCCGTACTGACCAGGACCACCGACGGCGCCTGCCGCCCGAGCCCTGCGGGCCGGACTTCATCGCCTTCCGGCGGAACAGAAGCGAGCCGCCGCGCACCAGCAGCAGCACCCAGAGCGCCTGCCACGCCAGCGCCGCGACATGCGGCAGCAGCGCCGAATCCTGCGCCGCGCGTGCCAGCATCGCGAAGGGCGAACTGAACGGCAGCAGTGTCGCCAGCATCTCGATCCCGCTTCCCGGCTGTGTCATCGCATAAGTCGCGAAGAAGAAGAGCATGAGTTGCATCATCGTTACCGGCATCGACAGCGTCTGCACCTCGCGCACGGTATTGGCGAGCGAGCCGATGGCGAGGAACACCGAACCCAGCAGCAGGTAGGCCATGGCGAAGTAGACCACGCCCAGCCCCACCAGCAACGGCCAGCCGACCGCCGGGTCGGGCAGGTGCGGGAAGGCCGATCCCGCCACCAGATACAGCCCCGCGCCGACCCCGCCCCAGGCCGCGATGCCGACCAGCGAAACGCCCAGCATCGCGAACAACTTGCCGAAGAACACCGACTCCATCGGAATCGCGGCAGCCAGCACCTCGATGATCTTGTTGGCTTTTTCCTCTACGAGGTTGGACAGGACCATGCCCGCCAGCATCATCGTCAGCAGGAACAGCAACGTCTGCGCGGCTTGCGCGGTGCGTAGCCGGGAGCGGTGGTCGCCGGCACCCGTGCCGGCGTTCGCAGCCTCCAGCCTGACCCGGGGCCATGCCTTCAGCATATCGTCTCGCGCCTGCGCCGCGATCAGTTCGACGTCGCCGCTCCAGACCTCGATCTGTGCGGAAGGACCGCGCAGCACCGGCTCTCCGGGCGATCCGGAAAGAATTGCAGTAGCAGAGGCGCGATCCTTGTCGCTCGCGACGATCCGCATGTCGGGCAGCCCTCCGAGCCGGTCCGACAGCGCATCGTGCGCATGCAGCACGGCTTTTGCATCGGCCGGTGCCATGGCGACGCCGATCACCGCCGTATCACCGCTCTGATCGACCCGTTGGCCGACGCTACCCGCCAGCACCCCCACCAGCACCGGGAACAACGGCCCGAGCAGGAAGAAGAAAAACGTGCGCGAGAACAGGATCGCGGTGAAGTCCCGCCGCGCCACGACCCAGGCGGCGGCGAACAGCGATAGACGGCCCTTATGGTGCTCCACATGCGATTCGGCGATCATCGGCGCGGCTCCTCGGGCTTTTCTTCTTCGAGCGCGCGGGCAGCGGCGGCACCAGCGATGGCGACGAAGGCATCGTGCAAACCGGCCCGCTCGATCGAGAGCGAGAGGATGCCCGCCTCGCCCGCGATCAGCGCGCGCAGCAGCGGTTCGATGCCGCCTTCGGGCAGCACGAAAGTCCAGTAGCGTCCCTCGTGCCGGGCATCGGGCGGCAGCGCCGCGCGCCACAGACCGGTTTCCTCGCGCGTTTCCAGCCGGACTTGCGCGGGAATGCGGTCGCGCGCCACGTCCACCGGACCGGCGAAGGGCACCCGGCCCCCGGCGATGATGGCGACCTCGTCGCACAGCCGCTCGGCATGGGCGATGACGTGGGTGGAGAAGATCACCGTCGTACCGTCCTCCGCCAGACCGCGCATCATCGCCTCCAGCTTGCCCTGGTTGAGCGCGTCGAGGCCCGAGAACGGCTCGTCGAAGATCACCAGACGCGGCCGGTGCACCAACGTGCCGAGAATCTGCACCTGCTGCGCCATGCCCTTGGAAAGCTGGCGGATCTGGCGATCGGCGGCATAGCCCAGGCCATGGCGTTCGAGCAGTTCGTGCGCGCGGCGGCGGCCTTCCTTCAGCGGCAGGCCACGCAGCGCGCCGAGGAACGCGATCGCCTCGGTGGCCTTCATAGCGGGATAGAGACCGCGTTCCTCGGGCAGGTAGCCGATGGCATGGGCGACGTCGTGCGGGCGGTCGGCGCCGAGGATGCGGCGATAGCCCGAATCGGGCTCGATGATGCCCAGCAGCATGCGCAGCGTGGTCGTCTTGCCCGCGCCGTTGGGGCCCAGGATGCCGTAGACGGTGCCTTGCGGAACCGTCAGGTCGACCCCGTCCACGGCGGTAAAGCCGTCGAATCGCTTGACGAGTCCGCGCGCCTCGATCGCCAGCGGCAGATCGAAGCTTCGCTCATTGCCGGTCAACCGAGGATCTCCTACTTGCGCATCCATGAAGCCCCCTGGCTCTACCACTTGTGCGCATGATGACGCAGCCCTGGTTAAGACCGCGCTAAGCGATTTTGCGAAGGCGGTGGAGGCCCAGGCGCGCGCGCTCGGCTTCTGCGCCTTCGGCATCGCCTCGGCCGCGCCGGACGAAGCGCGCGCCGCGCGGCTCGAAGCCTGGCTGGCGGCGGGGATGCACGGCACGATGGCCTGGATGGAGGAACGCGCGCACCACCGCCGCAGCCCACAGGGACTCTGGCCCGAGGCGCGCACGGTGATCGCGCTGGGCATGAGCTATGCCCCCGCCGCCGATCCGCTGCGGCTGGAGGGCGAATCGGCGATCGGCCGGATTTCCACGTATGCGCAGGGCGCCGACTACCATGACACGGTCAAGAAGGCGCTCAAGCACCTCGCCCGCTGGATGGTCGAGGCCGGGCCGAAGTGCGGGCTGGGCGAAGTCGGCGTGAAGGTCTTCACCGATACCGCGCCGGTCATGGAAAAGCCGCTCGCCGTCGCCGCCGGCCTCGGCTGGCAGGGCAAGCACACCAACGTTGTCAGCCGCGAGCACGGATCATGGCTGTTCCTGGGCGAGATCTACACGACGCTGGACCTGCCGCCCTCGACGCCGGGGCGCGACAGTTGCGGGTCGTGCACCGCCTGCCAGGACGCCTGCCCGACCGGAGCCTTCCCCGCACCCTATCGCCTAGATGCGCGGCGCTGCGTCAGCTACCTGACGATCGAGCACAAGGGTCCGGTGCCCGAGGATCTGCGCGAGGGGCTGGGCAACCGCATCTACGGCTGCGACGATTGCCTGGCGGTGTGCCCGTGGAACAAGTTCGCCGAGACCGCGCACACCATGAAGGCCTTCCTGCCGCGTGCGGAACTTACCGCACCGCGACTCGCCGATCTGCTGACGCTCGACGACGCGGGGTTTCGCAAGCTGTTCTCGGGCAGCCCGATCAAGCGGATCGGCCGGGACCGATTCGTGCGCAACTGCCTCTATGCGGCGGGCAACAGCGGCAGTGCCGCGCTGCTATCGCAAGTGGAGCCGCTATTGGCCGATCCGGACCCGGCAGTCGCGGAGGCGGCGCGGTGGGCGAAAGGCCGGCTCCACGCGGCAAAACCGCAAGGATAGTGCCGAGCGAAGACGAAAACGGCCCGCTAGCGACTCGGCGGCGCTAGCGGACCGTTTTCAACCGGCGATCCCCGAAGGGGCCGGATTAGGATTACTGCGCGGCCGCTTCCGACGCTTCGGGAGCGGCTTCGCTGGCGCCTTCCGCCGGCGCTGCGGCAGCATCAGCCGCAGGCGCCGCGTCGGCCGCCGGCAGCGGCAGGTTCGACCCTTGCGAATTCAGGTAGGCGATGATGTTGGCGCGGTCTTCCGGCTTGGAGAGGCCGGCGAAGGTCATCTTGGTGCCGGGCGCGAAGGCCTTAGGGCTCTTGAGCCATTCGTTCAGGCTGTCGAACGTCCAGTTGCCGCCCTTGCTCTTGAGCGCGTCGGAGAAGGCGAAGCCGCCCACGCCCTGACCGATCGCCTCGCCGACGACACCGTGCAGATTCGGACCGATGCCGTTGGCACCGCCCGAATTGATGGTGTGGCACGAGGTACACTTGGCGAAAGTCGCCTCGCCCTTCGCGACGTCCGCGCTTGCCAGCAGCGTCGCGATCGGCGGTTCCCCGCTGCCCGAACCTTCCTCGGCCACGCCCTCTACCGCGTAGCCGGGAGTCTCCGGAGCATGATGTTTGTCAGCCTGGAAGTACATAGAGCTGGCGATCGTCAGTCCCAGGCCGACGATGCCTGCAAACAGAGTCCAACCGGCGATTGTATTGAAACGATCGTCCATTCAGCATGCCCCGCGGGTGATTATTAGCTCATCCTGTTGGCTTCGGGCATTAATGTCCGCCTTGATCCAGCGCAAGTGCCGATACGGAATTCGGCCATTGCACAACATTGCCACGCCGCCTAATCGCGCGCACGTCATGCATGCTTATCCTCAGCCCGCCCTCGCCCTCGTCGCCGAGATGGAAGCCGCCGCCAAGGCTCAACCCCCGCGCGCCGTGGCGTTTCAGGGCGCACCGGGCTGCAACGGCCACCGCGCCGCGCTCGAATACGACGCCGATTGCCTGCCCCTGCCCTGCTTCTCGTTCGAGGATGCGCTGGACGCGGTGAAGGAAGGCCGCGCCGACCGCGCGATCATCCCGATCGAGAATTCGCAGCACGGCCGCGTGGCCGA
The DNA here is from genome assembly GCF_036352595.1 of Novosphingobium resinovorum. Taxonomy (GTDB): domain Bacteria; phylum Pseudomonadota; class Alphaproteobacteria; order Sphingomonadales; family Sphingomonadaceae; genus Novosphingobium; species Novosphingobium resinovorum_B. The sequence continues at coordinate 50,695 of NZ_JAZFAX010000010.1, forward strand.
CATTCACTTCCTGCTGCCCGAGAGCGGACTGTCGATCGTCGGCGAACACTTCACCCCGATCAGCCACGCGCTGATGGCCCTGCCCGGCGCGAAAGGCCCGTTCTCTGCGGCCTACAGCCATCCACAGGCGCTCGGCCAGTCGCGCCACTACCTGCGGGCGCGGGGCATCGTGCCGATGGCCTATGCCGATACCGCCGGCGCCGCCGCGCTGGTCCGCGAACAGGGCGATGCCGAAGCCTGCGCCATCGCTCCCAGGCTGGCGGCCGAACTCTACGGCCTCGATATCGTCGAGGACCGGGTGGAGGACGCGGCCGACAACACCACCCGTTTCGTGGTGCTGGCGCGCGAGCCGCTCGATCCGTTCGAACTGGAGGGCGTGCAGGCGATGACGACCTTCATCTTCGAGGTGAAGAACATCGCGGCGGCGCTCTATAAGGCGCTGGGCGGCTTCGCCACCAACGGCGTCAACATGACCAAGCTGGAAAGCTACCAGATCGGCGCCAGCTTCGCGGCGACGACCTTCTATGCCGACATCGAGGGCGCCCCGGGCGACCCGCGCATCGATTCGGCGCTGGGCGAACTGGCCTTCCACTGCAAGTACGTGCGCCCGCTGGGAACTTACCGGCAGGCCCGCAAGCGGGGCTGAGCGGGCGGCGCAGAGCCGCCCCCCGGCCCCTACACTTGCCGGAAGGGCCGGGGCCGGGGCTTTGGCCAAAGCTTCCACATCCGATTTCAATCGCTTGCACCCTCCGCCTGCCCATGCAATCGTGCGCCGCGTGACGATTGGCGGGGGCAACGAGGCGGGTTCGGCCGCGCAGGACTGGAAGGCCGTGCGCGATGCGGCCGACATCCAGTATACCCCTCTCCCCAAGATCAAGCCTCAGCCGCCGACCGACATTCCCGAATGGCTCAAGGCGCTCGGCCGCCTGCTGGAGGCAATCTTCGCGCCGATCGGCAAGCTGCTCGGCATGTCGTGGCCGGTGTTCCAGTGGATCCTGATCGGTGGTGCGGTGCTGCTCGGCGCCTTCATCCTGTGGCGCCTGCTGCTCGAACCGGGGCTGGAGGCATGGCGAGGCCGCCGCCCCAAGGCGGAGCAGGTCCACTGGACCCCGAACCGCGCCGAAGCCGTCGCCCTGCTAGAGGATGCCGACCGGCTCGCCGCTGCCGGCCGCTATGGCGAGGCTGCGCACCTGCTGCTCCAGCGCAGCGTGCGCCAGATTTCTGACGCCCGGCCGGACTGGCTGAACCCCGCCTCCACCGCGCGCGAGATCGCGGTGCTGCCGCTGCTGCCGGAAACCGGCCGCAGCGCCTTCGCGGTGATCGCGCAGCGCGTGGAGCGTGCCTACTTCGCCTTGCGTGACCTCGACGCGGGAGACTGGACGGCGGCGCGCACCGCTTACGCGCAGTTCGCCCAGATCGAGCTGCGGGCATGAACGCCAGGAGCGCCAGAAACGGGAGCGTTGCCGTCGGCGCGAACCCGTTTTCGATCTGGGCGGTCGCGGCGATCGTCGTGCTCGGCGGCCTGCTGTTCGTGGCGCTGCTGTGGATGATCGGCACCGGTGTCGGCATGGGCAGCGCCAACGACGGCAAGGCGCACGGCGAGGGCAAGGGCCTCAACGGCTATGCGGCAATGGCGGACTACCTAGAGCGCCGGGGCTTCGCGGTCGAAACCACGCGCAATTCGGGCGCGCTGGCGAAGCCGGGGCTGCTCGTTCTCACTCCGCCCGCCTTCATCAAGGGGGCAGAGCTCAACAAGATCGTCGCCGCGCGCCGCTACGTCGGCCCAACGCTGGTTATCGCGCCCAAGTGGCTGGCCCCGCCGCCGGTCGCGGAACAACGCGACAAGGCGAAGAAAGGCTGGATCAATCTCGGCGGCGAGAGCACGCTGGAGTGGCCCGGCTTCCTCGACCAGCTGACCATCCGCACCACCAAGCTGGACAGCGCCCGTGCGGAGTGGCGCGGCATGGCCCTTGCCGGCACCCTGCCTGCGCCCGACACCGTGCGCGCGGGCGAGGGCGAAGGGCTGGTGCCACTGGTCGTCACCCACGACGGCGGCGCCACGCTGGCCGGCTTCATGAACGACGGCGGCTACTATCCCGAACTGGAAGGCATGGCCCGGCAGCGCATGACCTTCGACGGTGAGCCCGACGAGGAACGCCAGCCGCTGATCCTGGTGTTCGAACCCGACCTGCTCGACAACTACGGCATGGCACGGTTCGAGAACGCCCGGCTGGCCGAGGCACTGGTGCGCGCCGCAGGGGTGGCCCCCGGCGACCCGATCGTCTTCGACATGACCCTTCCCGGCTATGGTCGCTCGCAGAACCTGCTGACGCTGGCGTTCACCCCGCCGTTCCTGGCCGCGACGCTGTGCCTGCTGCTGGCCGCCGTGGTGGTCGGCTGGCGGGCCTTCCTGCGCTTCGGCCCGCCGCTGAGCCCCGAGCGCGCGATCGCCTTCGGCAAGCACGCGCTGGTGAGCAACGCCGCCGGGCTGGTGCGCCGCACCCGCCGCCTGCACCTGCTGGGTCCGCCTTATGCCGACCGCGCACGCGAACGGCTGGTGACGGCACTGGCATTGCCCCGCACGCTCGACGCCGAGCGTGCGGATGCCGCCATCGACCGGGCGCTCACCGCGCGCGGGCACGACACCGAACCCTTCTCCGTGATCGCCGCGCGGCTGCGCTCGGCGCATCGCTCGCACGAACTGCTCAAGGCCGCGCGCGATCTCCACGCGCTCGAAAGGACGCTGACCCGATGACCGATACCGTACCCGACATCGCACAGGTAGGCGCGCTCGCGCAGGCGATCCGCGCCGAAGTGGGCAAGGGCGTGATCGGCCAGGCCGAGACCGTCGACCACCTGCTGATCGCGCTGATGGCGCGCGGCCACGTCCTGCTCGAAGGGCCTCCGGGCACCGCCAAGACTTTCCTCGCGCAGTGCTTTGCGGCAACGCTGGGGCTGGATTTCGGGCGCATCCAGTTCACCCCGGACCTGATGCCGGGCGACATCCTCGGCTCCAACCTGTTCAACTTCCAGACCAGCCAGTTCACCCTGACACACGGCCCGATCTTCTGCGACCTGCTGCTGGCGGACGAAATCAACCGCACCCCGCCCAAGACCCAGGCGGCGCTGCTTGAGGCCATGCAGGAGCGCCGCGTCACGCTGGACGGCACCGCGCACCCGCTGCCCACCCACTTCACCGTCGTCGCCACGCAGAACCCGATCGAGAGCCAGGGCGTCTACCCCCTGCCCGAGGCGCAGCTCGACCGCTTCCTGTTCAAGGTGCTGGTCGATTATCCCAGCGCCGAGGAAGAGCGCGCGATCGTCGCCCGCTATGGCGAGAACCGGGGCGCGCCGACGCCTGCCGACGTCGGCATCGCCACGGTGACCACGCCGGCGCAGCTCGAAGCGGTGACGCAGGCTGTCGCCTCGGTAAAGCTGGCCGACAGCGTGATCGACTACATCGTGCGGCTGGTACGCGCCACGCGGGAAAGCGCCGACCTGTCGAGCGGCGCCTCCCCGCGCGCCGCCGTGCTGCTGGCGGGCGCCGCCCGTGCCCGCGCCGCGCTCGACGGGCGCGACTATGTAGTGCCCGACGATGTGAAGGCGCTGGCGACTTCGGTGCTGCGCCATCGCCTGCTGCTGAGCCCGGCGGCCGAGATCGAGGGCAAGCAGGTCGAGGCGCTGGTCGCCCAGCTCGTCGAGCAGACCGAAGCGCCGCGCTGATCCGGTGACGGCCCGCGCCCTCTCCCGGTCTTTGGCCCCCATCGTCCCCACCGCCCGCGCGGCGATCGCGCTGGCGGTGATCGCGCCGGTCGCGCTGGTGATCGCGGCGGCGCGCCCGGACTTGTGGGTGATCGCCCCCGTCGCCGGGCTCGCCGTGCTGGTGCTGGTGGTGATCGACGCGCTGCTGGCGGGGCGCATCACGAACCTGCGCGTAAGCGTGCCCGGAGACGTCGAGGTCGGCGCCGAAGGACTGATGCAGGCCGATGCGACACTGCGCCTCGGCAGACCTTCACGCGCGGAAATCGCGCTGGAATGCGACCCGCGCCTCGCCCCCGGAGGCCGCCTGGTCTTCCCGCTGACGCCGGCGGATGCCGGTTGGCAAGGCACCGGCGCCATCACTCCTTCGCGCCGGGGCACCGGGCACGTCACGCGGGCGTGGCTGCGCTGGACCGGGCCGCTGGGGCTCGGCGCGCGGCAGCTTTCGGGCACGCTCGACGAGGAAGTGCGCGTCTGGCCGAACATCGCGGCAGTGCGCTCGCCCACGCTGCAGGCCTTCCTCAAGGATTCGCAGTACGGCCTGCTCGCCCGCCGCATCCGGGGCGAAGGCACGCAGTTCGAGGCGCTGGCCGAATACCAGCCGGGCATGGACCGCCGCCGGATCGACTGGAAAAGCTCGGCCCGCCACGTCCACCTCTACGCCAAGGAATACGAGGTCGAGCGCAACAACCAGATCGTCTTCGCCTTCGACTGCGGGCAGGCGATGTGCGAGCCGATCGCCGGGATGCCGCGCCTCGACCGCGCCGTGTCGGCGGCGCTGGCGACCGCCTTCGTGGCGCTCAAGGGCGGCGACCGTGTTTCGCTGTTCGGCTTTGCGCAAAGGCCCGAGGTGGCGACGCCCTTCGTCACCGCCAGCAGCGAGTTCCACCGCCTGCAACGTGGTGCGGCGGGGCTGGAGTACCGCTCGGAAGAGCCCAACTTCACGCTCGCGCTCGCCACGCTGGCCGGGCGGCTGCAGCGCCGCTCGCTGATCGTGGTGTTCTCGGACTTCTCCGATCCGACCAGCGCCGAACTGATGATCGAGAGCATCGGCCGCCTGGTCTCGCGCCACGTCGTGCTGTTCGTGACGATGGTGGACGAGGAACTGGAAGAACTCTCCACCGCCGAGCCAGGCGACATGGAAGTACTGTCGATGGCAGTAGCCGCCGATGGCCTGCTGCGGCAGCGCGCGCTCGTCACCCGGCGCCTGCGGCAGATCGGCGTCGATGTGATCGAGGCCCCGTGGCGACAGGTCGGCACGCGGCTGATCGACGCCTACCTTGCCATAAAGCGTTCGGGAGCGATCGGATGAACGCCATATCGAATGCCGCCATCGAGAGCGCCGCCTTGCGCTCCGACCGCTTCCGGCTGGAGCGCGAAAGCGACTGGCAGCGGCTGGAGCACATCGTCGTGCGCATGGAGAAGGGGCGCTTGCGGGGGATCTCCGACGAAGACCTGCTCGCCCTGCCCGGGCTCTATCGCACTGTCGCCTCCAGCCTTTCCATCGCGCGCGAAACGTCGCTGGATGCGGCGACGCTGGGCTATCTGGAAACGCTGGTGCAGCGCGCCTGGTATGTGGTCTACGGCCCGCGCTCCTCGCTGTTCGAGTGGCTGCGCGGGTTCCTCGGCGGCGGCTGGAGCCGGGCGGTGCGCGCGATCGGCTTCGAGATCGCGATCGCGCTGACGGTGATGGTCGCGGGCACCGTGGTCGGCTGGCTGCTGGTTTCGCACGATCCCGAATGGTACTTCGCACTGATGGGCCGCGAGATGGCGGGCGAGCGAGCCCCCGGCGCCAGCGCGGCGGTGCTGCGCGGCACCCTGTTCGGCCATGCCGACAAGGACGGTCTGAGCATTTTCGCCGCGCAGCTGTTCAGCAACAATGCGCAAGTCTCGATCCTCGCCTTCGCGCTGGGCTTTGCGCTGGGCATCCCCTCGCTGCTGCTGCTGGTCCACAACCTGGCCGGGCTGGGGGCGATGGGCTGGGTCTACTGGAAGGCCGGGCTGCTGGTGGACTTCGCCGGATGGATCAGCATCCACGGCACCACCGAACTGTTCGCGATCCTGCTGGCGGGGGCTGCGGGCCTGCACATCGGGCGCGCCATCGCGTTTCCCGGCAATCGCCCGGTACTGCAGGCGACCGCCGAGGCAGGACGGCGGGCCGCGCTGGTGATGACCGGGGTAGTGCTGATGCTGGTGGTCGCCGCGCTGCTGGAAGGCTTCGCGCGCCAGCTGGTCGATCATACGCCGGGACGTTTCGCGGTCGGCGGGTTCATGCTGCTGGCGTGGAGCGCCTACTTCTTCGCCTATCGCGGGAAAGCCGGACGATGAGCCGCGCGCCCCGTCGCCCGCTCGACCGTTCGGGCAAGCAACGCGTGCTGGTCACGCCCGAGGGGATATCGCTTCCCGTCACGGTGGCCGGGCGCGGGGCGCGGGTCGGCGCGCTGATCCTCGACCTCGTCATCATCGTTTTGCTGATGGTGGGCACCACGATCGCGCTGGTACAGATCGCAGGCGGCACCGTGCAGTTCGCCCGTGCCGCCGAAGGTCGGGGTGTGGCCGCGCAGGCGCTGCAGTTCCTGTTCATCGTGTGGATCATCGCGATGTTCCTTTTCCGCAACGCCTATTTCCTGTTCTTCGAGTTGGGTCCGCGCGGCGCCACCCCCGGCAAGCGGCTGACCGGCATTCGCATCGCCGCGCGCGACGGGGGCAGGCTCACCGCCGAGATGGTGATCGCCCGCAACCTGCTGCGCGACATAGAAATGTTCCTGCCGATCCCGCTGATCGCCATGGCCGGCATCGACAGCGGCATGGCCTGGCTGGCGGCGGCGGCGTGGCTGGCGATCTTCCTGCTGTTCCCGCTGTTCAACCGCGACGGCTTGCGCGCCGGCGACGTGATCGCCGGAAGCTGGGTGCTCGAACGCCCGAAGCAGAAGCTGGAAGCGGCGATGTCCACCGCCGGGCCAAGCACCGATGCCGAACGCTTCCAGTTCCACTTCGACGATGCCGAACTGGCCGTCTACGGCGAGTTCGAACTGCAGGCGCTCGAACGCGTCCTGCGCGAGGATCGCGCCGATTCGCTGGAAACGGTCTACCAGACGATCTCCACCAAGATCGGCCGCAACGACGGTTGGGGTTCGGAACGACGCTTCCTCTCGGACTACTACACCCAGTTGCGGGCGCGGCTGGAAGCGGGCATGCGGATGGGACGCCGCAAGGCGGACAAGCATTCCTGACCCTTCGGCGGACGAGACCATGAACCTGCGCATCGTACCCGATGACCTCACCGGCGAGGCGGTGCTGGCCCTGCTCCAGTTCCACCTCGACGAGATGCACCGCTGGTCGCCGCCCGAAAGCGTCCACGCCATGCCCGCAGCGCGCCTGCGCCAGTCGGACGTCGCCTTCTTCTCCGCCTGGGACGGGGAGACGCTGGCCGGCTGCGGCGCGATCAAGCACCTGGCCGAGGGCCACGGCGAACTCAAGTCGATGCGCGCCGCCCCCGACTATCGCGGCAAAGGCGTCGGGAAGGCGCTGCTCGCCCACCTGCTGGAGGAGGCCCGCGCGCGCGGCTACGCCCGCGTCAGCCTAGAGACCGGGCGGCCCGAGCCGTTCCACCCCGCCCACGGGCTCTACCGCGCCAATGGCTTCGTCGAGTGCCCGCCATTCGGCGATTATGTCTCCGACGATTTCTCGATCTGCATGACCAAGGAACTGTGATGGACCTGCGCCCCGCCACCACCGCCGATGCCCCCGCCCTGGCGCGGCTCGGCACCGACAGTTTCGTCGCCAAGTTCGGACACCTCTATACGGCGGAGAACCTCGCCAACTTCCTCGCCGGCTCGCACAGCGAGGGCAAGGTCGGCAAGGAGATCGCCGACCCGGCGATGCGGGTGATGCTGGCGGAGCGGGACGGGCACCTGCTCGGCTTCTGCAAGCTGGTCATGGCCTGCGGCTGGCCCGAGCACGCGCGCGGAGAAACGGTGGTGGAACTCAAGCAGCTCTACACCGACCCTGCCGCCACCGGCCAGGGCATCGGCGCCATACTGATGGACTGGGCGCTAGCCGAGGGCGCGGCCTTCGGCGCCGATGAAATGCAGCTCTCGGTCTATTCCGACAACCCCGGCGCGCAGAAATTCTACGCGCGCTACGGGTTCGAGAAAGTCGCCGACATCCACTTCATGGTCGGCGAGCACCGCGACGAGGAATTCCTGTTCGCCCGGCTCGCCGCGCAGGCCGACCGGAGCACCTGACAAACGATCGCATCGTTGACCACGGTGGCCGCATATGATCCAGTCCCGGGAAAGTATGGAATCCTCGTCTGGACGATCGCCGCTTGCAGGGGGATGACGCAATACTGCGGCGGGGGAGAATATCATGACTCCGGATCAGGCCCTTGGCTTCCTGCGTGGCCCCACGACGGTCGAATTTCTTCAGGCTTATCAAATCAAGATCGCGGGGCGGCCGGGCCCGCCATCGCAAGTCGTCACGTATTACATCTCGTCCGACGTCACTTCGGGGACGGAAATCTTCCAGATCACGCACGACGAGCACATCTATCCGGGAAACTTCGAATTCGACGCCCATAGCATCTACATGGTGCCGGGGAATGCGCCATACAACGTCGTCGCTCTGGATGGCTACGTGCTCGACCAGAATGGCCCAGACCTGATGGTCACCGGCATGTTGAACGGGTGCAGCTTTCTCATGAAGGCGAATGCCGCGCGGACGCAGGTGCGCTGTGCCCATTTGCGCCCCGCTCCCGGCGAGGGCGGAGCACGCCTCAACGTACGAATGGTGAACAATGCGGGCTTCCACGGCGACCCCGGACCGCTTCTGGTCTATGGCCGCGCCAACTACCCGGATACGCAAGGCGGGCGGTCAAGCACGGTCATCGGCGTCCGCAAGGCCGGGGTATGGGGCATCTACCAGCAGCAATTCGACGCCAATGGAGCCGTGCTCGCCGCAAGCCGGATACTCTGAGGCTTCCCTAAAACCACCTCAACCGCCGCAGCAGCGCGATCTCCACCCCTAGGATCGCGCCGCACAGGCCGGTGATGATCCAGAACCCGTGCGAGCCCTCGTGCGCCAGCGGAATGTCGCCTACGTTGATGCCCAATAGCCCGGTGATGAAGGTCAGCGGCAGGAACACCCCCGCCACCACCGCCAGCACGTATTGCGTACGCTGGGAATTGGCGGCGGCGCGGGCGCGGATGTCGTCCTGCAGCACCAGCGCCGATTCCTTGCTGATGTCGAGGTCGTCGAGATACCGGCGCAGGCGGGCGATCGATTCGGCGATTTCGCGCCGGTCATGATCCTCGAACCAGCCCGGCGCACTGTTGGCGATTGCCGTCAGCGCCTCGTGCTGCGGCGACATGTGGCGCTTGAGGGCAAGGCTCTGGCGCCGGATCGCCGCGATCTTGTCCAGCGTCCGGTCGGAATAGGTATCCGCCGTCTCGTCCTCGAGTTCGTCGATCATCGCGTTCATGTCGACGATGGCGTGGCTCATGCGGTCGATCAGGTGCTCCGTAAGCGCGGTGATGAGCGCACCGGCATCCTCCGGACCTTCTCCGGCGTCGAGGTCGTCGGCGACCAGACGCGGGGTCTGCAACGGCGCCCGCCGCAGCGTGACGACTCGCCGCCCGTCACTCCACAATTGCAGCGAGAGCATGTCCTCCGGCGCCGCGCCGGGGTTGAAGTTGATGCCCCGCAGCGTCGCCACCAGCGTCTGCCCCTCGCGAAAGGCACGGGGCCGGTTGGCATCGCTGGTGAGCAGTTCGGCGGTCGGCTCGGGCAGCGCGCAGTGCGCCTCCAGCCAGTCCTGCACGCCGGGATGCGTGCGCAGCAGGTGGACCCACAGCACTTCTCCCTCAGCATCCGGACGCCAGCGCTGCGCCTCCTTCCAGTTCACGATCCGCGCTCCACCCCGCCCGTCGAGCACGCGGGCGAACAGCAGCGGGAGTTCGCAATTCTCGTCGTCGGCAAGCGAAGCGGCAGCGGCATGGACGGTCATGCCCGGCTAAATGCCCGAAATCGGACGAAGTCGCCAGCGGCCCTTCGCAAACCGTCTTCAATCCGCGGGGCAGAGCGCCTATAGAGGGGCCATGTCCTCCGTACGTCCCTGGCGCGATATCGAGCGCCGCAAGAGCCGCCAGATCATGGTCGGCAGTGTCCCCGTCGGCGGCGATGCGCCGATCACGGTCCAGACCATGACCAACACCCTGACCTCCGACGCCAAGGCGACGATCGAGCAGATCCGCCGCTGCGAGGATGCCGGGGCCGACCTCATCCGCGTCTCCTGCCCCGATGTCGAGAGCACCGCGGCCTTCCGCGAGATCGTGCGCGGCTCGCGCGTGCCACTGATCGCGGACATCCATTTCCACTACAAGCGCGCCCTCGAAGCTGCGGATGCGGGCGCGGCCTGCCTGCGCATCAACCCGGGCAACATCGGCTCGGCCGACCGCGTCGCCGAAGTGGTGCGCGCCGCCAAGGCCAACGGCTGCGCGATCCGCATCGGCGTCAACGCCGGCAGCCTCGAGCGGCACTTGCTGGAAAAGTACGGCGAGCCCTGCCCCGAGGCGCTGGTCGAATCGGCTCTCGATCATATCAAGCTGCTGCAGGACCACGACTTCCACGAATACAAGGTGGCGGTGAAGGCCAGTGACGTGTTCCTTGCCGTCGCCGCCTACCAGGGCCTGGCGGACGCGGTGGACTGCCCGCTGCACCTCGGCATCACCGAGGCAGGCGGCCTCATCGGCGGCACCGTCAAGTCCTCGATCGGCATGGGCATGCTGTTGTGGTCCGGCATCGGCGACACCCTGCGCGTCTCGCTCTCGGCCGAACCCGAGGAAGAAGTGCGCGTCGGCTTCGAAATGCTCAAGGCCCTGGGTCTGCGTACGCGCGGCGTGCGCGTCGTCTCGTGCCCCAGTTGCGCGCGTCAGGGCTTCGACGTGATCCGCACCGTGGAGGCGCTGGAAGAGCGCCTGCAGCACATCAAGACGCCGCTGTCGCTCTCGGTGCTGGGCTGCGTGGTCAATGGCCCCGGCGAAGCGCGCGAAACCGACATCGGCCTGACGGGCGGTGGCAACGGCAAGCACATGGTCTACCTCTCGGGCGTGACCGACCACACCGTCCAGAGCGAATCCATGCTCGACCACATCGTCAGCCTGGTGGAAGCCAAGGCAGCGGAGATCGAGGCGGCCAACGAAGCGGCGGCGGCCGTCGCGGCGGAGTGACGCGAGCCCCTCAGGGAATCGAATAGCAGGCGATCGGCGCCAGCACGCGTCCGCTCGCGACATCCTGCCGGATGGTATACGTCCGCGTCCAGACTTCTTCCGACTTGGGCACCGCGCGTCCCAGCACGAGATCGCATTCACGCTCGCCCCCGCGCACCTGGCATTGCGAGGTGATACGCGAATGGTCGCGCAGTTCGCCCAGGAAATAAACGAGATCATCGCGGACCGTGCTCGCCGGACCGGCTTTCGGGCAAGGGCCCTCGGCCGAAACGCCGGCATGCCCCTCCTGCGAATCGAGCACGGCCGAAAGCAGCGAGGCCGTCTGCCCGGGATCGATATCGGGTACGGCACCCGCGGATTCGGCCGGACGGCCATGCGCACAGGCGGCCGTTGCGGCTGCGACGGCGGCAATCAGGACAGCAAAGGGGAGGCCGGGCCGCATCAGATGTCCTGGCGATAGGCGTAGTAGAACTTCGTGCTCTTGCCATAGTTGCTGGTCATCTTGGAGAAGAACTTTTCGACGGTGTCCTTCACCACCTTGTGCCTGCCGTTCGAGAAATTCCATACCGAGCCATCGACGTAGATGCCGACGTGCTTCTTCGGGCTACTCCCCAGGAATAGCGTGCCGCCGGTTTCGGACATGTTGGAAGACAGCGTCGCCACGACGAGGAACGCGGTCTTGCCAACCATGTCGGTCGGAACCGTCTTGGGATCGTCGAACACGCCGGTAACCGTGCAATAATTGAACAGTCCATCGACACGCATAGTCACGCCGGTCTTGCGCGTCGCCCATTTCATGTCGCCGCACAGCGGGGTAGCCTTGTCGAAGCCGAGCGCGTGGCAAACGAAATGCGCGCAGTGGTTCTGATCCGCCGTGGTGAGCCCGGTATTGCAGAAGTCTGCCGCCCCCTTGCCCTCGAAAGCGGCGAGATCATCCTTGTTCAAGCTGTTCAATTTCAAGGTCACGCAGAATCCTCCCCATGCTCGAAACAACTGTCTTGCGGCTATTTCTGCAGCGATATCATGCAGGAGGAAACAGAATTGAGGCTACTCGCGCGGAAGTAACAGAATTTGTACTCCATACTGGCAGCGATACTGAGACTTCGACCTGCCTCATCATTGTGAACAAGCCCAAAAGAAAAGCCCCGCCGGATCGCTCCAGCGGGGCCTCTCGTTGGCCATCAGACTTGGAGGCTTATTCGGCCCCGTTGTCCTGATCGTCGCCCTTGATCAGGTAATCGCCGGCATCGGCGTCGGTGCCATGGGTTTCGCCCTCGACTGCCGCGAGCGGGCTGTCGCCCAGGTCGTCCGCCGCGTTGCGCAGCAGTTCGGCCTTGTGCTCTTCCTCGGCGGTGTTGGCGAGGATCATGGCTTCCTGCACGCGGCGGGTGGCCGCGCGGAGCGCCGCGTCACGGCTGGAAGCCGCCACGCGAACGCGGTTCATGCCCGCACCCGTACCGGCCGGGATCAGACGACCGACGATGACGTTCTCCTTGAGACCGATCAGCGAGTCCTTCTTGCCCTCGACCGCCGCCTGCGTGAGCACGCGGGTGGTTTCCTGGAACGACGCCGCCGAGATGAACGAGCGGGTCTGCAGCGAGGCCTTGGTGATGCCCAGCAGCACCGGCTTGCCCACTGCAGGGCGCTTGCCCTCGGGAAGCTTGCTGTTGATCTCGGCCATTTCCTCGTAGTCGACCTGCTCGGCCGCCAGCAGCGTGGTGTCGCCGCCGTCGGTGATCTCGACCTTCTGCAGCATCTGGCGAACGATCACCTCGATGTGCTTGTCGTTGATCTTCACGCCCTGCAAGCGGTAGACTTCCTGGATTTCCGCAACCAGGTATTCCGCCAGCGCTTCCACGCCGAGGACTTCCAGGATGTCGTGCGGATCGGGCGAGCCCGAAACCAGGTTGTCGCCCTTCTTGACCCAGTCGCCTTCCTGAACGTCGACGACCTTCGACTTCGGGATCAGGTACTCCACCGGTTCACCCTCTTCCGGGATGATCGCGATCTTGCGCTTGGCCTTGTAGTCGCGGACGAACTCGATGCGGCCCGAGACCTTGGCGATGACCGCGTTGTCCTTCGGCTTGCGGGCCTCGAACAGTTCGGCGACGCGCGGCAGACCACCGGTGATGTCGCGGGTCTTGGCGGCTTCGCGGCTGGCACGGGCGATGATGTCGCCCGCTTCGACCGTCTGGCCGTCCTCGACCGAGAGCGTGGTGCCCGGCGCCATCATGTAGCGGGCCGATTCGCCGCTCGCGTCGTCGAGAAGGGTGATGCGGGGACGCAGATCTTCCTTCTTCTTGGCGCGGGCCGTCGAACGGTCCTCGGTGACGACGCGGCTGGTCATGCCGGTGGCGTCATCGACGTGCTCGGTCAGCGTGCGGGTGTCGATCAGGTCCTGATACTTGATGATACCCGACGTCTCGGTGATGATCGGCAGGGTGAACGGATCCCACTCGGCCAGGCGTTCGCCCTGCTCGACCTTGGCGCCGTTCTTGTGCAGCAGCACCGTACCGTAAGGCACGCGGTGCAGTGCGCGTTCACGGCCTTCGGTGTCGAACAGCACGATCTCGCCGTTACGGGCCAGCGACAGCATGCGGCCGCGCTTGTCCACGATCGTCGGGATGTCGCGATATTCGACATGGCCCGCGCTGATCGCTTCGAGGTGCGAGGTTTCGTTCAGCTGTGCCGCACCGCCGATGTGGAAGGTACGCATGGTCAGCTGCGTGCCCGGCTCACCGATCGACTGCGCCGCGATGACGCCGACGGCTTCACCGATGTTCACCGGCGTACCGCGAGCGAGGTCACGGCCGTAGCAGGTGCCGCAGACGCCCTGGGTCGCTTCACAGATCAGCGGCGAGCGGATGCGCGCCGACTGCAGGCCGGTCACTTCGATCGCAGCCACGGCGGCTTCGTCGAGGAGCTGGCCCTTGGTCGCGATGACATTGCCTTCCTTGTCGACGATGTCCTCGGCCAGGGTACGGCCCAGGATACGCTCGGCAAGCGAGGCGATCACCGAACCGCCCTGCACGATCGAACGCATTTCCAGCGCGCGCTCGGTGCCGCAGTCATCGACGACGACGACGCAGTCCTGCGAAACGTCGACCAGACGGCGGGTCAGGTAACCCGAGTTCGCCGTCTTGAGCGCCGTATCCGCGAGGCCCTTACGAGCGCCGTGGGTCGAGTTGAAGTATTCAAGAACGGTCAGACCTTCCTTGAAGTTCGAGATGATCGGCGTTTCGATGATCTCGCCCGACGGCTTGGCCATGAGGCCGCGCATACCGGCAAGCTGCTTCATCTGCGCCGGGCTACCACGCGCACCCGAGTGGCTCATCATGTAGATCGAGTTGATCTGTGCCATGCGGCCGGTTTCTGGGTCGATTGGCTGGGCCTTGATCTCGTCCATCATGGCGTTCGCAACCTGATCGCCGCAGCGGCTCCAGGCGTCGATCACCTTGTTGTACTTCTCCTGCTGGGTGATCAGACCGTCCTGGTACTGCTGCTCGTAGTCGGCAACCAGTTCCTTGGTCTCGGCCACCAGCGCCACCTTCGAGTCCGGGATGATCATGTCATCCTTGCCGAAGGAGATGCCCGCCTTGAACGCGTTGCGGAAGCCGAGCGACATGATCGCGTCGGCAAACAGCACCGTGTCCTTCTGGCCGGTGTGACGGTAGACCTGATCGATGACGTCCCCGATTTCCTTCTTGGTGAGAAGGCGGTTGACGACGTCGAAGGGCACCGTGTGCGACTTCGGCAGGCATTCACCCAGCAGCATGCGGCCCGGCGTGGTCTGGAAGCGCTTCATGTACTGCTGACCGTTTTCGTCGGTCTGCGGCACGCGGGCCTCGATCTTCGAGTGCAGGGTCACGGCACCGACGTGCAGCGCCTGATGGACTTCCGCCATGTCGGCGAACTTCATGCCTTCGCCCTGCTCGCCGTCGCGGTCGAGCGACAGGTAGTACAGGCCGAGGATCATGTCCTGCGAAGGCACGATGATCGGCTTGCCGTTGGCGGGCGAGAGGATGTTGTTGGTCGACATCATCAGCACGCGCGCTTCGAGCTGGGCTTCCAGCGAGAGCGGCACGTGGACGGCCATCTGGTCACCGTCGAAGTCGGCGTTGAAGGCCGAGCAGACGAGCGGGTGCAGCTGGATCGCCTTGCCTTCGATCAGGACCGGCTCGAACGCCTGGATGCCCAGACGGTGCAGTGTCGGCGCGCGGTTCAGCATGACCGGGTGCTCGCGAATCACTTCGTCGAGGATGTCCCAGACTTCCTTGCGCTCCTTCTCGACCCACTTCTTGGCCTGCTTCAGGGTCATCGACAGACCCTTGGCGTCCAGACGGGCGTAGATGAACGGCTTGAACAGTTCGAGCGCCATCTTCTTGGGCAGGCCGCACTGGTGCAGCTTGAGTTCCGGCCCGGTCACGATGACCGAACGGCCCGAGTAGTCCACGCGCTTGCCGAGCAGGTTCTGACGGAAGCGGCCCTGCTTGCCCTTGAGCATGTCGGACAGCGACTTCAGCGGACGCTTGTTGGCGCCGGTGATGACGCGGCCACGGCGGCCGTTGTCGAACAGGGCGTCGACCGCTTCCTGCAGCATGCGCTTTTCGTTGCGCACGATGATGTCCGGCGCGCGCAGTTCGATCAGGCGCTTCAGGCGGTTGTTGCGGTTGATGACGCGGCGATACAGGTCGTTGAGATCCGAAGTCGCGAAGCGGCCACCGTCCAGCGGCACCAGCGGGCGCAGTTCGGGCGGGATGACCGGCACGACGTCGAGGATCATCCACTCGGGGCGGTTGCCCGAATCGATGAACGATTCCACGACCTTGAGGCGCTTGATGATCTTCTTGGGCTTGAGTTCCGACTTGGTCGTCTCAAGTTCCTGCAGCAGATCCGCGCGCTCCTGCTCGAGGTCGAGGTTCATCAGCATGTGCTTGACGGCCTCGGCGCCGATGCCGGCGGAGAAGGCGTCTTCGCCATACTCGTCCTGCGCGTCGAGCATCTCGTCTTCGGTCAGCAGCTGGTACTTCTCGAGCGGGGTCAGGCCCGGCTCGATGACGATATAGCTCTCGAAGTAGAGGACGCGCTCAAGCAGCTTGAGCTGCATGTCGAGCAGCAGGCCGATGCGCGAAGGCAGCGACTTGAGGAACCAGATGTGCGCGACCGGGGCGGCCAGCTCGATGTGGCCCATGCGCTCGCGGCGCACCTTGGTGACGGTGACTTCGACGCCGCACTTTTCGCAGACGACGCCCTTGTACTTCATGCGCTTGTACTTGCCGCACAGGCACTCGTAGTCCTTCACGGGACCGAAGATGCGGGCGCAGAACAGGCCGTCACGCTCGGGCTTGAACGTGCGGTAATTGATGGTTTCCGGCTTCTTGATCTCGCCGAAGGACCAGGAGCGGATGCGCTCGGGGCTCGCCAGACCGATCTGGATCTGGTCGAACGTCTCGGGCTTCGCCATCTGGTTCGTGAACTTGGTCAGGTCGTTCATAGTTTTATCCCTCTAGAGGGTGAAATCTTGTCTGGGCGGGGGAGAGTAGGGGCGAGGCCGAAGCCCCGCCCTTGCATCCCTTACTCCGCCGCCAGGGCGACGCCGTCGTCGTCTTCGGCATCGTCGTGGCTGGTCAGCTCGACGTTGAGACCCAGCGAGCGCATTTCCTTGACGAGAACGTTGAAGCTCTCGGGAATGCCGGCCTCGAAGGTGTCGTCGCCCTTGACGATCGCTTCGTAGACCTTGGTACGGCCGACAACGTCGTCCGACTTCACCGTCAGCATTTCCTGCAGGGTATATGCGGCGCCGTAGGCCTGGAGAGCCCAGACCTCCATCTCACCGAAGCGCTGGCCACCGAACTGCGCCTTACCGCCCAGCGGCTGCTGGGTGACGAGCGAGTACGGACCGATCGAACGGGCGTGGATCTTGTCGTCGACAAGGTGGTGCAGCTTGAGCACGTACTTCATGCCCACGGTCACCTTGCGGTCGAACCGGTCGCCGGTGCGGCCGTCGAACAGGTCCACCTGGCCCGACTCGTCCAGCCCTGCGAGGCGGAGCATGTCGGTGACGTCCTTCTCGACCGCGCCGTCGAACACCGGCGAGCCCATCGGCACGCCCTTGCGGACGGAGTCGGCGAACTCGACGATCTGGTCGTCCGTGCGCGTCGCGATGTCTTCGGCGTAGTTGTCGCCGTAGATTTCGGTCAGCAGTTCACGAACGGCCTCGGGCGGCTGCCCTGCGACCGGGTTGGGGTTGGCCACGCGCCATGCGTCCAGAGCATCGCCGATGCGCTTGCCCAGACCGCGGGCGGCCCAGCCAAGGTGCGTCTCGAAGATCTGGCCCACGTTCATGCGCGAAGGCACGCCGAGCGGGTTCATGACGAAGTCGACGGGGGTGCCGTCTTCCAGGAAGGGCATGTCTTCCAGCGGCAGGATGCGGCTGATGATACCCTTGTTGCCGTGACGGCCGGCCATCTTGTCGCCCGGCTGCAGCTTGCGCTTCACCGCGACGAAGACCTTGACCATCTTCAGGACGCCCGGAGCCAGCTCGTCGCCGCGCTCCAGCTTTTCCTTGCGGTCCTCGAACTTCTCCTGGATCGCCTTGACGGTGAGGTCGTACTGGGTCTTGACCGCTTCGAGCTGCGACTGGACGTGGTCGTCGGCAACGCCGAACTTCCACCACTCGTGACGCTCGACTTCGGCCAGCACCTCGTCGGTGATGTCCACGCCCTTCTTGAGGCCCTTGGGCGCCGAAGTGGCGACCTGGCCGAGGAGCATGTCCTTCAGGCGGTTGTAAGTGGCGCGGTTGAGGATCGCACGCTCGTCCTCCCGGTCCTTGGCGAGGCGTTCGATTTCCTCGTTCTGGATCGCGCGGGTACGGTCGTCTACCTCGATGCCGTGGCGGTTGAAGACGCGCACGTCGACGATGGTGCCCGAAACGCCCGGCGGCAGACGCAGCGAGGTGTCGCGGACGTCCGAAGCCTTTTCACCGAAGATGGCGCGCAGGAGCTTTTCTTCCGGCGTCATCGGGCTTTCGCCCTTCGGGGTGATCTTGCCGACGAGGATATCACCCGGGTGAACCTCGGCGCCCACGTAGACGATGCCCGCTTCGTCGAGGTTGCGCAGGGCTTCCTCGCCGACGTTCGGGATGTCGCGGGTGATGTCCTCCGGCCCGAGCTTGGTGTCGCGGGCCATCACCTCGAACTCGTCGATGTGGATCGACGTGAACACGTCGTCCTTCACGATGCGCTCGGAGATGAGGATGGAGTCCTCGTAGTTGTAGCCGTTCCAGGGCATGAACGCGACGAGCACGTTGCGGCCCAGCGCCAGCTCGCCGAACTCGGTCGACGGGCCGTCGGCGATGATCGTGCCGGTCTCGACCAGCTCGCCCACCTTCACCAGCGGGCGCTGGTTGATGCAGGTCGACTGGTTCGAACGCTCGAACTTCTGCAGGCGGTAGATGTCGACGCCCGACTTGCCGGCTTCGATGTCGCCCGAGGCGCGGATGACGATACGGGTCGCATCGACCTGGTCGACGATGCCCGCACGCAGGGCCGAGATCGCGGCGCCCGAGTCACGAGCGACGGTCTCTTCCATGCCGGTGCCGACGTAAGGCGCATCGGCCTTGACGAGCGGCACGGCCTGACGCTGCATGTTCGAGCCCATGAGAGCGCGGTTGGCGTCGTCGTTTTCCAGGAACGGAATGAGCGAGGCGGCGACCGAGACGAGCTGCTTGGGCGAAACGTCCATCAGCGTGATCTGGTCGCGCGGGCTCATCACGAATTCGCCGTTCTGGCGAGCCGAGACGAGTTCCTCGACGAACGAGCCGTCACCGGTCAGTTCGGCCGAAGCCTGCGCGACGGTGTGCTTCTGCTCTTCCATCGCCGAGAGGTAGACGACGTCCTTGGTCACCTTGCCCTCGAGCACCTTGCGGTACGGGGTTTCGATGAAGCCGTACTTGTTGACGCGCGCGAAGGTCGACAGCGAGTTGATCAGACCGATGTTCGGGCCTTCCGGCGTTTCGATCGGGCAGATGCGGCCGTAGTGGGTCGGGTGAACGTCGCGGACTTCGAAGCCGGCGCGCTCACGGGTCAGACCGCCCGGGCCCAAGGCCGAAACACGGCGCTTGTGGGTGACTTCCGAAAGCGGGTTGGTCTGGTCCATGAACTGCGAAAGCTGCGAGGAACCGAAGAACTCACGCACCGCGGCCACGGCGGGCTTGGCGTTGATAAGGTCGTTCGGCATGACCGTCGACACGTCCACCGACGACATGCGCTCCTTCACGGCGCGCTCCATGCGCAGCAGGCCGACGCGGTACTGGTTTTCCAGCAGCTCGCCCACCGAACGCACGCGGCGGTTGCCGAGGTTGTCGATGTCGTCGATCTCGCCCTTGCCGTCCTTCAGGCCGACAAGTTCCTTCACCACGGCGAGGATGTCCTCGACGCGCAGGGTGGTGACGGTGTCCTCGGCATCGAGGCCGAGGCGCATGTTCATCTTCACGCGGCCAACGGCCGAGAGGTCGTAGCGGTCGGCGTCGAAGAACAGGCCATCGAACAGGGCTTCGGCGGTTTCCTTCGTCGGCGGCTCGCCCGGACGCATGACCTTGTAGATCGCTTCCAGACCCATATCGCGATTCTCGGCCTTGTCGGCCTTCATCGTGTTGCGGATCCAGGGACCGGTGTTGACTTCGTCGATGTCGAGCAGGTCGATCTGGTCGAAGCCCGCCGCGTCGAGCGCGTCGAGGTTTTCCGGCGTCACTTCGTCACCGGCTTCGATGTAGATGCGGCCGGTCGACTCGTCGATCAGGTCCTTGGCGGAATAGCGGCCGAAGATTTCCTCGGTCGGCAGCAGCAGTTCCTGCAGGCCGTCCTTGAGCGCCTTGTTCGCGGCGCGCGGGGAGATCTTGGTGTCGGCGGCGAACACGACTTCGCCCGACTTCGCATCGACGATGTCGAAGGTCGGCTTCGCGCCGCGCCATGCCTCGGGGGTGTAGGGCAGCTGCCAGCCGCCCGAACCACGCTTCCACGACATGGTGGCGTAGAAGTGGTTCAGCACCTGCTCGCCGTCGAGACCCAGCGCGTAGAGCAGCGAGGTGACGGGCAGCTTGCGCTTGCGGTCGATGCGGACGTTGACGATGTCCTTGGCGTCGAACTCGAAGTCGAGCCACGAACCGCGGTACGGGATCACGCGGGCGGCGAAGAGGAACTTGCCCGAAGCGTGGGTCTTGCCGCGGTCATGGTCGAACAGGACGCCCGGCGAACGGTGCATCTGCGAGACGATGACCCGCTCGGTGCCGTTGATGAAGAAGGTGCCGTTCTCCGTCATCAGGGGCATGTCGCCCATGTAGACGTCCTGCTCCTTGATATCGAGGACCGAGCGGGTCTCGGTCTCGGCGTCGACCTCGAACACGATGAGGCGCAGCGTGACCTTCATCGGCGCGGCGTAGGTGATGCCGCGCTGGCGGCATTCGGTCACGTCGTACTTGGGGTCTTCCAGCTCGTAGTGGACGAAGTCCAGCTCGCTGGTGCCCGCGAAGTCGCGGATCGGGAACACCGAACGCAGGGTCTTCTCGAGGCCCGAGACGTAGCCGACCGACGGGTCCGAGCGCAGGAACTGCTCGTAGCTCTCGCGCTGGACTTCGATCAGGTTGGGCATCTGGACGACTTCGTGGATGTCGCCGAAGATCTTGCGGATGCGCTTCTTCGCAGTGCGCACCAGCGGGGTGGTGTCGATGGGCTTGGTGGCCATGAGCTGGTCTTTGCCTCTTCGTGTGAGGACCGAGTCGCAAGGGACACGGCCTTCGTAAAAATTCGTCGTCGCGAGTGACGTCGCCTGCCCGAAAGCAGACCATCCGGAACGCAAGAAAGGCCGCCTGGCACGCGGATTCCCGGGGTTCGGGTCTCCATGCGGCCTGCAGCCTTCCACGTCGGATGAAATCCCGATCGCCTCCTTCCCGGGCGTGTCCCCGCGCATGGACATGCCTTGCTCGAAGCGATCGAGCGATGCCGCCATATAGGAGCCGGGGTGCGGGGTGTCAAACGGCGTGAACGGGTGAATGCCGTTAATCTGGCGTAAATCCGCCGAAAACCGTGTTCTTACCGAAAGCATCAACTCGTCGCAGGAGGTCGATCGGACCGTCCCGTATTCCGCACTTGCGAAAGGACTTTTGCACAGGGCGCGCATTGTTTCCGGTATGATACACTTTTCCGTCCCCCGCTCGCCCAGCGCACTGACCGCGATTGCCGCTGTCCTCGCGCTTTCCGCAATCCCGGCCGCTGCGCAGGAAGTGCAGGCTCCCGCGACGACGCCTTCGCTGTCACTGCCGCAGGAAACTACTGTCACGCCGCCAGCCAGCGCACCGGCGACGGAGCCCACCGTCACGCTGCCGCCCGAAGCGTCCGCGCCGCTCAACGTGCCCACCGACACTGCCACCACGGCGGGCACGGCACCGACTTCGGTGACGCCGACGCAGCAGCAGGCTGTCGTTCTGCCTGACGTGCCGCCGCCCGCCGCTCCCGATGAGGCCGCAGCCGAACCGTCGAGCACGGCGGTGCAGACGCGCAGCACGAACCGCGCTTCCGCCGCGCCGCGCGCCGAACGCGCCGCGCCGGCGCAGCCAACTGTCCCGACCGCTCGGGATAACGGCACTGCAGGCGATGGCACGCTGGCTCAGGGTTCCGTTCTGCCTGCAGCTCCGGCTCCCGCGCGCGCTGAAATTCCGCCGCCTGCCGCCCAGCCAACGCCGCCGACCACCGACGGCGATGGCTTCCCGGTGGCCCAAGTCGCCGGCATTCTTGCCGCGCTTGGCGTGGCGGGCGTGGGCATCGCCGCGATGCGCCGCCGTCGCTCCGATCCGGTCTACGAGGAGGCCGAGTATGTGCCCGAGCCGCTTGAGCCGATGGGTGCGCTCGCACCGGTTCCCGCCCCCGCGCCAGTCGTCGAAGCGGTGCAGCCTGCAGTCGCCGAGCCCATCGTTGCCGAACCCGCTCCGGTGCAGCGTGATCGCGTGATCGCGGGCAATTCGGCCACGGCGATCCTTGCGGCCTCGCCGTTGCCGCAGACGGCAGAGGAGCGCTACGAACTGCTTGATGCGATGGCCGCCGCCGAGCCTGACGAGGGGAACCCGTTCACCTCGCGCAAGGGCCGCCTGCGCCGCGCGCGTCTTCAGTTGCAGCATCGCGAGAGCCTGGAAGCCGAGGGCAAGGCTGGAAACCGCTTCGACTTCCGCACCTACAGGCCGTCGATCAAGACTCCCGGGGCCTCCACCCCTGCAACCAACCGGGAGCTTACCGACGCCTGACGGGCCCGGCCCGCCGGTTGTCACGCCCGGCGACATGGTCGAGCCCCAACGGGGGCGGCTCCAGACCGGAGTCGCCCCTTTTTTGCGCGCCCATCGGCAACATATCGTTTTTCGATATTATCGATTGACGATATGCAGAATCGGATTTATTGAATTTCGATATCAAGCATATCGGAGAACGAACAATGATCCGCCCTGACACGCACCGGATGGCACCACCTCTGCTCTCGCTGCTCCTTGCCACGGTCTTCCTGGCCGGCTTCTGGCTCCCCACCGTCACGGCCCCCGCCGAGGCATCGGCCCACGGGCAAGTGATCGTCATCGGAGCGCGGGTCGTCCCCGCGCTCATGTGATCCGGACGGGAAGGAAACCAGACGATGAACACGATCACCCGTGACCCGCTCCTCGCCATCGCCAAAGGCGTTCTATGGTTCCTCATGGCGGTCCTGGCGCTCGGCATGGGCGCGAGCTTGCTGGCAGCGCCGCTGCTGGCGATCTTCCACGGACCCGCAAGCACTGCGCTGGCAGAGCATCTGGCGGGCGTGCCGACCGGACCGTTCCTCTGGGCGATCGCGGGCGTCCTGCTGCTGGCGGCACTGCTCTGCGCCTTGCTGCTGCGCCTGTTCCAGCTCCTCAAGCGCATCGTCGATACGGTTGGCGAAGGCGATCCTTTCGTGCCCGACAACGCCTCGCGCCTCACGCAGATGGCCTGGCTGACGCTCGCGGTGCAGCTGGTCGGCCTGCCGATGTCCGGCATCGGCGCGTGGATCAACGCGCTCACCAAGGGCCAGGGCCATACCGACCTGGAAGTGATCGGCGGCGTCGACGGCAACGGCCTGTTGCTCATGCTGATCCTGTTCATCCTCGCCCGCGTCTTCCGCAAGGGCGCCCAGATGCGTGCCGACCTCGAAGGGATGGTGTGATGGGCGACGAAACGGAAGGCACGAACATCGTGGTCAAGCTCGACGACCTGCTCCACGCCCGCCGCATGACGCTGACCGAACTGGCTGAGCGGATCGGCATCACCCTCGCCAACCTCTCGATCCTCAAGACCGGCAAGGCCAAGGCGATCCGTTTCTCCACGCTGGAGGCGATCTGCCGCGAACTGGGCTGCCAGCCGGGCGATCTGCTGGGCTACGAGGCGCACTGAACCCGGGGGCACGGCGAGACTTGCCGCCCCGGTGGTCTCGCCTCTAAGGTCATCGACCAAACAGCAGGGGCCCCGCCGCACAGATGACCAAGACCCGTAGCTGGCGACCATTCGGCGCCCGCGATCCGCATGAACCGCACCGCGTCTCCACGCCGCTCGAACTGCTGTTCGACCTCGTCATCGTCATTGCCGTGGCCAGCGCCGCCGAAGGGCTGCACCATGCGGTCGCGGCAGGCCACGCGGCGATGGGCTTGACGACCTTTGCGATGGCCTTCTTCGCGACGTGGTGGGCGTGGATGAACTTCACCTGGTTCGCCTCGGCCTACGACAGCGACGGGCCGGTCTATCGTCTCATCACTTGCGTCATCATGGCCGGAGCGCTGGCCGTGGCAGCCGGGGTTCCGCGCGTCTTCGCGGGCGGCAGCCTGACGCTGGTGATCGTCGGCTACATCGTCATGCGTGTGGCGATGGTGGTATTCTGGCTGATCGCCGCGCGCTCCGACCCGCGCCACCGGGCGACGGCAGTGAGCTATGCGGTCGGGATCGCGGTGACGCAGCTGTACTGGACGCTCGCGCTGCTGGTGCTGCGCCCGGCCGGGTTCGGCGCGGTGGCAGGACTGTTCGTGCTGGGAGCGCTGATGGAGATGGCCGTTCCCGTCATCGCCGAAGCGCGCGGCAAGACGCCCTGGCACCACCACCACGTTGCCGAGCGGCATGGGCTGTTCGTCATCATCGTGCTGGGCGAAGTGCTGCTCTCCAGCGCCGCAGCCTTCACATATGCCGATGCGCCGGGCGGGCACCCCGCCGAACTCATCGTGCTGGCCCTTTCCGCACTGGCGATCACCTTTGCGACGTGGTGGCTCTATTTCTCGCAGGAAGGCCCGCTCGATCAGGAGCGCTTTTCCAGCTCGTTCAACTGGAGCTACGCCCATGCGCTGATCTACGCGGGCGGCGCGGCGACCGGGGCGGGCTTTGCGGTCGCCATCGACAATGCTGCAGGGCAGGGTCATCATGCGCCCATGCTGGCGAGCAATCTTGCCGTCGCGGTGCCGTTGGCGGTCTACATGGTGGCGCTGTGGTTCGTGCGCGACCGGCTGGTGCTGACGGGACCGTGGCGCCATGGCCTGCTCGCCTTCGCGGCGGCGGTGATCGCGGCGGGGCACATCGGGCACTGGGCGCTGCCGGCGATGGCGCTCATCACCATCCTCGCCGTCGTCGCTCGCAGTCAGGTGCAATGTCGGCAAGCTTGACTTCCGCAGGCCGATCCGCCATTGGCCCGCTCCGACTGATGGGGTGATTCCCGTCTGTCATCCGTCCGAGACCGCTGCTGAGGGTTCCCCTCTTAATTCGCAGCCTAGACGGGGACAAGGAAATCACCCGGCCCACTCCTTCGAGCGTGGTGCCAACATCGTGTTTCGACCAAAGGTCATGCACGAGAACTCCTTCCCCTTCGACGGACTCGCCCGAGGTGCTGCAAGCGCCCCGGACAATACGTAGCCGGCTACGAGGGGTTCGCCTTTCGTAGCCATTGTGAAGGAGTATGGCATGGATCGTTCGCAGAAAGCCGAATCGGTCGCCTCGCTCAACGCGGTTTTCGCAGAGGCCGGCGCGGTGGTCATCACCCGCAACCTCGGCATGTCGGTGGCCCAGTCCACCGCCCTGCGCGGAAAGATGCGTGATGCGGGCGCGACCTACAAGGTTGCGAAGAACCGTCTTGCCAAGCTTGCCATCGCGGACACCGACTACGTCGGTCTCGGCGACTTCCTGACCGGCCCCACGGGTATCTCCTCTTCGGTGGACCCCGTTGCAGCCGCCAAGGCCGTCGTCGAATTCGCCAAGACGACCGACAAGATCGAGATCGTCGGCGGCGCGATGGGTTCGCAGGTTCTGACCCCCGAAGGTGTCAAGGCTCTCGCCTCGATGCCCTCGCTCGACGAACTGCGCGCCAAGCTCATCGGCCTCGTTCAGGCTCCGGCGACCAAGATCGCCCAGCTCTCGACCGCTCCGGCGGCCAAGCTGGCTCGCGTCTTTGCCGCCTACGCCGAGAAGGACGCCGCCTGAGCCGCAAGCGAAAGCATTGCGTTTCTAACGGTTTATTCCGCCGCTGGGCATGAGGCTCACGGTGGACCACAGATCAGGAGTTAAAATCATGGCCGATATCGCCAAGCTTGTTGAAGAACTGTCGCAGCTCACCGTTCTGGAAGCCGCTGACCTCGCCAAGGCTCTCGAAGAAGCATGGGGCGTCAGCGCCGCTGCTGCTGTCGCAGTTGCCCCGGCCGCTGGTGGCGCCGCTGCCGAAGCCGTTGAAGAGAAGACCGAATTCGACGTGATCCTCACCGGCGACGGTGGCAAGAAGATCAACGTCATCAAGGAAGTCCGCGCCATCACCGGTCTGGGCCTCGCTGAAGCCAAGGCTCTCGTCGAAGGCGCTCCCAAGGCCGTCAAGGAAGGCGCGACCAAGGCTGAAGCCGAAGAAATCAAGAAGAAGATCGAAGAAGCCGGCGGCACCGTCGAGCTCAAGTAATCTTCTTCCCGGTTCTTCCGGGCAGATATGGGAAAGGGCGGTGCCTCGCGGCACCGCCCTTTTTCTTTGCGTGACGCGAAAAGGCGTTCAGCGCGCCTTGGGTGCCGCCGCCGAAGCGTCCACCGGCAGGCCGCCGAGCTGGGTCACGAGCTTGGTGTAGGCGTCGAGATAGGCGAGCACGATGATCTGGCCGATCTGCGTGTTCTGGTAGCCGCCGCCGCCGACACCGCCGAACGTGCCGCCGAAGAAACCGCCGCCGCCCGCGCCGAAGCTCACGTCGGACTTGCGGGCATAGCCCTCGGTCAGGGCCTCTTCCACGGTGGTGCGTGCGTTGACGACCGAGAGCGTGACGTTCGCCTCGCCCTTCTTGACGTTGAGGCCACCGGCGATGGCGCCCACGCCGCGACCGAACAGGCCGCCGACACCGCCCAGCACGCCGCCGAGGCCGCCGCCGCCCGAGTTGTTGTTGGTCGAGACAATATCGGGCTGCAGGAAGTAGTCCGCCGCCTTGATCTGGCCCTTGCCGATATTCGAGCCCTTCTGCAGCTCACCCTGCTCGGCCAGCGCGCGCTCCATGGCGCTGCTCTGGAGCGAGCGGCCACGGTTGACCATGGTGAAGCAACCGGACTTCTGCACGAAGACCTTCAGGATCGCCTCGGGGCTGCCGAGGCTGAATTCGCGCCACCACTGGTTGTCGGGCTCGACGATCGAGACGGTGCCCAAGTTCTTGGTGCAGATCGGGATTTGCTGCTGGCCCTTGTCCTGCAGTTTGCGTCCGGAGGACTGGTCGGCCAGCGCCGGAGTGGCCGAAAGGACGGCCAGTGCGCCGAGCGCGCCGGCACCGAACTTGTGAAGGGCGGATTTCATCGCATGTGCTCCCATAATGTGCCGCGCCGCCAGCGCGGGCTGCCCAATCCCCAGGGCAACGAAGGTCTTAGGCCGCCAGCTTGGCACGAACAAATGACGATGTCTGTGAGAATCTCTCGCAAATTTGCGTGGGATTTCAGAATCAAGCGAGATCCGGATACCTCAGGCCGGGGCGACGGCCATGTTGTCGATCAACCGGGTGGAGCCGATCCGCGCGGCGACGATCAGCCGCATCGGCGTATCGGCACGCGCTGCCAGCGGCGCGAGACCGCCGGCCTCGCGCAGTTCCGCGTAGTCGATCGCGCGGAAACCCCCGGCGAGGATATCCGCCTCCAGCGTCGCCAGCGTCGCGGGCACCGGCTCTCCGCCCTCGATCGCGGCGATGGCCTTGCGCATCGCGGTGGGCAGCGCCACCGCCGCCGCACGTTCCCCGGCCGAGAGATAGGCATTGCGCGAGGACATCGCGAGCCCGTCCGTCTCGCGCACGGTCGGCACCCCCAGGATCGCGTCGGCGGCGGGGCGGGTGAGGTCGAGGTCGCGCGCCATGCGGCGGATGACCGCCAGTTGCTGCCAGTCCTTCTCCCCGAACAGGGCCATGTCGGGCATGACTTGGTTGAACAGCTTGCACACCACGGTGGCGACGCCGTCGAAGTGGCCGGGCCTTGCGGCTCCGCACAGCCCCTCGCTGACCCCGGCGACGGAAATGTTCGAGGCGAACCCCGCCGGGTACATCGCCTCCACCGTGGGCGCCCACAGCACGTCGACGCCTTCGGCTTCCAGCAGCGCGGAATCGCGGGCAAGCTGGCGCGGATAGGCGTCGAGATCCTCGTTCGCACCGAACTGGAGCGGATTGACGAAGATCGACACGACGATGCTCGCGCCGCGACTTTTCGCCTCGCGAACGAGCGTCAGATGGCCGTCATGCAGCGCCCCCATCGTAGGGACGAGCGCAACCGGACCGCGGCTGCGAAGCTCGGCAACCGCATTGCGCAGTGGATCAAGGGCGTGGACGGTTTGCATTGGGCTTGGCTGCTCCGGTATGATGGGCGCGACCGAAAGGTGCGTTTCGGGCATTAGCCCCGGCGCGCCTGCGGGGGCAATGATTTCAACGTCGGGCCGGGCGACCGGTCCCGCGCGAACAGGATAACGGTCACGTGACAGCGCATCGCATCGTCTTCGCCAACGAGAAGGGCGGCACCGGAAAGTCCACCACCGCCGTCCATGTCGCCATCGCGCTCGCCTACCAGGGCGCCAACGTCGCCTGCATCGACCTCGACCACCGCCAGCGCACGCTCTATCGCTACCTCGAGAACCGCATCGAGACCGAGCGCAAGCGCGAGATCGCCCTGCCCGGCGCCCGCTTCGCGGTCTACGACGGCGACGACATCGCCGAACTCGACGATCTCGCCGAGCAGATCGCCGAGGGCTACGACTTCCTCGTCTTCGACACCCCCGGCCGCGACGATCCCTTCGCCCGCCACGTGGCGACCACGGCGGATACGCTGGTGACGCCGCTCAACGACAGCTTCGTCGACTTCGACCTTCTCGGCCAGGTCGAGAGCGAGACCTTCAAGGTCAAGCGCCTCTCCTTCTACGCCGAGGTCATGTGGGAAGCCCGCAAGCAGCGCGGCCTCAAGACCATCAACGAGGGCCGCCGCGAACTCGACTGGGTGGTGGTCAGAAACCGCGTCCAGCACGTCGAGGCGCGCAACATGCGGCGTATCGACGGGGCGCTGCAGGAACTGTCGAAGCGCGCGGGTTTCCGCGTCGCGGCGGGGCTGTCTGAGCGCGTCATCTTCCGCGAGCTGTTTCCCTCGGGCCTGACCCTGCTCGACAAGGGATATCTGGGCGATCTGGGCACCAGCCATCTCGTCGCGCGGCAGGAACTGCGCGGATTGGTGGCCGGACTCAACCTGCCCCTAACGGCACCCAGAGCGCCCCAACTGGCACTCAGCGACGCAGACTGACGGGAACCGCGATGACCAAGCTGCTCCTGCTGATCGCCATCGGCTGCTTCGCCTGGCGGCAGTTCACCGGCCGCTGGCCCTGGGAAAAGCGCAAGGCCCCCGGCCCCTCTTTCGAGACCGCCCGTGCCCGTGCGCTGCTGGGCGTCGAGGCGGATGCCGACCGGCGCGAGATCCTTGAAGCGCACCGCCGCCGCATCGCACAGGTCCACCCCGATCGCGGCGGCAGTCCCGAGCAGGTCCACGAGGCCAATGCCGCGCGCGACCTGCTGCTGACGATGCTGCCGGTCGAAAGCTGAGGCGGTCGAAAGCCGATCCGGTTCAGGCCGCTGCCGGCCGCGCGTCCGGGCCGCTGATCGCCGAGATCACCGTCGCGCAGACGAGGTCGCCGATGACGTTGAGCGTCGTGCGGCACATGTCGAGGAAGCGATCGACGCCGATGATGAGGCCGATCCCCTCCGGCGGGACGCCCACGCTGCCCAGGATCAGCGCCACCACCGGCAGCGAGCCCGCCGGGACGCCGGCGGTGCCGATCCCGGCCATGATGCAGATGACCATCACGTAGACCTGCTGGCCAAGGTCCAGCTCCACCCCGAAGAACTGCGCGAGGAACAGCACCGTCACGCCTTCGAACATGGCGGTGCCGTTCTGGTTGGCGGTGGCCCCGATCGTCAGCACGAAGCGGGCGATGCGGTCCGGCAGGCCCAGTTCCTCGTGCGCCACCCGCAGCGACGTCGGCAGGGTGGCGTTGGAACTGGAGGTCGAGAAGGCCAGCACGCTGACCTCGCGCGTCTGGCGGAAGAAGGCGACCGGGCTGCGCCGCGCGACGAAGGCGAGCAGCAGGGGATAGACCCCGAACATCTGCAGTCCCAGCGCCAGCAGCACCACGCCGACGAAGGCCGCCAGCTTGCCCAGCAGATCCCAGCCGAACTGGGCGGAGAGGTTGAACATGAAGCAGAAGATCGCGATCGGCGCGAGGCGGATGACCACGCCGATCAGCTTCATCGCCACCTCGAACACGCCCTCGATCGCATCCTTGAGCGTCGCCGTGCGCGGGCTCGAAACCAGCAGCAGGCCGATCCCGAAGAACAGCGCGAAGACCATCACCGCCAGGATGTCGTTCTCGCTCATCGCGGTGATGACGTTGGAGGGCACCAGCGCCAGCACCGCATCGACGCCGGACGGCGCCTTGCCTGAACTCTGGACGATGCTGCCCGCCGAATCCGCACCCTTGGCCAGCAGCTCGCGCGCGGCGGTGCGATCGACGCCGTCGCCGGGGCGCACCAGGTTCACCACCGTCAGGCTGATGGCCACGGCGATCCCCGAGACGACGAGCGTATAGGCCAGCGTGGCCAGCCCGACCCGCCGCAGCGCGCGGACCTCGCCCATCTCGGCGACGCCGATCACCAGCGCCGAGAACAGCAGCGGCAACACCAGCATGAACAGCAGCCGCAGGAAGATCTGGCCCACCGGCATCGTCACGTAGTCGATCAGCGCCGCGACCCAAGCCGCATCGCGCGCGAACGTATAGGCGAGCAGCCCGGCGGCGAGCCCGAGCCCGAAGCCAAGCAGGATCTGCACCTGCAGCCGGCCCGGGCTTCGATCCTTCTGCGTCTGGTCCATCGCTGCCGCACTCCTGCGATGGCGCCGCTTCATGGCGCCTTGCAGGGTACAAACGGCGGGCGGCGCAAACGTTGCCGCCCGCGCCTGCGCGCAGGAATCACCCCTTGCCCACCGCCGTCTTCATCAGCGCCATCTGCTTGCGGTAGAGATTGGTCATCGCCGCATAGTCCTGCTGCACCTGACCGAGGGAGAGGAGCTGGTCTTCCAGCGTGACGTTGTTGCCGTCGGGCTTGGTCTCGCTGGTATTGCCGTCGAGCACGACCCGCCCGCCGGCCTGCGGCGGCTTCGCCCCCAGCGCGGTCATGCCGCTGGACAGTTCCACCCGCGGGCGCGAAACCCGCGGAGCCCCGCCCGCCGCCATCTGGCCATCGACCAGCGCGGAAAAGTCCGGCGCCTCGACGGTGCGGGCCTTGTAGCCGGGGGTTTCGGAATTGGCGATGTTCTCGGCGATGACGCGCTGGTTCTCGGCCATCGCCTTCATCGCGCGGCCCATGCCGTCGAAGATCGGGGGGAGCGTGGACATCCGGGGCCCTCTCAGGATGAGCCGGTCAGCCGCGACAGCGCGGCCTGGTAGCTGGCGAGCTTCGCCTTCTGGTAGGCCGTGCCGCCGCTGCTGGAAACGGTGCCGTCGACGATCGCCGCCTTGGCCGAATCCCAGTAGAGCGAGCGGTAGGCCGACTGCGTCATCGATACCGCCGACTTGATCCGCGTCAGCGCGGTCGCGGCGGTCTTGGCGTCGAGCAGCGTCAGCGCATCGCTCAGCCCCAGGTTGTAGCGTCCGCCGGGGGTGACCTTGGCGGCGGTCTTGTCGGTGACCTTGGGCGGGACCAGCCGCACCGGATCGAGCCCCAGCTTGCCCAGCGCGTCGCTGCCGTCGGCCCCGGCGATCAGTTCCAGCGTATGCCCCGCCTTGACCTCGATCCTGAGGCTGGAGGCACCCTCGGTGAAGGGCGTGGTGATGGTGGCGTCGGCGCCGGTGATGCGGCGGATCTTCTGCGCCAGTGTCGCCATCGTCTCGCCCTTCTCGATGGTGACGATGCGCGCGCTTTCGCCATCGACGCTGATCTTGAAGCTGTCCCCCACCCGCAGGCTGGTCTCGGCCACCAGATCGCCGGTGGTCTGCTGGTTCAGCAGCCCGCGATGGAGCCCCAGCGCCCCCAGCGAGGTCGCGCCGCCGGTGACGGCGGCCAGGCGCACCGGCTCCACCGTGCTGCTGAGCCGGCCCCACTGCGAGACCGTCTGCACCGAGCCGTCCGCCGGATCGATCCGGGCGACGAAGCCATCGACCTTGCCGGTTTTCTTCTCGCCCAGTGTACCGGACGTGCGGCCGCCGACGTAGAGCACGCCGTTCAGATAGGCGACGCTGTCGGCCTGATCCGAGGTGTCGGTGCCAATGTAGCTGGTGCTGGCGGCGGTGAAGTCCGCATCGACCAGCGTGACGAAGGCGTCGAGGCCGCCGCTCATCGTATTGGTCTGGGCGCCGTTCAGCGCGGTGCCGGTGGCCCCCACCACGGCGATCTGGCCGGTGTCGGATACCGCCATCGCCCGGGCCGATGCGGTGCCCAGCGCGATCGCGCCGAGGTCCTGGCTCAGCGAGTCGGAGGATATCCGCCGCAACGTGGCCACGCCCTTCTCGTTGGTGAGCGCCAGCAGGTTGCCCTCGTTGTCGATCGCCAGTGCCGAGACCGAATCCGATCCGCCGCTGTCGATCGTGCGCCGCTCGACCATCTTGCCGGCGGCGCTCAGCTTGACGATCACCGCGTCGCCGCCGCCGGTGGACGAACGACCGGCGACGTAGATCGAACCGTCGTTGCCCACCGTCACCGCGCTGGCCGTCTCGTTGCCGACCTGCCGGATCGCGGTGCTGGAAAGCTCGTCTCCCTTGGCATTGAAGCGGGTGACGAGAAGGTCGGTCTGGCTGTCGTCGCTGCCGTTGAAGGCCCCGCTGACGGTGCCGGCGACGACGATCTCGCCATTGGGGGCGATCGTCACCGCCGCGCCCGACGCGCTGCCCGCCGCGCCAAGGCCGCGCTGCCACACGACGTTGCCTTCGCTGTCCACCTTGGTCAGCATCAGGTCGTTGGCGCCGTCCGATACCTCGCTGCCGAAATCGCCGGCGGTGGTGCCCACGATATAGCTGTAGCCGTCCGCATCGGTGACGATGGCATTTGCGGCGGTGGCGGACAGGACGGTGTAGTCGGTATCCTCGTCGTCCGTCTTGGGCGCCGCCGCCTCGGCGCGGTCGGTGGCGGCGGTATCGACCGCGTTGATCTTGCCCAGCTTTTCCCAGGTCAGCGATCCGGCCAGATCCTCGACGCGGTAGACGTTGGCCGAAGTGGGAGAGGTGACGCCCGAGATCGAGGCGGTCTCCCCGCTCGCCACCATCAGCGCATCGCCGGCATCGACTTGGTCGATCGCGACTTTCTCGATCCCCGCCGGATTGAACACCAGGCCCCACTTGCCGTCGCTCTTCTCGACCGTGAAGTTCGACTTCCACTGGCTGACGGGATTGCCCGCATCGTCGAGCACGGGGTTGCCCGAGGCATCCGTCGCCGGCCGCGCGGCGATCGCGGCGTTGAGCGCGGCGGCCACCGAATCGAGCGTCGGCGGCTGGCTGGTCTGCGACAGATCGACGGTGACGACCTCGCTGGTCGCCCCTTTGGTCAGCGTGAGCTGGAAAATTTCATTGCCGCCCAATCCCTCGATCGCCGCCGCGCGGGTCTTCGAGACACCGGTGCCGGCGACGGAATCCGTGGCATAGCGCGTCCCCACGCCCAGCGACCGGGCGCTGCTCGTCACGGTGCCGAAAGCCAGGTTCAGCAGATCGGTATCGGCCGATCCGAGGTAGGACTGCAGGTCCGAAAGCCCCTGCGCGAAGGTCTTCTGCAGCGATGCCCGCTCGGTGTCGGAGATCGTCTTGGAGGTCGCCGCCTCGGCAAGAATCCGCAGGTTTTCAAGGGCCTTGTACGTCGTGAAGGCGGTCTGGACATCGGGCAGGTCGCCCAGCGAACTGTCCCCTGTGGTGTCGATGATCGAGGCCAGCCGCTTGACCGCCGCGACTTGCGCGCTGCTCGCCCCGCTCGTCACCGCCTCCAGCCACGGCGCCGTCGTCTCGGGGGTGGTGAAGGCCTTCTTCGCGGCGGTCACCGCCGGGCTTTCGGTGGCGGCGGCGGTGCTTTGATAGGAGGAGTAGGCCGAGGTTCCTCCAAGAACCGACAGTCCGATCAACCCATTGTTCAGACTTATCGTCAATTGTGCCTCGGCTGTCGGTTGCGCGGGAGTCCTTCCTATAAATAGAAGGAACTCTCCGGGATCGGATGGCGTCGGGCAAATTTCGCCCAGGTTTTAGGGGATCTCGCAGTGAACATGATGACCGCGGTGGGCGAACCGCCGGAGCTCAAGAAATATTCGGGCACCCAGCGCGCCGCCGCGCTGCTGCTGGCGCTCGGTCAGGAGCACGGCATCCCCATCTGGCAGCAGCTCAGCGACGACGAGATCAAGGAGCTGTCCTCCTCGATCGCCTCGCTCGGCCGCGTCCCCGCCGTCGTCGTCGAATACCTGCTCGGCCAGTTCGCTGGCGAGGTCTCCTCGATCACCACCCTGCACGGCTCCTACGAGACGACCGAGCGCCTGCTCGAAGGCGTGCTCGCGCCGGACCGGGTCAAGGAGATCATGGAGGACATTCGCGGTCCTTCCGGCCGGACGATGTGGGACAAGCTGTCGAACGTCAGCGAGGGCGTGCTGGCGGGCTACCTCAAGAGCGAACACCCGCAGACCGTCGCGGTGATCCTCCAGAAGCTCAAGCCCGACCACGCCGCGCGCGTGCTGGCGGCGCTGCCGCGCGATTTCGGCACGGAAGTCGTCATGCGCATGCTCAAGACCGAGACCGTCCAGAAGGACGTGATCGTGCAGGTCGAGCAGACGCTCAAGAGCGAATTCATGACCAACCTCTCGCGCAGCGCCCGGCGCGATCCGCACGAGTCGATGGCCGAGCTGTTCAACGCGCTCGACCGCTCGACCGAGGAAGCCATGCTCGGCGCGCTGGACGAGAAGGCGCCCGAGGCGGCCGAGCGCATCCGCGGCCTGATGTTCACCTTCGAGGATCTGGCCAACCTGCTGCCGAGCGCGATCCAGGTCATCGTGCGCAACTGCAACAAGCGCGAACTGGCGCTGGCGCTCAAGGGCGCGCCGGAGGAGATGCGCCGCCTGTTCTTCGGCGCCATGACCGAACGCGCCGCCAAGCTGATGCGCGACGACATGGCCGCGATGGGCCCGGTCCGCGCGCGCGAGTGCGAGGCGGCGCAGGGCAACCTCGTCACCCTGGCCAAGGATCTGGGCGAACGCGGCGAGATCATGCTGGCGGACCCCAAGAGCGACGATGCGATGATCTATTGATCCAAAGGTACATGAAGTGACGGACGGCGCGGCAAGCATACAACCTTTCGGCTTCGACCGGGTGTTCTTCCACCCCATCGACATGCCCGCCGACGCGCCCGAGGCCATCGACACGCCCCCGGTGGCGGAAGTGCCGCCCGAAGTCCTGCGCGATCGGATCGAGGAACTCGAAACCCGTATCGAGCGCATGCAGGCCGACCACCGCGCCGAACTCGCCCGCGCCCGCTCCGACGGCTTCGAGGCGGGTGCGACTCAGGCCCGTTCCGAACGCGGCGAGGCACTGCTCGCCGCCACCGACGCCCTCCACGCCGCGCTGGACCGGATGGACGCCGGCTACGACACCGCGGTCCGCGCCATGGCGGGCGAGGCCGGCGCGGTGGCGCTGCACGCCGCCGAAATGCTGGCGGGCCACGCCATCGCCGCCCAGCCCGCGCGCGCGATCGACGAGGCGCTGGGCCGCGCGCTCGACCAGGTGGCGCACGGCACCGTGCTGATCGTGCGCACCAACCCCGAGATGCGCGACGACCTCGCCGTGCTGGTCGAGGCGCGCGAGGCAAGCGCCGGGCGCCCGCTCGCGATCACCGTCGTCGAGGACGCCGCCGTGCCGGAAGGCGATGCCCGCATCGAATGGGGTTCGGGCGGACTGAACGTGGATGCCGGTGCCCGCCGCGCGGCGGTGATGGCGGAACTGGCCGGGGTCTTGCCCTGAGGCATTCCCGTACAGCACGCTGATTGCATTCCTGCCCGAATGCACTAGATTCGGGATGCAAGACCGCCTTGTGGAGATCGCGATGAAGATTCTGGAACTGATCGGCCTCGCACCCAGCGCACGCGACAGGAAGCTGAGCGAACTCGTCGCCGGATCCTATCCCTCGGTGAAGGTCGTCGGTCGCGGAACCGTGAAGATCGACCCCGAAGAGGTGCGATCCTCGGAAGAGTTTCGCCGGGCACGAAAGATGGCGGCCGCGATCGTCCGGCCCTGACCGGCTGACAGATGATTTTCCTGCTGATCTTCCCCGTGCTCGTCACGGGTTTCCTGGCATGCCACATACACCCGGTCCATTCGTACAGGCTGCACCGCTACGAAGGGCAATATCTTTACCTGAAGAGCGCCGAACTTGGGCTCAAATGCTTCTTCCTGGCCTTCCTTGCCTGGCTGGGATTGCATTACTGGCTGCCTGACCGCCTGCCGATCGGATGGTTCGCCATCCCGCTCACGCTGTCCGGCGCGCTCACCGAGGTCATGGCCACGATGATCGGAGCGGCAAGCTCCACCCAACCGGCCTCGCTGAGCGAAGAGGCCACGCGGATGGCGTCGTTCTTCGAGCTTTCGTTCCTGACCTTCGCCGCCGCCTATCTCGTGAAGCTGTGGAGCCATGTCAGCCTGCGGCTGCGGTTCGGCCAGTGGAACACGCGGGTCCACGTCATCGGCGAAATCCTGGAAGACAGTCCGCTCGACAACCTGCTGTTCCGCCTGTCGCTGCAGCGCGACAGGAGCGCGATGCTGACGATGGAGGATCGCAAGGTCTACGTCGGCAAGATCATCAATCTGGGCGAACCTTCCGCCACCACCGGGATGGACCAGGATATCGCGATCATGCCGCTGATGAGCGGCTATCGTGACAAGGACACGCTGAAGGTCACATTCACCACCTTCTACGAGGAAGTCGATCTCGGCATCCTGATCTCGCTCAGGCAGGACAACATCCTGTCGGCAACCGAATTCGATTTCGGCGCCTATCGACTCTGGAATCCCCTGCTGGATACGGAAGCGTCGCCAGCCGAAACGGACGGCAAGGCACGCCGCGGCCTGCTCGGCAAACTGCTGGCCGCCTTCGTCCGCTGACCTGCGCCACATTTTTGCGAGCCCCGGCAAGTCTTGCCTAGTCTCATCCTATAATGCCCCCGAGGCGTGCCGCAACAGCGAGCCCGCGGACCTCGGAAAGGCCGGACTTGGAAGCGTTGCGCAATTTCATCGGGCAGATAGGCGTGCGCCGGGCCGCGCTGATGGGCGGCGTCGCGCTGGTGCTGCTCGTCGGGCTGGGGTGGATGGCGATGCGCACGCCACAGAGCGCCATGGGCTACCTCTACACCGACCTTGATCCCGCCGCCGCATCGACCATCACCGAGAAGCTGAAGGCGCAGGGCGTCCCGTTCCAGCTCTCGGCGGACGGCTCGGCGATCATGGCGCCGGTGGACAAGCTGCCGGAACTGCGCATGGCGATGGCCACCGAGCAGCTCGGCGGCAAGATCGGCTACGAAGTGCTGGACGAGGAGGAGCCCTTCGGCATCTCCTCCTCGCGCGCCAAGCTGAACGAGACGCGCGCGATCGAGGGTGAACTGGTCCGCTCGATCGAGAGCCTCGACCGCGTCAGCCGCGCCCGCGTCCACGTCGTCATGCCCGAACGCGCGATGTTCGAGACCGAGCCGCGCAAGGCCAGCGCCTCGGTCACCGTCAAGACCAACGGCCGCCTGCCCGCCGAAGCGGTGCAGGCGATCCGCTACCTGGTGTCCTCGGCAGTGCCCGATCTCTCGCCCGAAGCGGTGTCGATCGTCGACCAGACCGGCGCCCTGCTGGCGCGCGCGGGGGAAGGCGGCGGCGCCGACGCCAGCGACCTGGAGGACCGCCAGGCCGCCGTCGAGGCGCGGCTGCGCGACCAGATCGAGACGCTGGTGGAGCCGATCGTCGGCCACGGCAAGGTCCGCGCCGAAGTGGCCGCCGTGCTCGAACGCGACCAGGTGCGCGAGGAATCCGAGACCTTCGACCCTGACAAGCAGGTGATCCAGCATCAGGTCACCGTCGAATCGAGCAACCAGAGCACCGAGAAGACCCCCGGCGCCCAGGGTGCGAGCGTGGCGACGCAGCTGCCCGAGAACGCCGGGCCTGCGCAGAACGGCGCCGGCAACGACAGCCGCAACGCCGCGCAGAACGAGACCTCCGAAGACGTCACCTACCAGAACAGCCGCATGCAGAAGGTCGCCGTGCGCACGCCGGGGCAGGTCAGGCGCCTGACCGTGGCGGTGATGGTGGACGGCGGCGAGAAGGGCCTGCCGCAGCCGCAGATCGAGCGCCTGCAGCGTCTCGTCGAGAACGCCGTCGGCTTCGACAGCGAGCGCGGCGACAGCGTGGTGGTGGAGAACATGGCCTTCGCCGCGCCCGACGTGGACGGCATCGACGGCGGCCTGCCCTTCGGCCTGACCGTGGATCGCATCCTCGACGTGCTGAAGATCGCGCTGGTGGGCGGCATCGTCCTGTTCGCCATCCGCATGCTGCGCCGCCCCAATGCCCCGGCGCTGCTGCCGCCGCCCGCCGGTGACGGGGACGACCGCCGCGAGCCCGGAGCCGGCGTCAGCCTGGCCCAGCTCGAAGCGCTCGCCGAGGGCGCCGAGAGCGCTCCGCTGCTCGATCAGGAAGTGGCGCTCGCGCATGTCGACGGGCGCGTGAAGCTCTCGGCGATCAAGCGCATCGGCGACACCATCGCCTCCAACCCGGCGGAATCCGCCTCCGTCATCCGCCAGTGGATGAACTCGTGAAAGGTATCCGATGAGCGACGAGCTCGAAACCCGGAACTCCGGCCACTCGCAGCTGGCCCCGGCGCATCTGCCGGAAGAGCCGGAAGCCCCGCTGCCGAGCCAGACCGCGCTGCCGCCGCGTCCCTCCACCCCGCCCGCGCCCGAAGACCTGCAGGCGGTGTTCGACGTGCCGGTGAAGGTGCAGGCGGTGCTCGGCCGGTCCAGGATGGACATCGGCGACCTGCTGCGACTCAAGCCCGGCATGGTGGTGGAACTGGACCGCCGCGTCGGCGAGCCGGTCGATATCTTCGTCAACAACCGCCTGATCGCGCGCGGCGAAGTCGTGCTGATCGATGCCACCTTGGGCGTCACGCTGACCGAAATCGTCCGCAAGGAAGGATGATGGGCTCGCGCGATTCCGATGCCACCCGGCTGATGCTGGTGGGCGAGTTGGGCGATGCGGTGGGCCTCGCCAACGAGATGGTGCGCGGTTCCGCGACCCGGATCGGCGTCGGCGCTGCTCCGCCCGCGCTTGGGACATGGGCCGGCCCGGAAGCCGACATGGTGGTTGTGGACCTTGCCGTGAACCTCAAGGACGTGCTGGCGCGGCTGCGCGGAGCGCGGCCCGAAGGTGCGATCAATGCCTCGATCTCCGGCCTCGTCGGCCAGAACATCGCCGACGTCGAGCGCGAGCTGATCCTCCAGACCCTGCGCCACTGCGGCGGCAACCGCAGCGCGGCGGCGGCGATGCTGGGCATCTCCGTGCGGACCATGCGCAACAAGCTGCGCTCGTTCCAGGCGGACGGGATGACGGTGCCGCCGGCGCCGATGGGCACCGGCGCGGGCGCGGTGCGGGCCGCGATGGCGGCGGGGGCGTGACCGACGTTGCGCCCAGCCTCGCGGGCTTCGACAAGCTCAGCCTGCCCCTTCGACAAGCTCAGGGTGAGCGGAGTTTGCGCCATACTCCCACCCCGCTCAGGCTGAGCTTGTCGAAGCCCCTGGCGCAACCGGCGGCCTGACCCGATGGCCACCGCGCCCGCCAAGTCCGCGCTCCCGCCGCAGGTCACGCAGTTCCTCGTCCGCCTCGGACCGGGGCGCGACCTGGCGCTGGCGCTGGGCGTGGGCGCGATCATCGCGATGCTCATCCTGCCGATGCCGGCGTGGATGCTCGACATGGGGCTGGCGCTTTCGATCACGGCTTCCGTCCTCATCCTGATGACGGCGCTGTTCATCGAGAAGCCGCTGCAGCTTTCCAGCTTTCCGACGATCCTGCTCATCACAACGATGCTGCGGCTCGGCCTCAACCTCGCCTCGACCCGCCTGATCCTCGGCCACGGGCACGAGGGGCACACGGCGGCGGGCGGCGTGATCGCGGCCTTCGGCGAGTTCCTGATGGGCGGCGAGACCGTCATCGGTCTCACCATCTTCGCGATCCTGATCGTCATCAACTTCGTGGTCATCACCAAGGGCGCGGGCCGCATCGCCGAAGTGGCGGCGCGCTTCAGCCTCGATGCCATGCCCGGCAAGCAGATGGCGATCGACGCCGACCTCAACGCCGGCACCATCACCGAGGAACAGGCCCGCGCGCGCCGCTCCGAGATCGAGCAGGAAAGCGGCTTCTACGGCGCCATGGACGGTGCCTCGAAGTTCGTGAAGGGCGATGCGATCGCCGCGCTGCTCATCACCGCGATCAACATCGTCGTCGGTCTCATCGTCGGCGTCGCGATCCACGGCGTGCCGTTCGGTCAGGCATTCACGACGTATACCATCCTCACCGTGGGCGACGGCCTCGTCAGCCAGATCCCGGCGCTGATCGTCTCGACCGCGGCGGGCCTGCTGGTGTCCAAGGGCGGCGTCGTCGGCAAGACCGGCGCGGCGCTGGGCGACCAGCTGGGCCGCTATCCCAAGGCCTTCGGCATCGCCGGCGCGCTGATGGGGATGCTGGCGCTGATGCCCGGCCTGCCGTTCCTGCCTTTCGCGCTGCTCGGGGCCGCCTGCGGCTGGCTGGCCTGGACGATGACGAAGAAGGCCGAAAGCGCGGCCGCCGCCGCCCGCGTCGAGGACGCCGCGCAGCAGGCCCGCCAGAGCGCCGCGCAGGCCGAGGAGCCGATCGCCCGCACCCTGGCGATGGACGCGCTGCGGATCGAGCTGGGCTATGGCCTGCTCCCTCTCATCAACGACGCCAGCGCCGAGCCGCGCCTCGACGACCAGGTGCGCGCGCTGCGCCGGCAGATGGCGATCGACTACGGCTTCGTGCTGCCTTCGGTGCGCATTCTCGACAACATGGCGCTGCAGGCGAACGAATACGTCGTCTACGTCAAGGAAACCGAGATCGCGCGCGGCGAGCTGCGGATCGGCAAGCTGCTGCTCATCAATCCCGGCGGCGGCGACACCGGCCTGCGCGGGGAAGCCACGCAGGAGCCCGTGTTCAAGCTCCCGGCGCTGTGGATCGAGCGCGAGATGCGGCAGGAAGCGGGCTTCCGGGGCCTGACGGTGGTGGATTGCGGCACCGTCGTCACCACCCACCTGACCGAGATCGTCAAGGACAACATCGCCGACCTGCTCTCCTACGCCGAGACGCAGAAGCTGCTGGACGAGGTCCACAAGGATTCGGCCAAGCTGATCGCCGACATCATCCCCGCGCGCATCTCGATCTCGGGCGTGCAGCGGGTGCTGCAGAACCTGCTGGCCGAAGGCGTCTCGATCCGCGACGTGCCGACGATCCTGGAAGGCGTGGCCGAGGCGAGCGCGGTGACCGCCAACCTCACGCAAGTCACCGAACATGTCCGCGCGCGTCTCTCGCGCCAGATCTCGGCGCAGCACACGCTGGACGGGACGGTGCCCATCGTCGCGCTCGGCCCGGCCTGGGACGAGGCGTTCTCCGAGGCGATCATCGGCCAGGGCGACGACCGCCACCTCGCCATGGCGCCCTCGCAACT
Organism: Novosphingobium resinovorum; assembly: GCF_036352595.1. GTDB lineage: Bacteria > Pseudomonadota > Alphaproteobacteria > Sphingomonadales > Sphingomonadaceae > Novosphingobium > Novosphingobium resinovorum_B. The sequence goes on from NZ_JAZFAX010000010.1 coordinate 91,951, forward strand.
GCAGGCCTTCATCGCCGCCGTGCGCGAGACTTACGACCGCCTTGCCGCGCAGGGCGAGATCCCGTGCCTGCTGACGAGCCCGTCGCTGCGCCCCTTCGTACGCTCGATCATCGAGCGGGTGCGACCGGCGACCGTGGTGCTCTCGCAGAACGAGATCCACCCGCGCGCACGGCTACGCAGCCTCGGCGCGATCGGCTGACGGTCTCTGGGCACCGGCGAAACGTAAGGGTGCGACCGGCCCGAGCGTGATCGCTCTATGATGGAGGGATGGCCCTTTCCCCGCTGCCTTCCGCTGCGATTCCCCCGCCGGCCGCGAGCGGCGAAGCGATAGCCGCGCGCCCGCGCGGGGCGGACGGCCAGCCCTCCTTCAGCGCCGCACTGGACGAAGCCGACCGGGCCGCTTCCACCGCCAGCACCGAAGCCGCCGGGCCGCTGCAGGGCGATGCCCCGGCCGAACCGGCAGCAACCGACACCGGACCGCAGAAGGCCGAGCCGCAGCAGGCCGCCACCAAGGCGCCCGCGCCTGCCCTCGCGGTGGCCGCACCGACGATCGATCCCCTGCCGGTCATGCCGGACCCGGCCCAATCCCCCGCCCGATCCCCGGCCCCGGTCGCCTCGTCGGATACGAGCACGGAGACTGCGGCCGGGGCCGCCGCCACCCGGCCGAACCGGCACAAGGAGGAAACCTCCCCCGCCGTCACCGAAGGCCTAGCCTCGGCGCCGACCTTGCCGGTCCCGGCCGCTACGCCGGTGGAGCCCGCCACTGCATCGCCGAAAGCCGCCGTCACGGCGGGGCAGGCCGCGCACGAGGCCGCCCGCCCCGCCGTCGTCCAGCGCGCTCCGCATGAAGCAGTCGCCGTCGTCGCCGAAGCACCCGATCCCGGTGCGGGCGAGGCGAAGGTGTCCGCCCCGCTGTTCACCCAGACGCTCGACGCCGCCGCGCTGCGCTCGACCGCGCCGCATCCTTATGCCGGCGCCCGCGGCGATGCCGGCAATGCCGCCGTGACCTTGCGCGAAGGGCGCTTCGGCGCCGACGTCGGCGTCGCCATCGCCCGCGCGCTGGACGGCGGCCGCGACGATCTGCTGATCCGCATCGATCCGCGCGACATGGGCCGCATCGACGTCCGGCTGTCCTTCGACGACGGCGGCACTCTGCGCGCGGTCGTCTCCGCCGACAGTCCGGCGGTGCTGGACCTCCTGCGGCGCGAAAGCCCGCACCTCGACCGCGCGCTCGGCGATGCCGGCATCCGCGCCGATGCGCAGTCGCTGCGCTTCGACGGGGGGCAAGGGGGCGGCGGTACGGCCGGGCAACAGCGCGGCGGACAGCACCAGGCAATGACGCCCTCCGAAACCGCGCGCCTGCCAGGCGGTGCGACGGACGGCGCCGAACCCATCCTTCGGTCGCTGCGCGGCAGCGGCCATGTCGATCTCATGGCATAAGGCGGCTTTGCGACAATGACGACGGTTACCGACACCACCTCGACCGGCAGCAGCACGAGCAGCACGGCGGCCTCCACCTCGGGCCTGCTGACCGACTACAACCTGTTCCTCAAGCTGCTGACCACGCAGATGACCAACCAGGATCCGCTCGATCCGATGGACACCTCAGAATATACCCAGCAGCTGGTGCAATATTCGCAGGTGGAGCAGTCGATCCAGCAGACCGGCAAGCTCGACGACATCCTGAGCCAGCTGCTGTCGCAGCAGATGTCGCAGGCATCGAGCTACATCGGGCGCGAGGCGCGCTTCGATTCCCCGGTCGCGGGCCTGGGCGACAGCCCGGCGAAGTGGACCTATTACGTCGATGGTACCCCCGCCTCGGTCAGCGCCACCATCAAGGACGCGCTGGGCGGCACGGTGGCCACCGTCACGCTCGATCCCGAGGCGCAGGGCTCCTACGAATGGGACGGCACGCTGTCGGACGGGACCAAGGCGGCGGCGGGTGCCTATACCCTCTCGATCAGCGCGCTCGCAGCGGACGGGTCGAGCCTCGACACGACGATCAACTCGGTGGGCGTGGTGGACGACGTGGTGACCGACGGATCGAGCATCATGCTCGGCGTCAACGGCATCCGCCTGTCCGCCACCGGCCTCGTTGCCCTGACGGCGCCGAAGGACGCGTCCTAAGCCCCGTCCGGCTAACTCTCGTCCAGCGCGTCGCTCGTTTCGCGGGCGGCGCGGGCGGGGGAGCCGGGGTGGTCCACCGGGTGGAGCGCAGTATCGAGCCGGGTGCAGCCCGGCAGCCGCTCGGGCAGTGCCAGCATCATCAGGCAGTCGGCGATCGAGGGATCCTCGATCGGGCCGATCAGATCCTCGACCTCGTCCTGGCTCAGATCCGACTGGCTAAGACAGCGCAAGGCCGCCGCCTGCCAGAGCTGGGCCGCGGAATCGACCCGCAGCCTGAGCGAAAACCAGTATTCCTGCTGCGTCCCCGAAACCAGGGCCCCCACAGCCTGAGCATTGCCGTTGCCCAGGCCCCAACCTGAATTGTCCGCCATTCGCACTCTCAAAAGTACTTCAGACCAGACCACCGCGTCCGATTGCCCCCGGACCCGAGAAGAAAGGTCGACCCCCGGAGAGCGAATGATGAACCCGAAATTCATCAATCGATCCCCGCGCTTACCTCTATACGAGCGCGGTCCGCAGAAAAGCGCCGGACACAAACAAGGCGTTGATAACAGCACGATGCAGCCGGAATGGACACGAAAGATCGTGCCCTGTTCCGTCGGGCGAAAACATCGATGGGGTGGTTCAGGCGGAGGGCTGGACGCGCGCCCCGGTCCTATTCGCTTTTCGAGGCGAACCAGATGACGTGCTTCGGCCCCTTGCCGTTGCTGCGGGCGTGGACCTTCACTTCGTCCACCGCGAACCGCGCCCGTTCGATGCGCCGGGTGAAGGCGGGATCGGCGCCGGCCGACCAGATCGCCAGCACGCCGTCCGGGGTCAGCGCCCCGTAAGCCTCCCGAAGGCCGACCTTGGAATAGATGACGTTGTTGTCCTCGCGGACCAGCCCATCGGGGCCGTTGTCGACGTCGAGCAGGATCGCATCGTAGTCGCCGTGGCCATCGATGATCGCCTGCGCGACGTCGCCCATCACCAGGTTGACGCGCGGGTCTTCGAGGCAGTCCCCGGTCAGGTGCGCCATGGGCCCGCGTGCCCACTGGATGATCTCCGGCACCAGTTCGACCACGGTGATCTGCGCATTGGCAGGCAGCACCCGAAGCGCGGCGCGCAGGGTGAAGCCCATGCCGTAGCCGCCGATCAGGAAGTGCGGGCGTTTGGAAGAGCCCTTGATCCGGTCGTAGGCCATCGTCGCGAGGGCTTCTTCCGAGCCCCACTTGCGCGTGCTCATCAGCTCGTTGTGGCCGATGACGATCATGAAGTCCTTGTCGTGGCGGAACAGCTCAAGCTTCTCGCCGTCAGGAATCCACGCAGAGTCGAGGAGTTCGCGCTGGATCATGCCTTCAAGTCCGGCGCGGTCGCTTCGGCGGTCAGCAGGGCGATGGCTTCATCGAGGGTCATGACCTTCTGGTGCTCGGCGCCGAGCGTGCGCAGGGCGACGGTGCCTTCCTCCGCCTCGCGCTTGCCGACGACGACGAGGTGGGGGACCTTCTTCAACGAGTGCTCGCGCACCTTGTAGTTGATCTTCTCGTTGCGCACGTCGGTTTCCACCCGTACGCCCGCCGCCTTCAGCCTGGCGGCGACTTCGGCGGCGTAGCCGTCTGCGTCCGAAACGATCGTCGTCACCACCGCCTGAACCGGGGCCAGCCATACCGGCAACTTGCCTGCGAAGTGCTCGATCAGGATGCCGATGAAGCGCTCGTACGAACCGAAGATCGCGCGGTGCAGCATGACCGGGCGATGCTTCTCCCCGTCCTCGCCGATGTAGTGCGCGTCGAGGCGCTCGGGCAGCATGCGGTCGGACTGGATCGTGCCGACCTGCCAGGTGCGGCCGATCGCGTCGGTGAGGTGCCATTCCAGCTTAGGCGCATAGAACGCGCCTTCGCCGGGGAGTTCTTCCCAGCCGTATTCCTCGGTGGCGAGCCCTGCGCGCACCACGGCGTCGCGCAGTTCGGCCTCGGCCTTGTCCCACTGCTCGTCGGTGCCGATGCGGTTGTCCGGGCGCAGTGCCAGCTTGATCGCGTAGGTGAAACCGAAGTCGCGGTAGACCTTGTCCGCCATTTCGCAGAACGCCTGCACTTCGCCGACGATCTGGTCTTCGCGGCAGAAGATGTGGCCGTCGTCCTGCGTGAACTGGCGCACGCGCATCAGGCCGTGGAGCGCGCCGTGCGGCTCGTTGCGGTGGCAGCAGCCGTTCTCGACGATGCGCAGCGGCAGGTCGCGGTAGGACTTGATGCCTTGCTTGAAGATCAGCACGTGCGCCGGGCAGTTCATCGGCTTGAGCGCCATCCACTGCGCGTCGTCCGAGATGATCGGGCCGTCGTCCTCGGTGTTGGGTACCTCGTCGGGGATGACGAACATGTTCTCGCGGTACTTGCCCCAGTGGCCGGACTGCTCCCACTGGCGCGCGTCCATGACCTGCGGTGTCTTCACTTCCTTGCAGCCCGCGTCGTTGACGGCGCGGCGCATGTAGTCCTCGAGCGCGCGGTAGATCACGTAGCCCTTGGGGTGCCAGAACACCGAGCCGTGCGCTTCGTGCTGGAGGTGGAACAGGTCCATCTCGTTACCGAGCTTGCGGTGGTCGCGCTTGGCGGCCTCTTCAAGCCGCGTCAGGTGCTCGGCCAGCTGCTTCTTGTTGAGCCAGCCGGTGCCGTAGATGCGGCTCAGCATCGCGTTGTTCTGGTCGCCGCGCCAGTAGGCGCCGGACACGCGCGTCAGCTTGAAGGCGGCGGGGTCCAGCTTGCCCGTCGAGGGCAGGTGCGGACCGCGGCACATGTCGAGCCAGTCGTCGCCCGACCAGTAGACCGTCAGCGGTTCGTCGCCGGGCAGTTCGGCGGCCCATTCGGCCTTGAAGCTCTCACCCTGCTGCTTCCAGCGGCTGATGAGCTGTTCGCGGTCCCACACTTCGCGGCGCAGCGGCTTGTTGGCGGCGATGATCTTGCGCATCTCCGCCTCGATCGCGGGCAAGTCCTCGTCGGTGAACGGGCGCTCTGCCGGGGCGAAGTCGTAGTAGAAGCCGTCGTTCGTCGAAGGACCGAAGGTGATCTGCGTGCCGGGGAACAGCGCCTGCACCGCTTCGGCAAGGACGTGCGCGAAGTCGTGGCGGGCGAGGTCCAGCGCCTCGGCCTCGTCGCGGCTGGTGACGAGCGCGAGGCTGGCGTCGCCGGTGAAGGGGCGCGACAGGTCGACCAGTTCACCGTCGATCTTCGCGGCGAGGGCGGCCTTGGCGAGACCCGGGCCGATGGCGGCGGCGACGTCGGCCGGGGTCGAGCCTTGCGGCATTTCGCGCACGGAACCGTCGGGCAGGCTGATCTTGAACATTTCGGACATGGACGAACTCATTCTCTCGTTTGCCCCATGCCATACCAGAGCATGTGGGCCGCAAAGCTTTGGCGCGCCATGGCACAGGCGCGCCTTCGGGTGAAGGCGTGGCGTCGGCGGAAATGGCTCTATTTCGGAAAGAGAGACGCCGTTCTCGCCCGAAATCCGGGCTGCGGCGGTTCGCTTGGGCTCAGCCCGCGACCAACCGTGCCCGGACGAGCCCGGTAGTGAGGGTAGTGGTGATGGTGCGCGAAAGCATTGCCGCGATGTAGCGATTCGGGCCCGGAAAGGCAATGTGATGGCGAGGTTGCCTGCCTTTATGTCAATGTCACTTGACTTTTTCACTCAAACAGACAAGTGTGCTTTACAAATGAGCAAGGAGGCTTGTCATGTTCGGTCGAAAATCCGTTAAGAATCCAGCCTATCGCCGCTATGCCCTGCGCATGCTGCCGGTGAGCCTGCTGTACGTGGGAGCCATCATGCTGGCGTCGCGACTGGTGCCTGACCATGCCGAGGCCAATCCGATGACCATCGGGATCGCGCTGCTGCCGGGCCTTGCGGTCCTGGGCTGGATCTGGACGATGGCGCGCTTGCTCATCGAACTCGATGACGAGTATTTGCGCATGCTGGAGGTTCGCAAGTTTCTTGTCGCGACCGGCGTGACCCTTGCCATATGCAGCGTCTGGGGCCTTCTGGAAATCTACACCGATGTGCCGAAGCTGCCGGTTTTCCTCGTCTTTCCGCTCTGGGCGATGGGCCTGTTCGTCGGCATGCTGGTGAACAGGATAACGCAGGGGACGGCGGGGGCCTGTGCGTGAACAACCGCCTCAAGATCCTGCGCGCCGAGCGTGGCTGGAGCCAGCAGGATCTGGCCGAGCGCCTCGAAGTCTCGCGCCAGAGCGTCAATGCGATCGAGACCGGGCGCTACGATCCTTCGCTGCCGCTGGCCTTCCGCATCGCCGATGTCTTTGGTATGACCATCGAGGACATATTCCTGAGGGGTGAGTGATGGCTGGCGGGCCGTTGAAACGAAAGCGGGGAGCGCGGATCGGCGTGGCAGTCGCGATCGCGGTGGCGGCCGCGGTATCGCTGGGGCTGTTCCAGTCCGCCGCCGAACCCGTCCCTGCGCGCGAGGAAACCGGGCTGCGCAGCGGCGGCAAGGTGATCCTGCGCGTGGTCGCGCCCAAGCTCTACTGAGCGAACGGCATCAATGCAGGGTCGGGCGCACGCGGCGCTCGCCCAGCCTTGCCAGCGTGGCCGTCGCCAGCCAGCCCACGGTCATGCAGACCCACGGCATCACCGGATAGTGAAAGCGCGACTGGCCCGAGAATACCAGGCAGATCAGCGTGGGATACAGCGCGATCCCGTAAGGCAGCAGCCACCAGCCGATCCAGCGCTGCCCGTCGCGCCGCCGCCGGGCGATCATCACCACGAACGCCGCCGCGAATCCGATCATCAACAATCCGTAGTAGCCCTGATTGAGCACCCGCACCGCGCGATAGGCCAGTTCGAACCGCGCATAGCCCGGCGCCCCGCCCTGATAGGCCCACTCGGCCTCGCCGTCGGGCAGCCAGAGGCGCAGGAACTTCCTGGGCAGCAGCTTCACGAAGCGGTCGGGGTGGTCGGTGATCCAAGCCATGCCCAGCCGCCGCGCCTCGGCGTCGCGCTGGACTTCATCCAGGCCGGGGCGGGCCATCAGCGCCGCCACCACCGGCGCGTCGGGTGTGTAATCTCCGGTCGCGGTGTCGTGGTTGCCGGTCAGCAGGGTATAGCCGCCATTGGTCGAAACCGCGACCCAGTGGCCCAGTTGGACATGGTTGCGGATCGTCCAGGGCAGCACCGTCAGCCCCGCGATCGCCAGCACCAGCAGCCCCTCGCCGAGCAGGCGGGGCAGCCGTTTCCAGACCTGACGCCAACCACCACCCTGGCGCAGCCACTCGATCGCGAACAGCAGCGGCACCACCACCAGCGTCTGCGCCTTCACCAACGTCGCCACGCCGAACAGCAGCCCGGCGCTGACGAGGTGCCAGCGGCTGGTGCGCGTCACGATCACCCAGCACCCTGCCAGCAGCAGCGCGGTATAGAACACCTCGGTCAAGGCCAGCGGCACGTAGCCGATGGCGTTGGGATAGACCGCCAGCAGCAGCAGCCCGGCGCGCGCGGCGGCCTCCGAGCCGAACAGCCGCCGCCCCAGCACCAGCGTCAGCGCCCCGGTCAGCATCGCGCTGCACAGGTTGAACAGGCCGAGCGCGACTTGGCTCACGCCGAACTGCGCGAAGACCAGCCCCAGCGCGATCGGCCACCCGGCGGGCCAGAACGCGGTCGGCGCGCCGTGGTTGTCGAGATAGCCCTGTCCCGCCGCGATGCTGGCGGCACGGCTGAAGTACCACTCCGCATCCGAGGTCGGCGCCACATCGATCAGCAGCACGGCCACCCGCAGGGCGAAGTAGAGCGCCCAGATCGCCAGCAGCACCGAGCGATCGGCGGCGAACCATTCGAGCCGCAGCGCAAGCCGCGAGGGACGGGTCGGGAAGTGGATGACCTTGGCGCTCATATCGGCCTGCAGCGGTAGGGAAGACGGCTTAAGATCGCATTACGGCAGGGGCGTCCAGCGGTTTTCGGGACCGGACTGCGCGATGAGCTGGAATCGCCCTCTTTCGTCATTGCGACCCGAGGCCAGGTATCCCGGTCCTTTAAACCTTGCCTTGCCCCCGCCGCATTCCCACTAAGGGCCCCATGACCTCGACCAGTTACCTCGATCTCTCCGACGGGCGCTCGATCGCCTATCGCTTCACCCCCGGAACCGGCCCGGTGATCGTCTTCCTCCCCGGCTACATGTCCGACATGGCCGGCTCCAAGGCGACCGCGCTGTTCGAGATGGCGCGCGCCAGCGGCCTGCCCTGCCTGCTGTTCGACTACTCCGGCTGCGGCGAGAGCCCGGGCCTGTTCGCCGACGGCACCCTCTCGCGCTGGAGCCAGGAAGTGCTCGCGATCGTCGCCGCGCTGGAGACCGATGCGAAGATCGTGCTGGTCGGCTCGTCGATGGGCGGCTGGCTGATGCTCAAGGCGGGTCTCGCGCTGGGCGAGCGGCTGGCCGGGCTCGTCGGCGTCGCCGCCGCGCCGGACTTCACCGAATGGGGCGTGCCGCAGATGGACAAGGCCCTGCTGGCCGAGGGCGAGACGATCTGGGAAGACAACCCCTACGGCCCCGAACCCACCCCCACCCACGCCGGTTTCTGGATCGACGGGCAGGCCAGCCTGATGCTCGAGGGCGAGATCGCGATCGATGCCCCGGTCCGCCTGCTCCACGGCCAGCGCGACGCCGAGGTGCCGTTCGAGATTTCCATGCGCCTGGCGGAGAAACTGCGTTCAGCCGACGTGCAGGTCACGCTCATCAAGGACGGGGATCATCGCCTTTCGCGCGAATCCGACATTCGCCTGCTGCTGCGCACCGTCGCCGAGCTGGTGTTGCCCTCGGTATCGGCCAGCGCGTGAAGGCCGCCCCGGAGTCCTGATTTCCCATGTCCTCGCTGCTTCTCCTGCTCCCGCTGATGGCCCAGGTCGGCCCGGCTTCCACCCTGCCGAGCGCCACCAGGCCCTATGCCTCCTCGCTGCCGCTGGAGATCATCGAGAAGAAGGACAAGGAAGACCGCGACCGCCGCGCGCAGGAGGCCCGCAACGTCGCGCTGCCCACCGCGCAGGCGTCTGCCGGCTGCATGAACGCGGTGGAGGCCGCCCCGGAAAAGTCCGCCGTACTGGCCCGTGACGCCCTCGCCGACGCGCTCGGGCGCGAGCGGGTGCGCGCGGGGCTGTGCCTCGGCGTGGCGCTCAGCAACCTCGACCGCTGGGACGAAGCCCGGACCGCCTTCGTCAACGCCCGCGACGCCGCCGACCCGGCCGACCATGCCAGCCGCGCCCGGCTTGGCGCGATGGCGGGCAATGCCGCGCTCGCCGCCGGGCAGGCCGGGCAGGCGCTCGCGCTGCTGGCACCCGCCGCGACCGACGCCAAGATCGTCGGCGACACCGACCTCACCGCCTCGATCGCGCTCGACCGCGCGCGCGGCCTCGTCGCGGTGAAACAGCCCGATGAAGCCGCCAACGCCCTGGCCGAGGCGCGCGCCGCTCAGCCCGACAACGCGCAGGCCTGGCTGCTCTCGGCCACGCTGTCGCGCCGTCAGGACAAGCTGGCGGTGGCGCAGACGCAGATCGAGAAGGCCGCCAGCCTCGCCCCGCAGGATCCCGAGATCGGCCTCGAGGCGGGCGTCATCGCCATGCTCTCGAGCAACGAGGACGCGGCGCGGCGCAGTTGGGAATCGGTGATGAAGACCGCCCCCTCCAGCGAAGCGGCGGTGACCGCGAAGCAGTACCTCGCCCAGCTCGGCGTCGATACCGATACCCCCGCCACCAAGCCCCCCGAGGTGGCGGGCCCGCCCTCAAGATAAGGTTCACCGCATGATCCCGATGTCCGTCCTCGATCTCGTCACCGTCCGCGAAGGCGGCACCGTCGGCCAGGCGCTCGACATCTCGGTCCGCACCGCGCAGGCGGCCGAGCGGGCGGGATACAAGCGCTACTGGGTGGCCGAGCATCACGGCATGGACGGGATCGCGGGCGGAGCCACCTCGGTGGTGCTCGCGCACCTCGGCAACGCGACCTCGACGATCCGCATCGGCGCCGGCGGGATCATGCTGCCCAATCACACGCCTTACGTGATCGCCGAGCAGTTCGGCACGCTGGCCGCGCTGTTCCCGGGCCGCGTCGATCTTGGCCTCGGCCGCGCGCCGGGCGCCGACGGACGGCTCGCCCATGCGCTGCGCAAGGACATCCATGCCGCCTCCGAACGGTTCCCCAACGACGTCGTCGAACTGCGCGCGCGGTTCGAGGGGCAGGCGGCCGGCGGGGTGCCCTCGCCGCAGGCGGCGGGCGCGGACGTGGAGATGTGGATTCTCGGCTCCAGCCTGTTCGGCGCGCAGCTCGCCGCGATGCTGGGGCTGCCTTACGCCTTCGCATCGCATTTCGCGCCCGCCGCGCTGGACGATGCCGCACGGATCTACCGCGAGCGGTTCGAACCTTCCGAAATGCTCGACAAGCCGCACTTCATGGCCGCGATCAACGTCGTCGCCGCCGACACCGACGAAGAGGCGGCGCTGCTCGCCTCGTCCACCGACCAGAGCTTCGTAGCGCTGCGCTCGGGCAATCCGGGCCGTCTCAAGCCGCCGGTGGCCGATTACCGTGCCACGCTGCCGGGCGCGGCCCGGGCGATGCTGGAACAGGTCCGCTCGGTCAGCGCGGTCGGCACCCCGGCCACGGTACGCGCCGGGATCGAGGACTTCATCGCCCGCACCCAGGCGGACGAACTGATCGTCAGCATCGCGACTTACGACCCCGAAGCACAGATCCGCTCGCTGGAACTGACGATGGACGCGCTGCACGGACAAGTCATGGCGTAAATCGCCCCCTTTCGTCATTGCGAGCGCAGCGAAGCAACCCAGGCCAGTTTGCGCGGCTCTGGGTTGCTTCGCTGCGCTCGCAATGACGATGTGCGCGCAATGGGGCATGATCCTATCTGCATGACCGCCGCTCATACCTGACAAGGCAAACAGAATTTCAAGAACGGTTATTGACCGCGCGATTAAATTGCGGAACGCATGGCGCCCATGGAAACATCAGACGTCGTCATCGTGGGAGCGGGACATGGCGGGGCGCAGTGCGCGCTCGCCCTGCGCCAGAACGGGTTCGCGGGAACCATCACCGTCATCGGCCGCGAGCCGGAGTATCCTTACGAGCGCCCGCCGCTCTCCAAGGAATACTTCGCGCGCGAGAAGACCTTCGACCGCCTCTACATCCGCCCGCCGACGTTCTGGGCCGAGAAGGAAGTAACCTTCAAGCTGGGCACCGAAGTCACGAAGGTCGATCCGGCGGCGAAGGAACTGACGCTCTCGAACGGCACGACGTTCGGCTACGGCAAGCTGGTCTGGGCGACCGGCGGCGATCCGCGCCGGCTGTCGTGCTCGGGCTCCGACCTGGCGGGCATCCATGCCGTGCGCACCCGCGAGGACTGCGACACGCTGATGGCCGAAGTCGATGCGGGGACGCGCAACATCGTCGTCATCGGCGGCGGCTACATCGGGCTGGAAGCGGCGGCGGTGCTCTCGAAAATGGGCCTCAACGTCACCCTGCTCGAAGCCCTGCCGCGCGTTCTGGCGCGTGTGGCGGGTGAGGAACTGTCCGAATTCTACCAGCAGGAGCACCGCGACCACGGCGTCGATCTGCGCACCGGCGTCGCCGTCGAATGCCTCGAGGGTGACGGTCACCGGGTGACCGGCGTGAAGCTGGCGGACGGCGAGATCGTCCCGGCCGAGGCGGTTATCGTCGGCATCGGCATCGTACCGGCCGTCGGCCCGCTGATCCTCGCCGGCGCCTCGGGCGCGAACGGGGTCGATGTGGACGAGTTCTGCCGCACCTCGCTGCCTGACGTCTACGCCATCGGCGACTGCGCGGCCTTCGCCTGCGACTATGCGGGCGGGACCGTGATGCGCGTCGAATCGGTGCAGAACGCCAACGACATGGCGACGTGCGTGGCCAAGGCGATCTGCGGTGACGAAAAGCCCTACAAGGCGTTCCCGTGGTTCTGGTCGAACCAGTACGACCTCAAGCTGCAGACCGCAGGCATCAACATGGGCTTCGACCAGACGGTGACGCGCGGCGACGTAGCGGGGCGCAGCTTCTCGGTCGTCTACCTCAAGCAGGGCAAGGTCGTGGCGCTGGACTGCGTGAACATGGTCAAGGACTACGTCCAGGGCCGCAAGCTGGTGGAAGCCGGCGCCACCCCCGATGTGGAGCGCCTTGGCGACACCGGCGTACCTCTCAAGGAACTGGCCTGACCCCCGATCCCTCCCCGAGCCTGTCTCGGGGAGGTGCCGTTTATGAGTTTACGTCTTAATCCTCTTCCGGCGCGTCCACCCGCATCGCCACCGCCGCCAGGCTCTCCGCCTCCAGCAGAAGGTCGTCGTCCGCCGCGCCGGAGGGCAGGCTCTCGCGCCCGATCATCGACAACGCCGGAACCGAAAGCGGGCTGATCCGGTCCAGCACCACATGGTCGACCTGCTGCGCCGCGCGCTCGAGCACGTCGGCCACGCGCCCCACGTCGGTCATCCGCGCGCGCGCATCCGCCCAGGCCGCCTCGATCAGCAAATGGTCGGGCTCGTACTTGCGCAGCACGTCGTAGATCAGGTCGGTCGAGAACGTCACCTGCCGCCCCGACTTGCGCTTCCCGGGCTGCTGCCGCTCGACCAGCCCGGAGATCACCGCCACCTCGCGAAAGGCACGCCGCAGCAAATACGACTGCTGCACCCAGTCGACGAACTCATGCGCCAGGATATCGGGCGAGAGCAGCGCCGCAGGATCCTCCACCGGCTTCAGCCCCCAGACCACCAGCGTATAGTCGGTCGCCACGAAGCCCAGCGGCCCGAGCCCGCGATCCTCCATGCGCCGGGTCACCAGCATGCCCAGCGACTGGTTCGCGTTCCAGCCCTCGAACGTGTAGTAGCTGGTATAGGCAAGGCCGCGATGCGGAAAGCTCTCGACCAGCAGCCGCCCCGGCGCCGGCAGGTGCGATCGCCAGTCCTGTACTTCCAGCCATTCGCGCACGTCGTCCGGGAAGCGCGCCCAGCCCGCACGGTCGGACAGCATCGCCCGCACCCGGTCGGCCAGATGCGTCGAGATCGGCATGCGCTGCCCCGAATAGCTTGGGATCGTCGCCGAGCGCTTCGCCGCGCGCACGATCAGTTCCAGATCCTTGAGCGATTCGACCTCCAGGTCCATCCCGGCGAAGCGGAAGGTGTCGCCCGACTCCAGGCTCGCGCCGAAGCCCTCCTCGACCTTGCCCAGCGAGCGGCCGTTCCGGAACCGCACGTCGAGCATCTCGGAATCGACGATGATGCCCGCGTTCAGCCGGTGCCGCGCGGCATGCTCGGGATGGGCCAGCCGCCACTCCCCGTCGCCGCGCTCCCGCAATTTTCCCTTGTCGTGCTCTCGCACGATGCGCCGGAACCGGTCGTAGGAGCGCAGCGCGTAGCCGCCCGTCGCCACGAATTCGAGCACCCGCGCGAACGTCGCCTCGTCCACCCAGGCATAGCTCAGGCACGAGCGCACCTCGGCGAGCAGCGCCCCTTCGCGGAACGGCCCGGCGCAGGCGGTGCCCATGACATGCTGCGCCAGCACGTCGAGCCCGCCGGGGCGGAACGGATCGCCGTCGCGCTGCCCCTCGCGCACGGCCTGCTGCGCGGCGAAGGCCTCCAGGAACTCGAAGCGGTTGCCCGGCACCAGCACCGCCTCGCTGGGCTGGTCAAGCCGGTGGTTGGCGCGGCCGATTCGCTGCAGCAGCCGCGAAGACCCTTTCGGCGCGCCCATCTGTACGACCAGGTCGATGTCGCCCCAGTCGATGCCGAGGTCGAGGCTGGCGGTACACACCAGCGCGCGCAGCCGGCCTTCCGCCATCGCCCCTTCCACCTTGGCCCGCGCCTCCTTCGACAGCGAACCGTGGTGAATGCCGATCGGCAGGTTGCCTTCGTTGGCGTCCCACAGTTCCTGGAAGATATACTCCGCCAGGAACCGCGTGTTGGTGAACACCAGCGTCGTGCGGTGCGCGCCGATCTGCTCCATCAGTTGCGGAATGGCCCAGGTGGCGGCGTGGCCGCTCCAGGGAATGCGCTCCTCGCGCGGGAGGAGGATCTCGACCTGCGGCTCGGCACCGGGCTCGCCCGCGACCAGTTCGACACTGTCGATCTCGCCCCACGGCGCCAGCCAGCCGCGATAGGCATCGGGGTCCGCCAGCGTCGCCGAGAGCGCCGCGCGCCGCATCCCCGGCGCCAGCGCCTGCAACCGCGCCAGCGAAAGCGCCAGCAGGTCGCCGCGCTTGCCGGTGGCAAAGGCGTGGACCTCGTCGATCACCACCCGCTGCAGCCCGGCGAACAGCGCGGGCGCCTCGGGATAAGTCAGCAGCAGCGAGAGCGATTCGGGCGTCGTCAGCAGGACATGCGGCGGCCGGGCGCGCTGGCGGGCCTTGCGGTCGGACGGGGTATCGCCGCTGCGGGTCTCGACGCGGATCGGCAGGCCGATCTCCTCGATCGGGGCGAGGAGGTTGCGCTGCACGTCGGTCGCCAGCGCCTTGAGCGGGGAGACATAGAGCGTATGCAGGCCCTCGGGCACCTTGCCCTGCAGGCGCGAAGGGCAGAACGCCGCCAGCGTTGGCAGGAAGCCCGACAGCGTCTTGCCCGCGCCGGTATCGGCGACGAGCAGCGCATGGTTCCCCCGATCGGCGGCGGCGAGCATCTCGCGCTGGTGACGACGCACCCGCCAGCCGCGCGAATCGAACCAGGCGGCGATCTCGGGCGGGATATGGCCGGGGGCGGTCGTCATCGCTGGGAGCATATCGGCATGTCAGGGGGAAAGCACCGTGGCGGATGCAGTTTCATGGGAGGGAAATAAGGGAATGATTCCGGGGCCATCGACCCGGCCCCCGTTGTCGGCGAAGCCACGCACGCGGCCTCCCCGGTCCGTCCTGGCATCGGCGCACGGCGGTGCTGCGCGCGCGAGGTCTACAGTTAAGGGGGACGGGGCGATGGCCCCGGAATCAGCTTCCGGTCCTGGACACACCCGAAGCTGCAAGCTGCGCATCGATCTGCGCCACCAGCCGCTCAAGCCCTTCTGCCCCGTCGCTTTCAGCGCGCGCGGTGAGTGCGGCCTGGGTGTTCGAGGCGCGCAGTAGCCACCAGCCGTCGGCAGTATCGACGCGCACGCCGTCGAGCGTGTTCACTTGGGCCCCGCTGGCCAGGAGGCATGCGCGCACCTCCTCGATCACCGCAAATTTCCGCGATTCCGCAACTGCGAAGCGCAGTTCGGGTGTATTGTGCATCGGCAGCATGGCATCGCGCAGTGCGGTCACGCCGATGCCCAGCCGCGCACTCGCGGCGATCAGGCGCACGGCGGCATAGAGCCCGTCGTCGAAGCCGAACCAGTCGTCGGCGAAGAAGAAGTGTCCGCTCGTCTCGCCACCGAGCAGCGCGCCGGTTTCCTTCATTCTGGATTTGATATGGGAATGCCCTGAGGGCGCCATCTCGGCCCGGCCGCCGAGCGCGCGGACCGTCTCGAAGACCGCGCGTGAGGCCTTCACGTCGGCGATCACCGTCGCGCCGGGGCGGCGGGCAAGCACATCGCGGGCATGGATCATCAGCAGTTGGTCGGCGTCGATCACCCGGCCGCGCCCGTCGATCACGCCGATTCGATCGCCGTCGCCATCGAAAGCTACTCCGAAGTCGAGGTTCTTCGCGGCGACGAGCGCGCGCAAGTCTGCAAGGTTCGCTTCGATCGTGGGGTCCGGATGGTGATTGGGAAACCGGCCATCCACTTCGGAGAAAAGCAAATGGTGTTCGCCCGGCAATTGCGAGGTCAGGAGTTCCAGCGCGGGGCCGGCGGCCCCGTTGCCCGCGTCCCAGCCGATGCGCAGGGCGGCCAGGTGATCCGCATCGATACCCGCCAGCCCGTCGAGCAGCCGCGCGACGTAGGCGGGCAGGACATCCCGATCCTCGGCGGTACCGACATCCCCGACGATGCCGAGATCCTCGACGCCGACCGGGCCGATCGTCTGGTCGAGGGTCGCATCGATCGCGCGCAGATTCCCCGCGCCCTCCAGAGGAGCGTCGGAGCGGGTCGGCGCGGTGCCTCTTCCCCGCGCCGCCATCTCACCCAGACCGGCGATGTCCGGCCCGAAGAAAGGAGCACCGCCAAGTACCAGCTTGAAGCCGTTGTGATCGCGGGGATTGTGGCTGCCAGTTACCTGAATGCCGCCCTGCACCTCTGGGGTTGAGGCTTCGGCGAAGTAGAGCATCGGCGTTGCCGCCAAGCCGATGCGGATAACATCGACACCGCCCTGCGCCAGTCCCGCAACGAGGGCGCGTTCCAGTGCCGGAGAACTCAACCGGCCATCGCGCCCAACCGCGACTACGGGGCGTCCCGGCGTGCATCCCGAAGTGCGCTCCGGCCCACCTCGCTCCAGATTGCATATCAGGGCGCCGAAACAGCGCCCGATCGCATGCGCATCGGCTTCGTGGAGGGTTTCACCGAATACGCCGCGAATGTCGTATTCGCGCAGGATCGTGGGGTCGAAATGGTGTGGTTCGATCATGGCCTCGGCCTGGGATGCGAGTGGCGGGGCGGCCCGTTTGCCCGATCAGGCCAAGGTGGTGCAAGGCCGCCGCGAGCGCGCTGGGCGAAGGGGCCGGGCGACGACCGCCGCTACGGGTACGAGCTATTGCTGTCCGCCGGCGGAGAGACGCCCGGAAATCACCCAAGGCATTACGGTGAACCGCCTTGGACTTCGCAGGCCCGGACTTCGCAGGCCCGGACTCGCAGGATCGTGAAGGAGGTAACTGCTGCCGCCGGGAGAACCGCGCGTACGATGGTACCTGCATGAAACGAATGACGCGTGAACGCCCGGCTGCTCGTCATTACCGCGAAGGCGGGAACCCTTCCCCGGATGGCGCCAGTTGCACGGCCATAGGCTTGATTATCGTCTTCACCGCGACGGTGGGACGAGAAGGCGTTCGATCGCAACCCACCTTCGTCTTGGACATGGCTCCATCCATGACCGCCATTTCGGGAACCAATCGGAGGAGCAGAAAGTTACGGGAGCAATCCATGATTTGCGCCGGTTGGTGGTCGCGGCCGCCTTGACCTATCCCGAAATCCACATCCGTTACGGACCTTCCGGCCTGCCCCAGAACGCATGGCAAGGGCCTCGATTTCCCCACTTTGCGCGAAAGGGCACGCGTTTTTCGCCTGTGGAAAGCCCGTATTGCGTGAGGAATGTGAAATTTTAAGGATATCGCAAGAAGGTAGACGCCACGTCCCAGGTTGCAACTGCCGATGCGACGGTCCCGAAAAAGACCCGATTCGGCATGGGAGGCAATCGGGCGCATTGACCGGGAGGATCGGGCATGAAAAGCCCGGGTCATCCCATGAATGGAACAAGATCTGCGATGAATGACAAGTCGCCCGAATTAAGCCAGCGGGCCGGTGACCGGCAAGTAATGGACATGGCCATGACCGCAATCGATTTCCATCGCGCGCTCGTGTTCCCCAATCGCATTCGCAAATTCCGCAAGCAACTCAATATCGGATCGCTTCTCGAATTGTCGGAACGGCTTTCCGGAATAACCTATATCCGTCTCTCCAAGATCGAGCGGGGGGAGATTTTCGCCCGGGCCGGGGAACTGCGCGAGCTTGGCCGTGCGCTGGGGGTGGACCCGGTGGAACTGCTGATCGACGTCGACGATCCCGGCTTCGACATCGCCGTCTGGGCGGCGCCGCTGCACGGCCCCATGCCCACCGATCCCGAGGGTGAGCACGGCGCGGTGCTCCTTGCCGCCGCCCTGCGTGCACGGCGCGGCGGCGATCCGGCGCTGACGATCGCCGTGCTCGAAAGCGAATACGGCATCGCCCCGGTCGTGCTCTCGCGGATCGAGAACGCGCTCAAGCCGTTCGACCGCTGGAACGAGGACGTACGCGCCGCCCTGCGCCGCCTGTTCGGCGCGGCCGGCGATGCCGCACTGACCGCGCAGATCGAGGCGCTCCATGCCTCCGGCGCGCTCGACGCGGTGCTGCCGCTGGTCGCCAACCCGGAGATCCGCCTCGCCAAGTCGCGCGCGCGCATCGCCGCGCTGAAGGACGAACTGGCAGGCGCGAAAGCCGGGGTTGCAGTGCCCGCCCCCGCATCGCCCGCTGCACCCGGGCCGAAGCCGGAGCCAGTCGCTTCGGCCAACCTCGCGACCCTGCGCCTGCTCCCCGTCCTGGGCACCCCCCTGCCCGGCGGCCTGATCGCACCGACGCCCACCGGCGCCGAAGTCGAGGCGCCGCGCGGGGCTGGTCCTCGTGCTTACGGGCTGCGCCTCGGCCGCCCGACATTGGGCGCCGGCCTCCCCGGCCGCGCCACCTTGGTGGTGGACCCCGATCGCTACCCCGCCACCGGCGGCCTCGCCGTCGTGCGGGAAGGTGAGGCGCTGCGCGTGCTCTCCGTCACCGCCGACCGCCACGGGCGCATGCTGGGCTATTCGGAAAGCCCGGACCTGGAGGTTGCACTCGATACCCTCGCGCCGACCGACGTGGCGGCCGTGCTCTCGGCGGTGTTCGAGTAAACGCATTCCGCCCCCGGACGGGGAGCGGGACCACCCACAGGATGGCGCAGGGGCAGGCGCCCTTTCATCATGCTTCGCATGGCCCGCTCCCACGCCGGGAGAGGAATTCCCTCAGCGCAGCGCCCTGCGGAACGGCGCGTCATTCCCGTCCGCCGTGGGATCCGCCGGCATCCGCAGCAGGTCTCGCAGCAGCGCCGTCACATCCACGTTGTCGAACGCCGAGAGCCGCCCTGCCGGCGCGATGGAGGGGCCTGCCGCGACGAACAGCGCGGCCATTTCCGGCGCCGCGTTGTCATAGCCGTGCGTACCCCCGGTGACCGGCTTCTCCGGCCGGGCGGCCGTGATCGTCCAGCCCACCTCGGCCAAGCAGAACCACGGCGCCACGCGCGGGTTGGTGCCGTAATTCAGCCGCGCCGGAATCTTTTCGCGCGGCCAGCACTGCATGTGATCGTGATGCCCCTGCAGCGCCTGGGCCAGCTTGTCCGCGTTACCCTCGGTCGGGTAGAGCGAGGCGAACGGCCCCGTCTCGACCGCACGATACAGCGACGGGTCGGCCACGGTGTCCAGGGCGACGACGCGCGCGTCGGAAATCGCCGCCATGCCGTGATCGGCCACGATCACGAGGTTAGCCTCGCGACCCAGCGCCTGCAACCCGGAGACAAGCGCACCGATACTGCGGTCGACCTCGGCAATGGCCTGCGTGGTGCGCGCATCGTCCGGGCCGTACCGATGCCCGGCGGTGTCCACGGTATCGAAGTAGAGCGTGACGAGGCGCGGGCGGATGGCCTCGGGGCGGCGCATCCAGTCGAGCACGGTCTCGACGCGCTGCACCGCGCTCACCTCGCCATCGAAGTGCTGCCAGTCCTGCGGCCGCGTGCCGCCTTCGCTTTGCGGGAACGGCTTGTCGGAATAGGTGCCGCCCCAGGCGACGCTCGAACCCGGCCAGAACATCGCCGCCGTGCGGATGCCCGCGCGTTCCGCCGCGACCCAGATGGGTTCGGCCTCGGCCCACCAGAACGGATCGGCGCTGGCCATGGTGAAGACTTCGCCGGGGCGGCGCGGGTCTTCGAAGCGGTTGGCGACGATGCCGTTGTGGTCGGGCACCTTGCCGGTGGCGATGGCCCAGTGGTTGGGGAAGGTCTTGCTGGGGAACGACGGCCGCATCGCCGCGCTGATCCCCCGCGCTGCCAGCGCCGAGAGGTTGGGCGTCACCCCACGATCCAGGTAATCGGCGCGAAACCCGTCGATCGAGACGAGGATCGTCACCGGCGGCGGCGCCTCCTGCGCACGGACCGCCAGCGGGACGGAAAAGGTCGCGAGAACGACGGCGAACAGCGCGAAAAGTCTGGACATGCCCGCGCTTTAGAGCGCCAATCATGACGGCGCGATTGCAAAGGCGGTGGTACTTGCTGCCCGCGCCGCAATTGCGCTTCAGAACTCCCCGTTGAGGGAGATCGGCGTCGTCAGGTCGGCGCGGGCGAGATTGCCGCTCGCCCCGTAGGCATAGGCGCGGTTGCCGGTCAGGCGCTTGGCCTCGGCCGAGATCGCGCCCATCAGGTCGGCGGACAGCTCTATGTGCCGCTCCAGCAGCGCGGCGTTGACCATCGAGGCGGCGCGCAGTTCGCCCAGCGCTTCGGCGAACGTTTCGCGCAAGGGCGCGTCCATGCCGGCCGACCAGCCCGGTGCCTGCCGCCCGGCGCGGGCGAGGCGCTCCTCCAGCGTGCCCACGAGACGCGCCTTGGCCGAGGCCAGTTCCGCGAGGTCGAGCGCGCGGGTGCCGGTCTCCAGACGCTGCGTCTCCTCGCGCATGACCGAGGAGAGCGAGGTCATGATCGCGATGACCTCGGTTGCGGTTGCGGTATCGGTGTCACTCGCCATCAACGCCTCCCTGCAGGCGGATGATCTGCGCCTCGACCGCCGAGGCGATGCCGAGGCCCTTGCCGGACGCGATGGAGTTGCCGATCTGCTCCGCCAGGATGCCGCGGAACATCTCCTCGCCGTGGCCGCCGGAGAACTGCTCGTCCTGCTCCACCGTTTCCATCATGATCTTGGTGATCTGGCCCGCGAAGACGCCCTCGAACTGGCGCGCCACCGCCGCCGGGCTGCGGTCCTGCGAGATGACGCGGGCCTGCGTCGGGTAGGTATTGATCGGATCGCTCATCCTACTGCACCGCTATTTCGGCCTGCAGCGCGCCCGCCGTCTTGAGCGCCTGCAGGATGGTGATGAGATCGCGCGGGCTGACGCCCAGCGCATTGAGGCCGCCCACCAGCGTCTGCAGCGAAGTGCCGCTGGTCAGCATCGCCAGCGCCGCGCCGTTGCCGTCGTTTGCCTCGATCCGGGTGCGCGGCAGCACCGCCGTCTGCCCGCCCGAGAACGGCGCGGGCTGCGAGGCCACCGGGGTCTCGGTGACGCTGATCGTCAGCCCGCCTTGCGCGATGGCGACCGGACTGACGCGCACGTCGGCGCCCATGACCACGGTGCCCGCCGCCTCGTTGATGACGATCCGCGCGGGCTGGTCGACCGCGACGGTGAGGTTCTCGACCTGGGTGACGAGGTCGATCAACGAGCCGCTGCCATAGGGGCGCAGCTCCACCGTGCCGGGATCGAGCACTTCGGCCGAGCCGGGAGCCTGCCGGTTGATGGTCTGGGCGATCTGGCGGGCGGTGGTGAAATCGGGGTTCTTCAGCGCCAGTTTCAGCGAGTGGGCACCCCGCAGGTCGTAAGGCACCTCGCGCTCGATGATGGCGCCGCCGGCGATGCGCGCGGTGGTCATCACGCCCCGGCTGAGCTTCGCCCCCGCCCCTTGCGCCTTGAAGCCGGAGACCGCGACGGGGCCTTGCGCCACGGCGTAGATCTCCCCGTCCAGTGCGCGCAGCGAGGAGACGAGCAGGATGCCGCCCTGCAGGCTGCTGGCATCGCCCAGCGCCGAGACCTGCACGTCCACCGTCGATCCCGAGCGCGCGAACGGCGGCATCGTCGCGGTGACGGTCACGGCGGCGACGTTCTGGGTGAGCATCTGGGTGCCGCGAATGTTGACGCCCATGCGCTCCAGCATCGCCTGCAAGGTCTCCTCGGTGAAGGGGACGTTGCGGATGCGGTCGCCGGTGCCTTGCAGGCCGACCACCAGGCCGTAGCCGACCAACTGGTTGGTGCGCACGTTCTCGACGTCGACGATGTCCTTGATGCGCGGCTGCGGGCCTGCCTGTGCCACCGAGGGCGCAAGCAGGGCGAGAAGCGCGAGGAGGAACGACAGCCGGGGCATCGGGTGCATTATAGGATGGAGTTGGGAGGGGCGGGTGTGACCGACGCAATTCCTCCCCGAGCTTGTCTCGGGGAGGGGGACCGCCGCCGCAGGCGGTGGTGGAGGGGGAGAAGGCGGGAAATTCCCCCTCCGTCACCGACTTCGTCGGCGCCACCTCCCCGAGACAAGCTCGGGAAGGAACGTCAGCGCCCCGCCTTCTTCGCCAGCTTCATCACGTAGCCGATGATCTCCGCCACCGCCTGGTAGTGCTCGATCGGGATCGGGTGGTCGATCTCCACCGCCGCGAACAGCGCGCGCGCCAGCGGCGGGTTCTCCATGACCGGCACCCCGGCCTCCTTCGCCACCTCGCGGATGCGCAGCGCCACGGCATCGACGCCCTTGGCCACCACCGTCGGCGCCGCCGTCACGCCGTGCTCGTACTTCAGCGCCACCGCATAGTGCGTCGGGTTGGTCACGATCACGCTGGCGGTCGGCACCGCCGCCATCATCCGCTTTCGCGAACGCTGCATCTGTATCTGGCGGATCTTGGCCTTGATCTTGGGATCGCCCTCGCTCTGCTTGTGCTCGTCCTTCACTTCCTGCTTGGTCATGCGCATGCGCTGCAGGAAACTGCGCCGCTGGTAGAGGAAATCGAACAGCGCCAGCCCCGCGACCAGCATCACCACCACGCGCAGCGCCTCGAAGGCGAGGCCCCCCGCCGCCGCCCCGATCGCGCCGGGCGAGCGACCGACGAGGCCGTCCATCCCCTGCAGGCGCGGCGCCAGCACCAGCCACACGGCAAGGCCGATGCCGCCCATCTTCGCCAGCGTCTTGGTGAACTCCACCAGCGCGCGGGTGCCGAACAGGCGGGCGAAGCCGCTGGCGGGGGACAGCTTGGACCACTTGGGACTGAGGCGCGACCAGCTCATCGTCGCGCGGCCCTGCAGGAACACCGTGCCCACCGCCGCCGCCATCAGCACCGCGAAGACCGGCAGCAGCGAGACCATCGCATGCCAGGCGACCCCGGTGGCGAGGCCCTGCGCCCCCTCGGCATCGAGCGGGAATTCCTGCGCGTCGCCCCACAGCCGCTTGAGCATCGTGCCCAGCCGTTCGAGCGCCGAAAGCCCCAGCCACCCGGTGACCGCCATCGCGCCCGCCATCATCGTCGCGTGGCGGACCTCCGGGGCGATGGCCACTTCGCCGCGCTTGCGGGCATCCTCCAGCTTCTTCTGGGTCGGCTCCTCGGTGCGCTGGTCCTTGTCGGGAGCGTCGTCGGCCATGTCAGAGCGTCCAGCCGTCCTGCATGAACGTCGTCATCGCATGGGCGAAGGCGGTCAGCATCGCGCCGATCGTCATCGCCAACACCGAAAGGCCGAGCAGCAGGTTGAGCGGCTGGCTGATGAAGAACACCTGGATCGCCGGCGCCACCCGCGCCGCCAGCCCCAGCCCCAGGTTGAACAGCATGCCGTAGAGGATCAGCGGCGCGGCGAGGCTCAGCGCCAGGGCAGTGGCCTGCCCCATCACCGAGATCGCCAGGTGCGCGAAGTCGGCGGCAGGGGGCATGCCGCCGACCGGGAAGCTGGCGTAGGAATGGAAGATCGCGGCAATCCACAAGTGATGCACGCCCGCCGCCATGCACGTCACCACCGCCGCCACCCCGACGAACCGCGCGAGCAGCGGCGTCTGCCCGCCCATCGCCGGATCCGCCACCAGGGCAGAGGACAGACCCACCTGCTGCGAGGCGAGCGCGCCGGCCATGGCGGCGGCGCTGAACAGGATGCGCACGATCATCCCGAGCGCGAGGCCGACCGCCACCTCGCCCATCACCAGCAGCGGCATGGCGATGCCGGAGCCGAGCGCCGGGGCGACGCGGCCTTCTAGCATGCCGTACATGCCGAAGGTGAAGCCGAGCGCCATGACGAGGCGGATCTGCGGCGGCACCCCGTCCTCCGAGAACGCCGGCAGCAGCATCACCACCGCGCCGACCCGGCAGAACAGCAGCAGGAACGCGGCGGTGTCGATCGGCAGCCGCAGCAGCGTCGCAAGGTCGATGGCGTCCACGTCCCGCCCGGTTTTCAGTGCGCGACGATCGCGTCGGCCACGCGGTCCATGAAGGCGCCCAGCGCATGGCCGATCATCGGCAGGCTGAGCAGCATGACCACGCCCAGCACCAGCAGCTTGGGCACGAAAGTCAGCGTCATTTCCTGCACCTGGGTCAGCGCCTGGAGCAGGCCGATGACGACGCCGACGATCAGCGCGGCGATCAGCATCGGCCCGCAGATGGTCAGCATCAGCACCAGCGCGGCGCGGGCGAGTTCGATGGCGGCGTCGGGGGTCATGGGGTCTTTATCATGGGGTGGTGCTGATACCCCATCCTTCGACAAGCTCAGGATGACCCTTCGACAAGCTCAGGGTGAGCGGGGATAGTGTAAAGACCTCTCCACTCCGCTCAGGCTGAGCCTGTCGAAGCCCCACCGGCAGGGCGCAACACCAACTCATCCCTAGATCTGCATCTTCATGATATCGGAATAGGCGGAGACCACCCGGTCGCGCACCGCCACCACCGTATCGAGCGCGGTTTCCGCCGCGCCGATGGCGGTGACGACGTCGATCAGGTCGCCCTTGCCGCCGATCTGCCGGATGCTCTGCGTTTCCGCGCCGCGCAGGGCATCGCCCGTCTGCGAGACCATGTTTTCGACCATCGCGCCGAAGCCGCCGCCGCCGATGGAAGTGCCGGACGCCAGCCCGCCGGAAGGCGCGAGGCCGCCGGTCCTGGCGCCGGTATCGGCCAGCGGATTGGTGGCCCGAGCCGCGCGGGCATAGGCGGAAAGGCCGTCGAGGGAGCCGATCGACATCGTGCGCCCTTACTTCAGCAGGTCGACGGTGCGCATGGTCATGCCGCGCGCCGCCTCGATGGCGTTGAGGTTGGCCTCGTAGGACCGCTGCGCCGCCTTCATGTCGGCGGCCTCGACCAGCGGGTTGACGTTGGGCTGCTCGACGTACCCCTGCGCGTCGGCGACGGGGTTGCCGGGCTGGTAGATGCGGCCGAAGGCGCTCTTGTCCGCCTCGATCGACTTCACGGCGACTTGCGTGGCGCCGGTGCTGCGATCGACCTCGGCGGCGAAGGTGGCGACGCGGCGGCGATAGGGATCGCCCTCCGCCGTGGTGGCGATCGAGTCCGAGTTCGCGAGGTTCTCGGCGATCACCCGCATGCGCAGCGCCTGCGCGCGCAGGCCCGATGCCGAGACGTCGATCGAATTGCCCAGTTCCGCCACAGTGGTCCCCAGATGCCCTTACCGACCTTATAGGCAACTTTTTCCTAGTGGCGCACTACTCCTATAACTTTTTCCTCTATAAAGCGCCCCAAAGCCCAGTGGCGTTGAAAGGAGACGCGCGGTGTCCGTGCTCGAAGGCATTCCCATCGACCTGCAGATCGTGCTCGGCTCCACCAGCGTGCCGATCCGCCAGGTGCTCAAGATGAGCCGCGGCGCGATGATCCCGCTCGACTGCGGGCAGGAGGATCCCACCCGCGTCTACGTCAACGACCGGCTGGTCGCCGAAGGGCGAATCCTCGTCAACGGCGAGGCGATGTCGCTGGAAATCACCCGCGTCGTCGAAGGCGAGCGCTGAGGGTGGACGCGCTGTCGTTGCTGCGTACGCTCGGTGCGCTTCTGCTGGTGTTGGGTATCCTTGTGGCTACGTTGAGTGCCGTTAAGCGCCATAACCTCACAATGCCCGGCAAGTGGCTGGAAAAGCTTGGCAATGGCGGCTCTCACAGGCGTCTCCAGGTGGTCGAGCGACTCGCCCTCGACCCGCGCCGCTCGGTCGTGCTGCTGCGCCGCGACGATACGGAATTCAGCGTCCTGATCGGCCCAGAGGGGGTGACCGTGCTCGACAGCGCCCCGGTTTCGCCGGCAGCAGCGACGGACATCGCGGCCGCCCACGAACCCGCCACGCCGCAAGCGCCCGAAGCGGAGCCGGAAGCCCCGCCGCTGTCCTTCGCCGATCGGATCGCGGTGCTCCCGGACATCTGGTTCACGCAGGACGCGAAGACGGAACTGCATTGAAATGACGGAGAATTCTCCGGTGGTACGCGCCGCCCCCCTGATCTTCGGCGTGATCGCCGCGCTGCTGGCACTGAGCCTCCCCGTCGCGGCGATGGCGCAGACGGCAGGCGCCGCCGGAGCACTGGGCGGCGGCGGCACGATGTCCGGCCGCGTGCTCCAGCTGGTGATGATCCTGACGGTGCTCAGCCTGGCACCGGGCATCCTGATGACGATCACCTCGTTCACCCGCATCGTCGTGGCGCTCTCGCTGCTGCGCTCGGGAATGGGCGTGCAGGGCGTGCCGCCCAACCCGATCGTCATCTCGCTGGCGCTGTTCCTCAGCTTCTTCGTCATGGCGCCGACGTTCGACGCGGCGTGGAAGCAGGGCATGGAGCCCTACAACGCCGGGCAGATCACCGAGACCGAGGCGCTGGAGCGCGCCAGCCGGCCCTTCCACGCCTTCATGCTCAAGCAGGTGCGCGAGGACGACGTGAAGCTGTTCGTCGGCCTCTCCGGCAAAGTCCCGAAAAGCCGCGCGGAACTGCCGATGACGACGCTGATGCCCGCCTTCATGATCTCCGAACTGCGCCGCGCCTTCGAGATCGGCTTCCTGCTGCTGCTGCCGTTCCTGGTGATCGACCTTGCCGTCGCGGCGGTGCTGATGGCGATGGGCATGATGATGCTGCCCCCCTCGACGATATCGCTGCCGATGAAGATCATCTTCTTCGTGCTGGTGGACGGCTGGGCGCTTGTCGCCGGATCGCTGGTCAAGAGCTTCGGGTAGAGGGGCCGTGATCGCCCTCCGTCACCCCGGCGAGGCCCGCGTCACCGCCACGCTGCGCACCACGTCCTTGCCGTAGACCTCGGCGGCGGCCTCCATCACCAGCTTGCGGAACGGGTCGAGCGCGGGCAGCAACCCGTCCGGTCCGCTGGCGAGGGGGCGGCGATAAGTGCGCAGGTTGATCGCGTTCATCAGCAGCGGCAGCTTGGCGCCGATGGTCTCGCTCTCGCCTTTGTCGACCTCGATCTGCACCTCGAAACTGGTGTAGCCGGTCAGCCGCCCATCGGCGAAAACCAGCGGGGCGAGCACCTGGAACGGCGGCACGAACTCGCCCTCGCCGCGATCGCGGGGCGCAGCGTGCTTGCCGCCGACGTACTGCGGCAGGAACCGCCAGGCCGCCCAGGCCCCGCCCGCGCCGACGCCGAGACCCGCGACGACCGCCACCAGGCCGATCACGATGCGCTTCACCACCTGCCGATCCCCTAGAACTTGAAGCTGGCGTCATGCGGCAATGCCGCCGCCTCGCCGATGACGACGATGGTGATGCGCCGGTTCTCCGGGCGATCGGGCTGGTCGGGATAGACCGGCTCGGTTCCCGCCTTGGCCACCACTTCGGAGAAGCGGTCCGCCGGCAGCCCCGCCGCCACCATCGCCGCGCGGGCCGCCAGAGCGCGCTGCGCCGAAAGCTGCCAGTTGGCCTCGCTGTCGCCGCCGCTGCCGTCGGTGTGGCCCTCGATGGCGATGCGCGCATCGACGCCCGCCAGCTTCTTCGCGGCGCGTGCCAGCATCGCCCGGGCAAAGTCGTTGAGCTGCGCGGTGCTGCCCTTGAACATCGAACGCTGCGGGCTGTCGACCAGGTGGATGCGCATGCCCTCGCGGCTGGGCCGGACGTCGACATTGTTGCGCCCCTGCGTGGAATCGAGCGGCGGCTCCAGTTCCACCTGCATTTCCTGCGCCATCACCCGCAGCGCCGCCGAGGGAACGTCCGCGCCCCCCCCCCGCGCGATGCCGACCGCGCCCGACTCCGCCGCCGGCTCGCCGCGCGGATCGGCGGCATCGGCCTGGTTGTCGCGCCCATGTCCGCCGGCACCCGGTTGCATGCCCGGCTTGTCGGTCAGGGTGGTGGACTGGTTCGCTCTCTGGCTGTCGGGCGAGAAGTATTCGGCCAGGCCCTTGAGCTGCACCTCGTCCGGGTTGGCGAGCAGCCAGAGCAGCATGAAGAACGCCATCATCGCGGTCACGAAGTCGGCATAGGCGACCTTCCACGCGCCGCCATGGTGGCCGCCGCCGACCACTTTCTTGACCTTGCGGATGACGATCGGGCGCTTGTCGCCGCCTTTGGTGGCCATCGGCTGGTCCGCTTACGCCGGAGCCGCGGCGAGCTGTTCCTTCACCGCCTCCAGCGCCGTCTCCATCTCCTGGAAGCTGGGCGCGTAGGGCGAAGGCGTCAGGCGGCGGGCCAGCTCGACGGCGATCTCGGTGGGCTGTTCCTGGGCGTGGCAGACGATCGCGGTCTTCACCAGCGTGTAGGGATGGAAATCCGCGTCGATGATCTGCTGCAACTTCTGCGCGATCGGCCCGACCAGGCAGTAGGCGAGCAACACGCCCAGGAACGTGCCGACCAGCGCGCCGCCGATCATCGCGCCCAGCACTTCGGTCGGCTGGTCGATCGAACTCATCGTCTTGATGACGCCCAGCACCGCCGCGACGATGCCGATCGCGGGCAGGCCGTCCGCCATCATCTGGATCGCGTGCTGGGGCGCGAGTTCCTCGTGGTGATGGCGCTCCATGTCGCTTTCCATCGCCTCGGCCAGCTGGTGCGGATCCTCGAAGTTGACGGTCATCATGCGCAAGTAGTCGCAGATGAACTCGATCAGCTCGTGATCGGCCAGCAGGCGCGGATAGCGCGAGAAGATCGGGCTCTCGGCGGGCGCGTCGAGGTGCGGCTCGATGGCGTTGGCACCGCCTTTGCGGAAGGTCGACAGCAGCGTGTAGAGCAGCGCGAGGAGGTCGCGGTAATCGGCCTCCTTCCAGCGGTCGCCCTTGAACACGCGCGCGACGCCCTTGCCCGCCTTCTTGAGCGTGGTCAGCGAATTGCCCAGCACGAAAGCGCCGATCGCGGCGCCGCCGATCGCCAGCAACTCGTGCGGCAGGGCATGAAGGATGACCTCGAGACTGCCGCCCGACATCAGGTAGCTGCCGAAGACGCACAGCAGGATGACGACGAGGCCGATGACGTTGAGCATGAAGGGTCCGCAAGCAGGCAGGCCCGCACACGGGGCCTCTATGGCTGAATTATAGGACGCCGCGCCCCCCGGCGGTGCCGCGCGCGCAATTTTCCGTGGCGCGCGACCGGCCGCGCGCCGGGCATTCTATAGGACTTGCAGCGAACCGCCCGAAGTCCCCGCCCACACGTCCCGTAAAGCCGGAGCCCCGATGTCCCAGAATCCCTTAGGTGCCTATGCGCGTGCCCAGCGGGTCGCCGCGACGCCCCGCAGCACCGAATACCGGCTGATGAGCGAGATCACCGGCGAGATGATCGCCGCGCGCGACGCCGGGCTCGCGGGGGCCCGGCTAGCCCCGGCGCTGCACCGCAACCGCCAGGTCTGGGCGGCCTTCCGCAACCTCTGCGCCGACCCCGCCAATGCCCTGCCCGAGGAACTGCGCGCCGGGATCATCTCGCTGGGGCTCTGGGTGGAGCGCCACACCTCGCTGGTCATCACCGGGCGCGACAGCATCGACGAACTGATCTCGGTAAACCGCACCGTGATGGGCGGGCTGATGAACGAGAATGGCGGTGCTGCCCCGGCCCCTGCTACGGCGGCGATCCCCGGCTGAAGCGGCGTCCCTTGTGCGAGGCCCGCGCGTGTCAGTGCGCGGCCATCGCCTGCCGGTATTCGGCCATGAGCGCGAAGCGCGGATCGAGCCCGGCGAGGTCGCCCATGGTCTTGGCGGCGCGCTTGGCGATCTGGCGCATGCGTTCGCGTGCCATCTCGTCCTCGCTCCCGCCGACCACATCGAGCGAGGCGGTTTCGAACAGGCGGCCCTCGACGACCTGCCGGTTGTGCTGCAACCGCTGCTCGAGATCGCTGACCTCGCCGTTGTCGAGCACCGGGCGGCGGGGCTGGACTACCCCGGCGGCCCGCTCGGCGCGGGTCAGCTTGCGCGGCTGGGCGCGGCGGCGGATGCGGTCGAGCCCGGAATTGCGCATGTGCTCGACATAGCTGTCGGTCAGCGCGCTCATCGCCGCGTGCGCCAGATAGTCGCTGGCGCCCGCCTCGGTGCGGTCGATCGCATCCTCGTCGGCGATGGTGGCGAGGATCGACAGGCCCTCCCCGTCCTCGCCGCCGGCGATAGCGTCGAGCGAGACGGTGGTGGCCTCCACCTTGCGCGCGGAGGGGCGCTGGTCGGTCATGACGCGGAAGCGCAGGCTCTGCAGTTCGCCGCGGATCTGCCAGTTCACGAAAGTCGTGAACTGCGCCTTCTCCGGCTCGTAGGCCTGGATCGCGCGGTGAACGGCGATGGCGCAGCACTGCTCGGCATCGTCCCAGTGGCCGACAAGGCCGTACTGGCGGATGAAATGGCGAATGCGCGGCGCGATCAGCTTGAGGATGCGCGCGAAAGCGCGGTCCACTTCGGCCCGCTGCCGCCGGGTCCGAGCGGTGTCGGCGGCGGGTGTATTGGCCCGGACCGTGGCGACCGCAGCCTCCAGCGCGACAGTGATCTTCGACATGGCGAACCCCGATGGCACGCGAAGCCCCTTGCGCCGCGTCCATGGGACCAGAATCTATTCCTATAATTCTGGAACCATCAATCCTATACGAGAGTTATCCACCGATG
This sequence comes from Novosphingobium resinovorum, assembly GCF_036352595.1. Classification (GTDB taxonomy): domain Bacteria; phylum Pseudomonadota; class Alphaproteobacteria; order Sphingomonadales; family Sphingomonadaceae; genus Novosphingobium; species Novosphingobium resinovorum_B. The sequence continues at coordinate 122,493 of NZ_JAZFAX010000010.1, forward strand.
CGGCAAATTTTGCCGCGCCGGTGGAGCGATTTTCCTACCGGCTCGCGGTTTCCCCAAGCTGCCGGGGCTTCCACAAGCTCAGCTTGAGCTTGTGGAAGCCCGGAAGACACCGCCCCTGATGAATATAGGATCAGGCAAATCTTTCCGGCCGGACATGTTTGCCCACGTAGTCCATCAGCCAGGTCCGGTGCGCCGAAACGGCGTCTCCCGCCTGGGCGATCCGCCGCTCTGCCGCTGCCGAGCCGACTTGCGCGCCCAGCAGCGTGCGTGCGCGGTCGGGCGAGAGGCCGCCCGCCAGGAACCGCTTCGCATCGCCTACACCAAGGTGATGACCCAGGTATGCCGCCTGCGCGACTTCGGCGGTGCTCTCGCCGATCTTCGCGCCCGAGCGGCGCAGCGCCGCGACATTGGCGCTGGCATAGTCGGCGACCGCCTCGATCGAGGCGCGCGGGTCGTAGCGCAGGGCCAGCAGGGCGCCCCGGTTCTCGGCCTTGACCTGCCCGCGCGCGTCGAGCCAGCCGCTGGCCTCGGCAGTGGCATTGAGCCAGGTGCCCGCGCGCTCCGCCTCGCCTTCCCAGGTGCCGTTCAGGAACTGCCCCAGCCCCGCCGCGCTGGAACGGGGATTGCGCGAATAGGGCTGCCACGTCCCGCCCGAACCCTTCGCCGCCTCCGCATCGACGATCGCGGCGAGCGCCGAGGCGGGGAGCCCGGTCCGCTCCGCCGCCGCATCGAGCATCCCGGCATAGCGCGCGTTCGGACCATCGCCCATCGCCGCCACGGCCTCCCCGGTGGCCGCGACCGGTGCTTCCGCGACTTGCGGCGCGGCGGCGGCATCGAGCGCCGCTTTCGAATCCGGGTCGAGGATCGCCAGCAACCGGTCGAGCCCGATCGGATCGCTCTGGCCCATGGTTTTCTGGCCGATCACGTTGACGGACGGCTTGCCTTCCCCTTCCGCCTCATCCGCCGAGCCCAGCGCCGCGCGCCACAGGCGGCCGGACATCTCCGAGCGTGCGGTATCGTAGATCAACCGCGCCTTCTGCGACGCCGAAAGGCTCCCTGCCGAAAGGTCCGAAGAGGCGGTCTTGTCGATCATCGCGCGCGCAAGGTCCGCAGGAAGGCTGCGGCACTGATGTCGTCGGTGGCGGACTGCTCGGCCGCGGCCTCGCTGCGCTGCGCTTCGGCGCGATAATCGTCAGCCGCGTTCTCGATCCCGCGCAGCACGCCATAGGCGTCCACCGCGACTTCGCGCAGCGCATCCAGCCGCGCCTGCAGTTCCGTCTCGCGGGCCGAAAGCGCCTGCCGCTCGCCGCGCATGCGCCGCTGCCAGCCCGGCGAGGCGAGCGCGAGGTCGCTGGCGGCGAGGTCCGCCTCGCGCGCCAGCGCGGTGGCGACGCGCATCCGTTCCTGCTCGACGGCACCCAGAGCCCCCGCCTCGGCGCGGATCGCGCTGCTCACTTCGTCCAGTTCGCGCTGCCGCACGCGCAGCGCGGCGTCATAGGGCGTTTTCATGCGTGTCCTCCAGAATGGCCGAAAGCGCCGCGAAGTCATCGGCCGCGAAGCTGCGGGTGCGCTTGCCCTGCTTCAGCAGCCCCTCGATGCGCGGGGCGAGCGCGACGGCGCGGTCCACTTCGGCGCTGGCCCCGGCGCGATAGGCGCCCAGCCGCACCATCTCCTCCATGTCCTTCCACGTCGCCAGTTCGGCGCGCGCGGCAAGGCGCGTGGCGTTGTCATCGGGCGAAAGGCAATGCGGCAAGGTGCGCGAGACCGAGCGCAGCACGTCGATCGCAGGATAGCGCCCGCGCTCGGCGATCTGGCGGGTGATGACGACGTGGCCGTCGAGGATGCCGCGCACCGCGTCGGAGACCGGCTCGTTGTGATCGTCACCATCGACGAGGACGGTGAACAGGCCGGTGATCGCGCCCTGCTCCGGCGTGCCGGGCCCGGCGCGCTCCAGCAGGCGCGGCAGCTCGGCGAAGACCGTCGGGGTATAGCCCTTGGTCGCGGGCGGTTCGCCGGCCGCCAGACCGATCTCGCGCTGGGCCATGGCGAAGCGGGTGACCGAGTCCATCAGGCACAGCACGTCGAGCCCTTCGTCGCGGAAATGCTCGGCGACCGCGAGGGTGGTCCAGGCGGCCTGGCGGCGCAGCAGCGCCGGCTCGTCCGAGGTGGCGACGACGACGACGCTGCGGGCAAGGCCTTCCTCGCCCAGGTCGTCCTGGATGAATTCCTGCACTTCGCGGCCACGCTCGCCGATCAGACCGATGACGGCGACGTCGCACTCGGTCCAGCGCGCCAGCATGGACAGCAGCGTGGACTTGCCGACGCCCGATCCCGCGAACAGGCCGAGCCGCTGCCCCCGGCACAGCGGCGCGAAGAGGTCGAGCGCGCGCACCCCGGTCTCGATCCGGGCACCGACGCGGGCGCGGGCCGAGGCGGGCGGCGGCGCGGCCTTGATCCGCCGCTGCTCGCGCCCCTGCGGCAGCGGCCCCTTGCCGTCGACCGGGCGGCCGAGCCCGTCCACCACCCGGCCCAGCCAGCCCGAGGAGACACGCAGGCCCAGTTGCCCGGCGGACAAGTCCGCGCGCGATCCCGAGGCGATGCCCTCGGGCTCGTTGAAGGGCATGCAGTGGGCTATGCCGTGGTCGAGGCCGACGACTTCCGCCTCGATCGGTCCTGCGGGCGCGCGCAGCGTGACCCGTGAGCCGATCCGCGCGGCGCCGGCCAGCCCGTCCACCTCGATCAGCGCCCCGCGCACCGCGACGACCCGGCCATAACGCTGGTCGGGTGCGAGCATGCGAAGACCCGATGCGGCAGCGGCTAAAGGCATAGGGCTACCCTCGTCATTGCGAGGCCCGCGGGGCCGAAGCAACCCAGGGCGGCGTAAACCGCCCTGGGTTGCTTCGCTGCGCTCGCAATGACGAACGGGATGGGCACCATCCGCGCGCTACTCCGGCGCCACGCGGGCCAGCGCCTCGGTTTCGTAGGCGATCAGCCAGCGGCATTCGGCGAGGGCCTGGTAGAACTGGCCGACAGCGACCTTCTCGGCGAAGGCGACACACACGCCTTTGGCCTCCGGCGCCTGCAGCGCGGAAAGCAACGCCTCCAGCTTCTCCAGCAGAACCTGTTGGTGCCGCACGAGGTCGGCCGGGTCGATATAGGCCATCATGCAGGCGAAATAGAGCTGCCTCGCCGGCGAATTGGCGTCCTGCGGTTTCATCACGTCGCGCCCGCGCAGGATCGTGGCGTCGTTCTCCAGCACCAGGTCGGTGCGGCCGACCGCGCGCAGGACCGCGCCGTTCACGATGACCGGCTCGCCGTTGCGGAGCGAGATGCGAAGCGTCATGTCCAAGAATTCCCCAAGAGACAGCCCCTTTATAGAAGGGTTTTCCAGCACCCGTGCGAGGCACGGCAATTTTTGCCGGGTAGGACGATGCGCCTGCCCAGGGGTGAAGAAGTGGGCTGACGAAAAGTGTCTGGGCCACCCGCGACCGGACCGTCGAAATTCGTCCTACAATGCCTGTGTCCGGTGCGTGTGCGCCGCTCCGCGACGCCAACAGGGCCGTGACGATCGGCACAGGAGACATTGAATGAGCCTCTATTCCGCTCTCTACGCCGGCGTTTCGGGCCTCAGCGCACAGTCGAGCGCGATGGCCACCGTCGCCGACAACATCACCAACGTGAACACCGTCGGCTACAAGGGCACTTCGGCCCAGTTCGAATCGCTGGTCAACGGCGGCACCGTGAACTCCAGCTATTCGGCGGGCGGCGTCGCCGCGACCTCCAAGGCGCTGATCTCCAAGCAAGGGCTGCTGCAGGCGTCCTCCAGTCTGACCGACATCGCCATCGACGGCGCCGGCTTCTTCGTCGTGCGCTCCAGCGCCGATGCCTCGGGCGCGATCGCCTATACCCGCGCGGGATCGTTCAGCACCGACAGCGCGGGCTACTTGCGCAACACCTCGGGCTACTACCTGATGGGCTGGCCGATCGACGCGCAGGTCAACGACGGCAACATGGCCTCGCTGGAGCCGATCCGCCCCGCCGCGCTGACCGGCGCGGCGACGCCGACCAGCGCGATCGAGCTGCGTGCCAACCTCGATTCCACCACCGCGACCGTGAGCCCCTACACCAGCGGCGACATGGCGAGCGGCACGGTCACCCCGCAGTTCTCGCGCTCGATGGAAATCTACGACGCGCAGGGCACCTCGCACACCCTGACCCTCGGCTTCGTCAAGACCGGCACCAACACCTGGGCGGTCGAAGTGACCGGCGACCCGGCCCAGATCTCCAGCGCCGGGACCAATGGCCTGATCGCCGGCGGTACGGTGACCTTCGATGGCGACGGCAGCCTCAAGTCGGTGGATTCCGCGCTCGCCGGCCTCGATCTCACCTTCTCCAACGGCGCCGAGGCGCAGTCGATCAGCCTCGACCTCGGCACCGAGGGCGGCCTTGACGGGCTGACCCAGTTCGGCAGCGCCTCGGCCCTGCTGTCCTCGACGGTGGACGGCGGCGTGCTGGGCACGGTCGCCTCGGTGAAGATCTCGGAGACCGGCGTGGTCAGCGCGGTGTTCGACGACGGCACCTCGCGCGCGATCTACCAGCTGCCGATCGCCACCTTCCAGAACCCCGACGGGCTGACCAAGATCAGCGGCAACGCCTACCTCGTCTCCGAGAATTCGGGCAACGTCGCGCTCAACAATCCGGGTACCGGCGGCGGCGGCAAGATTTCCGCGAGCATGCTGGAAGCCTCCAACGTCGATCTCGCCTCGGAGTTCTCGAACATGATCCTGTTCCAGCGCGCCTACAGCGCTTCGTCCAAGATCATCACGACGGTGGACGACATGCTCCAGGAAATCAGCAACCTGAAGCGCTGATCCAGACGCCCTGACCTGAACCGGCCGCGCCGTGTCGCTCAACTCGATCCTCAGTTCCGCCATATCGGGGCTGTCCGCCTCGCAGGCGGGCATGCAGGTCGTCTCGACCAACATCGCCAATGTCGGCACCGTCGGCTACGCCCGCCAGACCCTGTCGCAGAGCGCCTCGGTGGCGGGCGGCACGGTCAACGGCGTGGTCGTCGGCGAACCCTCGCGCGTGGCCGACAAGTTCCTCGAGAACGCGGTCTACCAGCGCGCCGGCACGGCAGGGCGGACCGAGGCGGCGGCGAACTACCTCGACCGGCTGCAGTCGCTGCTGGGCTCTCCCTCGGCCGAATCCGGGCTGTCGTCGCGCATCTCGGCGATCTCCAGCGCGATCTCGCAGGTCACCGGCCTGCAGGGCTCGGCGGAATCGGTGGCGCTGTTCACCGGCACCATCGACGACACGCTCGACACGCTGAGCGGGCTGCAGGGAGACGTCGCCAACCTCCAGGCCGACGTCGAGAGCGAGGTTTCGGACAGCGTCGACCGGATCAACACGCTGTTGCAGAAGATCCACGGCCTCAACGCCGACGTCTCACGCCTGCAGGGCCTTGGCCTGAGCACCTCGGGCCCGGCGGACGAGCGCATGAGCGCGCTGCAGGAACTGAGCGGCCTCGTCGAGGTCAACGTGCGCGAACAGCCCGACGGGCGCGTCAGCATCGACACCGCCTCGGGGCAGGTGCTGCTCGACAAGCGGCTGCGCCAGCTCAGCTACGCGGCGTCGGGCACTGGCTCGGCGCAGGCAAGCTATTCGGCCATCGACATCCGCTTCGCCAGCGACGACGGGACGATGGGCGCCTCCACCGGCCAGACGATCGCCTCGACCGCCGTGGGCGGCAAGCTTGGCGGCCTGCTCGACATGCGCGACCGGGTGCTGCCAGGCTTCTCCGAACAGCTCGGCCAGCTGTTCACCGGCCTGGCGCAGACGCTCAACAAGGTTTCCAACGAAGGCACCGCCCTGCCGCCGCCGCAGACGCTGACCGGGCAGGCCAACGGGCTGGTCGAGAGCGATCGCCTCGGCTTCACCGGCAAGGCGACCTTCGCCGTCGTCGCCAAGGACGGCACCCTCGTCGCCAAGACCACCGTGGACTTCGACGCGCTGGGCGCCGGCGCGACCGTGGCCGACGCGATCGCCGCGATCAACGAGGGCCTCGGCGATGCCGGCACCGCCAGCTTCACGGACGGGGTGCTGTCGATCGGCGCCACCTCCAGCGCCAACGGCGTCGCCATCGCGCAGGATCCCGACAGTCCCAGCGACCGCGCGGGCAGCGGGTTCTCGCAGTTCTTCGGGCTCAACAACCTGGTCCGCTCGGACACCAGCGCGCTCACCCCCTCGGGCTTCACCGCCAGCGACCCGACCGGGTTCGCGGCGGGCGAGACCAGCCAGCTGGTATTGCGCGATTCCAGCGGCAAGATCCTCGCCAGCCAGACCCTGACCGCCGCCGACGGCGACACCTGGGGCGACGTGGTCGCGCAACTGAGTTCCGGTCCGCTCGGCGCCTTCGGCAGCTTCAAGCTCGACGACAAGGGCCGCATCGCCTTCACCGCGAACACCGCGAGTTCGGGGGCGACGATCTCGATCCGCTCGGACACCACCGACCGCTACGGCACCGGCCTGTCGTTCGCGGCGCTCTCGGGTCTGACGGGGGCGGCGAGCGGACTGTCCACGGCGCAAGTCTCCGCCGACATGCTCAACAACACCGCGCGCGTGCCGCTGGCCCAGTTGCAGCTTGACGCAGAGGTCGGCCAGAAGGCGATCGGCGCCGGCGACATCCGCAACGCCACCGCCTTCGTCGATGCGCTGGCGGCAACTGCGGACTTCGGCAAGGACGGCAGCGCGACGGTGGCGCTGTTCGCCAATCGCCTGCTCGGCAACGTCGGCGCGCAGGCCTCGCTGGCGCAGACCGCGGCCGACGACGCCAGCGCGCGGCTCACCGATGCGACCACGCGGCGCGATTCCTACTCGGGCGTCAACATCGACGAGGAACTGGCGCAGATGGTGGTGCTGCAGAACAGCTATTCCGCCGCGGCGCGGGTGATGACCACCGCCTCGCAGATGTACGACACCCTGCTCAACATGCTCTGAGGATCCGCGCCATGACCCGCGTCGCCACCGTCACGATGCAGCAGACGCTGTCCAGCGCGATCCAGCGCTCGCAGCAGAACCTCGCGACCAGCCAGCTCCAGCTCGCCACCGAGAAGAAGGTCAACGACTACGCCGGGCTGGGGCTCGACGCGGTGCGCACGCTCTCGGCCAAGTCGATGCTGTCGCAGCAGGAGACCTACAAGAGCAACATCGGCCGCGTCTCGACCACGCTGTCGCTTTACCAGGCCAATCTGGAAGCGGTCGACGGTTCGATGTCGGACTTGCGCGAGGAGCTGTACTCTGCGGTCGGCACCGGCAATTCGCCGGGCCTGCAGGACATCATTTCGGAAGCCTTCGCCTCGCTGCGCACCGCGCTCAACGCGCAGGAGGCCGGGACGCCGCTGTTCGCCGGGTCGCAGACCTCGGACACGCCGTTCCTGCCCGAGACGCTGGAGGACACCGTCGGCCTCGACGCGGCGGACGCCTTCACCAACGACGACGTGCGCCTATCCACCCGCGCGGGCGACGGGCTCGACGTGCAATACGGCATCGGCGCCAGCGACATCGCCAGCGGCCTGATCCCCGCCTTCCGCGCGCTGGCCGAGGCCGGCCCCTTCGGCGAGACCCTGACCGACGAGCAGACCAAGGCCATCAACGACGCGCTCGGCCTGCTTGACACCGGCATCGCGCAGGTCCGCTCGGTCAATGCCGCCAACGGGCGCAAGCAGGCGCAAGTAGAGACCCTCTCCTCACGCGCCGACGACCGGGTGACCCTGCTGACCCAGAGCATCGGCGAGATCGAGGACGCCGACCTCGGGCAAGTGGCGATCGACATCTCGCAGCGGCAGACGATCCTGCAGGCCAGCTATTCGGTGTTCACGCAGCTCAACGCGATGTCCTTGGTGAACTACCTGGATTGATCCCACCTTCGCGCGCAATGAAGACTGTGGGGGGCAAATTCGGACCGTCCGATAACACCCTGTTGCCGCCTATTCCGGTCTGACGATAAACAGATCGAGTTCTCAGTTGTGTCGGGAGGTTTGACACAGCGAGGAGATCAGCCGGGGCTCTGAGAAGTGCAAAAGGGCTTCTCCCGCCCTCCCGGCACCAATCGCCCCGTGGTGGGCGTTGCGCTTGGCCCACCCCGCTGCGACTAACTTCGCCTTCGGCTCAGTAAGTCTCGCTGCCCCTCCCGCAAGCGGGAGGGGAAAGCGGTGTTCGCCCTCCCGCTTGCGGGAGGGCCGGTAGGCTTGGCAGCTTGCTGCCTAGCCGGACGGGGTGGGCACTGCGCAACGACCGCTTCCCAGCCAAACTCACCGTCACCCTGAACTTGTTTCAGGGTCCATCAAGCCGATAGCTCAGGTTCGTGATCGGCGAACCGAGATGGCAGTTTACAACACAACATACCGGCACCAATTGCCTGATGGATCCTGAGCCGAAGGCCAGCGCAGCTAAACAAGTTCAGGATGACGAAGCCCCTGGGAAGGTCTGCTTCCCACCCAACCCCGCTCAGGCTGAGCTTGTCGAAGCCCCCGAGGCGGGGCGCTACGGCTCCCCATGTTTCGACAAGCTCAGCATGAGCGGTGTCGATGGGGCGATAGCCGCTCCCCACCCTCTCCACCATTCAGCGGCCGTCGAGCTTGTCCACGGCGTCTAGCCCTTCTTCCCGCTCTCCAGCAGGTCGGCGAAGTCGCCCGCCGGGCTGGCCGAGGGGATCGCCGCCATCGCGCCCGCCAGCTTCCCCGGATCGACCGCGCCGGGCGTGCCCGTCAGCATCTCGAACACCGGAGCCGAGGGCAGTCCCCTGAACGCCCCGGCATAGCGCGTGTGCAGCCCCGCCAGCACGCTCTCACGCCCCAGCATCGCCTGCGAGATCGCGTAGCGCAGCACTTGCGCCTGCGCCACCGCATCGAGCGCGCGCGCCTTGGGCAGGGCAGCGGCGGACATATCGGCATAGCGTGACCATTCGCGCCGCTGCCACAGGATCTCGGCCTGCAGCGCCGCCGATCCGGGGAGATCCTGCAGCACCGCCATGGCCTCGTCCGCCCGGCCCACTTGCGTCAGCGCCGCCGCCTCGACCCGCTTGCGCTCGGCCAGCATGGCGTCGGGCAGGCCGGGATCGTCGGTCTCGCGCAGGGTCTTGAGCGCGCGCTCGGGCCGCCCGGCGAGGATGTAGAGCCCCGCCACTTTCGCCGAGAGCGGCCCGCGCGCCAGGTCGCCCGCGCGCTGCGCCAGCTGGTAGGAAAGCAGGTCCGCGGCACGCTCGTAGAGCCCCGCCTGCTGCAGCCGTGCGGCCAGCCGGCTCGCCATGAGGTCGCCTTCCGCCCCTGCGGGCGACAGGTCGCGATAGTCCCAGTAGAGCCCCGCCGCCTTGTCCAGCGGCAGCTTGCGTGCCGGATCAAGCGCCGTCGCCAGCCGGGCGCGCAGGCCGGGGAGGAAGTCCGCTCCCAGCCGCGACACGTCATGGTAGCGCACCAGCGCGGCGCCGGCGGACAGCGTCGCGGGCAGGTCTCCGCGCGCGTCGGCAAGGCGGTAGGTCAGGCGCAGCGCGCGCTCCTCGATGGCATCGCCGCGCCACTCGTAGCGGATCGCATCGAGCTGCTTGAGCGCCGCCTCGGGGGCGACCCTGCCTTGCGCGACCTCGCCTTCCAGCTTGCTCAGCCGCGCGTCCATGCGTTCGACCGGGCCGCCGGAAAGTTCGACGCGGGCAAAGCGCAGCCGGGCGGCATCGGCGTGCCCCGTGGCCTGCTCGGCACGGGCGCGCAGGAGATTGGCCGCGGGATCGCGATCGGGCAGCCACGACAGCCAGTGCAGCGCCTTGTCGGGCGCGCCGCCCTCCACTCCCGCCCGCGCCGCGGCGAGCACGAAAGGCGTCGCGCGCGGCGACATCAGCGCCGGGGAGGCACAGTCGAGCTGCTGCAGCGCCTGTTCGGCCAGCCCCTCCTGCGCCAGCGCGCGCAGGCGCCACAGGCAGGCCTCGGGATTGGCACGCAGGCCCGGCATGTCGAGTTCGGCCACCGCCGCCTCGGCCCGGCCGAGTTGCGCCAGCGCCGCGCCGTGCGCCAGTCGCCAGGCATCGACCATGCCGAGGTCCGGATCGTCCTGCCGCATGACTTCGAGCACGCCGAGCGCCTCGGGCCCGCGCTCTGCGGCGATCAGGCTGCGGGCATAGTCCCAACGGGCGCGCTGGCGCTCGACCCCGGTGGCGCTCACCAGCCGGTCCCAGGCCTGCGCCTCGGTCAGCGGCGCCCAGGCCGAGGGCCCGGTCAGGGGCGGGCGCTGTGCCAGTTCGGCGGCGAAGCCCGGCAGGCGCGCACCGTCCCCGAGCGGTGAGAGCGGCGGCCCGAAAGTCGCGCCACCGAGCGGCACCGCCGCCAGCGCCAGCGCCGAGACAGCCGCCAGACGGCGCAAAGAGAGGCGACTAAGCGGGCGGCGGCTCACGGCTGCACCGGCCCGGCGAAACCGGAGAGCACGAACAGCGCGCCGCCCAGCGCGCAGCCGACCAGGAACAGCGCGGCCACCGCCAGGCTCCCCGCCACGCCTCCTCGCCGCCGGCTCCCCGCGAGAATGGCGGCGGCCACCTGTTCTTCCTCGCCCGCCTCGGGACGATCGCTGCGCCGCCGCGCCGGGGTGCCCTGCGGCGAAAGCGCGTCTAGGCCTGCCTCTACCGGGCTCGCGGAAACGACCCGCACCTTGGCCGGACGCCGATCGTCGCTCATCTCAACGGGACTCCTCAAGTTTCGTCCTATTATAGAGGGATCGCCCGCGCTTCGGAGTTCGCATGCCATCCCTTCGCCTTCCGGCCGCCCTCCTGACGCCCGTGCTGCTGGCTTGGGCGGTGCCCGCGCTGCCTGCCAACACCGACCCGCGCAAGCCTGCGGAGATGCCGCCCGCCGATCCCACCTTCCTGCCGATGGAGCAGATCGACGCCCCGATCGTCGACGGCGGACAGGTGGACGGCGTGCTCCACGTCACCATCACGGTGCAGGCCCGGACCGAGGACGATGCCGCCGCGCTGGGCAAGCGCATGCCCGAACTGCGCGCCGCCGCCCTGCCCGCCGCGATCGAGTTCGCCCGCCTGCGCGCCTCGCGCTTCGCGGCGGTCGACGTGGCGCGGCTGGCGGAAATGCTGACGCCGCCGCTCAAGCGGGTGGACCCGGCAATCGACAAAGTGCTGATCGTGCGCGTTTCGGCGACCGAGCGGTAAGGCGGACTACTTCCCTGCCCGCGCCACCGCCGGCACCACCTTGCGGCCCGCCAGCGCCATAGACAGCGCCACCGCGCCCTGCGGCGACATGTTGGCCATGATCTGCGCCGTCGCGCGCTCGCGCATGCGGGTGGCGACTTCGCGCTGCACCTCGATGTCGAGCTTCTCGAAGATCGGTCCGGCGCGGTTCGGCTTCATCGTCTGGTAGATCCGCGCGAGGTTGTCGTAAGGCACCGCCGGCCCCGCCGCGCCCTGCGCCGCCTTGGCGGCGGCCGCCTGCTGCTCCTGCTGCTGCCGGACCTGCCCCGCCAGCCGCGCCTCGCTGGCCCGGACCGCCTGCTCGCGCATGTCGAGCCGCCGCTTCTCGGCCGCGGTCGAGGTCGCCCGCCGCGCCGCCGCATCCTTGAGCGAGACGCCGAGGCGGCTGGTATCCCCGGCGATGTCCGCCGAGGCCGCGAAGGCGATGGCATTGGCGACCGCCGCCGCCACCGCCACGCCCAGCATCAGCCGCGTCGGCCGGGTCAGCCCCATCATGCCACGCGGTTCCCGCGCTTGGAGGTGAGATCGAAGACGATGCTGGTGAGATCGCGCGGTTCGTCGCCGAGCGAAGAGGCCGGCGCCGGGGCCGCCGGAACCCGCGCCGCGTCCTCGGCGCGCAGCACGGCATCGGCTTCCTCGCGCCAGCGGGCCGAACGACGGCGCACGCCCGCCTCGGCCGCGCGGGCCTTGTCGGCGGCATCGACGATGCGCTCGGCCACCGAATTGCCGAGGCCGACCATCACCGACAGCTCATCGCGCAGTTCGCGCGCGACGTGGATGATCTCGCCCTGCGCCGCCGCGTCGGTGGAGAGCACGCGCTTGAGTTCGGTCAGCACGATCCGCGCCTGATGCGTGGCATGGTCGAGCTTCTCGACCGCCTGCTCCAGATGGCCGTCGCGCAGCGCGCGGATCCGGCGGTCCATGCGGATCGCCTGGACCATGACGACGAGGCACATCAGCACGAGCGCGAGGTTGATCGCAGTGGCGACAGTCATTTCGGATACCCCTTCGCAATGTCGGTGGCCAGACGGATGGCGATGTTGCTGGAACGCTGGCCGATGTGGGCACGGCCCAGCGCCACTCCGCCGCAGTGGACCTGCAGCGCATCGTCCGGGCTCTGGCTGAGCGCGATCGTCTGGCCCACCGCAAGGCCGCGCACCTCGCGCAGGGACATCATCTTCTCGCCCAGCACGACGTCGACGGTGACCTGCGTGTTGTACAGCTCGCTCGCCATGTGGTCCGCCCAGATGCGGTTGCGGCCCAGCTTCTCGCCCATGAAGCGCTGCAGCAGCTTGTCGCGCACCGGCTCAATGGTGGCATAGGGCAGCAGGACCGAGAGCACCCCGCCGCGCCCTTCCATCGCCACCTGATAAGTCGCGACGGCGGCGGCATTGCTGGGCTCGGCGATCGCGGCGAAGCGCGGGCTCAGCTCCATGCGCTCCAGCCCCATGGCCACCGGCGCGATCTCCTCGAAGGCGCCGGAGAGATCGTCGAGCGCCATCTGCACCACGCGCGAGACGAGATTCGATTCGATAGTGGTGAAAGTGCGCCCCTCGGGCGGCAGCGAGCGGGTGCCGCCGCGCCCGCCGAGCAGGGCATCGACGATGCCATAGATCAGCCCGGCATCGACGATGACCACGCCGTAGCTCTCCCAGGGCTTGACCTGGAATACCCCGAACATCGCCGGCAGCGGCACGTTGTCCATGAAATCGCCGAACCGCACCGAGGAGATCGCCTCGAGGTTCACGTCGATCGCGTCGGACGTCACGTTGCGCATCGAGGTCGCGAAAGTGCGCACCATGCGCTCGCACACCACCTCCAGCATCGGCAGGCGTTCGTGGTTGATGACGTTGGATTCGAGCACCGCCTTCAACCCGCGCCGGGGCACCGGCTCGCCGTCCACCGCCGCGAGCCGGATCGGCTCGTCGCCGCTTCCGTTGCCGCCAGCGCTCATTGCTGGATCAGATCCTGGATCAGCACGTCGCGCACCATGCCCTTGCCGAGCGCCTGGGCGGATCGGCGCAGCATCTCTTCCTTGATGCGGAACACGGCGGCGGAGCCGTTGAGGTCGTCGGGTCGCAATTCGCGCAGGAAGGGCTGCAGCGCGTCGAGGATCACCGGCAGGCGGGCCTTGACCACATCGGTCTTGCCCTCGGCGGCGACCACGATGAAGCGCAGCTTGATGAACTTCGCAGGACCGCCGCCGCGCAAGTTCACCATCATCGGCGGAACCTCGATGTAGGCGGCCGAGGGATCGGCCTTCGATGCCTCGCCCCCTTCGCCACCTTCACCTTGACCTTCACCGCCCTCGGCAGGCGCCTCGGCGTGCTTGTCCCCGGATGCCGGCGCGGCGCCGCCGCGCTGGGTGTACCACCAGACGCCGCCGGCGCCCGCGAGCATGCCCACCACCACGACGGCGATCGCGATCAGGCGGCCTTTGCCGCCCTTCTTCTTCGCTTCCTCGACGGGTTCTCCGGTCGCTCCGGCATCGCCCTTCTCGTCGCTCACGCACGTACCTCTTGAAAATTCCCGCCCGCGTCCGCGCGCGCGATTTCACCTCTATATAGAGGACTATCCTGCCGTCGGGGCGCGCCTTGCCGGTTGGCCCGAGATTTTTGCGAAAAGGTCCGCCATGGACGTCTCCTCCTTCGTCCTCCTCAGCCACGAGCAGGCCTTGCGCCGCCAGTTGGACGTGGCCGCGAACAACATGGCGAACGTCTCGACCGCGGGCTACAAGCGCGAGCAGGCGGTGTTCCACGAATACGTCGAGAACGCGCAGGAAGCCCCCGTTCAGGACGCGCGCAAGACCTCCTACGTACTGGACTACGGCCAGGTCCACGACATCGCCCAGGGCGCGTTCCAGTCCACCGGCAACCCGCTCGACGTGATGATCGAGGGGCCGGGATACCTCAACGTCGAGATGCCGGACGGCTCCACCGGCTACACCCGCGCGGGCTTCGTCAAAGTGCTGGAAAGCGGCGAGCTGGCGACCTCCGGCGGCCAGCGCCTGCTGGACGAGAACGGCCGCCCGATCGCCATTCCCGCCGACCAGCTGGCAGAGGTCTCGATCACCACCGACGGCACCGTCATGGCCGGGCAGGATCCGGTCGGGCGCCTCGCGGTGACGGGCTTCGCCGACGAGAACATGCTGGAGGCGCGCGGCGACGGCGTCCTCACCGGCAGCGGCGGCACCGTGATGACCGCCGCCCAGACGCGCCTCCGCAGCGGCGGCGTCGAGGCGTCCAACGTCGAGCCGATTTCCGAGACCACCCGCATGGTCGAGGTGCTGCGCTCCTATCAGGTCAGCCAGCGCCTTTCGGCCGACCTTGCCGACATGCGCCGCAAGGCCATCGACCGCCTCAGCAAGATCGGCTGATCGATGCACACCCTTCCCTCCGCCCAACTTCGTCATCGCGAGGGTGGGGAAAACACTCCCGGCAATCCGGCCTAAGCCCGAAGGAAACCGCCCATGCGTTCGCTCTCCATCGCCTCGACCGGCATGCTGGCCCAGCAGACCAACGTCGATGTCATCTCGAACAACATCGCCAACATGAACACCACCGGCTTCAAGCGGCAGCGGGCGGAGTTCCAGGACCTGCTCTACCAGCAGGAGACCCGCCCCGGCGCCGCGACCAGTTCGGACGGGACCAAGGTGCCCACCGGCATCCAGATCGGCGCGGGCGTGAAGACCGGCGGCGTCTACCGCATCACCGAGCAGGGCGCGCTGACCAGCACCGGCAACCAGTACGACATGGCCATCGACGGCGAGGGCTATTTCCAGGTCATGCTGCCGTCGGGCGACCTTGCCTACACCCGCGCGGGCTCGTTCCAGCTGTCCGACCAGGGCGAACTGGTGACCACCGACGGCTACCGCGTGCAGCCCGACATCACCATCCCGCAGGGCGCGGTCAGCGTCTCGGTCTCCAAGACCGGCGAAGTGCAGGTGAAGCTGGACGGGCAGACCGAGATGCAGACCGTGGGCCAGCTGGAACTCGCCACCTTCATCAACCAGGCCGGTCTCGAAGCGGTGGGCGACAGCCTGTTCAAGGAAACCGGCGCTTCCGGCCAGCCGATCGTCTCCACCCCCGGCCAGCCTGGCTACGGCACGCTGAGCCAGGGCTTCATCGAGGCTTCCAACGTCAATCCCGTCTCGGAAATCACCGCGCTCATCACCGCCCAGCGCGCCTACGAGATGAACAGCCGCGTGCTCAAGACCGCCGACGAGATGCTCCAGACCTCGACGCAGACCGTCTGATGCTGTCGGCGCTGCTTCTCCTCGCCGTTGCCGCCGCGCCTGCGGGGGAACCCGCCCCCGTGCTCGCCCGCACGGTGGAGCGCGGCGAAGTGCTGGCGCGCGCCGATTTCGAGACGCAGCGCATGCCCGCCGCCGTCGCGCGCGGTGCCCTTTCCCCGGCCGACGCCGCGGGGCAGGAAGCGACCCGCCGCATCATGGCAGGCTCCGCCGTGCGCGCCGCCGACGTCGCCGCACCGCGCCTCGTACGGAGGGGGGAGAACGTCACGATCGCGCTCGTTTCCGGGGCTTTGCGCATCACTTCGCCCGGCCGCGCGCTCGCCGATGCAGGGCGCGGAGAGCCGGTGCGCGTCCTCAATCTCGCCACCAACCGCACGCTCGAAGGCACCGCCGCCGCCGCCGGCGAAGTGCGCATCGCGCTTCCGTAGGAACCCTCATGAACAAGCCTCTCGCCGCCCTCACCTGCGCCCTTCTCTCGGCCAGCCTGCTGGCGGGCTGCGGCTCGGTCGGCCGCCTCAAGAACGTCGGAAAAGCGCCGAAGATGAGCGATCCGGGCGCCCCGGTGGCCCCGCGCATCGAGCCTTCGCTGGGCAACCACGCGAGCGGCGATCGCGCGCCCGACGGCAGCGATCCCAAGGTCGCCGACGCCGATCGCGGCGCCTCCCTCTTCCGCACCGGCGGCGGCGCGTTCTTCCGCGACCAGCGCGCCTCGCGCGTCGGCGACATCGTCACGATCCGCATCAACATCGCCGACAACGCCCAGGTCGCCAACAGCACCACGCGCACCCGCAACGGCAGCGAAGGCGGCGGAATTGCGGCGCTTCTGGGCCTCGAGAGCCAGATCGGCAAGGTGCTCCCCGGCAACCCCGACCCGGGCAACCTCGTCAGCACCAGCTCCAAGTCGAGCGCGGTCGGCGTGGGCAACACCGCCCGGTCGGAGCAGATCAACATGACGGTGGCGGCCACCGTCACCAGCGTCCTGCCCAACGGCAACCTCGCCATTCGCGGCAAGCAGGAAGTGCGCGTCAACTTCGAACTGCGCGAACTGGTGGTTTCCGGCGTGATCCGGCCCGAGGACATCGCCCGCGACAACTCGATCCGCCACAGCCAGATCGCCGAGGCGCGCATCAGCTACGGCGGCCGTGGCCAGTTGACCGATGCGCAGCAGGCCCGCTGGGGCCAGCAGATCTACGACGCGCTGTTCCCGTTCTGAGGGCACATAGCGGCACTCAGCGGCACCTAACGGCACCCAAAGGGGGACTGACGGTACGCAAGGGGTACCGAAAAGGCGCTGCAACGGCCCCATGCTTCGACACGCTCAGCATGAGCGGCGTGTGGGGCCGCGCGGTGCGCTTGCCCATTCTCTCCACCCTGCTTGCGCTCAGCCCGAGCCTGTCGACGGTCCATCGACACTCGCGACGATTATAGTTTTTCCACAGGCAGGAACCATCCTTTAACGACTCCTCCTAGAATAAAGCTGCACCCGTATCTCTCGGGAGCGCAACGAGGCCGCAGAATCGGCCGGTAACCTAGAAGGGGAATAGAAATGGCGTTTTCGGTCAACACCAACTCCGGCGCGATGGCGGCTCTGCAGAGCCTCAACGCCACCAACAAGTCGATGGAAACCACCCAGAGCCGTATCACCACGGGTCTGAACGTGGCGTCCACCAAGGACGATTCGGCGAAGTACACCGTCGCCCAGTCGCTGCGCGGCGATCTCGGCAAGCTGGGCGCTGTCACCAGCTCGCTCAACAATGCCAAGAGCGTCACGGACGTCGCCGTCGCCGGTGCCGAGCAGGTTTCCGACCTCATCAACCAGATGAAGTCGAAGGCCCTCGAGGCATCCGACGAAGGCCTCGACCAGGACAGCCGCGACGCCATCACCAAGGATCTGCAGTCCCTCAAGGAGCAGATCGTCAC
This sequence comes from Novosphingobium resinovorum, assembly GCF_036352595.1. Classification (GTDB taxonomy): domain Bacteria; phylum Pseudomonadota; class Alphaproteobacteria; order Sphingomonadales; family Sphingomonadaceae; genus Novosphingobium; species Novosphingobium resinovorum_B. Next base: position 139,910 of record NZ_JAZFAX010000010.1, read on the forward strand.
CGTCGTCGACGGTTCGGACTTCAACGGCATCAACCTGCTGAAGAACGACACCGCCGAGGACGCCACCGGTGATGACGACGGCAAGGTCAGCGCGCTCCAGTCGATCTCCAGCACCGAGACCCTCTCGGTCGCCAACCAGGGCTTCAGCACCCTCATCGAAGCCGCCTTCAACGGCGATGACGACGAGGATCTCATCGCGGCGCTTTCGCCCGATGCGGACGCGGAAGATGCGGATGCGGCCGGTGCGGCCTCGACGCTGGCGACCAACCTGGACACGTTCGCCGACGCCGTGAACGACAGCCTCTCCGATCTCGGCGCGGGCTCGCGCAAGATCGAAGGCCAGCTGACGTTCAACAGCAACCTGACGGACGTGGTGACGACCGGTATCGGCAACCTCGTCGATGCCGACCTCGCCAAGGAGTCGGCGAACCTTCAGGCCCTCCAGGTCCAGCAGCAGCTGGGCGTGCAGGCGCTGTCGATCGCCAACCAGGCACCGCAGACTCTCCTGTCGCTGTTCCAGTAAGGAACCGCGTCCGGGAGACCCCTCCGGTTCGCCGGGGGACATTTCGGAAAAGGCCGGGGCGGTCCGCCGCCCCGGCCTTTCTTTTCGTCAGTCGGCGGGAAGCCGCCGCGATCGCCGGGCTGCCGCGACCACCAGCGCGCTCCCCAGCAGGATCGCCCCGGTCATCGCGCCCACCGCCAGCAGGCCGGCCGGACTGAAATCCGCGCGTGCCTCGGCGCTGAACACCTTGCCCAGCCGCACCGCGGCGCTGGCGACCTGACGATCTTTCGAGAGCTTCATGGCGCAACCGTTACCATGGACGGATCACCAAAGCACGCCGTGCCTGTCAGGCTGAACCGGTGCGGGCGCTTCCTCGCCGATCGTCTGCAGCAGGTCGATCTCGATCGTGCGGCACATGGCGTTGAGCGGCAGGTCGTGGACGTCGTTGGCGAAGGGATCCACCAGGTCGTCGCCGATGGTCAGCACCGACAGGAACATGAAGCCCGCCAGCGTCGAGCCCAGCGGCGTCGCGAACTGCAGCGTCTCGACCAGGCCGATCGGCAGCAGCACGCAGAACAGGTGTGTGAAGACTTCCGGGATGAACCGGTACTGGAACGGCAGCGGCGTGTTCTTGAGCCGCTCCATGCCGCCCTGGGCATTGGCGATATCGACCAGCACCGCTTCCATCTGCGTCTGCTGGATGGTGTCGATCCAGCCGTTGCGGCGTGCCTCGTCGATGCGGCGGCCGGTGCCGTCGAGAATGCCGTTGGCGACATTGGTGCGTTCCAGCGCCAGGTCCGCCTCGTGCTGGGGGAGCAGGCGCAGCACTTCCTCGTCCGGCGGCAGGCGGCGCAACTGGCAGCGCAGGGCGTTGACGTAGGCGATCTGCCGCAGGACGATGCGCCGCTTGTAGTCGGAGGCATCGGGATCGGGCATGAAGTTGCGCGTCGCGCGCGCCAGGCTGCGGCTGGCGTTGATCATCAGCCCCCACAGCCCGCGCCCTTCCCACCAGCGCTGGTAGGCCGAGTTGCTGCGAAAGCCCAGGAACAGCGCCAGCGCCGAACCGAACAGCGTGACCGGCAGTTCCGGCGCCTCGAACGGCAGGATATAGTACGTGATCGTGACGATCACGTCCCAGACGAACAGCAGGGTAAGCGGCTTCCAGATCTCCTGGATGATCCGCGTTGAACTGGGAATCTTTGCGACGATCATCGGGGCGAAGCGGTCTCCGGAGCGGGCTGCTGCGCCACGCTAACCGCGGGCTTGGCCAGAGTCTCGGCCTTTCCGGGTGTCGCGCTCTTTTCGGCAGCTTCGGTCGAACGGGCCATCGCGATCGAGGTTCCCGTCGCCGGGCGGATCGAGAACCAGTCCACCCGGTCCACCGCCACCAGGAAGGCAAGCACGCCGCAGCCGAAAAGGAACAGCAGGCCGTTGCCGATGAACGATTCGCGCAGGCGGGCGCGGTCGGCGTCTGTCATGTTGCGCATGGGCATCTCCATAAATCGGGTTCGTCCCAAGAGTGGGGACGCCCGATTTCGATTGCATCAGCGCAATGCGACAAAGTTTTGCTGCGGTGCGGCATATCGGTGTGCAGTGCAACAATGGAGACAGGGTGCAGCCACAGTTTGTGACGAAACGCTGATTTTGCTGGGAAATATTGCTGCCCGATGAACGAGGCCGGCGGTCACGGCCTCGGTACGGAGCTTAGAACGGCAGTACGTCGCGCGCGAGAATCAGCGCGAGGGCGCAGCCGCATACCACCAGCGCACGAAGCCGGTCCGCGCCCTGGGCGAGCGTCGGAGTGTGCACGAGAGAGACGATACGAGCCATGCGCGCGACCATGCGCGCATGGTGGTTTCCAAAGCGTTAAGGGATAGCCCTGAAAACGGACGGCATCTGCTGGCTGGAACAGTGGAACGAGCCGCCCCCTGCCAGCACCGCGTCGGCCATCACGCCCACGGTATCGCGATCGGGGAACAGCGCGGCGATGGCGGCGACGCCGTCCGCGTCGTGCGCGGTGCCATAGACCGGCACGACCACCAGCTTCGAGGTGATCGCGAAGTTCATGTAGCTGGCGGGCTCCACCCGGCCATCGGTCTCGACCCGGCCCGGCGAGGGCACTTCGGCGACCGTCACGCCCATCGCCTCGGCCCGCGCCCTGGCATCGGCGTAGATCGCGGCGTTGGGGTCGTCGGCGCCCGTGGCCCGCGGCACCGCCAGCAGGTTGGGCGCCACGAAGCGGGCGAGGTTGTCGACGTGACCGTCGGTGTGGTCGTTGATGAGCCCGTCGCCCAGCCACAGCACCCGGTCGTAGCCGAGATCGCCGCGCAGCCGCGTTTCGAGGTCGCCGCGCGTCAGGTGCGGGTTGCGGTTGGGGTTGAGGAAGACCTGCTCGGTCACCGCCACCAGCCCGGTGCCGTCGCCGTCGATGGCGCCGCCTTCGAGGATCCAGTCCCCGGTCTCGACCTCCAGCCCGGCCTCGCGCGCCAGTTCCTCGCCGATCTCCTGGTCGCCGTCCATCAGGTACTTGCCGCCCCAGCCGTTGAAGCCGAAGCGCTTGGCCTTGCGGTTGCCCTGCGCGTCGGCGACCACCAGCGGCCCGGTGTCGCGCAGCCAGACGTCACCGTAGCGGCGCGTTTCCAGCGTGACCTTGCCGGATACCAGTTCGAGCGCGCGGGCCCGGTTGGCCTCGTCACGCACGATCAGCCGCACTTCCTGCCCGCTTTCCGCGACGGCGCTGGCGAAGGCCGCCATCTGCTCCTGCGCGCGTTCGAGGAAGCCCGGCCACTCGACCGGATCATGCGGAAAACCGATCCACAGCCAGTCCTGCGGGCCCCATTCGGGGGGAAGCTGGAACGTCACTTGGTATTGCATCCTTTGGTCGCGGCGGCGCAGGCCTTGTCACGGATCGCGCGGAATTCGTCGCCCTGGCGCCAGTTGGGCCACATCGTCCCGTCCGCCAGAGTACGGCCGAGGTCGTAGAACAGTTCGACGTCCTGCGCGATGCCGCTCCAGTCCCAGTCGTCGGAATATTCGTCCGCCGGCGCGTGGTAGCGGTTGTCGGTATAGTCCTGCGCGGCCTTCTCGCCCGCCGCGGTGCCGCCGCTCGCCAGATCGCTGCTGCGCTCGACGTTGAACATCGGCACGCCGCGCTTGGCGAGGCTGAAGTGGTCCGAGCGGTAGTAGCCGCCGCGCTCGGGATGATCCTCGGCCACGTCGGTCAGGCCGCGCGCGGCCAGCGCCTTCAGGTAGAGGTCGCCCAGCTCCGACTTGTCGCCGCCGGTCTGGGTGTACGACCGCGCGCGGCCCGCCGGCAGCAGCGCGTCCATGTTGACCCCGCCGACGGTGTGGTCGAGCGGGTAGATCGGGTTGGCGCCATAGTATTCCGAGCCCAGCAGGCCCGATTCCTCCAGCGTCAGCGCCACGAAGACCTGGCTGCGCGCGGCAGGGCCGGCCTCGGCGTTCATCTTCGCAAGGGCGGTCATGGCGGCGACGCCGTCGGCGTTGTCCACCGCGCCGTTGCAGATGCCGTCCTGCGGCTTGCCGCCCTGGGGGGCGCAATGGCCGAGGTGGTCCCAGTGCGCCGAATAGAGCACCACTTCGTCCGGCCGCGTCGTGCCGGGCAGCACGCCGACGACGTTGTTGGAAGTGGAGCGGCGGATCGTGTTGTCGAACCCGAAGCTGACCTTGAGGCCCAGCGGCACCGGCTTGAAACCCTTGGTCTGCGCCGCCTTCGTCAGGCTGGCGAGATCCTTTCCGGCCGCCTTCAGGATCGCTTCGGCCACCGGCTTCTGCACCCAGCCGTTGGCGACGGTCTGGTCCATGCCGTCATTCGGCTTCTGCACCGAATACTGCGCGCCGGTCCAGCTGGAGTTGACGACGTTCCAGCCATAGGCGGCGGGGAACGTGTCATGCACGATCAGCGCGGCGGTGGCGCCCTGGCGTGCGGCTTCCTCGAACTTGTAGGTCCAGCGGCCGTAGTAGGTCATGCGCCGGCCCTTGAAGAGGCCCTGCTCGCCCTCGTCCGCATAGTCCGGGTCGTTGACGAGGATCACCGCCGTCTTGCCCTTCATGTCCAGCCCGGCGTAGTCGTTCCAGCCGAGTTCGGGCGCATTGATGCCGTAGCCGACGAAGACCAGTTCGCTGTCCCTGACCTCGGCCTTCGGCGTCACCCGGTAGCTGGCGGCGACGTAGTCGGTTCCGAACGCGAAGGACTGCGCCCCGACCTTGAGCGGGGTGTAGTTGCCGCCGGTGATCTCGACGGTGGGCACCGGCTGGAGCCATTCGCCCTTGTTGCCCGGCTGCAGCCCCGCCGCCTTGAACTGGGCGATGATATAGTCGAGCACCTTCGGCTCTACCGCGGTGCTGGGCGCGCGGCCCTCGAAATCGTCGGCGGAGAGGCGCTTGGTGACCGCCTTCATCAGGTCCACCGGCACGTCGGGCTGCGCGCCTGCATCGGCGGGCGGCTTGAGCGCGGTGCCCTTGGGCAGCGGCTGCGCGGAAACGGCGACGGACGCCCCGAGCAGGAGTACGGCGGCGAAGGACAGCGACGGTTTCATCGGGGGGAACCTCGGGCAGGATAACCCGCGCACAGGTGCCAGAGGGCGCGGACGGGGGCAAGGGCGCGCACCTCATTCGTCATTGCGAGCGCAGCGAAGCAACCCAGGGCAGTCTCAAGCCGCCCTGGGTTGCTTCGCTGCGCTCGCAATGACGAGGGGGATCATCTCCACCTCTTGCTCCCGCCCGCGCCCGCAGGCACAAGGCCCGCCATGAGTGCCGACTGGACCGCCGCCATCGCCCGCGCCCGCGCCCATGCGCCGTTTCTCGCCACTGCGCTCGACCGGCTGCCGGCGCTGACCGCCCTGCTGGAATCCGGCGACGGCGCCGCCGCGCTCGCCCTTGCCCGCAATGCCGGAGCAGGCGCGGGCGACACCGGATCGGCGCTGCGGCGCGAGCGGCAGGCGCTGGCCCTCGCCCTCGCGATCGGCGACCTCGCGGGCGCCTTCCCGCTGCTGGAAGTGACCGGCGCGCTGTCCGCCTTCGCCGACCGCGCGCTCGATGCCGCGATCGTCGCGGGCATTCGCCGCCGCGTGCCGGACTACGACGCCGCAGAACCCAAAGGCTTCTTCGCGCTCGCGCTCGGCAAGCACGGTGCGGGCGAACTCAACTACAGCTCGGACATCGACCCGATCCTGCTGTTCGACCCCGCCGTGCTGCCCCGCCGCGAGCGCGACGAGCCCGGCGAGGCGGCCGAGCGCGTCGCCCGCGCGGTGGTCGAGACGCTTTCCCGCGTGGACCACGAGGGCTACGTCTTCCGCGTCGACCTGCGGCTGCGCCCGGCGTCCGAGGTCAGCCCGCTGGCGATTCCGGTCGCGGGCGCGCTCAGCCACTACGAAAGCTCCGCCCTGACGTGGGAGCGCGCCGCCTTCATCCGCGCCCGGTCCTGCGCCGGGGACGTCGCGGCGGGCGAGGCTTTCCTTGCCGCCATCCGCCCCTTCGTCTGGCGCCGCAGCCTCGACTTCGGCGCCATCGCCGAGATCGGCCGCCTGACCGCGCAGATCCGCGCCAGTACGCGCGGCTCACCCGAAGTCGGCCCCGGCTTCGACCTCAAGAAAGGGCGCGGCGGCATCCGCGAGATCGAGTTCTACGCGCAGACGCACCAGCTGATCCACGGCGGCCGCCACCCGGCGCTGCGCCTGCGCGGCACCCGCGCCACGCTCGACGCGCTGGCCGAGGCGGGGCTGATCCCCGAGGGCGAGGCCCAGCTTCTGGGCACGAGCTACGACCGCCTGCGCACCGTAGAGCACCGCCTGCAGATGATGCAGGACCAGCAGACGCACAGCCTGCCGAAGACGGCCGAAGGCATCGAGGCGGTCGCCCGGCTCGACGGACTGGACAGCGGCCAGGCCCTGCTCGACGAACTGGCGGCGATCACCGGAGCCGTGGGCGAGCGCTACGACACGCTCATCATGGCCCAGACGCCCACCGGCGCGGTGCCGGTTGCCGCACCCGACCAGGGCACCCTGCCCGAGGAACTCGAAGCGCTGGGCTTCGCCGATCCCGCCGCGCTGGCGCAGCGGATCGAGGGCTGGCTGGGCGGCAAGGTCCGCGCGCTGCGTTCCGAGGCCGCGCGCAGTGCCTTCGCCGCGATCCGCACCGACCTGCTCGCCGCCTTCGCCGCCGCGCCCGATCCGGAGCGCGCGCTGGCCCGCTGGGAACAGCTGCTCGGCAACCTGCCCAGCGCCATCAACCTGTTCAACCTGCTGCAGGCGCGCCCCGCGCTGATCGAGATGCTGGCGCGCATCCTCGGCCTTGCCCCGCCGCTGGCCGATGCGCTGGCCCGCCGCGCCGACCTGCTCGACCCGCTGATCGACGCCAGCGCCTTCGACCTGCCCGGCAGCGTGGCCGACCTCGTCGCCGAACTGACCCGGTTCGAGACTGGCGACGACTACGAACGCAAGCTCGACGCGGTGCGCCGCAAGGTCGGCGAACTGCGCTTCAGGCTGGGCGTCCAGCTGATCGAGGGGGCCAACGATCCGGTCGATATCGGCCACGCCCTCGCCCGCATCGCCGAGGCCGCGCTGGTGGTGCTGACCGACGCCACGGTCGAGGAATTCCGCCTCGCCCACGGCACCGTGCCGGGCAGCGAGATGCTGGTGCTGGGGCTCGGCCGGATGGGCGGCGGGGTGCTCACCCACGCGTCCGACCTCGACCTCGTCTACTTGTTCGGCGGCGATTTCCGGACCGAGTCCGACGGCCGCCGCCCGCTGGGGGCGACGCATTACTACAACCGCCTGTCGCAGCGGGCGATCTCGGCGCTGTCGGTGGCGACCGCGCAGGGCGCGCTGTTCGAGGTGGACACCCGGCTGCGGCCCTCGGGCGAACAGGGGCCGCCCGCCGCCAGCCTCGAAAGCTTCGAAAGCTACCAGCGCGAGCAGGCCTGGACCTGGGAGCACATGGCGCTGTGCCGGGGCCGCCCGCTCTACGGTTCGGCAGCCGGGCGCGATGCACTGGCGCAAGTGGTGCGCGCCGTCCTCACCGCCCCGCGCGACGCGGCGAAGCTGCGCGCCGACGTGCTGGAAATGCGCGCGAAGATGGCCCGGCACAAGCCGGCCGGCGGCCCGCTCGACGTCAAGCTGATGCGCGGCGGGCTGGTCGATCTCGAATTCCTCGTCCACTTCGTCCAGCTGCGCGAGAGAGGGCCGGGACTGGACCCCGATCTCGGCGAGGCGGTCCGCGCACTGGTGGCGGACGGACTGTTGCCCGCGCCGCTGGTGGAGGCACACGATGCGCTGACGCGGCTGCTGGTCGCCGGACGCCTGCTCGCCCCCGATGCGCAGGTGCCCGGCGCGGCGGCGTGTCTGGCCCTCGTGCGCGCATGTGGCTATGACGACTGGGACGCGCTCGAAACCGGCCTTGCCCGGGCCCGCGAGGCCGTGGCAGCGGCCTGGGCCCAGGCCTTCGACGAAACACTGGAGATCACGATATGAACAGCCCCGGCTCTCGCCCCCACATCGGCGACGCCTTCCCCGACATCGCCCTCGAAACGCCCGAAGGCGGCAGCGTGAAGGCATCGGACTTCGCCGGCAAGAAGCTGGTGGTGTTCTTCTACCCCAAGGACGCGACGCCGGGCTGCACCACCGAGAACATCGATTTCTCCGCGCTGAAGGCCGATTTCGACGCGGCGAACACCGCCCTACTGGGCGTCAGCAAGGATCCGGCGAAGAAGCACCTCAGCTTCATCGCCAAGCACGACCTCAAGGCCCCGCTCGTCACCGATGCCGAGGCGGACGGCCTGTCCGACGCGCTCGGCATCTGGACCGAGAAGCAGAACTACGGCCGCACGTACATGGGCATGGTGCGCACCACCTACCTGATCGGCCCGGACGGACGGATCGCGCAAGTCTGGGACAAAGTGAAGGTCAAGGACCACGCCGCCAAGGTGCTGGAAGCCGCGCGGGCGCTGTGAACGCGAAGGGGGCCGGGAGACGCTTCGCCGTCCTTGCCTCCCCCCCCTGTCACCCTGAACTCGTTTCAGGGTCCATCGGGCAGTGTATCCGAAGCGTGGGGCCGCCATTTGCCCTGACGGTCCACGGCGCCAAAACGCAGCGTTTGCGGCGCAATGGACCCTGAAACGAGTTCAGGGTGACGCCGTTTGTATGTTCGCCAGATCATTGAGTGCCCGCATGCAAGACACATCCTCCCCTGCCTCCACCGTCTCCGGCGCCATCCGCGCGGCCCTGCTGGAACGCGCGCCGCATGCCAAGGCCATGGCCGCCCGTAAGGTCGCGCGCGACTGGCGGCTCGGCCGGCTGGCCTTCGCCTTCGACGCGCAGATGCCCGGGACGCCCGGCCGCCCCGACGCGCCCGAACTGCTGCCCCCGGCCCGCATGCCGAGGCGCGGCAAGGCCGGGTCCGAACGCGGGCGGATCGCGCTGTGGCATGCCCTTGCCCATATCGAGTTCGTGGCGATCGACCTCGCCCTCGACATGGCGGGGCGCTTCGGCGGGGAGATGGGCCCGGACTTCGTCTCCGACTTTCTCAAGGTGGCGGCGGACGAGGCGATGCATTTCGCGCTGATCGACCGCCATCTGCGCAGGCTCGGCAGCCATTACGGCGCGCTCCCCGCGCATGACGGGCTGTGGAGCGCCGCGCACGACACCCGCCACGACGTCGCCGCGCGGCTGGCGGTGGTGCCCATGGTGCTGGAGGCGCGCGCCCTCGACATCACGCCCGCCACCATCGAACGCGCCCGCGCCGCCGGCGACGAGCGCGGCGCCCGGATCCTGGAACGAATCCTTGACGACGAGATCGCCCACGTTCGATTCGGCGCAAATCACTTCGCCGCAGTTGCGCAGCGGCGGGCCGAAGAGCCCGGAGAACTGTGGAAATCCTTGGTTTTTCGTTACTTTCACGGAAACGTGAAACCACCGTTCAACGACTCGGCGCGCCTCGCTGCCGGTTTGTCGCGCGATCTCTATACCGCGCTTGCCTGAGCCAAATCTAACGGCATAAGTCACATTCGCGAGACGGCGGGGGGTTCCGACCATCTCCATACTCCTTGGCGCGGCCGGTTTCGGCTGTGCTCAATATAACGTCGCATCCTTCGGGGCAGCGGCGGATAAGCAAGGTATTGCGAGTGGTCGTAACGAAGTTTTTCGCCAAGTTCCGCGCATTGACCGGCGTGTTCGTCGTCGCGGGACTTTCCATCGCAGCGCACCCCGCGATGGCCAACAGCAGCGCCGCCGCTGCCGACATTTCCTCCACCCTGCGCACCAGCCAGGCGAACCAGTCGATCACCGGCGGTGAGGACGAACAGTTCAGCCAGCTTTTCAGCTCGTGGCAGAACTATGAGGAAACCGGCCTCGCGGCCGCCAAGCCCAAGGCCGCCACCGGCGGCATGGCCTCGGTTGCCATCCCCTCGCGCAACCCCCTCGCGCAGGAGCGCATGACCAGCACCTTCGGCATGCGCGAACACCCCATTCTCGGCGGTCGCCGCGCCCACAAGGGCGTCGATCTCGCCGCTCCCACCGGCACCCCGGTCTACGCCACTGCAGACGGCACCGTAAGCCGCGCCTCGTGGTTCAGCGGCTACGGCCTGTTCATCTCGCTCGAGCACGGCGGCGAGATGCAGACCCGCTACGGCCACATGTCGCGCCTGAACGTCGCGGAAGGCCAGCGCGTCCACAAGGGCGACATCATCGGTTACGTCGGTTCCACCGGCAACTCGACCGGCCCGCACCTCCACTACGAAGTGCGCGTCGACGGCGAGGCCGTGAACCCGGTTCCCTACATGCAGCAGCCGAGCCTCGCTTCGGCCAACTGATCTTCGAAATTCCCGGTTGAGAGGAGGAAGAGGCGGCTCGCAAGGGCCGCCTTTTCTTTTGTCTGCATTCCGCAGCGTCTCGAGAAAATGGGCCAAAAAAAGGGGGGCAGCCCGTCACGAGGGTGGGCCGCCCCTTGAAGTTGGGGAGAAGCGGTTACCGCACCGGGGGTTCGCCAGCGGCGGATCTTGGTGCGGTGGACCGGCAAGACGGTCTTCGCACTTGCGGCCGCGTCTCGCATTGATCGCGGTCAATTCCGCCAGAACCCGCTGAATTTCTGCTGCGCGCCGCCGTTCTTGGCCTGAAATGGACACGTCCCGCTTCAGGCCCACCCCGATCCTGCGCGAACGCCGCCGCCGGCGCTGCACGCGCTTTGCGCTGACCGATTCCAACGGCGTGCGGATCGCGGTGATCGTACGCGACATATCCTCGCGCGGGCTCAGCGCCGCTGCTTCGGGCGAGCCGCCCCGCCTCAACGAAGTGGTGCGCGCCACGCTGGAAGACGGCCGCGAGGTCTGGGGCCTCGTCCGTTGGCGGGAGGGCAACCTGTTTGGGGTGGAGTTCGATACGCGGGGGTGACGCTCACACCGCCGAACTGAAGCGCCGCAGCGAATCCTTGCGGTAAGGGTCGAACCGCGCCGCGATCGAGCGCGCGTAAGGCAGTCCGCCCGGCAGCACGACGAGGTCATCGCCGTCCGTCTCGCACAATCCGGCTTCGAGGTAGGGGCGCAGCAATGGCCCGGCCTCCTGCCACAAGTCCGCCGCCACAGGCGCGCGGCCCTGGCACAGCAGCGCCTCGATCACCGCGCCGCGCCGCTGGTCCTCAGCGCTGCGGACGATGCCGCGCGTCGCGGTCAGGCGGTCCTGCGAAAGCATCATGCGATAGCGCCCGGTGTTCTTCTCGTTCTGGACGAGCAGGTCCGGGAAGCCGCCGATCGCCGAGGCGCCCAGCCCTAGCAGGACCGGCGCCTGATCGTCGGTGAAGCCCTGGAAGTTGCGGCGAAGGTGCCCGGTCAGCGTCGCCTGCGCCAGCGGATCGCCGGGCAGCGCGAAATGGTCGAAGCCCACCGCGACATAGCCCCGGTCCAGCAGGAAGGCGTGCCCGTAAGCCGCCATGGCAAAGCGCGCCTCGGCATCGGGAAGTTCGCTCGCATCGATCTTGCGCTGGCGGGGAATCAGGTGCGGAACGTGGGCATAGCCGAACAGCGCGATGCGATCGGCGCCCAGCGCGACGGTGCGCTCCAGCGAATCCTTCAGCTGCGCCATGATCTGGCCGGGCAGCCCGTACATGAGGTCGAAGTTCAGCGAACCCACGCCCGCGCCGCGCAGCATGGCGACGGCCTGCTCGATCATCGCGGTGGGCTGCACGCGGCCGATCGCCCGCTGCAACGGCTCCGCAAAGGTCTGCACGCCGAGGCTGGCGCGCGCGATCCCGACCGAGGCGATCACCCCCGCCCACCCGGGGCCGAGAGTACGCGGGTCCAGTTCGATCGAAGTGACCGGGTGCGAGGTCTCGAACTGCAGCGTCAGCGCATCGACCAGCCGCACGAAGTCGATCGGCGAAATGCCGTTGGGACTGCCGCCGCCAAAAGCGATGCGCGTCACCCGCGCCCCTGCGGGCAGGCGTTCGGCGACGAGATCGATCTCGCGGTGAAGCGCGTCGAGGTAGCTGGCTACCCTGTCCCGCCGGTTGGCGACACTGGTGTTGCAGCCGCAGTACCAGCAGATCTTCTCGCAGAACGGGATGTGGACATAGAGCGATACCTCGCCCTGCGTGCGCTCCAGCGCCTCCTCGTATTGGCCCGCGCCTATCCCGCCAGCGAACTCGGCGGCGGTGGGGAAGCTGGTGTAGCGCGGCACGGGAATCGCCAGCAGTTCGGGGTGATAGGTCCACATGGCCGTAACTTTGCCTTATCCCTCCGCGCCGTCATTGCGATCGATCAAGCCGCTTGCGTTTGGAATCGGAATGGCACCCCTTGGCACAGCATGGCCCCTGCGGCGGCCCCGGAGGTGGGGGGACCGGCACGCTCACCACGCCGCCGCCGCAGGTCATCGCGACGAAATCGCGCGCCTCGGCCTGCAATGGCCCCACCATCGCCGGGACCAGCGCCAGCGCGCCGAACAGGGCGATCAGGCGCCGCGTCATGGCGCATCCTCGTCGATCAGGATGCGGTTGGCGGCGCCGTCCATGTCCTCGTACTGGCCCGAGCGCATCGTCCAGAAGAACGTGCCCAGCGCGCAGAGCCCCATCGCCAGCGAGAGCGGGATCATGAAGCCGAGAATCGTCATTTCGCTTCCCTTCCTGCAGCACGCGCCAGCCGCAGCGAATTGCCGACCACCAGCAGCGAGCTTCCCGACATCGCCAGCGCCGCCACCAGCGGGGTGACGTGGCCGAGGATCGCCAGCGGCACCGCCAGCACGTTGTAGCCTACCGCCATCGCGAAGTTCTGGCGCACCACCCGCATCGTGGCGCGCGCCACCTTCACCGCCGTCGCCACCGGCATCAGCCGCTCGCCGACGAAGACGCCGTCGGCCGCCTGCTGCGAGACGTCGCTCGCCCCGCCGGGCGCGAGGCTGACGTGGGCGCCCGCCAGCGCCGGCCCGTCGTTGAGCCCGTCGCCGACCATCAGCACCTTGTGCCCAAGCCCCGCGCGGCGTTCGAGCAGCGCCAGCTTGTCCGCCGGGCGCATCGCCGCCGTGGCGAACAGGCCCAGTTTGCGCGCGACACCGCCGACCGCCTCCACCCGGTCGCCCGAGGCGATCGCGGCGGTCAGGCCCTGCGCCTTCAGCGCCGCCAATGTCTCGGTCACGTCGGGGCGCAGGCTGTCGGCGAAGGTAATGCGGGTGCGGGTGCCATCGACGAGCAGGTCGACGGCGAGAGTGTCGGTCTCCACCTCGGGCCGCAGCAGCGCGACTTCGGCGCCGTCGCAGCGCCCGATCATGCCCGAGCCCGCCGCCTCGCGCACCAGTTCGACGGCTGCGGGCTCCACACCTTCGCCGCGCAGCGCATGGGCGAGCCCACGGCTCAGCGGATGGCGGCTCGCCTGCGCCAGACCCAGCGCGATGGCGCGGCTGCGCGGGCCGAGCATGGCCAGCGTGATCGGGCGCGGTTCGCCCAGCGTCAGGGTGCCGGTCTTGTCGAGCAACACTTCATCCGCCTCGGCCAGCCGCTCCAGCGCCGAGCCGTCCTTGATGAGCAGGCCCCGCCGCATCAGCGCCCCCGCCGCGACGACTTGCGCCGCCGGAACCGCAAGGCCGAGCGCGCAGGGGCAGGTTATGATGAGGACGGCGGTGGCGATCGTCAGCGCCTTGTAGACGCTCGCCCCTGCGATCAGCCAACTGCAGAAGCTGAGGAACGCGAGGGTGTGGACGGCAGGCGCATAGAGCCGCGCCGCGCGGTCGGCCACGCGCACGTAGCGCGAGCGGGACTGGCCCGCCTCGTCCATCAGCCGCGCGATGTCGGCGATGGCGGTGTCCTGCGCAGCGGCGGTGACGCGCACCCGCACCGGATTGCCGAGGTTGATCGTGCCCGCGTGGACGAGGTCGCCGGGCGCGGCGGGGCGCGGGGCGCTCTCGCCGGTGAGCATCGCGGTGTCGATGGTGGTGCGGCCTTCGACGACCTCGCCGTCGGCGGCGAGCGATTCGCCTGCGGCCACCAGCATCGTCATGCCGGGGCGCAGCTTGTCGGCCTCGACGTAGCGGGCAGTGCCGTCCTCGCCGATCACTTGCGCGCCCCGCCCCATGCGGCCGAGCAGGGCGGCTATGCCCGAGCGGGCGCGGCCGCGCATCATCGCGTCGAGCGTGCGGCCTGCGAGCAGGAAGAACAGCAGCATCACCGCGCCGTCGAAGTAGGCGTGCTCGCCCCCGGTCAGCGTCTCGTAGAGGCTCATGCCCGTCGCCAGGATCACGCCGATGGAGATCGGCACGTCCATGTTGGTGCGGCGGTACTTCAGCGCCATCCACGCCGAAGCGAAGAACGGGCGGCCCGAATAGACCACTACCGGGATGCCGATCAGCGCGCTGATCCAGTGGAACATGCCCCGCGTCACCGCGTCGGTGCCCGACCACACCGAGACCGAGAACAGCATGATGTTCATCATGCCGAAGCCCGCCACCGCCAGCGCGCGGATCAGGCGTTTGGTCTCGACATCGTCGCGGGCGAGCGGGTTGTCGGCGGCGCGTTCGGCCTCGAAACCGAGCTTGCGCAGTTCCTCGATCAGCGTTTCGGCGTCGAGCGTCCCGGCATGGCTGACGGCGACGCGCTTGGCGGACAGGTTCACGCGCGCCGAAGCCACGCCGGGGACGAGCGCGAGGCCGCGCTCGATCTTGCCGATGCAGCCGGCGCAGCGGATGCCGGGGACGGTGAAGCGACTGTCGATCGTGAGCGTGGTTTGGGCAGGGACCGGCGGCGGGGGTGTGATCGCGTTCATGCGCCGATCTCCTGTTCGGTGCGCCATTGGCGGCCCTCGGTCTCGAGATCGAAGCGCAGGGTCCAGCGGCCTGCGGGCAGCGGCCGGGTGCTGATCCAGTGCGTGCCCTCGCGGCGAAAGGTGAGTGCGGTGTCGGGGAGGCGGCCGAGGGGGTGGCGGGCGATGGCGGTGAGCTTGGTGTGGGCGGCGGGGGCTTCGACAAGCTCAGCCTGAGCGGGATTTGTAACAGGGCTATTAACCCCACCCCGCTCATCCTGAGCTTGTCGAAGGATGGATGGCGCGACCTCTAGGTCCACCACCACCCTGCCCTCGACCCCGCGCCGCGCTGCCAGCCGCCAGCCCAGCGCCTTCTCCTTCGCCGCTTCATCCAGCCAGCGGTTGAAGTCCTGGCTGGCGACGTAGGAGTTCTCCACCACGATCCCGCCGAAGGTGGTGCTGGCGAGCGTCGCCATCGTCACGTTGACTGCCAGCACCACGCCGAACCCGGCGACGAGGATCGCGGTCATATGCTTTCCGTTGAAAGGTCTGCGGGTCTGCACGGTCATGGGGTCGCCTCCTGCGGCGTGTCGAAGGTCACTTCGGATAGGGCGGTCTCGCGCGCCTCGCCCTCGGCGGTGACGCGGAAGCTGAAGTCCTGCGCGGCGGTTGTCGGCGGGGCGACGACGTAGACGCGCAAGGGCAGCGTCGCGTCGGCGGGGATCGTGCGGGTGAGGGTACGGGCGGCGTCGGCGCGGGCGCTGTCGTCGGTCCACATCACCGCGCCGGGGAGACCGACGAGGGCGATCTCCATCTTGCGCGGGCGGCCCTCCATGTTGCGCAGGCGCAAGGTGTAGGCGCCCCGCACAGAGCCGTCGCTCAGGAGGATGTACGGCGGGTTGCGATCCCTGGCGACGGTCAGCCCGGTGTGAACGCGCGTGCCCAGCGCGAACAGCAGGGCAAGGCCGATGCCCGCCCAGACCGCGAGGTACGCCAGCGTGCGCGGACGCCAGATCAGCTTCAGGTGGCGCGTCGGCGGCTGTCCGGCCTTCTCGCGCTCCGCGTCGTCCAGCGTGGCGTAGTCGATCAACCCGCGCGGGCGGCCGACGTCCCGCATCACCCGGTCGCAGGCGTCGATGCACAAGGCGCAGGTGATGCAGCCGACCTGCGGGCCCTGGCGGATGTCGATGCCGGTGGGGCAGACGGCGACGCACTGGTTGCAGTCGATGCAGTCGCCGAACACGTCGGGCGCTTTCTGCGACTTCTTGAGGCTGGCGCGCGGTTCGCCGCGGAAGTCCTTGTAGGTGACGGTCAGCGATTTCTCGTCGGTCATCGCGGTCTGGATGCGCGGCCAGGGGCACATGTAGATGCACACCTGTTCGCGCATGAAGCCGCCGAGCACGAAGGTGGTCGCCGTCAGCGTCGCCACGGTGGCGTAGGCGACGGGGTCGGCGGTGCCGCTCCAGAACGCGGTCCAGAGCGTCGGCGCGTCGGCGAAGTAATAGATCCACGCGCCGCCGGTGGCGAGGCTGATGGCGAGGTAGATCGCCCACTTCACCAGCCGCCGGGCGATCTTGGCCGGTCCCCACGGGGCCTTGTAGAGCCGCAGCCGCGCATTGCGGTCGCCGTCGATCAGACGGTCGACGTGTTGGAACAGGTCGGTCCAGACGGTCTGCGGGCAGGCATAGCCGCACCACGCCCGCCCCACCGCGCTGGTGACGAGGAACAGGCCGATCCCCGCCATGATGAGCAGGCCCGCGACGAAGTAGAACTCGTGCGGCCAGATCTCGATGCCGAACATGTAGAAGCGGCGGTGGGCGAGGTCGATCAGCACCGCTTGGTCGGGGGCGTAAGGGCCGCGATCCCAGCGCAGCCAGGGGGTTACCCAGTAGACCGCGAGGCACAGCGCCATGATCGCCCACTTGATGCGGCGGAACTTGCCGTCGATGCGGCGATTGAAGACGGGCTCTCGTTTTGCGTAGAGCGAGAGCTGGGTCATGTCGGGGGGCTTGTTCATGGTACTTGTCCCGCCTGGGAGTGCTTCCTTTTTCTCCGTCATCCCCGCGAAGGCGGGGACCCATCTCCTGAACTGGCATGTTGCACGGTCATCAGATGGGTTCCCGCCTTCGCGGGAATGACGGGTCAGGGGGTGGCGGCAGCTTCGGGCTCGGGCGCAGGCGCCTGTTCACCCCCGCCCAGCGAGTGGACGTAAGCCGCCAGCATCTTGATCGTCACCGGGTCGAGGCGGCCGTTCCATGCGGGCATCACCCCCATGTGCGGCTTGCTGACCTGCGCGACGACATCGTCCTTCGTGCCGCCGTCGAGCCAGATCGCGTCGGTCAGGTCAGGCGCGCCGAACTGGCGGCTGCCCTTGCCTGCCGGGCCATGGCAGACGGCGCAGTTGTCGGCGAAGAGCTTCGCACCCTCGGCGTTGCCGCGCGCCTTGCCCGAAAGCGAGAGGACATGGCTTGCCACCGCGTCGATCTGCGCCGCCGTCAGCAGGCCATCGCTGCCGAAGTTCGGCATGATCGACTGCCGCGTGGCGTCATCACCGGGCTGGCGGATGCCGTGGAGCAAGGTCGTCTCGATGGTTTTCAGATCGCCGCCCCAGAGCCAGTCATCGTCGTTGAGGTTGGGGAAGCCCTTCGACCCGGCCGCACCGGCGCCGTGGCACTGGACGCAGTTGATCCTGAACGCCGCCGCGCCGCCCGCCACCGCCGCGCGCATCAGTTCGGGGTGCTTCGGCAGCTCCTCGATTCTCATGTCCGCCAGCGCCGCCACGGTCTTCGCGCGGGTGGCGGCGGCGGCCTTCATGTCCTTGTCCAGCTCGCCCCGGCTGGTCCAGCCGAGCGTGCCTTGCGTCGCGCTCGAAAGCATCGGCCACGCCGGGTAGACCACGCTGTAGCCCAGCGCGAAGACGATGCAGGCGTAGAAGGTCCAGAGCCACCAGCGCGGCAGCGGGGTGTTGAGTTCCTCGATCCCGTCCCACTCGTGGCCGACGGTTTCCGTGTTCGTGGCTTCGTCGAGGCGTCCTTTTGGATGATGCTCAGCCATCGTTCTCGTCCTTGAAGATCATCGTCGCGGCGGCGTCGTTCTTCGCGCGGTGGCCGGGCCGGAAGGGCCAGGCGATCAGCACGACGAACACCACCAGCATCGCCAGCAGGCCCCAGCTGTCGGCCAGATGCCGCAGCATGTCGTAAGTGGAGTGGGTGCTGAGGGAGAAGGTCATCGGCCCTTCTCCTTGGCCAGCTTCTCTTGCGCCGCCGCCGCGTTGACGTCGACCATGATGCCCAGCACCTGCAGGTAGGCGACGAGCGCATCCATCTCGGTCACCCGGCTCGGGTCGCCGTCGAAGTCGCGGATCTGCGCCTTGGGGTAGCGCTTGAACAGGTCGCCGGGATCGGCTTCCGGGTCGGCCTGCGCGTTGAGGTCGGCCAGCGCACTGGTGATGTCGCGGTCGGTGTAGGGCACGCCCACGCGGCGCAGCGCCGTCAGGTTCGCGGCGGGGTCGGCCACCTGCAGGTCGCGCTCCGCAAGGAAGCCGTACTTCGGCATCACCGATTCGGGCACGACGCCTTCGGGGTTCGTCAGGTGCTGGACGTGCCAGCTGTCCGAATACTTGCCGCCCACCCGCGCAAGGTCCGGCCCGGTGCGCTTGGAGCCCCACTGGAACGGATGGTCGTACATCGATTCCGCCGCGAGGCTGTAGTGGCCGTAGCGCTCCACTTCGTCGCGGAAGGGGCGGATCATCTGGCTGTGGCAGACGTAGCACCCCTCGCGCACGTAGATGTCGCGGCCCGCCTGCTCCAGCGGGGTATAGGGGCGCACACCCTGAACTTTCTCGATGGTGTTGTCGATCCAGAACAGCGGCGCGATCTCGACGATGCCGCCGATGGCGACGACGACCAGCGCGCAGATGCCCAGCAGGGTGATGTTCTTCTCGAGCGTCTTGTGGCGTTCGACGATGGTGGTCATGGTTCTTGTCCCTGTTCGTCGTCAGTTCACGAGGATGGGGCGGTCGGCGGCGGGATCGTAGGCGGCATCGCGCAGCGGCTTTTCCTCGCGCAGCTTGCCCAGGATCGTGGCCCAGACGTTGACCGTCATGATGACCCCGCCCGCGAGGTAGAGCGCGCCGCCGAAGGCACGCAGCGCGTACATCGGGTGAAGCGCCGCCACGGAGTCGGCGAAGGAGTTCACGAGGTAGCCGTCGGCGCCGTATTCGCGCCACATCAGGCCCTGGGTGATGCCCGCCACCCACATGCTGGCGGCGTAGAAAACGATCCCCAGCGTCGCGAGCCAGAAGTGCCAGTTCACCATGCGCAGCGAGTACAGCCGCTGCCGCCCCCACAAGCGCGGCACGAGGTAGTAGATCGCGCCGAAGGTGATCATCCCGTTCCAGCCCAGCGCGCCGGAGTGGACGTGGCCGATGGTCCAGTCGGTATAGTGCGAGAGCGAGTTGACGCTCTTGATCGACATCACCGGGCCTTCGAAGGTGCTCATGCCGTAGAAGGCTAGCGCCATCACCATCATGCGGATGATCGGGTCGGTGCGGACCTTGTCCCAGGCGCCGTTGAGCGTCATCAGCCCGTTGATCATGCCGCCCCAGCTGGGCATCCACAGCATGATCGAGAACACCATCCCCAGCGTCTGCGCCCAGTCGGGCAGCGCGGTGTAGTGCAGGTGATGCGGCCCCGCCCAGATGTAGAGGAAGATCAGCGACCAGAAGTGGATGATGGACAGGCGGTAGGAATAGACCGGCCGCTCGGCCTGCTTGGGCACGAAGTAGTACATCATCGCCAGGAAGCCGGCGGTCAGGAAGAAGCCCACCGCGTTGTGGCCGTACCACCACTGCACCAGCGCGCCCTGCACGCCCGCGAACAGCGGGTAGCTCTTGGAACCCAGCAGGCTGACCGGCAGGTCGAGGTTATTGACGACATGCAGCATCGCCACGGTGACGATGAACGCCAGGTAGAACCAGTTGGCGACGTAGATGTGCGGCTCGCTTCGGCGCACGATGGTGCCGACGAAGACCGCGAGGTAGGCGACCCACACGATCGTCAGCCACCAGTCGACGTACCATTCGGGCTCGGCGTATTCCTTGCCCTCGCTGATGCCGAGGAGGTAGCCGGTGGCGGCGAGCACAATGAACAGCTGGTAGCCCCAGAACACGAAACGGGCGAGGCCGGGGAAGGCCAGCCGCGCGCGGCAGGTGCGCTGGACGACGTAGAAGCTCGTCGCGATCAGGGCATTGCCGCCGAACGCGAAGATCACCGCAGACGTGTGCAGCGGGCGGACCCGGCCGAAGTTCAGGTAGGGCTCCAGATTGAGCCAGGGCCAGGTCAGCTGCGCGGCGATGAACACGCCCGCGAGGAAGCCCGCCATGCCCCAGAACACCGTGGCGATCATGCCCCAGCGGATCGGGTCGTCGTCATAGCGCCCCTGATCGGGGAAGCGCAACACGCCGCGGGCGATGCCGTCGTAGTCGGCCCCGCGCAGGCTGAACCACAAGGCGGTCATCGCCGCGATCGCGACGATCCCCATGTGAATGGCGAAGCCCTGATCCACCGCCAGCGCGGAGGCCATCACGGCCAGAAAGAGCACGGCAAGCCACACGCCTGCCCGCGCCAGCACCGAAACCATAAGCTGTCTCTTTTCGAGATGAGTTGCTGATCAGGGTCCGCCTTGGGCGCAGGAGCCGGGAGTCGCATTGACGGGGATCAAAAAGGAGCGTGGTCGCCAATGCACCGGGCGGCACATTCCCCCCGTTCGTCATTGCGAGCGTAGCGAAGCAATCCAGAGCAGTTCAGCGCCGCCCTGGATTGCTTCGCTACGCTCGCAATGACGAAGGTGAGGGCGCGGACTCACGAGAGGGAAGCGGGGGCGGGAGGAGGAGGAAATTCACCCCGACTTGCGCCCGATCAATTCATCCCGGTTGCATGAGGCGCAAACCGCAAGCGCCGCTCAAGAGGGGGGACATGCATGGTGCAGCCCCGGCGGTCATTCGAAAGACACGGATATGCGCAAGATCACCCTGCTCGCCGCCGCGCTGGCCGCCACCGCCTTCACCACGCCCGCGATGGCCGGAAGCCCGGACGGCAGGTTTCAGGTCAAGGTGCTCGCGACCGGGGTTCTGCCCGACGGCGGCATCGACAAGGTCAAGTCGATCGACACGGGCCTTGCCGCCACGCTGACCGGCATGGGCGTCACCGACGTCGACGCCAGGGCGAACGACAACGTCGTGCCCACCCTCGCGGTCGAATACTTCTTCACCAAGGCCATCTCGGTCGAGACGATCTGCTGCTTCACCCAGCACCACGTGAACGGCGCGGCGGACCTTGCGGGAACCCGGCTGGTCGATCACGTACTGATCCTGCCCGCGACGGTGACCGCCAAGTACCACCTCGACACCGGCACCCCGATCAAGCCTTATGTCGGCGCCGGCCCCGCGCTGTTCTTCGTGTTCGACGAGAAGCCCGGCGCCACCGCGCAGGCACTCGGCGTGGACAAAGTGAAGATGTCGAACTCCTTCGGCGCGGTGCTGCAGGCGGGCGTGGACATCGCGCTGGGCCAGAGTGGCTACGGCGTGACTCTGGATGCCAAGAAGTACTTCGTGAAGCCGACCGCCAGCTTCTATGCCGATGGCGACAAGGTGCTGGAAACCAAGCACGATCTCGACCCGTGGGTGCTGAGCGCGGGCCTGTCGTACCGGTTCTGATCGGAATCCTCATTGACAAATATAACCACATGGGTTATATGCCGCAACATCCGGGGCAATGCAGATCACGTTGCTCCGGTGTATCGGGTCGGCGTCGTGGGCCGGGATGCGGTTTCAGCCGTAGCTACGCAAACCACGCGCCCATCGAAGACCCGGACTGTCTCCCGGCTACTGGAAAGCGTCTTCCGACTACCTCATGCGACATGTCGCATGCGTTCCGGAAGCCCCACCGGCAGCCTTCGGCCGATAACGACGCGAACCCTAACGACGGCCACATGGGACTTTCCGATGGAATACAGGTCGAGCCGGGCTGCACCGTGAGTTACCCGGCCGCTCGTCAGAGCTTCACGGAAAACAAACCCCGCGTCCTTGCTTGGACGCTCCCGACGCCGACCCGATGTTTACCTCGGAACCCCGCGTTGATACTCCCCCGGCGTTAGGCCCGCACTCGCCAGCGGGCATTGTCATATGACTTCACCACGCCTCGTCATTGCGAGCGCAGCGAAGCAATCCAGAGCGGTTTACCCGGCCCTGGATTGCTTCGCTGCGCTCGCAATGACGAGGCAGGGGGGCATGGTCTTCTGCCTTCCCGTGCCGCCAACACCACAAGCAGCCCTCAACCCGCTTCGGCCACCAGCGTCTCGAAATCGAGGATCGTCACTTCGCGGCGCGAGGGCAGGTCGATCACGCCTTCGTTCTTGAGGCGGGTGAACTGGCGGCTGACGGTCTCGATCGTCAGGCCCAGCACGTCGGCGATCTGCTGGCGGGAGAATGGCAGGGTCAGGATGCGCCGCCCCGGATGTACGGGATCGATGCGGCAGCCCGAACCGCCGAGCCGCTCGGTCATCTCGACGAGGAAGCTCGCCATCTTCTCCGCCGCCGACTTGCGGCCCAGCAGCAGCATCCAGCGCCGCGTGCGATCGAGTTCGCCCAATGTGCGTTCCAGCAGCTTGTGCTCCAGCGCCGGATGCTCGCGCGCGAAGGCGTCGAAGTCGCGGCGCGAGAACACGCAGACGCTGGCGTCGGTCAGCGCGGTGACGCCATGGCCGGTCGTGCCGCCGAAGGGGCGGCCAATGAAGTCGGAAGGGTAGACCACCCCGACGATCTGCTCGCGCCCGTCCTCGGTATTGGTCGAAAGCTTGAGCACGCCGTCGATCACGTTGGCAACGAGGACCGAAT
This sequence comes from Novosphingobium resinovorum, assembly GCF_036352595.1. GTDB lineage: Bacteria > Pseudomonadota > Alphaproteobacteria > Sphingomonadales > Sphingomonadaceae > Novosphingobium > Novosphingobium resinovorum_B. Next base: position 162,536 of record NZ_JAZFAX010000010.1, read on the forward strand.
CCTCGCCTTCCCAGATGATCGATTCCCCGGCGACAAGCTGGCGGGTGCGCCCGATCGCGTTGAGCGCGCTGAGTTCCTTCGCGTCGAGCGCGGCGCATATCGCCCGGTTGCGGACGACGCAAAGATCACAGTTGGACATGGTTTCCGATCACCGGGGGCTTCTCATAGGGTGTATAGCGTATTGGCGGCACGAAAGAAAACCGAGCCGCCTTCGTTTCGTCACCCGCGAGCGCAGCGAAGCAATCCAGGGCGGTTTGCGCAGCCCTGGATTGCTTCGCTGCGCTCGCGGGTGACGATGGTGGAGTTCACACCTGCCGCTTCTCCAGCTTGCGCGCCAGCGTGCGGCGGTGAAGGCCAAGGCGGCGCGCGGTTTCGGAGATGTTGAACTCGCACTCCACCAGCGTCTGGTGGATGTACTCCCACTCGAGCGTCTTGATCGAGGTCTTGCGGCCCTCCACCGGCACGCTGGCATCGCCGCGCAGCGAAGCAAAGGCCGCCTCGATGTCATCGGTGTTGGAAGGCTTGGCGAGGTAGTGCGAGGCACCCAGCTTGATCGCCTCGACGGCGGTGGCGATGCTGGCGTAGCCGGTCAGCACGACGATGCGGGTCTGCGGCGCGCGGGCGTGCAGCGCCTCGACCACGGTGAGGCCGGAACCGGCACCCAGCTTGAGATCGACGACCGCGTAGTCGAAGTCCTCCACTACGAACAGCGCCTCGGCCTCTTCGGGACTGGCGGCGGAGGCTACCTTGTAGCCCCGACGCTCGAACGAGCGGCGCAGCGTGCGCGCGAACGTGGGGTCGTCCTCGACGATGAGCAGGCTGGCGCCGGTCGCCCCGATCGGGCTGGGAGTGTCGGTCATGGCTTCTCTCACCGCTGTTCTGTTTCTTCGAGCGCCAGTGTAGCAAGCGGGATCGCCAGTTGCACGCTGGCACCGCCGCTCTCGCGGTTCTCTACCGAGACGGTGCCGCCCAGCTTGCGGATCACGTTGACGACGAGGAACAGCCCGAGCCCGCCGCCCTCGCGCCCCTTGGTCGAGATGTAGGGCTGGCCGATGCGGCGCTGCACTTCGGGCGCGAAGCCCGGGCCGCGATCGCTGACGGTGAAGATCATCCGCCGCGCCGCATCCTCGCCCTCCATCCAGACTTCGAAGAGCACCAGCTCGGGCGAGACTTCGATGGCGTTGTCGATGACGTTGCCGACGATCTGGCGCAGCCCGGGGTCGGCGATGATCTCGACGTCCTGCGGCAACCGGTCGATCACGCGCAGTTCGCCGGGAATGCGCGCGCTCCATTCGTCGGCAAGGTCTTCGACGAAGCCGCGCACGGTGGTCACCGCCGGGTCGATGCCGCGCACTTCGCCCGCCGACATCAGGATGCCGGAAACGATGGTCTTGCAGCGCTCCAGCTCGCGGCGCACGTCGGCAAGGTCGGCGGCCATGTCGGGGTCGGAGGCGATGGCGGGCTCGCGGCTCCAGTCGCCCAGGATCACCGAGATCGACGACAGCGGCGTACCCAGCTCATGCGCCGCGCCCGAGGCGAGCAGGCCCATGCGGATGATATGGTCCTCCTCCGTCGCCTGCTGGTGATAGGCGGCGAGCTGCGCGTCATTGTCGCGCCGGCTGCGGTCGAGCCGCGCGACGAAGACGATCAGCAGCACGGCGGCCAGCACGAAGCAGAACAGGCTGCCGTAGATGTAGAGGTGGAAGTGGTTGGCCGCGTAGGATTCGGGCAGCTTCAGCGGGACGTAGCGGAACGTCAGCACCACCATGCACAGGCAGGCGTTGAACGCGACCATCCAGCTCCAGCGCGGCTCCAGGATGATGGCGCCGATGACGATCTGCAGCAGGAACAGGAAAGTGAACGGATTGGTCGCCCCGCCCGAATAGTAGAGCTGCCAGCACAGCGCGATGACGTCGATCATCAGCGCCGAGAACAGCTCGCGCTGGGAGAACGCCTTGCGCTGGAACACCACGCGCGCGACCGTCAGGTTGATGACCATCAGCAGCAGCGGCGCCAGCAGCAGCGGCGCCAGTGGCAGGCGGACCTTGAGCACGGTCGAGACCACGACGATGGTGGCCAGCTGGCCGAACACCGCGATCCAGCGCAGCTGTGTCAGCAGGACGACGCTGGATCGGCTCGGCGAACTGCCGGCCATGCCCGGCGGCGCGAACAGCACCGCCAGACGCTCGATCACGCCGGCCGCCATGTGAAGACGAGCGCCACCAGCGACAGCGCCGCCATCGCGAACCACGTCAGCGCATAGCTCAGGTGGCTGTCGGGGAACTTGATCTGGGTGAGGCCGGGAACCGGCTTGAGCGCGGGCGTGGTGGCTGCCTGCTCCGTCTGCACATCGACGAAGGCGGGGGAGACGGCGCCCACCTTGCGCGCCTGCGCCAGCGCGGCGGTATCGCGCGAATACCAGCGCTCGTCCTGCGGGGCGTTGGACTGCAGGATGCTGCCCTTGGGCTCCGGCAGGCGCAGCAGGCCGACGATCGACACCTTGCCCGCAGGCGCCGAGGCTCCGGCGTCGGCGCGGGTGGTCCCGGCGGGCACGAAGCCCCGGTTGATCCACAGGAGCCTGCCGTCTTCGAGGCGCAGCGGCGTCATCGTCCAGTAGCCCGTTCCGCGTTCCGTGGCGGCCCGCACCAGCGCGGTCGCAGGACCGTCATAGACGCCCGAGACACGGACGCGAAGATATTCGAGATCGGGGCCGAGCCTGCCGTCCTGCGGCAGCGCCACCGGAGCGGCATGGACGCGCGCATCGACGCGGGCGATCAGCGCGTGCTTCCAGTGCATCCGCTGGATCTGCCAGACGCCCAGCGCCACGAACATCGCGAAGGCCACTAGCAGAAGCGCGGCAAGCCCGATGGGCCGCCGCGCTCCTTTTGCCGCCGTTGTGCGGTCCCCGGTCAGGGCAGCTGGCCCATGTCGTGGACGCTCATCGGCATCATGTTGGTGTTGAGGTGGAACATGACCCACAGCGAACCGGACAGCGTGATGATGACCAGAACGATCGTGAAGATCAGCGCCATGACCGTCCAGCCGTTCTCCGACTTGGTGTTCATGTGCAGGAAGTAGATCATGTGGACCACGATCTGCACCACGGCGAAGGCCATGATGACCAGCGCGGTGGTCTGCTTGTCGGGGATCGCACCCGTCATCACCAGCCAGAACGGGATCGCGGTGAGCACGACCGACAGCAGGAAGCCGACGACGTACTCGCGCATCGAGCCATGGCTCGCGCCGTGCTCGTCGTGATGATCGTGTGCGCCGGGGTTCGGGTGTGCGTGTTCAGTGCCCATCAGAGCATTCCCATCAGGTAGACGAAGGTGAAGACGCCGATCCAGATGACGTCGAGGAAGTGCCAGAACAGCGACAGGCACATGAGGCGGCGCTTGTTGGCCGGGATCAGGCCCTTCTTCGCCACCTGCACGACGAGCGTGAACAGCCAGATCATGCCGAAGGTGACGTGAAGGCCGTGGGTGCCCACCAGCGAGAAGAACGCGGTGAGGAAGCCCGAACGCATCGGCGTCGCGCCCTCGTGGATCAGGTGGCTGAACTCGTAGAGTTCGATGAAGAGGAACGCGCCGCCGAAGACGGCAGTGACCAGCAGCCAGAGCTGCGTGCCGCCCTTGTTGCCCTTCTCCATGGCGAGCATGGCGAAGCCGTAGGTGATGGACGAGAACAGCAGCATGGCGGTGTTGAGCGCCACCAGCGGCAGGTCGAACAGGTCCTTCGGCCCCGGCCCGGCGGCCAGGCTGCCGCCCAGCACGCCGTATGCCGCGAAGAGCATGGCGAAGATGAGGCAGTCGCTCATCAGGTAGACCCAGAAGCCCAGCATGGTGCTGCCGCCTTCGGGGTGGTCATGCTCGTTCAGGTCGTAGAACGCGGCCTGAAGCTGCGCCTGATCGAGGTTGTGCGTCGGAGCGGTGTTGGCGGTCATGTCTCAGGCTCCCGCGGCGGCGAGCTGGCGGGTGCGTTCCGCCTCGGTCGCTTCGACCGTCTCGACGGGGATGTGGTAGTCCCGCTTGTAGTTGAAGGTGTGGAAGATCGCGTAGCCGATGATCCCGGCGAACGAGACCGCCGCGAGCCACCAGATGTACCAGATCATCGCGAAGCCGAGCGCCGTCGACAGACCCGCCAGGATCAGGCCGGTCCCCGTGCCGCTGGGCATGTGGATCGGACGGAAGCCGGAGGTCGGACGCTGCACGCCGCAGCGCTTCATGTCGTCCCAGGCGTCGAGGTCGTGGACCAGCGGGGTGAAGGCGAAGTTGTACTCCGGCGGCGGCGACGAGGTCGACCACTCCAGCGTGCGGCCGTTCCACGGATCGCCCGTCTCGTCCTTCAGTTCCTCGCGCTTCCAGATGGAGACGGCGAACTGGACCAGCATGGCGCCGATGCCGCCGGCGATCATCACGGCGCCGAAGGCGGCGATGACGAACCAGATCTGGATCGACGGATCGTCGAACACGCGCATGCGGCGGGTCACGCCCATCAGGCCGAGGATATAGAGCGGCATGAAGGCGAACCAGAAGCCGGGAACCCACAGCCAGAAGCTGACCTTGCCCCAGAACACGTTGAGCTTGAAGCCGAAGGCCTTGGGCCACCAGAAGTTGATCGCCGCGAAGATGCCGAACAGCACGCCGCCGATGATCACGTTATGGAAGTGCGCGATCAGGAACAGCGAGTTGTGGAGCACGAAGTCCGCAGGCGGAACCGCGAGCAGCACGCCGGTCATGCCGCCGACAGTGAAGGTCAGCATGAACGCGACGGTCCACATCATCGGCAGCTCGTAGCGGATGCGGCCGCGGTACATCGTGAACAGCCAGTTGAACAGCTTCGCGCCGGTCGGGATCGAGATCACCATCGTGGTGATGCCGAAGAACGAGTTGACGCTCGCGCCCGAACCCATCGTGAAGAAGTGGTGCAGCCACACGAGGTACGACAGGATGGTGATGACCAGCGTGGCGTAGACCATCGACGAGTAGCCGAACAGGCGCTTGCCCGAGAAGGTCGAGACGACTTCCGAGAACACGCCGAACAGCGGCAGGATGAGGATGTAGACCTCGGGGTGACCCCAGATCCAGATCAGGTTCACGTACATCATCGGCGAGCCGCCGAAGTCGTTCGAGAAGAAGTTGAAGCCGAGGTAGCGGTCGACGGTCAGCATCGTCATCACCGCCGTCAGCACCGGGAAGGCGGCGACGATCAGGATGTTGGTGCACAGCGAGGTCCAGGTGAACACTGGCATGCGCATCATGGTCATGCCGGGCGCGCGCATCTTGACGATGGTGCACACCAGGTTGACGCCCGAAAGCAGCGTGCCGACACCCGCGATCTGCAGGGACCAGATGTAGTAGTCGACGCCGACCCACGGGCTGTACGCCAGGTTCGACAGCGGCGGATAAGCCAGCCAGCCGGTCTGCGCGAACTCGCCGACGAACAGCGACATCATGGTAAGCACCGCACCGGCGGTGGTCATCCAGAAGCTGAAATTGTTCAGGAACGGGAAGCTGACGTCACGCGCACCGATCTGCAGCGGCACGATGTAGTTCATGAGGCCCGTGACGAAAGGCATCGCCACGAAGAAGATCATGATGACACCGTGCGCGGTGAAGACCTGGTCGTAGTGGTGGGCGTTGAGGTAACCGTCGTTGCCGTTGAACGCCATCGCCTGCTGGGCGCGCATCATGATCGCGTCGGCAAAGCCGCGCAGGAACATGACCAGACCCAGGATCATGTACATGATGCCGATCTTCTTGTGATCGACGCTGGTGAACCACTCCTTCCAGAGATAGCCCCAGAGCTTGAAGTAGGTCAGGCCCGCGACGAGCGCGGCGCCGCCGAGCATCACGACCACGAAAGTCGCGAGCACGATCGGCTCCTGCGGGATGGCATCCAGCCACAGGCGCCCGAGTAGCGGACTCCAGTGGTTATGGGCTTCGGCTTCGATGGCCATGAGTGTCAGTTCCGCGAATTCAGGGAAATGTGAGCGGGCTTGGCGGGCGATGCAGGCGCATCCTCACCGCCGAAGCCGATCGACTGCGGCGCGGGGATCCCGGCGCCGTTCAGCGAGCGAAGGTCGGAAGGCGCCTTGACGGAACCGTCGCGCACCTGGCCGGGCATCTGCTCGCACAGCGCACGGACCCAGGCCAGCTCGCGCTTGACCGCGTCGCTGGGGTTCGCGCTCTCGGCAACCGCGCTGTCGCGGCCGTCCTTGTCGTACGACAGCATCTGCACGTTGCGGATGCCCGCCTTGCCCAGACCACCGCGCGCATCGAGAGCCATCATCTCGCTCATGCACATCTTGCCCGGCTGGACGCACATGTTGACGACGGCGTCATAGAGCTTGGGATCGACATTGGCGAAGCGGATCGCCGGAACCTTCTGCGTCGGCTTCTCGAGTTCGAGGTAGGCCGCACGGTCGAGGGTGCCGCCCATCTGCTTTGCGGGAACGCCGGTGAACGATTCGGCGGCGATCACGTCGCCCGCAGGCTGCGGCCTGGTGCCGGTGGTCTTCACGTCACCGACCCACTTGGCGAAGTCCGCGTCCGAAACCGACCGCATCTTGAAGCGCATGTGGGTGAAGCCCGCGCCCGAGTAGTTGGCCGAGAAGCCGACCGACTCGACGTTCGAGTTCATCACCGCGTGCAGGCGCGTTTCCATGCCCGGCATCGCGTAGATCTGGCCCGCCATCGCCGGAACGTAGAACGAGTTCATGACGTTCGCGGAAGTGATCTTGAAGTTCAGCGGGCGGCCGCTCGGCACGACCAGTTCGTTGACCGTGGCAACGCCCTGCTCGGGGTAGATGAACAGCCACTTCCAGTCGAGCGCGACGACTTCGACCTCGAGAGGCTTCGCATCCTGCGAAACCTGGGTCTGGGCGTCGATGCGGCCGATGGTGCGGTAGGGATCGAGAAGGTGGGTGCTGGTCCAGGTCACGGCGCCAAGGCAGATGATGATGAGCAGCGGCGCGGCCCAGATCATCAGTTCGAGCTGGGTCGAGTGATCCCAGTCCGGCTCGTACTTCGCGTCCTTGTTGTTGGCGCGGTAGCGCCACGCGAAGATCACCACCGCCAGCATCACCGGCACGACGATGAGCAGCATCAGCAGCGTCGCGACGACCACGAGGTCGCCCTGCTGCTGTGCAACATCGCCCGACGGCTTGAGCACGAGGGTGTTGCACGCCGACAGCGCAGCGGTCAGCCCGAGGGCGCCCACGACGCGCATCGCGCGGTTACGGAACGGGCCGAAACGACGGCCGGGCGGGTTCAGACGTGACTCGGGCGGTTGCATGGCGCGTCGCCTAGGCCCGTGCTGCGGATGCGAACATAGGACATTTTGTCCAATCCCCTTACGGCGTTTCAGATACAATAGGGCGGCCAATTGTGAAGCCGCGCGTCCGTCGCGCCGGTGCGATTCGCGGACGGGCGGGACTCTCGCTTATTCCCGTGTTATACCAGACGAAGGCCGAGATACGCCAGATGAGCACAACCACGACCCCGACCCGCGAGGAACTCGGCCTGCCGACGTTCAAGCCGCACCACGCGATTTCGCCCGGCGAGATCGCGATCGGCGTGATCATCGGCCGTACCTCGGAATTCTTCGACTTCTTCGTCTACGCCATCGCCTCGGTGCTGGTGTTCCCGAAGCTGTTCTTCCCCTTCGTCGATCCGCTGACCGGCACGCTCTACAGCTTCGCGATCTTCGCGCTGGCCTTCATCGCGCGCCCGTTCGGTTCGCTGTTCTTCATGGCGCTCGACCGTGCCTACGGCCGCGGCGTCAAGCTGACGATCGCGCTGTTCGGCCTCGGCGGCTCGACGGCGGCGATCGCCTTCCTGCCGACTTATGAGACCATGGGCGCCACCGCGATCTGGCTGCTGGCGATCTTCCGCATCGCGCAGGGCTTCGCACTCGGCGGCACCTGGGACGGCCTGGCTTCGCTGCTCGCGCTCAACGCCCCGGAAAACCGCCGTGGCTGGTGGGCGATGGTGCCGCAGCTCGGTGCGCCGTTCGGCCTCATCGTCGCCAGCGCGCTGTTCGCCTACATGATCGCCGTGCTGCCCGCCGCCGACTTCCTGGAGTGGGGCTGGCGCTATCCGTTCTTCGTGGCGCTCGCGATCAACGTCGTCGCGCTCTTCGCGCGCCTGCGCATCGTCGTCACCGAGGAATTCCAGACCCTGTTCGAAAGCCGCGACCTGCAGCCCGTCAGCGTCATGGGCACCGTGAGCAAGGAAGGCCGCACCGTCCTGATCGGCGCCTTCGCCCCGCTCGCCAGCTTCGCGATGTTCCACATGGTCACCGTGTTCCCGCTCTCTTGGGTGTTCCTCTTCACCAAGGAAGCGCCGACCCGCTTCCTGCTGATCGAAGTGCTGGCCGCCGTCTTCGGCCTCGTCGCTGTGCTCTTCTCGGGCCGCCTGGCCGACCGTTACGGCCGCCGCACCCTGCTCGGCACCTGCGCCGTCGGCATCGCGGTATTCAGCGGCTTCGCACCGCAGCTGCTCGACGCAGGCACTGCCGGTGAGCTGGTGTTCATGATCGGCGGCTTCGTGCTGCTGGGCCTGTCGTTCGGCCAGTCCTCGGGTGTCGTCGCCTCGGCTTTCCCGACCGACCACCGCTACACTGGCTCGGCGCTGACCAGCGACCTTGCCTGGCTGTTCGGCGCCGGCTTCGCCCCGCTGGCGGCGCTGCTGCTCTCCACCCACTTCGGCCTGATCGCCTCGGGCGGCTACCTGCTCTCGGGCGCACTGGCGACCCTGCTGGCCCTGTGGCTGAACAAGGAACTCGCAAGCCGCTGAGGCCTGCGATACCTCAACCCTCAGACAAAAGGGGCCGCAACCATGAAGGTTGCGGCCCCTTTTTCATGTCCGGTCGGGATGGCAGTCAGTCCCTCGGGCGAAATCCCTGTATATCAAGGATCACGCGGCTCAGGGCCTCTCCGATGTCAGCCCGGAATATCTGCGCCGTCTGCTCTCCATAGGCATCCATGGTTCCCTTCGCCCGTGCGGACTACCACCCGGCGAGTGACCTGCCCCCCGAAAGGTCCCTCATTCTGATGTAGAGTCTGCCCACGAGAAGGAGCAGACGCATGAGGAAGAGCCGTTTTACCGAGGCGCAGATCATCGGGATGATCAAGGAGCAGGAGT
>NZ_JAZFAX010000011.1:0-167803 GCF_036352595.1 Novosphingobium resinovorum
GATGGAAGCCATTCGGGCGTCCGGAGGATTTGACCAAAATGGCCCAGCGCTACGTCGGCAGGCCTTGAGATATCGACATATCCCTTCGCCCTGCCTCCTTGCGCTGAGCCATTTTGCCTCAAACCTCGATGGTGCCATTTATGAGTTTACGCCCTAGCTCGGCGCTTTTCGCAACTGTAACCTCGCGCTTTGCAATGGCCCTGTCGCCATGCGCCTTCATATTGAGACCATGCTCATCCTGCCCGATCCCATCCGCGCCGTCATCTTCGACATGGACGGCACCCTCATCGCGACCGAGGCCGCGCATCACCAAAGTTATGCTCTGACATCCAGGGCGATCGGCTGGCCGCTGGAAGAAGACGTGCTGGATGCCATGGTCGGCGTCAGCCGCGACCTCAACGAGAAGATGCTGGTCGAACGGCTCGGCCCCGATTTTCCGCTCGCGCGGTTCTACGAAGAGGCCGACGCCCTGTTCTACGCGACGCTGGACAAGGGCATCGCATTGCGCCCCGGCGCCGTCCTGATTCTCGAGCATTTCCGCAGCGCCGGCATCCCTCTGGCGCTCGCCACCTCGACGATGGGCGGGCTTGCCCAGCAACGGCTGGAGAAGGCGGGGCTGCTCGACTACTTCGACGTCATCGTCACCCGCAGCGACGTTATCGAAGCCAAGCCCAGCCCCGAGCCCTACCTCCTCGCCGCCAGCCGCCTCGGCGTCCATCCGACGCAATGCCTCGCGGTGGAAGACAGCTATGCCGGGGTGCTTTCGGCGACTTCGGCGGGTATCGCCACGATCATGGTGCCGGACCTGCTCCCCGCAACCGAGGAGATGACAGCCATTGGCGCCACCGTGCTGCCCAGCCTGGAAGCGCTGCGCGACCTGTTGCTGGCACCGGTCGAGGGCTGATCGGCAGCCCATACCTGCCCCCTGATCGCAACTTAAGCGTGCGGCGCTATTGTACCGACTCGTCGATCCGTGCGGGTTCGCTCGGCACGACCTTCAGCACGCCGCGCCGGATCTGGTCGCGCTCCATGCTCTCGAACAGCGCCTTGAAGTTGCCGTTGCCGAAACCGTCGTCGCCGCGCCGTTCGATGAACTCGAAGAACACCGGCCCGACACGCGCCTCGGCGAAGATCTGCAGGAGGAGGCGGGGCTGGCCGCCTTCGACCGTGCCGTCGAGCAGGATGCCGCGCATCTTCAGCGCCTCGGTCGGCTGGCCGTGGCCGGGCAGGCGCTCCTCCAGCATCTCGTAGTAGGTTTCGGGCGGCGCGGTCATGAACGGCACGCCGAGCGCCTTGAGCTTGTCCCACGCGCCGAGAAGATCGTCGCAGATCAGCGCGATATGCTGGATGCCTTCGCCGTTGAAGGCGCGCAGGAATTCGTCGATCTGGCCCTTCCCCCCTTCCGCTTCCTCGTTGAGCGGGATGCGGATCTTGCCGTCGGGCGCCGTCAGCGCGCGGCTGGTCAGGCCGGTGTACTCGCCCTTGATGTCGAAGTAGCGGATCTCGCGGAAGTTGAAGAGCTTCTCGTAATAGTCCGCCCAGTAGGCCATGCGCCCACCGTAGACGTTGTGCGTGAGGTGATCGATCTCGGCGAAGCCCGCACCCGCCGGGTTGCGATCGACGCCGGGCAGGTAATCGAAGTCGATGTCGTAGATCGACAGCGCGCCGTCGCCGCCGCGCTCGTAGCGGTCGATCAGGTAGATGATCGAATTGCCGATACCGCGAATGCCCGGCAGGTGCAGTTCCATCGGCCCGGTCGCCACCTGCACCGGCTCGGCCGAGCGTGCCAGCAATTCTGCATAGGCGGCGCGCGCATCGCGCACGCGAAAGCCCATGCCGCAGGCGGACGGGCCGTGCTCGCGGCTGAAGAACCACGCGGGGCTGCCGGGCTCGTAATTGGTGATGAAGTTGATCGAGCCCTGCCGCCACAGTTCCACGTCCTTGGAGCGGTGGCGCGCGATGCGGGTGAAGCCCATGGCCTCGAACACCGGCTCCAGCACGCCCTTCTCCGGCGCGGAGAATTCCACGAACTCAAACCCGTCGAGACCGATGGGATTGTCGAAAAGATCGGTCATGCGAGTGCTCCTATCGGGGTTTCTTGCGGCAGCGCTTCGCCTGCCGGTAGCGGCGGTTCGTGCCGCCAGGTTTCGTAGACGGGCCCGAAATCGAGGCTGACGAGCGCCTCGATCAGCTGCGGCAGGCTTTCGAGGACGAAGTAGGTCTTCTGGAAACTGTCGATCATGTAGCCGGTGCGCATCACCCGCACCGGGTCGAACGGCAGGCGCAGCACCTCGCGGTCCTCGATCGAAAAGCGCGTCTCGCCCGCCGACGAGATGATCCCCGCGCCGAAGACCTTCAGCGCGCCGTCCTCCCGCACCAGTCCGAACTCGATGGTGTACCAGTAGATGCGCGCCAGCATGTCCAGCGCGCCCATCGCCATCGCCCGTGCCCCGGCCTTGCCGTAAAGCTCCAGGAAATCGGCGATGGTCGGATCGAGCAGCATCGGCACGTGGCCGAAGAAATCGTGAAACACGTCCGGCTCGGCGAGGTAGTCCAGCTCGTGCTCCTCGCGCAGCCAGCGGGTCACCGGGAAGCGGCGGTGCGCGAGGTGGTCGAAGAACACCGCATCGGGGATGAAGCCGGGCACCGCCACCAGCCGCCAGCCGGTCGCCGCCTGAAGCACGCGGTTGGCGTCGGCGAAGCGCGGGATGCCATCGGCGCAGTCCAGCCGTGCCAGCCCCTCGCGAAACGATGCGCAGGCATGGGTGCGCACCAGCGCGGACTGGCGCGCGTAGAGGCGGCGCCAGCGGGCGTGCATCTCCGGGGTGTAGGCATGCCAGCCCTGCGCGACGGTATAGTCGTCAGCGGCCCGGTCATACTCTCCCCGAAGGCCGCTGTTTGACGTGATCGTCGACGGCTTCTTCATAGGAGTACAATACCAGAGGCCCTGCTTCAGTTCCGTGCGATTGCGAGGGCGCAGGGACGTGCTATTGGTGGAATCACCCAAGAAAATCGATCTGGAGAGGTGATCCGTGCAACTGGACGAATTCGATCGCGGGATCATCGCGGCGTTGCAGGAAGATGCGCGCATGCCGGTCGCGCAAGTGGCGGAGCGGGTGGCGCTATCCGCTACGCCGGTCAGCCGCCGCATCAAGCGGCTGGAGGACGAAGGCGTGATCCGTGGCTATGCGCCGGTACTCGACCCCCGGCGGCTGGGGTTCGAGCTGGAAGCCTACGTGCTCATCAACCTCGTCGCTCACGTGGACGAGAACATCGCCCGTTTCGAGCAGGCGATCGCCGACAATCCCTACGTGATCGCCTGCCATGCGGTGACCGGGGACATGGACTATCTGGTCCGGGTGATCGCGCGCAACGTGGAGCATCTCTCGCAGATCACGCTGCGCACCTTGCTGCGGATCCCGGGGGTGCGCGACGTGAAGTCGATCATCGTGCTGGAGACGATCAAGGAAGACCGCGCCGTTCCGGTGGGGTAGTTCAGCCGCGCTTCCTCCCCCCTCGTCATTGCGAGCGAAGCGAAGCAATCCAGAGCGGTGCAAGACTGCCCTGGATTGCTTCGCTTCGCTCGCAATGACGAAAAAGAAAGAGGCACTCCGACCATCGCCGAAGTGCCTCCGGCGAAATCACCGCCCCAGCAGGTTCCGCGCCTGGCTGGCGATCTGCGCCAGCATCGCGGGCGTGATCGCCACCGCATTCTCCGCGCGGTGGACGATGCCCCGGAAGGCATCGATGGCGCTCTTGTGCTGGCGGCCCCATTCCTCGGTGGCGGCGAGCGGATCGCTCTTGCCCGCCTTGGTCCGGGCGAGGCCGCGCAGGAAGTCCAGCCGCATCTGCTGGAAATCGCGCGCGAGGCCCGCAACCAGCAAGCGCTCCCACGGGTCCGACGGGCTCATGAGCGCCGCCGAAGCCTGCGCCCAGTCGAGGCCCAGCCCCGCACCAACCCGCGTGAAGGCGGTGACGAGACGGCGCGGCGCAATCCCCGTCTCGGCCGAGAGCGAGGCGATCCCCACCGCGCCGTCGAGGTCGAACAGGTGCGCCACCTCGGCCGCCACATCCTCGGGCGCGCCGAGGTCGACCAGCCCGTCACGCAGCTTGCGCGAGTGGGCGGCGATACGCTCGCCGAGCAGTTCCGCCGTGTCGGTGGAGAGCGCCGCAATGCCCTTCTGCAGCCTTGCGGACAGTTCGGAAGGGGCGATCTGGCCCGCGCCCGCGCGCAGCAGGTCGGCCATGTGCCCGCGCACCGCGACGGCGACGGTATCGAACAGCGCAACGCGCGCCGTCTCGGCCATGGGCGCGGTTTCCAGCGTCTCCCACAGCGCGGTAAGCCCGAACAGGCCATCCGCCAGCGCGAAGGCGGCAGCGACCTGCGAGAGGTGTGCCCCCTCCTCTTCCGCCAATTCGAACGGCGTGACGATGCCGAGGCGGTTGACGATGCGGTTGGCCAGCTTGGTCGCGATGATCTCCTTCGCGAGGCGGTGGCCCTTGATGAACTTGCCGTACTTGTCCTGCATCGGCTGCGGGAAGGCGGCGAGCAGCAGCCCGGTCAGCGCCGGATCGGCGGCCAGCGCGCTGTCCTCGATCGCGGCCTGAAGCTGCAGCTTGCCGCTGGAGAGCAGCACCGCCAATTCCGGCCGGGTCAGGCCCCGCCCGTCCTGCGCGCGGCGGCTGAGGGCGTCGTTGTCAGCCAGCCCCTCGGTCTTGCGATCGAGGTGGCCGCTTTCCTCCATCGTCTCGATCAGCCGGATATGCGAGGGGATCGCCTGCGCCCCGCCCCGCTCGGCGATGGAGAGTGCGAGGGCCTGGAGGCGGTTGTCCTCAAGCACCAGTGCCGCGACCTCGTCGGTCATCGCGCGCAGCAGTTCGACGCGCTTCTTCTCGGGTAGCTTGCCCGCGCGCTTGGCGGCGGCGAGCGCGATCTTGATGTTGACCTCGTTGTCCGAGCAGTCGACGCCCGCCGAGTTGTCGATGAAGTCGGCGTTGATGCGCCCGCCGCGTGAGGCGAACTCGATGCGGCCCGCCTGCGTGACGCCGAGGTTGGCGCCCTCGCCGATCACCTTCACGCGCAGTTCGTTGCCGCTGACGCGCAAGCCGTCGTTGGTCGGGTCACCGACCTGCACGTTGTTCTCGGCGGACGACTTCACATAAGTCCCGATGCCGCCGAACCACAAGAGGTCCACCGGGGCCGAGAGGATCGCGGTGATCAGCGAATCCGGGTCGATCTCGGTCGCCGAGATGTCCAGCGCCGCGCGCACTTCCTCGCTCAGCGGGATCGACTTGAGGCTGCGCGGGAAGACGCCGCCGCCCTTGGAGATCAGCGCCTTGTCGTAGTCGTTCCAGCTCGACACCGGCAGGTCGAACAGGCGCTGGCGCTCGGTCCATGCCTTGGCCGGATCGGGATCGGGGTCGAGGAAGATATGGCGGTGATCGAAGGCCGCGACCAGCTTGAGCGCCTTCGACAGCAGCATGCCGTTGCCGAACACGTCGCCCGACATGTCGCCGCAGCCGATCACGCGGACCGGATCGACCTGCACGTCCACGCCCATTTCCAGGAAGTGGCGCTGGACCGAAAGCCACGCGCCCTTGGCGGTGATGCCCATCGCCTTGTGGTCGTACCCGTTCGAGCCGCCGCTGGCGAAAGCATCGTCGAGCCAAAAGTCGCGGCGGTCGGCGATGCCGTTGGCGACGTCGGAGAACTTGGCCGTGCCCTTGTCGGCGGCGACGACGAAGTATGGGTCTTCGCCGTCGCGGATCACGACGCCCTCGGGGTGGACCACCTTGTCGCCGACGATGTTGTCGGTGATCGACAGCAGCGTGTCGACGAAGACCTCGTAGCTCGCCTGACCTTCGGCCGCCCATGCGGCGCGGTCGCGGGCGGGGTCGGGCAACTGCTTGGGATAGAAGCCGCCCTTGGCGCCGGTCGGCACGATGACGGCGTTCTTGACGCGCTGCGCCTTCATCAGGCCGAGGATCTCGACGCGGAAGTCGTCGCGGCGGTCGGACCAGCGCAGGCCGCCGCGCGCGACGGGACCGGCGCGGAGGTGGATGCCCTCCACCCGGCGCGAATAGACGAAGATCTCGCGCCATGGCACCGGCTTGGGCAGGCCCGGGACAAGGGCGGAATCGAACTTGAAGGCCAGCGCCGTCTCGCCCGCTGCGGCAAAGGCATTTGTGCGCAGCATGGCCAGCACGATATCGCGGTAGGCGCGCAGCAAACGGTCGTCGTTGATCGCGTTGACGTTCGCCAGCCCGCCCCGGATCGCCTCTTCGGCGGCGCCCCGCGCCTCGGCCCGGTCGCCCTCGAACGCGGGGTCGTGGAGGGCGCGGAACAGCGCGATGATCGCGGTGGTGACGGCGGGCGCACCCTGCAGCGCGTCGACCACGGTGGGGATGCCGAAATGCGTCCCCGCCTGCCGCAAATAGCGATACCAGGCGCGCAGCCAGTTCGCCTCGCCGCTGTCGAGCCCGAGGCCGGGCACGAGCCGGTTGAAGGCGTCGTTCTCGCCCGAACCGTTGAGCACGGCGCGCAGCGCGTCCTCGATCGAGGCGGCCTGATCGAGCACGTCTGCGGGCGCGCGGCCGTCGAGCGTTTCCAGCACGAAATCGTGGATCACGCCCAGCTTGCCCTTTTCCAGAGCGGTGGGCACTTCGGCGATGACGCGGAAGCCGAAGTTCTCCAGCGCAGGCACCGCGTCGGACAGCGGCAAGCCGCCTTCGGACTGATAGATCTTGAGGTGGACCCATGTTTCGGGATCGCCCTCGCGCTTGTGGAAGCGCACGTCGCGGTGCGCGGCGGCCTCACCCTCGGTGCCTTCGCCGATCGCGATGCGGCGCAGCACGGCGATGTCGGTCGCGGCTTCGTGCGGGCCGAAATCGGTGCGGTAACCGATCGGGAACGCCTCGGCATAGCGGCCCGCGACGGCGGCCGCGCGGCCCGGCTCCAGCATCGTCGCCAGCGCCGCTTCGACCGCCTCGGTCCAGCCGCGCAGCAGGGTCTGGAGGTTATGGTCCAGCTCCTCTTCGGAAGGCTCGTGCACGCCGTCGCGAATATCGAGGGTATAGCGCAGCATCGCGAGGTTGCCCGCCTCGACCTGCATGCTCCAGTCGAGCGTCGGGGCCTGCGCCGCCTCCTCGATCATGGTCTGGATGCGGCGCTGCATCTGGGTGGAAAGCAGGTCGCGCGGCAGCCACACGAAGGCGAAGAGATGGCGCATCAGCGGCGAGCGGGTGAGCAGCAGGCGCGGACGCGGACGGTCGACGAGGCCCGTCATGGTCATCGCCAGACGCTCGACGTCGGCCTCGTCCAGCCCCAGCACGAGGTCGTGCGGCAGGCTGGTCAGCGCATGGGCGAGCGCCTTGCCGGTGTGGCCCTTGGGGTCGAACTCCAGCCGCTCGGCGAAGGCGGCGAGGTGGCGGCGCAGGCGGGGCACGCGGTCGGGCGGGGTGGCGAGCGCGGCGCTGGTCCAGATGCCCGCGTGGACCGACAGCGCGGCGACCTTGCCGTCCTCGATCACGGGGACGAGGAACAGGTCCATCGGCACGCGGCGGTGGACGGTGGCGATGCGGTTGGCCTTGACCACCAGCGGCGCGCTGACCTTGCCGGCCGCCAGCGCCTCGTCGAAGGCCGCGAAGGCGCGGTCGTAGCTGGCGTCGGAGAGCACGTCCCCCGACCGATGCCGGCAGATGCCGAGGCGCTGCTTGCGGCTGCCGTCGCGCCCGCGCGTGAGGTGGCCGAGCTGGGTCAGCATGGTCCCGGCGAACCAGCGCAGCAGTTCGGCGCCCTCTGTATCCTCGATCCGGTCAGCGTCAGCGCGCATCGCCTCGACCATCTGCGGCCAGTCGGTGACGGCCGCGCGTACGTCGGCCATCGCGCTTTCCAGCGCGCTCAGCAGTTCGCGGCGCTGGCGGGCGTCGCCGCGCGGCGTCTCGATATAGATCATCGACTCGCGGCCGGTCGCCTCCGCCGGGTCGGCGGGAATGTCGATCAGGCGGCCCTTATCGTCGCGGCGCACGGGCACGACCGGGTGCGCGAGGCGATCGATCACCAGCCCGGCCTCGGCCAGCACGGCGGCCGCCGAGTCGACGAGGAACGGCATGTCGTCGTTGACCAGCGCGATGCGCAGGATGCGGCGCTCCTCGCTGGCGGAAGTCAGGTCGATCGCGGGCTCGCCCGGCTCGCGCGCCTGCGCGGCGGTGAGGAGGAAGCGCACGGCCTCGTCGATCCACGATCCTTCCGGGTCATCGCCGGGAAGCAGCGCGTCGCGCACCTCCCCGGCCAGCGCTTTCTCAAGGGCGGCGGACGAGAGCGCCCCCCGCTTCTTCGAAGCCTTCTTGGGGACGGTCAGTTCGCCTGCGCTCATAGCTATCTCCGCGATCTTCCAACGTGTGCCGTGCCCTGCTTCTCGCGCGTCAGGACTGCGGCTTTGTGACCATATAGGCCGGTACAACCGATCCTGCATCCGGGTGATGGCAGGATTTTTGAAACGGAGGCGGGTGTAACACGATTTCCCAACCACGCAATATTCGTTCGTAGCCGATTTTGAAGGCTCCGCCTCAGAGACCGTTTGAGAAATCGCGCAAGAGCGATTTCCAAGGCGGCACCGGCCCGCTCCCCCACCCGGCCACCCATAGAATACTGCCGTTGGGTGGCCGGGTGGGGGAGCGGGCCGGTGCCGCAATGCGCCGAAAGGCGCATTCTCAAACGGTCTCTCAGGCCGAGACCGGGTGTCCTTCGAAGGCCTTCGCCGCCAGCACCAGCGAGCCCATCGGCCCGGCATCGTCGCCCAGCAGCGGCGGCACGACCATGCCCGCCAGCCGCTCACGCGTGCAATCGCGCAAGTATCCGCCGAGCAGCGCAGGCATGCGCGACACCGCCATCGGCAGCAGGTGGGGCTGCTTGCCCGCGACCCCGCCGCCGACGACGATCCGCTGCGGCGAAACCGTCAGTACCAGCATCGCCAGCAGTTCGGCGAGATCGTGGGCGACGAGTTCCCACATCGGGTTGTCCGGGTCCACCCGCGAAGGGTGCGTGCCCAGCCGCGCGGCCAGCGCAGGGCCGCTCAGCAGCCCCTCGACGCAATCACCGTGGAAGGCACAGGCGCCCTCGAACCGATCGGCGGCGGCACGGCGCAGGCGTACGTGGCCGAGTTCAGGATGGAGGAGGCCATGCGCCGGCGTGCCGCCGACCAGCACGCCCCCGCCGAGTCCCGTGCCGATAGTAAGATAGACCATGCTCTCGCAGCCCTGCCCCGCACCGAAACGATGCTCGGCCAGTGCGGCGCCGTTGACGTCGGTATCGAGGGCGATCGGGCAGCCGAGCGCCGCCACCGGGGCGACCACTTCGGCGCCGCTCCAGCCCAGCTTGGGCGTATCGAGCATCATGCCGTAGTCGGCGGCCTCTCGCGAGACGCGGATCGGGCCGAAGCTGGCGATACCGATGGCATCAATCGGCTTGTCGTCGCGCCAGCCGGCGATCGCCTCGATCGCGCGGCCGAGCGTCTCCGCCGGGTCGGTGGTGGGAAACTCCACCCGCTCGTCGATACGCCCGGGAGCGCCGAGGACAACGACGGTCTTGGTCCCACCCAGTTCGATACCCGCAAGCTTGTGCATGATCCTATCCGTTCTTCAGGGCCGCGCTCTCACCCTCCAGACGCAAGTGCAGGAAGGGGGCGAAGGTTCCGCCGAAGCGCGACCGGCCTTTCGGCTTGTGCGCGGCATCGGCATCGTCGATCCCCCAGTAATCGACGAAGCTGGTGACGGAAAGGTCCGGCAGCACCCACCAGCTGTAGCACTGGAACGGCTCGGCCGGCGGATTGGCGAAGACGAGGCCGTGCCCGTTGAGCAGTCGCCATGGTCCTTCGATACGGTCGGCCACGGCGCCGTAGAGGCCGGTCGGTGCCGAGACCCCCGGTGCGAAGACGCGGGCCTGGGTCGACCAGAACAGGTAGAGCCGGCCATCGTGGGCGACGATGTGCGGCCGTTCCAGCTCGTTGTTGACGCCCGAGGCATCGACCAACGGCGGGAGCTTCTCGAACAGCCCGCCCTGTGGATCGTAGGCGCCGCGCCGGGAGCAGCCGATGACGCCGTTGTACAGCCCCAGGTGCCGGGCGGACGAGCCGGTGAACAGCAGGTAGTCCTCACCCGCCGGGCTGCGCCAGGGCGCCGGATCGCGAAACGCCTTGATCTCGCCGAGTTCGCCGGTGCCGTCGTGGCGGCTCATGTAGACGATGTCGGCGGGGATGATCTGCTCGATCGGCTGCGACCAGCCGGTGAAGACCGCTGCGGCGTTGTCGCCATGCCCGTCGGCGAGCCGCGTCGTGGCGGCGAAGATCCGCTGCTGGAAGGTCAGCGGCGCCTCGCCTCGTTGTCCTGCGGCGGTGAAGTAAAGGGTGACGCCGCCGTGCTCGCATAGCGCCGAACCGGACCATTCGCGGCTGCCGGGGCTGAACTCGTCCGGAAAGGTCTGCCCCAGGTGGACGAAGCGCCCGTTGATGCGGTGGAAATGGTGGATGCGGGCAGAGCCATGACGCTCCTCCGGATCGGCGAAGGCGGGCGCTGCGAGTGCAAACCACAACTCGCCGCCGCGCCAGCTTACCGGCGTTCCTGCTCCATCGGCGAGGGGCCAGGCATCCCAGACGTCGAGATCGGGAGCGATCCGCCGCACGTCCGGCGCAGCCAGGACCGGTGCATGCGAGACGAAGCCATGGGCGAGCGGGAGCAGATCCCGAGCCGTCCATTGCAGAGTTGAGAAGGGCGCGGCCGGGAGTGTCATCGGCGAACGGGTTACAAACGTTTGCAGATTTCTCAAATGAAAATCTATTCCATTGTTGTGTTCAAAAATGCACTTTCAATCCTCCGCATTCGATGACGCCGAGCGGGATTACGTCGGCCACCGGGTTCCCCCACGGGCACGCTTCGCATAAGATGGCGATCTCGCACGAGGGAGATACGGATGCTCGAGGGCGCGAAGCCCCGGCTTTCCCTGTTGCGTATCGTCGAGATGAACCTGGGCTTCTTCGGACTCCAGTTCAGCTTCGGCCTGCAACAGGCGAACATGGGGCCGATCTACGGCTATCTCGGCGCGAGCGAGGCGCGCATGCCGTTGCTGTGGCTGGCAGGACCGGTCACCGGCCTGCTGGTGCAACCCCTGATCGGCGCGATGAGCGACCGCACGACCGCACGGATGGGGCGGCGCACGCCGTACTTCCTGATCGGCGCGGTGCTCTGCTCGCTCAGCCTGCTGGCGATGCCGCATTCCTCGGCACTGTGGATGGCGGCGGGACTGCTGTGGATCCTCGACGCGGGCAACAACGTGACGATGGAGCCCTACCGCGCCTACGTCGCCGACCGGCTCGCACCGGAACAGCGGCCGGCGGGCTTCATGATCCAGAGCGCCTTTACCGGGCTGGCCCATGCGCTGTCGTACCTTGCGCCATCGCTGATGGCGACGCTCGTCGATCGCGACCTGCTGGGGCCGAACGGCATCCCGGTGATCGTGCGCCTTGCCTTCGCGATCGGGGCGGTGCTGTCGATCTCGACGATTCTCTATTCGATCACCCGCGTCCCGGAACTGCCGCTCGCCCCGGCCGAGCGCGCGGCGATGGCCGGGGCCCCGCGCTCGGCCGGGGCGACCTTGCGCGAGGTGCGCGACGCCATCGCCGAGATGCCGCGCCCGATGCGCCAGCTCGCGCTTGCCATGCTGTGCCAGTGGTATGCGATGATGGTCTACTGGCAGTACATCGCCTGGGCCCTCGCCCGCTCGCTCCAGGGCGGCGCGCCGGTCCATTCGGCGGGCTTTCGCGCCGCCGTGCTGACCGCGCAGCAACTGGGGGCCCTCTACAACGCGGTCGCCTGCCTCGGCGCGCTGGCGCTGATCCCGCTGGTGAAGCGCATGGGTGCGCGCACGGTGCATGCCGGCTGCCTCACCGCATCGGGCTTCGCCATGCTGGCGCTGCCGGGGACGACGGGGCTGCCGCTGCTGGCCCTGCTGATGGTGGGTATCGGATTGGGCTGGGCGGGCATGATGGGCAACACTTACGTGATGCTCGCCGATTCGATTCCGCCGGCGCGCAACGGGGTCTACATGGGCATCTTCAATATGTTCATCGTCATCCCGATGCTGATCGAAACCGTGACGATGCCGCTCATCTACGAGCCCATTCTTCGCGGCGATGCCCGCAATGCACTGATACTTGCCGGATTGCTGATGTTGGGCGGTGCAATTGCCACCCTGTTCGTTGCGACGGGAGGGCGGTCAGGTCCGAAACCGGCAACTAACTGAACAAGTTACTTCCGGCATGCCGATCCCGGTGCTAAGGCTCTGCGCGATATGGCGGCAGGGATGGATGAGAGCAGCGGGGGACACAACGGCACGGACGCTTCCGGGCCCGACGTGGAGGTGCGCACGCTTGCCGATCTCGCCCGCGTGGCGGGGGTTTCCGCAGGCACCGTCTCGCGCGCGCTGGCGGGCAAGTCGCTGGTCAATGCCGAGACTCGCGAGCGCATCCAGGCCCTCGCCCGGCAATACGGCTTCCGCCCCAACCAGATGGCCAGCAAGCTGCG
Organism: Novosphingobium resinovorum; assembly: GCF_036352595.1. Classification (GTDB taxonomy): domain Bacteria; phylum Pseudomonadota; class Alphaproteobacteria; order Sphingomonadales; family Sphingomonadaceae; genus Novosphingobium; species Novosphingobium resinovorum_B. The sequence goes on from NZ_JAZFAX010000011.1 coordinate 12,577, forward strand.
CTCGCGGCGCACCGGCGTCATCGGCGTGGTCATCCCGCTGGGGCACGAGAAGCGCCAGCAGATCTCCGACCCGTTCTTCCTGACCCTGCTCGGCCACCTGGCCGACCAGCTGACCGAAGCCGGCTACGACCTCATGCTCAGCCGCGCGATCCCGGACGGCACTTCGGACTGGCTGGAGCGCATCACCGGCTCGGGCATGGTCGACGGCGTGCTGCTGATCGGCCAGTCCGACCAGTCGGAGATCATCGACCAGGTCGTCTCGCACTATCGCCCGCTGGTCGCCTGGGGCAATCACCGCGAAGGGCAGAAGCACATCGTCGTCGGCACCGACAACGAACTGGGCGGGCGCCTTGCGGCCGAGCACCTGATCGCCTGCGGGGCCCGGCGCCTCGCCTTCTTCGGCGACACGGCGGGGATCGAGATAGCGATGCGCCTGCGCGGCGCGCGCGCGGCGGCCGAAGCTGCGGGCCTGCACATCACCCACGTCCCGATCAAGCTGGCCGACACCGAGATGGGCCCCCAGCTCGAAGCCGCCTTCGCCGCGCCGGAAGTGGACTACGACGGCATCGTCACCGCATCGGACCTCATCGCCATGTCGGCGCTCCACGTCCTGCACGAAAGCGGCCGCAAGATACCCGGAGACGTCCAGATCGTCGGCTTCGACGACCTGCCCCTCGCCCGCCTGACCTCGCCGCCGCTGACCACCGTGCGGCAGGAAATCGGCCAGGGCGCCAAAGTCATGGTCGAGAAGATCAGGGCGCTGATCGAAGGGGAGACGCGCATCAGCAAGGTCATGCCCCCGACGCTGATCGCGCGCGATACGACGCGGTCGTAGGACCGAGCGGCCGGGGACGACACCACTTCACCCTTTACCCACCGGCCACGATCCCGCTAGTCACCCAGGCATATCCAACTTTCGGGGAATAGCGTGCTTCTGAACGGATTGGCCGGCTTACGATGCTGATCGGGATCGATCTCGGCACCACCAACAGCGCGGTCGCCATCTGGCGCGGCGGCGAAGCGCAGCTGGTGCCCAATGCGCTGGGGCAGTTGCTGACGCCCTCCGCCGTGAGCATCGCGAAGGACGGCCAGGTCTGGATCGGCACCCCCGCGCTCGACCGCATGGCGACGCACCCGGCCGACACCGCCACCAGCTTCAAGCGCATGATGGGTACCCAGCGCACCGCGAAGCTGGGCGGCAAGGACTACAAGGCCGAGGACATCTCCGCCATCGTCCTCGAAGCGCTGGTGCGCGACGTCGAGGCGCTGGCGGGCGAGAAGCCGACCGAGGCGGTCATCACCGTCCCCGCCTACTTCAACGACCGCCAGCGCAAGGCCACCCGCCGCGCCGGCGAACTGGCGGGGCTGACGGTGCGCCGCCTCATCAACGAGCCGACCGCCGCCGCGCTCGCCTTCGGCCTGCAGGACAAGGGCGACCGCGAGCCATTCCTGGTGTTCGACCTTGGCGGCGGCACGTTCGACGTCTCGATCGTCGAGATGTTCGACGGCATCGTCGAGGTGCGCGCCTCGGCCGGCGACAACCGGCTGGGCGGCGACGACTTCGACGATGCGCTGGCCGCCTTCGTGCGCCCCCGCCTCGATCCGGAGGGCCTGCTCGACGCCGTGCCGCAGGAGCGCCGCGAGGCCCTGCTCAAGCGCGCCGCCGAGGCCTGCCGCCGCGCGCTCAGCAGCGCGCCCGAGGCCGAATTCGCCCTGACCGTGGGCGAAACGCGGCTGGCCACCACCGTCACCGAAACCGAGTTCGAGACCGCCTGTGAAGCACTGGTCCGCCGTCTGCGCGATCCGGTGGTGCGGGCGCTGCGCGATTCCTCGATCGAGGCGGCGGAACTGTCCGACATCGTCCTCGTCGGCGGCGCCACGCGCATGCCGGTGGTGCGCAAGGCGATCACCCGCCTGTTCGGCCGCTTCCCCAATTCATCGGTCCATCCCGATCATGCCGTAGCGCTCGGCGCCTCGATCCAGGCCGGCCTCGTCGGGCGCGACGCCGCGCTCGAGGAAGTGCGCATCACCGACGTCTGCCCCTTCACGCTGGGCGTCGAGGTGGCCGAGCACGATCGCTACGGCGGCCTGCAGCGCGGGCTTTTCTCCCCCATCATCGAGCGCAACACGCCGGTCCCGGTCAGCCGCGTCAGCACCTATCACACGATGGGCGACGGCCAGAAGCAAATCGAATTCGGGATCTACCAGGGCGAGGCGCGCGAGGTTTCGGGCAACGTCAGGCTGGGCCAGCTGCAAGTGCCCGTCCCGCCGCGTCCGGCCGGCGAAGTCAGCGCGCAAGTGCGCTTTTCCTACGACAGTTCGGGCCTGCTGGAGATCGACGTCCATGTGCCACTGAACGGCACCAAGCGGACACTGACGATCCTCGACGAGGAGGATCGCCCCGATCCGAAGGACATCGAGAAGCGCCGTGCCGTCCTCGCCAAGCTCAAGTTCCACCCGCGCGAGGAAGCGGGCAACGTCGCGCTGATCGCCCGCGCCGAACGCTGCTACGAAGACCATATCGGCGAGTTGCGGCAGGCGATCGGGCACTGGATCACCGAATTCGTCGGCGCGCTCGACACGCAGGATCCGCGCCGCATCGCCGATGCGCGCGGCTTCCTCGTCGAGCGCCTCGACGAACTCGACCGCGTCAGCCCGCTTTGAGCGTGACGGCGGCGTTCCCGTGGTCGCTGCTCGGCATCGCGCCGACCGGCGATGCCAGGGCGATCCGCAGCGCCTATGCCGCGCGGATCAGGACCATGGACCTCGATGCCGACGTCGAGGGCTACGCCGCACTGCGCCAGGCGCGCGACGCCGCGCTGCGGATCGCGAAGTCGATGGCGGCCGAGCCCGGCGCGGCGAACTTCGGCGAACAGGGCGAGGCGCCGGCAGCGGCAGCCGCCAGTCCCGCCGACAGCCCCGCCGGCACGCCCCCCGGCACTGGCGTCGGTACTGGCGCCGGCACCCCGGTGCTCGGCGGCGACAGGCACGGCGATCCCGCGCTCACCACGCAGCTCTCCCCCATTGCCGATGACGCGGCGGTCCGCTTCACGCCCACCGATGCCGGACCTGCGGCGGAGGCGGAGGCTTGCGGCGAAAGCCTGCTGCCCGTCCACCCGAACGTCCTCGCCGCGGTGCGGCTGGAGGGCCATGCGGACAGCGACGCGGTCGGCATGGAAGCGCTGCAATCGCCGTTCGCACGCCTCGCCGCGCTGCTCGATCCGGACGGCCCGCAAGGAACGGCGCCGCTGGACGACGCGCAGGATAGGCAGGCGCTGGCAATCCTGAACGCGGTGCTGGACGGCGTTCACTGGTCCCCGATCGACCGGCAGGACGAGATGGAGAACTGGCTTGCCGGCCTGCTCGCGCAGGCCTGGCCGCGCAGCGCACCGCTGCTCGAACCGGCGACCGACGCGTTCGGATGGGAACAGGAATGGGGCCGGCTCGATGCGCGCACGCCCGTCGAATACCTCGGGGCACGGCTGCGCGGCTATCGGTTCCAGCGCCGCGTGCTCGAGCCCAGCCACCGCTACCACAAGGCCTGGCTGGAACTGGCCCGCCCCGGTCGCGCCGGCCCCTTGCGGTTGCTGCGTGCCAACGGCGGCGACGTGCGGGGCCTGCTGGCCGGCGTCCGCAAGAACTTCCCCGAACTGGAAGACCACTTCGACCCGCAGCGCGTGGCGTCGTGGGAAGAGGCCAGCGGCTGGCCGACCGGGCTGATCGTGGGGGGCGGCCTGATGATGCTCGCCCTGCTGGTCGCGATCGCCGATCCGGGGCCCGCGTCGCACTCCGACTCCGGTGCGAACCCGGCCATCTTCACGCCGGCCGGAAAGGCGAGCGGTGATCCTGCGGCGGAAAAGCGCGCCGTCGACGAGGCGACGGCCGCCGCCGTCGCGGAAGTCTTCGGTCCGGACCGGGACACCGCGTGGCTCCATCGCCAACAGCCGGAACTGGCCATCGCCCTGGAGCTTTCGACCCGCGCCGAATTGCAGGACGGCAAGGGAACCGGCATCGCGGTGGAGCGGGCGGTGGAAAAGGTGCGCCAGCGCTTCTACCTCGATGCCGGAACGTTGTCGGGCGCTGACTTCGATCAGGCCATGCACCTGCGGCTTGGGTTGCTGGAGGCCGCCCGTCGGCACGGCACGGCGACCTGCCTGACGTATCTCAACGCGGGGGTGCTGGCGGCAACCGTTCCGGTTCCGGACACGCTTCGCACGCAGGAACGCGCGCTCGCAGCGTCGCTGGCGGATCGCGGCCTGCTGATCGCGCCGGGCCTGACCGGGCCGCGCACGGCCAGCGTGCCCGGCCCGCTCGTGCAGGACGTCATGCGCGCGACAGGGCTCGCGCACGGTGCGGTCGCCCAGGCAATGCAGGGCAAGGGCTCCGATGCCAACCGCTGCGCGGTCTCGATCGCGCTCCTGCAGGCGACGCTGCGCTGGAAGGGCGAACATCGCCGCGACGTGCTGCTGCTGTTGTGAGCCCGCCGGCGGTGGCGACGGCGCGATTTTCCTACATCCGCGCGGTCTGCTAGACTGGCAGCGGCTCTTTCACATCGTCGATCCGCACGCGGCCTTCGTTCATCGAAAAAGCCCCCGCGCGCATGTACTTCATCAACTAACGCTCAGATCGCCAGCCCGGCCGCCCGCGCACTGGCCCAGGCCCACTGGAAGTTGTACCCGCCCAGCCAGCCGGTGACGTCCACCGCCTCGCCGATCGCATAGAGCCCCGGCACACGCTTCGCTTCCATCGTCTTCGATGACAGTTCGGCGGTGTCGATGCCGCCTGCGGTGACTTCCGCCTTGGCGAAGCCTTCCGAACCATCGGGCACGAACGGCCAGCGCATCAGCCGCGCCTCGGCCGCGCCCAGCGCCTTGTCGGTCAGCGCGCCGAGTTCGCCTTCCAGGCCGAGCCGTCCGCACAAGGCTTCGGCAAGCCGCTCGGGCAGGCCGTCACCCAGTGCCTTGCGGAACGACAGGCGCGGCCGCTCCCGCTTGAGGGCGCGCAGCCAGCCGTCGGGACGATCGGGCAGGAACTGGGCGGTGACGGTGTCGCCGCGTTTCCAGTAGCTCGATATCTGCAGGATCGCAGGGCCCGACAGTCCGCGATGGGTGAACAGCGCCGCCTCGCGGAAGGAGGCCTTGCCGCACCGCATGACGACCTCGGTGGAGACACCGGAAAGCTCGCGGAACAGCGCCTCGTCGCCCGGCAGCGTCAACGGCACCAGCGCCGGGCGCGGCTGCACCACCTTCAGGCCGAACTTGCGAGCGAGATCATAGGCGAAACCGGTCGCCCCCATCTTCGGGATCGATGGCCCACCGGTGGCGATGACCAGCACCGGGGCGGTCTCCACCGTGTCGCCAAAGGCCACGCGGTAGAGGCCGTCGGCATGCTCGACCGAGCCCACCGCCTGACCACAGCGCAAGGTGACGTCGCCCTTGGCGCATTCCTCGAGCAGCATGGCGACGATCTGCTTCGCCGACCCGTCGCAGAACAGTTGCCCCAGCGTCTTCTCGTGCCAGGCGATGCCGTAGCTCTCGACCAACGCAAGGAAATCGGCGGCGGTGTAGCGGCTGAGCGCCGACTTGGCGAAGTGCGGATTGCCCGACAGATAGCGATCGGGTGCGGTGTGGAGGTTGGTGAAGTTGCACCGCCCGCCGCCCGAGATGACGATCTTGCGTCCCGGCTCTGGCGCATGATCGAGCAGCAGTACCCGCCGTCCGCCCTGCCCGGCCGTGGCGGCGCACAGCAGTCCGGCGGCACCGGCACCGAGAACGATGACGTCGTAGCTCACGCCCCCACCAGTTCCAGCGCCAGCGCCTCCGCCACCCGGATGCCATCGACCGCAGCGGACAGGATGCCGCCCGCATAGCCCGCGCCCTCGCCCGCCGGATAGAGCCCGCGCGTATTGAGGCTCTGGCAGTCCGCACCGCGCCCGATCCGCACCGGCGAGGAACTGCGCGTCTCCACCCCCGTCATGATGACGTCGGGATGATCGTATCCGGGCACCTGGCGGCCGAACACCGGCAGCGCCTCGCGGATCGCCTCGATCACGAAGTCGGGCAGGCACTCGGCAAGGTCGGTCAGGTGGACGCCGGGCTGATAGCTGGGGATCACTTCGCCGAGTTCGGTCGAAGCCCGGCCCGCCATGAAGTCCGCGACCTTCTGCCCCGGCGCCTTGTAGTCGGAGCCGCCCGCGACATAGGCCGCCGACTCCAGCTTGCGTTGCAGTTCGATGCCGGCGAGCGGGTGACCGGGGAAATCGCGCTCCGGGCTGATGTCGACGACGAGGCCTGAGTTGGCGTTGAATTCCGCGCGCGAATACTGGCTCATGCCGTTGGTGACGACGCGGCCCTCCTCGCTCGTCGCGGCGACCACCCGCCCGCCCGGGCACATGCAGAAGGAATAGACGGTGCGTCCGTTCTTGGCCTTGTGCGAAAGCGCATAAGCCGCCGCGCCGAGAATCGGGTTGCCCGCACAGGCACCATAGCGCGCCTTGTCCACCCAGCTTTGCGGATGCTCGATGCGCACGCCGATCGCGAAAGGCTTGGCCTCGATCGAGACGCCGCGCGCGTGCAGCACTTCGAAAGTATCGCGCGCCGAATGGCCCACCGCCATGATGACGTGCTCGGCCGGCAGGAACTCGCCGCTCGACAAGTGCAGGCCCTTCAGCCGCCGCTCGCCGCCGTCGTCGACGATCTCGAAATCATCAACGCGGGTGCCGAAGCGATATTCGCCGCCGAGTTGCTCGATCGTCTCGCGCATGCTCATCACCATGGTGACGAGGCGGAAGGTGCCGATATGCGGATGCGCCTCGGTCAGAATGTCCTCGGGGGCGCCGGCCTTGACGAACTCGGTCAGCACCTTGCGGCCCAGATGGCGCGGATCCTTAATACGGCTGTAGAGCTTGCCGTCGGAGAAGGTGCCCGCACCGCCCTCGCCGAACTGCACGTTGCTCTCGGTATCGAGCTGGGAACGGCGCCACAGGCCCCAGGTGTCGCGGGTGCGCTCGCGCACGGCCTTGCCGCGTTCGACGATGATCGGCCTGAGGCCCATCTGCGCCATGATCAGCGCGGCGAGCAGGCCGCATGGCCCGGCGCCGATCACCACCGGGCGCGGTCCCGCCCAGCCCTCGGGCGCCTGGACGGGGAACCTGTAGGCGATGTCAGGGGTCGGCCGGACGTGCGGATCGTCGGCAAAGCGGGCCAGCACCCCGGCCTCGTCGCGCACCGTCACGTCGAGCGCGTAGACCAGCTTGATGGCGTTCTTGCGCCGCGCGTCGTTGCCCCGGCGGAACACGGTCACCCGCTCCAGATCGGCCGGCGCGATGGCGAGCCGCTGGGCCACCGCCGCGTCGAGGTCTTCGGGCGTATGGTCGAGCGGCAGGGCGAGATCGGTCAGGCGAAGCATCCGCGCGCCTTTATACGCTCAGCGCCCGAAGCGCCATCGCCGCTTTGCCTCTGGCCGGGCAGGCGATTCGCATCCGTTCCGGCTCTATTTGTCGCAGCGCGGCAAAGCCGGATACGCAAGCCTCCGAAGCACTGGCATCGACCCGCACGATTCCCGATCCCGGCTCGGCCTTTCGAAACGGGGAATTTCCGTAAGTTTCCGGAGGATCGCTCCGGAGATGAGGCGATCGCTCGTTGCAAGCAAAAACGCACTCTCAAATATAGATGACAAGACAAGTCATCCCCTGATCATGGTATGACTGCAATTGTCATACTGCGTTGCAATACAATCTCTTAACTGTGTTGACTCTCTTAAAGAATCTACGGAATAAACCTGGCGGGGCAGACGTAATCAAACCTGAATGGTGGGACGAGTCCGCTTACCCGGAATTAGGGGGCGTTATGAAAAACGGTTGGGGGAAAGTGGTTCTGGCCACCGTCGGGATCGGTGCGGGCAGCCTTTGCGCAAGCGGGCAGGCGGCACGGGCCCAGGAAGCTTTGCCGGACCCATCCCAGGCGCAGTTACCGGGCCGTTCGCAGATCGAACAGCCACTGCCGACTCAAGAAGAACCCGGAAAGCCGCGCGTGCGGGTCGATACGCGCGGTGCGATCGCCGCCGGCCCCTGCGCGCTTCAGGACTCGGACGTGCGGGTCAACCTCACCGGCATCACTCTCGAACGCCCGGACGGCAGCCCGCTCCCGGCCGAACTGCAGAGCCTGCTGTCCGGCATCGACACCGAGGCGCGCGGCGACCAGCCGATCGCGGTCGTCTGCCGCATCCGTGACGACATCAACCAGCGGCTGAACGACGCCGGCTACGTCGCGCTGGCGCAGATCCCGCCCCAGCAGATCAGCAGCGGCGTGCTGCGCGTGCAGGTCGTCACCGCCCGCATCACCGAGATGCGCATCGTCGGCGATCCCGGCCCGTTCCGGGGCCAGCTGGAAACCGCCGTGGAGCGCATCCGCGCGCTCGACCCGCTCAACCGCGACGCGGCGGTGCGGCTGCTGCTGCTGACCGGGGACATTCCCGGTCTCGACGTTTCGCTGACACTCAGTTCGGCCAATGCCGCGCCCGGCGAGGTGATCGGCACGCTCAGCGTCAAGGCGCAGCGATTCGCGCTGATGGCCAACGTGCAGAACTACGGCTCGCAGCAGCTCGGCCGCTGGATCGGTTCGCTGCGGGCAGAGGCCTACGGGCTGACCGGCCTCGCCGACCGTACCTACCTCGCCTATTCCAACTCGTTCGACTGGAACGAGGTGCGCGTCGCCCAGGCCGGACACGACTTCGCGGTGACCGACAGCGGGCTGCGGCTGGGCCTGCGCGGATCGATGGCGTGGTCGCGGCCGGACCTCACCGACCTCGACTTGCGTTCGCGCTCTATCATCGCCGGGCTCGACGTGAGCATGCCGGTGATGCGCGACCTCGACCGCACGGTGCTCGCCACCGGCGGTTTCGAGATGATCGAGCAGAAGGCCGAGTTCCGCTCCAACGGCGGCACCATTCCCTACACCTTCGACAAGATCCGCGTGCTCTACGGACGCATCGATGGCGACTTCCGCTTCGACGACGGCCGCCGCGAGATCCTGCGCGCCCGCACCTCGCTCGAACTGCGCAAGGGGCTGGACGCGTTCGGCGCCTCCAAGCAGGGGGAGACGACCGCCAAGGGCGGGCCAAGCCGCCTCTACGGCAACCCGCAGGCCTTCGTCGTCAAGGGTTCGGTGGACTTCTCGCTTAAGCCCGGCGGCCCGTTCCAGCTCGACTTCGGCGGCTTCGGCCAGTGGACCGACGATCCGCTGCTCAACCTCGAGGAATTCTCGCTCGGCAACTACACGCACGGGCGCGGCTACGACCCGGGTTCGAACGGCGGCGATCGCGCCTACGGCTTCACGGTAGAGCCGCGCGTCAAGCTGCCGGTCCCGCGTTTCGGGGTCGAGGCCAGCGCCTTCTACGACTGGGTGCGACTGGAAAACCTCGATCCGGGCTCGCTGATCCCCAAGCGCACGCTGCGCTCGGTCGGCGGCGGGCTGCGCTTCATGCTGCCGCAGCGCCTGGTGCTGGACCTCACTTACGCGCATCCGCTCGACAAGGTCCTGCCCAACGATGAGAAGAAGCCGTCCGACCGCTTCCTGGTCTCGATCACGGCCAAGCTGTTCTGAGAGGGAGAGGTTCGATGACCGTCAACGCCCGCCGCACCGGCATTTCCGCTTCCCTTCGCCTCTCGCTGATGGGCTCCACCGCGCTGATCGGCTCCGCACTGCTGGCCGGGCAGGCCCAGGCGCAGACCGTGCCCAGCGTCGCCAATGCCGGCGGCGCCTCGATCGGCACCACCACCGCGCCCGGCGGCGCGGTGACGATGAACGTCAATCTCAACGATGCCAGCCGGATCATCGACTTCAACACCTACAATGTCGGCACTAGCGACACGGTCAATTATTCGACCACCACCGCCGGGCTGACCGACCTGGTGGCCGTCAACCGCGTGCTGACAGGCGGCGGCATTTCGTTCATCGACGGCACGATCAACGCCGCTGACGGCATCTCGGTGTGGCTCGTCAACCAGGACGGCATCAGCTTCAGTTCCAGTTCCAGCGTCAACTTGAGCGGCGGCAGCCTGATGCTCTCGACGCTCGACTTCGCCGACACCGTGGACGGCCCCTTCCGCACCGCCTTCGCGGCCGCTGGCGCGGCGAATGCCACCAGCTTCCGCTTCGCCAGCGGCGCCAGCAGCACCAGCCAGATCCTGATCGGCGGCAATCTCAACGTCGCCGGATCGATCGTGGCGGTGGCGCCCCGGATCGCCGCCGATTCGACGATAGACGCGAGCGCCGGTTCGGTCGTGCTGGTCGCGGCCACCGACGTCACCTTCACCAGCGGGCTGAGCAATCCGCTGCAGTTCACGGTCGGTGCCGGAACGACGCTGAGCGACGCGGTCAGCGTCGGCGGTGACGTCAGCGGGCAGTCGGTGCTGGTCGCCGGCGGCGTGCAGAACAGCCTCACCGCCGCACTTCTCAACGTCAGGGCGAGCGGCTCGCTGACGGCGACGGCCTCTGGCGGAACCGTGACGCTGGCGACCACCACGACCACGGTGGACGGCAATACCGCGACCATCACCAACGGCGCCGGAGCAGCCGGTTCGATCGCAGTGAACGGCGCTATCAGCGGCGTCGGCCCGGGTACCAACGCCGACATCGTCGTCAACTCGGCGCAGGACGTCACCGGCACCGGTACGATCACCACCCCCGGCGGCAACCTTGCCGTGACCGCCGCACGCGACATCACGGTGGCGGGCAGCGACTACACCGCCGGCATGAATGCCAGCTTCACGGCGGGGCGCGACGCCACGCTGGGCCGGGTTTCCACCGGCGGCGACGTGGCGACCTCCGCCGGACGCGACGCGACGTTCTCGGGCATCGTGACGTCGGGCGGTGAATTCTCGGTCCAGTCCATCCGCGACACCGCCATCAATGCCGCCATCGGGGCCGGCGGCGACGTATCGCTGGTGGTGCTCGGCGACACCTCGATCACCGACAACATCGGCAGCGGCGGCGCCTACAGCCTGACGCGCACGATCAACCTGACGCAATCGGGCGACGTGATCGCCGCCGGCAACGTCGATATCGCGGTGGTACAGGACGCCCTGGTCACCGGCCGCAACCAGTCGAGCGGCGGCGACCTCACCATCGACGTCGGCGGCGATGCCACGCTCGGCGCACTGACGGCGGCGAACACCGCCTCGGTCGTCAGCGGCGGCTTCACGCACGTAGACGGTGCGGTCGATGCAGGGGACTTCACCGTCACCGCCGGCGGCGACATCGGCTTCAGCGCCTCGATCGACAGCGATACCGATGTCAGCCTTTCGGCCGGCGGCGACACGCTCATCGAAGGGACGGTGAACGCCGGCCGGGACTTCCTGGTGACGCAGACGCAGGGCTACACGCAGGACGGCAACGTCTTCGCGGGTCGCGACGTCAGCCTTACGATCAGCGGCAACGCCAATGCCGGAGGATCGATCGAGGCCACCGGCGGCGCGGTCACCATCGACGTCGATGGCACCGCCGACTTCGGGGCCATCAGCGCCCTTGGCGACATCATCGCCGACGTCGGCCTCGATGCCCGCTTCATCGGCAGCCTGACGGCCGGAGGCGATGTCGACCTGTTCTCGGGCGGCACGCTCGCGGTGCGCGGCGACGTGGATGCCGGCGACGACTACCTCCTCGAGGCTGACGCGATCGAAGTCGGCCTGGCCGGCGTGCCTGTCACGCAGCAGGCGGCGCGGCGCGTGTTCTTCCACGCGGCGAGCGGCGACATCACCGGCTTCGACGGGCTCTCGCTGCAGTCCGACGCCGATGGCACCGGCCTCGCCAACCTTGAGCTGCAGGCGGACAACGGCACGGTCGCGTTCGCGCCCGGCACCACGCTCGTCGCCGGGCTCGCGGCCGGCCTGCCGACCCAGCGCAGCGATGTCGTCGTCACCAGCGCGCCGACCATCTCGCTCGGCGACGTCACCGGCGCCTCGCTCTATACCTCGGGCGACAGCGCGCTCACCGCGACGGGTGATATCACCACCGGCGCCCTCACCCTCGACAACGGGTTGACCATCAACTCGACCGCCGGATCGGTGACCACGGGTGCGATCGGCCTGCTCGGCGCCGACCAGGCCTTGGAGATCTACGCAGGCGGTGCCAGCGGCGACGTGACGACCGGCAACCTGTCCACCAACCATGGCGACATCTTCGTCTCCGCCGTGCGCAACCTCTCGGTCGGCGGGGCCTCCACCGCGCGTGTCGAGGGTGCTCCCGGACTGGGCGTGGCCGGCGACGTGGCTCTCTATGCCGGCGGCTCGATCCAGGCCGGCGCGATCGTCGCGGGTGAGGACTTCGCCGCCCTGGCCGGTGGTAACCTGACCGTCGCCAGCGCGACCGTCGGCGACGACATCGACCTGCTCAGCACCGGCGGCAACGTCTCGCTCGGTAACGGCCAGTCGTTCGCGACCGGAGACCTGGGCACCTCGATCGCCTTCGGTGCGACCCCGGGCCAGCCCGGATCGATCGGCGCGGCGCTGACCCTGCCCGGCACCTCGACGATCAGCCTGCGCTCGCAGACCGGCGACGCCGGTTCCGCGACGCAGCTCGTCACCGCCAATGGCGACGTGATCGTCAACGCCGCGCGCGACGTGTCGCTCGCCAGCGCCACCGCGACAGGCGGCGCCGTGGCCGTGCGCGCAGGCCGCGACGTCACGCAGACCGGCACCCTCACCTCCACCACCGAGGACGTAGCGATCGGCGCCGGCCGCAACGCCTCGCTCGGCGCCGTGATCGCGGCGGACGACATCGACATTTCGGCGCCCGGCACGCTCACCTGGACCTCGCTGCAGACGACCAACGCGGCCAGCGGCTCCAGCCGCTTCGTCGATGTCACCTCGAACGGCGCGGGCGCCAGCGACGGCGTGACCTTCGGCGGCGCCGACGCGCTTTCCGGCGGCAGCTTCGTGCGCATCCGCGCGGGCGACGTCGGCGGATCGGCGGCAGGGCCGGTCGGCCTGATCGCCGGAACGGTGACGACCAACAACTTCATCGGCAGCGGCGCCAGCTTCACCGCCGCCGCCGGCGACATCCGGCTCGGCACGGTCACCTCGCACACCGACATCTACGTCAACTCCGCAAATGGTTCCGTCACCGGCCTCCCCGATGGCTACACCGCCGTCTCCGGCGGCACGATCGATGGCGGCACCGGCGGCGCGGTGCTGCTCGACATCACCGGCAGCGGCGTGATCGGCGCGATCACTGCGGGTTCGGTCACCACGGCAGGCAATGCGGACACCCTGCGCATCCAGTCGATCGATGCGAACCTCGTCGATCTGAACGCGGTGACCACGCTCGATGTCGGCACCATCACCGCCAGAAGCGTCGACTTGTCCACCACCGGTGGTGCGCCCGCACCTGGCGCCAACCTCGAGATCACCGGCACCGATACGCTGCTGGCCGAAGGCTACGGCGCGGCGAACCTCTTCGCCGATGAGTTCGAAGCCTATATCGGCGTCCATGCCGCGAACGGGATCGCCCAGCTGGGGCAGGTCCGGGCGGGCGACAGCGGCTATATCTTCGGCAACGAGATCACGATCAGCGCCCGCGCCATTTCGGCCACCAGCGTCGATGCGAACGACGGATCCCTGTCGATGACGGCGAGCGACGGCCTGCTCGCGCTGGGCAGCGGCAGCGCACAGAAGTACATCGATATCGTCAAGCGCAACGACGATGGCGTCAGCGCCGGTTCGGGCACGACCACCGATATCGTCGATGTCGGCACCCTCAATGCCGGTTGGGCCATCAATGTCAGCAGCGCGACTTCGGCCAGAATCGCCTCGGCCACCGCGGGGGGGAACGATTCGCTGGCACGCGACATCCGTGTCAGCGCGGCGCAGGACATCGTGATCGCCGCGGCCGATGCCCGGTACGGAACGGTCGCGCTCCATGCCGGGGGCGGCATCACCGGCGGTTCGCTGATCGCCCGGAACGGCGACGTCGTGGCGCTCGCTGCGGGCGATATAGCGATCACCGCCGCCACGGCGAACGACGACATCGAACTGACCAGCACCGGCGGCGACATCACGCTGACCGATGGCACCGCCGGCTTCGTCGGCGGAACCGGTACCGGCGACGACTGGACCGCGTTCACCGGCACTCCCGGAAATGTAAGCTCGATCACGGTCAACCATTACGATACCGACCCGAACAGGGGCAACACGATCCTCCTGCGCGCGGAAAGCGGCGACATTACCTCGAGCGGCCTGCTGCAGACGCTTTCTCCCGGCAACGTGCTGGCCAATGCCAGCGGCGACATCGCGCTCTCCAGCGTGAACGCCCGCAATTCGATCGGCCTGCTTGCGGGCGGGACCATCGACGCGCTCAGCCTGGTCGCGGGGATCGATGTCTTCGCCCAAGGCGGCGGCGACGTGACGATCGGCGCGGCGAATGCGAACGACGATATCGACGTGCTCTCGCTGGCCGGCGACGTCTCGCTCACCAACGGTATCTCGCTCGGTTCTAGCGGGGGCACCTCGGTCACGGTGACCGGGGCCGCCGGCTCGCTCGGCGCCATCGCGACTGGCCTTGGCGAAGAGGACCAGCTCACCGGCTCGACCATCCGCCTGACCGCCGCGGCGGGCGACGTCACATCCACTGGCACTCTGGAAACGCAAGGCACCGGAGATATCTTCGCCAACGCGGCGGGCGATGCCTCCCTCAACGTGGCAACAGCCGCGCGCGGTTCGGTGGGCATGCTCGCTGGCGGCCTTGCCAGTGCCAATAGCCTCACCGCTTCGATCGACATCGGCGTCCAGGGCGGCACCGGGATCTCGGTGGGCACGGCCGATGCCGGCGACGACGTCGACATGATCTCGGTCACCGGCGATGTCTCGCTCGGCAGCGGTTCGTCGAGCGGCGCCGGCAGCAACCTCACCTCGGTCCTGTTCGGAACTGCGGGTGTGCTCGGGGACGTGGAAGTCGGAGCCCAGAACCCGCAGCTCGGCAACGCCACGATCCGCCTGCGGGCGATCGCGGGTGATGTCGTCTCCACCGGTACCTTGCGCACCAGCGGTCGCGGCGAGATCTACGTCAACGCGTTCGGCGATGCCGACCTGGCGACCCTCGATGTGCGCAACGGCTCGATCGGCGTGCTCAGCGGCACGGCGACAAGCGCGACGAGCCTCACCGCAAGCCGCGACGTGACCGTGCGCGGCGGCACCGGCGTGACCGTGGGCTCGGCCCGCGCCGGGGACGACATCGACATGGTGGCCGTCACCGGTGACGTCTCACTGGTCAGCGGCGTATCCACCGGGCTCGGCACCGGCGGCACTTCGATCACCTTCACCGGCGCGCCGGGCACCGATGCGGCACTGGGCGTCGCGGCCGGTGAGGACAGCGAACTCGCCAACGCCTCGATCCGCTTGCGCGCGGCGACCGGCGACGTGGTCTCCTCCGGAACGCTGCGTACCGAAGGCACGGGCGACGTCCTGGTCAACGCCGCCAACAACGCCACGCTTGCGCTGGCCGAGGCTCTCGGCGGCTCGATCGGCGTGCTCGCCGGGCGCGACGTCAGCGCCGGCACCCTTACCGCGAACGTCGACCTCGGCGTGCTGGCCGGACGCGACGCATTCCTCACCACCGCCACGGCGGGCGACGACATCGATGTTGTCGCCGGACGCGATCTTGGCCTCGTGACCGGCTCCTCGCTGGCGACCGCCGGGACCGGGGGCACCTCGGTGGCCTTCGGCACGGTCGGCGCGGCGAACGCGGTCACCATCGCCGGCACGGAAGACGGCCAGTTGACCGCCGCCACGATCCGCCTGCGCGCGGCGAACGGCAGCATCGCGGGCACCTTCACACCGGCGCTGGGCACGACGCTGACGACGGCGGGCGGCGATATTCTGCTCAACGCCGCAACCGACGTGAACGTGCTCGATGCCGACGCGGTGGGCTCGATCGGCGCCCTCGCGGGCGGACAGGTCACCGCCGCCACCCTGACCGCATCGCGTGACATCGGCGTGCAGGGCGGCACCGGCGTAACCATCGCCACCGCAAACGCCGGTGACGACATCGACGCCGCCGCGCTGACCGGCACCCTCACGCTCACCGATGGCACCGCCACCGGCACCGGAAGCGGGGCAACCTCGGTCCTGTTCACCGGCACCGCCGGAACGGCTGGCGCTGTGGGAACCGGTGCTGAAGACGCACAGCTCGGCGGTTCCTCGATCCGCCTGCGTGCGGCATCGGGCGATATCGCCTCGACCGGCACACTGCATACGCAGGGCACCGGCGAAGTCCTCGTCAACGCCAGCGGCAGTGCCTCGCTTGCAACCGCCACTGCGGACGGCGGCTCGATCGGCGTGCTAGCAGGCGGCCAGGTTACTGCCGCCACCCTGACCGCATCGCGTGACATCGGCGTGCAGGGCGGCACCGGCGTAACCATCACCACCGCAACCGCCGGTGACGATATCGACGCCGCCGCGCTGACCGGCACGCTCACGCTCACCGATGGCACCGCCACCGGCGCCGGAAGTGGCGGAACCTCGGTCCTGTTCACCGGCACCGCCGGTACGGCAGCGGCCTTGGGAACCGGTGCGGAAGATGCGCAGCTCGGCGGTTCCTCGATCCGCCTGCGCGCGGCATCGGGCGATATCGCCTCGACCGGCACACTGCATACGCAGGGCACCGGCGAAGTCCTTGTCAACGCCAGCGGCAACGCATCGCTTGCAACCGTCACTGCGGACGGCGGCTCAATCGGCGTGCTAGCAGGCGGACAGGTCACCGCCGCCACCCTGACCGCATCGCGCGACATCGGCGTGCAGGGCGGCACCGGCGTAACCATCGCCACCGCAAACGCCGGTGACGATATCGACGCCGCCGCGCTGACCGGCACCCTCACGCTCACCAATGGCACCGCCACCGGTACCGGAAGTGGCGGAACCTCGGTCCTGTTCACCGGCACCGCCGGTACGGCAGCGGCCGTGGGCACCGGTGCGGAAGATGCGCAGCTCGGCGGTTCCTCGATCCGCCTGCGTGCGGCATCGGGCGATATCACCTCGACCGGCACGCTGCATACGCAGGGCACCGGCGAAGTCCTCGTCAACGCCAGCGGCAATGCATCGCTTGCAACCGTCACCGCCAGCGGCGGCTCGATCGGCGTCCTCGCGGGCGGACAGGTCACCGCCGCCACCCTGACCGCATCGCGCGACATCGGCGTGCAAGGCGGTACCGGTGTGGCTATCACCACGGCGACTGCAGGCGACGACATCGACGCTGCCGCACTCGCAGGAAACCTGTCGCTCACCAACGGCACCGCCACTGGAGCGGGCGCCAACGGCAGCGGGGTGGTCGTCTCGGCCGCCGCAGGCACTGCTGCGGCCGTCGGCATCGGCACCGAGGACACCCAGCTCACCGCGCCGACGATCCGCCTGCGTGCCCAGGCCGGCAACGTCACCTCGACCGGCGCACTGCTCTCGCAAGGCAACGTGCTGGTCAACGCCGCGCAGGCGCTGTCGCTTAACACCGCGACCGCGACCACCGGCTCGGTCGGAGCGCTCGCGGGCACGACGGTCAATGCCGCAAGCCTCGTCGCCGGGCGCGACATCGGCGTGCAGGGCGGCACGGGAGTGACGGTCGGCTCGGCCACCGCCGGGGACGATATCGACGTCACCGCGCTGACCGGCAACCTCGCACTCACCAACGGCACCTCGACCGGCGCTGCCGGTGCGGGCGGGACCGGCGTGACCTTCACCGGCACGCCCGGCACCCTTGCCGCCGTCGGGATCGGCAGCGAGAACACCCAGCTTGCGGGTGCCTCGATCCGCCTGCGCGCAGCGACCGGCAGCGTGACCTCGACCGGCACCTTGCGTACGCAGGGCACCGGCGACGTGCTGGTCAATGCCCGAGGCGGCGTCCAGCTTGCCACCACCAGCGCTGCCGCCGGGTCGGTCGCGCTGCTGGCGGGCGGCAACGTGACCGCCGGAACCACCAGCGCCAGCGAAGACGTGGCCGTGTTGGCCGGCGGCGACGCTAGCCTGACCACCACCAGTGCCGGCGACGACATCGAAGTCGCCGCCATCGGCCTCGTCACCCTCGGCACCGCGACCATCACCAGCGGCGGCACCGGCCTCGATGCCCGTCATGCAGTGCTGTCGACCGCCCTGGCGGGGACCGTGAACGGCATCGGCCTGGCCGCCGGCGATCCGCGTGGAACCAAGAGCCTGCCTGCAGGATCGAGCCTCGCCAACGAAGCCAATGGCCGCAACATCATCGTCGAGGCATCCGACGTCGCCCTGAACGGCACGCTCACGGCCGGCAGCGGCCGCGCGATCCTGCGCAATACCGGCACGCGAGCGACGGTGGTGGGCGACCAGACCTCCACCGCAGGCAGCACCTTCGCGGTCAGCAACGCCGAACTCGGGTTCCTCAATGCCGATACCGTGGTCGTCGATTCGGGCGCCAATGCGCTCGAACTCGCGACGCTCACGGTCGCCGCCGATACCGGGCGCAGTGCCACGCGCTTCCTCGGTACCGGCGCGGTCGCAATCACCGGTCCGATCACCGTCGCCGGCACCACCCGCCGCACGCTGCAGATCGGCGGCCTGCTCGGCGATCTTGGCAACGATGCCGGGGCGGAAACACTCGCGACCTCGATCGTCGCCCAGCTCGACGGGGAGCATGCGCCCAAGATCATCGCCGGTTCGGCCGACGTCGAACTGCGCGGCGAGAAGATCCTGTTCGGGACCGAGGCGATGATCGCCGACTTCATCAATCTCGACAACGACGAGATCGCGAAACAGGTCTCCAACCCGGCATCCAAGCTCTACCGCGATCCCACCGCGATCAACGTCGGCGTCTTCCTGACGGCGAAGTCGGTCACGGTCGGCTACAAGAACTTCGCCTTGTTCCAGAACACGCAGATTTCCGCGAACCAGGGCGTGTCGATCAACTCGGTGACGGGCGGCGCGCCCGAACAGACGACGCTGGCACTGCGGCTCATCAGCACCGGAGACGAGGGCAACAACGCCTTCGCCATGTTCGGCGTGGTCAACAACTTCTCCGACACCACCGCCGCGCTGCTGACCAACGAGGCGATCCAGATCGTCAATCCGACCGGCAATTCGGACGACGTGCGGATCACCCGCTCGAACTCGCGGATCAACGGCTGCGTCATCGGCGCACCCGACCGCGGATGCCTGGCGACCGACGTGCCGCAGCCCAACTTCAACTTCTACGACGAGCGCAAGATCGCCCTCTTCGATACCGAGGAGGACACCACCATCGCGATCAGCCCGCTGATCGGTCGCGGCAACGACGGCCTCATCGTCAATGTCGCCGACGCGCCGGTGGGCATCGACACGCTCGAATGCCGCCCCGACGATCCCCAGTGCACCACCAAGGAGGGCAAGTAAGCCATGTCGCAGCGCAATCCCCGCTCCGGCGCCCGAGCCACCGCCCGCGCCGCAAAAGTCGCACTGGCCCTCGCCTCCTCGCTACCGGTCGTCGTCATGGCGACCCCGACGCTGGCCGCGCCCACACCCGAACGCTTCGCCCTGGGCACCAATGCCAACGGGGACTCCTGCTCCGCTTCGCGCGAGTGGGCGGCGGGTGACGGGCCGGTCCGCTATGCCGGCGAACAGTCCTACGTCATCAACTGCCGCGACATCGCCGCCGCCGACGTGCAGGGCTACGTCAGCGCGGCGGGCAAGGCCGCATCGGCCGAGAACTGCGGCGAGGCACTCTCCACGCAGCTGGCGGGCATCGGTGCGGCAGAAGTGCGCCGCTGCATTGACCCGACCCTGGGCAAGGCCGCGATCGACATCCGCTTCACCCACAAGGGCGTCGCCTGGCAAGGCGCGGTGATCGAGGGATCGGCGGGCGCGCTGGAAACCGCGCTGCGCGTGATCGTCGGCGGTGCCCAGGCGCCCAACGGCAACACCGCCGCCAAGGCCTCGTTCGATCTCGCCGCCGTCCCCGCCGGCCAGGCCGTCGCCACCGCTGGCGAGACCAAGGCGCTGACGGCGGAATCGGCGCTCGCCGACGGCGTCGTGGCGCTGCAGACCGGGCGCCTGCTCGATGCCTCGCGCACGCTGAACGACGCACTGCGCGCCTTCGCCAGCGCCGACGTTTCGACCCGCATCGACTTGCGCCTCGCGGCGGGCCTTGCGGAATCCAACCTCAGCCAGTTCGAACTTGCCGCGAACGACTTCGCCGTGGCCGACGGCCTGTTGCGCACCGGCACCGACCTTCCGCGCCGCGCCGAGCAGCTCCAGCAGTTGTCGACCTATCGCGGCATCGACCTCATCAGCCAGCACCGCTGGGCCGAGGCCATCACCACCCTCACCCGCGCGCAGGCCGAAGTCGGCAGCCTGGAAGACCCGGTGACGCTCAGCCGCCTCAACGAGGAATCGAACGGTGCAGGCGACAATGCCCGCGCCGGGCTCAGCGACCAGAACCAGCTCAACCGCTCGTTGCTGGAAGCACAGCGCTACACCGCGCTGAGCATCGCCTACCTCGGCGCCGACCGTGTGGACGAGGCGGATGCCGCAGTGCAGAACGCCGCGCGCGCCGCACGCATCGTCGTCGCCCGCTACGCGCCGGACAACATCGTCTGGCTGCGCACCATCATCGAGCGCCAGCAGGCCCGCATCGATGTGCGGCGCGGCGACATGAACAAGGCGCTGGCGCATCTCGACTGCGCGGTCGGCGGCCTCGCCGGCAGCGTCGCGGGCGGTGGTTGCCTGTTCCCCGGCGCCCGCCCGGTCAGCGATACCTTCCAGAACGCGCCGCTGCTCGCCGACACCCGCCTCGAACGCGCCTCGATCGCCTCGCGCGATCCGGCGCTGGGACAGGACAAAGTGCTTGCGAACTACCGCACCGCCGTCCAGACTCTGCCTGAACTGACCGGCACCGGCTACGTCTCGCTCGCCGCGCTGGAACGCTACTTCGGCCTGCTCACCCGCGCGCCCGAAAGCGCGGCGCGCGACGAGGAATACTTCCACGCGATGCAGATGATCGGCGAGCCCGCCATCGCCCGCGAATATGCGCAGCTTCAGAAGGTCGTCGCCGCCGACGAGAGCGTCGCCGACCTGCTGCGCCGCCGCGCCCTGCTCGACCGCCAGATGGTACGCCTTCGCACCGAGATCTCGAACCTGGGTACCAATACCGGCGCGGACTTCGACCGCCTCGAAAAGGAGCGCCAGGCCGCCGATACCGAGCGCGACACGATCAACAGCCAGCTGCTCTCGAGCAACCGCATCGGCGCGCTGCAGGACGAGCCTGCCACCGTCGCCGAGATCCGCGCGGCGCTGGCACCGGGCGAGGCCTATCTCAAGCTCGCCCAGCTCTATTCGACGATGGCGGGCATCGTCATCACCAGAGACAAGACCTGGATCTACATGGTCGATGGCGGCCTGGCGAAGACCGATGCCCTCACCAACGCCGTGCTGACCAGTGCCCGCCTCGACGAAGCGACCCGCTCGACCCGGCTGTTCAAGGTCGCCGAGGCCTCGCAGCTGTTCCAGGCGATCACCGGCCCGGCGGCCGAGGCGGTCGCCGGCGCCAGCCGCGTGGTCTACAATCCGGCGGGCAAGCTGCGCCAGCTGCCCCTCGCGGTGCTGGTAACCGATCCCGCCTCCGCCGAGGCCTATGCCAAGCAGCGCGCCAAGGGAGACTATTCCAAGGTCAAGTTCCTGGCGCGCGGCTCGGATACGGCGGTCGCCCTGTCGCCCCGCGCTTTCCTGCGCATTCGCAACGACGTCACCCCCTCGCAGGCCCCGGGCAAGTTCCTGGGCCTGGGCGAGAACGCCCCTGCCGAACGCGTGTCGGCGCAGGCGTCGGAGGACAAGATGCCGTTCGACTGCTCGGTGTCCTACGGCGCATGGGCAAGCGTGATGGCGTTGAACAAGCCGATCAGCGCGCGCGAACTGGGCCTCGCCGCCGACGCCCTGGGGGCAAGCGGCGCGCCCGAGATCACGCTGGGCGCCTTTACCGACGTCAACCTGCTCAGCGGTCCCGCCTCGGGCGAACTGGGCCGCTACCAGGTGATCCACTTCGCCACGCATGGCCTGCCCGAAACCCAGGTCGATTTGCCCCAGTGCAAGGTCCACCTGCCGCCCGCACTGGTGACGACGCTGGCGGCGCCCTCAGCCGACGGCCAGGTGTTGTCCGACGGCCTGCTCTCGTTCGACGAAGTGGCGCGGCTGCAGCTCGATGCCAACCTGGTCGTGCTGTCCGCCTGCGACACCGGCGCCGGCACCAGCACCGCCACGGCGCTGAAGGCGGGCCTGGAGAATGCCTCGCCCGCGCTGGACGGCCTCGTCCGCTCGTTCATCGCCGCCCGCGCCCGGGCGGTCATGGCGACGTTCTGGGCGGTGCCTGACTCGCAGCAGACGCAGGACCTGATGCAGACCTTCTACACCACCGGCCGCACCGCCGCGATGGGCGACGCGCTGAAGGTCGCGCAGAATCAGCTGATTGACACCCGCCGCTATTCCCACCCCTACTACTGGGGCGCGTACTTCCTGGTCGGCGACGGCGCCAAGACGATGCTGACCCAGCCGAAGATGGCGATGAAGTAAAAAACCTTCGCGGCAATCCAGCAAAC
This sequence comes from Novosphingobium resinovorum, assembly GCF_036352595.1. Taxonomy (GTDB): domain Bacteria; phylum Pseudomonadota; class Alphaproteobacteria; order Sphingomonadales; family Sphingomonadaceae; genus Novosphingobium; species Novosphingobium resinovorum_B. Next base: position 35,152 of record NZ_JAZFAX010000011.1, read on the forward strand.
GAGACAAGACGTACATGGGAAACCTATCGACGGATATCGCGGGCGGCTTTGGCAAGGCCATGCTGAAGGAAGCTGCCAAGGCCCAGGCCCGCTCCGACATCAATCGCGCCCTTCCGAACGATGCGAAGGCGGCGAAGCTGGCAGAAACCATGGTCGGCACCGTCATCGACGGACTTCACGATTCGGTCGTGAAAGGCGGTGTTTCGACCGCGACCCTGCAGGTCACGGTGTTGAAGGCGGGCGCGGCGATCTCCGGCCTCTCGAACGACGAGAAGCTCGAATGCGCCGCTGCCCTGCTTGAACTGGGCGCCAACGGGCTCACCCTGACGAAACAGGTTGGAGTCGCAGCGGGCGCCGAGTTCGCGACGGCGGGGCTCGCTACCCCGATCGTCGCCATGCAGGCGGTGCTGATCGCCAAGGCCGCCTACGACGTCACGAATTCGATCATAAAAGCGAACCAACAATGCGGTCCGCTCGTCATGCGCGGTTACACGTCACTGGAAGCGGACTGGTCGGAAGCGGTACGAGGCTTGGAAATTTCCATCACCAACGCCGTCATGGCACAATCTCTGCAATAACAAGGCAGCCTCTGGCGCCAGGTTACCCGGCGTTCGCCGTCGAACCGATTGCCGGGCAGCCGACCTTCACGAACGGATCGACGACGAAGGGATTTCCGCCCGCGAACGTGCGGATGCGAAAGTCGAAGCGAGCGCCGCCCTGGGTCAGGCTGCCCTCGCCGATCGCCGGTGAGGCACCGCCCTTGATCGCAGCCACCTTCATCATACGAAAAACGGCCCAAGGGCCGTTCCAGGTCCGCTGTGCCGGCGCGCCGCCCGCTAGAGTGAAGGATAGCGAAGCCCCCCCCGCTCCTGGCCAATCGAACGTGGAAGGGATGGCGGACTTGCCGTCGTAGCGCAGCGTCTGCCCGTCCACCTGCAGGCTCACCGCATCGGCGCCGGACAGCGCCACCGGCTCGATCTGGTACGACAGCCGCGGATTGTTGGGGTCGCTGGAAAAGAACGTGCGCGTGATGGTGTCCGCCGCCTGCATGGCGCGCACGGTGGCTTCGGTAAGGCCGATCTCGCTGGCATTCTCCTTGGCCGTCCAGGTGGGCGGCGTCTTGTCCAGATAGCCGCCGAGTTCGGTGTTTACGAAGTTCGCAAAGAGCCCCTGCGGCGAGAAGAATCGCGCGAAGTCGCCGACCGCGAGATCGACACTGGAGCCCGGCTGCACCGGATAGGCCTTCACCAGTCCATTGGCGCACGACTCGCCGAAACTGCCACTCATCGCCGCGCCCATCTGCGCCAGTCGCGCGCCGCCAAGCGCAACGTTGGCGTCGCTGGCGACGGCCTTGGCCCACAGACCGGCAGGCGCAGGCATCGAGTTGCCGTTCTGGTCGAGTTGCAGAATCGCCGCCTTGGCGTCCATGCTCTGCTGCGATCCGGTCTCGCCCCCGCCGCCCGGCAGCACCGCGATGACGTTGAGCTTGTCCGCCAGTTGCGTAAGCGTCTGCAACCAGGCGTCGAGTGGCGCGCCCGCTCCCTTGCCGACGAACATGCGCAAGGGCAGGAAGGCATCGACCACGGCCTGTCTCCCGCCGTCGCCGGTGGGCAGCATTCCCGCCTTGCCCGCCATGGCCAGACCTTGCGCCAGCTTGCCGCTCGCCTTGGGCATGCCGGCAGACGGCGTCATGTCGGTAGCCTTGGCGATCGCGGTGAGCAGCGGCTTGATCGGCGAGAGGGGCCCGCCGCCATCGCGCATGCGCTGCACGTTCTCACCCAGCGAAGAGACGGCGCGCACTTTGATCGAGGCGCTGTAGGACTGCCAGCGATCGAGGAACTCGGCGAAGTAGAGCCGTTCGAGGTCGGACTTCAGCCCCGCCAGTTCGCCCGGCGAAAGCTGCGCGGTGCCGGTATCGCCAACGACCCACTTCTCCTCTTCCAGCAGGCTCGCGCCCTTGGCGACGATCGGGGTGAAGATCTTGTCGTAGCCGCTGCGCGTGAACAGCGCCGGTACGCCCGCGCCGGGCGCGAAGGCACCGCTGGTGTCGAAGAACGCTTCGGGACGCGGCCCCGCATTCTCGCGCGCGGTCCACATTTCCTCGCCGGTTTCCAGGGCCTTGCTCTTGAGGCGGCCGTAGACGCGTACGGCGGCGGGTTGCGCGCGCAGCACCGAGCGCGCACCCTCGACGCGCGCGGCATCGATCGTCTGGGCTGCGAAGTTGCCGTCGAACAGCGCCTTGGTATGGCGTGCGAGTTCGCCGGCCTGGGTCTCGGCATTACCGCCGCCGCGCTCCATCCACGCCGGCTGGACCCAACCGACGACATGCTCACCCATCGCCGGGCCTTGTCCGCCGAGGATCAGGTAGGACTTGAGGTCATCATAAAGCGCGGTCGGGTTGTCACCATCCGAAGCCATGCGTTGTTCCGCCAGCCCGACAAGGATCGGCGCGAGACGACGCTTGAGATCGCGCCCGTAGATGCCGCCGAGATCGGCCGACAACCGGCTACCTTGCCCGAGGCCGAGGCCGAAGTCGCTCGCCTCTGCCATTTCGGTGGTCGCATCGCCCAGGATGCCGAGCGCGGCAACGTCCTCGTCCACCCCGCCGCCGCCATTGGCGCGCACGTTCGCATAAGCCTCGGCGGTGGCGAAGACCCGGTCGATCAGCGTCAGGTTGCGGAAATAGCCCCAGGTCCACACGCCGCAGCAGAGCGCCAGCGCGGCAAGGCTGGCGGCCACCGCGATCGTGTAGCGCTGTCCGGCGCGTTTCTCCGCCAGCGGGTTGCGTCCCGCCATGCCCTGTTCTGGAATCAGCAGGTCCGAAAAGAAGCGCTTGAGGAAGTAGCTGCGCCCCGTCCCCACGGTCTGCGCCGAATGCGTGGCAGGCGCGCCGACGCTGAGCAGGATGCGATCCACCGGGTTGCCGGTCTGGATCGAGGAGGCGAGATAGACGCCGCGCACCCGCGCTGGATTGTCGAACCGGCTCTTCTGGCCGAGCGCCTCCAGCAGCCTGCCGATCGGCGCCTGCAGCGAGGCGAGCTGCGCGGGGAAGGCCGCGATCTGCGCGCGCAGGTGCATCTGCGGCTCGTTCTGCATCCGCTCGACCACGCGCGAGGAAACCGAGGTGACGAGCGCCTCGAACCCTTCGAGCACAGACTGGTTATCGACTTGGTCGCTTTTGGCGGTCGCGCCGAAGACCTGATCCGATTCGCTGTCGGTGCTGGAACGGAAATACTCGCGAAAGCCCGCCAGCAGATCGGCCTTGGTGACGAGCACGTAGACCGGCAGATCCTGGCCCAGTTCCTTGCCGATTTCAGCCAGACGCGCGCGGATGTGGCGCGCGTGCTCGGCCATCTTCGCCGGATCGACGAAGTCGGGCGCGGGGATCGCGACGATCACGCCGTTGAGCGGCTGCAGCGGGCGGTATTGCTGGAGCAGGCCCAGGAACGACTTCCACCCCGCCGCGTCGGCGCTGGCGTCATCGTCCTGCGTGACATAGCGGCCCGCCGTGTCGATCAGCACCGCCTCGTCCGTGAACCACCAGTCGCAATTGGGGGTCTTGGGCTGGCCGCGCAGCGCGCGATACTCGCCCGCCACGGCGGTGGGAAAATCGAGCCCGCAATTGAGCAATGCTGTCGTCTTGCCCGCGCCCGAAGGCCCGATGATCGCGTACCACGGCAGCTGATAGGCATAGGCCCCGCGCGAGCCGACCTTGGCCGACTTGAGCATGTCGAGCGCCTGGGTCAGCTTGGCGGAGATCTCGTCCCGGTCTTCGGCGCCCGGCTCGGGCTTGAGCGCCTCCATCATCGCCGCGTTCTTCTTCTTCTCGCCCTTCACCGCGAGAAGCCAGAGCACACCGACGACGATCAGCGGCAGCAGCGCCGCGAAAGTATAGACCGGCCACCAGCCGAGCGGCCGGAACCCGGCGATCGACACCAGCGGGCCGACGAAGAACAGCAGCAGACCAAGCGCGAGTGCCCCGATCACGCGCCAGAACCAGCGGTTGCGGAAGAGTGCCTTCATCGCGTTTCTCCCCCCGGAACCGTGAATGAAGCAGCGGCCCTGCCTTCCCCGCGCCCGTCATCCTGAACGTGTTTCAGGATCAATTGCGCGATCGCGGCCGATGGCATGCGCCATGACACCGAACGCGCGGTTGGCTGTCTCGGCCTCAGGATGCGCGGCCCGATGGACCCTGAAAAGCGTTCAGGGTGACGGCGGGGCGAACGGTGAGCCTGCATCTTCATGTCCTCCCCCTCAGCGCCAGTTGATGTCATTGGCGACGCGCAGTTCGACGCGGCGGTTGAGCGTGCGGCCTTCGTCGGTCGCATTGTCGCCGATCGGCTGCGTCGCTCCGAAACCGGCGATCGACAGGCGCGAGGCGTCGACGAGGCCGGAGCCCTCGACCGCCTGCGCCACCGACTGTGCCCGCGCCTCGGACAGTTCCTGGTTCGACGGGAACTGCAGCGAACGGATCGCCTGGTCGTCCGTATGCCCCTCGACCTTGATCGGCCCCTTGGTGAGGTTCGCGGCCTCGGCCAGATGGGCGAAAGTATCGCTCCACGATCCCGATGCGTCAGCCTGCGCAGAGGCGAACAGACCCTGGTTGTGCAGGCGGATGACGATCTCGTTGCCTTCGCGCGTCAGTTCGAGGCGGCCCGCCGCCACGTCGGGCCGCAGGATGTCCTGGAACTTCTCGAACAGCGGCGTCGCGGCCTGCGCGGGTGGCGGTGGCGGCGGCGGCACGGCGACAGTGCCGACGGCGCGGTCCACCGCCTCGATCGCGGCATTGCCCCGGCTCGACAAATGCATCAGCAGCGCGGCGAAGACCAGCAGCGCGACGACGCCGATCGCTGCGAGCACCGCCCACAGCGGGATTTGCGAGCCGAAGCGGCCGGAGGCGATCTTCTGCCCGTGCCACTGCGGCGAAATCTCGCCGCTCGGCGCGGCGCGTTGGCGCTGGACCAGTGCGGCAAGGCCGGCGCGGCGCTGGACGAGGATATTCTGCCCGCGCGGATCGAGCGCCGCGCGCCCCTCGAACCCGAGCGACAAACACAGGTACAACAGTTCGATCAGGCGCGGTTCGCTGTTCGGATCGCGCTCCATCTGCTCCGCGAACTGGAACATGCGGTCACCGCCCCGCGCGTCCTTGTGATAGACGACGAGAAGACTCTGCGTGGACCACTGGCTCTGCCCGCCCCACGGGGTCGACATCACCGCATCGTCGAGAAAAGCGCAAAGGATATAGTGCGCCAACTGCACCGACTTGGCCTCCAGCCCCAGCGCGCGGGCGCGCTTGGTGAAGGCGTCGAGTTCGGCGACGGTGGTGCGGCGCAGCGCCTCCAGATCGGGGCCGACCGCCATGGTCTTGATGTGATTGGCGAGCAGGATCAGCCGCCCTGCTGCGGCGACCACCGGCTCGGGACCGTAGAGGTTTGGCTCGCCCGGCGCGAAATCGATGCGCCCGCCGCCTGCCTGCGGCGGAGCGGGAGGCGGCGGGGGCGCTCCCCACTGCGCGGCGCCGCTCGATACCGGCTGGCCCGGAGGGGGAGAAACCGGCACGCCCGGCGCGGCTGGCGGCGAGGGAAAACCCTGCGCCGGCGCAGGGCGCTGCGGCGGGAAACCGGACGGCGGCGGCGTGCCACCTCCCCCGGCGGGCCGGAATACGGTTGCGTCGTCTCCCTCGTCGTCGCCGCTCATTGCTGCTGCCCCCGGATCGCCCACATCTCCAGTTCGAGGGCGGGAATCTCACCCGCGACGTGCAGCGCCACCGCACCCGAGGTCCGCACCGCCTGCCACTGTTCATGCCGCGAATTGATGTTGAAATAGACCGTGTTGGCACGGAACGGGATCTGCCGCGGTTCCGCCGCCATCGGATAGAGGTCCGCCCCCGGCAGGTGCCGGTTGACGAGATCGCGAATATGTTCGGGCGAGCCGATCTTGCTGAGGCGCGGCATGTTGGCCCGCAACTGTTCGCTATCGACGCCCGCGCGCACCGCAAGCACGAACGAGGCGGTCGTGAACAGCGAGCGATCCTCGACCTGGCCGACGTGGATGCCGTAGCCCCGCGCGGTCAGCGGGATCGCCACCGCCGTCTGCTCGAACACCTTGCTCAGCGAACGGCGCAGGTCCGCCATCACCGCGTCGAAGCACAGGCGCGGCTGGCGATGCTGGTAGAGCGGCATGAACGTGGGCCGGTTCGAGGTCTGCGTGAACGTCGAAAGCTCCCCCGCCAGCGCGCAGAGCATGCCGTAGAAGTCCGCCGGGTGAATCGTGGGCAGGGCCGAAAGGTGCTTGAGCAGCGCCTCAGCGCGGTTGGCCACCATCAGCATGAGGAAGTCGGTGATGTCCGCCACCGCCTTGGCGCCCGGCGTCCCCAGACGTCCGGCGATCGCCTCGGCACGCTGGTGCAGCATGCCTTCGAGTTCGGTGATGAAACCCGACAGCACCGGGCTGGCCGTGACCGACACCGAACAGGGAATAAAGCCGGTATCGAGAACTACGGAATCGTCGGTGCGCCTTTCAACGACTTTCGCAATCGGTAAAGTAACGTAGCCTTCGAGCCCCTCGGCCTCGGTACGCAGCGAGAGTTGCAGGCGCCCGACGTTCATCGCCACGCGTGAACTGGCGCCGAAGACGATGTCAGCGGCCTCGAACTCCTCGCCGAGAAAGCGGGTTTCGGCCTGCGCGCTGCGGTCGAGGGCGACATCGGCGATCCCGGCGCGGCTTTCGGGGATGCACAAATGCACCACCTGATCGCGCACGTCGCGCATCACTTCGAGCGGCTTGGGCGCGGCGGCTTGTTCGGGAATGCGGAAAGGCGTGCCGTCCTCGAACACCCCCGAGCAGCGGTTGACGACGATCTTGCCGGTCTTCAGCGGACCCTCGCCGATCTCCAGCTGATGCACGCCATAGCCATGCGCGACCAGCGGACCGACACGCGATTCAAGCTGCGCCCCGGCGAAGCGTTCGAATTGCTGGAAATGCTGCGGCCGCAGGAACATGCCTTCCGACCAGACAGGCTTGTTCTCCCACGTCACAGACCAATCCCCCCCTTGCCCAAGACTTACGCCCCTAAAACGACTCTAACGTGTAGACTTCATGAACTTTTCATAGCCTTCACGGAAGGCCGAACTCATGATTCCATTGGCATTGGACGTCGCATCTTTTCGCAGGTTTTCATAGACGGTTACGTAGAGCGACCAGCGATCGATTCCGCGTTTCCCTAAAAAACCCTTCTTCTGACTTTGCGCCGCCTCGACCAGCTTTTCCATCTCTGCCGGCGCGAGGCGCGAAAAGGCGGTGGTCAGGGCGTTCTGCACGCCTGCCAGCATCGCCATCTGGTGCTTCTTGATGTCTTCGAACGAGGAGCGCACGGCCTCCTCGCCGTCCATGAAGCCGGGTAGCGGCTGGCCGATCACCACCTTGGCGGCGTCGAACGCGGGCAAGTGCTTGAGCGGATTGTTGCGGCCCATCGAAAGCTGCGTGCGCTCGACCCGGAACTCGTCCTTGAAGGTTGCGCGGTCCTGCATGATGTCGGCAAGACCAAGCACGACCTGGCGGTACAGGACACCGAGCCGGTACATCGCATCGGGCGGCAGTTTCATCTCGTCCGGCGTGAAGCCCGCGCCTTCGTAGAAGGCCGCCCACCCTGCCGCATCCGGAGCGGAGGACGCCAGGGTCGAGGGCGGCGACTGGGGTGCCGGAGCGACCGGAGCCGCAGGTGCCTCCCCGAAACCAGCGAAAGGTTCACCGGCAAATGCGTCGCCTGGCCCCGATGGCGCGGCGGCGGGCACGTCGAGCGCGGGAAACGGATCGAATTCCGGGATCGGCTGGCCGTCGCCAACGCCGTTGCCGGGGCTTGCCCAGTCCTCCGGAATACCGACGCTGCCCCCGAACGGCGCGGGATCGGCCATGATCGGGCGCGGCGCGAAAGCCTCGCCGAACGGTGTACCGAAGCCGAAATCGGCCAGCGGTGGCGGCGGCGCCCCGAAATCGATACTCGGCGCCGCCGCAAAACCGGACGGCGGCGGTGCCGGACTGAAACTGCCGCCGGAAAGGAAATCGTGGATGTCACCGCCCGCCAGATCACCAAGAAACGGGTCCGACGGCCCCGCACCCCAGATATCGTCGCCCGCCGTACTGCCACCCAGGGGCAAAGGCGGCGGTGGCGGCGCGGCGAAAGCGGCGCCCATCGCGTCGGCCGGCGTGCTGACGGTAATCACGAAGTCGTTGACGATCAGCCGATCGCCCGGTCGGATCGCCACCGCCTGCCCCGGCACGATGCGCTGCCCCGGCACGTTGAGTGCGACGCCGTTCTTGCTGGTGTCGGTCACGAACAGATCGAGCCCCATCGCCGCGATAGTGCAATGCTCGCGGCTGACGAAACCTTGCTCGTCAGGCAGGATCAGGTCGCAACTCTTCTCGCTGCGGCCGACCTTGATCTGGCCCGCATCGATCTGGCGGCGGTCGAAGAAACTGCCCGGCGGATCGTTCAGCCGAGAGAGAAGCAGGGTCCACATGCGTCTACGCGGTCTTCGCCTCGGCCAGCCTGCCTCGCAACTCCGCCTGAGCCTGGCCGCCGTTGCCGCCCGCCAGGAGCGCGAGACCGATCGCCAGCCAGTCGCCGAAGACATAACGTCCGGCAAGCGCCGTATCCTGTGCCAGCAGCAGCAACGCGATGCGCGCGGCCACCCCCGGCAGATGCGGCGGCGGCGACACCGCCTGCTGCCCCCGCGGCGCAATCGACGGGCCGGACCAGTAGGCCGCCGTCGCCACCCAGGCCGGAGCGAAATCCGGGTCGCAGGCATTGGCGATCTCGCCCGCCTGCTCGGCATCGTTGCCGCTGCCGCCCTGCACCCAGCGTTCGGCCGCGACGACGGCGGCCAGATCCTGCTTGCGCCGTTCCAGATCAGGCAACAGGCGAACCGCGAGACAGGCCCACCAGACCGCCTGCCGGTGCGGCAGGATCAGCGTCAGCACATGCACCGCATCGCGCGACAGACCGGCATCGATCAGCGCAGCGACGAGCTTCTCGGGATGCCCGATCCGCGCGAGCAGCGCCTTGCCTTCCTGTGACAGATCGGCCTTCGCCTCCAGCTCGGAACGCTGGAATCGCAACGGGATGGATATGGGGGGGCTCGACGACATCAGTTGATCTTCACCAGACTGCCCTGAGCCGTCAATATGGCGTCAGCCTTTACTTCAACCATTGCGCCCTTGAGCGAGGCCTGCGCAGTTCCCGTCATGTCGAGCTGGGCATCGGCCTTGATGGTGATCTTGGTGGATTTGATCTCGATCGCGGTCGGGGTCAGCTTGATCGATGAAGCGCCGACCTTTATTTCGATTTCTGTCTGCGATTCCAATAGGTTCTTGTCTGTAACCGTGACCGTGCGGGTCGATTTGACCTCGACCGTCTCCTTGCCGGTGACGGTGCGCTTGCGGTCGCGCTGGACCTCCAGCGTCTGGTCCCGCTTGACCGTTCCCCAATCGTCCTGGTCGATTTCGCGGCGATAATCGCGTCCAGTATAGAGCTTTATCTCTTCCTTCGTTTCCTTGTCGTCGAAGTAGAACTCCTGAATCACGGAGCCGTTCTTCTCGGTCACGGAGCGCCAGCCGGTCTGGGTGACCTTGCTCGCGGGGTCGAAGGGGTAGGCCTGGGACGGGGTATAGACGGTACCTGTGATGATCGGCAGGTCCGGGTTGCCGTAGAGGAAATCGATGATGACGCGCGTGCCGATGCGCGGGAAGAACTGCGCGCCGTGAGTCGCGTGCGCCCACTGCTGCTGCACCGGAAGCCACACGATCTGGTTGAACCCGGCACTCGAATAATCGCGCGCGTTGGAGATGGCGACGGGAATGCGCCATTCCTCGTCCACCTTGATCTCGCCCGCGACGGTCCCTTTCAGGTCGACGACGCCGAGCATCGGGCCAGGCGCCTGCTTCCCGGGATTGTCGACGCGCGGACGCACCGTCTTCGTCGCGTCGATCGCGGTGAAACGGTTCGAATAGTGCCCGGTCGCCGCCTCGCCGAACATCCACGGGTCGTAGGCGGAATGGATTACGCTGGTGAGCACCACACGCTTGGGTGCAAAGCCCGCGCCTTCTCCCTGGATCTCGACGCGCCCCCCGGCCATGAAGCTGCACTCGACCGCGCTGCCCTCGACCAGATCGGCGATCTGCTGGCCGTGCTCGTCGCTCGCCTTCTGGCGGCTGCCGACGTCGCCGGAAACGAGCGCCTCATAGCCGATCGTCTCATATTCGTGGCTGTAGACCGCCCCCCAGCTGTCGCTCGAGGAACTGTCCTTGAGGAACGGTTCGTCCAGCTTGTTGACGTTGAACGAGACGTGCTTGTGCTTGCGCGGCGCCGCCGCATAGTGGCGCTCCAGCGTGCCGATGTCGCCGATGCCGCTGCCGGCCTTGAACTCGACCGGGCCGGCGGCGATGTCGACGTAGTCGGCCGGCTTGCTGGTCACGATCATCTTGTGTCGATAGGCGCCGGCACTGCGATCGTAGACGAAGAAATACATGATGCCGTCCTGCGCCAGCAGACGGGCGAGGAAGTCGATCTCGCTCTCGTCGTAGCGCACGGCATAGCCGCGCTTGGGCGGCGAGGGGCTGACCGACATGGTCTTGACCAGGCCCGTGACGTCGGCGGTCATGCCCTCGAAGATCTCGACGCTGCTCTTGTCCTGCACGAAATGCGTGCCGCAGGCATAGGACAGCGCATGGTAGGCCGGGCGGATCTGCACGAATATGCGCCCGATCTCCTCGCTGACCACGTTGCGCGCGGCATAGATGCGGCCCGCGAAGACGCGCTCCTGGCCATTGCCCGGATAGATGTCGAACTCCGCCAGCTTGCCGATCCAGCTCGTCAGGTCCGGTTCGGCACTGGTTATCAGCTCGATCCGGTAATCGAACGGCTGGGAGATTTCCTCCCGCCCCTCGAAACCGACCAAGGCATAGTCCTCGACCGTCGCATCCGCGAGGACGCGAAGATTGAGCAGGTGTTTGTCCATTTTCGTTCGCCGCACCGGGACCGGGTCTGCGGGACGACCGCCCCTGCGGGGGCCGGCCGTCCACGCAGATCAGGTCAGCCGACCTTGTTCTCGATGAGGCTGTAGATAAGGTGAGTCGGGCTACCGCCCTGCTTGCCGTCACGGCCGGTGAACGACCAGTCGAACTTGGTGAAGTTCAGCGAGAACGATTCCGAAGGCAGATCGCCGCCGCTCGACATGCTGAAGCCCGAGATGATGACTTCCTCGAGTTCCAGCGTGGCATAGGCCACGGCCTCGCCCTTGCTCGCCGCGGTGAACGAGACGGTGCCCTTGCCGACCGACTCGCCCTTGAGCAGCGACTTGAACAGGCCTTCGGAGGCCTTGTCGACCGTCTTGGTGGCGGTGATTTCCGAGACGCTCGGCTCGCTGGTGGTACGGTCACCGCCGCGCGCGTTGCTCACGCCGACGCCAGCGCCCCACTGGAAGCTGCCGAGTTCGATCTGGTCCTCGAAACCCTTGGTGGTCGAGCTGCCCTTGATGCTGTCGATCTTGAGATAAATAGCCACTGCATGCCTCCTTCGACTTGATTATCCATACCCTCGCCGAACCTTCGGCGGGGCTTTTCACACTCAACTGATGGTGAAGGCGTAGTCCGCGCCGTCGCCTGCAGTCACCTCTACCCGGCCCACCGATTGTCCTTCGGCACGCAGTTCGAGCAGTTGTCCCGCGAGGTCGGCGAGAAGCCCGCGCTTCAGTATGTTTTCTATGTTTCGCGCCCCGCTTTCCACCTCGGTGCAACGCGCCACCAGCTTGTCGAGCAGAGCGTCGTCCCAGGTGAATTCCGCACCGTAATTGGCGACGATGCGCTTCTCGATCCGCCTGAGGTTGATGACCACGATCTCCTTGAGGATATCGGGCTCCAGCGGGAAGAAGGGCACGGTCGCGACGCGGCCCAAAAAGGCCGGCTTGAAGTATTCGAGCAGCGCGGGCCGAAGCTCGGCCGCCAGTTCCTCGGGCTCGGGCATCTCGTCCTTGCCCTTGGCGCGGCACAAGTCCTCGATGGTGTCGGTACCCGCGTTCGAGGTCATGATGATGAGGGTGTTCTTGAAGTCGATGTCGCGGCCCTGGCCGTCCTTCATCATGCCCTTGTCGAACACCTGATAGAACACGTCCTGAACGCCGGGATGGGCCTTTTCCATCTCGTCGAGCAGGATCACCGAGTAGGGCTTGCGCCGCACCGCCTCGGTCAGCACGCCGCCCTCGCCGTAACCGACGTAACCGGGCGCGGCACCGACCAGGGTGGAGACTTTGTGCTCCTCCTTGAACTCGCTCATGTTGATCGTGGTGATGTTCTGCTCACCGCCGTAGAGCAGCTCCGCCAGCGCCAGCGCGGTCTCGGTCTTGCCCACGCCCGAGGTGCCGCAGAACATGAAGATGCCGATCGGCTTCCTCGGATCGGCCAGCCCTGCCCGCGCGGTCTTCACCGTATGTGCGATCATGTCGAGCGCGTAGCGCTGCCCCTTGATCCGCGCCGCAAGCTGGTCCGCCACGGTCAGCACCGAGCGAATCTCGTCACCGCCCATCCGGCCCACCGGAATGCCGGTCCAGCCCGACAGCACCGCGGCGACGACATCGCGGTCGACGACGTCGTAGACCATGATCTCCTCGCTGCGCTTGGCAGAGAGTTCGTCCTGCGCCGCCCTGAGGTGGGCACGCGCCTCTGCGACTTTGGCGGAAATGTCCTGTGCGGGTGCCTCGATCAGCGTCGCTTCGCCATCGGACGCGGCGACCGGGGCATCAAGCACCGGCACTTCGACCGCAGCGGCCCGCGCTTCCTCGTTAAGCAGGCCGTCGAAGGCCATGCGCGCCTCCGCGACCTTTTGCACCAGTGCCTTTTCCTCGTTCCAACGGGTGGTCAGGACGTCCGCCTCGGCTTCCAGCTCCGCACGGCGATCGACACAGCCCTGCAGCGCGGCGGCATTGTCCACGCCGCTGCCCTGTTCACGCTTGAGCATCCGCACTTCGGATTCGAGCAGCCCGATCTGGCGCTGCACGTCCTCCAGCGCCGCCGGAGTCGCCGCCTGGCTGATGCCGACGCGCGCGCAGGCGGTGTCGAGCAGCGAGATCGCCTTGTCGGGCAACTGGCGCCCGGTGATGTAGCGGTGCGAGAGGCTGGATGCCGCCTCCAGCGCTTCGCCGAGGATGCGCACGCCGTGGTGCTTCTCCAGCACCGGCACAAGGCCGCGCAGCATGGCGACCGCCAGCGACTCGCTCGGCTCCTCCACCTTCACCACCTGGAAGCGGCGGGTGAGCGCGGGGTCCTTCTCGAAGTACTTCTTGTATTCGGCCCAGGTCGTCGCCGCGATCGTGCGCATCTCGCCGCGCGCGAGGGCGGGCTTGAGCAGGTTCGCCGCGTCGTTCTGGCCTTCCGCGCCGCCCGCGCCGATGAGGGTATGCGCCTCATCGATGAACATGATGATCGGGGTGGCGCTTTTCTTCACCTCCTCAATCACCGATTTCAGGCGGTTCTCGAACTCGCCCTTGATCCCCGCGCCCGCCTGCAGCAGGCCGAGGTCGAGCGAGAGCAGGCGGATGTTCTTCAGTGCCTCGGGCACATCGCCCTGGACGATGCGCAGCGCGAAGCCTTCGACCACCGCCGTCTTGCCGACGCCCGCCTCGCCGGTGAGGATCGGGTTGTTCTGGCGGCGGCGGGTGAGGATATCGACGATCTGGCGGATTTCCGGATCACGCCCGAAGATCGGATCGATCTTGCCGTCCCTGGCCTGCTGCGTCAGGTCGATGCAGAACTTGTCGAGCGACGCCGTGCTGGCCGGACCACCGGGCCGCGGCGCGGCGGAGCCTCCCGATGCCGCCGGGGCAGCCGAAGCCGCCGCCTTCGCTTCCTCGGAGTTGGCGGTGATCTTGTCGAACGCGGTCTTGAGCGTCTCGGCCGGGATCTTCGCGAACTGCGCGCTGATGTCGCGCGCGGTCCCGGTGAATTCATTGCTGAGCAGCAGCGCCAGCAGCAGGTGCCCCGAACGCACCAGCCCCGAGCCGTATTCCAGCGAGCCGACCAGCCAGGCCTCGCGTATCAGCTTGACGAGGTTGGGCGCGATCGCGGGGGTGCGGCCGTTGCCGGTCTTGAAGCCGTCGATCTGCCGATTGATGTCCTGTGCCAGACGGCCCAGGTCCACCTCGAAATGGCTGGCGATCACGGCAAGGTCCGACGTCTGCTTTTCCAGCAGCCGGTTCAGCCAGTGCTCCACCTCCACGTCGTAGTTGGTGCGCGACAGGGCCAGCCCCGCCGCCGCCTCCAGCGACTGCCGGCAGGTGTCGTCGAGTTTCCCGATGAGACTCTTGAGATTCAACTCCACGCCTCTTCCCCCAAAAGCTGCAAGCAGCCCGGCAGTTCGCCCGGCTGCACAATGACCTGCAAAACCCCCGCGTCAATTAACGTTGACTGTTATGTTGCGGCCCGTCGCAATTTGGTTCGGCGAAGAATTCACCGTGCGCGTTGCTGCAGCATGCTTAGTAACCGAAGCGACTGCACTCAACCGGTTTTTCGCACCATTGCAGTCGGATCGATGGGAATTAAGCAATCGTTCGCCACACCCCCGGACCTTTCCGGAGTACCCATCCATGTCGTCCATCCCAGCATTGCCGGTGATTCGGAATCGCCCAGCCGCAATTCGGGAATATCCTGCGTCTCGATCAGCAGCCGCATCGACGGGCGCTGCTCGATCCCTGCAGCAAGTGCGCACAATTGCGTGACCTCGCGCCGGGCCTCGCGGCGGCAGCAGAAGTCTTGCAGTTCATGGTATTTCAGCGGCCCGATCTCGACCACGTAGTGATGCTGCGCGTCCAGTACCGCAGCCCCGATCATCGCCGCCCCGATGCTCGCCGATCCGCCGACCCCCGACCTGGTGCCGGGCGAATCCTCGGGCTGTCCCAGTTGCACGAACTGCGCGCCGAAACCGCCAATGCGGGTCTGTTCGGAAGCGGGCACCGCCATCCACGTCGGCACCGCCTCCACCACGCGCAGCGGCAGGCCGGTCATGACCTGCAACACCGCCTCGACGCTCGCCGCGCTGCGCCGGGTGTCGGACAAATGGGCGACCAGCGTGACCAGCGCATTATCGCGCATGTCGAGTCGATCGCGCGCGCCGTCGTAGCCGATGCCCGCGAGGGTCACGAGCATCTTCTGCACCGGGTCCGAATCGCCCCTCCCGGCGCGCTCGGCCATCAGCGGCCAGGAGTATTTCTCGGCAATGCGCCAGAAGAACGAGAGTGCCCGGTGATCGAAGATCGCAAGGAAATGCCCGAAGGCGAAATCGCGCGCGCGCCGCCGCTGCAGCTGCAGTTCGCTGTAGGGCGGCGGCAGCGCGGGAGTAGCCCCAGCCAGGCCCAGGACATTGGCGAGGATGCGTACCCGCCCGCGCCCTGCCCCGCCGTTCTGGCCCTTCCCGCTGTCGTCCTCCGCTCCCGCGACATCGTTGGCGGGCGCGAACATGCGGTCGGATGCGGCAAAGCGCACCGGCTCGGCTGAGGGCAGATCGTCGCGCCCAAGTTCCGCCGCATTGCCGCCGCGGCGCGCCCAGCCCTGCACGGTGCGCACCGCCTGCACGAACGTCGAGCGACGCAGCCGCTCCAGCATGCCTCCCATGGCGATCATAGCGGGGGACGCCTCATATCAGTGGGCGGTCGCCGATGCGGGGCGCCCAGGTCTTCCACGCCCCGGTCTCACGCTGCAGCCGCGCGGTCACCCGCACGAAGCTGTTGAGCGCGCAGGCCCCGGCCAGGAACCGCTCGATCACCGCGCAGAGCAGGAACGAGCCCGAGCCCGACAGCCGCTCGTCGTCGATCTCCAGCGTGACGTCGATACCCGAGCACATCGCCGCATGCCCCTTGAACCGCAGGCGCGCCACACCTGGCGAGGAGCTGACCGAGATTAGCCGCTCGCGCAGATACTCGCTGTCGGGCGTATTGCCGGTGTCGTAGATCGCCAGCACCTCGCGCAGCGCCTCGCCAGAAAGTTCGTCGCCTACCAGCGTCAGGTAATTGAGCGAGAGCTGGCCGATCAGCTTCCAGTGCGCCGCAGCCCCGCGCGCCGGGCGCCGCGTCGGCGTCGGCTTGGTCAGCGCACTGACACCCGCCAGCCCGTTGATCGTGCCCGAGACTTCCAGATAGGGCCGCCCGCCGCCGAACGGCAGGCGCGCCGGCAGGTCGCGGTTGGTGGCGAGAATGCTGGTGTTCACCACCGTCGTATCCTCGGCCAGCAATTCGGCCTTGAGATCGGCGATGGTCAGGAACACATCGTCGCCGCCGCCGACGCTGAAGCTCGATCGCCGCGCGGTGGCGTGGAAGAACGACCCCAGCTCGGTCGACCCGCGCCGGAACGAATAGAGCGAGGGCGTCTCGATCCGCTCGCCGCTGGCCTTCTGCAGAGTGACGCCGGTGACCGAATGAACCTCTATCGCGTCCTCATGCTGCGCGCTGGGCACCACGCGGTACTCGACCGAGGTATGGTCGAGGTAGATCGGCTCGGCCTCCTGCGGGAACAGGTTGAGCGCCGGGGCCGCGTGCAGTTCGAAGTCGTCGGCCCGCACCACCCGTTCCAGTTCGGGCGAGATGCGGTCGAAGAAAAGATAGACCTCGAAGCGATTGCCGCCGGCATGGATCAGCCGCCGGTCGAGCCCCGATATCTCGAAGAACAAGTGCTTTTGCGGATAGGCGAAATGCTCCTGCAGCAAGGCATACGGCTTGCGCGCGGTGCGTGCCTGGGGGAGCAGCAGTTCGTCCTCGTCCAGCCCCAGCAGCCGTACGCTGTCGGGCCCCAGCGCCACTGCCTGCGGGTCCGTCGAACCGGTCGCCACGCCCATGCCGACGAGGTTCGCGCCGATCTGCTCCAGCAGGATCTGCGCGCGCCGCCCGTCGCTCTTGATGAAAAGGCGCAAGCTTTCGATGTCGAGCTTGGCGAGTTCGACTTCGGGTTTGGTCGTCTCGAACGTCAGGCGCAGCATGCCGCGCGCCGCGCTCATGCCGATCGGCGCCTCGAACGGCGGCCCGACCATCGAGGCCTCGGCCAGCCGCAGCGGCAGCAGCCGGGTGTCGCCGCACAGCCGATAGCGGCAGGCGACGCCGTCGATCGGCTCGGTGGTGATGGTCGTTCCGCCCGGCACCGTCACCGCCTCGGCCATGTCCGCGCCCGGCTCCAGCCTGACCACCATCAGCGAGGGCAGCGGCTGGATCAGATGCGGATAGAGCGTCAGCAGCAGCGCATCGGAAAGCTCGGAATAGTCCTCGTCCAGCTTGTGCCGCAGCCGCCCGTTGAGGAACGCCACCGATTCGATCAGGCGGCTGACGTGCGGATCCTCGATCGCGTCGCGGCTGATCTTGAGACGCGCAGCGTAGCGCGGATAGGCCTCGGCAAAGGCGCCCGCGTTGCGTTTGAGATAGTCCAGCTCGCGCTGGTAGTAGGCGATGAGATCGTCGATCATCCGGTAAGCGCCACCTCGATGGTGCGGTCGCCCGGGCGCACGGCGGCCTCGTAGACGACGGTTTCCTCGCTCTGCATGATGTTGAGCACCGCCGAGATCCGCAGCCGCATCCCGCGCGAGGTTGGCCCCTCGTCCATCTCGATATCGATGTTGGAGAGGCGCGGCTCGTGCTCGCGAATGACTTGCGCGATCGTCCGGCGCACGCGTTCGCGCACTGCCGCCACCGACATGTCCTCGGTCGAGAGGTCGGGAATCCCGTAACCGACGATCGTGCGGTCGAGCCCCGGATAGCGGTCGGTCACCGGCAGCCAGGGCCGCTTGGTGTTGAGCAGGCTCTCCAGATCACGGCGCAGCGCCACCTTGTAGCGCGCGACGGCGATCTCCTCGGTCTCGTGCGCGTCGGCCGAACCATCGGGATCGTCGTCGATCAGGCGGTCGACCAGCGACTGGGTGATGATCCGCGCCATCAGGCCGCAGCCTCGTTGCCGATCACCGTGGTCAGGCGGAATTCGGACGTGATCTGGTCCAGCTGGTAATGCGGGCGCAAGTGGATGTCGCAGCCGTAGCTGCCCGGCTTGCCCGGCACCTCGCGCACGCTGACGACACCCTCACGCAAGGGATAGCGCACGCGCATCTCGGGCGAGGCATCGTCGTTGCCGGTGACGTAGCTGTGCAGCCAGCGCTGCAGCAGCTTCTCGCATTCGGCCGCGTCGTTGTACTTGCCCACCCAGTCGCGGGCGATGACCTTCACGTAATGCGCGAAGCGGGCGACGCACAGGATGTAGTTGAGCATCGCCCCCATCTTGGCGTTCATCCGCGCCGCCTCGCCGTCGTAATCGGGCGGGCGGTGAAGGCTGGGCAGGTTCATGAAGGCGGCGTTGCCGGTGAGGTGCAACTGGCGCAGCACCATCAGCCCCTGTTCGTTGAGCGCGACTTCCTGATCCTCCGAAATCGCGTTCTCGATCGCGTAGCGCGCGACGAAACCGGTGCGGTCGCTCGGCAGGAAATGGCGGATGGGGCCATCAACGATACCCGCCTCGCCCGGCGGCACGGTGCCGCGAATGGCAGCAGGCCAGCGGTGCCGAGCCATCGCCCGCGCGGTGACATGGGCGACCCCGAAGCCGCCGTGAAGCCACAGCAGTTCGCGCGGGCCCGAGACCTTCTCGTCATAGACGAAGCCGAGGCGCGGATGGTCGCGTCCGCGATGCGGGCGGCGCACCAGCAGGCGCGGGATCACCGCGCCGAGGAAGCGGCTGTCGGGCCGCGAACGGATGCGGTTCCAGCGTGAAAAGGACGGGTCGACGAAAGTCGCGCTCAGATCCTGCCGCAAGTCGATCTCGTCCAGCCCGTCGAGCGATAGCATCGAGGGATCGACCCCGAAGACGAAAGGACAGAACGAGGCGGCGGCGACTTCCATCAGCCCTTCGAGCACTTCGACGTCATCGACCTTGCCGCGCCCGAGCCGGTGCGAAATCGCATGATCGACCACGACGACGCCATAGGGCTTGCCCCCCGGCATGCCGAATTCCTGGGTGTAGACGAGGTCGAACACCGTGCTCTGGTCGAAGTCGAGCGCACGTTCGAGATCGCGGGCGATCTCGGTCCAGCGCACGTCGAGGATGCGCAGGGCCACAGAAGGATCGTCGATACCGTCCGCCAGCCAGGCGACGCCGCGCCAGAGCGCCTCCAGCTTCTGTAGCGCCGGATGGTGGAGAATGGCGTCCAGCTGGCGGCCAAGATCGCGGTCGATCCGCGCGATCAGCCCCGCCGCCGTGGCGCGCAGCCGCGCATGCCGCTCGAAAGCCTTGGATTCGCGAGAGGATTGCGAGCCGGTCGCGGCCGCCTCCCCGTCCCCGGCAGTTGCAGGAGACACGTTTTCACGGGCCTCGCTTTCGCAAGACCGTTCCTGAGGCTCCGGTGGCTCCGCCCCGGCGCCCTCGGGCAACGGGGCGGCGAGCGGCGGAGCGCCAGGCACCGCAGAGTCCATCGGCGTCGTCGCCTCCTGCCCTTCGGCGATCAGAGGCGACGACGCCATGGCTTTGGCCGGACCGTCAGGAGGCGGTCGGGATGCGCGCGACGAGGCGCATCGAGGTGGTCAGTTCCTCGAACTGCAGCCAGGGCCGCAGATGCGCGACGGCGCTGTAGGAACCGGGCGAGCCCGGCACTTCCTTGACCTCGACCCGCGCCTCGCGGAGCGGATACTTGGCGCGGGCTTCCTGGCCGGCACCCTCGGTCGCGTCGACGTAGTTCTTGATCCAGCGGTTCAGCCAGGTCTCGCAGTCGCTCGCCTCCATGAACGAGCCGATCTTGTCGCGCGCCATGACCTTGAGGTAATGCGCGAAGCGGCTGGTCGCCATGATGTACGGCAGGCGCGCCGAGATCGCCGCATTGGCCGTCGCCTCGGGACGGTCGTACTTCTTCGGCGTTTGCGTGGTCTGCGCCCCGAAGAACACCGAATAGTCGGTGTTCTTGTAGTGGCACAGCGGCAGGAAGCCGAGGTCCGACAGTTCCTTCTCGCGCCGGTCGGTGATGCCGATCTCGGTCGGGCACTGGGTGTCCAGGTCGCCATCGTCCGACTGGAAGACGTGGGTGGGCAGGTTGGAGACCTTGCCGCCGCCCTCGGCGCCGCGGATCGCGGTGCACCAGCCGTATTGCGCGAAGGCATCGGTCATGCGGGCCGCCAGCGCGTAGGACGCGTTCATCCAGCAGTAGTCGTCATGATCCATCGCCTTGGGCGCGCCGGCGAGGTCGCGCGGGGCTTCCTCGTACTCGAAGGCATCCACCTTCTTGGTATCGCGCCCGTAAGGCAGGCGCGCCAGCACGCGCGGCATCGTCAGCGTGACGAAGCGCGAGTCTTCCGACTGGCGGAACGAATTCCACTTGGTGTAGTCGGCAGTCTCGAACAACTGCTTCATGTCCATCGGCTTGGATAGATCCTTATAGGTATCCATACCGAAGACATTGGCGTCGGCCGCCGAGATGAACGGGGTGAAGCCCGATGCCGCAACGCTCGAGATGTTGGTCAGCAGCTCGACGTCGTCGGGGTGCTTGGTGAAGTAGTAGTCGCCCACCAATGCGCCGAACGGGGTGCCGCCGGCCATGCCGAACTGCTCCTCGTAGACCTTCTTGTAGAGGGTCGACTGGTCGAAATCAGTCGCCTTCGACAAGTCGTTGGCGATTTCCTTCTTGGTTGCGTTGAACAGCTGGACCTTGAGCGTGGTGCTGATCTCGGAATTCTTGACGAGATAGTTGAGGCCGCGCCAGGTGCCTTCCAGCTTCTTGAACTTCTCGGCATGCATGATCGCCGCGAGCTGTTCGGAAATCTGCGCGTCGATCTTGGCGATCGCCTCCTTGAGCGTGACCGTCATGTTCTTGTTGAACTGGACGGTGCCGCTCATCGCCTCTTCGGCGAGCGTGCGCATGAGTTCCTCGACGCGCGAGGGCTCGGTCTGCTTGGTGACGCTGATCGCCTCGTCGAGCAGGCTGATCGGCGCATCGACGGTCTCGGCCTGCGCCGCACCGCCGCCCTGGGTTTCCAATTCGGACATGTCTGATTACTCCGCGGGCTTGTCGGTGCCGAGCTGGGCGGACAATTGCCCCAGCTTCTCCTGGTCGCCCAGGATCGTCTCGAGCAGGTTTTCCAGCTCTTCCGAACTGTCGGCCTTGGCCATCAGGTCACGCAGGCGGTTGCGCGTTTCCATCAGCTTGCGCAGCGGCTCGACCTGCTCGACGACCTTCTCGGGCTCGAAATCGTCCATCGACGAGAACTTGAGGTTGACCTCGAATTCCTTGCCGTTCTTCTCGAGCGTGTTCTCGACCTTCATCTTCACGGCCGGTTCGATCCGGGCCATGACCTGGTCGAACTTGTCCTTCTTGAGATCGATGAACTTGCGTTCCTTGAGGCTCTTCTTGGGAACCGTGGAATCGCCCGAAAAGTCGCCCATCACGCCGACCACGAAGGGCAGTTCCTTGACTTCCTGCGCACCTTCCGTCTCGACGTCATAGGTGATGTGGACGCGCGGCTTGCGCACCCTCTTGAGCTTGTCGTGTACCGAGTCAGCCATTGTGATCTCCCTCGACTACGTCGCAATTGCGAGGCGCCCGACTTGCAGCGCCCCGTGGCCCCCACCGGGCCGTGACTAGTAACCGTCGCTGTTCGCTTCTTCTTCCGCAGGCGGCTTGATACCCGAACGCCAGTAGAAGTCCCTACGCGCCGAGTCGTCGGGAATGAGCTCATTGAGCAGGTCATGAAGACTCATTCGCGCCCTTCGGTCAACCTCGCGCAGCGTTTCTCCAAGCGGGGATAAAGGTTCGAACTGGCTGAAGTAATCGGCCGCCGCCGCTACTGCCTTCAACGCATCTTCGCGCCGCGTGATCTTGCCCGCCACGAAACCGGGGCCCGCCGCCGGCGCGCCGCCGACGACCGCTCCACCGGCTTCGGCTTCACCTTCGGGCGCCGCCGCAGCGTCGTCGGCGCCGGCGGACGTCGGCGCCAAGGCGGCAAGCCAGGCGCGGATCGCCTTCAGTTCCTCGCCCAGCCGCGAGGCTGCGGGAAACTGCGGCTTCGTCCGCTCCGAAATGAACCCGATCGCGCGGCGCCAGCCATCGTCGGCCTCCCCCGCGAGCTTCGCCGCACGCGACAGCACTTCGCCGGAAACCCGCCGCCCGTGCGCCTCGATCGTGCGATAGAGTTCGTTCGCCTCCGCGATCCGCGCGCTCTTGGAATCGCCGGAAAGCCCCTGCGACGCGGTCATCGCCGCATCGGCGCGGACCTTGTCGAGATGACGCAGTTCGCCCTCGCTGCTGCGTGCGATCGCCAGCTTGCGCACCGGCTGGATCAGCGCGCCGTCCTTGTCGTTGCTGCCGCCGGAAAGCCCCGAAAGCGGCTGGAACCGCGCGGAAACGCCGTCATCCTCATCCTCGGGAGGGTAGAGGCCCTGATCCCAGAACGCCTCGACGAAATCGGCCAGCAGCGTCATCGCCGCCGCCAGATCGCCAAGGCCGTCGCTGCGCGCGGCAGCCTCGACCACGACGCTCAGCGGCTCGAGATCCTTGCCGTGTACCGACAGGTATTCGATCGAATTCTCGGCCAGGGTTTCCCAGTCCCAGCCGCCGTCGGGAAGCACGAATTCGTCATCGGTCATCGCCGCGGCCTGCTCCAGCCGGACGATCGCCTTGCGCTGCGAGCGGATCTCGCGCAGCAGATCGCCCGCCGCGCCTTCGTCCTCGCGACCGTCAAGACCGACCGAATCGTCGATCGGCGCAAGAATCGCCTGCCTGCGTTCTTCGTCGATAAGCACGATTTGTCCCAACTCCCCCAGTTAGCGCGCTGAATTTACAGCTTTCGCTCTTGCACACCACTTCTTTTTTGCATGCTGACAGCACTCGTCATAAGTTGCAGCGCGAAATCGGACTATAAGGTACTTCATGCCACCCGCATCACGACTTACCGACATGCATACCTGTCCGATGGTGACGGGTGTGGTCCCGCATGTAGGCGGCCCGATCCTGGCCCCCGGCGCCCCCACCGTGCTGATCGGCGGACTGCCCGCCGCGCGGGTGACCGACCAGTGCGTCTGCGTCGGCCCGCCGGACGTGATCGTGAAAGGCAGCGCGACGGTGCTGACCTCCAGCCTGCCGCAAGCCCGCATCGGCGACATGACCGCTCACGGCGGCGTCATCGTGCTCGGCTGCCCCACCGTCATCGTCGGCGGCTAACCCCTTACCTTGCCCCGAATGCTGCACTTCGATGTTGCAGCATTTTAATGCGCGACCAGGCGTTCGGGACGCGCGGAAAGCCCGGACGGCCTGTGCCATCCGGGCCCTCCCCCGACGGAATGACCGTCAGTAGCGAACGATCTCGACGCGGCGGTTGCTGGCATCGGCCGCCGTGGTGCCGTCACGCGGGTGGTCGAAGCCATAGCCGACCGCGCGCAGCTTGCCGGCCGGGACGCCCTGGCCGACGAGGTAGCTTACCACTGACTGCGCACGCTCACGCGAGAGCTGGCGGTTGTAGGCGGCCGAACCGACATTGTCGGTATGCCCCTCGATCACGAACTGGCGGGTGCCCGCCGCATCCTTGATCTGGCGCGCGAAGGCATCCGCCTGCGCGCGGGCCGCCGGTGTCAGCGTGGCCGAGGCCGTTTCGAACGACAGGCGCATGTCCAGCGACTTGCGCGTCGCCGGCATCGCCAGACGCGAGGCGCCGGCCACCTTGCCAGCCACCTTGCCGCCCGTGCTGGCCGCATAACGCGGGGCCGCCGGGCGTGCCGCCGAACCGCCCGGCTTGGTGGCCGCCTGCTTCGCCGGCGCGCCGGTCGAGAGGTGGAAGCCGCGCGTCTCGCCGACCGGGCAGATGCCCGAGGTCATGCATTCGTCGTCGTCACCCGCCTTCGCTTCTGCTTCGTCCGAAGCTTTCGCTTCATCGCAGCCAGAAACGAAGCACTTGATTTCTTCCTCACTCACGGCGTTCTGAGCCGAGGCGACTTGCGCACCTGCGAAAATGGACATGCCGAGCAGTGCCGCAATCGAAGCCCTGACCATGACAGACTTCCCCTATCCACCATAAAATCGAATCAATTTCGTCCGTGTACTCCCGCTACGAGTCACAAACAACCTTCGTGCAAGGGTTTAACAACGCTCGTCATGTACAGAAACAGTCCTTGTCATGCTAATGCGCACTTGAGCACGGATCGAATTCGGCTTGCCGACCTGGCCTTTTGTGCGATCCAGCGACGGCATTAAGTCAAAAAGGGGGCGGAACGTCGATGGTTAGGGCGCAATCGTCGGCCGGAATGGAGCCGGGACGGATCGAATCGCGACAGGTCGAAGCGGGCCATCCCGCCTGGGGGCTCGCCAGCCTGGCCATCGCCGCCGGTGTCGCCGGGGCGGTGCTGCTGGGGGTGCCGTACCTGTTCGGACGACTGCTGGAACTCCCTTCGTTCGCCGCGATGGCGCCCGCGACGCTGGAAACCGCGTTCACTCTGGTGGTATTCGGGCTGCTCGGCGCTTTCGCGCTGCTGGCGGTGCGCTTCTGCATGCTGCCGCTGCCGGTCGTCCCGGGTGCCGCCGCCTGCACCGCCGTCCGCACCGCCACCGGGCTGGGTATCGGCGTGATCGGCCTAACCGTCTCGGTCGCGTTGTGCGCCATCGCCGGAACGGCACAGACGGGGGCGGGATCAGGCGGAGGCCCTGGCCTGCTACTGCTCGAAACCGTGCTGCTGGTGATCCAGAGCGGGGCGGAGGAACTCTACTTCCGGGGCTGGCTGCAGAAGGATCTGGAACGCCGCTGGGGGGCATGGCCGGCGCTGGGCGCGGCCGCGCTGCTGTTCGCCGCGCTGCACTTCGTGGCCGCCGCCAGCGAGCCGCTGACCTTCGTGACGATGCTGCTGGGCGGTCTGCTGTTCGGCCTCGCCTACCTCAGGTCGGGCTCGATCCTGCTGCCTTGGATGATCCATTTCGGATGGAATTGGGCGGAGGAGATCGGCTTCGGGCTCACTCCCAATCCGGGCACCGGCACTTTCGGCGCGCTGATCGACCTCGACCTCGTCGGCTCGACCTGGTGGGGCGGCGGCGCCGAGGGGCTGAACGCCAGCCTGTCCCCGGTGGTGGTGCTGCTGGCGCTGATCGCCGCCATCGCCGCCTGGCCGAGCGGGGAAGCGGCACCGAGGCTGAAGTTGTATTCGGCGTAGCGGGCTGGACAAGCCCGCTATCGCGGCGATGGCGACTTACGCCCCGTTGCGGACGTTAGGTGCTAATGCCAAACAGTGCCGATGAACGGATAGGGAATCTGATGGACGCATTACGCTTGAAGCGTGCTCGACGCCGCATCCGCATTTACTTTCTCGGCGGCGGGATCGTACTGGCTTTCCTGTACCTCATCTGCGCTGCGTTTCTGGTCCGCATTATTGGCGTTGAATTGACGCGTTACTGGTCCACGGTGATGATGGCGGCTGGCGTCATGCTTGGTGGAACATATGGCATCGTCTTCTTCACATCTCTGGCCATTCACGTCGTTAGGCGATTGGCAACGGGGCGACCAGTAATGGCCCCGGAGGATTAGCCCTCGGTCTACTGCCCACCCCAATAAGCGCCTAAGCCGCCCCCTGCGCCCGGCTGACGTCGATCCGGTCCCGTACCTGCTCGAATTCGCGCATCTGCGCGGCGTCCAGCGCCTTGCTTTCCGAGGGGTCGGGCTGGAAGCTCAGCGGGTCGATCTTCTCACCGTTGACGTGGATCTCGTAGTGCAG
The DNA here is from genome assembly GCF_036352595.1 of Novosphingobium resinovorum. GTDB lineage: Bacteria > Pseudomonadota > Alphaproteobacteria > Sphingomonadales > Sphingomonadaceae > Novosphingobium > Novosphingobium resinovorum_B. Next base: position 60,892 of record NZ_JAZFAX010000011.1, read on the forward strand.
GTGCGGCCCGGTGGTGCAGGTGCCGGTGGTGCCGACATAGCCGATCGTGAAACCCTGCGGCACCTGCTGCCCGGCGTGGAGCCCCTCGGCATAGCGCACGAGGTGGAAGTATCGCGTCTCCATGCCGTTGGCGTGGCTGATGATGACCATGTTACCCGCGCAGGCGCTGGGCGAGGCGCTCGTCACCGTGCCCGCCGCCGCCGCATAGATCGGCGTGCCGATCGGCGCGGCGAAGTCCACGCCGCCGTGCAGGCGGGTATAGTGCAGCACCGGATGGAAGCGCATGCCGAACTTCGAGGTGATGCGCGCACCATCGACCGGGGTGCGCATCAGCGACTTGGCGACGGTGCGCCCGCTGGCATCGTACCAGCCCTCTTCCCCGCTCGGGGGGGTGAAGCGGTAGACCGCCGCCGACTTCGCCTGCGTCGTCATCGCGGCATAGAGCAGGCGCGCCGCCCCCTGGGCCTCTCCGGCGGCATTGACCGACTGGGCATAGGCGAGTTCGAAGGCATCGCCCGCCGCGACCTCGCGCTGGAAGTCGAAGTCGAAGGCCAGCGCCTTGGCGAACGGCGAGATCAGCGAGTTGGGCACCCCGATCGCCACCGCCGAGGTGTAGAAGCTGTCCCCGTCCATGATGCCGTGCATGACGGTGATCTTCTCGCTGACTTGCGCGGCGAGGCGGGTGGTTTCGAACGCGCCGTCCTCACCCAGCCGCACGGCCGCGCCCGAACTGTCGGCGTTGGACGCCTGCAGGCGGTAGAACCGGAGCGCTCCGCCCTCGCGCGTGACTTCCAGCACCGCGCGCACTTCGCCCTGCGGCGCGAGCGCGGGACGGACTTCGGCGGCGACCTTGGCCGCGGTGACGGCGTCGATCCCGAACCCGGTCAGCGCGCCTTCCAGTTCGCCGGCATTGGCGAGCAGCAGCGTGCGGCGCACCGTCTCGGCTGCAGGCGCGGCCTCCGCTGCCGCATCGCCGCCGGAAGCCACCACGGCATCGGCCGTCGCCCCTCCATCCGGACGCGCCAGCCATGCGGCGAGCACGCCGGCCAGCACGATCGCCCCGCCCGCGCCCAGCCCAGCCAGCCGCCGCCGGTTCGACGCGCGGCGCGCCTCGCGCACCTCGAGCGGGCGCCGGGGCGACCATGCCGCCGCCCAGCGACGCGGATCGTAGGAGTCGACGAAAAGCTCAGTCATGCCTCGGCACCCCCCATATCCGCCCCATCTCTGGCACCCATGTCCGGCACACGTATTTGCCCCGGTTAAATAATGACAATAGTTATCCAATGAATAGACGCTGTTGCCCAAATTGGAAACGCCGGTCTATGACCTGTCGGGGACACCCGCATTACGGGCTCAGGAGGGGGATCGGTGATACCTATTCGTGCGGAATGGCAGGCGCTGACCGATGTGGGCGCCGTACGCAAGCACAACGAGGACCGCTACTTCGGCTCCGACACGCTTGGGGTGTGGCTCGTCGCCGACGGCATGGGCGGGCTGGAGCGGGGCGACTGGGCCTCCACCCAGGTAGTCGAGGCGGTCGGCGCGCTCGGCTGGCAGGACGGGGTGGAGGACGTGCTGGAAGCGGTCCGCGCCGCGCTGGTCCAGGCCAACGAGACGATCCTGGCCGAGGCGGAGCGGGTCGGCAAGCAGATGGGCTCCACCGCCGTCGCGCTGGTAATCCGCGAACGACGCTTCGGCATCGGCTGGGTCGGCGACAGCCGCGCCTACCTGCTGCGCGGCAAGCGGCTCTACCGGCTGACTCGCGATCACAGCCAGGTGCAGGATCTGATCGACCACGGCGTCATCGACGAGGCGGCGGCCGCCACTCACCCCTTGCGCAACGTGCTGACCCGCGCCGTCGGCGTCGCCCGGCCGCTGCAGATGGACACGATCGTCGATACGCTGCAGGATGACGACCTGCTGCTGCTCTGCAGCGACGGCCTCTACGGCGTGATCGGCGAACAGGAAATGGAAGCGACCCTCTCCACCCAGAGCTTCGAGCGCGCGGCCGAGACCATGATCGCGCGCTGCCACGAACTCGGCGCGCCCGACAACATCACCGTGATCGGCGTCTCGACGGCGGAAGTCACGCTGATCCAGTACGGCAGCGAGGCCTGACGTGAGCGACGAGAAGGACGAGACGGTCTTCCAGCCCTCGCAGTTCGGCAATGATGCCACGCCCGCGACACCGCCGGCGCCGCCTGAAGACGACGAAGGCACCGTCTTCGCGGCCGGTCCGGCTCCGAACCCGACGCCCAATCCACCACCCGCCGTCGCCGAGGAAGCGGAGGAAGGCACCGTCTTTGCTGCACCCGCCGCTGCAGCATCGCCGCCGCGCGAAGCGACGCCCCCCCCTTTTACCCCGCCGCCCCCTCAGGCACCGCCGCAACCCGCCCGCACCGGCACTTCGGCCTCGATCGCGGTGGGCACCGTGCTCAACCACATGTTCGAGGTGAAGCGCTTCCTGGCGCGCGGGGGCATGGGCGAGGTGTTCGAGGGCGTGAACATCGCCAGCGCCGAGCGCGTGGCGATCAAGACCATCCTGCCCGAACTCGCCGCCGACCCCAACGTCATGGCGATGTTCCAGAAGGAGGCGCAGGCGCTCACCCAGCTCTCGCACCCCGCCGTGGTACGCTATCGCGGCTTCGCGCTGGAGCCGCAGCTCGGCCTCTATTACATCGCCACCGGCTTCATCGAAGGCAGCAACCTGTCCGACCTGCTCGGCAAGTCCACGCTGACCGAGGAGGAACTGTTCGGCCTCACCCGCAAGCTCGCCGAGGGGCTGCGCGAGGCGCACGAGCTGGGCGTCGTCCACCGCGACATCTCGCCCGACAACGTGCTGCTCGACGGCGACCGGCTGGACCGGCCCAAGATCATCGACTTCGGCATCGTCAAGGAAACCGACCCCGGCTCCAAGACCATCATCGGCGATGGTTTCGCGGGCAAGCCCAGCTACGTCGCGCCCGAGCAACTGGGCGATTTCGACAAGCAGGTGGGCCCGTGGTCCGACGTCTACTCGCTGGCGCTCGTCACCCTGGCGATGGCGCAGGGTCGCAAGCCCGACCTCGGCGGCCTGCCCGCCGAAGCGATCATGAAGCGCCGCAACGGGGTGGACACCAGTGCCGTGCCCGGCCGCCTGCGCGCGGTGATAGACCGCATGCTCGCCGCCGATCCGCAAAAGCGCCTGCGTTCGATGGACGAAGTAATCGCCGCGCTCGATCACGCCAAGGCCGGCAAGGCTCCCCGTACGAAGAAGCCGGCCAGGGCCGCCGCGCTCGGCGAAGGCGGTGCGAAGAAGCCCCCAAAAGCCGCGTTGATCGGCGGCGGCGCGGTGCTGGGCGTCGCGCTGCTGGCGGGCATCGGCTACCTTGCCGCAGGAGGGAGCGACAAGCCCGCCGAACAAGCCGCGACCTCCGGCACCGCCCCGGCCGGCCTCTCGCGCACGCAGGTCGATGCGGCGGTGCAGACCGCGTTGCCGACGATCCCCTGTTCGTGGATGCGCGTCGCCACCGATCCCGCCGGTTCGGGGTTCTCGCTCACCGCCAGCGGGGTTTCGGGCGATCCGCTGGCGGCCGGCAACAGCGTGCTCCAGGCCGTGCGCAAGCTGGGCATCGAGCCCGATTCCGATGCCACCGGCGTCGCCCGGATCGACCCGAGCTACTGCCCGATCCTCGACGAACTGGCGAAATTCCGCGATCCGTCTCCCGAACGCATGACGCGCAAGCAGCCCGAGTACGAACTCGACATGGTCGATCAGGGCGAATACGCAGGCCAGATCGGCACCCACGTCGTCACCGACCTTGCGCTCGACGGGATCGCCGGGGACTATGCGCTCTATTCGATCGAGAAGTCGAACGTCATCACCCAGTTCGTCGACAACCGCAACGTGCTGCCGGGCAACGTCAACGGCACGACTATCCAGAAGCTGCCGGGCACGGACAACTACAGGCTCGACATCGAGACCAACGCCAAGCCGGGCTGGTCGGGCATCGTCCTCGTCACCGGCCGGGGCGGCTTCACCCCGGACGCGCTGAGCGACCTCGGCACCCCCGCCGGCCGCGCCGCCTTCGAACAGCGCGCGAAGGCCAACGACTGGAAAGTGCAGATTGTGTGGTATCGCTTCGTCGACAACCAGCCGAATACGGGGGCGCCGGCGGCAGCGCCACCGTCGTGACCGGCCCTCGCCTCAGATGAACGGCACTTTGAGATTGGCAGGTGCCGGACTTATCTGGGCCGGGCCGCTGTAACCACCTTTGACGACCACCGCCTTGTCCGCTTCCCAGAACAGGCCACGGCGATAGAATATCGAGCGACGAGGATCGCTCAGCAGATCGGCGCCGCTGATGCGGATCGTCGCGACATCGCCGTCGTCCCCATCGCGATAGGCCTGCGCGCCAAGTTGATCCGCGTCCGGCTCACCGAGGAAGAAGTAGGTATAGGACGTAAAGCCCTTGCCCGTGGCATCCTGGAACACGTCGAAGTTGACGACACGCAGATCACGCAAGGTGGCACGCATCAGCGCCAGCGGATCCATTCCGAAATTGCCGGTCATATCGATCCGGTAGACCGCCTGACCATCCGGACGCGCATAGACGCCATCGATCATCCGGGACAGATATTTCACCTTGGTCTTGTGCACCAGCGTGCCGACGCGGATCAGGTCGAGAATGTCCTGCGATGCCGGCACGGCCATCGAGAAACCGAATTTCAGATACTTGACGATGTCCATGCCCCGCCCCTTGTCGATCGTTTATGGCCGTACGTCTCCGTAGCCCTTGGCAAAAGCCTGCGCGAAGACCTCCACGAAGCCATCGTCCTTCGCCGCGAAGGCGCGTTCGTAGAGCTTCCAGGCCTCGGCATCGCCGCGCGCGTTCGTCAGGATCGCGGCGGGGGAGAACTGGTCGAGCGCATGGTGCAGGCTCGCCTGCATCGCCCCCAGCACCGCGCGCTGGTGCGCGTCGATGCCGCCGCACAGCGCGCTCACTTGCGCGGCTGCCTCGGCCGGGGGGAGCGCGAAGAGGCGCTGCAGCAGTTCCTCGGCGGAGCCGGCATCCTCCAGCCCGGTCGAGGCGCCTGCCCCCAGTTCCTCGCGCGCCTTGCGGCGGTCCTGCGCCAGCCGCACCAGCCCGGCGAGCGCCGCGCGCAGCACCGCTCCGGCAACGCCCGCGACGTGCGCATCCGCCGCGCCGACCTGCGCCCGCGAAAGGCCCGCTCCCTGCAACAGCAGGCTCACCGCATCCTGCGCCGCCGGGTTCAAAGCTGGGGCCGCGCCGTTCCAGCCGCCCGGCACTTGCGTGGCGGCGGCAGGACGTCCCCAACTGTCGCGCCCCGCCGGATTGGCCGCCGGATGGGCCGCCGGAGCCGCCCCCACCGCCTGCCCCTGCTCCAGCGCGACCGCGATCTCGGTCGCGCCGACACGGATCACGTCGCCATGGCGCAGGAATTGCGGCGCGGCGATCTTCTGACCGTTCACGAAAGTCCCGCCGCTGCTGGAATCGACGATGCGCCAGGCCTGCCCCTCGCCGCTGACGGTGCAGTGGCGGCGCGAGACCGCCTGGTCGCCCAGCAGCAGCTGGGCCCCCGCGCCCCGACCGACGACCACTTCCCCGCGATCGAGCCTGAGCGGCGGCGGCAGGTCTCCCGCCTGACCGGAGGCATTGCGCGCGGCAAGAATAACGGACATTTTAACTCCGATTCCGTTTACGGCATTACTATAGAAACAGAAACGCCGCGCAAGTACCGGGGGAGAGCGAACTTGCCACACGGGCCTACCGTCTACGACGAAGTGCAGTATCCTTCCGCGCTTTATCGCACCACGCACCCCGAACATCTCGCCGCGATCGCGCGGCTGCATGGCCTTGGCGCGGCCGACCCGCGCCGCGCGCGCGTGCTGGAGATCGCGGGGGGAGACGGGCTCAACGTGATGGCGATGGCCGCCGCGCTGCCCGACGCGCAGTTCGTCAACATCGACCTCGCGCCCAGCGCCATCGCGCGCGGGCAGCAGTTGGCCGCCGCCTGCGGGCTCGCCAATGCCCGGATCGAGGTGGCCGACGTGATCGCCGCCGCCGAAACCTGCGCCGACGACTGGGGGGGCGCGTTCGACTATGTCATCGCCCATGGCCTCTACGCCTGGGTGCCCCCGGCGGTGCAGCGGGCGACGCTGCGGCTGATCGATCGCGTCCTCGCGCCCGAGGGGGTGGCCTATATCAGCTACAACGCGATGCCCGGCGGCTACTTGCGCATGGCCCTGCGCGACATGCTGCTCTACGAGATGGGCGATACCACGGAAGACGCCGGGAACGATGAGGACCGCGCCCGGCAGGCCATGGCGATCCTCGGCGACTATGGCCGCGATCGCGACAGCGATACGCTGGAACAGGCCGCGCTGCGGCGCATGGCCCGGCGCATGACCGACAAGGATCTGCACTTCCTGTTCCACGACGAACTGGGCGCGGTCTACGACCCCAAGGCGCTGCATCGGATCGTCGCCGAAGCGGGCGCGCACAACCTTGCCTACCTGACCGAAGCGCAGCCGGGCGGGCTGTTCCACGGCATGCCAGGCGAGGCGCTCGACGATGACGCCGTGGTGCGCCGCGCGCAGATCGCCGACTACCGCGACTTGTGCTTCTTCCACCAGTCGCTGTTCGTGCGCCCCGGCCGCGCGCCGCTGCGCGTGCCCGACTGGCGGGTGTTCGAGACGCTGCTCGCCGGGGTGCCCGCCGGCCTCGCGCGGACCGGGCCCCGCGAATTCAAGATGGCGAACAATACTTTCGAGATCGGCGATGCCACGCTGGCGGATTTCATGGAACTGATGATCCGGCGCGCGCCCGCGCGGCTGCCGCTGGCCGCCTTCGCGCAATCCCCGGAACATGGCGAGGCGATCCTGCGGCTGGTCGACCGGGGCATCCTGGAGCTGCATTCGCTGCCCTTCCCCGGCGCGCTCGACGCCGGCGAGCGGCCGCGCGCCAATGCCCTGCTGCGCGCGCTGATCGCGCAGGGCGAAACGCGGCTGTTCACGCTGGACCACCGCGCCATCGCCATCGACGAGGAAGGCCCGCGCCTGTTCCTCTCGCTGCTCGACGGCAGCCGCGACCGCGCCGAACTGACCCGCGAGTGGGAACGCTCGGGCCGGCCGGAGCAGACCGACGTCACCAGCGCGCTGCGCCAGTTCGCGCGCGCGGGCATGCTGTCGGAGTGAGCCCCCGTTCCTCGGGACATTTCCGGATGTCGATGGCAACCGGGCGTCAGCCGCGATCGGGCATGCCGATGCGATGGCGCGCGAATCGCACAGGAACGAGGCAGACTACGGCGCGACGTCGACGCGGGGGCGGCGCGGCAGCAGCCGGCTGCGGGTGCGCCTGGCCGCGCGGTTGGTGACGCGCACCGAGACCTGGAACGTCGTGCTCTGCGATCTGTCGCGCCATGGCGCCCGCGTCGTCACCGGGCGGGCACTGGCGCCGGGGCTGGAAGTCATCCTCGAATGGGGCGGCTTCGATGCTTTCGGCGAAGTGGTCTGGTGCGACGGTGATCGCTGCGGCCTCGCCTTCGTCGAGCCGATCGAGGAAGCCGCGCTGATCGCCACGCGCGGCCTCGACGACAGCGCCCGCCTGCCGCGCGACAGCGACCTGGTGCGCGATCTCGCCCGCCGCTGGGTAGAAGGTTCGGCGCGGCTGTAGATGGCCTGAGGCGTCCGCTCGCGATGACGAGGGCCGCTGGCTTCAGATCGGTGCCGGGGCGGTCAGGGAGATCTCGGCGAAGTAGCGGGCCATCGCCTGCACCGCCTTGTCGCTGAGGTCGATGAAGGCGCGGCGCTTGTCGGTGCCGTCGCTCAGGCGCACGAACAGCCCCGCGTCGACCATCTGGCCGATCCAGCGCAGCGCCGTTGTCGGCGGCACCCCGGCGGCGATGCACAGCGAAGTGACCGAGACGCGCTTGCCCTCCAGCCGCGAGGCGGTGAGATCGAGCAGCATGTCCCAGGCGGGATCGGCGAACAGATCGTTGTCGAGGAAGCGCCCACGCAACTGGCGCTGACGGATGATGCGCCGCACCAGCCGCGCATCGGGCAATTGCGCCGGGGTTGCCGGGCCGCCCGGCAGCAATGGCGGCGGCGCCTTGGCCGGCGGGGCAGGTCGAGGCCCGGCGGCGCCAAGATCGAGCCGGTCGATCCGCCCGGCGATCTGGCCGACCTGCTCGGTCAGCCGCACCAGCATCAGGCGATCGTCGTCGGAGAGTTCGCGTACGCCGCCCGCCCCTCCACCTGCAGGCATCGCCGCCAGCACCCGGCCAAGCGCCAGGACACGCTCGGCCCGGTCGGGATCGACCAGCAGCACCGGCGAGGACTGGTCCATGCAGGCGAAGACATCGTCCAGCGCCTCCACCCCGGTCGAGACGATCAGCCGCATCGTCCCGCTCGCCGCGCGCATGTCCAGCCGGGCGAGCGCCGCCAGCACCCCGGCATCGACCTGAGGGCAATCGACGAGGATCACCTCGGCAAGCCGGGCCTGTGCCAGGTTCTCCCCCAGCGTGACGAGATCGGCCAGCGGCGCCGCCGCGACGAGGCGCATACCGGCAGCCTCGGCATCCTCCCTCAGGCTGGCGCGCAAGTGGGCGCGGTTGGCGTAGATGGACAGGCCGGGGCCCGGTCCGCCGCGCCCCACCGGTGATGTCGCCCCGCCGCCATAGGCAAAATCGGGCCGGAGAAAGTCCGCGTCGCGCATGATCCAAGTCCTTCCCTCTAGCCGGGAACAGAATTGGAACAGACCGCCGCCGCCGGACAGTTAAATTGCTGCAACCCAGCCCGAAAGCTCGCGCCGCACGAGGGTTTCGAGCATCGCCATGCCCGGCGCCCGGTCGTTCAGGCAGGCCAGTACCGCGAGCCTTTCCCCTCCCGCCTCGACGAAGACCTCGCGGCCCCGGATGGCGAGTTCCTCCAGCGTCTCCACGCAGTCGGCGGAGAAGCCCGGAGCGAGCACGGCGATGCGGCGGGTGCCGGCTTTCGCCTCTGCCGCCAGCACCGTCTCGGTCGCGGGTTCGAGCCACTTCGCGCGGCCGAAGCGGGACTGGAAGCTGGTTTCGATGCGCAAGCGGGGGAGGCGCGCGGCCAGCCGCTCGGCCAGCAGGCGCGAGGTTTCGCGGCAATGGTCGTGATAGGGATCGCCGAGCTGGCGCGTGCGCTCGGGCATGCCGTGGTAGGACAGCAGCAGCAGTTCGGGCGTGAAGTCCAGCGCCGCCACTTGCGCGACCACGTCCGCCTCCAGCGCGGCGATGTAGGCAGGGTCGTCGTAATAGGGCGGCAGGGTGCGCAGCGCGGGCTGCCAGCGCATCGCGCCCAGCGCTTCGCCCAGCTTGTCCATCACCGAGGCGGTCGTGGCGGCGCAGTACTGCGGATAGAGCGGGGCGACGAGGACGCGGTCGCACCCGGCGTCCTTCATCGCCTGCAGCCGCACGGGGATCGCCGGATTGCCGTAGCGCATCGCCCAGTCGACCCGGGCCGCATCGCCCAGCGCCGCCTGCAGCGCGCGCGCCTGCGCGGCGGTGATCGCGGCGAGCGGCGAGCCTTCCGGCGTCCAGACCTGGCTATAGGCATGGGCGGACTTGGCCGGACGGGTGCGCAGGATCACACCGTGCAGGATCGGCTTCCAGGCGATCGGCGGGATTTCCACCACGCGGCGATCGGAGAGGAATTCGGCGAGATAACGGCGCACCGCCGCCGGCGTCGGCGCATCGGGAGTGCCGAGGTTGACGAGCAGGACGCCGACCCTGGAGGCTGGAAATCGATCGGGCATCATATGTCCTCGGCAAAGAAGGGCAGGCGGCGCAGGCGCAGGCCCGTCGCCGAAAAGAGCGCGTTGGCAAGCGCGGGGGCGACGGCGGCGACGCCCAGTTCGCCGGGATCGGCTGGCTCCTCGCCGCTCTCGATGAATTCGACGTCGATCGCGGGGCACTCGGCGAGCGTCGGCAGGCCCATCGTGGCGAGGCTTTCGTTGTCGGGGCGCCCCCCGGCATAGCGCACCGAGCAGCCGAGCGCGAGGCCGAGGCCGAACACCAGCCCGCCCTCGACCTGCTGGCGGGCGATATCGAGATTGACGATGCGGCCCACGTCGGCAACCGCGCTCAGGCGATCGACGCGCACGCCATCGGCCTCGCGCCGGGCGCCGGCGATCACGGCGATGCGGCCCCTGCGACCTTCCGGCCCGATGACATGGCAGGCAAGCCCCTGCCCGCTGGCGTCGCTACCGCCGCCCCATTGCGCCAGCGCCGCGACGCGCTGCAGGCAGGCGGCGAGGCGCGGATCCTGGCCGAGCATCGCCATGCGGTAGGACAAGGGCTCGCGCCCCGCCTTGTGCGCCAGTTCGTCGACGAAGCTCTCGTTGAAGAAGGCGGTCCAGCCGTGGGCGTTGCCGCGCATGCGTGCGGTCGGCAGGCCGATCCGCACCGGAACATGGTCGATCGCGAGGTTCGGGATCGCGTAAGGCGGCACCGCGCCTTCGAGCGCCATCGGATCGGCATCGCCCGCCACTGCTTCGAGCGCCGCGAACGGGGTGTCGCCGCCGAGCACGCGGCGGCCGAATTCGCGCGCGGTGGCGGGGACGGCGATGCGCGCGCGCCAGCCGGCGATGTTGCCCTCGGCATCGGGCCGCGCCGCCATGACCGCCAGCACCGGCGCGCGCGGCAGGCCGGCGCGGAATTCCTCGCGCCGGGACCAGGCGAGCTGGACCGGCTTGCCGACCTCGCGCGCGATCAGCGCCGCCTCCACCGCATGGCCGAATTCGAGGCGGCGGTCGAAGCTGCCGCCGATGCCCAGCGGATAGAGCACGACATCGCGCAAGTTCATCCCCAGCGCGCGGGCAACGGCCTCGCGCGTGGCCTGCGGCGCCTGCGTGCCCACCCAGAGTTCGAGCCTGCCATCATGCAGCCAGGCGGTGGCGGCGGCGGTCTCCACCGTGACGTGGAGCGCGGGGGCGACCTCGTAGCCGATCTGGACCGGCAGGCGGTTCTTCACTTGCGAAGCGTCGCCCGCTGCATGGATGCGGTGGGCCCGCGCGCCGTGCAGCGCCTCGTCCATGGCCATGTCCACGGCGTCGGATTCGGCCCCGGCGGCGGCGCGGAAGCCCGGTTCCATGCGGGTGAGCGCCTGCTCGGCGGTCCAGCCGTCGGTGGCGACGGCGGCGATCCAGGCGGTGCCGTCCTCGCCCGCGCCTGCGGGACTGCGCACGGTGCGCAGGAAGCCCAGCATGTCCCTGGCCGCGCCTTCGTCGAGATCGGACTGGAACGCCTTGCGCGCCAGCGGGCCGTGGCGGATCGCCGCGAAGACCATGTCGGGCAGGCGCACGTCGCCCGCGAAAGTCCACGATCCGTCCACCTTGGAGGGCAGGTCGAGGCGCGGGTAGCGCAAGGCCGCGCCGGGCGGGAATTCGCCGGGCCGCTCGGCCATCGGCTCGGCCCGAAGCGGCGGCGTCGAGGGCGGGGAATAGCGCGCCGCTTCCTCGGCCAGCGGGCCGAAGGGGAGCCGCTTGCCCTCATGGACGATGAAGCCGTCCTTCGCCTCGCATTCCTCCCAGGCCACGCCCCAGCGCGCGGCGGCGGCCTGCGTCAGCATCGCGCGGGCAGAGGCGGCGGCGGCGCGGGCGGCGGCCTCGTAGGCGGCGAGTTCGGTGCCGTCGGCGGTGACGGTGAAACTGCGCCCCTCGGCCCAGCGGCGGGTGAGCAGGTCGCCGGGTTCGTCCGCCAGAGAGGGCAGCAGCGGCATCCAGGTCGGCAGCCACAGCGGCGCCCACTTCGCCGCCAGCGCGAGGTTCGCGTAAGCCGGGCTGACCGGGGCAGGCTCCACCGCCACCTGCCGCCAGTCGGCGCCGAGTTCGTGCGCGACGATCTGCGGGATCAGGGTGGTGACGCCCTGTCCCATCTCGACTTGCGGGACCGAGACGGTGACGACCCCGCCCTGCCCGATGCGGATCCAGGCGTCGTAGGCGAACTCACCCTCGCGCGGCTCCAGCGGCTGCGGATAGCTGCGCGGGCGCAGCATGTAGCCGAGCGCCAGCCCGCCGCCCGCCAGTACACCGACCAGCACGCTGCGACGGGTGACCGCCATCAGGCCCGGCTATCCGCTGGCGTCGCATGGAGCCGGGCATCCAGCCAGGCGGCGACTTGCGCGGCGAGCGCCGTGAACGCCTCCGCCTGCGGGCCGGTGCCGGCGGCGGTCGGGGTGCCGGCATCGCCTTCGCGCCGGATCGCGATGTCGAGCGGAATGCGGCCGAGGAACGGCACGCCCATCTCCTGCGCCGAGGCCTCGGCGCCGCCGCAACCGAACGGATCGCTGACTTCGCCGCAGTGGGGGCAGGCATAGCCCGCCATGTTCTCGACCACGCCGACGATCGGCACGCCGCCCTTGGTGAACAGCTCCACCGCGCGCGTCGCGTCGATCAGCGCGAGATCCTGCGGGGTCGAGACGATCACCGCGCCCGCCGGCTTGCAGCGCTGCAGCATCGTCAGCTGGACGTCGCCGGTGCCGGGCGGCAGGTCCACCACCAGCACTTCGGCGCCGTCCCAGTGGCCCTCGACCAGTTGCAGCAGCGCGCCCGAGATCTTGGGCCCGCGCCAGGCGATCGCCTGTCCGGAGGCGGAGAGGTGCGCCATCGACAGCGCGGGCACGCCCCAGCGGCTCTCGACCGGCACCAGCCGCCCCTCGTGCGCCGTGGCGCGCTGGCCCTCGGTGCCGAGCAGCCGGGCCTGCGAGGGGCCGTAGATGTCCGCATCGACGAGGCCGACGCGCCGCCCCATCCGCGCCAGCGCCACCGCCAGATTGGCCGAAAGGGTGGACTTGCCGACCCCGCCCTTGCCCGATCCCACCGCGAGGATGAGCGGGCCCTTCGGAGCCGCGGGCCTGGCCGGGACGTCCGCCTTGTCGGCCATCATCGCCACCCGCACGTCGCCGACCCTGCCGGCAAGCGCCTCGCGCACCTCGGCTTCCAGCGCGGCGCGCGCGGCAGCGTCGAGGCCGGTGGCGTCGAGCACCAGCGTCGCACGGTCCTCGGCCGCGCGCAGCGACTGCAGCCGTTTGACCGCCTCGGACCCCAGGAGTGCCTTCAGGTCGTCGCCTTCGGTTCCCGCTCCACTGCTGCCCGCGCTGCTCACACTTGTCTCCAGTCGATTGCCGGCTCGTTTCCGGCCCACGCATCATGCCCGTCTGTCACCCGGCGTTCGCCGCTCAGGTGGCGTACGCGGGGAAAAAGGGCAAGAGAGGCACTGTTATTTGGCCGAGGGGTACTTATAGATAGCCCCATGAAAGCTATCGGTGGCGCAGACACGCCCGGCCCAACGTCGCATCCGTTGCCGGGGGAGGAACCAGGAATTTCCGCTATGGCGGGGCCCAATAGCCCTTGGGGCAATGGCGGCGGAAACGACGGCGGCAGCAATGGCGGCGGCGACAGCTCCGGCGAGCCCGGAGCCGAAGGCGCCGAGCCTTCGCCCGACCGGGCCCCCGACCGGAAGGGCCCGCGCAACCCCTGGCTGCCCAGCGGAGAGGGCGCGCCGCCGCGCCGCTCGGCCAGCATCGAGGACATCTTCCGTGGCCGCGGCGAGCAGCGCCGCACCGGCGGCGGCGGTCCGCGCGGCCCCGGCGGCTTCCCCAACTTCCCGCAGCGCCCGGACGGCAAGTCGTGGCTGCCGCTCGGCATCGGCGTGGCCGTGCTGGTGGTGCTCGGCTTTTCCAGCGTGCACATGCTCGGCCCCAAGGAACAGGGCGTCGTCACCACGCTCGGCCAGTATTCGCGCACCGTCGATTCGGGCGTGAACCTCACCCTGCCCTGGCCGATCGAGCAGATCGACGTGGTCGACGTCAGCTCGTTCACGGTGGACATGATCCCCGACAACGAGAACGAGAAGCTGATGCTGACCAGCGACAAGAGCCTGGTCGATCTCAGCTACCTGGTCCGCTGGAACATCAAGGATCTGAAGAACTACACCTTCCGCCTCGCCGATCCCAAGGAGACCGTGCGCGAAGTGGCCGAGGCGGCGATGCGCGCCTCGATCGCGCAAGTCTCGCTCGGCCAGGCGCTGTCCGGCGCGGGCCGCGCCCAGGTCGAGCAGGACGTGCGCGAGCGCATGCAGCGCATCCTCGACTTCTACCAGTCGGGCGTCGCGGTGCAGGGCGTCGAGATCAAGAAGGCCGATCCGCCGGCCAAGACCAAGGGCGCGTTCGACAACGTCAACGTCGCCCAGCAGGAAGCCGAGCGCGACCGTTCCGAGGCGCGCGCCTGGGCGCAGCAGGTGATCGCCCGCGCGCAGGGCGACGCCAGTTCGTTCGACAAGGTCTACGCCGAATACAAGCTTGCCCCGGAAGTGACCAAGCGCCGCATGTACTACGAGACGATGGAACGCGTGCTGCGCGATAACGACACAGTGGTCGGCGAAAAGGGCGTCAACACCGTCCTGCCGCTGCCCGAGATGCAGCGCCGCGCCGCGCCCTCCCCCGACGCATCGGTCAGCGCGCCGACCAGCACGGGAGGCCAGTGATGAGCAGCCCGATGAACCTGTGGCAGGACTACAAGGCCGCCTGGATCGCGGCCGGCGTCGTCGTCGCCGGCCTGATGATGAGCACGATCGTGGTGCCCGAGGACGAGCAGGCGGTGGTCGTCCAGACCGGCCGTCCGGTGCGCGTCTACAACCCCTTCGTGGCCAACGCCGCCTATGGCCAGACCGGCGCCGGCGTCCATTTCCGCATCCCGCTGGTCGAGCAGGTGATCCGCATCGACAAGCGCCTGCTCTCGGTGGACATGCAGCAGCAGCAGGTGCTTTCCACCGACCAGCAGCGGCTGAACGTGGATGCCTATGCGCGCTACCGCATCGTCGATCCGGTGCGGATGGTCCGCTCCGCCGGCACCAGCGAGCGGGTGACCCAGCAGCTTGAGCCGATCCTCTCCTCGGTCGTGCGCCAGGAACTGGGCAAGCGCACCTTCCAGTCGCTGCTGACGGCGGAACGCGGCGCGGCGATGGAGAACATCCGCAAGCTGCTCGATGCCGAGGCGCACGAATACGGCGCCCAGGTGGTGGACGTGCGCATCAAGCGCGCCGACCTGCCCGAGGGTGCGCTGGCCGCCGCCTTCGTGCGGATGGAGGCGGGCCGCCAGGAAGAGGCGAAGACGATCGCCGCGCAAGGACAGCGCGACGCGCAGATCATCCGCGCCGAGGCCGAGGCCCAGGCCGCCGGCATCTACGCCGCAAGCTTCGGCAAGGACGCGCAGTTCTACGACTTCTACCGCGCGATGCAGAGCTACGCGGTGTCGTTCGGCAAGGGCCAGCCCGGCAACCCGAGCGGCGCCAAGACGATCCTGCTCTCGCCGGACAACGCCTATCTGAATCATTTCCGGGAGCCGTGAGCGGTTTCGGTCGTTGCCCCTCCCAGGTTGACGGCCAAAATTGCGTAGAAGTGGCGGATTTCCGCATCATTCAAATCCGGTTAAGCTCCTGGAGCGTGAAAACGACCCGGGGTTATTGTCGGATCCGGCGCCAGTCGCCGAAACGGAGGAATCAAAGGACGTGAAGCCAGTGCGATATGCTTATGGACTGACCACTGCACTCCTTCTGGGAGGCATGACCGCATCACTCGTCACCGGCTACCCCGCAGGCGCGCAGGTGGCCCAGAACGAGGCCAGCGAAATCTCCAGGGTGGTGCCGCGTGCCGGCGCGCCCTCGGGCTTCGCCGACCTGACGGCGCAGCTCCAGCCCGCCGTCGTCAACATCTCGACCCGCCAGAAGGTGCAGGTCGCCGGCAGCGGCGGCAATCCCTTCGCCGGCACCCCGTTCGAGGGGCTGTTCGGCGGACAGGGCGGTGGCGGCGCCGCGCCGCAAACGCGTGAGGCGCAGTCGCTCGGCTCGGGCTTCATCGTCTCGGCCGACGGCTACGTGGTGACCAACAATCACGTCATCACCGCCGAGGGCAAGGGACAGGTCGAATCGATCACCGTCACTATGCCCGACGGGACCGAGTATCCCGCCAAGCTGATCGGCAAGGACGCCGCATCGGATCTCGCGGTGCTCAAGATCGATGCCGGCAAGGCGCTGCCCTTCGTCAAGTTCGGCGACAGCCGCAAGGCGCGGGTCGGCGACTGGATCATCGCCATCGGCAACCCGTTCGGCCTGGGCGGAACGGTGACGGCGGGGATCGTCTCGGCGGTCTACCGCAGCACCGGCACCAGCGGCGCCTACGACCGCTACCTGCAGACCGACGCGGCGATCAACCGGGGCAACTCGGGCGGCCCGATGTTCGACATGAACGGGCAGGTGATCGGCATCAACAACGCGATCTTCTCGCCCACCGGCGGCAGCGTCGGTATCGGCTTCGCCATTCCGGCCGAAACCGCCGCCCCGCTCGTCCAGAAGCTCATCAAGGGCGAGACGATCGAGCGCGGCTACCTGGGCGTGCGCATCCAGCAGATCAACGAGGATCTCGCCGATTCGCTGGGGATCGAGCACAACAAGGGCGAGTTCATCCAGCTCGTCGAGCCTGACGGTCCGGCCGCCAAGGCGGGCCTGCAGGCGGGCGACGTGGTGGTCAAGGTCGACAACAAGGAAGTCACCAAGGACCAGACGCTCTCCTACATCGTCGCCAACACCGCGCCCGGCGCCCGCATCCCGGTCGAAGTCATCCGCGGCGGCAAGCGCCAGACCCTCACCGCCATGGTCGCCAAGCGCCCGAGCGAGGACGAGCTGTCGCAGTCGTTCGATCCCAGCCAGGACCAGGACGACGACGCCTTCAACAACCCGGCACCGCAGCAGCAGAAGGGCGTGATCGAGAACGCCCTGGGCCTGACCGTGACCCCGCTGACCTCGACCATCGCCCGCCAGCTCGGCGCGGCGGACGGGACCAAGGGCGTGGTCATCGTCGCCGTCGATCCCAGCTCGGATGCCGGCCAGAAGGGCTTCCAGCGCGGCTTCATCATCCTGCAGGCGGGTAACCGCCCGGTGCTCACCGCGGCCGACCTGACCGCCGCGATCAACGCCGCCAAGGCGGAAGGTCGCACCGCCCTGCTCCTGCGCGTCCAACCGCGCGGCCAGCAGGCGACGTTCGTGCCGGTGCGCCTGCGCTGATACGGACCCAGACTGAAAACGAAACGCCCGCCGGAGCGATCCGGCGGGCGTTTCGTATGGGGCGGGGGCGACGGGGCGTTGACATTTATAACCAAATAGGATATATGCCCCAGCATCCGGAGTGACGAGGTACACGTCGCTTCGGTGTATCGGGTCGGCGTCGTGGGCCGGGATGCGGTTTTAGCCGCGATCGCGCAAACCACGCGTCCGTTCGAAGACCCGAAGTGCCCCCGAGCTACTGGAAAGCGTCGTCCATACGTTCCTGCGACACACGGCAGGACATTGGAAGGCCCCGCCGGATAGCCATCGGCTGATAACGCTGCGAGCCCTAACAGACGGCCACATGGGACACTTCGATGGAATGCAGGTCGAGCCGGGCTGACCACCGCTACCCGGCCGCTCGCCAGAGCAGGTGGAAAACAAACCCCCGCGTCCCAGCTTGGACGCTCCCGGCGCCGACCCGATGTTCTCGGATGCGTTGATCCTCCCCCGGCGTTAGGCCCGCACTCGCCAGCGGGCATTGCCATATGCGCAGTTCAGTTCCTCCCCGGAACGGGGAGGGGGACCACCCGCAGGGTGGTGGAGGGGCACCCTCGGCGATGCGCACGCCCCCCTCTGCGCGCCCACGGAAAAAGCGCTGTCCTTCCAGCATCCGCGATCTGCCGCGTGCCCCTCCACCATGCTGCGCATGGTCCCCCTCCCCCGCAGGGGGAGGAATTTATGGCTGCGGTGTGGGGGGAACGCGGGTCGGCACGACGCGGGGGACGTTCGTGCCCTGGCCCGGACGCAGGCCCGGATCCTCGGGGCGCCCGGAGGCCCGCCCGGTCGCGCGGTCGAGGAAATCGTTGCCGGCGGCCGGCGGCGCGCCCGGCGCCGCGCCCTGCGGGCCGTAGTCGGGCGGGACCATGCCGCCCGCCCCCGGCTGCGCGCCCTGCTGCGGACCCTGGCCCGGCACACCGGCGCCATAAGGCGGCTGGTCGGGCGTGCTGCCGTCAGGCCGCACGAGGTTGCCGTTCTCGTCGGTGTAGTAATAGTCCTCGGGGTTACCCTGCATCTGCTCGTCGTCCGGCTCCAGCTGCCATTCGGGCAGCTTGAGCTGGGTATCGAACTGCTCGACCGGGCGCTTGGCGACGGCGACCTTCATGTAGTCCGAGAACGCCCGCGCCGGCGCATGGCCGCCGGACAGGCCCGCGACTCGCTTGGCATCGTCGCGGCCCATCCACACGCCGGTGGTGACCCCGCTGGAAAAGCCGAGGAACCAGCCGTCCTTGTTCGAACTGGTGGTGCCGGTCTTGCCCGCCACCGGACGGCCGATCTGTGCGGCGCGGCCCGTGCCGATCGCCACCGCCGTCTGCAGCAGGTCGGTGATCCCCGCCGCCACGTAATGCGGCACCAGCACCTGGCCCTGCACCGACTTGTGCTGGTAGAGCAGCTCGCCCGAAGTCGTGGTGACCTTGGTGATGCCGTAAGGCTCCACCGAAGTGCCGCCGGCCGAGACCGCCGCGAAGGCGCGCGTCATGTCGATCACCCGCACTTCGGACGTGCCCAGCACCATCGCCGGCTTGGTGTTGATCTCGCTCGTGATGCCGAAGCGCTTGGCCATGCTGGCGACGGTGCCGAAGCCGACCTCGTTGCCCAGCTGCGCGGCGATGGTGTTCTTGGAGTAGGCGAAGGCGGTGCGCACGTCGATCTGGCCGGCGAAGTTGCGGCCGTCGTTCTGCGGGCTCCAGCCCTGGATCGTCACCGGCTCGTCCACGACGCGGTCGTCGGGGGTGTAGCCCGCCTCCAGCGCCGAGAGGTAGACGAACAGCTTCCACGCCGAACCCGGCTGGCGCAGCGCCGAAGTGGCGCGGTTGTAGTTCGAGTTCACGTAGTCGGTGCCGCCGACCATCGCCAGCACCGCGCCGTCGCGATCGAGGCTGACGAGCGCGCCTTGCGCGCCTGCCGGCACGTTCCTGTCGATCGCCTTCGTCGCCGCGTCCTGCATGCCGACGTCGAGCGTGGTCCAGACCTCGATCGGCTCGTTGTTCTCGGGCAGCAGCATGTCGAGCTGCGGCAGAGCCCAGTCGGTGAAGTAGCGGACCGAGTTCTGGCCCTTTTCCTTGGCCACCGCGACTTGCGAGAAGTCCACGCTGTCCGCCTCGGCCTGCGAGATCACGCCTTCACGCGCCATCAGCCCGAGCACGACCTTGCCGCGGCCCTTGGCGGCCTCGACGTCGGCGGTGGGCGAATAGTTCGACGGCGCCTTCACCAGCCCGGCGATGATCGCCGATTCGGCGGTCGACAGTTCCGTGGCGGGGTGGCCGAAGAACTTGCGGCTGGCCGCGTCGATGCCATAGGCGCCGCCGCCGAAGTAGACCTTGTTGAGGTAGAGTTCGAGGATCTGGTCCTTGCTGAACTTGCGCTCCAGCGCCAGCGCCAGCACCATCTCGCGCGCCTTGCGGGTCCACGAGCGGGTGTTGGTGAGGAAGATGTTGCGCGCCAGCTGCTGGGTCAGCGTCGAGGTCGCCTTGGCGCGGCTGTCAGTGGTGACCGACATGTAGACCGCGCGGCCGAGGCCGAGCACGTCGATGCCGGGATGCTCGCGGAAGCGGCGATCCTCGACCGAGACGATGGCATCGCGCATGATCGCGGGAATCTGGTCATAGGGCAGCCACTTGCCGTAGCTTGGGCCCAGCGAGACGAGTTCGCGCCCGTCGCGCGCGCGCACGACGATCATCTGGCCGTTCTGGCTGCTCTTGAGCGCGGAATAGTCGGGCAGTTCGCGCATCGTGAAGAACACGGCGGTACCCAGGAAGATCACGCCCAGCAGCGCCAGCGCGCCGCTCCAGATCAGCAGCCCGCGCATGATGCGGCGCCAGAGGGGTTTCCTGTCAGCCGATGCGCCGCGGGGCGAGCGGCCGCCCCCGGAGCTTTGCCGGGAGCCTTGGGGGCCGGAATTCTTGGCCATGGGTAGGATGCAAACCCCAGTAAGGACGAAAGTGTCGGGTCGCTCCTACACCTTGCATGACGATTTGTAACCCGAGGTGAACACGCAAGACCGCGATTGCATGGGAAATCCTCCCCACCTGCATTTCGGCAGACGGGGAGCCGATTCCCCTCAGTCCTTCGGCTCGAAATCGAGCGAGGCGCTGTTGATGCAGTAGCGCAGCCCGGTCGGCGCCGGACCATCGGGGAAGACATGGCCGAGATGGCCCTCGCACCGGGCGCAGGTGACTTCGGTGCGGATCATTCCGTGCGAGGTGTCGCGGTGCTCGTCGATCGCGGCCTCGTCGATCGGCGCGGTGTAGCTGGGCCAGCCGCAGCCGGAATTGAACTTGTCGTCGGATTCGAACAGCGGCGCGCCGCAGCCGGCGCAGAAGTAGGTGCCTTCCTGCTTGTTGCCGTCGTACTTGCCGGTGAAGGCGCGCTCAGTGCCGGCCTGGCGCAGGACATGGTACTGCTCGGGCGTCAGCTTCTCGCGCCATTCGGCATCGGTGAGGTGGATCTTGTCGGTCATCGCGAAAGGCTCTCCTTTGGCGGTGGATATGGGACAGGAAAGCCCCGAATTCCAGAGCATCAGCGCATCCGTCCGGTCGGATAGGGCGTACCGTCCTTGTGGAAATAGCCCTCGCCGTCGAACTGCATGTCGATGTCGGAATAGGCGCCGCTGCCGCCGGGATCGCCCGCGCTGATCGCGATGAAGGTGCAGTCGGCATCGCTCTCGTTGATGAGGTGGTGGCCGTCGCGCACGCCCTTGGCCCAGGCGCAGACGTCGCCGGGGCGCAGGATCGTCCTGCCGCCATCCTCCACCAGCACCGCCTCGCCGGTGAGCATGACCAGCAGCTCGTCCTCGTCGTCGTGCCAGTGGCGCTGGCTCGACCACGCGCCGGGCTTCAGGACGACATGGCTCGCGCCCATCTGCGTCAACCCGCCGGCGGGGGCGAGGCGGCGCCACCAGCGTCCTTCCACCGCCGCGTCGAAGGGCGCCGGATAGCCGGTGCGGTTGGCTTGGGGAATCGCCTCGATGTCGAGCTTGGGCACGGGTGTCACCTATGGTCATGGCGCGCCTTTTCTGCGATGGCGCTGCGCCTATGTCCCAGACCGCTCCCACCACCGCAAGCGTCGCCGATCTCGCCGAGGCGCTGATCGCCTGCCCCAGCGTCACCCCCGCCACCGGCATGGTGTTCGACTGCCTCGAAGGCCAGCTCGCCCCGCTCGGCTTCGAAGTGACCCGCTTCGTCGCGGGTGAGGCGCCGGACGGTCCGGTCGAGAACCTCTTCGCGGTGCGCCGGGGCCCGGAGGGTTCGCGCCACTTCGCGTTCGCTGGCCACCTCGACGTGGTGCCGCCGGGCGAAGGCTGGACCAGCGCGCCGTTCCTGCCCGAGCGGCGCGGCCCCGAGGGCCAGGAACTGCTCTACGGACGCGGCGCGGTGGACATGAAGGGCTCGATCGCGGCGATGGTCGCGGCGGCGGCACAGATCCCGGCCGAGGCGGGGACGGTCAGCTTCATCATCACCGGCGACGAGGAAGGCCCCGCGCGCTTCGGCACCGTCGCGCTGATCGATCTGATGCGCGAGAAGGGCGAGATTCCCGACCTCTGCCTCGTCGGCGAGCCGACCTCGGTGAACCGGCTGGGCGACATGATGAAGGTCGGCCGGCGCGGTTCGGTCAACATCTGGCTCGACGTGGACGGCGTGCAGGGCCACGTCGCCTACCCGCACCTGGCCGACAACCCGATCACCAAGCTGGTGGCGATCCTCGCCGAACTGGACGCCATCGTCCTCGACGAGGGGACCGACTGGTTCCAGGCGAGCAACATCGAGATCACCGACCTTGCCTGCGGCAACCCGGCGACCAACGTGATCCCGGCCCGGGCAAGCGCGCGCATCTCGATCCGCTTCAACGACCTGCATACCGGCGAAGGCCTCGCCGCCCGCGTCGCCGCGATCGCCGAGCGCCACGGCGGCACGGCCCGCCCGGTGATCTCGGGAGAGGCGTTCCTGACCCAGCCGGGCGCGTTCTCGGACATGCTGGCCGAGGCGATCCGCGCCGAGACCGGGGTGGAGCCGGAACTGTCGACCAGCGGCGGCACCTCGGACGCCCGCTTCCTCAAGGACGTGGCGCCGGTGATCGAGTTCGGCCTGTGCAACGCGACCATGCACAAGCGCGACGAGGCCGTGGCGGTGGCCGACCTGGAAGCGCTGGTGCGCATCTACCGCCGGGTGACGCTGGCCGCGCTGGCGGGATAGTCCCGCCGGGGAGGCGCCACCCGGCTGCGACCCCGCTCGCTGTTTGCTGTCGCTCCTCCCCTGCCCCTGTCCCAAAGCCCCGTCACCCTGAACTTGTTTCAGGGTCCATTGTGCTGATAGCCCGGCGCGCGGAACGTGCAAACCGACAGTGCCGGTGGCGACGCGACCGACCGGATTATGCTGCCCGATGAACCCTGAAACAAGTTCAGGGTGACGGGGGAAGAGCGACAGGGGGGTGCATCCACCTTTATCCCGCGCCGCGCCCCCCCACCCATCCGGGCAAATCGCCGGCCCCCTCGTTGACCCCCCGGGTCATGATGTTAGGTTCGCCCGCAATTTCATTGCGAGGTATTCATGGGCAGGCGCCTGACGCTCTACATTCTGATCGGCATGGTGCTGGGCATCGCCACCGGCTGGGTGCTCCACGCGAGCATCCCCGCCGATGACCCGCGCCTGGCCGAATGGGCCGATCATTTCCGGCTGCTGCCCGACGTCTTCCTGAAGCTCATCAAGATGATCCTCGCCCCGCTGGTCTTCGCGACCATCGTGACGGGCATCGCCGGCATGGGCGACAGCACCGCGCTCGGCCGCATCGGCGGCAAGGCGCTGGCCTGGTTCATCACCGCCAGCCTCGTCTCGCTCGGCCTCGGGCTGATCCTCGTCAACCTGTTCCAGCCCGGCGTCGGCGTCGGACTGGAGACCGGGACCGACATCGGCGACCTCGAGATGGGCGAGTTGACGCTGCGCCACTTCATCCTCGAGATCTTCCCCGCCAGCCCGTTCGAGGCGATGGCGCAGAACCACATCCTGCAGATCCTGGTCTTCTCGGTCTTCGTCGGCGTCGGCCTCACCGCCATCGGGACGCGCGGCGCGCCGATCGTGCGCGGCGCCGAGGCGCTGTCCGAGCTGATGCTGCAGATCACCGGCTACGTGATGCGCTTCGCCCCCTTCGCGGTGTTCGGCGCGCTGGCGGCGGTGATCGGCACGCGGGGCCTCGGTATCATCGTGACCTACGGCGTGCTGGTCAGCGAGTTCTACCTCGCCATGGGCCTGCTGTGGGTGCTGCTGTTCTGCGCCGGCGGCCTGTTCCTGGGCAAGCGGGTGGTCACGCTGTTCCGCTACATCCGCGAGCCGCTGCTGCTCTCGTTCTCCACCGCCTCGTCGGAGGCGAGCCTACCCAAGCTGTTCGAGCAGCTCGACCGCTTCGGCGTGCCGCGCCGCATCTCGGGCTTCATCCTGCCGCTGGGTTACAGCTTCAACCTCGACGGCTCGATGATCTACATGACCTTCGCGTCGATGTTCATCGCGCAGGCTTACGGCATCCATGTGCCGGTGATGACGCAGATCCTGATGCTGCTGACGCTGATGGTCAGCTCCAAGGGCATCGCCGGGGTGCCGCGCGCCAGCCTCGTGGTGATCGCCGCGACGCTCACGCAGTTCGGCCTGCCGGTGGAGGGCATCGCCCTGTTGCTGGGCGTGGACACCTTCCTCGACATGGGCCGCTCGGCCACCAACGTGGTGGGCAACGCAGTGGCGACGGCGGTGATCACGCGCTCGGAAGGCATGCTGCAGCCGCTGACGGACCCCGATGCGGAAGTGCTGCATTCGCCGAGCCACACCGTCGCCGATGGCCGGCGCGGGCTCAACATCGATCCGGAGCAGTACGAGGGGTAATTCCCACCCTCGTCATTGCGAGCGTAGCGAAGCAATCCAGGGCGGTTTGGTACTGCCCTGGATTGCTTCGCTACGCTCGCAATGACGAATCAAGGGGCCAGCTTCACCGGCACGAACGGTCCCATGCCGCAGCCGCCCATGCGCTGCCACGATCCGCCGATCTGCTGCAACGGATAGATGATGTCCTGCCGGCACAGCTGCGACAGCCAGGTCTCATACGTGAACGTCCCCGCCGACTTCAACCCGCTGCATCGGTTCGGCAACGTCACCCGCCAGACCTGTCGACCCGCGCCGCCGACGAAATCGATGGTGTAGTCGTCGCGGATGCGCGTCTGGTTGAAGCGGGTGAGCGACAGGCAGTCCTGCGCCTTGCCGATCACCTCGGCGGCAGGCGACACGGGCGGTGCCTCGCCCGGGCCTTCCTGCGAGCAGGCGGTGACCGCGAGCGCGGCTATCAGCAGAACGGCAGGGTTTTTCATCGGCTTATCCTCTCGCTCAGCGAACGTCCGGCGAGGCCCATTGGCTCCCCGAACGCCGCCTTCGTCAAGAGGACGGAGCCGTCACGCCGCAGCCTTTCTCGCGCCGCGATCGAGCACCTTGTCCTTGAAGGCGCAGAGGTCCACCTCGGGGCAGCGCCAGCATTCGGGTGTACGCGCCTTGCAGATATAGCGGCCGTGCAGGATCAGCCAGTGATGCGCGCCGACCCGGAACGGCTGCGGCACCTTCTTCTCGAGTTGCTTCTCCACCGCCAGCGGCGTCTTGCCCTTGGCGAGCCCCGTGCGGTTGCCGACGCGGAAGATGTGCGTGTCGACCGCGAAGGTCTCGGCCCCGAAGGCGCAGTTCATCACCACGTTGGCGGTCTTTCGGCCGACGCCGGGCAGCTCGACCATGGCATCGCGGTCCGCCGGAACCTCGCCGCCATGCCGGTCCACCAGGATCTGCGAGAGGGCGATGACGTTCTTGGCCTTGGTGTTGAACAGGCCGATGGTCTTGATGTGCTGCTTCAGCCCCTCTTCGCCGAGGTCCACCATCTGCTGCGGCGTCTTCACATACTCGAACAGCGCGCGCGTCGCCTTGTTGACGCCCACGTCGGTCGCCTGCGCCGAGAGCGTGACGGCGACGAGCAACTGGTAGGTATTGCCGAATTCCAGCTCCGTCTCGGGCGAGGGATTGGCCTCGGCCAGACGCCGGAAGAATTCGAAGACGTCCGCCTTCTTCAAAGACCCAGCACCTGCGGCATCGTGTAGCGCCCCGGCCCCTGAGCCAGCAGCCACTGCGCCGCCTTCACCGCTCCACGCGCGAAGATGCCCCGGTTCTCGGCGAGGTGCGAGAGCGAAAGACGCTCGCTATCGGCCAGGAAGTGGACGGTGTGGTCGCCCGCCACCGAGCCGCCGCGCAGCGCCGCGAAGCCGATGGTGCCCGCCTCGCGCTTGCCGGTGATGCCGTCGCGCCCGCGCACCGCGCTGTTCGCCAGCCCGACGCCGCGCCCATCGGCGGCCGCCTCGCCCAGCAGCAGCGCGGTGCCGGAGGGGGCGTCCACCTTCATGCGGTGATGGGTCTCGACGATCTCGATGTCCCAGTCCTCGCCCAGCCGCGTCGCCGCCTCGCGCACCAGATGCGCGAGCAGGGTGACGCCGAGCGAGGTGTTGCCGGTCTGCAGGACGGGAATGTGCCCGGCCGCCGAATCGATCAGCCAGTGGTGGCGCTCCTCCAGCCCGGTGGTGCCGATGACGATCGGCAGCCTGGCGGCGATAGCGGCATCGAGGTTGCCTTCAAGCGCCGAAGGGCTGGAAAAGTCGATCAGGATATCGGCGTTGGCCGCGACGGCGGAAACGTCGCCGTCCTTGTCGACGCCGCCCGCGAGATCCTCGCCCGCATCGGCGATGGCCGCCGCGATCGCCTGGCCCATGCGCCCCTGGCTGCCGATGATTCCGATTCGTGCCACGTCCGATTCTCCGCCGGCACGTCATGCTGAACTTGTTTCAGCATCCATCGTGCCCCAATCTCAGGGCTGCGAATGGCGCACAATGGACCCTGAAACAAGTTCAGGGTGACGCGAAAGACGAACTCTTGGCTGGAATCCGCAACATCGTCATCCTCACCGGCGCGGGCGTCTCCGCCGAGAGCGGCATCGACACCTTCCGTTCCGAAGGCGGCCTGTGGGAACAGCACCGGGTGGAGGACGTCGCCACGCCCGAGGCCTTCGCGCGCGATCCCGACCTCGTGCTGCGCTTCTACGACATGCGCCGCGCGGCGATCCAGACCAAGCAGCCCAACGCCGCGCACCTCGCGCTGGCGAAGCTCGACCGCGAATGGAAGGGCGATCTCCTCATCGTCACCCAGAACGTCGACGACCTCCACGAGCGCGCCGGGGCGAAACGGGTGCTCCACATGCACGGCGAACATCTGAGCGTCTGGTGCACCGCCTGCGACGCCCGCTCGCGCTGGACCGGGCCGCTGATCGACCGCCCCGCCTGCCCTGAATGCGGCAAGACGGCGCTGCGCCCCGACATCGTCTGGTTCGGCGAAACGCCCTACGAGATGGACGCGATCTACGCGGCGCTGGAACAGGCGGACTTGTTCGTGTCGATCGGCACTTCGGGCGCGGTCTACCCGGCGGCGGGCCTGGTGCGCGAGGCGCGGCAGGCGGGCATCGCGACGCTGGAACTCAACCTCGAACCCTCGCAGGGCACGCGCTGGTTCGACGAGGCGCGGCATGGTCCGGCGACGGAGGTGGTGCCGGCGTGGGTGGAGGAAGTGTTGCTCCGGTAAGGAACGCCCTGCCGCGTGGGGCTTCGACAAGCTCAGCCTGAGCGGGATCGGAAGGGTTCAAACCATCTCCGCGCAGCCTGAGCGGAATTGGGAGACTTGCACCACCTCCGCTCACCCTGAGCTTGTCGAAGGGTCAGGCGCAGCTCGCCGGATTACACCCCCGGCACGCCGGATCGCGCGCGATCTTCAAGGGCCGCATCGAAGGCGCCAGCCCGTCGATCAGGTGCAGCGTCCCGAACTGCGGCTCGCCCAGCGCCGAGCGGCCCGCCAGCAGCACCCGCATCGCATGCATCGCCGCGAACGTGCCGACCATGCCGACCATCGCCCCCAGCACCCCGTCGGCGGCGCACGTATCGCAGTCCACCGCATCGAAGGCATCGCCCACGAAGCAGCGGTAGCAGGCCTGCCCGTCCAGATGCCCGGCGAAGTTCGCCACCTGCCCCTGGAACCGCCCGATCGCCGCCGTGGTCAGCGGCACGCCCAGTTTCACACAGGTATCTGACACGAGCAGCCGAGTCGCGAAGTTGTCACAGCCGTCCAGTACGAGGTCCGCGCCGGAGAGGACGTCGTGCGCGTTGTGATCCCCGAGCCGCGCGACATGCCAATCGACCTCGAGGCCAAGATCAAAACGCCGCACCCATTCGGCTGCCGCTTCCGCCTTGGGCCTGCCGATATCCGACGGCGTATAAATCGTCTGCCGCTGAAGGTTGCTGACGTCGACGACGTCATCGTCCACCAGGGTAAGACGGCCTATGCCGGCTGCGGCGAGATACTGAAGCGCAGGACTGCCGATCCCGCCGCAGCCGACCAGCACCACATGCGCCTCGCTCAGCGCCACCTGCCCGGCCCCGCCGACTTCGGGCAGCACGATATGCCGCGCGAAGCGGCCAAGGCGCTCGGCGGTCAGGGTCATTGCGCCTGCTCGTCCCCGCCTTTGGCCCCGCTTTGGGCCGCGCCCTTGGCTTCGGCCAGCTCAGGCAACCGTTCCTTGACGAAGCCGTGCATGCCGAACCACCACTGCGTAGCGATCACCGCTCCCTTCGCGGGCTGGAGCATGCCGACCATCATCGCGATCGCCAGCGGCACCAGGATCGCCACCATCGCCCAGGGGCCAAGTCCAAAATCCACCGAAAGCGCGATGATCAGCGGCGCCATCAGGTGACCGGTGACGATCATCGCGATGTAAGCGGGAAAGTCGTCGGCGCGCTGCGGCGTCAGGTCCAGCGTGCAGACGGGGCAACCGGTGCGCGGCTTGAGCCACTTGCGAAACAGGGAGCCCTCGCCGCAACGCGGGCACCGGCTGCGAAGGCCGCGAAGCAGGGCCTGCGAGAAGGTGGCTGGAATCATGCGGGAAGCGCTACAGCATGCAACGCGGCCGGTGAAGCAAATAGCGGACGCGGAACCTACAGCCCGAGGATCTGCACCTGGTTGCGCCCGCCGTTCTTGGCCGCATAGAGCGCGGCGTCGGCCTGCTTGGTGGCATCGCCAAGCTGCGCGAAGCTGCGCACCGGCGCCAGCCCGCACGAGAACGTGACGGCGCGGTCCTCGACGCCGAGGTCGGTATCCAGCGCCACGGTCGCGCGCAGGCGCTCCATCACCAGACGCGCCTCGTCGAGGGTGGTGTCGGGCAGCAGGACCGCGAACTCCTCGCCGCCCCAGCGCGCGGCGATATCGCTGCGGCGCAAGTGATCCTCGATGCGGCGGGCCAGCGACTTGAGCAGCACGTCGCCGGTATCGTGGCCGAAATCGTCGTTGATCCGCTTGAAGTGGTCGATGTCGATCAGCGCCACCACCGCGTTCGAGCGCCCGCGCAAGACCTGCTCGGCCGAATCGAGGAAGCCGCGGCGGTTGCGGATGCCGGTCAGCGGATCGCGCTCGGCGGCATCGACGAGGCGCTCGATGCGCGCCGCGCTCTCGTTGGCGGCGATCGTCACGCCGCTGAGGAGCCGGCCGACGAGATCGTCGGCGCCTTGCGGGATCGCCTGGATACGCTCGCCCATCTGGATCGCCTGCAGCATCAGCGTGGCCTGTCCGACCGGAGCCAGCAAGGCATGGATCGCGGCCAGGCCCATCACCGTCCCGGCAAGCGTCGCGACGAGCAGCGTGAGCAGGGTATCGAGTTGCCAGTGCCCGGTCGCGGCCTGAAGCACGATGCAGGCGATCAGCGGGATGTGGACGGCGCCGAAGCAGACGAACAGGATGCGCCGCTCGTAACTTCGCGGGAACAGGAAAGTCGTGGCCTGGTAGAAGCGCATGGGGGGGAATGCCTCTTCTGCTGGAGCTGAAAATGAGACGCGGATGCGTTCAGCGGGGACGCTAGGGAGAGGGACTTATCCAAAAGTTAATTTGTGTGATGAAACGCACCGTTAACGCTACGAACCGAGCACGGGTCATCACGCCCTGTCGAATCCCCTGGCGCCGATACGAAACAAGGGGCGAAGACCATGTCTCCGCCCCTTGTGGAAAACCTTAGGGATAAGGCGTGAGAAAGCTGTGGCCGGCTTGATGAAAGCCCGGAAAACTCAGCTTTCGAGCTGGCGCAGCAGCGAGCGCACGTCGCCGTCCATGTCGGCATCGCGGGTGCGCAGTTCCTCGATCAGGCGCACCGCGTGGATCACCGTCGAGTGATCGCGGCCACCGAACTTGCGGCCGATTTCGGGGTACGAGCGCGGCGTCAGCACCTTGGCGAGGTACATCGCCACCTGGCGCGGGCGCACGACGGCGCGGGCGCGGCGCTTGCTGCTCATCTCGGTGCGGTCGATGCGGTAGAACTGGCAGACCGTGCGCTGGATCTCGTCGATGGTGATCCGGCGGCGGTTGGCCGAGAGGATGTCGGTCAGCTGCTCTTCGGCGAGCTGGAGCGAAACCGCCTGCCCGGTCAGCTGCGCATAAGCGATCAGCTTGTTGAGGCCGCCGACCAATTCGCGCACGTTGCGATTGATCGTGCGCGCCAGGAACTCGATGACGTCGGCGGGCACTTCGACCGAGGCGAAGCGGCCGAGGCGATTCTCGAGGATCGAACGGCGCAGCTCGATATCGGCGGGCATGATGTCGGCGACGAGGCCCATCGACAGGCGCGAAAGCAGGCGCGGCTCGACGCCGTCGAGCGCCTGGGGCGCACGGTCGGCGGCGAAGACCAGGCGCTTGCCTTCCTGCAGCAGCGCATCGATCGTGTAGAGCAGTTCCTCCTGGGCCGATGCCTTGCCGATGATGAACTGGATGTCGTCGACCAGCAGCAGGTCGAAGCCGCGCAGGCGCGACTTGAACTCGATCATCTGGTTCTGGCGCAGCGCCTGCACGAACTCGACCATGAAGCGTTCGGCCGAGCAGTAGAAGATTCGCGCATGGGGATGCGCCGCGAGATAGGCGTGGCCGATCGCGTGCAGCAGGTGCGTCTTGCCCTGGCCGGTGGCGGCCTTGAGGTAGAGCGGCGAGAACTGCGGGGTCTCGGTGGCGGCCATGCGCTGCGCGGCGTTGCAGGCCAGCACGTTGGACGTGCCGGTCACGAAGCTGGTGAAGGTCTGCGAGGCGTCGATGCCCGCCGGACCCTGGCCGAGCGAGGCGAACGATTCGCCCGCCAGCGCGACCGAAAGCGGATCGGGCGCACCGACCGCCGAATCGTTGGCAGGCGCGCTGGCCGGACGACCGTTGCCACCGCCCAGACGCAACTCGGGCAGCTGGCGGCGGCCGGGGTGCACCAGAATACGGACGTGGCGCACGTCGGGACGCGCGATCTTCCAGGCCAGCGAAAGGCGATCGGCGAATCGGTCGTTGACCCAGTTCGCCGAAAACTCGGTCGGCAGGTACAGATCGAGCGTGCCGGTTTCCTTGCACCAGTTGCCGGGCTGGATCGGCTTGATCCACTGGCTGTGTGCCTGATGGCCCAGATCCTTGCGCAGGCCCTGGCTGATGTCCGCCCAGTCCGCCGCCAGGTTCACGGCTTCCTGATCTTCTTCCATCGCCACTCGCACCGCCTTAGACTTCCTATTCAAGTTCGTACTTTCAACCAAGGGAACCACCGAAGCGGGTGCCGCAGAGGGTTGTCCTGAAGACGTATTCGACATGGTTTCGAACCCCCTTTGCGTGATCCCGCCGGTGACGCGAAACGGGTCGCCAGCGCCGTGCAGAGTAAAAACTTCCCCCAACCGCGAACGCTTGTTCGCGGCCGTTGTTCCACACTGGATCGCTGTTTCCCCGGCCCGTTCCGCAACGGCCGAGCGCCCTTTTAGGAACCGGTTTGCGCCGCAGGCAAGACAGCGGTCCCCAAATAAAAAAAATTATGAAGGTTGACTCACGTAGGAGTGCCCAAAATCCGTAGCCAAACTGTAATGTGCTTAAAATTCAGAACGTTGCGCAGTGCAGCAGTCCGAATCGCAGCATTTCCGGCAGTTTACCCCGGGACATGCTGCGATGCCGCAAAAACAGGAACGGAGCCGGGATCGCATGATCCCGGCTCCGTTCCTGTTTCGTCCTGATAGCGCCGTTCCGGTACTAATCGGAACCGCGAATCACCCCCTCCGATCAGAGGGCGTGACTCGAATCAGAGCGCGGCGACGCGCTTCGTCAGGCGCGACATCTTGCGCGCTGCGGTGTTCTTGTGGAGCACGCCGCGGGCAACGCCGCGCGCCAGCTCGGGCTGCGCTTCCTTGAGGGCAGCCACAGCGGCATCCTTGTCGCCACCGGCGAGAGCGCCTTCGACCTTCTTCAGGAAGGTGCGGATGCGGCTGACGCGGTTGGTGTTGATCTCTGCACGGCGATCGTTGCGACGGATGCGCTTGCGAGCTTGCGGCGTATTGGCCATCGATATTCCTCTGTCTGGGCGGCCAACACGGTGAGCGGCCCCATTTGCCTAACGAATCTATTCGGCGAACGGACTCGCCGGAAAGCGCGCCCCTTACAGTTCGAGGGGCCTTGCGTCAACCCGAGGCAGGCCTGCGAAACCGCCTATTTCTGGCGTTCGTGGCCGCAAGCGACCACGCTCAGACGCCGCGCGGGCTCAGGCGCTACCGCTGGCAGCGCCGGCACCAGAACGTGCTCCGTCCGCCCTGCACGAAGCGCAGCACCGGCGCCCCGCAGCCGCACGGATCGCCTTCGCGGCCGTAAACCTGCCACGACGCCGCGAAATAGCCGAGTTCGCCATTGGGCTGCGCGTAGTCCTTGATGGTGGAGCCGCCGGCGGCGATCGATTCGCCCAGCACCGCCTTGATGACGGGCACCAGCCGCGTCAGCGCCGCCGGACTGACGCGGCCCGCCTCCTTGTCCGGGCGTATCCCTGCGCGGAACAGCGCCTCGCAGACATAGATGTTGCCGAGCCCGACCACGATCGTCTGGTCCAGCAGCATCTGCTTGATCGGCGCGATCCGGCCGGAGAAGGCGCTGCGTAGATGCGCGGGGGTCAGATCGTCGCCCAGCGGCTCGGGACCGAGCGCCGCGAACGGTCCCCAGGCATCGAGGGTCGCAGTGGCCGCCAGATCGACCGAACCGAAGCGGCGCGCATCGTTCAGCGCCAGCACGTGACCTGAAGCCGTCTCCAGGACGAGATGGTCGTGCTTGTCGGGCGTCTCCGGCTCGATCCGCCAGCGACCGGACATGCCGAGGTGGAACACCATGGTCTGCTCACGGTCGGTATGGATGAGGCCGTACTTGGCGCGGCGGCCAAGGCCGGTGACGCGCGCACCGGTCAGCACCTGCACCAGATCGGGCGGGAACGGACGGCGCAAGTCCGCGCGGTTGAGCGTGACGCGGGCGATTCGCTCGCCATCAAGAAAGCGCTCGAGGCCGCGTACGGTGGTTTCGACTTCGGGAAGTTCAGGCATCGGGTGGTAGATAGGGTGCTTGAGGCCGGACGCCAATCGTGAACGCGGCGCTTCACCGATGGGGCTTCGACAAGCTCAGCCTGAGCGGTGCGGAGAGCATTGCACTACCTCCGCTCACCCTGAGTTGGTCGAAGGGTCAGAGGATATGCCCCGTCCGGTCGCGCTTGGTTTCGAGATAGCGCGCATTGTGCGGGTTGGGCGGCAACTGGTGCGGCACCCGCTCCACCACCTCGACGCCGACGCCTTGCAGCGCCGCGACCTTGGCTGGGTTATTGGTCATCAGCCGGATCGCCCGCACCCCCAGCAGGTCCAGCATCCGCGCCGCCACCGGGAAATCGCGCGCCTCGGTCGGCAGGCCAAGGCGGTTGTTGGCGTCCACCGTGTCGTAGCCCGCATCCTGCAGCGCATAGGCACGCAGCTTGTTGACGAGGCCGATGCCGCGCCCCTCCTGCCGCAAGTACAGCAGCACGCCCCAGCCCCCCTCTCCGGCCTCGGCCGACATTGCCCGCAGCGCTGCGTTGAGCTGCGGCCCGCAGTCGCACTTGAGGCTGCCGAGAATGTCGCCGGTCAGGCATTCGGAATGGAGGCGCACCAGCGGCGGCCGGTCGCCGTCCTGCGTGCCGATGACGAGCGCGACGTGCTCACGCAAGTCGTCGAGCGCGCGGAAGGCGACGATCTCGGCATTCTCCGCCGCCTCGACGGGCAGCCTCGCGCGCGAGGCGATCGCGAGGTGCGCGGTGTCCTTCCACGCGGCGAGGTCGGCACTGGAAACGTCCTGCGCCTCGCCATCCTGATTCGGTGCGACGAGGAACGCGGGCAGTATCCCGGCAAGGCGGGCCAGTTCCATCGCGGTGCGCGCCGCATCGCCTTCCTCGATGTGCTCGGCCGCGAACGGGCCTTTCATCGGGTAGGCGAGGTCGAGCGCCGGATCGGCCACGGCGCGCGCGGTGTCGAGGTCGAAGGGCTCGGCGGCGCGGATCAGCACCGGGGCTTCGGGCACCGCCGCCTCGCGCTGGTTGGCGAGCTTCAGCGTCGCCGCGCGGGCGGCCGAGATCAGCATGCGCGGGGCAGTGACGCCGGGCGCGAAGGCCGTCTCGGCGGGAAGCAGCACCGCGCCGCCGGCCACCCGCACCGGCCAGCCATGGCGCAGCGCGTCGAGCGCCATCGCCACGCGGCGGGTAGAAGGAGCCTCCGCGCTCAGAGTTCGAACTCGGTGACGAGCGGGATGTGGTCGCTTGGCTGGTCCCAGCGGCGGGTTTCCTCGACGAAGTGGTGCCCGCGCGCCTGCGGGGCGAGGTCGGGCGAGGCCCACATGTGATCGAGGCGGCGGCCCTGGTCCTTCTGGCGCCAGTAGCTGCGGTAGGACCACCAGGAATAGTTGCGTTCCGGCGCCGGGATGAAGCGGCGGCCGAGATCGTCGAAGCCCGCCGCGTCCTGCAGGCGCTTGAGGGTTTCCACCTCCAGCGGCGTGTGGCTGACGACCTTGAGCAGCGCCTTGTGATCGTAGACGTCGGATTCGAGCGGGGCGATGTTGAAGTCGCCGACGATCAGGGTCGGGCGGTCGATCTTGTCGGCCCAGCGGGTCATGCGTTCCAGAAAGTCGAGCTTCTGGCCGAACTTCGGGTTCACCTCGCGGTCGGCGACGTCGCCGCCCGCCGGGATGTAGACGTTCTCCAGCACCATGCCCTGCCCGGGGCCGAGCAGTTCGACGCCGATGTGCCGGGCCTCGCCGTTGTCCTGCCAGTCGTGCTTCGAGAAGTCGCGGAACGGCACTTTCGAGACAGTCGCGACGCCGTGGTAGCCCTTCTGGCCGTGGATGGCGCGGTGGGTATAGCCGAGGCGCTCGAACATCTCGTGGGGGAACAGGGGCTCCGCCACCTTGATCTCCTGCAGGCACAGCACGTCGGGGGCCTGCTCGGTGAGGAAACGTTCGACCTGGTCGATGCGCAGGCGGACGGAATTGATGTTCCAGGTGGCGATCTTCATGGGCGTGGCTTTAGGCATCGCCTGCGGGAATTGCCAGTCCCCGACCTCGCGTAAACCGAGGGTGCCCCTCCACCATCCTGCGGATGGTCCCCCTCCCCGTTCCGGGGAGGATGCGTGTGTTTTTCTTGGGTCAGGATTGGCTCAGGCCGGAGCGAGAATGGTGCCGAGCGGGAACCGGAGCGCAGCGTACTCCAGTACGTGAGCACCGGAAGCGCAGAACGGTGCCGTTCGCAGCCCGGCATGGGCCAATCCTGAACCAAGAAAACAGAAAACCCTCGAGCCGGGGGCAGAGGCTCGAGGGTTCCTGTAAGCGTTCGTCACGCTAGTATCAGAGCGGTCACTCAGGAGGCGCGGGCAACAGGGGGGAAACCCGCCTCACAACCGTTCTGACAAGACCTATGTAGGGTGGGCTGCCTGACTGCCAAGTGAACGAAATTAAGAAAACTGTCGCAGTCTGTCGCTAGACCCGCACGACCCGCGCCGAAGCGCCCTGCTGCGGCGACGGTCCCCCGATATTCCACCCTCGTCATTGCGAGCGAAGCGAAGCAACCCAGGGCAGCATTAAGCCGTCCTGGGTTGCTTCGCTTCGCTCGCAATGACGATTCAGGGTCAGCGACGGGTCTTGGGTCGCGGGTCGGTCCAGCGGAAGTCGTTGGCGGTCACCGGCACGCCGTAGCGCTGGTTGGACAGGCTGATGGTGGTGCGCTTGTTCTGCGAATCGAGCGCGACCCAGTACGTCAGTTCCAGCCCGCCGGGCGCCGAGGGCTTGCGGGTGAAGATCAGCGTGATGACGCCGTATTCGGGATGCGAGCGATCGCGCACCTCGATGCTGGTGACATTGGGGTTGCCGGTCTGCAGCACGCGGCCGAACTTGGCCACATCGCGGTTGGGATCGAGCAGCGCGCCGAGCGGGCTGTTCTTGATCGGCCAGCGCTGCACCTGGCGCACTTCATAGTCGATGAAGTTGAGCGCATTGCCATCGCCGACGATCAGCATCTTGGCGCTGGGCTGGTACTGGAACCGGATCTTGCCGGGGCGCTGCATCGTCAGCACGCCGCTGACCGACTGGCCGGAGCGGTCGGTCTGGACGAAGTCCGCCTTCAGCGTGTCGATGGCGCGAAGGGCCGCGACCGCCTGGTCGAGCTGCTTCGCGTCCTCCGGCGAGGCGGCGATGGCCTGCACCGGCGCAAGAACCGCAGGAATGGAAAGCGCGGCCAAAGCGGCCGCGCTGACACAGGATCGAAAGGTTTTCAGGGTGTGGTTCATGGCTCTCCAGGTGGATTCACAGCCTTGAACCGACCGTGAACCTTACTTGATCTTGGCTTCCTTGAACTCGACGTGCTTGCGCACGACGGGGTCGTACTTCTTGAAGCTGAACTTCTCGGTCGTGTTCCGGGGATTCTTCTTCGTGACGTAGAAAAAGCCGGTGTCGGCGGTCGAGACCAGACGGATCTTGACGGTTGCGGGCTTCGCCATGGCGGTTCCTGTACTCTCTAAGTTTCAGCCGCCCTGGCAGGCCGGCGTTTCGACAATACCGATGAGGCGGCGCGAGCCACCCCGTAAGGCTGCGCCCCTTGCTGGATAAGCCCCGCAAAGTCAAGCGCGAGCCGCCGATTCGCTGCCAATTCAGGACAGCGGAAACGGCCGGATCGGCTCCAGCACGCCGAATTTCTCTTTCTTCGGCTTGCCGTCGAGTGGCGGCAGGTCGATTTCGGCGGCTTCGCAATGGGTATCGGGCAGCCGGTCGAGCAGATCGCGAATCAGGGTGAGGCGCCCCCGCCTCTGGTCGTTGAAGTCCACCAGCGTCCACGGCGCATGGGCGGTGTGAGTCGCCTCCAGCATCGCCTCGCGCGCGAGGGTGTAGTCGGCGTACTTCTCTCGCGCGGCGATATCGATGGGGGAGAGCTTCCAGCGCTTGAGCGGATCCTCCAGCCTTTCGTGCAGGCGCTCCTCCTGCTTGTCCTGATCGCAGGTCAGCCAGTACTTGAACAACAGGACGCCGTCGTCGATCAGCGCCTTCTCGAACAGCGGGACATGGCGCAGGAACGATTCGACCTCGGCCTGGCTGGCATAGCCCATCACCCGTTCGACCCCGGCGCGGTTGTACCACGAGCGGTCGAACAGCACGATCTCGCCCCGCGCGGGCAGATGCGGCACGTAGCGCTGGAAATACCATTGCCCCTGCTCACGCTCGCTGGGCGCGGAGAGCGCCACGGTGCGGCACTGGCGCGGATTGAGCTGGCCGGAGAACGCCTTGATCGCCCCGCCCTTGCCCGCCGTGTCGCGTCCCTCGAACAGGACGACGATGCGCGCGCCGGACACCTGGGCCCAGCGCGCCATGCCGACGAGTTCCTCCTCCATCGGCTCGAGGAGTTTCTCGAAGTCCTTGCGGCCGAGTTTCTCCCCGTTGCTCATGTCTTTTACACCCTCGACAGCAGGAACAGCGCCAGCGCACCGGCGACGATACGATACCACGCAAAGGGCGCGAAGCCAGACTTGCTGACGAAGGCCATGAATGCCTTGATCACCACCAGCGCGACGATGAACGAGACCACGAAGCCGATGGCGATCTCATCCCAGCCCACCGGGCCGACGCCTGCCATCAGTTCCTTGTGGTGCTTGAGCAATTCCAGCGTGGTGGCGCCGACCATGGTGGGCACCGCGAGGAAGAAGCTGAACTCGGCCGCCGTCCGGCGCTCGATGCCCATCGACAGCGCGCCCATGATCGTCGCGCCCGAGCGGCTGACGCCCGGCACCATGGCGAGGCACTGCGCGAAGCCGACGCCGATGCACTTGATCGCGGGCAGTTCCGAAACGCCGGTGAGCGGGCCGGGCTTAGCGACCTTCTCGATGCCGAGGATCGCGATGCCGCCGATAATGAGCGCCCAGGCGACCACGGCGGGCTCGCCCAGCAGGCCCTCGATGAAGTCGTTGAGCAGCAGGCCCAGCACCGCCGAAGGGATGAAGGCCAGCAGCACGTTGCGCACGAAGCGCATCGAGGTGGGATTGAGCTTGAGCAGGCCCATGCCCACCGCCCAGAAGGTGCGCCAGAACTGGACGATCACGGCCAGGATCGCGCCGAGCTGGATGACTATGTTGAAGGTCGCCCACTGGCTCGAATCGTAGCCGAACAGGCGGGTGGCAAGGATGAGGTGGCCGGTCGAGGAGACGGGCAGGAACTCGGTGAGGCCCTCGACAATGCCGAGGAGGATCGCGGTTAGGGTCAGGTCCATAAGCTGGAGGTCATGCCGCACCGGGCGGGCAAGTCAACCGGGGACGTGCTGCATTGCAGAAATGTGAGGTGGAGAGAGGAAATTCCTCCCCGAGCTAGCTCGGGGAGGAATTGCGGAGATCACCAGATCCGCACGCGGTCCTTGGGCGCGACGTAAAGCTTGTCCCCCGGCTTGACGCCGAACGCCTTGTACCATTCGTCGAAATTGCGGACGATGCCGTTGACCCTGTACTGCGGCGGCGAGTGCGGGTCGACGACCAGGTACTGACGTGCCTGCTGCTCGCGCACCTTCGAACGCCAGACCTGCGCCCAGCCCATGAAGAAGCGCTGGTCGCCGGTGACGCCGTCGATCACCGGGGCCTCCTTGCCGTTCAGCGAGAGCTTGTAGGCGCGGTAGGCGAGGCTGAGCCCGCCAAGATCGCCGATGTTCTCGCCCATCGTCAGCTTGCCGTTCACGCAGGTCTTGCCGTCGTCGAACGGGCAGAAACCGTCGTACTGCGCCGCCAGCGCCGCCTGCAGCTTCTGGAACGCGGCGAGATCCTGCGGCGTCCACCAGTCGCGCAAGTTGCCGGTGCCGTCGTACTTGGCGCCCTGGTCGTCGAAGCCGTGGCTCATCTCGTGGCCGATCACCGCGCCGATGCCACCGTAGTTGACCGCCGGGTCGGCGGAGAGGTTGAAGAACGGCGGCTGCAGGATCGCCGCCGGGAACACGATCTCGTTCATCGCCGGGTTGTAGTAGGCGTTCACCGTCTCGGGCAGCATGCCCCATTCGGTGCGGTCGACCGGGCCGCCGATGCGGTTCATGTCGAAGGCGGTCTGCCACTTGCCCGCCGCCATGGTGTTGCCGAGCGGGTCGGTCGCCGAGAAGGTCAGGCCCTCATAGGTCTTGAAGACATCCGGCTGGCCGATCTTGGGCGTGAAGGCGTCGAGCTTCTCCTCGGCCTTTACCCGCGTGACCGGGCTCATCCACTTGAGATCCTTGAGGTTGGCGGCCATCGCCTTGCGCAAGTTGGCGACGAGGTCGGCCATCGCCGCCTTCTGCGCGGGCGGGAAATACTTCGCCGCATAGAGCTTGCCGACGAGTTCGCCCGCCATGCCCTCGACCGCGTCGATGCCGCGCTTCCAGCGGGGGCGCTGCTCGGGCTGGCCGCTCAGGGTCTTGCCGTAGAAATCGAAGGTGGCGGCATCGATGTCGCTGGGCAGGACCGAGGCGTTGTCGCGGAGGAAGTGCGCGGCGAGGTAGGCCTGCCAGGTGGCGATCGGGGTGGTCTCGATCAGCTTGACGACGGCGGGCATGCCGGGGCCGAACTTATCGCCCGCCTTGGCCGGGTCGATCCCGGCGGCCTTGAACTCCTCGGCGGTCGGCGGCATCTCGCCGATCAGTACGTAGCTGGCCTTCTCCGCGCCCACGGCCGACAGGAACGCCTTGACGACGCCGGGCGAACCCATCGCCTCGAACTCGGCAAGCGGCACCTTGTTGTAGGTGAGGTCCGGGTTGCGCGCGGCGGCACGGTCCCAGTCAGCCTTGGCGAGCTGCGTTTCCAGCGCCAGCACCGAAGCGGCGGCGGCCGGGGCATCGGCGTAGCCCGCCTTGCCAAGCACGAACGTCAGGTAGGCCTTGTACTTGTCGCGCAGTTCCACCGAGCGGGCGTCGGTCTTCAGGTAGTAGTCGCGGTCGGGCAGGCCCATGCCGCCGATATTGGCGTTAAGCGCATAGATGTCGCTCTGCTTGTCGTCGGCGCCGACATAGAGGCCGATCGGCGAGGCATAGCCGGGCTTGCCGAACAGCGTGGCGATGTCGGCGGGGGTCTTCGCCGCCTTGATCGCGGCGAGGTAGGGCTGCGCCGGGGCGAGGCCCGCCTTGTTGATCGCATCGACGTCCATGAACGCCTTCCACGCGGCGGCGATGCGCGCGGCGTCCGAGCCCGGCGCCGGGTTCGCGGCCAGCAGGTCGTCGAGGATCGCGTGGACGCGGTTCTCCGAAAGGTCGCTCAGTTCGATGAACGAGCCCCAGCGGGTGCGGTCGGCGGGAAGTTCCGCCGTCTTGTTCCAGACGCCGTTGACGTAGGCGTCGAAATCGTCACCCGGCTTGACGGAGGTATCGATCCACTGGGTCTGGACGCCGAACTTGCCCCAGTCGGTGGACGGCGCCAGCGCGGGCCTTTGCGCCGGAGCGGCATCCTGCGCGGAGATGGGAGCAGTGAAGG
This sequence comes from Novosphingobium resinovorum, assembly GCF_036352595.1. GTDB lineage: Bacteria > Pseudomonadota > Alphaproteobacteria > Sphingomonadales > Sphingomonadaceae > Novosphingobium > Novosphingobium resinovorum_B. The sequence goes on from NZ_JAZFAX010000011.1 coordinate 100,898, forward strand.
CGAGAACGGAAAGCGCGGCGCTCGCGAAGAGCGCCTTGCCGGCATAACGAAGCATGTCGTGACCTTTCGGACGGGGGCGACAGGATATTTCGGCCAGGTCAGGACGACCGGCGATGCCACGTAACTTAGTTACACGCGCGCGCAACGCCAGTGAAAAAGCAGCAGTGATGGAGGTAAATCGCGCGTCGCCCCGGACGTGATCCGGGACCGGTGAAGGTCTTCAAGCGACACGCGCGGCTGATGGGGCTTCGACAAGCTCAGCCTGAGCGGGTTCGAGGGGCGAAGGCTTTGCGATCGCGGGCTTTAGATTCCTGGAGAAGAACCAAACCCCGCTCACCCTGAGCTTGTCGAAGGGTCTGGCCAGCCCCCGCCGGAGCAGCCTCAGCCCAGCGGCGTGATCGGATGCCCGGCAACGACAGTGTCGAACTGCAGCGACGCCAGCCGTGCATAGAGGCCGCCCTGCCCACTCAGGCTTTCATGCGTGCCCTGCTCGACGATACGGCCGCCGTCCATCACGACGATACGGTCCGCCTTGCGCACGGTGGCGAGGCGGTGGGCGATGACCAGCGTGGTGCGCTGCGCCATCAGCGTCTCGACCGCGTCCTGCACCAGCCGCTCGCTCTCGGCATCGAGCGCGCTGGTGGCTTCGTCGAGCAGCAGGATCGGCGCGTCGCGCAGCAGCGCGCGGGCGATGGCGATGCGCTGGCGCTGGCCGCCCGAAAGGCGCGCACCGTCTTCGCCGAGGAACGTGTCGAGGCCCTGCGGCAGCGCGCGCAGGAAACCTTCGGCGTTGGCCGCGCGGGCCGCCTGCCAGATCGCCTCGTCATCGGCGTGCCAATTGCCGTAGCGCAGATTGTCACGCGCGGAGGCGGCGAACAGCACGCCTTCCTGCGGAACCAGGGCGATGCGCTGGCGGATCTCGGCCGGATCGGCGGAGGCGAGCGGGACGCCGTCGATCTTGATGGCGCCGCCCTGCGGGTCGTAGAACCGCTCGGCCAGTTGGAACAGCGTCGACTTGCCCGCACCGGAGGGGCCGACGATGGCGACGGTCTCGCCCGGCTCGATGGTCAGATTGAAGTCGTGGAGCGCCGGAAGTTCGGGCCGCGAAGGATAGCGGAAGGTCACCCGCTCGAACGCCAGCTTGCCGCGCGCCGGGCTCGGCAGCACGAGGGCGCGCGCCGGGGGAGCGATACTCGGATGCTCGCTCAGCAGTTCGGCGAGGCGGCTGGCCGCGCCCGCCCCGCGCACGAGGTCGCCGTAGACTTCGGTGAGCGAGCCGAACGCCCCCGCGACGATGCCTGCCGTCACCACGAAGGCGGCGATGGTGCCGCCGGTGATGGTGCCCTCCGCCACGCCGATCGCGCCGCGCCACATGATGAGCGTGATCGAGCCGAAGATCAGGAACATGATCACCGCGGTCATGATCGCGCGGATCAGGATGCGGTGGCGACCGGTCTCGAAGGTGCGCTCCACCGCGGCGGCGAAGCGCGACTGCTCGCGGCCTTCCTGGTTGAACGCCTGCACGACCTTCAATGCGCCCAGCACTTCGGCGGTCAGCGCGCCGATGTCGGCCACGCGATCCTGGCTGGAGCGCGAAACGGCGCGCAGTTTGCGGCCGAACGTGGCGATCGGCAGGATCACCACCGGAATGGCGATGACGAGGCCCGCCGTCAGCCCCGGTTCCAGCGCGAAGAGGTAGATCACCCCGCCCACCGCCATGATCGCGTTGCGCAGCGCGACCGAGACGGTGGTGCCCACGATCTGCTCGATGATCGCGGTATCCGCGGTCATGCGCGAGGAGATCTCCTTGGGGCTGTTCTCCTCGAAGAAGCTCGGCGCCAGGGTCAGCAGGTGGCGCTGCACGCGCAGGCGAATGTCGCCGACGACGCGCTCGCCCAGCCACGAGACAGAGTAGAACCGGATCGCGGTGGCGATGGCGAGCACCACCACCACGCCCATCAGCATCAGGAACCACGAGCGGATCGCCTCAGGGTCCGCGCCTTGCGCGAAGCCCTGGTCGACGATCTGGCGGAATCCGTAGGGAATCGCGAGGGTGGAGGTCGCCGTGGTTATCAGCGCCAGCCCGGCGGTCGCCATGCGGCCCGGATAATTGAGCATCTCGCGCCAGACCATGCGCAGCGGCCCGAGGCTGCGGCGCGGTTTGATCGGGGCCGGATCGGCCGCAAGGTCATTGTCCGCCACGTCTATCGTCCCAGCCTGCGCCATCCGGGAATTGCTGCCTTGCGTCCCATCCATGCGCCGCGCCTTACAGCCTGGCAGCGCCGAGGAAAAGCTCTCCTTGGGCCCATGGACATCATGTCCGATTCGCGGTGAAGCGGTGCTGGCATGCGAAGATCACCTGCCTGAAATCGGAATTGCCGCGTTGCAACGGTAACGCTTAGTTCCCTAATCATGGGGTAATCCCCCCGGTAAGGGCCTTCCGGCCCAGGAGAATCGACTTGCTCTACAATGCCTACGAGTTGCAGCGCGCCATGATGAGCAGCGCCGCCGCATGGGCTTCGGTCGGCGCCGAACTGCTGACCAACCCCGCGTTACCATTCGGTTATTCGGGTCTCGGCCCGGTCATGGCCTCGGCCCTCGACGTCTTCGCCCACGCCGCCAGCCCGCGTGGAAAGCCCGCCTTCGACATCGAGACCGTGACCGTCGGCGGCAGGGTCCACCCGGTCACCGAATCGATCGTGGTCCACAAGCCTTTCGGCAATCTCCTGCGCTTCGACCATCCCGGCCTGCCCAAGGACGCGCCCAAGCTGCTGATCGTCGCACCGATGAGCGGGCACTACGCCACCCTCCTGCGCGGCACCGTCGCCCGCATGGTGGAAAGCGCCGAGGTCTACATCACCGACTGGGCCGACGCGAAGATGGTGCCGCTGAGCGCCGGCCGTTTCGACCTCGACGACTACATCGACTACGTGATCGCGTTCCTCGAGCACATCGGCCCGGGCACCCACGTCCTCGCGGTGTGCCAGCCCTCGGTCCCGGCCTATGCCGCCACCGCGATCATGGGCGCCAGGGAGCACCCCTGCCGCCCCGCCACCCTCACCATGATGGGCGGCCCGATCGACACGCGAGAGGCGCCCACCAGCGTCAACGACGTCGCCATGCAGCAGCCGCTCTCGTGGTTCGAGCAGAACGTCATCGCCACCGTGCCGATGACCTATGCGGGCTCGGGCCGCCGCGTCTATCCGGGGTTCCTGCAGCTCGCGGGTTTCATGGCGATGAATCTCGGCAGCCACATGATGAGCCACTACGGCATGTTCAAGCACATGGTCGCGGGCGACGGCGACAGCGCCGATGCCACCAAGCGGTTCTACGACGAATACCGTGCCGTCTGCGACATGACCGCCGACTTCTATCTGCAGACGGTCGAGCATGTGTTCCAGAAGCACTCGCTGCCCAAGGGCGAGTTCGTCCACCGGGGCGAGCGGATCGACCTGTCTGCCATCCGCGACACCGCGCTCCTCGCGGTCGAGGGCGAGAACGACGATATCTCGGGCATCGGCCAGACCCGCGCGGCGCTGCACCTTGCAAGCCACCTGCCCGATGCGCGCAAGAAGTACTACCTTGCCGAGAGCGTCGGCCACTACGGCATCTTCAACGGCAGCAAGTGGCGCACACGGATCGCGCCGGTTCTCGAGGACTGGATCGCGCAGCATCGGCGCAAGCCGCTGAAGGTCGTCGCCTGACAGGCTTGCGATGACGATAGGTTGAACGCCGTTCGTCATTGCGAGCACAGCGAGGCAACCCAGGGCAGCGTAACCCGCCCTGGGTTGCCTCGCTGTGCTCGCGGGTGACGATCTGAAGTTTGGGCGCTGTGGGATGGTACTGCGAAATTCGGCTATGGCGAATTTCCGGGCAGTCTCCTAAGCCTCGCCGCGCCGTCTACCGGCTATCAGGAGTTTCAGAGACATGCTCAGTCCGGATCAGGCGAGGGATCGCGCCCTTGACTTGGTGGAGCGCGCCCGCCGCGCCGGTGCCGATACCGCCGACGCGGTCTACGGCGCCAGCTCGTCGGAAGGCATCCAGGTGCGTCTGGGCAAGCTGGAGGACGTCGAGCGTTCCGAGAGCGAGCACATCGCCCTGCGCGTGTTCATCGGCAAGCGCTCGGCAAGCATCGGCTCGTCCGACCTATCGCCCGCCGCGCTCGACGAACTGGCCGCCCGCGCCATCGACATGGCCCGCGCCGCGCCCGAGGACGCCTATGCCGGCCTCGCTCCCGAGGAACTGCTGACGCGCGGCCCCTGGCCCGAACTAGACCTCGTCGATGCCCACGAACCCAGCCCCGAGGCCTTGCGCGAAGCCGCGCTGGCGGCCGAGGACGCGGCGCGCGCGGTGTCCGGCGTCACCAATTCGGACGGCGGCACCGCCAGCTTCGGCGGCGGCGTCTTCGCGCTCGCGACCAGCCACGGCTTTTCCGGCGCCTACGGATCGACCAGCCATTCGCTGAGCGCCTCGGTGGTCGGCGGCGAGGGATCCGACAAGCAGCGCGACAATGCCTGGCGCAGCGCGCACCATCACGCCGACCTGCCCTCTCCCGCCGAGATCGGCCGCCTCGCGGGGGAACGCACCGTCGCCAAGCTCGGATCGGGCAAGGTCAGGAGCGGCGCCATGCCGGTGATCTTCGACCCGCGCGTCTCGGGCTCGCTGGTCGGCCACCTGCTCGGCGCGATCACCGGCAACGCCATCGCGCGGCGGTCCAGCTTCCTGCTGGAGAAGCTGGGCGAACAGATTTTCGCCCCCGGCCTGACGATCGCCGACGATCCCCACACCCCGCGCGGCCTGCGCTCGCGCCCGTTCGACGGCGAAGGCCTCGCCACCAGCGCGCGCGACATCATCGCCGATGGCCGCCTGACCGGGTGGCTGCTCGATTCGGCCTCCGCGCGGCAGCTGAACCTGGCGCCGACCGGCCATGCCGCCCGCAACGGCGGCGGCGCGCCGGGTGTGTCCAGCGGCAACGTCCACCTCGCCGCCGGGACGCTCTCGCCGGCGGAGCTGATGGCCGACGTCAAGGAAGGCGTCTACATCACCGAACTGATCGGCCAGGGCGTCAACGGCGTGACCGGCGACTACAGCCGGGGCGCGGCCGGCTTCCGCATCGTCGACGGGCAACTGGCGGAGCCGGTCGCCGAGTTCACCATCGCCAGCAACCTCCTGCGCATGTTCGCGCAGCTGACCCCGGCCAGCGACCTCGAATGGCACCGCGCGATCAACGTGCCGACGCTGCGCGTGGACGGGATGACCGTGGCCGGGGACTGATCCCCCCGGATTTCGCGAGGCGCTCGGTACGGATTACCGCCCCAGCGCCTCGCTGAAATGGCGGCGGCACAACGCGACGTAGCGGTCGTTGCCGCCGATCTCGGTCTGGGCGCCCTCGCTGACCGCGCGGCCGGTGTCGTCGACGCGCAGGTTCATCGAGGCCTTGCGGCCGCAATGGCACACCGCCTTCAGCTCGACGAGGGTGTCGGCGATGCCCAGCAGCACGCCCGCGCCGGGAAACAGCTCCCCCCGAAAGTCGGTGCGCAGGCCGTAGCACAGCACTGGAATGTCGGCCTTGTCGGCGATGTCGGCGCATTGCCACGCCTGCGCCCGCGTCAGGAACTGCGCCTCGTCCACCAGCACGCACGACAAGGGCTCCACCGCATGCGTGGCGCGGACCTGCTCGAACAGGTCGGTCTGCCCGCCGAAGCGATGCGCCGAAGCATGCAGGCCGATGCGGCTTTCGATCGCGTGGTCGGCGCCCATCCCGGCGCTGCGGTCGTCGATCGCGGCGGTCCACAGCATCGTGCGCATGCCGCGCTCGTGGTAGTTGAAGTTCGCCTGTAGCAGCGTCGTCGATTTGCCCGCGTTCATGCTGGCATAGTAGAAATAGAGCTTGGCCATCGGTTGCTGGGGATAACACCGCCCCGAATGCCGCGCACGGTCTTTCCCGGTCTTCTCCCCGGCTCGATTGGCCTTAACAATCAAGACCAAGGAAGGAACCGGAAGATGGGGCAGGTCGCATGAAGAGACTGTTGGCGGCGCTGGCGGCCTTCGCGGTGCCCGCGATCCTCGCCGCCTGGCTGGCGCTGGCGCCGCTGGGCGGAGATTACGCCGGGCTCGATCCGCTGGCCGAGCGCGTCATCGCCTTCCAGGGCCGCAATGCGGCAGTCTTCGCACTGCTGCTGGCGGGGATGGGCCTTGCCGTGCTCGCCGCGCTCGCGGTGCGCGGCAAGCACGCCGAGCGGCTGACCTACCAGCCCGACCTCCCGCCCCAGGAATTCGGCCGTCGCCGCAGCCTCCGGCCGCTCGCCGAAGAGGAACCCCCGCTTGACGAAGACGCGCCGCTGCCCGGCCTCGCCGAGGACATTGCGGCCGAGCCCGAGCCGCCCGCCCCGGAGCCCGTCTCCCCCGTGCCCGCGCCGACCCCGGTGGTGCTCGTACGCAAGCCGCGCGAGCGGCGGCGCGACTGGTTCGCCGATCGCAGCTGGTTCGGCGGCCTGCCGCGCCTCGGCGATCAGCCCTGGCCGCGGGACGCGCATGGCTCCCCGCTGCCCTTCGCGGCGCAGATCGACCTCGCCGAACTCGCCGCCGCCCGGCCCGATGCTCCGCTGCCCCAGGCCGGATCGCTGGCCTTTTTCCTCGGCGACGGCGCGGTGCTGCACGTCGCCGACGGCCAGCACGACTTCAGTGAGCCGCCTACCGACCTGCCTCCCGCCTACGAGGAAGGCGGCGCTGCCCTGGCCGCCCGCCACACGCGCCTCAGCCGCTGGTTCTTCCCGTTCTGGCCGGTGACGCCGATAGCCGTCGATGCGAACGAACCGCTTGAGGACGACGCCCTCGCCCGGCAGGTCGGCGTCGCCACGCGCGACCATCCCTTCTACGCTGCCGGAGTGGGCGCACCGGTGGACGTGCTGTGGTGGCATTCGGTGCTTCACCTCACCGACCAGCTTCACGAAGCTCTCGACGACGCGCCGCGCCTGCTGGCCCTGCACCGCGACGAACTGGCGCGCCAGCACGCGGAGAAGGCCCGCCTGCGTACCGATTCCGCCGCGATGCCCTATGCGCTGGAAGATGCGCACGAGATCGCCGAGCAGATGGAGGCGCACTATGCCGTGCTCCAACAGCAGGGCGCGGCCCTGCCGGAGATGGTGGCGGCGCTGGACCAGTTCGTCGCCGGCCGCGATCCGCTGGCGCGACTGTCGCCTGACGAACTGGCCATGGTGGGCGACATCCTCGCCGAGATCCACGAGCGCTACGGCGACCTGGTCGCCGCGCATGCCCCCGGCACGCTGGCGCAGCTCGCCACGATCTCCGTGCGCGCGCTGGTCGCCGGCCCGCCCGAGACGCTGGCGGCGGTCCCCGATGCCGTGCTGACCCGGATCAACCGCGAATACCGCCTGCCCCCGGTCCACCAGCACTGCATGCTGGCGGCCGCCGACGACGCCGTGCAGCTGCTGCAGATCGGCTACGACGACATGATGGAATGGTCCTGGCCGGAAACCGGCACCTGGCGCTTTCGGATCTCCGCGCCGGCCCTGGCCGCCGGCGACTGGGGGGCCGCGACCCTGTCGTTCGAAAGCGACTGAGCGGCCCCTTCAGTTTCGGACGATCACTCCTCCAGATCGCGCTTCACGCGCGGATCGTTGAGCAGCGCGTCGATCCGGCGCGCCTCGTCGAAGGTCTCATCGGCGTGGAACTGGATCTTGGCGGCGAACTTCAGCTTGAGCCGCTGCGCGACCTCGCGCTGGAAGAACGCCGTGTTGGTGCGCAGCGCCTTGAGCACGGCGTCCTCGTCCTCGCCCAGCAAGGGCTTCACGTAGACCGCCGCCTGCCTGAGATCGGGCGTCATACGCACTTCGGTGACCGAGACCGTCCGGCTCGCCAGCGTGTCGTCGTGGACCTGCTGACGGGTGAGAATCTCGGAAATGACGTGGCGCACCTGCTCGCCCACCTTGAGCAGGCGGACGGAGTGCTGTTCGGGAGTTACCTGGTGTTTTGCCATCTTGATGCGTCCATTTGGGCGGCTCGCGACAATTTGCAACAAACTGTTACGCCTCCTGACCCGGTATTCGGCGTTATCGCGGATGGCACCTGTCGTCAAAAGGAGACACACGACATGAAGAAGTTCACCGCAGCCCTGCTCGGCGCCGCCCTGCTGGTTCCCAGCCTTGCCGCGCCCGCCATGGCCCAGCCGGCTCGCCACGACGACCACCGGCCCGGGCAGAAGAACGCCGGGCCGCAGAAGGACTCCTACAAGACCTTCCGCAAGGGCCAGAAGTTCGATCGCCGCTATGCCCGCAACTATCAGGAAGTCGATTATCGCAAGTACCGCAACGTCAAGGCTCCGCCGCGCGGCTATCGCTACGTGCGTTCCGGCAACGACATGCTGCTGGTCGGCATCACCAGCGGCATCATCGCCTCGGTGATCGCCGGGCAGTTCCGCTAAGCGGCTGGCTTCGGCCGGAAGAAAAGGGGGCGGCCGCGCGTGCGGTCCGCCCCTTTCTCATGCCATCTTTGCCGCGATCCGCGCCAGCGACCGCACGTTGCGCGCCGTCCCCCGGCAAGCGAGCCGCCGCTCGATGAAGGCATTGGTGAGCTTCGACGATCCCGCGCCATCGACGTAATCAATATAGAGGCAGCGCGGCCCCTTCGCGATCTTCTCGGGGCCTCGCCCGGCATGATCTGCCACCAGCTTGTCGAACGCAGCCTGGTCGGCATCGCGTTCAAGGAACAGGGTATGGACATAATGGTCCTGCCCGATGCCGGTGAAGGGGTTGTCCTCCACCGCCGCGCGCACCTCGGCTGCGTTGCGCACCGCCGCGAAGGTGTTCATGTCGAAGCGATCGAGCATCATGTGCGCGAAGAGGTCTTCCAGGCCGTCGGTCGGCCGCTCGTCGAAATCGAACAGGACATTGCCACTGGCCACGACGGTCTCGACGTTCTCGAACTCCTCGCGCTCGAAGGCATAGCGCAAGTCCGCCATGGTCAGGCGGTTGCCGCCCACGTTGATCGCGGCGAAGAAGGCGCAGTAGCGGGTCATCTTGAATATTTTTTTCCGAATCTTGAAGGCCGCACCGCCTACCACGATTGATGCGCCCGGTTAAAGTTCCGCAAGGCCCGGAAGGCGCGGCCTTGAAAAGGGCCATGGATCGATATAATTTGTGGCCGTTACCGTGGTTTGAATGTCGATTCCACTTGCCGAGCCCGGACGTTGCAGCGTTCGGGCTCTTTACCTATCGCGGGCCGGACATATCGGAGGCCGGCGTTGCAGCGCCGACCTCCTCACCGGTTATTTACGCCCCAGTTCGATCAGCTTGATCGTCAGGGTCACGAGCGCGACCATCAATGTCGCCACGCCCAGAACCAGTGTTACCGTCGTCTGCAAATCCATCCACATCACCTGCCTTTCCGTCGCAGTTGCGACGGGGAACGCATAGGCAGAAGATGGTTGCCGCCCTCAGTTAAATCCCGGCAAACGAAAGCGGCCACCGCCGGGTCTCCCCGACGATGGCCGCGTTCATCAGCATCGATGTGAAGCGAAGCCTCAGCCCACCGTACGTTCGCGGTGGCTGACTTCGAAGACTTCGAGGTGGTCGCCCGCCTTGATGTCGTTCGTGTCGGCCAGCACCACGCCGCATTCCAGGCCGGCGCGCACTTCGTCGACGTCGTCCTTGAACCGGCGCAGCGACGAGATCGTCGTCGCCGAGACGATGACGTCGTTGCGGGTGAGACGCGCGCTGAGACCCTTGCGGATGTAGCCCTCGACCACCAGCAGACCCGCTGCCTTGTCCTTTTTGCCGGCCGGGAAGACCTGCTTGACTTCGGCGCGGCCGACGACGGTTTCGATGCGCTCCGGCCCCCAGATGCCCGCCATCTGCTTGGCGACTTCGGCGGTCAGTTCATAGATGATGTCGTAGTACATCATCGGCGTCTTGGTCTTTTCCAGCAGCTCGCGCGCCTTGGCGTTCGGGCGAACGTGGAAGCCCACGATCGGCGCGCCGCTGGCCGCTGCCAGGTTCACGTCGGACTCGGTGATCGCGCCCACGCCGGAGCTGAGGATGCGGACCTTGATCTCGTCGTTCGACAGCGCGTTGAGCGCGGCGCCGATCGCTTCGACCGAGCCCTGCACGTCGCCCTTGATGACCACCGGATACTCGATGATGGCCTGCTTGGCGGCGAGCGCCGAGAACATCGTGTCGAGGCTGGTGGGCGCGGACGCGGTGCGCTTGGCGGTCGCCTGCTCCTGGCGCCAGGCCGAGACTTCGCGGGCGCGCTGCTCGCTCTCGACGACGGTGAGCATGTCACCGGCCATCGGCACGCCGCCGATGCCCAGGACTTCGACCGGCATCGCGGGCGGGGCGACCTTGATCTGGCGGCCCTTGTCGTCGAGCATGGCGCGCACGCGGCCGCTCTCGGTGCCGACGACGAGGATGTCGCCGACCTTGAGCGTACCACGGTTGACCAGCACCGTCGCGAGCGGACCCTTGCCCTTGTCGAGCTTGGCTTCGATCACGGTGGCTTCGGCCATGCGGTCCGGATTGGCCTTGAGTTCCATCAGTTCGGCCTGGAGCAGGATCTTCTCGATCAGCTCGTCCAGACCCTTGCCGGTCTTGGCCGAGACTTCGACGTCCTGCACGTCACCCGACATGTCCTCGACCACGATCGAGTGTTCGAGCAGGCGCTCGCGCACCTTCTGCGGGTTGGCTTCGGGCTTGTCGCACTTGTTGATCGCGACGATCATCGGCACGCCCGCCGCCTTGGTGTGATTGATGGCTTCGACCGTCTGCGGCATGATGCCGTCGTCGGCCGCGACCACCAGCACCACGATGTCCGTGACGTTGGCACCGCGCATGCGCATCTGCGTGAAGGCGGCGTGGCCCGGGGTGTCGAGGAAGGTGACGAAGTCGCCGCCCTTGGTCTTGATCTGGTAGGCGCCCATGTGCTGCGTGATGCCGCCAGCCTCGCCGCGCACGACGTCGGTGCCGCGCAGCGCGTCGAGCAGCGAGGTCTTGCCGTGGTCGACGTGGCCCATGATCGTGACGACCGGCGCGCGCGCCTTGAGCGTATCCTCGGGATCGACATCCACGGTATGATCGATGTCGATGTCGCTCTCGGACACGCGCTGGATGTTGTGGCCGAATTCCTCGACCAGCAGCTCCGCCGTATCCTGGTCGATCGTCTGGTTGACGGTGACCATCATGCCCATCTTGAACATCGACTTGACGAGGTCCGCAGCCTTTTCGGCCATGCGGTTCGCCAGTTCGGCGACGGTGATCGCCTCAGGCACGATGACGTCGCGAACCTGCTTTTCGCGCGGCTGCGAACGGCCGCCGTAGCTGGAGCGACGCTCCTTCTCGCGCGCACGCTTGAGCGCGGCGAGCGAACGGGCGCGGGCGCCCTCGTCGTCGTTCAGCGCGCGGCTGACGGTCAGCTTGCCGGCCTGGCGGCGGTCGCCGCCCTTGGCGTTGCGGTCGTTCTGCGAACTTGCGGCGGGGCGGGCCGGCGTTGCCGGGCCCTTCTTGGCGCCAAGCGGGGCACGGGCGGCACCGGCGGCAGTGCTGCCGCCGCCCGCATTGCCAGTGCCGGCTGCTGCGGCAGGCGCAGCGGGTTCGGCACGGCGCGGCTCGGGACGCTGCACCGGGGTGAAGCGACGTGCAGCCGGGACGGGAGCCGCGACCGGAGCAGGAGCAGGAGCAGGTGCGGCGGCCTTGGCGACCGGCGCCGGAACAACTGCGGGAGCCTCCGCTACGGGAGCGGGAGTGGGCTCGGGCGCGGCGACCGGGGCTTCGACGGGCGCGGCGGCCTCGACGACTTCGGGAGCCGGCGCGGGCTCGGGCGCCTTGGCCGCTTCGGACTGGGCCGCAGCGGCAGCCGCTTCCTCTTCGGCACGGCGATTGGCTTCGACGCGCTGCTTCTCTTCGTCGATGGCGCGCTGGCGCTGTTCCTGCTCGCGGCGGGTCGCCTCCTCGAGCATCTGCATGCGGGCTTCCTCAGCCTCGCGCTGCATGCGGGCGACGCGTTCCTGCGGGGTTTCGTTCGAAGGCGCGGGGCGGCGGACGGGCGGCGGGGGCGGAGCCGCAGGACGCGGTGCCGCAGCCTGCGGAGCAGGTGCCGCAGCGGCGGCCGGGGCCGGATTCGCTTCGCCTTCGGGCTTGCCGCCGGGCATCAGCTTGCGGCGCTTCACCTCGACCACCACCTTGTTGGTGCGGCCGTGGCTGAAGGTCTGCTTGACCTCACCCGCTTCCACCGAGCGCTTAAGCCCAAGCGGCTTGCGGCCCAGGGTCGGTTTGTTGTCGGTCTCGCTCATATTTCTCGTCTTCGCCCTTCGCTCAATTCGTCGTGACGGAGGCGACCGGGGCCGCTCCGTTCTTCTCATCCATGCCGGTCGTGCCGTCGTCGTCCCCGTTCGAGGCTCCCCGGCTGATGACCTGCCCTTGGAAATGCAGGAGGCGCTTTAGCAGCGTTTCGACTCGGTCAGCCGCTCCGCGATCGTTCAGCGCCAGGTGAACGACGTTGTCGCGGCCCAATGCCACAGACAACGTGTCCCGGTCCAGAGGCAAGGTGACGCCTCGCAGACCGGATCCTTCCGCCTCGCTCCCGACCCGCCAGGCCTGGTCGAGCTTGCGCGAGCCGTCCTCGCGCGCGTCGGCGGCATGGGCCAGCCACTCGACCCGGCCCTCACGCGCGTTCTGCGCGATGCGGTCCGAGCCCATGAGCAGCCTGCCCGATTTCAGTTCAAGCCCCAGCCGGTCGGTCAGCGCGCGGGAGAGCGCAGCCTCGATCCGATCCGCCAGGTCGTCGGGGATGGTAATGGGCGCGCCCTTGTAGGCCCGCGCCAGTGCTCCCTTAAGTTTGTTCTTCGACACCGCGATTTCAAGGTCTGCGCGAGAAACGCCGATCCACGCGCCGCGCCCGGGGGCACGCGCGTGGATGTCGGGAAGAACCATGCCGTCAGGCGAGATCGCCAAACGGATGAACTCTCCCCGCGCAGCTTTCCCGCCGGAGAGGATGCAAGTCCTCTCCGTGGGGGTGCCTTCGATGTCGGAGCTTACGCGCTCATTGCGAGGAATCCGCATCGGCGGCCTCCTCAATCTGGGGTTCGTCTTCGAACCAGTGCGCGCGGGCCGCCATGATGATCTCGTTGCCCTGCTCTTCGGTCAGGCCGTATTCGCCGAGCACGCCGCCCTTGTCCTCGTCGCGGCCAGCGCGCTTGTTCACCGAACCGTCGCGGCGACGCTGTTCGGTGCGCTTCTTGGCGATGAGTTCGTCGGTCGCGAGGTCCGCGAGATCGTCAAGCGTCTTGATGCCGCCCTTGCCCAGCACGACCAGCATCGCTTCGGTGAGGTGCGGCAGTTCGGCCAGCGCATCCTCGACGCCCAGCGCGCGGCGGGCTTCGCGGTTGGCTTCCTCGCGGCGATCGAGCGCTTCCTGCGCACGGTTCTGCAGTTCTTCGGCCAGCTCTTCGTCGAAGCCTTCGATGTTCGCCAGTTCGGCGGCATCGATATAGGCGACTTCTTCCAGTTCGCTGAAGCCTTCGGCGACCAGCAGCTGCGAGAGCGTCTCGTCGACGTCCAGCTCTTCCTCGAACATCTTCGAGCGCTCGACGAATTCCTTCTGGCGCTTCTCCGAGGATTCCGCCTCGGTCATGATGTCGATCTGCGAGCCAGTCAGCTGCGAGGCCAGACGCACGTTCTGGCCACGGCGACCGATCGCGAGGCTGAGCTGATCGTCAGGCACCACGACTTCGATGCGGCTTTCTTCCTCGTCGATGACGACGCGGCTGACGGTCGCGGGCTGCAGCGCGTTGACCACGAACGTCGCGGTGTCCTCGCTCCAGGGGATGATGTCGATCTTCTCGCCCTGCATTTCCTGCACGACGGCCTGGACGCGGCTGCCCTTCATACCGACGCAGGCGCCGACCGGATCGATCGAGCTGTCGTGGCTGATGACGCCGATCTTGGCGCGCGAGCCCGGATCGCGGGCAGCGGCCTTGATCTCGATGACGCCGTCGTAGATTTCGGGCACTTCCTGCGCGAACAGGCGCTTCATGAAGTCCGGGTGCGCGCGGCTGAGGAAGATCTGCGGACCGCGGTTCTGACGCTCGACGCGCAGGACCAGGGCGCGCACGCGCTCGCCGACGCGGGCGGCTTCGCGGGGGATCTGCTGGTCGCGGCGGATCACGCCCTCGGCGCGGCCGAGGTTGACGATCACGTGGCCGAACTCGACCGACTTGATGACGCCGGTGATGACTTCGCCGGCGCGGTCCTTGAACTCTTCGTACTGACGGTCACGCTCGGCATCGCGGACCTTCTGGAAGATCACCTGCTTGGCCGACTGCGCGTCGATGCGGCCGAGGTCCACCGGGGGCAGCGGGTCGACGATGAAGTCGCCCAGCGCAGCGCCCTTCTGGAGCTTCTCGGCCTGCTTGAGGTCGACCTGCTTGAAGTAGTCCTCGACCTCTTCCACGACTTCGACGACGCGCCACAGGCGCAAGTCGCCGGTACGCGGATCGAGCTTCGCGCGGATGTCGTTCTCGGCGCCGTAACGGTTGCGGGCCGACTTCTGGATGGCTTCTTCCATCGCCTCGATGACGATCGACTTGTCGATCATCTTTTCCGAAGCAACGGAGTTCGCAATCGCGATCAGCTCGGCGCGGTTGGCGGAAATCGCACTGGCCATGACTTAGTCTTCCTGTTCCTCAAGAATGTCGTCCGCGCCGCCAACGATTTCATCTGCACCAGATGTATCCTGCGGGCGGCTTGCTGCGATGAGCCTGTCGGTAAGGATCAGCCTTGCCGACTGAACGTCTGCGAGCGGGAAGGACACGCGGCCGGACTTCTTGTCCTCCAGCGTGACCACTTCGCTTCCTGCCTCACCCTCGATGCCGACGAGGTCGCCGTGCAGGCCCTTGCGGTTGCCTTCGACGGGATTGATCAGGTTGATCTTCGCCTCATGGCCCGCCCAGTTGGCGTAGTCCTTGATGCGGGTGAGCGGACGATCAATGCCCGGCGAGCTGACTTCGAGGCGATAGGCCTCCTCGATCAGCGTCTCGCCCGCTTCCTCCAGCGCATCCATGCGGTCGGAGATGCGGTGCGACAGCGCCGCGCAGTCGTCGAGCACGAGCTGGCCGGTCTTCGGGTCTTCGGCCATGATCTGGAGCGCGATCTCGTCGTCACCGACTTCGCTCTTGCCGAAAATGCGCACGCGCACGAGATCGAAGCCCAGGGCATTGACCTCCGGCTCGATGACTTCGGTAAGGCGTGCGATATCGACCAATCTGGCTTCCGTTTCGTTTGTGCTTGCCGTGTGATGAGCAACGCGGTTTCGCGCCGGCCCCTACCGGCGCCAGCCCGTTCGTTGCTTCACCAATTACGGGATGACGGCCAGATAGGCGCGATTCTGGAAAAATGCAAGGGGAGAAGGGTCAGTACCCGGAGATGAGCATGTCGAGGGCATTGCCGATCGTGAGATCGTGTTCATGGAGCGAAGTCACCCGAATCCGTAACTCGGTCAGAGGAACGGACCCCATGAACTGTGTCGTCATGACGAACGATGCACCTTCGATTTCAAACTTCGGATTAAGTCGCAGAGCCATCCTGGGCGCCTCCTCCTCTGCAAGGAGAGGGGCTACCAGTCGCGTATTCAGTTCGCTCAGCAGGTCCGACTGGCAATCGAGATAATATCCGTTGCCCGCCGCCATGCGGTAGACATCGAACTTGGCCATCAGAAAGGGCGATAGCGGGCCAGCGGAAGACCGTGACGTTCGACATAGGCATTGGACGAAGCGATGGCCTCGGCATTTTCCCGGCGCCAGCGTTCGGCGCGGGTTTCCGCGACCTGTTCGGCAAGACCCCGTTCGCAGGCACTGGATACGTCCACATCCAGAGCGCGCGCCTCATCGAGAAGCGCTGCATCCAGCGAAACGCTGGCAGCCTTGCGGACCACGGGAGCAGAAGCCTTGGACATGCCTGCATCCTACATGCGCAGGCAACGCGCCTCAAAGCATTAAATTTCCGATATCGGACCTAAACCCGCCCCTGATGCAGCCCGTGCTTCTTGAGGCAGTGGCGCAACTGGTCGTAAGTCAGGCCCAGCGCGCTCGCCACCTTGCGCTGGTTCCAGCGCAGGCGCTCCAGCGCAGCCAGCAGCAGGCCGCGCTCGTGCGCCTCGACCGCGTCGCGCAGAGAGGCCGGGGCCTCAGACGGCATTTCCGGCACCGCCGCGCAGGGCAGCGGTGCAGGCACCACCTCCGCCATGGCGCGCAGCCCCCATGCACTGACGAAGGGATCGAACACCACTTCCGCGATCGGCGCAGTCTCATCCCCCCAGCGGTAGACCGCGCGCTCGACCACATTGCGCAGCTCGCGCACGTTGCCGGGCCATTCGTGGGCCTCCAGCGCCTCCATCGCGGCGCCCGAGAAGCCGGGGAAGCGACCCCACTCCAGCTCGCTGGCCATGCGGCGGCCATAGTAGTCGGCCAGTTCAGCGACGTCGCCTTCGCGCGCGCGCAGCGGCGGCAGGGTGATGACCTCGAAGCTCAGGCGGTCGAGCAGGTCGGCGCGGAAGGTGCCCTCGGCCGCCATGCGCGGGAGGTCGGCGTTGGTGGCGGCGACGATGCGCACGTCCACCGTCACCGCGCGCGAGGAACCGATGCGCACGACCTCGCCATATTCGATCGCGCGCAGCAGGCGCTCCTGCGCCGCCATCGACAGGTTGCCCAGTTCGTCGAGGAACAGGGTGCCCCGGTCCGCCTCCTCGAAGCGCCCTGCCCTTGCCCGTGTGGCCCCGGTGAAGGCGCCCGCTTCGTGGCCGAACAGTTCGGCTTCGATCAGCGTCTCGGGCAGCGCGGCGCAGTTGAGGGTCACCAGCGGCTCACCCCAGCGCGGCGAGAGGTGGTGCAGGCGCTGGGCGATCAGTTCCTTGCCGGTCCCGCGCTCGCCGATGACGAGGACCGGGCGGCGCACGGCGGCGGCGCGGCTGGCCCGCTCGACCGCATCGAGGAAGGCAGAGGACTGGCCGATGAAATGGGTGTCGCGCTCCATTCCTGAAAGTTAGCGAAATTTCCCATTCATTGGCAATTCATTTTGCGCGCACTTTCGCACGGAAAGATCAAACCATCGGAAATCCGCCATTCGCGCAGTTTGGCACGGGGGTTGCTAATACATCGGCAAGACCAAGTTCAGGACTAGAGGAAACTTCGACATGCTCCCGATCACTGCGAACAGCACCGGCCAGGGACGCTCCACCACCCCGCGTTCGACACTGGCCCGCACCAAGCTCGACTGGGCGATCATCGTCAGCCTTCTGGCGATGGGCGCGCTCAACCTCGTGGCGCTGGCCGACAAGGTTGCGGTGCCCGAGGCGCACGCCGCTTCGGTGCGTTCCTGCGGAGCGCCGCTCGCATGAGCAGGCTCGACGCGGAGATCGAAGTGCTCCAGAATCCCGCCCCGAACGCACACTTCAATACGGGGCGCGCCTACCGCTTCGACGCCGATGACATCCGGGCCACGACGGGTACTTTCACCTCGGGCCGCAGCTTCACCACAGGAACCACCGCCATGGGCATCTTCTCCCGCACCCGCGACATCATCGCCGCCAACTTCAACGACCTGCTCGACAAGGCCGAAGACCCGGCCAAGATGATCCGCCTGATCATCCTCGAGATGGAGGAGACGCTGGTGGAAGTGCGCACCAGTTCGGCCCGCACGATCGCGGACCAGAAGGAACTGCGCCGCCACGTGGGCAAGCTGGACAAGTTGCAGGCCGACTGGAACGACAAGGCGCAGTTGGCGCTGTCCAAGGACCGCGAGGACCTTGCCCGCGCCGCGCTGATGGAGCGCAAGAAGGCCGCCGACATGGCCGAGCAGCTCTCGGCCGAGATCCTGGTGCTCGACGACGCGCTGCGCGCCTACGAGGCCGACATCGAGAAGCTGCAGACCCGCCTGCGCGAGGCCCGCAGCCGCCAGTCGTCCATCGCGGCCCGCTTGCAGAGCGCGGAAAACAGGGTCAAGCTGCGCACGCTGCTGGCGAACGAGCGCGTGGACGAAGCCATGGCCCGGTTCGACCAGCTGGAGCGCCGCGTCGACTACGCGGAAGGCCGCGCCGAGGCCATGAGCCTCTCCGACCGCCGCCAGCCGACGCTCGCCGAGGAAATCGCGGCCTTGGCCGATGGCGACTCGATCGACGCGGAACTCGCGGAGATGAAGCGCCAGATGGCCGACAAGCAACAGTAAGACATTCGAGGGAAGGGAAAACAAGCAATGTCTCGCGGACAATTCTATCTCGACAAGTCGAACGCCAAGATCTCGGGCGTGTGCTCGGGGATCGCGGACTACACCGGCGTCGATGCGCTGTGGATCCGGCTGGGCGCCGTGCTGCTGCTGTTCGCCGGGTTTCCGATCGTGATCGCCATCTACTTCGGCGTGGCCTGGCTGGCAGACAGCCGCCCGATGGGCCTCTATTCCGAGGACGAGGAAATGCGCCTGCTGCGCCGCATGGAACGCCGCCGCGCCCGCAAGGGGCTGACGAGCGGGGGGCTGAATTTCAGCCAGCCCTCCACCTCCAGCCGCCTGCGCACCGACTTGTCCGACATGGACCGCCGGATCGCGGACATGGAAGCACACTATTCGAACAGCAACTCGCGCCTTGCGGCCGAGATCGACTCGCTGCGCTGACACGCAGCCATCCGGGCAACAGGGACACGACGACATGGAAGACGCAATCTGGGTGCTGATCCCGCTCGCACCGTTCATCATGGGCGGCTTCGCGATCTGGACCAAGCACCAGCGCAAGCTCGCCGAACTGCAGATCGAGGCGACCGCAGAAAAGGCCGCGCAATACGCCTCGCACAGCCGCGAACTCGAAGAGCGCGTGCGGGTGCTGGAGCGGATCATCACCGACGGCGCCTATGACACCGCCCTCCAGATCGAGGCGCTGCGGGACCGGCGCGAGGTCGAAAGCGCCCGCACGGCCGAGCCCAAGATCAACTGAGGAGACCGCCATGCAATGGGGTGGACCGGACTTCGTCCTCGTCATCGTCGGCATCTGTACCGGCGGCTGGGTGCTCAACAACTGGATCCGCGCGCGCCACGGCTATGCGCTGGAGGACGAATGGGGCGGCAAGACCGAGCGTACGGATCACGCCGCTGGGGCGCGACTGGCTGAGGAAAACGCGCAGCTGCGCGCCCGGCTGGAAGCGCTGGAGAGCCGCACCGCCAGCCTCGAAACCATCGTCACCGATACCGGATACACGACCGCCGCGCAGATAGAGAGCCTGCGCGCGCCCGAACAGAAAGTCACCGCCCGATGAGACCCGGCGATTTCTTGAGCCTGTGCGCTGTCATGATCACCATAATCACGGTCTTCGCGATCCTGGCCGGCGCCTACAAGCGCCGCCTGGCCTTCCTCGAGCGCAAGCTGGAGATCACCGTCGGCGCGACCGCCGAAAAGGCCGCGCAGTACGCAGCGCAAAACAGCACGCTTGAAAATCGCGTGCGGGTGCTGGAAAGAATCATCACCGACGGCGGCAGCGGCCACGACATCGCGCTCCAGATCGAAGCGCTTCGAGGCGAGGACGCAGGCGACGGCGATAGGGTGAAGGTGACCAAGCAATGAGTTTCTGGACTGCCGTAGTCGTTCTTTTCGCCATCGGCTGCGTGACCTGGCTCAAATCGCAGCGCTACCGCGCGCTGGGCGACAAGCGATCGCGCGCCGCGAGCGGCGATTACGATCACACCGCCCGCGAGCACGAACTGGAGCGTGAAGTCGAGGCCATGCGCAAGCGCATCGCAGTCCTCGAACGCATCGCCACCGACGAACGGCGCGGCAAGGATCTGGCGCGCGAGATCGACGCCCTGCGCGATTGACATTTATCGCCAAATAGGTTATGTGGCCCGACATCCGATCCGGCGATGATCACGCCGGAAAGGTGTATCGGGTCGGCGTCGTGGGCCGGGATGCGGTTTCAAGCCGTGATCACGCACCCCACGCGTCCGTTCGAAGACCCGGTGTGTCTCTGAGCTACCGGAAAAGCCGTCCATACGATCCTGCGAAACATCGCCGGACTTGGGACGACCATCCCGGATAGCCATCGGCCGATAACGACGCGAGCCCTAACGACGGCCACATGGGACACTCCGATGGAATAGAGGTCGAGCCGGGCTGCCCGCAGCTACCCGGCCGTTCGCCAGAGTGAGCGGAACACAAACCCCCGCGTCCCGGTGAGGACGCCCCCGGCGCCGACCCGATGTTCTCGGATGCGTTGATCTTCCCCCGGCGTTAGGCCCGCACTCGCCAGCGGGCATTGTCGTATGTGCAGAGTTCAGTTCCTCCCCGAGCTTGCCTCAGGGAGGTGGCGCCGACGCAGTCGGTGACGGAGGGGTAATGCCCTGCCTCTCCCCCTCCACCACCCTTCGGGCGGTCCCCCTCCCCGAGACAAGCTCGGGGAGGAATTCACATTCACGGCACCCGTTTCTCCAGTTCCGCCAGCCACACCGCCGCACTGGCGTCGGATGGCGCACGCCAGTCGCCGCGTGGGCTGAGGGCTCCGGCAGTGGACACCTTCGGGCCATTGGGAATGGCCGAGCGCTTGAACTGGCTGAACGCGAAGAACCGGCCCACGAACTTCTCAAGCCACGAACGGATGACCGGCAGTTCGTAGGCGTTCTTCTTGGCTTCCGGGAAGGCGTGCGGCCATGCCCCCGCCGCCGTGTCGCGCCAGGCGTGCCAGGCGAGGAACGCCACCTTGGACGGCTTCTGCCCAAAGCGCATGACGTGGTGCAGGAAGAAGTCGTTGAGTTCGTAAGGCCCGATCTTCGCCTCGGTGCTCTGGATCGCGCCGTCGGCCCCTGCCGGAACCAGCTCGGGCGAAATTTCCGTGGCGAGGATTGCCAGCAGAATCTCCTCGGTCGAGGCGCTGAACTGGTCGGTCGTGGCGCACCAGCGGATCAGGTACTGGATCAGCGTCTTGGGCACGCCCGCGTTGACCGCGTAGTGGCTCATCTGGTCGCCGACGCCGTAAGTACACCAGCCCAGTGCCAGTTCCGACAAGTCGCCGGTGCCCACCACGAAGCCGCCGTGCTGGCTGGCGAGGCGGAACAGGTAGTCGGTGCGCAGCCCCGCCTGGACGTTCTCGAACGTCACATCGTAGACCGGCTCGCCATTGGCGAAGGCATGGCCGATATCATGGAGCATCGTCGTCGCGGCGGGCCGGATGTCGATCTCCTGCGCGGTGATGCCGACGGCGTCCATCAGCTTCCACGCGTTGGACTTCGTGCCCTCGCTCGTCCCGAAGCCGGGCATCGTGTAGCCCCGGATGAAGCTGCGCGGCAGGCCCAGCCGGTCGCAAGCGCGCGCCGCGACGATCAGCGCATGGGTCGAATCGAGCCCGCCCGAGATGCCGATCACCATCGATTTCGCCTGCGTCGATTCGATGCGGCGCATCAAGCCGTCGACCTGGATGTTGAACGCCTCGTAGCAGTCGGCGTCCAGCCTGTCGGCGCGCGAGGGGACGAACGGGAAGCGGCTGACCGGGCGCACGAGGCCGATGTCGCCACCGGCAGGCGCATGGCGGAACGGTACGGTGCGGAAAGTTTCCTCCGGCTTGCCTGCCACATCCGCCGCATCGTTGAAGGTGGGGCTGCGCAGACGATCCATGACGATGCGGTCGCAGTCCACGTCGGCCACGCACAGTTCCGCTTCCAGCGAGAAACGCTCCGATTCCGCCAGCAGGTCGCCGAGTTCGTAGACGATGCCCTGCCCGTCCCACGCGAGATCGGTCGTGCTTTCGCCGTGTCCCGCCGCGCAGTAGATATAGGCCGCCATCGCGCGCGCCGACTGGGCCCGGCACAGCATGTGACGCTCGTCCGACTTGCCGATGACGATGTTGGAGGCGGACAGGTTGGCCAGGATCGTCGCCCCCGCCATCGCGCCCAGCGACGAAGGCGGCGTCGGCGCCCAGAAGTCCTCGCAGATCTCGACGAAGAAGCGGAAGTTCCTCAGCACCTCGGAGGCGAAGACGAGATCGACGCCGAACGGCACCTCCTGCCCGTTCACGGTGATCGTGGAACCCCGGACGGTCTTGCCGCTCGCGAACCAGCGCTTCTCGTAGAACTCGCGGTAGTTGGGCAGGTAGGACTTGGGCACTACGCCCAGCAGCCTCCCTCCCGCGATCACCAGCGCGCAGTTGTAGAGCCGCCCCTTCCTCTCCAGCGCGGCGCCGACCAGCAGCACCGGCGAGAGGTCGGCGCTGGCATTGACGATCTCAGCCACCGCGGCCTCGACCGCCTCGATCATCGCGCCCTGCAGGTGCAGGTCGTCGATGGCGTAGGAGGACAGGCTGAGTTCGGGGAAGACGAGCAGGTCGACATGCGCCGCATGGGCCCGGCGCGCTTCGGCAAGGATCGCGTCGCGGTTGGCGGCGACGTCGGCGGTCTTCACGCGCGGGGTCGAGGTGGCGACGCGGACGAAGCCATGCTCGTGCATGGAGTAGAACGGGTGGCTGGTGTCGGTCATCGGCATTCCTCGAATTCGTCGTCCCGGACTTGATCCGGGACCGCTGGCCGTGAACAGCCCTTCTCTCGGCAGGGCGCCCTGCACGATGAAGCTCACCTAAAGACCGCCAGCGGTCCCGGATCAAGTCCGGGACGACGGTTGGCCTTTGCGAAATGTTCGCAATATCCTCTTGCCCTCGCCGCGCCCGCCTCTAAATGCCGGGTCTATGCGTGACCTGGACGATATCCGCGAAGAGT
The DNA here is from genome assembly GCF_036352595.1 of Novosphingobium resinovorum. Classification (GTDB taxonomy): domain Bacteria; phylum Pseudomonadota; class Alphaproteobacteria; order Sphingomonadales; family Sphingomonadaceae; genus Novosphingobium; species Novosphingobium resinovorum_B. The sequence goes on from NZ_JAZFAX010000011.1 coordinate 123,643, forward strand.
ATGAATTCCTCGATGGCGACGAACGCTATCGCCTCCTGATCGAACTGGGGCGCGAACTGGACGATATGCCCGACGCGCTGAAGACCGACGCCACCAAGGTGCGCGGTTGCTCCGCCAGCGTCTGGGTCTATCCCATGGCGCGCGAGGACGGCACCCTGCACTTCCTGGCGGACAGCAACGCGGCGATCACCAAGGGCATCGTCTCGCTAGTGATCGCGGCGGTGCAGGACAAGCCTGCCGCAACGGTGGCCGCGACCGACATTGCGGCGGCGCTCGAACCGTTCGACTTGCGCAACCAGCTATCGTCCAACCGGACCCAAGGCGTGCCCAACATGATCGCGCTGATCCGGGAAACTGCCGCGCGATATGCCCAGGGCTAGGAAATATCTCTGGATCGCGACGGGGGTGATCCTCGTCGGGATCGGCACGCTGGGCATCTTCCTGCCGCTGCTGCCGACGACGATCTTCTGGATTCTCGCGGCCGGATGCTTCTCGAAGAGCCACCCGGAATGGGCGGAGCGGCTCTATCAACACCCGAAATACGGCCGCCACTTGCGCGAATGGCGCGACCGGCGGGCGATCAGCCGCAAGGGCAAGATCGCGGCGATCTCGACCATGGGCCTGAGCGTCGCGATCGTATGGTTCACCGCTGGCGAGATGTGGGCGCTGATCCCCCTCGCGGTGCTGGCGACGATCGGGACGTGGATCTGGACGCGGGCGGAATAAATCCTCCCTGAGCTTGCTCGGGGAGGGGGACCGCCGGCGCAGCGGGTGGTGGAGGGGGAGAAGACCCCTCCGTCAGCCCTGCGGGCTGCCACCTCCCCATTCCTGCGGAACAGGGAGGATAGACCTAGTCCACCGCCTCGCGCAGCACGGCGATGCCCTGTTCGCGCTGCGCCCGCAGTTCCCGCTTGAGCACCGCCGGATCGCGCGCGACGACGAAGCCGAAGCTGACGCCGCCTTCCTTGCCGATGGTCGCATGGTGCAGCTTGTGCGCCTGCACCAGCCGCTTGGCATAGCCGCGCTTGGGCACCCACCGGAAATAGCGCTGGTGGACGAGGCCGTCGTGGATCAGCGTGTAGATCACGCCGTAGACCAGCACGCCCAGTCCGATCCACGTCCCCGGCCACCACGCTCGCTCCCCCATCACCAGCGGCGAGCCCAGCGCGAACATCGAGATGCTGATCGCCGCACCGAACACGGCATAGAGGTCGTTCTTCTCCAGCATCTTGTCGTGCGGCTCATGATGGTCGCGGTGCCAGGCCCAGCCGAAGCCATGCATGATGTACTTGTGGCTCGACCACGCGACGAACTCCATCGCGGCGGCGGAGGCAAGGACGATCAGGACGGCGGCAAAAGCGGACATAGGGGGCTTATAGGCTCCCGCGACACTCTCTTACAATCGCACACACCCTTGCGACGGGTCATCTATCTGGCGTTCAGTTTCACAAGTCTAATCCTGAATGCATCGGAAGCGACCTTCCGAAAACAGTTTCCAGCAAGGAGTGCGACCCATGCGTCAGTTCACCAAGTTCATCGCCCCCGCCCTGATCGCCGTCACCGGCCTCGGCGCCATCGCCCCAGGCATCGCCGAGGCCGCGCCGAACCGCCACGTCCAGGCAGCCCGCCACTACGACATTCGCTCCGACATCCAGGGCCTGCGCGCCAATATCGACCGCGCCGCCGCCCGCCGGACGATCTCGCAGCGCGAAGCCACGGGCCTGCGCCGCGACGTCGTCGATATCCAGCGCCTCTACGGCCAGTATTCGCGCGGCGGCCTCTCCGCGCAGGAGACCCGCATCCTCGGCAACCGCGTCAACAAGGTCTACGCCTCGCTGCGGATGGAGCGCCACGATTACGACCGCCGCCGCGGCTGATCGGCGACCGGGAATGCCACGTAGCGGATTGACCCAGCAGCCTTTGCCGTAGCCCGCGGTTTCCTTCCCGGCAGAACAATCCCCCCACACAGGAATCCCCCCATGAACAAGCTGACCAAGATCATCGCCCCGGCCCTCGTCGCGTTGCTCGGCGGCGCCTCGCTGGCCCCCGCCGTCGCCGAGGCCGCACCCTACCACCACGCCCAGAGCGCCCATGCGCGCAGCAGCCACCACGCCCCGCCGCGCTACGTGAAGCATCACCGTCCCGCGCAGCACCACACCTGGCGTAACGACCGCCGCCATCACGACAACGGCCACCATCGTTCGCGCTACGATCGCCACCACCGCTAACAGAACCGGGCGGGTCCCCCCTCGCCCGCCCCGTTCCTCCCGAACGCGCCCGGCTGCAAGGACCGGGCGCGTTTCGCATGAACGTGCGAGAGCCTCGCGGCAGCAACGATCGGTCGTCAGATATATCCGGATTGAATGAAAGTTTCATCCGAACGGCGGCACGAATCGCCCTGCCCCTTGAATTTCGCGAGGGTGGGGCCTAATCGCGCCTGATCATGACAAACGCACCCCGCACCCTCTACCAGAAGATCTGGGACGCCCACGTCGTCGATAGACGCGACGACGGCACCTGCCTCATCTACATCGACCGGCACATCGTCCACGAAGTGACGAGCCCGCAGGCTTTCGAGAGCCTTCGCGCCGCCGGTCGCCCGGTGCGTCGCCCCGATCTTACGCTCGCGGTGCCTGACCATAACCTGCCCACCACCGCGCGCCGCGACGCGAACGGCAACCGCGTGCCGATCGCCGATCCGCAGAGCGCCCAGCAGCTCGACATGCTGGAGAAGAACGCGCCTTCGTTCGGCATCCGCTACATCGGTGACGCCGATCCGGAACAGGGCATCGTCCACGTCGTCGGCCCCGAGCAGGGCTTCTCGCTGCCCGGCGCCACCATCGTCTGCGGTGACAGCCACACCGCCTGCAACGGCGGGCTGGGCGCGCTGGCCTTCGGCATCGGCACCTCCGAGGTCGAGCACGTGCTGGCCACCCAGACGCTGCTGCTCAAGCAGTCGAAGACCTTCGAGGTCCGCGTCGAGGGCACGCTCGGCGCCGGGGTCACCCCGAAGGACGTGATCCTGCACGTCATCGGCGTCATCGGCACCGCCGGCGGCACCGGCTACGTGATCGAGTACACCGGCAACGTCTTCCGCGAGATGTCGGTCGAAGGCCGCCTGACCGTGTCGAACATGTCGATCGAGGGAGGCGCCCGCGCAGGGCTCGTCGCACCGGACGAGACGACTTTCGCCTACGTCAAGGGCCGGCCCTACGCGCCCAAGGGCGCGGACTGGGACAAGGCCGTCGCCTGGTGGAAGAGCCTGGCGACCGACGAGGGCGCGACGTACGACAAGTCCGTGTTCATCCGCGCCGAGGACATCCAGCCGACGATCACCTGGGGCACCAGCCCCGAGGATACTTCCGCGATCGGCGGCGTCGTCCCCAGCCCTGAGGACTTCGCCGACGCCTCCAAGCGCGACGCGGTCAGGCACAGCCTCGACTACATGGGCCTGACGCCCGGCACCAAGCTGACCGACGTGGAAGTGCAGAACATCTTCATCGGCAGCTGCACCAACAGCCGCATCGAGGACATCCGCGCCGCCGCGCAAGTGCTCAAGGGCCGCCACAAGGCCGACAACGTGAAGTGGGCGATCGTCGTCCCCGGATCGGGCCTGGTCAAGGCGCAGGCCGAGGCCGAAGGTCTGGACAGGATCATCATCGATGCGGGTCTGGAATGGCGCGAGCCGGGCTGTTCGGCCTGCCTTGCGATGAACCCGGACAAGGTTCCGGCGGGCGAGCGCTGCGCCTCCACCAGCAACCGCAACTTCACCGGCCGCCAGGGCCCGGGTGCCCGCACCCACCTGATGAGCCCCGCCATGGCCGCCGCCGCCGCCGTCACCGGCAAGCTGACCGACGTGCGCGATCTGGCGCCCGTGACCGAACCGGCCTGAACTGATAAGGTAATCCCATGTCCAACGACTCCGACAACTCGCTCGCAGGCCGCGCCGCCATCGCCGCCGGTGCCGCCATCGGTTCGGCCGCCATCGCCGCCGCCCTGCTCTTCGTGAAGCGCCGCAAGGACAAGAAGGCGCAGGATGCGCAGCCGCCCAAGACCGACACGGCGCCGCACTACCCGGCCGAGACGGACTGATGCAGGCGATCAACCACGTCGCCGGCAAGGCGATTCCCTTCGGCCGCAAGAACGTCGACACCGACGTCATCATCCCGGCGCACTGGCTCAAGACGATCACGCGCGAAGGCCTCGGCAAGGGCGCGTTCGAATCGGTCAAGCTGGAAGAAGGCAACGTCTTCACCGACCCGGCCAACGCTGGCGCGCCGATCCTGATCGCGGGCGACAACTTCGGCTGCGGCTCCAGCCGTGAACACGCCGCCTGGGCGCTGCTCGACATGGGCGTGACTTGCGTGATCGCGCCCAGCTTCTCGGACATCTTCTCGGGCAACGCCTTCAAGAACGGCATCCTGACCGTGGCCCTGCCGCAGGAAGCGATCGACCGGCTGATGGAAGTGGCGCTGACCGATCCCATCGACATCGACCTCGATACCCAGTCGGTGACGACGCCGTTCCAGGACCGCTTCCCCTTCGAGATCGACGCTTTCCGCAAGCACTGCCTGCTGAACGGCCTCGACGAAGTGGGCCTGACGATGGCGCAGGGCGACACGATCGCGACGTACGAGGGCAAGGCGCGCGAAGCGCTGCCGTTCCTGGCAAGCCCGGTACTGGCGGGCTGACCCTTCGACAGGCTCAGGGGGAGCGGGGGTGGTGCAGGCATCACAACACCGCACCGGCTGAGCTTGTCGAAGCCCCACCGATCATGCGCGCGCCTTCTCCTGTAGGTCGCTATTGCGAATCAAGGATTGCCCTGCGCCCCGGCGTTCCCTATCGGCAGGGATGACGTTTCACCCCGAGGTTGACCGATGATGAGTTTCCAGCACGGTTCCGGCCCCGAACACGAGGCCGACACGTTGTTCCGCATCCAGGCGCGCCGCAACCGCCTCCTCGGCGAATGGGCGGCCGCGCGCATGAAGCTGTCGCAGGCCGAGACCGACGCCTATGCGAAAGCCGTCGTCCAGGCCGACTTCGAGGAAGCGGGCGACGAGGACGTCATCCGCAAGCTGCTGGGCGACATCACCGCCGCCGGCGTCGAGACCACCGAAGCCGAGGTCCGCGCCGCCCTTTCGGACAAGCAGGCCGAAGCGCGCCGCCAGTTCCTCGGCTGATTCCGAGGCCAAGGATACATAGAATGGGCATGACCGCCACCGAGATCGAGACCATGATCCGCGCCGCGCTGCCGGATGCGGAGGTCACGATCACCGACCTCGCCGGTGACAACGATCACTACGCCGCGCACGTCGTCTCCGCCGCTTTCGCCGGCAAGCCCCGCGTCGTCCAGCACAAGCTGGTCTACGAAGCGCTCGGCGGACGCATGGGCGGCGTGCTCCATGCCTTGCAACTCACCACCGCCGTCCCCAACTGACGTCGCAACACTTCCCAAGGGTTTCAAACAATGTCCGACGTCAACGCCCGCATCGGCGACATCGTAAACAGCAATGACGTGGTCCTCTTCATGAAGGGCACCCCGCTGTTCCCGCAGTGCGGCTTCTCCAGCCGCGCGATCGCCATCCTCGAACACCTCGGCGTCCCCTACGAGACGGTCGACGTGCTGCAGGACATGGAAATCCGCCAGGGCATCAAGGCCTTTTCCGAATGGCCGACGATCCCCCAGCTCTACGTCAAGGGCGAGTTCCTGGGCGGCAGCGACATCATGATGGAAATGTACGAGGCCGGAGAGCTGCACCAGCTCATGGCCGACAGCGGCATCGCCGCTCAGGGCTGACCCCCGCATCACTGCGCATGAACGAAGGCCCGGGAAGCGATTCCCGGGCTTTTTCGCGCTCGCCGTCATTCATGGCGCATGCGCCGGGCCGACGGGAAAATTGCCGATGCTGTCAGGGAGAACCCCGGGGAGGCGGGGCCGGGAGACTGTCCGGCCCCGCCTCTGTCGAGACTGCTTCTCGGGGTACGATACACCTAAAGCATGCCTCGTGCCAGTTTCGATTTTCCCTGCAATTCAGCCATTTCCTTCGCGCGGCCGTCAGCAAGACCGTCAGCAACTGTAAAACCTGCCGACACCGCGACCATCGCCCCCGCGGCGCATGACGGTCGATTTCCCCTTGCTCCGTCCCGTACAGCGGGCAACATCCCGAGGATGACCATTCTGCCTCCGTCGGACCAGCCGATGCCCGCCGAGGGCCCGGCCGTGGTGCCCGCTGCCACTCTCGTCGTGTTCCGCCATGCCGCCGCCGGCGGGGCTCCCGAACTGCTGATGCTGCAGCGATCCGACGGCATGCGCTTCGCGGGCGGCGCCGCCGTCTTCCCCGGCGGCCGCGTCGATCCCGCCGACCGCGAACTGGCGCAGCGCCTGATGCCGGATGAACCGCACGAGATCGCCGCGGCCCGTGTCGCCGCCATCCGCGAGACGCTGGAGGAGAGCGGCCTGATGATCGCCACCCGCCAGCCCGTCGCCGCCCGCGAGGCCGCCGAGGCGCGCGCCCTGCTGCTGGAAACCGGCCGTCTCGACACCGTGCTCGATCGCTTCGGCTGGCAGCTGGACCCGCAGGCGCTGACTTTCTTCGCGCACTGGTGCCCCGTGTGGGACAAGGCCTTCGACACGCGCTTCTTCGTCACCGACATCGGCACCGGCGCGGTGGACGTGACGGTCGATGCGACCGAGAATTCGCACCTGTTCTGGGTCAGCGCCGCAGAGGCGCTGGCCATGGCCGACCGCGGGGAGATCTCGGTGATCTTCCCCACCCGCCGCAACCTCGAACGGCTGGCACGATATGCCGGCCACGACGAGGCGCTGGCCGACATCGCCGCGCATCCCGTCGCGCGCATCTCCCCCCGGACCGAGATGCGCGAGGAGGTCGAGTGGCTGGTGATCGCGGATGGGCACGGCTACCCCGTGCTCGGCCAGCCCCGGGCGACCGCACGGCGGGGCTGAACGCCCGGATACCGCCGGTTCAGGCCCGGCTGTGCTCCGGGGCATGGGTTGCGGCTATATGTTCCAGCACCGGGCCGTAGAGGGGACGGTCGAACTCCACCCCCGCAAGATCGCTGGTCACCCAGCGCACGACGCCGGACATGCCTTCGAGCCCCTTGGGCCGCACGATCAGCCGGGCTCCGACGCGGAAGTAGATCCCGCGCATGCGCAGGCAGCAGCCCTCGGCCGAGATGTCGGAAATCTCGCCGTCGTCCCTCAGGCCGCTCTGCGTGCGGCACTGGACCGCCAACGCCACGGGGCGTCGCTGCGAACGTCGGGGAAGAACGGTGCGGGTCATGAGGAGGAGAATACGACCGAACGGTTTATTATGGCTTAAGCAAATGGCGCGCCCGACAGGGTTCGAACCTGTGACCCCAAGCTTAGAAGGCTCGTGCTCTATCCAGCTGAGCTACGGGCGCGCGCCCGGTTCCCATAGCGTGCTTGCGGCCGCGCGCAAACCGCCCAGGCGCGCAAACTTGTGCTTTGCGCCGCAGCAAAGCCGCGTTACGCACAGGCAATGAGTGCCGCCACCGAAGACACCGCCCATCTCTCCCGCATCGACGGCCTTTCCGGCGCGCGGCGGCACTTTCGCTATTTCGATTATGTGATGGCGGCCTTCGTCGCGATCCTGCTGCTGTCAAACCTGATCGGCGCCTCCAAGCTGGCGAACTTCGGCGGCGTCACTTTCGGCGCGGGCATCCTGTTCTTCCCGGTCAGCTATGTCATCGGCGACGTGCTGACCGAGGTATACGGGTACGCCAACGCCCGGCGCTGCGTGTGGGCGGGCTTCTTCGCGATGATCTTCATGGCCTTCATGAGCTTCGTCGTCGTCGCCATGCCGCCCGATGCCGGCTGGACCGGACAGGCCGCCTACGAAGCAGTGTTCGGATCGACCTGGCGGATCGTCCTCGCCTCGCTCACCGCGTTCTGGGCGGGCGAGTTCGTCAATTCCTTCGTCCTCGCCAAGATGAAGCTGATGACCGGCGGCAAGCACTTGTGGACCCGCACGATCGGCTCGACGGTGTTCGGGCAGGCAGTGGACAGCGCGCTGTTCTACCCGATCGCCTTCCTCGGCACCTGGACGCACGAGCAGGTGCTGACCGTCATGGTCACCAACTGGGCGATGAAAGTGGCCTGGGAAGCGGTGCTCACCCCGCTGACTTACGTGGCGGTCGGCTGGCTCAAGACGCGCGAAGGCGTCGAGGTGTTCGACGACAACGTGGACTTCTCGCCTTTCGCCAAGGCGAAATCGGTCTGAATCGCAGCCTGCTCCATCGTCATTGCGAGCAAAGCGAAGCAATCCAGGGCGATTTGCGTCCGGCTGGATTGCCGCGGACCTTCGGTCCTCGCAATGACGGGTAAGTGGCGCTAGTCAGCCGGCGATGAGCCTCGACCGCATCCTCCTGTCCCGTTTCCGCAACCACCGGGAGACCGCCGTGGAAGGCACGGCGCAGTTCAACCTGCTGGTCGGCGAGAACGGCGCCGGCAAGACCAACGTGCTGGAAGCGATCAGCCTGCTCGCACCCGGACGCGGCCTGCGCCGCGCGCAGTTGGCCGACGTGCCCGCGCAGGACGGCGACGGCGGCTTCGCCGTCAGCGCCGCGCTCGCCATGGCGCAGGGAGAGCCGGTCCGCCTCGGCACCGGCGTCGCGGCGGAGCGCCCCGGGCGGCGGCTGGTGCAGGTCAACGGCGCGCAAGGTTCGGCGCTGAGCCTGGCCGAGTGGCTCTCGATCGGCTGGCTGACCCCGGCGATGGACCGCCTCTTCGTCGAGAGTGCGGGCGCGCGGCGGCGGTTCCTCGACCGGCTGGTGCTGGCGATCGAGCCTGCCCACGCAGCCCACGCGGCGCGGCTGGAAACGGCGCTGCGCGAACGCAACCGCCTGCTGTCCGACGAACGCGCGCCCGATCCCCACTGGCTCGACGCCATCGAAGTGCAGCTTGCCGAGGCCGGGGCGCTGGTCGGCACCGCCCGCGCACGCCTCGTCGCCCGGCTGGAGGAAGCGCTGGCGCTGCTCCCCGATGCCCCGTTCGCGCGGCCCTCGCTGGCCTACCAGCCCGGCGGGCCGCTGGAGGCGGGTGCGCTCGCCATCGCCCTGCGCGACGGCCGCGCGCGCGAGCGCGCCGCCCAGCGCACCCTCACCGGCCCGCACCGCGACGAACTGGCGGTGACGATGGCGGGGAAAGGCCAGGGGAAAGGTCAGTTGGCGGCGGAGTGCTCCACCGGCGAACAGAAGGCGATGCTGATCGCCATCACGCTGGCCCATTCGCAGCTGCTGGAAACGGCCGAAAATCTTGGCGGCGAGAACCGCCCGCGCCTGCTGCTGCTGGACGAGGTCGCCGCGCACCTCGACCCGCTGCGGCGCGAGGCGCTGTTCGACCGCCTGCGCGAAGGCTCGGCGCAAGTCTGGCTGACCGGGACCGAGATCGCGCCGTTCGCGGCGATCGCCGGGGAAGCGGCGGTGTGGGAAGTCAGCGCCGGGACGGTGCGGCGGATTTAAGCCGATGGGGCTTCGACAAGCTCAGCCTGAGCGGAACCGGGAGGTTTGCTCTACCTTCCGCTCACCCTGAGCGGAATTAGAGGTCATTACGCTGCCTCCGCTCACCCTGAGCTTGTCGAAGGGTCGCAGCCGAGCCCGCCGAAGCCCCTCACCCCTTGGGCAGCGCATCCGCCACGTCGTCCACCGTCGCCGCGACGATCGCGTCGATGCCGATCGCGGTGGGGTGGACGTGGTCGCCCTGCATCAGGTCGGGCTTGTCGATCACCGGCTGGAGGAAGAACGGCACCAGCACCGCGCCGTATTTCTCGGCGAGCTGCGGATAGATCGGGTTGAAGTTCGCGGCGTAGTCCCGCCCCAGATTCGGCGCCGCCAGCATGCCGAGCAGGACCACGCGGATATCGTCCTGCTTCAGCCGCTGGAGGATCTTTTCCAGATTGGCGCGCGTCTCGGCCGGGGGGAGCGAGCGCAGCATGTCGTTGCCGCCCAGGCTAATGATGGCCAGCAGCGGCTTCACCGGCTGGCTCTTCAGCGTGAAGTCGAGCCGCTGCAGCCCCGCCGCCGTGGTATCGCCCGAAACGCCCGCGTTGGAAATCCTCGCATTGATCCCGCGCGCCCGCAGCGCCTGCTCCAGCCGGTCGGGATAGCTCTCGCCGTCGTCCAACCCGTAGCCCGCCAGCAGCGAATCGCCGAAGGCCAGGATCGGCCGCTCCGGCCCCATCACCGGGATCTGCGGCGGTGCATCGGCCGCGCTTTCGCTGGCCTGCGGCGGGGGCGCCGGGGCCTTGTCGCAGGCGGCGAGCGCCAGGCAGGAGACGGCAAGCAGCGCGAGGGAAACGGGACGCAAGGCAATCTCCTGAAAGGGCCGACTTGTAGGAAGCACAGGTGCTATCCCATATGGGCACAGTGACAAGCCCTGCCCATCCCTCTTCGCTCGCCCCGGCGCCCGCCCCCGACCTCACCATCCTCGCCACCGACCTGCGCCTGACGCTGGGTTCGGGCGAGAGCGCGGTGGAGATCCTCAAGGGCATCGACCTTGCCGTGCCCGGCGGCCAGACCCTGGCGCTGCTCGGCCCTTCGGGTTCGGGCAAGTCGTCGCTGATGGCGGTGCTCTGCGGGCTGGAGCGCGCCAGTTCGGGGCGGCTGGAGGTGGCGGGGCAGGACTTCGCCGGGATGGACGAGGACGCGCTGGCCCGCGCCCGGCGCGGCCGCATCGGCGTGGTGCTCCAGGCGTTCCACCTGCTGCCGACGATGACCGCGCTGGAGAACGTCGCCACCCCGCTCGAACTGGCGGGAATGCCCGATGCCCATGCCCGCGCCGAGGCGGAGCTGAAGGCGGTCGGCCTCGGCCATCGCCTCTCGCACTATCCCGCGCAGCTTTCGGGCGGCGAGCAGCAGCGCGTCGCCATCGCCCGCGCACTCGCCCCGCGCCCGGCGCTGGTCTTCGCCGACGAGCCGACCGGCAACCTCGATGGCGCCACCGGTGCGGCGATCGTCGACCTCCTCTTCGCCCGCCGCGCCGAGACCGGCGCGACGCTGCTCATCATCACCCACGACGAGAGCCTGGCGCACCGCTGCGAGCGCGTGGTGACCATCGGCGACGGCAGGATCGCGAGCGACACGCTCGCAAAGAACCAGATCGTGAGCGATACCCTTGCCTGACGCCCTCCCTTGGCGCACCGCCTGGACGCTGGCGCGGCGCGATCTTTCCGCGCGATTCAAGGGGCTTCGGCTGCTGCTGGTGTGCCTGTTCCTCGGCGTCGGGGCGATCGCCGCGATCGGGACGCTGACCGGCTCGATCGAACACGAACTGGGATCGCGCGGGCGCGAGATTCTTGGCGGCGACATCGAACTGCGCGTCTGGCAGCGCGCTTTCGGCAAACATGAGAACGCCGCTCTGGCGCGCCTCGGCACCGTCTCGCAGGGCTTGCGGATGCAGGCGATCGCCTCGAAAGGCGATGCCACCGCCCCCGTCGCGCTGAAGGCGGTGGATGCGCGCTGGCCGCTCTACGGACGGCTGGAACTGACCGACGGCCGCCGGGTCGGCGCGCCGCCCGCCGGCACCGTCTGGATCGCGAAGGGCACCGCCGCCCGCCTCGGCACCGCGCAGGGCGGGCGCATCGCCATCGGCGGCGTGCCCGTCACCGTCGGCGGGATCATCGCCGCCGACCCCGAGCAGATGAGCGAGGGCTTCGCGCTCGGCGATACCGCCGTGGTGCCGCTGGACCTGCCCGCCCGCGCCGGACTGACCGCGCCCGGCGCGATGTACCGCAGCGTCGCACGGGTGCGCTTCGCCAGTCCGGGGCGCGACCCCGAGGCGGCGGTCGATGCCCTCAAGGCCCGCTTCGGCGACGACTTCGACACCCGCACCCGGCTCGCCGCCTCGCCTTCCACCGAGCGCTTCGTCACCCGCATGGGCGAGTTCCTGGTACTGGTCGGCCTCGCCGCGCTGGTGATCGCCGGGATCGGCATCGGCGGCGGCGTCTCCTCCTACCTCGAGGCGCGGCGCAGCTCGATCGCGACGCTCAAGGTGCTGGGCGCGACGAGCGGCGACATCGCGCGTATCTACCTGCTACAGGTCGGCGCCGCCGCGCTGGCCGGCAGCCTTGCCGGGCTGGCGGCGGGCGTGGTGGTGACACCGCTGCTCGCCTCCGCACTGCGCAGCCTGCTGCCGGTCGAGGCCGGGTTCACCGTCTCCCCGCCGGCATTGGCGACGGCGGCGGCCTATGGCCTGCTGGTCGCGCTGGTCTTCGCGGCGCCGCCGCTCGTGCGGGCGCGCAGTTGGCCGGCGATGGCGCTGATGCGCGCCCGCGTGGCGCCGCTCGCGGCCGACCGCAGGGCGCTGGCGCTGCCGGTGGGCCTCGGCCTTGCCGCGATCGTCGCGCTGGCGCTGGCCAATGCCGCGCAGCCGCTGGTGACGCTGGGCTTCCTCGGCGGCTCCGCCGCGATGCTGGCACTGCTCGCGCTGGTTGGCCTCGGCATCCGCAAGGGAACCGCCCGCCTGCCCCGTCCGCGCAGTGCCATGCTGCGCGCGGGGCTGGCGAACCTCCACCGCCCCGGCGCGCAGACCGGCGCGCTGGTGACCGCGCTCGGCTTCGGGCTTTCCGCCTTCGTGCTGATCGCGGCGGTGCAGACCAGCCTCGATGCCAACATCCGCCGCACCGTGCCCGATCGCGCCCCGGACTTCTTCGTGCTCGACGTGCCCAAGGACAAGGCCGGTGCGTTCGGCAACGCGGTCGAGCGGACCATTCCGGGATCGACGCTCAAGCTGGTGCCGAACCTGCGCGGGCGCATCCTTGCTTATGGCGCCAAGGAGCGGATGACCCGCGTGGCCAGCCTCGGCAAGGATCTGCCCGATGGCGCCTGGGCCCTGCGCGGCGAGCGCGGACTGACGTACTCGGTCGGCGTGCCAGAGGGCAGCACCGTGACCGCGGGCGCATGGTGGCCGACGATCTACCGGGGCGAGCCGCTCGTCTCGCTCGACGAGAAGCTGGCCGAGGCGATCGGCGTCAAGGTGGGCGACTACGTGACCGTCAGCCTGCTCGGGGTGGAGCGTACCGCGCGGATCGCCGCGCTGCGCCGGATCGACTGGGACAGCCTGGGCTTCAACTACGTGCTGGTGTTCTCGCCCAATGCGCTGGCCGATGCCCCGCACAACCTTGCGGCGACGATCGAGGTGCCGCCGGGCGCCGCCACCGCCGGGCTGCTGCCCCGGCTGGTGCGCGCCTTCCCCTCGACCTCGGTGATCGAGACCGGCAGCCTGCTGCGCGATGCCCGCAAGCTGCTCGACCAGATGTCGGCGGCGATCCTGGCGGCGGCATCGGTGGCGGTGCTGGCGGGGCTTGCGGTGCTGCTCGGCGCGATCGCCGCGGCGCGCGCGAGCCGGACCTACGACACCGTGATCCTGCGCGTGCTGGGCGCCAGCCGCGCGCAGCTGCTGGCGGCGCAGATGGCCGAGTACGGCCTGATCGCGCTGGTGCTCGCGGCGGTGGCGCTGGCGGCGGGCAGCGCGATGGCCTGGGCGGTGGTGGTCGAACTGTTCGAGTTCGCCTGGATGCCCGACTGGCCGCGCGTGCTGGCAGTGCTGGCGGCGGGCCTCGTGCTGATCCTCGGCTTCGCGCTGGGCGGAACGCTGCCGCTGCTGCGCGCGAAACCGGCGCAGGCGCTGCGGGAGTTGTAATCTCTCCCGCCGTCATTGCGCTCGCAATGACGATGTCAGGCGAACAGCTTCATCAGCTCGGGGTCGTCGTCCGGCCCCGGGCCCCAGCCGTTCTCCACCCGGTCGCTCTCACGGCAACCCAGGATGATCCACACGATCCAGCCGACATAGGGGATCAGTGTCCACAGGTATGTGGTGCCGCCTTGGCCCCTATCGTGCAGGCGGCGCACCGTCAGTGCGATGCGCGGCAGCGCCGAGCCGGCGATGAACACGAAGAACGCCGTCACGAACACGCCCTCGGCCAGATCCTCGCCGATCACTGCCGAGGCCGCCGCATCGCAGAGCCCCAGCATGCACAGGAACAGGACGTAGCCCAGCTGATAAAGCCAGAAATCCCGGCGCGACGTCCGCCCGCTGAAATCGGCGTAGCGCCGGTAGGGTTCCAGGCAGACCGCGATCATCCGCCGCCGCTCAGGCGAAGACGTCGTGGTTGTCGAACAGCATGGCCGGATCGCGGGTCTTGTAGACCAGCGTGCCGGCGATGAAATCGTGCAGCCCCTGCTTGCGCCCGGTGAAGGCGATCATGATGAAGCCGATGAAGAAGGTCGCATAGGACAACAGCTTGGCGAAGAAGCGGCCGCTCGCGCGCAGGAACGTCAGCCGCTGGCCGTCAAGGTCGGTGACGACGACGCCGACCGCCAGCTTGCCGACGGTGGCCTGCAGCCTGGAACTCTCCATCAGCGCGAAATAGAGCCAGTAGGACGCCAGCATCGAGCCGACCATGCCCAGCATCACCGTCCACAGCATCGTGACCTGGTCGGCCCCGAGCCCGGTCAGCGGGACGGCGAGGCCGAAGCCGAACAGCCCGCCGATGAACGAAGTGGCGACCTGAAGGATGATCCAGTCGAGGATGAAGGCCAGGAAACGCCACCAGAAACCACCGTACGGAACCATGCCTCGCCCCTCAGCAACGACCCAAGGCGGGCCGGACCATGTCGGCCAAGTTCACACCGGCACCGGAAAAATACAAAAGCTTTCTGCATCATAGTCGATCGACCGGCAGAAAGAGGGGCGCGAAGGCCCTGCCCCCGCGCCCCTTCCCAGTCTTGCGCCATCGGTATCCCCGCCGCTTCTCCTCCCAGAGCAGATCCTCCCAGATCCGGCGGGGCGAGGCGCAGTCGCGCTCCGGTCAGAACCGGTAGCGTGCCGCCACGCCGTACGTGCGTGGCTGGTTCGGATAGCCCGAGATCGAGCCGGGCTGCGCCGGGCTGTCGAAGATCTGCAGGATCGTGCGGTCGTTCAGCAGGTTGCGGCCCCAGACGGTCAGTTCGAGGCCGTTCGCCATCGCGTATGTCAGCGAGGCGTTCATGTCGTTGATGTCCTGCTTGAACTCGCGCGCGGCAGCCAGCGCGGCCGAGACGTCGGTGATGTTGCCCGCGCTGTCGGTCTCGACGAGGCCCGGCAGGCCCTCGACCAGCTTGAACTGCGCTTCGTAGTGATAGTCGCCGCGCAGGATCAAGCGGTCCCCGCGCGAGCCCACCGGCTGCACGAACTCCGCCCCGAAGGTGACCGACAGCGGCGAAACACCCGCCGGCCGCGTGCCCGAAAGGTCACCGAAGGCTGAAAGGTTGAAGCTGTCGTACTTGGGATCGAGGTACGTCCAGGCCATCGTCAGCGTCAGTTGGTCGACCGGCTTGGCCGAGCCTTCGAACTCGATGCCGAACGCCGACTGCTTGCCCGCATTGGCGAGGAAGAACCCCGAGCCGGTGAAGATGTTCGACTGGAAGTTCCTGATCTCCTGCTTGAACACCGCGACGTTCGCCGAAACGATGCCCCAGTTGCCCTTGAGGCCCAGTTCGTAGACCGTCGAATTCTCGGCATTGGCGAAGCGGCTGCCCGAGGTCAGGTTGGTCACCGCCAGGCCCTGCGCGCGCAGTTCGACGAGGTCGGCGGGCGTCGGGCGGCTGTCGCGCGAGAGGTTGATCGAGGCCGCCTTGTAGCCGGTCGCCCAGGCCGCATAGAGGTTCACGGTCGGGGTCACGTCCCAGGCGACGCGGGCGGTGTAGCTGAAGTCGCCGTCGCTGACCTTGCCCGGCTCGACCGCATTGGGCACGTTCATGAACTGCGGGAAATACTGCAGCGCGCGCAAGGGGTTGAGCGGGTTCGCGTCCGGGTTGTTGGCGTTGCCGTTCGCGAAGGCGACGAGCTGCTGGTAGACCGGCGCGGTCTGCGGATTGGTCGCGAAGGCGATGATCTGCGCGGTATTGGTGGGATCCACGCCCACCGAGCGCAGCGCCCCGCCCAGCAGCAGTTGCTGGCGGAAGGCGGAATAGCGCGGATCGTCGAAGTCGATGCCCGAGAACACGTCGTTCGAGGTCGTGTCCGTGGCGAAGCGCTTGCGGTCGTGCGTGTAGTTGAGGCCGCCGGTCACCGTCAGCCCCGGCGCGACCTCGAAGTCGAGCTGGCCGAACACCGACCATGCCTCGTTCTTCAGCTTGTACGCTTCGGTCAGGCCGGTGCCCGAGGCGAAGAACTGGCCCGCGTACTTGGCCGGATTGCCTTCGTAAGCGCCGAACGCGGTCTCCAGCGAGGGCACGCTGAGCGCGCCGCCCGACAGGCTCTGGACCAGCAGGTTGGCGTAATTGCGCGCGTCGTCGCCCCAGTAGACCTCGTTGTTCTGGTCGATCTTCTCGTTGAAGTAGTAGCCGCCGATCAGGCCGGTGATCTTCTCGCCCAGCTCGAAGTTGGCGCGCAGTTCCTGGGTGAAGGTCTTGATCCGCAGATCCTGCCAGTTGCGGCCCAGCAGGTCGGCGCTGGAGAAGTCCGAATCCTGGTTGGTCAGCGCATTGGTGCGGCGATACGAGGTGATCGAGGTCAGCTTGGTGCCGCCCAGATCGTAGTCGAGCTGGCCGGAGACGCCCCAGTTCTCGATCTTGTTCGACGATTCGAAGTTGTTGTAGACGATGTTGTCGTACTTCTCGCCCGGCTGGTTGACCGCCCCGCCCAGCGCGAAGATCGCCGCCGTGGGGGTCGCCTGCCGCAGGTTGACGACGGCGCAGCAGTTCTCGTCGATCTTGCCGTAATCGCCGATCAGCCGCAGTTCGAGGCCGTCATGGTTGTCGAACAGCAGCTGCCCGCGCCCGAACCAGCGGTCGCGCTCGTTGGTGCGCTCTCCGGTGGCCAGATCCCTGACGATGCCGTCGCGCTTGTTGAGCCCCCCCGCGAGGCTGAACGCCACGTTCTCGCTCAGCGGCCCGGTGACGGTGCCCTTGACCACCACCGCGTCGTAATTGCCGTAGCTCGCCTCGATATTGCCGCCGAATTCGAACTGCGGCTTGCGGGTGACGATCGAGATCACGCCCGCCGAGGCGTTCTTGCCGAACAGCGTGGACTGCGGCCCCCGCAGCACCTCGATGCGCTCGACATCCGGGAAGTCCGCGATCATCGAGGCCGAGCGCGAGCGGTAGACGCCGTCGATGAACAGGCCGACCGAAGGCTCGATCCCCGCGTTGTTGGCGCCGTTGCCGAAGCCGCGGATGTAGAAGTTGGTGTTGGCGCTGGACTGCAGCTGGTTAACGCGCAAGCTGGGCACCAGCGATTGCAGGTCCTTGAGGTCGCGCATCTGCGCGCGCTCCAGCGTCGCCCCGCTGGTCACCGAGACGGCGACGGGGACGTCCTGCAGCGTCTGCTCGCGCTTGGTCGCGGTGACGATGATGGTGCTGCCGTACTCTTCCTCGGCCGCCTGGGGCGCCGCGTCCTGCGCCAGCGCCGACGGTGCCCAGGCGAGGCCCAGCCCCGCCCCCGCCAGCAGCACGATCCTGCGTTCGCTGAAGATGCGCGTACCGCGCGTGCCGATGCCCGCCAAAACACCTTTCATCTGATCCCCTGTCCCTTCCTGCACGGCTGCCCGCATCGTGATGCGCGAAACTCGCCGCAGAGCGTAAGACGATCAGTTTATGCGGTTCCGGGGCGCCTCACAATGAAGAGCTGTGAACAGGTGCGGACATTCGGCGCCACTGTTGCGCCGCCGCCACATCCTCAACCGGCCTTCTTCGCCTTGTGCTCGGCCAGCAACTTGTCGAGTTCGGCGATCCGGAGCCGTTCGGGCGTGCCTTTGGCGAGACCCTTCAGCCGGCATTCGGCCCACAGGCTGCGGCGTTCGGATTCCAGCGCCTTGAGATAGAGGTCAGCCATTGGTCTTCTTCCTTCTTCTGCCGCCGGCCGAGGCCGGGCGTCGCCCGCCGTTGCCTGGCGTGTTTTCGGCATCTTCGTCGCGCAGCTTGCGCCAGCGCTCCAGCCGTTTGGGTTCGAGGGTGCCGTCCCGGAGCGCTGCCAGCACCGCACAGCTCTTCTCCGTGGTGTGGGTACAGTTGCCGAAACGGCACGCCTGAGTCAGCGCGGTGATGTCGTCGAACACTTCGGCGATGCCGGTCGCGGCGTCGGGCAGGTGAAACTC
Organism: Novosphingobium resinovorum; assembly: GCF_036352595.1. Taxonomy (GTDB): domain Bacteria; phylum Pseudomonadota; class Alphaproteobacteria; order Sphingomonadales; family Sphingomonadaceae; genus Novosphingobium; species Novosphingobium resinovorum_B. Next base: position 141,756 of record NZ_JAZFAX010000011.1, read on the forward strand.
GCGCATGCCCGGCGTATCCACCAACCAGCCGCCCTTGGCGGGGCCGTCGAGCGGGTACAGCTGCCGCCCCGTCGTCGTGTGCCGACCCTTGCCGTCGATTTCGCGGATCGGCTGGGTCTCGATCTCATCGGAGCCGCGCAGGCCGTTGATCATCGTCGACTTGCCCACGCCGGACGAGCCCAGCAGCGCCACCGTGCGGCCCTTGCCGCAGTACCGGGCGAGCCGCCCGACGCTCGCCGGATCGCGGCCGTTGACCATCTCCACTTCCAGGTCCGGCTGCAGCGCGCGCGCCGCCTCCAGGAACCGCTCGGGCGCCTCGGCGAGGTCGACCTTGGTGAGCACCACCACCGGCCTCACCCCGACCTCCCGCGCCATGACGAGGTAGCGCTCTAGGCGCGCGACGTTGAAATCCTGGTTGCAGGAGGTCACGATGAACAGCGTATCGACGTTGGCCGCGATCAGCTGCAGCCGGCGCTGGTCGGCGGGCGCCTTGCGCTTGAACAGGTTGACCCGATCGAGGATGCGCACCGGCTCCAGCCGCGCCCGGTCCACCAGCAGCCAGTCGCCCACGGCCGCCCTGTCCTCAGGCCCCTCGGACACCGGCAGGGCGGAGTTGATCATGCCGCCAAGGCCGCTTCCGGCGATGTCCACCATGCCGCGATGAACCGCCATCACGCGCACGGGGCACACCTCGCCCCCCTGCTCCTCGGCCGAAAGCTGGTCGGCGAAGAAGGAATTCCAACCGAGGTCTTCGAGGGTGGGGCCGGATGCTTCCATCGTTACGACATGGGCTTTCTTCATGGGACGAGACGCGGGAGAGCGCGGCGCAGCCGCCTGACGGACGCCTTGCAGCGGCCCCGAAATGCCCTTCCGTTCAGCCCCTAGTACGATATCGACCGGCACGCCATGGCGCTCGGCAGGGTTTTCGCCCGATCCTGAATCGCCCGGCCCGACGCACACCGCTTGCCGAAATGCGCGTCATAAGGTAAGGGCGCGCCAATTTTGCGGTGCAGCACACGATGGCTGGCCGCCCCGGCCCTCGTACAGAGAGAACAACAATGTCCGCCCCGCTTCCCTTGCGCAATATCGCGATCATTGCGCACGTCGACCATGGCAAGACCACCCTCGTCGACCAGCTGTTCCGCCAGTCCGGCACGTTCCGTGACAACCAGCGCATCGAAGAGCGCGCGATGGACAGCAACGACCTCGAAAAGGAGCGCGGCATCACCATTCTGGCGAAGCCGACCTCGATCGAGTGGAACGGCTATCGCATCAACATCGTCGACACGCCCGGACACGCCGACTTCGGCGCCGAGGTTGAGCGCATCCTCTCGATGGTCGACGGCGTCGTTCTGCTGGTCGACTCGTCGGAAGGCGCGATGCCGCAGACCAAGTTCGTGACCGGCAAGGCGCTCGGCCTCGGCCTGAAGCCGATCGTCGTCGTCAACAAGATCGATCGTCCCGACGGCCGCCACGCCGAAGTGCTGGACGAAGTGTTCGACCTGTTCGTCAGCCTCGACGCCAACGACGAGCAGTTGGACTTCCCGACCCTCTACGCTTCGGGCCGCAACGGCTACGCCAGCTACGATCCGGACCTGCGTGAAGGCAACCTGACCCCGCTGTTCGAAAAGATCGTCGAGCACGTCCCCGCGCCCGACCTCGACGTCGACGCGCCGTTCTCGTTCCTCGCCACCCTGCTTGACCGCGACAACTTCATGGGCCGCGTCCTGACCGGCCGCGTCCAGTCGGGCACGCTGAAGGTCAACGACCCGATCCGCGCCATCGACATGGACGGCAAGGTCGTCGAAGTGGGCCGCGCCACCAAGGTGCTCTCGTTCCGTGGCCTCGACCGCGTGCCCGTGGAAGAAGCCCGCGCCGGTGACATCATCGCGCTCGCTGGTCTCGAAAAGGCGACCGTGTCGAACACCATCGCCGATCCTTCGGTCACCGAGGCGATCCAGGCGCAGCCGATCGATCCGCCGACCCTGGCGATGCGCTTCGCCGTCAACGACTCGCCGCTCGCGGGCCGTGAAGGCGACAAGGTCACCAGCCGCATGATCCGCGACCGCCTGATGCGCGAAGCGGAAACCAACGTCGCCATCCGCGTCACCGAATCGGCCGACAAGGACAGCTTCGAAGTCGCCGGTCGCGGCGAACTCCAGCTGGGCGTCGTGATCGAAACCATGCGCCGCGAAGGCTTTGAACTCGGCATCAGCCGTCCGCGCGTGCTGTTCGGCACCGACGAAAAGGGCGGCCGCACCGAGCCTTACGAAACCGTCGTGATCGACGTGGACGACGAGCACTCGGGCACGGTCGTCGAGAAGATGCAGCGTCGCAAGGCAGAGCTGACCGACATGCGTCCGTCGGGCTCGGGCAAGACCCGCATCACCTTCTCGGCCCCTTCGCGCGGCCTGATCGGCTACCACGGCGAGTTCCTTTCGGACACGCGCGGCACCGGCATCATGAACCGCCTGTTCGAGAAGTACGACGCCCACAAGGGTCCGATCGAGGGCCGCCAGAACGGCGTGCTGATCTCGAACTGCACCGGTGAAGCGGTCGGCTATGCGCTGAACAGCCTTGAAGATCGCGGCGTGCTGTTCATCAAGCCCCAGGAAAAGATCTATGAGGGCATGCTGATCGGCGAGAACGCCAAGACCGACGACCTCGAAGTGAACCCGATGAAGTCGAAGCAGCTGACGAACTTCCGTTCGACCGGCAAGGACGACGCCATCCGCCTCACCCCGCCGCGCGTGATGACGCTGGAGCAGGCGATCGCCTACATCGACGACGACGAGATGGTCGAAGTCACCCCGCAGTCGATCCGCCTGCGCAAGGTCCACCTGGACCCGAACGAGCGCAAGAAGCAGAGCCGCAAGAAGGAAAGCGCCTGATTTTGCCCTCCCCTGCGGTCGGGCTTTCAAAAAGCGCGATCGCGGGGGGATGCATCGAAGGTCGAACGAAAGGCCGGGGCGCACAGGCGCTCCGGCCTTTTGCTTTTCCGATGCGCGGGGATCGCTGCGCCGGCACGGCACAGCCGCAGACAGCGATCCTGCGAAGCCTGGCGAAGCCGCATCGCGGCCGCAAACGCAAAAGGCACCCACCGATTCCCGGTGAGTGCCCTTTGACGATCAGAAAACCTCGGTGGGTCGGACTACCTCCGGCCCTTGGTTCACGCCCCTCCCGGAGGGGCCGAACTCACTCCCACTCGATCGTGCCGGGCGGCTTGCTGGTGTAGTCGTAGACCACGCGGTTGATGCCCTTGACCTCGTTGATGATGCGGGTCGCGACGCGGCTCAGGAACGCGGCGTCGAAGGGGTAGATGTCCGCCGTCATGCCATCGGTCGAGGTGACCGCGCGCAGGCCGCAGACGCTGTCGTAGGTGCGGCCGTCGCCCATTACGCCCACCGTCTTGACCGGCAGCAGCACCGCGAAGGCCTGCCAGATCGCGTCGTAGAGGCCGGCGTTGCGGATTTCCTCCAGGTAGACCGCGTCGGCCTTGCGCAGGATGTCGCAGCGCTCGCGGCTGACTTCGCCGGGGATGCGGATCGCGAGGCCCGGTCCGGGGAACGGGTGGCGGCCGACGAAGATGTCGGGCAGGCCCAGTTCGCGGCCCAGTTCGCGCACTTCGTCCTTGAACAGCTCGCGCAGCGGCTCGACGAGCTTCATGTTCATGCGCTCGGGCAGGCCGCCGACGTTGTGGTGGCTCTTGATCGTCACCGAAGGACCGCCGGTGAACGAGACGCTCTCGATCACGTCAGGGTAGAGCGTGCCCTGCGCGAGGAATTCGGCGCCGCCGATCTTCTTCGCCTCGTCCTCGAACACGTCGATGAAGGTCTTGCCGATGAACTTGCGCTTGGCCTCGGGGTCGGTAAGGCCTTCGAGCCCGTTGAGGAACAGCGTCGAGGCATCGACGTGGACCAGCGGGATGTTGTAGTGGCCGCGGAACAGGCTGACGACCTGATCGGCCTCGCCCAGGCGCATCAGGCCATGATCGACGAAGACGCAGGTGAGCTGGTCGCCGATCGCCTCGTGGATCAGCACCGCCGCCACCGCCGAATCGACGCCGCCCGACAGGCCGCAGATCACCCGGCCCGAGCCGACCTGGGCGCGGATCTCGTCGATCTTGGTCTTGCGGAATTCGGCCATCGTCCAGTCGCCGGCAAGGCCGCAGACGTGGCGCACGAAGTTCTTGAGCAGCTTGCCGCCGTCAGGCGTATGCACGACCTCGGGGTGGAACTGCATCGCGTAGATGCGCTTCTCGTCGTTGGCGATCACCGCGAAGGGCGCGCCGGGGCTGGAAGCGACCGGGCGGAAGCCGGGGGCAAGGCTGGCCACCTTGTCGCCGTGGCTCATCCACACCTGATGCGTCTCGCCGACCTTCCACAGGCCGTTGAACAGCGCGCACTCGTCGGCGATCTCGATGAAGGCGCGGCCGAACTCACCGCCGTCGCCGCCGGTCACTTCGCCGCCCAGCTGGTGCATCAGCGACTGCTGGCCGTAACAGATACCCAGGATCGGCAACCCGCTTTCGAGGATGACCTCCGGGATGCGCGGGCCGTTCTCGTCCAGCACGGAGGCGGGCGAGCCTGACAGGATGATTCCCACCGGCTTCATGCGGTGGAACGCTTCCTCGGCAGCGTTGAAGGGCGCGATCTCGGAGTAGACTCCGGCCTCGCGCACGCGGCGCGCGATAAGCTGAGTCACCTGGCTGCCGAAATCGACGATCAGGACGGATTCGGTCGAGTGGATATTCATGGCGGGCCACTAGTATCGTGCGCCTTGACTGTCCAGTCCCCGAAGGATCGCGAATCGCACATAGTGCGCCGCAATCCCGTCACCGCGCTGCCATTTTCATCGGACGGCAGGGCATCGGCAATTCTCTATTCGCATTGCAACATCGCCTTGCTCTCGAATTGCTGCCTATTTTTTAGGCAGAAACCTCAATCGGACCGGGGGCGGGGCTTGGCGGAGCGGATGAAATATCCTGCCAACCGGTGATCTTGCGACGCAAAACTGCTGATTTCCGGTACTGACTTGAGGAACTTGCACACCGATTTGAGCCTTGGTTGCGCAAGATGCAACTTAGCTTGCCGCTTTTGAATTTGCGCAATTTTTGGGCATCGCTATTTGCCGCGTCGCAGCATGAGGCGCCGGAACGCTTCATGCGGCAAGCAGTACGGAGCGCCGGAACGCCCCGTACATGCGATAAAACAAAAGAATGTTTGCAGGAGCCATTATCATGACCCTCGTCCACCGGACGTTCGGGTTCGCTGCCGCGCTGGGCACCAGCGCGCTGGCGTTCGCGCTCACCCTCGCCTGATCCGTCAGGCGCTGGGAGCGTTACCCTGAATTACCCACGAGAAGGGCGGCCTCACGGCCGCCTTTTTTCGTATGCGGGTCAGGCCGCCATCTTGAGCGGGGCAGCGGGGACGTCAGCCGTCGCAGCCCGGCCCGGTCGCACGCGTTCCAGCAACCGCCCCGGCCGGGGCAGGTCGAACAGCCAGCCGGCCCGCACCCGCATCAGCGCGGCGTGCACGGCAAGGGCCACGGCGACGACGAGCGGGACCGCGAGCACCGGATAGGCCGCGCCGAGCCAGAAATTGCCCAGCAGCGGACCACCCCACCGGCCGGTCGCATAAGCCAGCACCGGCAGGATCAGGAAATGCAGCAGGTAGATCGGCAGCGTCCGCTGCGCCAGCCAGGCAGCCGGCGCGGTCAGCCCGGCGACGCGGCGCGCCGCGATCGCACAGAGCGAGGCCCCCGACGCCACCGCGAGCACATCGACCGGCAGCAGGAACGTGTTCGCCCGCAGGCAGATCAGTGCCCCCACCGCGTAGCCCACGCAAAGCGGCAAGACCCGGCGCGGCGAGGCGCGGGCGACGAAGGCGAGGATCGGCTCCTTCATGCGCACGCCGGCCACGAAGAAGATCGCGCAGCGCAGAACCTTGTGCTGGTGGCCGACCAGGTCCGGCGCGTAGACCGTGCCCAGCACCGACAATCCCGCGCACAAGGTCAGCACGACGGGAAGCGGCAGCCGCAACGTCATCCGCGTGAACACGTAGTAGATCGCAAGGGCGGCAAGATACCACGACAGCACCACCAGCAGCAGGATCGGCAGGAAGGCATTGTCGAGCGAGGCGGAGAACCAGGCCGGATCGTCCTGGATCGGGATCAGCGCCTGATAGGCCACGCCCCAGGCGAGATAAAGGTAGAGCGGGCGAACCAGGCGGTTGCGCTCGGTGTTCTCACGCGGGTGCAGTATCGAATTCGACGCGAGTATGCCCGAGACGAGAAAGAACAGCGGCATCCGCACCGGCCGCACGAAACCGTTGATCGCCAGCCACGCGCGCGCCAGTTCGTCCTTGTGCGCCCAGGGCAGCGTCAGGATATGGTCGCCGCAATGCATCATCACGACCAGCAGGATGCAGGCCGCCTTGGCCACGTCCGGCCAGACCAGGTCGCGCTCGCTTCGATCGTTTCGCATGAAAACCCACCCCTTCGGGCAGAATACCTACGTAAATAGCCCTAATCAGAGGTTAACCGAGGGCACCCTTGCAACCTGCCGGCACCCGCTTTCACCGCCCCGCCGCGACCTTGTGGAAAACCGCCGGGCCAGAGGCGCTTTCGCTTGGGTTTGCGCGCCCCAAACCCTATATGCTCGGCATGTCCAGCACTTCCGAAAACAAGAACCAGAACTCCTACGGCGCCGATTCGATCAAGGTCTTGAAAGGCCTCGACGCGGTCCGCAAGCGCCCCGGCATGTACATCGGCGATACCGACGACGGCTCGGGCCTGCACCACATGGTGTTCGAGGTTTCGGACAACGCCATCGACGAGGCGCTCGCGGGGCACTGCGACCTGGTGCTGATCGAACTGAACCCCGATGGCTCCGTTTCGGTGGAAGACAACGGCCGCGGCATTCCCACCGGCATCCACTCCGAGGAAGGCGTCTCGGCGGCCGAAGTCATCATGACCCAGCTCCACGCCGGCGGCAAGTTCGAGAACACCTCGGACGACAACGCCTACAAGGTCTCGGGCGGCCTCCACGGCGTCGGCGTCTCGGTAGTGAACGCGCTGTCGGAATGGCTGGAACTCACCATCTGGCGCGACGGCCAGGAGCACTGGATGAAGTTCGCGCACGGCGACGCCGTGGCACCGCTCATCGTCAAGGGCCCCGCCCCCAAGGCCGAGCAGAACCCGGACGACAACGGCTTCAAGAAGGGCACCCGCGTGACCTTCCTGGCCTCGACCGAGACGTTCAAGAACGTCACCGAGTTCGACTTCGACAAGCTGGAGCACCGCTACCGCGAACTCGCGTTCCTTAACTCGGGCGTGCGCATCAAGCTGCGCGACAAGCGCCACGAGGAAGTCAAGGAGCACGACCTGTTCTACGAAGGCGGCATCGCCGCTTTCGTGAAGTACCTCGACCGCAACAAGACCGCGCTGCTGGCCGAGCCCATCGCGATCTCGTCCGAGCGTGACGGCATCGGCATCGACGTCGCGCTGGAATGGAACGATTCGTATTACGAGAACGTCCTGTGCTTCACCAACAACATCCCGCAGCGTGACGGCGGCACGCACCTCGCCGCGTTCCGCGCGGCGCTGACCCGCACGCTCAACAACTATTCCGAGAAGTCGGGCCTTCTCAAGAAGGAGAAGGTTTCGCTGACGGGCGACGACATGCGCGAGGGGCTGACCGCGATCGTCTCGGTCAAGCTGCCCGATCCCAAATTCTCGTCGCAGACCAAGGACAAGCTGGTCTCCTCCGAAGTGCGCCAGCCGCTGGAAAGCCTGATGGCGGACCGCATGAACGACTGGCTGGAGGAGAACCCCGCCCATGCCAAGTCGATCGTCCAGAAGATCATCGACGCCGCCGCCGCCCGCGAAGCCGCCAAGCGCGCCCGCGAACTGACCCGCCGCAAGGGCGCGATGGACATCGCCAGCCTGCCCGGTAAGCTGGCCGACTGCCAGGAGCGCGATCCGTCGCTGTGCGAACTGTTCCTGGTCGAGGGCGATTCGGCAGGCGGCTCGGCCAAGCAGGGGCGTGACCGCAAGACGCAGGCGATCCTGCCGCTCAAGGGCAAGATTCTGAACGTCGAGCGCGCGCGTTTCGACCGCATCATCTCGTCCAAGGAAGTCGGCACGCTGATCCAGGCGATGGGCACCGGCATCCGCGACGATTTCACGCTCGACAAGCTGCGCTACCACAAGATCGTCATCATGACCGACGCAGACGTCGACGGTGCGCATATCCGCACCCTGCTGCTGACGTTCTTCCACCGCCAGATGCCGGACATCATCCGCGCCGGGCACCTCTTCATCGCCCAGCCGCCGCTCTACAAGGTGGCGAAGGGCCGCAGCGAGGTCTATCTCAAGGACGGCGCCGCGCTGGACCGCTACCTGGTCGAAGCCGGGCTCAACGGCCGCATGCTCGAAACCTCGGGCGGTGCGCGCATGGGCACCGATCTTGAAAGCCTGGTCGAGCATGCGATCCGCATGCGCAATCTCATGGCCTTCGTGCCGCGCCGCTACGATCCCACGATCATCGAGGCCCTGGCGCTGGCCGGCGTGTTCGAGCCCGAGCTGTCGACCGACGCCCGCAGCGCGGCGCTCGCCCGCACGGCGGCCTGGCTCGATCGCGGCGACACCGAGGCCCGCTGGTCGGCCCGCTTGTCCGAGGACGGCACCGTCGAGGTCGAGCGCGTGTGGCGCGGCGTCACCGATCACCACAAGATCGAGGGCAGCTTCCTGTCCAGCGCCGAGGCCCGCAAGCTCGCCCGCCTCGCCGCCGAGAATGCCGAAGTCTACGCCGGAACCGCCCGCTTCGTGCGCGCCAGCGCGGCGGAGACCGAAGCCGAACCGACCACCGACACGGACGGCGAGGAAGAACCCGTCGCCACCGCCCGCCCGACACAGGGTGCGGACGTCATCACCCGTCCCAGCCAGCTGCTGACGCTGGTGCTCGCCGCCGGTCGCAAGGGCCTGTCGATCGCCCGCTACAAGGGTCTGGGCGAGATGAACGCGGACCAGCTCTGGGAAACCACGCTGGACCCGGAAAACCGCATCCTGCTGCAGGTCAAGGTCGAGGACGCCGACGTCACCGACGAGATCTTCACCCGCCTGATGGGCGACATCGTCGAGCCGCGCCGCGACTTCATCCAGGAAAACGCGCTGAACGTGGCAAACCTGGACGTATGACAATTCCTCCCCGAGCTTGTCTCGGGGAGGTGGCAGCCCGAAGGGTTGACGGACGGGGTTTTCGAGTTCTCCCCTCTCCACCACCCACTGCGCGGGCGGGAGGAATTTTCAGGCCTGCAGCAATTCCGGCAGCTTGCCCGACATGCCGCGTGCCTCGTCCATGAAGAAACGCTTGAGCAGCGGGGTGCGCTGCACCGTGCCCATGCCGAGGCGGCGCACGGCGCTGGCCGTCCGGCCCGGTACGCCGAACAGGCGGGTCAGCCCGTCGGTCGCGGCCATCACCATCAGGCTGTCGAGGCTGCGCCACTTCTCGTAGCGCGCCAGCATCTGCGCATCGCCGGGTTCGAGGCCGAGGCGCATGCCCTCGACCAGCACTTCCACCAGCGCGCCGACATCGCGCAGGCCCAGGTTCAGGCCCTGCCCGGCGATCGGGTGCATGCCGTGAGCGGCATCGCCGATCACCGCAAGGCGCTCCTCGACCACGCGCCCGGCGTGGTGGAAGCGCAAGGGATAGCTCATGCGCGGGGCCGAGAGTTCGATCTTGCCGAACACGCCGTGCATGCGCTCGAACACTTCGTTGACGAACATCGCATCGGGCATGGCGCTGACGCCGGCCGCATCCTTTTCCGCGACGGTCCAGACCAGCGCGCTGCGATGGCGGCCATGTGCGTCGTCCAGCAGCGGCAGCAGCGCGAACGGCCCGGCCGGGTAGAAGATTTCCCAGGCGGTGCCGTCATGCGGCTTTTCGTGGAACAGCCCGGTCACGAAGGCGCGGTGGTGGTATTCCCATTTCGCCAGCGCGAAGCCCGCCTCATCGCGGGTGGGCGACTGGCGCCCTTCCGCCGCGACCAGCAGCGAGCCGCGAATGACGCGGCCGTCCGAGAGTTCCACCTCGACGCCGTGCGGGCCGCGATCCTTGCGCACGGCCTCGGTGCGCACGTGCCAGGCGATGTTAGGCTCCTGCCGCGCCGCATCGAACAGGGCGATGCGCAAGTCGCGGTTGGCGAACATGCGACCCAGCGAGCCCTCTTCGGCCTTGGGCGTGAAGTCGATGCGGCCGGGCTTCATCCCGTCGGTCACCGCGATCGAGGCGATCGGGCAGCCCAGCTTCTCCAGCGCTGGCGCGAGGCCGATGTTGGTGAACAGGTTCCAGCTCGCGGTCGAGATCGCCGAGGCGCGGCCGTCCGCGCCTTCGGCCACCAGATCCGCCGGGTCGGCGCGGTCGATCACATGGGTGGTGATGCCCGCCCGGGCGGCGGCAAGCGCCAGCGTCATGCCGACGAGACCGCCGCCCAGGATGATAAGATCGCGCCTTTCAGGCGCCGTGCCAGTCGTATTCGAGTCGCTCATCGCGAGCAGCTATCGGCCTCCCCGGCGTAGATGTCGAGGCACCTTCCGTCCCATGTGCCCGCCGGTTCGCTCAGGCCCACCAGTGCGGCAAGGGTCGGCGCGATGTCCACCGTCTCGACCGGCTGCGCCTGCTCCATGCGGTTAATTCCCTTGCGCCAGAACAGCATCGGCACGCGGCGATCGTAGTCCCACGGGCTGCCGTGGGTGGCGGTGTAGCCGGGGGCCGGCCTGGTGCCCGGCACGACCGCGCGCTTCGTCATCATCAGCACTTCGCCTGAGCGGCCCGGATAGAACGAGGCGGCGACGCGCTCGATCTCGGTCCAGTCCTGCGGGTGACCGGCGGGCACCTTGACCTTCTTCAGCTCATCGGCGGTGTAGACGCCCGAGATCTGCGGGTTGGCCTTGAGCTGCGCGACGAGGGTGGCGACGGCCTGCTTGTGCTGCTTCGGCGTGAGGCCGGCATTGACCCAGATGTCGCCCGACCCACCGGCGCCGTAGAACAGCGGGCCGTCCTTGGGCACGATGCCGGTCGCCTTCGACACCGAGGCCGAAAGCCCCTCGTCGGTCAGCGACGGGTCGAGGCGGCTGGCCTCGGGCACGCCCTGCAGCTTCATGCGCTCGGGCGCGTCGGCTCCGCCGTGGTCGGCGCTGAGCACCACCGCATAGTCGATCCCGCGCGCATCCAGCGCAGCGAGGAGCTTGCCGATGGTCTGGTCCAGCACGTTCATCTGGATGCACATCTCGACGCCCTCGTTGCCGTAGGCGTGGCCGACCTTGTCGGTGGCCGAGTAGCTGACCGAGAGCACGTCGGGCACGTCGTCCTTGCCCAGCGGCATCTCGTCGAGCAGGCGGATGGCCATGTCGGTGGTCATCTCGTCGGTGCGCGGGCTGGCGAAGAAGCCCTTGAAATCACCGGCCTTCAGCGGGAAGCGATACGTGCCGATGGTGAAGCCGCCCGCCGGACCGTTCAGCGCGATCGCATGGTCGACACCGCCGCACCAGCCCGGCACCGGCAGTTCGGGCGCGCCCGCGGTCACGGCGGCGGCGATCGCCTGGTTCTCGGCGACGACGGCGGGGGAGACCTTGCGGTCCTCGAAGGTGACGAAGCCCTTGCCCTTGATCCAGTAGGCGGCGTCGGCGGTGTGCCCGCTCATCATCACCACCGCGCGGTCCTTGAACGAGACGGCGGCGTTGATCGTCTTCGGGTTCTTCGCCTTGAGCAGGTCGCCCAGCGTCGGCGCCATCAGGTGATCGGGCTTGATGACCGAATCCTCGGAGTTGCTCTTGGGATCGGTCTCGTCTTCTGAACAGTAGACCTTCTTGTCGGCGCGGGCGATGCCGGGGACGTACCAGTCGTTGGCGACGATGCCGGTGCGGCTCGGGTGCACGCCGGTCAGCAGCGTCGAGTGCCCGGGGCAGGTCTCGGTCGCGGCGTGCGACTGGAAGCCCGAGGGGAACACCGCGCCCTGCAGCAGCCGGCCCAGGCCCTGCGAATAGTGCTCCCGGTACTGCTGGAACAAGTCCGCCGAGAACTGGTCGACCGAGATCGCGACGATCAGCTTGGGCGGAGTCTGCGGCGGAGTCTGCGTCTGGGGCGAAGGCGCGGGCGCCTCGGCGGGAACGGGAGCGGCCTGCTGCGCGAAGGCGGGCGGGGTCGATGCGAGCGCGAGGGCGGCAAGGGCGCACGTTGCGAGCGAGGAGAACGGCAGGCGCATCGGATGGGGGTTCCTTGAAAAGTCCGGGCGTTAGGGGCAGATGCTTCGATGACCGGATCGCCGCCCTCTGACAAGGGCCGCCAAAACGCCACGGAGCATCATGCAAACGCGCCGCTACCGCCTGCTTGTGACACTCTTGTGTCATGCCATGCTCCTTCTGGGTGCCGTTCTGTCCCTTTCGGTGCCCGCCCGCGCGGCGCCGACCCACATCGCCGCCGAACTCGTCGCCGGGCCGGTCAGGGACGGCCGGACCACCCTCGCCATCCGCATGACGCCCGAGGCGGGCTGGCACGGCTACTGGATCAATCCGGGCGACGCGGGACTGGGCATGCAGCTGTCCTGGGAATTGCCGGAGGGCGCGAAGACGGGCGAACCGCGCTATCCGGTGCCCGGCACGCTCGTCGTGCAGGGGCTGATGAACCACGTCTACGAAAGCGAGTACGCCGTGCTCGTGCCCGTGACGCTGCCCGCCACCGCCACCGGGCGCCTGCCGGTCCGCGTCAAGGCGCAGTGGCTGGCCTGCACCGAGCAGATCTGCGTGCCCGAGCGCGCCGAACTGGCGACCGAGATCGTGCCCGGCGCCCCTCACGACGCCCGCTTCGACGAATGGACCCGCGCACTGCCCGCGCCGCTTGACGCGCCGGCAGCCTTTTCCCTGAACGACAAGACCTTGCGGATCGCGATCCCGCTGCCGGCGGCCGTGGCGCTGGATGCCCCGCACGTATTCGTGAAGCAGGACAAGCTGGTCGACTACGCCGCCCCGCAGGCCTTCGCGCGCAAGGGCGACCTGCTACTGGTGACGATCCCGCGCGCCCGCTTCGCGGCGCAGGGCGCGCAGGACATCGACGCGGTGCTGCGGCTCGACGGCGCCGGCAACGGCATCGCCCTGACCGCCCGCCCGGGCACCGTCCCCTCCGGCGGCACCCCGATCGCGGCGACGGACGCGCCCGAGTTGCCCGCACTGCCCTGGCTGCTGCTGGCGGCGGTGGCCGGCGGCCTGCTGCTCAACGTGATGCCCTGCGTGTTCCCCATCCTCTCGCTGAAAGCGCTGAGCCTGGCCCGCGCGGGCGAGAGCGAGGCGCATGCGCGTGCGGAAGGCCTCGCCTACGCCGCCGGGGTAATCCTGGCATGCCTCGGCCTCGGCGCGGTGCTGCTGGCGCTGCGGGCGGGCGGCGAGCAGGTCGGCTGGGCGTTCCAGCTGCAGGAGCCGGTGGTGGTCGTCGCGCTCTTCGCGCTGGCGGTGGCGATCACGGTCAACCTGCTGGGCCTGTTCGAATTCTCCGTCCCCGGCTTCGCCTCGGCCGGATCGCCCCAGAGTGCCTTCGCGACCGGACTGCTGGCCGCCTTCGTCGCCACCCCCTGCACCGGACCGTTCATGGCGAGCGCGATGGGCGCGGCGCTGCTGCTGCCGATCGTCCCTGCCATGACGCTGTTCGCCGCGCTCGGCCTCGGCATCGCCTTGCCGTTCCTGGCGGTGGCCTTCGTGCCCGCCCTGCGCGCCCGCTTGCCCAGGCCCGGCCGCTGGATGGTCACCTTCCGGCGGATCATGGCGGTGCCGATGGCGCTGACGGCGGCGGCGCTGGCATGGCTGATCTGGCGCCTCGGCGGATCCGCCTCGCTCGCGTACGTGGGGGCGCTCGGCGCCTTGCTCATCGCGCTGCTGGGACTGGTCGGACGGGCCCAGCGCGCCGGGCGGCGGGCGACGATGCCCGCGTTCGCCACCCTTGCGGTGCTCGCGGTCGGCGTGCTGACGATGCCCGCCCCGCAGCCCCAGTCGCACGAGACCGCATCGGTCATCGCCGCCCGCCCCTTCTCGCCCGAGGCCCTGGCCAGGGCAAGGGCCGGCGGCAAGCCGGTCTTCGTGTGGATGACGGCGGACTGGTGCCTGACCTGCAAGGTCAACGAGGCCGCCGCGATCGAGCGCGAGGACACCCGCGCGGCATTCGCGAAAGCCGGCGTCGTCGTCCTGCGCGGCGACTGGACTCGGCGCGACCCGGCGATCACCCGCTACCTGACCGAGCAGGGCGCGGCCGGAGTTCCGCTCTACGTCTGGTACGGCCGGGACGGCCAGGCCGAGACGCTGCCGCAAGTGCTGACGCCCGCGCTGCTGGCGGAAAAGGCGGCCGGGTAGCGCCCTGCCGCCGGGGCTTCGACAAGCTCAGCCTGAGCGGGAACGGGAGCATGGGCGCCACCCAACTCCGCTCGCCCTGAGCTTGTCGAAGGGCCTCGCGCTACGCCGGGACGTTACTTCTTCGGCAGCTTCGGCGCGATCTCCGCGACCTTTTCAAGCTGCGGGCGCACGCTTTCCAGGGGCCCGACCACGACCACGCTGAAACCGCCCACCGGCAGCTCGCGCTTCGCCGCCGCCTGGAAATCGGCGGCCTTGAGCGCGCTCGCCTTGCCGACGTAGCCGTTGAGGTAGTCCACCCCCAGCCCCTGCACGTCGAGGTTGGCAAGCGAGCCCGCCAGGCCATCGCGCGAGGACAGGCCCAGCACGAACGTGCCGTTCATGTAGTTGCGGATGCCCTGCACTTCGGCATCGGTGGGCAGGGTATCCTGCATGCGCCGGATTTCCTTGAAGATTTCGGTGATCGCCGGGCCGGTCGATTCCGAGGCGATATCGGCATCCTCGGTCCAGCTGGTCCCCTGCACCCGCTGCGAAAGCGACGCGGAGGGCGAATAGGTATAGCCCTTGTCCTCGCGGATGTTGCGGGTGATGCGCGAGGAAAAATATCCGCCCAGCAGGGTACTGGCGGCCCGGAAGTCGAGGTCGTAGCCCTGCCGGGCGACGCGCTTGCCGATCAGCACGGTCGATTGCGGGGCGCCCGGGCGATCGATCAGCAGGACTTTCGGACCCGGATCGGCGGGCACCGGCAGGCTGCTGGGCGCCGCACCGGATGCCCAGCCGCCGAACGCCTTCTCCACCGCCGCGCGCACCGCCGCCGGATCGAACTGGCCCACGATGTAGAGATGCGTGCGCGCCGCGCCGAAGTTGGCGGCATGGAACGCCTTGACCTGATCCAGCGTGTAGCCGGAAAGCTGCTCGGGCGCCGGGAACAGGCGGCCATAGGGATGGCCGGGGTAGAGCGCCGCCGAATAGGCCTCCGAAGCGACCGAGCCCGGCGTCGACTTGGCCACCATGAGGTTGCGCAGCAGGTCGGCGCGCACCTTGTCGAGTTCGCCGGCCTCGAAGTCGGGGTGCTGGAGCAGGTCGGCGACGAGGCCGATCGCGGCAGGCGCCGATTCGGCGAGCACGTCGATCATCGCGGAGGACGAATCGAGCCCGGTCGAAAGGCCCAGCGTCCCGCCCATGCCCGCGGCGAGTTCCGCGAGCTGCGAGGCGTCGCGGCCGCCGGCGCCCTTCTGCATCAGGCCTCCGGTCAGGTCGGCCAGCCAGACGTTCGCGCCGTCGTCGATATTGCCGGTGCGCACGCTGGCGACGATGGTGACCTTGGGCACCGCGCCGTGCTGCGCCATGGTCACCTTCATGCCGTTGGCGAGGGTGAACTCGGTCAGCGGCGGCAGCGCGAAAGGCCTGGCCGGGGCCGCGGCGGGCGGAGCTTCCCTGGCGAAGGCGGGAGTCGCCAGCGCCAGCGCGGCGGCGGAGAGCAGCAGGGTCCGGGCCAGGGTCAGATTCGGGGTCATCGCTGTGCCTCCCTTACTTCGCTGCAGCCGGGGCCGCAGCGGCGCCGGGCTTGAGGCTGATGACGGTGCGGTTGGTCGCCCGCAGGTATTCGCGCGCGGTCTTGCGGATCAGGTCGGGGGTGACCTTGTCGATCTCCGCCTCCAGCCGGTTGATGCGGCCCGGATCGTCGTCGAACAGCGCGAAGCTCGCCAGCAGGTTGACGATGCCGAAGCGATAGCCGTCGCCCACCGTGTCGTAGAGTTCGGAGCGCGCCTTGGTCTTGGCACGGGCCAGCTCGGCCGGGGTGACGAGGGTGTCCTGCAGATCCTTCACCACCGCGTCGATGTCACCCAAGATGGCATCGTCGGTCACTTCCGGCCCGTGGATCAGGAATGCCGACCACAGCATCGGCCCGTTGTAGTCGTAGGCGCTGCCCAGCGGCCAGTTGATGCCGCCCGAGACGTCCCCGGAATAGCCCTTCTGGTTGACCAGCACCTTGGTCAGGCGGCTGTCCGGCCCCTGGATCAGCATCAGGTCGATGAGGCGCATCGCCGCCCATTCCGGCGTGCCCTTGGGCGGGACGTGATAGGCCCAGGCCAGCGCCGGCTGCGGCGCCAGCGCGTCGACCTTCTCGGACCGCTTCTCAGCCGTCTGGCGCGGCTCCGAGACGTCCGGGAACTTGAGGTTGGCCGAAGCCGGGATCGGGCCGAAATACTTTTCGGTCCAGGCCATCACCTGCGCCGGATCGACGTCTCCGGCCACCACCAGCACCGCATTGTTGGGCGCGTAGTAGTCCTTGAAGAACGCTTGCACGTCGGCCAGCGTCGCCGCGTCGATCTCCTTGAGATCGCCGTAGAAGTTATGCGCGTTGTACCAGTTGACGTTGGCCTTCTGCGGCAGGTCGAGCCACGGGAAGCCGCCGTAGGGCTGGTTGAGGACGTTGACCTTGACCTCGTTCTTCACCACGCCCTGCTGGTTGGTCAGGTTGTCCTGCGTGATGTCGAGGCCCTTCATGCGGTCCGCCTCGGCCCACAGGAAGGTCTCGGTCGTGTTGCTGGGGATCGCCTCGTAGTAGTTCGTGAAGTCGAACCGGGTCGAACCGTTGAGCACGCCGCCGTTGGCGTTGACGAGGCCGATGAATTCGGCCTTGCCCAGGTTCTTCGAGCCCTGGAACATCATGTGCTCGAACAGATGCGCGAAGCCGGTGCGGTCCCTGGGCTCGATGCGGAAGCCGATGCCGTAGTAGACGCCGATGGTGGCGGTGGGCACCGAATGGTCGGGCGAGATCACCACTTTCAGGCCGTTCGCCAGCTTGTGATACTCGACCGGAACTTGCGCTTTCGCGGGCGCCGGGGCGGCCTTCGGCGCGGCGGCGGTGGAAGCGGCGGCGGGAGCAGCGGCGCAAGGCACCGCCAGCGAGGCGGCGGCCAGCAGCATGGCACGGCGCATGGACCAGAGTTTCATGACGAACGAATGCTCCCGGATGTGTCCCTGTTGAAGCGCATCGCCCCGGCGAGAACCGGCGTCCCTGTCGATGCGCGATGCCTGAGAACTGGCAGACTATCGCACCGCCGCCGGATTTCAATCGACCAGCGACATTGCCCCATCGACCAACGACTTGCGCGGTTACAGCCCGTTCATCCGGGCCGCGCTCACCCGAGCGCCCCCTGCCCGAACACCCCCTACCCGAGCGCCCCCTGCCCGAACACCCCCTACCCGAACAACCAGTGCCCCAGCAGCCGGTTGAAGGGGAACGTGAAGAAGCCGGCGATCAGCAGCGCGCCGATGATGAGGCCGCGCACCGTGCGGCGATGGCGTACCACGTTGCCGCGCCGCGCCGCCAGCACCAGCACCGGGACCATCACCAAGGTGAACACCGAAAGCAGGTGGATCGGGCTGAAATGGCCGGGGTTGGTCTGCACGAACAGACTGTCGAGCGCGGTCAGGAACATCGCCGCCGCCCAGCCGTAGCCCAGCGCGCGGTGTCCCGGCGTGCCGCGCGGGCGCCACAGCAGCACCGGGGTCAGCACCAGCGCCGCGACGATCGTGACGAGGTGCAGCCAGATGACCGCCGGGATATCGCCCCACTGCGCCATCCCCTTCGCCACCGCGACGAGGATGAACCCCAGCATGACGAGCGCGAGCACCCCCAGCGCCCTTTCCAGACGATCGGGCGCGATCGACTTGACGGCGGCGCTCATGCGGCACCCTTGCGGTGGAACGCGAGGCGCCACAGCGGCAGCGTCAGCATCGCGAACTGGCTGACCTGCGGATAGACGAAGGTGAGCGCGAGTGCGAGCAAGGCGGCGGCGATCACGCTGGGCGAACCGCTATGGCGATGATCGGGACCGGGCACCGCCAGTCCCTTGCGCTCGATCCAGAACATCAGGAACCAGGTCAGCACGCCGGTCGCCAGCAGGTTCAGGTTGTAGCACAGCGCCGGGACGAACGTGTTGTGCCCCGCCGCGATGAACGCGGTGGTGAAGGGCATGAAGCCGATCGTCAGCAGGTACAGCAGGTTCGGCCAGACCAGCGCGACATCGAAATGCGTCACCCGGCTGAAGATCTGGTGATGCGACAGCCAGAACCGCCCGATCACCAGGAAGCTGAGCAGGAACGCCAGGAAGCTTGGCACCAGCCCGCGCAACTCGTGCCAGTATTCCGATACCGGCGCGTCGATCGGCAGGTGCGGCACCTCGATCTCCAGAACCAGCAGGGTGATGGCGATGGCGAAGACCGCGTCCGAAAAGAACACGACCCTTTCCAGCGCGAATTTCGCGCCGCCGTGCGTCTCTGCTCCCGACATCAGAAGCCTGCGCCGCTCGGCCAGCCTTGTGCGGCCAGCCCCATCACCTTGAATAGTGCCCCCATTTGCCCCTCGTCGATCAGTCGATCCTTGTCGGAGTTTATGGCAGAAGATTGCTGCGGTGCAACGCTACATAATTGCGCGGCGCGGGTTTCGATGCCGAGCGCGCGCAGGAAGGCCCCTTGCGTCACCGTGCCGAGGTGGCGCGCCCCGCCCGCGACGGCGACTTCGGCCGCCGTGGCGAAATCGACGAGGCAGGTCAGGTCCGCCTCGCCCGGATGCGCGAAGGGATCGACCTTGGTGTGCGCGCGGATCGCCTGCAGGGTGGAGCCGGTGCGTTTCTCGGCATAGCCGTAGTCGATCAGCAAAGCCGCCCCGCCCTGCGATACCAGGCGGCGGGCGATCTCGTCGGTCACGGCGGCGGCGCCGGGGCAGGTCTCGATCAGGGTCTGTTCGGGCGCATCGAGCAAGTGCTCGGGCACCGCCGCGTCCATCGGGCGATCGCCCGCGACCGGCACGAAACGGTGGCCTTCGAGGCCGACCATGCGATCGCGCCAGCCTTCCGCGGTCTTGACCATCTGGCGCACCGGCAGCGCGTCGAGGAACTCGTTGCCGACCAGTAGCAGCGGCGCGTCGGTGGGCAGGCTGGCCATGTCGTCGTGCCACCGCGCATCGGGCACCAGCCTCGCCTGCACGCCGCGCAGCGCGGGCGAGCCCTCGACGAAGTGGACCTGCGGGCTGAGCCCCTGCCGCCGCATCACCCGCAGCGCATCGCGCGCCAGAGTGCCGCGACCGGGGCCGAGTTCGACGTAGTGCACCGTTTCCGGCGCGCCCGCGCGCATCCAGATATCGGTCAGCCACAGGCCGATCAGTTCGCCGAACATCTGGCTGATCTCGGGCGCGGTGACGAAATCGCCCGCGCCGCCGAGCGGATCCTTGCCGGAGTAATAGCGGGCGTTCGATTCGCCCATGTACTGCTGGAGCGAGATCGGCCCGTAGTTGGCGATCAGCCGCCGGAAGACGGCTGAAAGCGTCTCCTGCTCCATCAGGTGATCTCGATCGGGCGCCGCATCGACAGTTCGGGCTTGCTGAGAGCGCGGGCGATCAGGAACAGGCCGAGCAGGATCAGCGGGATCGTCAGCCACTGGCCCATCGACAGGCCGGTGACCTGTGCGAAGCGCTGCAGCTGTGCGTCGGGCTCGCGGAAGAACTCGACGATGAAGCGGGCCGAGGCGATGCCGGTGGTGAACGTGCCGACCAGCAGGCCCGGACGGAACCGCGCGCGCGTCTTCCAGAACAGCGGGAGCATGATGCAGATCATCAGCAGGCCCTCCAGCCCCGCTTCGTAAAGCTGGCTGGGGTGGCGCGGCAACGGCCCGGCGTCGGGGAAGACCATCGCCCAGGGCAGCGGCCCGGAAACGACGCGGCCCCACAACTCGCCGTTCACGAAGTTGGCGAGGCGGCCGAACAGCATGCCGAAGGGCACGCAGACCGAAATGAAGTCCGCCACCCGGATCAGGCTGAGCTGGTTGCGCCAGGAAACCCAGGCCATCGCCAGGATCACGCCGATGAGGCCGCCGTGGAAGCTCATCCCCCCGTGCCACAGCTTCACCAGTTCCGCCGGATGCGCCCAGAGGCTGGGGATGTCGGAACTGCCGCCGGTGTAGAACGTGGCATAGCCCAGGCGTCCGCCCAGGATGATGCCGATGGTGCAGTAGAAGAACAGGTCGTCGGCATGGCGCTGCGCCAGCGGGGCGCCGGGCTGCCGGATCATCCGGCTGAGGTGCCAGTAGCCCAGCACGATGCCCACAAGATAGGCCAGCGAGTACCAGCGCAGCTCGAAGCTGCCGATGCGGAACAGGTAGTTCTTGAGGCCAAGCTCGACCCAGTAGATGGGCTCTGGCGCCTGGGCGGCGGCGGCAAGCAGTGTCAGGGACAAGTGGTGGACCTCGTATGCTTCATCGCGCGGCCTTCTGGCATAGGCCGATGCGCGATGGTAGCGGGGTTTTCACTTTCCTGCGCTATGCCGCTCATGCGGATGGGGCTTCGACAAGCTCGGCCTGAGCGGGTTTGAGAGGTTTAACACTACCTCCGCTCACCCTGAGCTTGTCGAAGGGTCAGGCTGAGCTTGTCGAAGCCCCATCCGGTAAAGCAGGTCCGGGACGACGAATATCTTCCCAAATGCAGGGCAGTCACTAGATCAGGGCACCATGAGCAGCGTCATCCGAATCCACCACCCCCGCGCCGTCATCGACCGACGCGATCTCGTCGCCCGGATCGAGGCCGTGGTAGCGGACAAGGGCGCCACCAAGGGCCGCAAGGACATCGTCGACCTGCTGCGCGGGGCGCTGGACACCGGCCGCACCGAAATCGCCCGCCGGCTGGTGGAAAAGCCCTCCGCCGGGCACGAGGTGGCGGAGGCACAGGCCTTCCTCACCGACCAGCTGATCCGCGTGATCCACGACCACATCGTGGCCAACGTCTATCCGCCGAACAACCGCTCCAAGGGCGAGCGGCTGACGATCATGGCCGTCGGCGGCTACGGCCGGGGCGAGATGGCGCCGCATTCGGACGTCGACGTCGCCTTCCTGACGCCGATCAAGCAGACCCCATGGTGCGAGCAGGTGATCGAGGCGATGCTCTATTTCCTGTGGGATCTCTCGCTCAAGATCGGCCATTCCAGCCGCTCGCTCGACGACATGGTGCGCATGTCGAAGTCCGACCTGACGATCCGCACCGCGATGCTGGAGGGCCGCTACGTCTGGGGCGATCAGGACTTGTACGAGGAAGCGCGCGCCCGCTTCTTCAAGGACGTCGTCTCGGGCACCGAGCGCCAGTTCGTGGTCGAGAAGCTGGCCGAGCGCGAGGAACGCCACAAGCGCATGGGCGACAGCCGCTACGTCGTCGAGCCCAACGTCAAGGAGGGCAAGGGCTCCTTGCGCGACCTGCACACGCTCTACTGGATCGGCAAGTATATCCACAAGGTCCGCTCCCCCGCCGAACTGGTCGACGTGGGGCTGCTGACGGCCAAGGAATACCGCAGCTTCCGCCGCGCCGAGAACTTCTTCTGGGCGGTGCGCTGCCACCTCCACACCATCACCCGCCGCGCCGAGGACCGCCTGACCTTCGACCTCCAGCGCGAGGTGGCGGCGCGGATGAACTTCTCCGACCGCCCCGGCAAGAGCGCGGTCGAGCGCTTCATGCAGATGTTCTTCCTGCAGGCCAAGGTCGTCGGCAGCCTGACCGGCGTGTTCCTGGCCCAGCTCGACGAGCAGTTCGCCAAGCGCCAGCCGCGCGGGCTTCTGGCCGGTTTCCGCGCCCGCGAACGCGTGGTCAAGGGCTACAAGGTCTTCGGCGGCCGCCTGCGCGCCCCGTCCGACGACTGGTTCGAGGCGGATCCGGTCCGCATGATCGAGATCTTCGTCCTCGCCGAGCGCGAGGGGCTGGAAATCCACCCCGAGACCCTGCGCCTGATCTCGCGCGATGCCGCGCTCATCAAGGACGACGTGCGGCACGACAAGCGCGCCAACGAGCTGTTCATGGAACTGCTCACCAGCCGCCGGAACCCCGAAGTGGCGCTGCGCAGCTTCAATGAGGCAGGCGTGTTCGGCCGTTTCGTCACCGAATTCGGCCGCGTCAACGCGCAGATGCAGTTCGACATGTACCACCACTACACGGTGGACGAGCACACCATCCGCGCCATCGGCCTCGTCTCGCGCATCGAGAAGGGCGAGTTGAAGGACGACCACCCGCTCGCCCACGAAGTGATCCAGAAGGTCCGCTCGCGCCGCGCGCTCTACGTCTCGGTGCTGCTCCACGACATCGCCAAGGGCCGCAAGGGCGACCACTCGGTGCTGGGCGCAGAGATCGCGCTCAGGCTGTGCCCGCGCTTCGGGCTGGACGAGGAGGAGACCGAGCTGGTGTCCTGGCTGGTGCGCCATCACCTGCTGCTCTCCGCCACCGCGATGAAGCGCGATCTGTCGGACGGCAAGACCATCGCCGACTTCGTCGAGGTCGTGCAGTCTGTCGATCGCCTGCGCCAGCTGACCATCCTCACCATCGTCGACATCCGCGCGGTGGGCCCCGGCACCTGGAATTCGTGGAAGCGCCAGCTCATCGCCACGCTCTACGGCGCGGCGGAGGAACGCCTGCGCCTCGGCCACGCCGAATTCGGCCGCCCCAAGCGCGTCGAGGCCAAGAAGGCCGCGGTCGAGGCGATGGGCGGCGACTATCCCGCGCTGATCGAGAAGGTCGGCGGCAAGTTCGGCGATGCCTACTGGATCGCCGAGCCCGAGGACGTCATCGCCCGCAACCTCGTGCAGTTCGACGCCTCCGAGGACGAGCCGCTGTCGATCTCGACCGAATACTACCCCGCGCGCGGCGCCACGCTGGTGACGGTGATCGCCTCCGACCACCCCGGCCTGTTCTACCGCATCGCCGGGGGCATCCATCTGGCCGGCGGCAACATCATCGACGCCCGCATCCACACCACCCGCAGCGGCCGCGCGGTCGACAATTTCCTGGTGCAGGATCCGCTGGGCCGCCCTTTCATGGAGTACGGGCAGCTGCGCCGCCTCGAACTCACCATCGAGAACGCGCTGGCCAACCGCATCAAGATCCTGCCGCAACTGGTGGCCCGGCCCGATGCCCGCCCCCGCGCCGACGCCTTCGAGGTCCGCCCGCGCGTCCTGTTCGACAACAAGGCGTCCAACCGCTTCACCGTGGTCGAGATCAACGCCCGCGATCGCCCGGCGCTGCTCAACCGGCTGGCGCATGCGCTGTTCGAATCGAAGCTGATGGTCCACTCCGCCCACATCGCGACATATGGCGAACGCGCGGCCGATACCTTCTACGTGACCGACCTGCTGGGCGAGAAGATCACCGCCGTCCCGCGCATCAAGGCGATCGAAAGCCGCCTGCTCGAAGCCACCAGCGAGCCGAGCCTGGAGGAAGCGGTGGCGTGAGAAGAAAAGCCCACCCCAGTCCGGGAGGGCGCAAGGCCAGCCTACCGTTCCCGTCACCCTGAACTTGTTTCAGGGTCCATCGGGCAGTCGTGCCCGATGGCCGGCGTCACCATCGGCGCTCCCGGTTTGCCGCGGCAAAGCACCCAGCCTGGGGCTCGATAGACCCTGAAACAAGTTCAGGGTGACGGGGGAGCAGGTTGGTCCCTATGCGATGCCCCTCTCGCAAATGCACATTGAAAGGAACCGCAGACTGCCCCACATGTTGCACCGCAACAGGTTCCTCTCAAACAGGAAAGCGCCGTGAACGCACCTGATCCCGATCCCCAATCCGTACTCGTGCTGCAGGGCGGCGGAGCCCTTGGCGCCTATCAGGCCGGTGTCTACGAAGCACTGGCGAAACGCGACATCGCCCCGAACTGGATCGCGGGCATCTCCATCGGCGCGATCAACGCCGCGCTCATCGCCGGCAACGCCCCCGAAGACCGCATCCCCGCGCTCCGGAAATTCTGGCACGGCATCTCGCGCGAACTCCAGTACCGTCTCGACGAGCCGATCGGCTTCGCCCGCCGCGCCTTCAACGAATGGTCGGCGCAGTACGCCGCCAGCTTCGGCCTCCCCGGCTTCTTCACCCCGCGCTGGCCCACGCCGCTGCCCGAGTGGCCAAACCACCTCTCGCGCCTGAGCTACTACGACACCGCGCCGCTGCGCCAGACGTTGCTCGACCTCGTCGATTTCGACCGCCTCAACCGCGCCGAGACCCGCTTCAGCGTCGGCGCCGTCAACATGCTCAACGGCAACTTCGCCTATTTCGACAACACCGAGCGCACCATCGGCCCCGAGCACATCATGGCCAGCGGCGCCCTGCCCCCCGGCTTCCCGCCGGTGGAGATCGACGGCGAATGGTACTGGGACGGCGGCCTCGTCTCCAACACCCCGCTGCAATACGTGCTCGACAACCGATCGATGCAGGAAATGAACGTCTACCAGGTGGACCTGTTCTCCTCGCGCGGGATCGTGCCCACCTCGATGGCGGACATCGCCCAGCGCGAGAAGGACATCCGCTATTCCAGCCGCACCCGCCTCAACACCGACATGTCCAAGGCCCTGCAGAAGACCCGCGCCGCCGCCAAGCGCCTTGCCCGCAAGCTGCCCGAGGAATTCCAGGACGATCCCGATCTCGCCCGCCTGCTCGACTGCCGCCCGGCCGGCGCGGTGGCGGTGATGCACCTCATCAACCGCGCCCACGGCTACGAGACGAACTCCAAGGACTACGAGTTCTCGCGGATGACCCTCGACGAGCACTGGCACTGCGGACACGTCGATGCCGACCACTCGCTGCGCCACCCCGACTGGGTGAACCGCGACGTCAGCCCCGACGAGATCGTCACCTTCGACCTTTCCGGCGACCGCCCGGGCGAGCGTCTGCGCCGCCCCCTCGCATCGAACTAGCGCAAACGGAGAACTCGCATGAAGCTCAAGGACAAGGTCTGCATCGTCACCGGCGCCGCCAGCGGCATCGGCAAGGCCATCGCCGATATCTATGCCGGTGAGGGCGGCAAAGTGGTGATCGCCGACCTCAACCTCGAAGCGGCGCAGAAGGCCGCCGACGATATCGTCGCCAGCGGCGGGCAGGCCATGGCCGTGGCTATGGACGTCACCAGCGAGGAGCAGGTGAACGACGGCGTCGCCAAAGTCGTAGCGGCCTGGGGCACGGTGGACGTGCTGGTCTCCAATGCGGGTATCCAGATCGTCAACCCGGTCGAGAACTACGCCTATTCCGACTGGAAGAAGATGCTGGCGATCCACCTCGACGGCGCCTTCCTGACCTCGAAGGCGGTCCTGCCGCACATGTACGCGCAGGGGTCTGGCTCGGTGATCTTCATGGGCTCGGTGCATTCCAAGGAGGCGAGCCCGCTCAAGAGCGCCTATGTCACCGCCAAGCACGGGCTGCTGGGCCTCTCCCGCGTGATCGCCAAGGAAGGCGGCAAGAAGGGCGTGCGCACCAACGTGATCTGCCCCGGCTTCGTGCGCACCCCGCTGGTGGACAAGCAGATCCCGGAGCAGGCCAAGGAGCTGGGCATCTCCGAGGACGAAGTCATCAGCCGCGTGATGCTGGGCGGGACCGTGGACAGCGAGTTCACCACCGTGGACGACATCGCGCAAGTGGCGCTGTTCTTCGCCGGCTTCCCGACCAATGCGCTGACCGGCCAGTCGCTGGTGGCAAGCCACGGCTGGTTCATGGAGTAACCCAATTCCTCCTCGAGCTAGCACTACTTTGGCAGAAGTTTGAAATGCGTGACTGATAGGCTCCCACCGCAATGAGGGCATTGGTCTGGCGGAGGTCTTGATATTCGGTCAATGATGGCCTGTCGGATGGCGGGCATGCTCGG
>NZ_JAZFAX010000012.1:0-166523 GCF_036352595.1 Novosphingobium resinovorum
CAATGCCTCAAGGTGATCGCTCAAACTGAACAGGGACTTGGGATCCATAGCTGGCCTCCGTGATCGCGCGCCCTCAATGAATCATTATAGCCGTCCAAACGCTACCGGTTTTTGCGGGTCTCCAGCTTGTCGAATATGGCGACTGCCGTGGTCGGAAAGCTGAAGGCAGGGCAGCACGTCGATCCTGAGGACGAGTTCTCCCGCCTCCTGCCTTCGGTTGATCGCCGCGAAGCTGTGGAGACGCTGATGCAAGCCGCTGAGGCTGCGGCAGGAGAAGTGCAACAGTCTAACCCGCAAGCGGGCCTGCGCATGATCGACAACCTGCTGGGATGGAACCGAACGCAGTTAGCTACAGCGGCTTCGGTTTCGGCTCCAACGGCCCCGACACCGTCCGGCCTTATCTCACCGTTCCCCGGCTTTGATGTTGGCAAGCGCAGCGGTAGAATGGGAGAGGCCCGTAGTGGAGGCTCCGCCCACAATGGCGAAGACTTCCCGGCTCCTGTCGGTACTCCTATCGTCGCCCCGATGGGCGGCGAGGTGGTCGCCTCCATGCGCAATGCACGGGGTGGTAATCAGGTCCGTGTCCGTATGGACGACGGTTCGATTGTCGGCTTCGCTCACCTCTCCTCAAGGGGTGTTGAGGTCGGCCAGCGGGTCGAGGCAGGAGCGCAGCTCGGTCTTTCCGGGAACACCGGCAAGTCTACCGGCCCCCATGTTCACATGACCATGGAGGTGAATGGTAAGAAGGTCTCGCCTTCCGACCACTTCGCACGGCAGGCTCCGGGTGCCCCTGAGGCCTCCGAGGCATTCGCTGCTGCGTTTGGTTCGGACGGGGCGGCAGGCCAGCCGCAGGCCGACGCCGCAGGGCTTGAGCAGCCGCAGATAGCTTCCCTCACTGGTCCCCTGTCGCTGGCTCCAAGCCAGGTGCTGCACCTTCAGGAGTTTCGCCGGACATACAGCCAGCGGGCGGAGGCTGAGGCGGAGCGGCAGCGAACCGATCGACACGCTACGACCTCTGCTGGGGTCTTGGGGCGGCTTGCGGGTGTCGGGGGTGCATATCCTACCACCACGGAGGTCAGGAGCCTGATGCGCTCCGATGCGATCAGCCCTCAGCAGGGAATGCAGTTTCTCAGCATCATCGACAGTGATGCGCGACAGGCCCGCAGCGAAGCGCGGCAGGCGCTTGCATGGCGGCGAGAGGACCAGCGAGAGAACAAGGAAACTTACTTACGCGGACAGGTAAGCTCCTTGCTGGGGCCGGTCTATGCTGGTCGGGCGACGATCACCGAGACGACTGGTAAGCTCTTGGCGATGGCTGCGTCTGAGCGCGACCCTGAGGTCCGGCAGGCTTTGACACACGCCGTCCATGGCGAACTCAGCCAGCTCCAAACGCTGCGTCAGAAGGGGCCGGAATACCAAGGCGCGGGAAGCGACCTCGACGGCTGGGAGACGGCCTACAGTGGGCAGCTAGGCGGGGTCCGCTTGCCGCGTGGGCTGGACACGCAGGGGGCTAGGGCGCTGATCCGGTCCAAGCTCGATGAAGTCAGGACAGAGCTAGGCCGTGGCGACGTCCCGCCCGAGAAGGTCAGCAGCTACATGGATAGGGCGGAGCGTCGGCTGGACCTTTGGTTCACGCAGACCTTCCCCCCGCGGGCTGTAAAGAGGTGAGTGGGTGGAGGCTCTTTCGGTCGATCCCGGAGGAGCCTCCCAACCTATCATTGGCTTAGTTGCGCGCGAACTGCGGCAGACCGGCAGCACGGCGGCGGAATGCCTCCCGGCTACATCCGGCGAGGTCTTCGCTGTTGAGCTGGCGAATGCGGTCTATAGCATGAGAGGCTGTCAGCTCCTCTTGCTGATCCCGCTTTGTGAGACGTGCAGTGGTGTCGGCTCCGAAGACCAGCAGGTTAAGGCGGTGGCGGGCCTTCAATCCACGCCCTTCACTTGCATCAATCCCAACGGTGTCCCTGTTGAATGCTCTGCGGGCGGCCTGCGCGGGGGTGTCGGTGATGGCGGGGACAATGGTGGTATGGATCACGGTGCTAAGTCTTCCCTGTTACGCGACTGCCGCGCTTCGTCGCTGTAGCGGAACGGTTTGTCGTGAGAAGGTGATGGTTCCACAAGCGCGAATGCTTTGAGTCCAGCCGAGTCTTTTGCGCGATGAGCTGTTGCAGCTTGTCATATCCGACGGGAACCGCACCGGCTCGAAAACGAGCGATTATGATGCAGCCGACCAAGGTGTATCGGAATATAGCTTGACGGGCATTTCGATCCACCACATATATCGAGCCACCATTTCGTTACAGAGGTTCGACCTATGGCCCGTACGTTCGCTTATTGCCGCGTCAGCACCGCTGATCAGACCACCGAGAACCAGGTACGCGAGATAGCCGCAGCAGGCTTTTCGGTGGAACCTAAGCGAGTGGTGGAGGAGACGGTTTCCGGCTCGGTAGCGGCAATGGAGCGGGCAGGGTTCTCCCGCCTTGTCGATCGCATGGAGGAGGGGGACGTGCTGATCGTCACGAAGCTGGACCGCCTTGGACGCAACGCCATGGACGTAAGAGCGACGGTCGAGCGGCTGGCAGGGGAGGGAGTGCGTGTGCACTGTCTTGCCCTTGGCGGGGTCGATCTAACTAGTGCTGCAGGAAAGATGACCATGGGCGTTCTATCTGCTGTGGCGGAGTTCGAGCGCGACCTGCTTATCGAGCGAACACAGGCGGGACTGAGCCGCGCCAAGGCTGAGGGGAAGGCTCTAGGGCGTCCGTCCGCGCTCACGCAGGAACAGCAGGACCAAGTGAGGGCGCAACGTGCCGCCGGGGTTTCGCTAGGGGTTCTGGCAAATAAATACGGCGTCAGTCGCGCAGCAATCCAAAGAGTAGGGAAGCGCGCTGTTGCGTGAGGCCGCGCTTGTCTTCAGCCCTGCTTTTTTCGTTTCTGGACGCTGCGCCTCTTACTTATTGAATAGCCCTAGCGAACGCGCGCCGGTTTGGTGCGGGTGGTCTTGAGCGAGTTCGACCCCCTCGCGCTCCGCCCGAAGTCGAATGTAACCTCGCAAGATAGGCTCTCTGAGTTCATACCAACCCTGCCGCGTGCCCAACAAGATTTTGCCATGGGAGTCGCGTTTCAAGGCGTTCATCCGGGTATTGAACTTAGTTCGCTCGGGTGTTGCGGTTCCGCGCTGCCTCATGATCTCGACATATGAAGAGAAGATGTCGCTACTCCGGCGGCTGAACTCATGATGGTCCGCCACGGCCCACAAAATCTCTTGATAGTCGTCGTTGTATTTACGTGTCGCCAGTTCGTAAAGCTCGCGTAGAAACGGCTCAATATCCTGTACTGCGCTCTCGACCGCTTCGCGGTAATGCTGTGCACTCACTTGTGCTACGCTCTCCGGCGCGTCGAATACAACCCAAAACAGCTTCTCACATATCAAATGGATGTAGTGCGGAAAGCCATCGCTTATGGCGCCGATCCGGTATTTCGTGGTCATATCAAGCTCGACACCGAGCGCCTCGCACGCCGCGTCCATAATGGCCAAGCGTCCATCCCAATTAAGCGGAGACAGGGCGACCGAGGCTAGATAACGATAGCAAGAGTGATGGGCCGCCAAAAGGCTTTCAAGTGACTGCCCGATGCCTGTGAAGAACATCTTGATGCCGATCGATTGATCGCCCATCTGTTTTATGAAGTCGGCGAACAAAGTCCGGTCAGCGTCTGTGGGGAGTGTGTCAAACTCGTCGAAGATTGCAACTCGTTCTTCTGGCGCGCGGTCGACGCAGTAACGAATAACCGAGACGACCTCATTCAGTGATGAAAGTTCGGGCACTTCTCGTGCAGCGAGTTGGGCTTCAACAGTACCGCTGAGGCCATACGCACCAAGCCCTAACGACCCCTTCGTTGTCGTCCCGCCTTTGACAGGTGCCGCATTGAGGAGTTGGGACGCTAGATTGCGCATAATCGAAAAGAAGCTCTCCCCATTGCAGGCGAGTTGGATAGGCCGCTGCCCCTCCGCGCTAAGATAATTTCCGACCGACAGAGCGAGCGAACTCTTTCCTACGCCCCGATCTCCGTGGATGAAGACGTGCCTGCCGGGTGAGTGGAACGCGCGCGTGATCTGCTTGACCTGCTCCTGACGGCCTTGAAGGGTTTGAAGCCGTTGGATCGGGCTGCTTGGCGTCAAATACCGCTGCAGGATGTCTACAAAATCAGCTTCGGTGAGATTTCGGATGGCCATGGAGAGAAGATATTCGATCTCGCCACAAGAACGAAAGCAGAATCTTTCCACATGTTGCGCGCCGCCGTGGATAACGAGTTCTTAAGGCAGCGACGATGGGCCCATGCCACCACCCGGTCCCGCAAACGTGGCCCACAGAGCTGGCCCACAGGGGCCCATCTATCCATCGTAATTCACTGAAAAATAAGGAAATATATAAACTGGCTGGGGCGGCAGGATTCGAACCTGCGAATGCCGGTACCAAAAACCGGTGCCTTACCACTTGGCGACGCCCCAGCGGATCGGCCGCATGCGTGTGCTGCAGCCTCTCGGGAGACGGGCGCTTAGCGGTTTGTCCCGGCGCTGGGAAGAGGGTTTCCGCAGCGCCGGGGCATCTCATTCTCAGGCGTTCAGCACCGCGTCGATGTCGGCGGCGCTGTGGCGTTCGGGGACGAAGCCTTCGCCCTTGCGGTTGACGATGCGGCCACGGCGGACGCCTTCGCGCGCGCCCAGTTCCTCGCCCCAGCGCACCAGGTTGGTATAGCCGGGAACGTCGAGGAAGGTCGCCGCGTCGCCGTAGGCGTCGCCGCGGATGAAGCCGCCGAACCAGCCGTAGGCGGCGATGTCGGCGATCGTGTAGTCATCGCCCGCAAGGTAGCGCGTCTCGCCCAGGCGCTTGTCGGCGACGTCGAGGATGCGCTTGGCTTCCATCGCGTAGCGGTCGATCGGGTACTGGAACTTCTCGGGCGCATAGGCGTAGAAGTGGCCGAAGCCGCCGCCCAGCAGCGGCGCGGTGCCCATCTGCCACATCAGCCAGTTCATGCATTCGGTGCGCCCGGCACCGGAGGTCGGCAGGAAGGCGCCGAACTTCTCGGCGAGGTGGAACAGGATCGAGCCCGATTCGAACACGCGCACCGGCTCGGGACCGGACACGTCGAGAAGGGCGGGGATCTTCGAGTTCGGGTTCACCGCCACAAAGCCGGAGGAGAACTGGTCGCTCTCGCCGATGTTGATGAGCCAGGCGTCGTATTCGGCGTCGTATCCGGCCGCGAGCAGCTCTTCGAGCAGGATCGTGACCTTCTGGCCGTTGGGCGTGCCGAGGGAGTGAAGCTGGAAGGGGTGCTCGCCGCGCGTCAGCTCACGATCGAACCGGGCGCCGGCGGTGGGGCGGTTGATGGCGGCGAACTGGCCGCCGTTGGGCTGGTCCCAGGTCCAGACCTTGGGCGGGGTATACGTGGGATCGGCCATCTGCGGGAAACTCCTGTGGGAGGGAAAGGCCGCCCACAGGTAGGTTCGCGAAGGGGTGCCGACAAGACGGCCGCAGACACCAAGGCAGGCTTTGATCGAACGCCGATCAGCGCCTGCCCGAAATTCAGCCGATCTTGCGGATCCAGCCGTGCGTGTCCGGCGCCTCGCCGCGCTGGATCGAGACCAGGCGGTTCTTGAGCTTGCCGGTCAGTTGGCCGGGGCCGCCGGTGCCGATAGTGAACTCGCCGTCGCGGCCGGAGACCTTGCCCACCGAGGTGACCACCGCCGCGGTGCCGCAGGCGAACGTCTCGACGAGCTTGCCGGAAGCCGCGTCCTCGCGCCACTGGTCGAGGCTGTAGCGGCCTTCCTGCACGGTCAGGCCTTCTTCGCGGGCCAGCTGCAGCAGGCTGTCGCGGGTGATGCCGGGCAGGATCGTGCCGGTCAGCGCCGGGGTCAGCAAGGTGCCGTCCTCGAACGCGAAGTAGAGGTTCATGCCGCCCAGTTCCTCGATCCACTTGTGCTCGGCGGCGTCGAGGAAGACGACCTGGTCGTGGCCGCGCGCGATCGCTTCGGCCTGGGGCACGAGGCTGGCGGCGTAGTTGCCGCCGCACTTGGCCGCACCGGTGCCGCCGGGCGCGGCGCGGGTGTAGTCCGAAACCCAGATCGAGACGGCGGGCGCGCCCGACTTGAAGTAGTTGCCGGCGGGGCTGGCGATGACGATGAACTTGTACTGCTTGGCCGGGCGCACGCCGAGGAAAGCCTCGGTCGCGATCATGAAGGGGCGCAAGTAGAGCGAGGCGCCTTCGCCTTCGGGAATCCAGGCGCGGTCGAGCTGGACCAGCTTCTCGATCGCCTCGACGAACAGCGCCTCTGGCAGGGCGGGCATGGCGAGGCGCTCGGCCGACTGGTTGAAGCGCGCGGCGTTGGCTTCGGGGCGGAACAGCGCGATGGCGCCGTCGGCCTGCTTGTAGGCCTTGAGTCCCTCGAAGATTTCCTGCGCGTAGTGCAGCACCGCAGCCGCGGGATCGAGCGCGATGGGCTGGCGCGGGCCGATCACCGCATCATGCCAGCCCTGACCTTCGGTCCACTCGATCGTCACCATGTGGTCGGTGAAGTTGGTGCCGAAGCCCGGGTTAGCCAGCACAGCCGCGCGCGTCTCGGCGCTGGCAGGGGCGGGGTGGGCGAGGGTGGTGAAAGTAAGGCCGGCATCGGCGAGCGTCGCCATCGAACGTATTCCTCTGTATGCAACAGGATGCGTCCGGTGAACGAAAGTTTCACGGAATGCAACCATAAAGCAATATTGCGTCTCAGGATTACAGTCTTAGCACGATGCCGAAGGCAGGCAAATCGGTGTGTGACGCGCACAAATGAGAAGGGCCGCACCGGTAATCCGGTACGGCCCTTCACATGGTCAGCGGCCGGGAAGTGCCGCCAGAGAAGCCTCTATCGCCAAATATATCAGCGATAATGCCTCACGACGGAAATTGCCGACCTCCATGCTGAACCATGAGACATCGGATCACCTCCTTTCGCGCTGTTGAGCCATAGTGCGCCGCTTTCACGGCTGGGACTTCGGCAACTTCCGGGCGCGTATCCCGAAGGCCGTTGTCTTGAGCAAAATCTGGTACATCCCGCAGCGCACAACAAGTCTTGAAATGATTTTTTTTGGCGTCATGATCGCTGCTTCCGGCCAGTTATCCCCAGCCGCGCGGTAACTTGAAAATACCGCTTTAGGGGGCGCCGGAATGCGGCCTTTGCGGCCCGAAATACTCGCGCAGAACCGCACGCCATCGTCATCCCGGACTTGCTCCGGGACCGTGGGCAAATCTTGAGGCGATAGCTCTCGGCAAGGCGCCTCAGCGCAAGACAGCGCCTAAAGACTGCCCGCGGTCCCGGCATGCGCCGGGATGACGAGGCTATGTCAGCGGCAGTCTTCCAGCACCCGCGAAATTTCGGTCCAGCTGGGCAGGTAGAGCGTCGGCTGGCCCGTCGCGGCGACGGCGAAGCGGCCGCGGCTGAACGCCATCGCATCGAGCACGGAATCGCGCGCCTGCAACGTCACGAAGATGCCGCGCGGGTTGGCGGCTGCGCTCAGCGCGCGTGTGCCGGTGGAAGTGGTGATGGACAGCGCCGACGGGCCGGACGGCACCATGCCGGAGCGCACCAGCGTGACTGCCTTGCGCGCGGGGTCGCATTGCAGGGTGAATTGTCCGCCGAAGCTGGCGGCCGAGCCGGCGCCGCTTGCGGTATAGCTCCAGTCGCCCGGGGTCTGCGGGGCGTCGCGCCAGTCGGCGGCGGCGGGCAGTGCGGGGGCCGGGCCGGGGCGCGGCTGAGGCGGGCGAGCGGTCTGCGTCGGGGCGGGCGCGGAGGGCGGCGGGGGTACGCAGCCGGCCACGATCGCGGTCGCCGCGATGGCCAGCACGAGGAACGGGGAGGTAGGGAGAGCGCGGCTGCGCGGATTTGCCTTCATGCGCGTGGTATGGAATGAGGCGCGGCCCATCTCAAGTGCGTACCATCCCATGACCGACACGTCCCGCCCCCGTTCCCCCGAAAAGAAGCCCGCCAAGCTGCGGGTGGACCAGCTGCTCGTCGATCGCGGGCTGGCCGAGAGCCGGACGCGCGCGCAGGCGCTGGTGCTGGCGGGACTGGTGTTCTCGGGCGAGACCAAGATCGCCAAGCCCGGGCAGTCGGTGAAGGAGGACGCCGCCATCGAAGTGCGCGGCCGCGATCATCCGTGGGTCTCGCGCGGCGGGATCAAGCTGGCGCATGCGATCGCGCATTTCGGGCTGGACCCGGCGGGCGCCGTCGCCATGGACATCGGCAGTTCGACCGGCGGCTTCACCGACGTGCTGCTGACCAATGGCGCCCAGCGCGTGTTCGCGGTCGATTCGGGCACCAACCAGCTCGCCTGGAAACTGCGCACCGATCCGCGCGTTACCGTGCTGGAGCAGACCAGCGCCCGCATCCTCACGCCCGCGCAGATCGATGCGGCCTGCGACTGGGTGGTGTGCGACGCCAGCTTCATCGGACTGGCGAAAGTGCTGGAAGTGCCGCTGCACCTTGCCGCGCCGAAGTGCCGGGTGGTGGCGCTCATCAAGCCGCAGTTCGAAGTCGGGCGCGGCGAAGTGGGCAAGGGCGGCGTCGTACGCGATCCCGCGCTTCACGCCCGCGTCTGCGAGGAAGTGCGCGAGTGGCTGGAGGGCGAGGGCTGGGAAATCCAGGGCATCGTCGAAAGCCCGATCAAGGGCCCGGAAGGAAACGTGGAGTTTCTCGTTTCGGCACACCGGGGTGCATGAAGGCATGCGAACGATTGCGCCGGGCAGCGCCGCGTACCACAAACCGCGGCGTTTCTTGGCTAAATTCCTGATTCGGAGCATTCTGCGCACATGAATCCGCTCGCGTCCCCGGGCCAGTTGCGAGCCAGCCTGATACGCTGGCTGCTGGTGTGCGTTCCCGTCATTGTCCTGCTGGGTTTCCTGTCCGGCCGGCTTGCGGGCAGCGGGCCGGGCAATCCGTGGTTCGATGAGCTGGCGAAGCCCGCCGCCTTTCCGCCGCCGGTGACCTTCGGGATCGTCTGGACGGTGCTCTACGTGATGATGGGCGTCGCTCTGGCGATGGTTCTGGCGGCGCGCGGCGCGCGTGGGCGGGGGATCGCGATTCTGGCCTTCGCGGTGCAGTTCGCGCTGAACCTGGCATGGTCGCCGCTGTTCTTCGGCGCCCACATGATGAGTGCGGCGCTGGTGCTGATCGCCGCCATCCTGCTCGCCGCAGTGGTGACGACGGTGCTGTTCGCGCGCGTGCGGCCGGTCTCGGCGGCGCTGCTGGCGCCTTATGTTCTGTGGCTGGTCTTCGCGACATATCTCAACTTCGCGTTCCTCCAGGCGAATCCGGGAATGGACGGCGCACAGCGTTCGGGCGCGGTGGAGCGCTTCACTATCTGATCCCCCTTGCGCCGCGCGCGCGCGCACTCCATCTAGCGCCCATGCAAAGCGAAAACCCCTTCGTCGCCGACTTCGCCAAGATGTTGAACAGCGCCGCCGGCACCCTGGCCGGCATGGGCCGCGAAGCGCGCGACAGCGCGCGGGATCGGGTCAAGGAGTTCATGGGCGACATGGACTTCGTCAGCCGCGAGGAATTCGACGCGGTCAAGGAACTCGCCGCCACCGCGCGGGCGGAGACCGAATCGCTGAAGGCACGTCTCGACGCGATCGAGGCGAAGCTCGCCGCTAACTGATATGTGCCTTTGTGTGCGCTGGGAACGTTTCCGGCGCACGCAGGGTTGAACATCGTGAAGCCCATGAAAGGCACA
This sequence comes from Novosphingobium resinovorum, assembly GCF_036352595.1. Lineage (GTDB taxonomy): Bacteria > Pseudomonadota > Alphaproteobacteria > Sphingomonadales > Sphingomonadaceae > Novosphingobium > Novosphingobium resinovorum_B. The sequence continues at coordinate 9,768 of NZ_JAZFAX010000012.1, forward strand.
CGATGTTCACGCAGCTCAATCCCACGATACCACTTCACGTCGTCGGCAAGGGCGATGGCTATGCCATCGGAATGATCGACTACGGCCAGGAGCACAATCTGATCTGGGTCACCGCGCTCGACGCTTCGGGCGAGATCTGGTGCGCGCCCAACCAGACCGTGCGTCTCGGTCGCAACTGGACGATGGGGCGCGCGGAGAACCCCCTCATCACCAAGGACAAGCAGGCAGAACACGCGCCGGCCGATGCTCAGGGTGTTTGCAACTGAGGCGCTGAACGGCCAGAGGAGGGCGCGATGCATTTTCGCGCCTCCGCTCTTGTCTGCGCCGCCTTGGCGCACGGCGAAACCGCCGTCATCGCGCGCCTGCTGACGGCTGAGCACGGCCTCGTCGCGGCCTTCGTCGCCGGGGGCAGGGGGCGCGAACTGCGGCCGGTCCTGATCCCCGGCAACACCGTAGAGGCGGACGTCCGCGCGAAATCCGAAACCCAGCTTCCTTTCGCCCGCGTCGAACTGCTCCAGAGCCGTGCGCCATGGATCACCGAGCCGCTGCCTGCCGCCGCGATCGGCTGGGTCACTGCGCTCGCCGCTTCCGTCCTGCCCGAACGCCAGCCATTCCCCGCTCTCTACGATGCGCTGTCCGGCGTGCTCGAGGCGATCTGCGTGGCGCCGTCCGCGCGGGGCTGGGCGCTCGGGCTGCTGCGCTACGAAGTGCTGGTCCTGCGTGAACTGGGATATGGCGACAAGATCCGGCGTCCACCGGATGGCGACTGGCCCGCGCTTCTCGATACCTTCGATGCCGTCGGTCGAGAATTGGCCCGCTACCCGCTTGCCGATCGCAGAAGAGACGTTATGGCGGCGCGCACCCTGCTGCGCGAGCGGCTGGCACGGATCGGAAGCTGAGGAAACGACTATGCGCATCGCTGTTTTTGCCGGAGACGGAATCGGTCCTGAAGTGACTGCAGAGGCGGTGCGCGTACTTGAAGCGCTTGACCTCGAAGGCCTGGAACTGGTCGAGGGCGACGTCGGCGGGGCGGCCTACCGCAAGCACGGCCATCCGCTGCCGCCAGCGACGCTGGAGATCGCGCGTTCGTCGGATGCCATCCTGTTCGGCGCGGTCGGCGACTTCTCGCTCGATCACCTGGAGCGCGCGCTGCGCCCGGAACAGGCGGTGCTGGGCCTGCGCAAGGAACTGGGCCTGTTCGCCAACCTGCGTCCCGCGACGGTGTTCAAGGGCCTGGAAGACCTCTCCACCCTGCGCCCCGAGGTGTCGGGCAAGATCGACCTGCTGATCGTGCGCGAACTCAACGGCGACGTGTACTTCGGCGAGAAGGGCACCCGCACGCTGGAAGACGGCCGCCGTCAGGGCTGGGACATGATGTCCTATGCCGAGGACGAAGTGCGCCGCATCGCTCACGCCGGCTTCAAGGCCGCGCAGGGTCGTTCCGGCAAGCTGTGCTCGGTGGACAAGGCCAATGTGCTGGAAACCTCGCAGCTGTGGCGCGACGTGGTGATCGAGGTTTCGGCCGAGTACCCGGACGTCGAACTGACTCACATGTACGTCGACAACGCGGCGATGCAGCTGGTCAAGAACCCCGGCGCCTTCGACGTCATCGTCACCGGCAACCTCTTCGGCGATATCCTGAGCGACCAGGCCAGCATGTGCGTCGGTTCGATCGGCCTGCTGGCTTCGGCCAGCCTCGCGGAAGGCACTTTCGGTCTCTACGAGCCGATCCACGGTTCGGCCCCGGACATCGCGGGCAAGGGCCTTGCGAACCCGATGGCGACGATCCTGTCGGCCGCCATGCTGCTGCGCCATTCGTTCGGCCTCGAGGCCGAGGCGGCCCGTATCGAGGCGGCCGTAGCTGCTGCCCTTGCGGACGGAATCAAGGGCGGCGACCTCGGTGGCTCGGCCGGCACGAAGGAAATCGGTGACGCGGTGCTCGCGCGCCTGTAAAGGTTGCGCCGCTACGCAATAATCGTTTCTTGACGTTTACCACCTAAAAAACAGGGCGCATGACCATTTCCATGACCGATCTCGCTGAGGCCGCCGATACCGCCGCTCAGGCGGTTTCGCTGCACGCGAAGCCGCTTGAACTGGCGGTGGTCCTGCCGACCTACAACGAGCGCAAGAACATCGCGACGATGATCGAGCGACTCGACAAGGCGCTCGCCGGGGTCGTGTGGGAAGCCATCTACGTCGATGACAACAGCCCCGACGGCACCTCCGACGAGGCGCGCCGCCTGTCGCTATCCGATCCGCGTGTGCGCTGCATCCAGCGAATCGGCCGCCGCGGCCTCGCCAGCGCTGCGATCGAGGGCATGTGTTCCACCGCCGCCCCCGTGGTTGCGGTCATGGACGCCGACCACCAGCATGATCCCGCGCTGCTGCCGGGGATGCTCAAGGCGATCACCTCGGGCGAGTACGACCTCGCCTATGCCTCGCGCTTCGCCGAGGGCGCCAGCACCGAGGCATGGGGCCGCCCCGACCGCGTCAAGGCATCGGGCTTCGCCAACCGCATCGCCAACAAGGTGACCGGGGTTGAGCTGACCGACCCGATGAGCGGCTTCTTCATGCTGCGCACCCAGACCCTCCGCGCCGACGCGCACCGCCTGTCGGGCGTCGGCTTCAAGATCCTGCTCGACATCCTGGCGACGGTGGACACCCCGCTGCGCGTCAAGGAATTCCCCCTCAACTTCGCCGCGCGAGCAGAAGGCGAAAGCAAGCTGGACCAGACCGTCGTGTTCGAATTCCTCGTGGGCCTTTACGACAAATGGCTGGGCCGGATCATCCCGACCCGTTTCGCGCTGTTCGGCACCGTGGGCGCCATGGGCGTGGTGGTGCAGCTGGCGGTGCTGTGGACGATGCTCCACGTCGTCTTCGGCGAGCGCTTCGTCTACGGCAACTGGTCCGAGAGCACGACCTTCAACATTGCGAACACGATCGCCGCGCTGGTGGCGATGACGTTCAACTTCGTGCTCAACAACGAACTGACTTATTCGGACAAGCGCCTGCGCGGTTTCGCGCCGCTGATGCGTGGCTGGGCGCAGTTCGCGCTGACCTGCTCGCTGGGCCTGCTGACCAACATCGGTTCGGCCGCCGTGCTCAAGACCATCGGCATCCACGACGTGCTGGCGGTGATCACCGGCGTGCTGCTGGCCTCGGTCTTCAACTTCGCGCTCTCGTCGAAGTTCGTCTGGGGCAAGTACTGAGGGTCTGTCTGGAAAATGCCCTATTGGGCATTTTCGTTGCGGCACCGGCCCACTCCCCCGCCCGACCACCCATAGGGTACTATCGTTGGGTGGTCGGGCGGGGGGAGTGGGCCGGTGCCGCGAAATTCGCGTATCGCGAATTCCCAAACAGTCTCATGAGGGCTGGACTGCCCCAGCGGGGGTAGAAGGCCGGTCGTCAGGATGGAGAGCGGGCCGTGCGCCCGCTCTTTTTCATTTTCCGCCCGAACGTGTCTCGGGCAGGAACGCGTCAGCCCTCGATCTTCGCCTGTTCGTGGTGGCGGATCACTTCGTCGATCACGAACCGGATGAACTTCTCCCCGAAGTCGGGATCGAGATGTGCATCCTCGGCCAGCTTGCGCAGGCGGGTGATCTGGCGTTCCTCGCGGCCCGGGTCGGAGGCGGGCAGAGCGGTCTTCGCCTTGTACTCGCCGACTGCCTTGGTAATCCGGAAGCGCTCGGCGAGCATGTGGATCAGCGCTGCGTCGATGTTGTCGATGCTGGAGCGAAAGCTCGCGAGCACCGGGTCCGTGGTGCCGGCCGTAGGGGAGGTTTCCTGAGTCATCGCCACGCCCGCTAGCACGGCTTTTCCCCCTCTTCCAGTCGGGTTGCAGGAACGGTTGATACCGTTTGCACTTGCGTTGCAGACCGCTTGCGCCCAAAGCGCGGTGCGATGAGTGCAGATGTCGTCCCCCTGCAGACGCGCAGGCAGCAGCCTTCCCTTGCTCCGATGCTGGCGCTCACCGCGCCGGGCATGAACAGCGTCAACGCCGTGATTCTCGATCGGATGCAAAGCGAGATTCCGCTGATCCCGGCGCTCGCCGGCCATCTGATCTCGGGTGGCGGCAAGCGCATGCGCCCGATGCTGATGGTCGCGGCGGCGGAACTGTGCGGCTACCAGGGCAATCGCCACCACAAGCTGGCCGCCGCCGTCGAATTCCTCCACACCGCCACGCTGCTCCACGACGATGTCGTCGATGGTTCGGACATGCGCCGTGGCAAGGCCGCCGCCAACATCGTGTTCGGCAATCCAGCGACGGTGCTGGTGGGCGACTTCCTGTTCACCCGCGCCTTCGAACTGATGGTCGAGGACGGCAGCCTCAAGGTGCTCAAGGTCTTCTCCAGGGCCAGCTCGATCATCGCCGAGGGCGAGGTGGACCAGCTGACCGCCCAGCGCCGGATCGAGACAAGCGAGGAACACTACCTCCAGATCATCGGCTCGAAGACCGCCGCGCTGTTCGCCGCCGCCACCCGCATCCCGGCGATCGTCGCCGAGAAGAGCGAGGCGGAGGAGCAGGCGCTCGATGCCTATGGCCGTAACCTGGGGATCGCCTTCCAGCTGGTCGACGATGCGATCGATTACGATTCGGACGTCGGCGAATCGGGCAAGGACAAGGGCGACGACTTCCGCGAGGGCAAGATGACCCTGCCGGTCATCCTAGCCTATGCGCGCGGCGACGCCACCGAGCGCAAGTTCTGGGAGGAGGCCATCGCCGGCTTCCGCACCGAGGACGAGGATCTCGCCCACGCGGTCGAACTCATCAACCGCCACCGCTGCGTCGAGGCTACGCGTGAGCGGGCGCGTCATTACGCCCAGCGCGCGATCGACGCGATCGCCGGTTTCCCCGCCGGAGAGGCCCGCACGGCGATGGCCGAAGCAGTGGAGTTCGCGGTAGCCCGGCGCTACTGACCCGACTGCTGCGACACTCTGCAACAAAGCCGTAATTGCGAGGAGAGCCGGCCTCGCTTATTGAGGCGCGCCATGCGATCCGATGCCGATCGGGCTGTTACGGGTTACCAACCCGGCTCGCCCCGCCAACGCCTGATTTCCTCGCTGCTTTCCGCGGCGATCATCATCATTGCCCTACTGATCGCGATCTACCAGACCGCCGTCGCGCCAGCGCTCAAGAAGAAGGCCAGCAACCCGGTCACCTTCAACATCGAGGGCGAGGACGCCGACAGCGGCGCCAAGTCGCCCGAGAAGGCGAAGCAGGCCGATACGCCCCAGAAAGAGCAACCCCAGCGTCAGGAGGTCAAGGTCGAGACCCCGGTGCCGCCGGTGGAGAAGCCGGTGACGCCTACCGAAAAGCCGGCGTTCTCGTTCCTCAAGGTCTCGCGTTCGGACATGGCGGCGGCCGACATCGGCGCGATGAAGCAGTCCGGCAGCGGCAGCCCCAAGGGCGGCGGCGGCGGTGGCTCCACCTACGGCCCCGGCGAAGGGCCAGGGGGCGCCACGCTGTATAATGCGGACTGGTACAAGGAGCCGAGCGACGCGCAGCTTGGCGGATACGTGCCGGCCAATGCACCGTCCAATGGCTGGGGCATGGTCGCCTGCCAGACGATCGAGCACTATCGCGTCGAGAACTGCCAGATCCTGGGCGAATCGCCGCGCGGTTCGGGGTTCGGCCGCGCGGTGCTCAATGCGGCATGGCAGTTCCAGGTGATTCCGCCCCGGATCAACGGCAAGCCGCAGGTCGGCGAATGGGTACGCATCCGCATCCAGTACGGCGTTCGCGCCAGTACCGGTTGACCGTTCAGCCGGCCGCGCTCCAGCGGTCGGTACCCGGTTGCGCGAGGCGGTCCAGCACGGCGGGCAGGGTCATGGGCCGGGCGATGAAGAAGCCTTGCGCCAGCGAGAACCCGGCGAGGCGGGCGCTGACCAGCTGGTTCTCGGTCTCGATCCCCTCGATCACGCATTCCAGCGAAAGCGAGCGGGCCAGGTGGCGGATCGCGGTGATGAGCCGGCGGCCGGCCGCCTCGTCTAGCCGGGCGGCGAAGCTGCGGTCGATCTTGACCATGTCGAGCGGCAACTGGTGCAGTGACGACAGGCTCGAATAGCCGGTGCCGAAATCGTCGAGGGCGATGCGCATGCCGGTCTCGCGCAGGCGTTCGAGCGCGGCGCTGGCGATGTCGAACTCGGAGATCAGCGAGGATTCGGTGATTTCGACGAGCACCCGCCGCGGATCGCAGCCCGAAGCCGCCATGCGTGCGAGCAGGGCATCGATCGTCGCGGGATTGCAGATGTCGTTGCCCGAGAGATTGAACGCCACGCGCAGCCCTGACGGCAACTGGCCCAGGGCCTCCAGCGCCTTGTCGAACAGCGTCACGGTGACTTCGCGCGCTCGGCCGATCCGCTCCGCAGAGGCGATCAGCAGTTCGGGCGCGATGTCGCCCAGCTTCGGCGAATGCCAGCGGGCGAGGCATTCGACGCCGATCGTGTCGAGATCCTCCGTCGCGACGATCGGCTGGAAGTTCAGCGAGAGTTCGGTCCGCAGTTCGGCGCCCTGCAGGGCGGCGTCCAGTGCCTGCTCGGTGCGGATCAGGCGTTCCAGTTCCTGCGAGAACAGCACGCATTGGCCGCGTTTGTGATTCTTGGCGTGGTACAGTGCGAAGTCCGCCCGGTCGAACAGCAGGTTCGCGGTGCCGGCGGTCTGCGGGTAGACGGCGATGCCCGCCGAGCAGCCGACCGAAACCATGATGTCGCCGATGCGCGCGGGTTCCCGGATCGCGCGGCACAAGTCGTTGGCGACCCGCTCTGCCTGCTGCGCGCCGCCCATCACGATCAGGCCGAACTCGTCGCCGCCGAGTCGGGCGACGATGGCGTCGGCCGGGCATTCGCTGGTCATCCGCGCGCCGATCACCTGCAACAGCCGGTCGCCATGGGCATGGCCGTGGGTGTCGTTGATCGGCTTGAAGCGATCGAGGTCGATGAGGCCGACGCTGAAGGTGTCCTCCGGATCGGAGCGTTCCAGCAGGCTCTCCAGGGTCGCGAAGAAGAAGCGGCGGTTGGGCATGCCGGTCAGCGCATCGGTCTGCGCCAGCCGGGCGTTCTCCTCGCCCAGCGCCTGCGCCTGACGCCGCTCGGCGTTGAGATCGCGCTGCGATGTCTCCAGATCGACGAAGGAACGGTAGGAATCGCGCAGGATCTTGAGGATACCCACGGCGACCAGCGTGATGTTCGCGGCGATCGCGATCAGCACGCCCGTGCCCGTGACGAGGCTGTAGACCAGGAACGTCCCCAGCACCGTCACGCAGACGGCCATGGCCGCGCGTGGCAGGAAACTGAGGCAGAACACGCAGCCCAGCACGGTGACGGATACGAACACGGCGACATGGCCGTGCTCGTAAGGCCCGCCGTACTGGTCGAGCGCCAGCGCCCAGGCGACGAACGCCATGGCGAACGCGACCGCGAAGACATGCGTGCGGCGAAGCCGTACCCGCGCCACCTCGGGGTCGAGATCCGCTGCGGTCACCGGCCGCGCCCAGACGACCATGCGGCCGAGGCAGGCGAGGATCAGCAGCGCGGGGATCGCATAGACCAGCAGGCCGGGCGCAAGGTGCCGGTGCGTGAAGGCCAGCACTGCCGCATTGACCGAAAGCAGCCCGTAGAGCGGCGGTATGTGCTCCCGCAGGCGCAGGTATTGCGCGACACTGAGAGGATACTGGCCGGCAAGATACATGGCGCGCGTGTCTGGGCTCTGCAAATGGAGGGGAACGGCAAGTGATCCCGGTTATAGCGTAAGTCTTTATGAAGGGTGGATGTGCCCTTCAATTTGGTCCGATCCGGTGGCAATCGGCGCGGATGTCGCACCATCCGGAGGCTTTTCTCCGGCGCGAGGCGGACGTGGCGAGATGATTCCACTCCAGCGCCGAATGCGATAGGGGCTGTCGATGTGAATACGCTTCCTATCCATGCCGTTCTTCCAGAGATGCTTGCCGCGCTGCGCTCCGGCACCGCCGCGGTGCTGATCGCGCCGCCCGGAGCGGGCAAGACCACTGCGCTGGCGCCCGCCCTGCTGGGCGAGGACTGGTGCGAAGGCACCGTAATCCTGCTCTCGCCCCGCCGCGTCGCTGCCCGCGCCGCGGCCGAGCGCATGGCTGCCGGGCTGGGAGAGGCGGCGGGCGAGACGATCGGCTACGTCACCCGTCTCGACGTGAAGCGATCGGCGCGCACGCGTGTCCTCGTGATGACCGAGGCGATCTTCGTCTCGACGATCCTGTCCGATCCGGAGCTTCCTGGCGTATCGGCCGTACTGTTCGACGAAGCGCATGAACGCCATCTCGACAGCGACCTTGGCCTGGCCCTGGCGGTCGAGAGCCGGGCGGTCCTTCGCGAAGACCTGCGGATCGTGGTGATGTCGGCGACGATCGACGGTTCGCGCTTCGCCAGGCTTCTCGGCGAAGGGACGCCGGTGGTCGAAAGCGAGGGCAAGGCCTGGCCGCTGGCGCTGCGCTGGCTGGGCCATTCGCCTGAGCGGCGGATCGAGGACGCGATGGCGTCCGCTCTGCTCACCGCGTGGCGCGAGGAGGCGGGCGACGTGCTCGCCTTCCTCCCCGGCGTGCGCGAGATCGAGCGGGTGGCCGAGGCGCTCGCCCAGAAATTGCCGTCCGCGCTGGTCCTGCCGCTGCACGGCCAATGCGAACCGGCCGCCCAGCGCGCCGCCATCCGGCGCGATCCCGAAGGCCGCCGCCGGATCGTGCTGGCGACCGCGATCGCCGAGACCTCGCTGACGCTCGACGGTGTCTCGGTGGTGGTCGATGCGGGCCTCTCGCGCCGGGCGGAGTTCGACAAGGCGGCGGGCGTCACCCGGCTCGTCACGCATCGCGCCAGCCGCGCTTCGGCGGCGCAGCGGGCAGGGCGCGCGGCACGGCAGGGGCCGGGTGTCGCCTATCGGCTGTGGGAAGAGGCCGCGCACGCCGGTCGCCCGGAGTTCGACCCGCCCGAGATGCTGACCAGCGACCTCGCGCCGCTGACGCTGGTGCTGGCGCAGTGGGGCGCGGGCGATCCCGAGGCGATGGCGTGGCTCGATGCGCCGCCGTTTCCGGCGCTGGAGGCGGCGCGTAAAGGTCTGGCGGCGCTCGGTGCGCTGGACGGGGAAGGGCGCATCACCGCGTTCGGCCGCAAGGTGGCGAGTCTGCCGATGGACCCGGCGCAGGCGGCGATGATCCTGCATGCCGCCCGGCACGGCGCAGGTGATGTGGCGGCGAAGCTGGCGCTGCTTCTACAGGAACGCGGCCTCGGCGGCCGGAGCGACGATCTGTCGCAGCGCCTCTCGCGCTGGAATGCGGACCGGGCCCCGCGCGCCCAGGCCTCGCGCAAGCTGGCCTCGGGCTGGGCGCGGCGGGCTGCAGCGCTGGTAGATGCGGCTGCTGTGGACGATGTGCCTCCCGGCGTGATCCTTGCGTTCGGCCGCCCGGACATGCTGGCGCGCCGCCGCGACGGTTCGGGCGAGACCTGGCTAAGCGCCGGGGGCAGGGGCTACGTGCTCGACCCCGCCTCGCCGCTCGCCGCGCGCGAGTGGATGGTGATCGGCGACGCGCAGGGGCAGGCGAAGGGTGCGCGCATCCTCTCGGGCGCCTCGCTGGAAACCGCCGAGGTCGAGGCATGGCTGGGTGGCGGCATCGAACGCCGCACCGTCCTGCGCTGGAACGATAGCGATGCCCGAGTGGAGGCGCGCCTCGAACGGCGGCTCGGCGCGATCACGCTGGCGAGCGGCCCGGACCCGTCGCCCGACCCCGAAGCCATCCGCGCCTTCCTGATCGAACGCATCCGCCGCAAGGGCCTGTCGCTGGTGCCGCTGGGCAAGGGCGCGCAAAACTTCCTGCGCCGCGCACGCTATGCGGGAATCGCGGCGCTGTCCGAGGAGGCTCTGCTGGCGGACCTGGAAGAGTGGCTCGGCCCCTTGCTAGGCCGCCGGCTGGACCAGCTCGACGGCGGCGCGGCGGCGCAGGCGCTTCGCAATCGCCTGACGTGGGACGACCAGCAGGCGCTCGAACGTCTCGCGCCGCCCGAATTCCGCAGCCCCGCCGGGTCGACGCACCCGATCGACTACGAGGACGAGGGCGGCCCTTCGGTCGAAGTGCGCGTGCAGGCGCTGTTCGGGCTCGACCGGCACCCCGGCTTCGGCAGTCCCGCGCAGCCGCTCCTGCTCAAGCTGACTTCGCCCGCTGGCCGCCCGATTCAGACCACGCGTGACTTGCCGGGCTTCTGGCGCGGATCGTGGCGCGACGTGCAGCGCGACATGAAGGGCCGCTACCCGCGCCACCGCTGGCCCGACGAGCCTTGGGCCGAAGACCCCAGCCTCAAGACGCGCAATGCCTTCGAAGCAAGTAGGAAGGCGTGATTCGCGCTTGATTTCGGCAGCGATTCGGAGGCAAAGCGCTGGCTCATGAGCGCACGTATCTATCAACGCCCGAAGAACGCCATGCAGTCCGGCAAGGCGCTGCTCGACCAGTGGACCCTCGAGTTCGCACCGTCGGAGGCGAAGAAGCCCGATCCCCTGATGGGTTGGGCCGGCTCGGGCGACACGCAGCAGCAGGTCATCCTGCGCTTCCCGACCTCGGAAGAGGCAAAGGCCTATGCCGACAAGTACGGCATCGAAGCGGAAATCCAGACCACCCCGCCGCGCCGCCTCAAGATCCAGGCCTACGCCGACAACTTCCGCTGATCGTTCCTCGCCCCGGCTAAAGTCCGGGGCGACGTCGTTCTAACCGCTTGCATTCCCGCCAAACCCTCGCCATAGGGCGCTCCGGGAGTCGGACGGGCGCTTGCGTCCGCCAACTTGGTCAGGTCCGGAAGGAAGCAGCCACAACGGGTTGCGGCGGGTCGTCCGGCTCCTTCATTTTTCTACATCGCTGAATTTTCACGGCCCTGAAATCGTGCGGATTTCTGCCCCACGGGGCGCGAAGGCTGTGGAACATGGCGGCAGGCGGGCCGCTTTCCCCCTGACATCCGGGCCGCCAGCGCCTAGCTTGGACGACGATGGACGATTCACGCGACATGTTCGGCGATACGCCCCCCTGGGACGACGATGCCGCCGACGACAAACCCGATGCCGCCGAACTGGAGGCCGCCGGGCAGCAGTCGATGTTCGGCGATCCGGAGCCGGAAGCGAAGCCTCAGCCCTCCGCTGCAGAACTCGAAGCCGCCGGGCAGAGCGCGATGTTCGTCGAACCGGCCAAGACAGCCCCGGTTGCTGTCCCGGTTCCCGCTCCGGCTGAGCCTGTCGAAGCCCCTTCGGTCAAGGCCGCGCCAGCCGCCCAGCCCTACCGCGTGCTCGCGCGCAAGTACCGTCCGCAGACTTTCGCCGAACTGATCGGGCAGGAGGCGATGGTCCAGACCCTCGCCAACGCGATCAAGCGCGACCGTCTCGCCCATGCCTTCCTGATGACCGGCGTGCGCGGGGTCGGCAAGACCTCGACCGCGCGCCTCATCGCCAAGGCCCTCAACTGCATCGGCCCGGACGGGCAGGGTGGCCCGACGATCGACCCTTGCGGTCAGTGCGAACCCTGCGTCGCCATCGCCGAGGGCCGCCACATCGACGTCATCGAGATGGACGCCGCGAGCCACACCGGCGTCGACGACGTGCGCGAGATCATCGAGGCGGTGCGCTATGCCGCCGTTTCCGCACGCTACAAGATCTACATCATCGACGAAGTCCACATGCTCTCGCGCAATGCGTTCAACGCGCTGCTCAAGACGCTGGAGGAACCGCCGGCCCATGTGAAGTTCCTCTTCGCGACCACCGAAGTGGACAAGCTGCCGGTCACGGTGCTGTCGCGCTGCCAGCGCTTCGACCTGCGTCGCATCCCCGCGCCGATGCTGGCGGGCCACTTCGCGCACGTCTGCGCCAAGGAGGGCGTCGAGGCCGAGGCTGAGGCGCTCGCCATGGTCGCCGCCGCCGCCGAGGGTTCGGTGCGCGATGGTCTGTCGATTCTCGATCAGGCGATCGCCCATGCCGATCTGGATGGCGAAGGCCAGGTTCGCGCCGACAAGGTGCGCGACATGCTCGGCCTCTCGGACAAGAGCGTGCAGCGGGGGCTCATCGCCGCGATTCTCGAAGGCAGGGGCGGCGACCTGCTCGACCTCGTCGCGCACCAGTTCGCGCTGGGCGTCGAGCCGATCGCGCTGATGCGCGGCCTCATGGACCTGGCGCACCGCGTCGCCGTGGCACAAGTCAGCGGCAGCGCCGAGGCGCATTCGACCGAGGAGCGCGAAGCGATCGAGGGCTGGGCCAAGGCTCTGCGTCCCGGGCAGCTTCATCGTCTCTGGCAACTGCTGCTCAAGGGCCATGAGGAAGTGAAGGCCGCGCCCGATCCGCTGGTCGCGGCACAGATGGCCCTGCTGCGGATCATGCACGCCAGCGACATGCCCGATCCCGGCGCGCTGGTGCGCAAGCTGGAGGAAATCGCCGCACGCGCGCCTGCCGCCTCGGCGGCCGGGGGCGAGGGTGCGTCGGCCGGTGAGCCCACAGCATCCATCGCCGCGCACAGTCCCGCCGCCGTCACGCTGCGTTGGGAAGCCCTGGTCGATGATGTCGAGCACGCGGGCGAGATTTCCGCCGCGAACACCATGCGCATGCAGGTGCGCGTCGTCGAACTCGCGCCCGGCCTGCTGCGCTACGCCCAGCCGCCGGGCTTCAACGAGGACATTGTCGCCGTGCTGCGCGGCGGCCTGCAGGCCGCCACCGGCGAGCGCTGGCAGGTCGAGAAGGTCGCCGCCGAGGGGGCTCCCACGCTCGTGGAAGTGGCGGACGTGAAGAAGCGGGCGGATGCCGAGGCGCTGCGCACCTCGCCGCTGGTGGAGGCCACGCTGGCCGCATTCCCGGGCGCCGAACTCATTCAGGAAGAACGCCAGGTCGCCATCGGCGGTGGCGGCCGCAATTGGAGACGTTGAGATGAAGTCGATGGAAGAGATGATCCAGGCTGCCCAGCAGGCCGCCGAGACCATCCAGAAGCAGATGAACGAGACCCAGAACAAGCTCGATCAGCTCGAGGTCGAGGGGCTTTCGGGTGGCGGCCTCGTCAAGATCCGCTGCTCGGCCAAGGGCCGCGTGATCGGCGTGGCGATCGACGACAGCCTGATGGTGGCCTCGGAAAAGCCCATCCTCGAGGATCTGATCGCGGCGGCCTACAATGACGCGCGCGTCAAGGCCGACTCGGTGGCGAACGAAGAACTGGCAAAGGCCCAGCAGGGCATGGGCCTGCCGCCGGGCTTCAAGCTGCCGTTCTAAGGCGGGCGTTCGCCTTTCGGGGCATCGACAAGCTCAGCCTGAGCGATGGTTCGGGCTGGGCTTTTCTTTGTCGCAGGGCTTTGGACTTCGCGGCAGCTTAGAGACCGTTTGAGAATGCGCCTTTCGGCAGCTTTCGGCGCATTGCGGGCCGGTGCCGCCTTGGAAATCGCTCTTCCGCGATTTCTCAAACGGTCTCTTGCCTCAGCCCCGGTCACCCTGAGCTTGTCGAAGGGCCTGCACCCTCGCCGTGGCCTTGCGCTGAAACGGTGCGGTTCGCGCCATTATACCTCGGAATCGGACCCACCCTTTGATGAGTTCATCGCGCGAAGGGGGTAGTTTCCCCCAGCGGACAGGCGGGTTTCCACGGCCTTTCGCCTCGAAAAGATTGCAAGGCGGCGCAAAGCCCCCATATCCTGCCGGGTAAGCCGGGGTGAGGCCACGATGCAGTCCCCGCGCGTGATGATTGGATGAGTGCATTGAACCTGCTTCCGCTTCTGCCGCTGCGTGACATCGTCGTCTTCCCGGGCATGGTCGTGCCCCTTTTCGTGGGCCGTGAAAAATCCGTGGCCGCGCTCGAAGCGGCGATGGCCGGCGACAAGGACATCTTCCTCCTCGCCCAGCTCGATCCGGGCTGCGACGATCCGGACCGCGATGACCTGTACGACACCGGCGTGATCGCCAGCGTCCTGCAACTGCTCAAGCTGCCGGACGGCACTGTGCGCGTGCTGGTCGAAGGGCAGGATCGTGCGCGCCTCGAAACCCTGCGCTCGGAAACCACGGACGAGGGCGAGATGCTCGTCGCCGGGGTCGAGCCGATCGACCCGACCGAGGCCGAAGGCACCGAAGTCGAGGCGATGATGCGTACCGTCGTCGACCAGTTCAACGAATACGCCAAGCTGAACAAGAAGCTGAGCCAAGACGCGGGCGAGCAGCTCGGCGACATCGAGGATGCGGCCAAGCTGGCGGACACCGTCGCCGCGCAGTTGTCGGCCAAGGTGTCCGACAAGCAGGCCGTGCTGTCCGAATCCGACCCGCTCAAGCGGCTGGAAATGGTCTATTCCTTCATGGAGGGCGAACTCGGCGTCCTGCAGGTGGAGCGCAAGATTCGCGGCCGCGTGAAGCGCCAGATGGAAAAGACCCAGCGCGAATATTACCTCAACGAACAGCTCAAGGCGATCCAGTCCGAACTGGGCGGCGGCGAGGGCGACGAAGCCAACGAGCTTCAGGAACTGGCCGAGCGGATCGAGAAGACCAAGCTCTCCAAGGAAGCCAAGGAAAAGGCCGTCACCGAGCTGAAGAAGCTCAAGTCGATGCAGCCGATGAGCGCCGAGGCGACCGTCATCCGCAACTACCTCGACGTGCTGCTGGGCCTGCCCTGGGGCAAGAAGAGCAAGCTGAAGCGCGACATTTCCTCGGCGCAGGAAATCCTCGACGCCGATCACTACGCGCTCGACAAGGTCAAGGACCGCATCGTCGAGTATCTGGCGGTGCAGGCGCGCACCAACAAGCTGAAGGGTCCGATCCTGTGCCTCGTCGGGCCCCCGGGCGTGGGCAAGACCTCGCTGGGCAAGTCGATCGCCAAGGCGACGGGGCGCGAATTCATCCGCCAGTCGCTGGGCGGCGTGCGCGACGAGGCCGAGATTCGCGGCCACCGCCGTACGTACATCGGCTCGCTGCCGGGCAAGATCGTGACCAACCTGCGCAAGGCGGGCAAGTCCAACCCGCTGTTCCTGCTCGATGAGATCGACAAGCTGGGCCAGGACTTCCGCGGCGATCCGGCGTCGGCGCTGCTCGAAGTGCTCGACCCCGAACAGAACGCGAAATTCCAGGATCACTATCTGGAACTCGACATCGACCTGTCGGATGTGATGTTCGTGTGCACCGCGAACAGCCTGAACCTGCCGCAGCCGCTGCTCGATCGCATGGAAATCATCCGTCTGGAGGGTTACACCGAGGACGAGAAAGTCGAGATCGCAGAGCGGCATCTGATCCGCAAGCAGGTGGAGGCGCACGGCCTCAAGAAGGGCGAGTTCACGCTGACGCAGGAAGGCCTGCGCGACCTGATCCGCTACTATACCCGCGAAGCCGGCGTGCGTACGCTGGAGCGTGAGGTCGCGCGGCTGGCGCGCAAGTCGCTGCGGCAGATACTAGAGGGCAAGGTCAAGACCGTCACCATTACGCCGGAAAACCTCGACGAATTCGCCGGGGTGCGGAAATTCCGCCATGGCGTGGGTGAGGAAGAGCATCAGGTGGGTGCCGTCACTGGCCTTGCCTGGACCGAAGTAGGCGGCGAACTGCTGACCATCGAGAGCGTGACCGTGCCTGGCAAGGGCAACATCAAGGCGACCGGCAAGCTGGGCGACGTGATGAACGAATCGATTTCGACCGCGTTCAGCTTCGTGCGCGCCCGTTCGCCGCACTACGGCATCAAGCCGAGTGTCTTTCAGAAGAAGGATATTCACATCCATCTTCCGGAGGGCGCGGTACCTAAGGACGGTCCTTCGGCCGGCATCGGCATGGTGACCTCGATCGTCTCGACGCTGACCGGCAATCCGGTGCGCAAGGACGTCGCCATGACCGGCGAAGTCACCCTGCGCGGCCGTGTCCTGCCGATCGGTGGCCTGAAGGAAAAGCTGCTGGCGGCGCTGCGCGGCGGCATCAGCCTGGTGCTGATCCCTGAGGAGAACCGCAAGGATCTCGCCGAAATTCCCGATAACGTGAAGCAAGGGTTGGAGATCATACCTGTCAGCCATGTCGACGAGGTTCTCGCCAAGGCGCTGACCGAACCGCTTACCGCGATCGAATGGACCGAAGCAGACGAACTGGCTGCGGCACCTCCGCCGCATACCGCGGCCCAGGGTGCCACCGCGCACTGATCTTTTCCGCAGGGTCAGAGGTTGGACAAAAGGGGTTCCGAAGCGGATATGCTTCGGAACCCCTTTTTGCTTCGTCATCACCATCGTTGCGATCGGGAGAAAACGAGAAGGTACGATGCCTGGGATTTCTTTTTCCAGCGCTCAGTAGCCAAATTGAATCAGTGCTATGATGTATATCATGTTAGTAATTGATTGTGCTCAATTTAGATGCGTTTTGTGGCCATCTACATTTATATCGTCACGATTGCGGGTCACATTTTTAACCGAATATGTCACCGGTGATGGACAAATCACTTGATTGACGACTGATACTGCTTTGCATAGTTTCCTGGAAACGCAGGTGAGGGCAGCCATGGCGGGGGCAGGGACTGAGTTTGGGCCTGTTCGGGCGCGCGCGCGGATCGACGTGATCGACCTCATGCGCGGGATCGCGATCCTCGGCATTCTCTACATGAACATCCCTTTCATGGGCACTAACGTGTCGTCGTGGATGCACGACATACGTCGATTGTCGTGGACGTCGACGGACCAGGTGACCTGGGCGGTGATCCAGATCTTCTGGGATGGCACCCAGCGCGGGCTTTTCGAATTCCTGTTCGGCGCGGGGGTGCTGATCTTTACCGCCAAGGCCATGAAACCTGATGATCCGGTCCGCGTCGCCGACCTCTATTGCCGGCGCAACCTGTTGCTGGTGCTGTTCGGGTTGATCGATATCTTCTTGATCGGCTGGGTCGGGGATATCCTGCTCGTCTACGGCCTTTCGGCCTTGCTGCTGTTCACGTTTCGCATGGCGCCGCCCAAGGTGCTGATGGCCATGGGCCTGGCGTTTGCGGCGCTCATGGCGGTTGGCTGGCCCGGTGGCGACGGGGTGATCGGATATAGCGAGCGGATCGAGCGCATTCACAAGGTCGAGGCGTTGCAGAAGCAGCGCGCCGAAGGCGTGAAGCTGTCTGCCGAAGATACCAAGACGCTCCAGAAGTGGCAGGAGAAGATCGACGCGCACGACCTCTCCAAGCCTCCTCCCAAGGAAGATCAGGCGGCCATCGACGCTGAGCGCAAGGCGCGCGAGGGCGGGCCGCATGAATACGTGATGTTCGCATGGTTCATCTGGAACAAGGTGTTCGGTGACGGCAATGGCACGTTCTTCACCGTGCTGGAGGCGACTGCGGCGATGTGCCTGGGGATGGCCCTGTTCAAATGGGGTGTCATCCAGGGCGAGCGGTCGATGAGTTTCTATGTCGTCCTGGCCATTACCTGCTACGCGGTGGGTTGCGGTTTGCGGGCGTGGGACGTGGCGCAGATATACAGGTTCACGCCATGGCCGCCGCCCGGAATGATCTTTGGCGAATTTGCGCGCCTGACGGTTACGCTGGGGCATGTCGGCTTGCTCAACGCACTCATGAAGACGGCCTTGGGCGGCACGATCCTGACCCCTTTCAAGGCGGCGGGTCGCACGGCATTCTCGATCTACATCCTGACCAGCGTGGTGACGCTTTGGTTCGTCTTCGCGCCATGGGGGCTGGGATTGTGGGGGCGGTTCGGCTGGACCGGCCTTGTGGTGGCGGCCACCGTGATCGACCTGGGGATGCTGGTTCTCGCCAACGTCTGGCTGCGGTTCTATCTCGGCGGCCCGCTCGAATGGGTCTGGCGTTCGCTGACGTATGGCAAGCGCCAGCCATTCGTGCGCCGGCGCATGCCGGAGGGGCCTGCTTCACCGGATCAGCTACTATCCGCGGCTGCGCCTGCGGCAACGCCGACGTGAGGCTTCGCAGCTTGCCCTGAGCGGCGCGGACGGGTAACCCGCCGGGCGTGTCGGCGCCCGCTTGCCCGGGCGCGTCTCCAGAAGGAATTTGCGATGGGTTACCGGGTTGTCGTCGTCGGTGCGACGGGGAATGTCGGCCGCGAAATGCTCAACATCCTGGCCGAGCGTGAATTCCCGGCAGACGAGATCGCTGCCGTCGCCTCCTCCCGCTCCGTGGGAACCGAGGTCGAGTACGGGGACACCGGCCGGATGCTCAAGGTCAAGAACGTCGAGCATTTCGACTTCACCGGCTGGGACATCGCGCTGTTCGCGGCGGGTTCTGCGCCCACCAAGGTCTATGCGCCCAAGGCGGCAGCGCAGGGCTGCATTGTAATCGACAATTCCTCGCTCTACCGCATGGATCCGGACGTGCCGCTGATCGTGCCCGAGGTGAATCCCGAGGCGATCGACGGCTACAAGGCGAAGAACATCATCGCCAACCCCAACTGCTCGACCGCGCAGATGGTGGTGGCGCTGAAGCCCCTGCACGACAAGGCGAAGATCAAGCGGGTTGTCGTCTCCACCTACCAGTCGGTTTCGGGCGCGGGGAAGGTGGGCATGGACGAACTGTTCGAGCAGAGCCGCGCGATCTTCGTCGGCGACCCGGTGGTGCCGCGCAAGTTCACCAAGCAGATCGCCTTCAATGTGATCCCCCACATCGACGTCTTCCTCGACGATGGCTCCACCAAGGAAGAGTGGAAGATGGTGGTCGAGACCAAGAAGATCCTCGATCCGAAGATCAAGGTGCAGGCCACCTGCGTGCGCGTGCCGGTCTTCGTCGGACACTCCGAGGCGCTCAACATCGAATTTGAGAATGAGATCAGCGCCGAGGAAGCGCAGGATATCCTGCGCGAGGCGCCGGGCGTCATGCTCGTCGACAAGCGCGAGGACGGCGGATACGTGACGCCCGTGGAGGCGGTGGGCGATGGCGCGACTTACGTGAGCCGCGTGCGCGAGGACTCCACGGTGGAGAACGGTCTGGCGCTGTGGTGCGTTTCGGACAACCTGCGGAAAGGCGCCGCGCTCAACGCGGTGCAGATCGCGGAACTGCTGGGACGGCGGCACCTCCAGAAGGGCTGACGGGCTCGCTTGCATTCGGCCCGGCGGTATCCACTTAAGCCTCACCTGACACCAGGATGGAGGATTGCATGGACGCCGCCGAGACGAAGAACGCCCTCGAACTGTTGGCCTGGCGGCTGGAGACGCTGTCGGCGGTGCTGGACAAGGCGGAGGAATGGGCGGGACAGTCCGGTATCTCGCTGGATGATCTGGCGGCGGCGCGACTGGCCGGAGACATGCACCCTCTGGCCTGGCAGGTGGCTGGGACGTGCACGCAGCCGCTGCAGTTCGTCGCCTGGGGCCGCGAGGCGGACCTTCCCAACGAAGTGCCGGCCGTGGCCGGTTGGTCCGAGGCCCGTACGATGCTGGCGAATACGATCGCGCTGCTGTCTGCGGAAGTTGCGGCCATCACGCCGGATGCCAAGCGGATCGTGCTCGAAGGGATGGGCGTCTATCTCGAACTGCCCGCGCAGCGTTATCTCGACGACTGGATCCTGCCGAACCTCTATTTCCACCTGACCACGGCCTATGCGATCCTGCGCATGAAGGGTGTTCCTCTCGGCAAGGCGGATTTCATGCGGCACATCGGCGGCGACATCCGGCCGCTGGCTGCCGAGCCGGTGTCATGAGCACTACCCTGGCCGGTGGCTGCCAGTGCGGCCGCATCCGCTATTCTGCCGAGGTCGAGCCCGAGAAGGCCTATCTATGCCATTGCCGCATGTGCAGGCGGGCCACTGGTGGTGTTTCGATCGCGTTCGTGAATGCGCCGCAATCCGCCGTGAAATGGGAGGCCGAGCCAGACTGGTATCGATCCTCGCCCATCGCGCATCGCCCGTTCTGCTCGACCTGTGGAACGCCTCTGGGGTTCGCCTTCCTCGATGGCGAGAACATGGACCTCACTGTCGGCAGCTTCGATGATCCCACGCCGTTCCGACCAAGCCAGAATTATGCAACCGAAAGCATGTTGACGGCATGGACCGACGTGCGGCACTTGCCCGGCATGACCAGTGACGAGAATGCGAGCGTCATGGATCGATGGAAGGCCGCCGGTCTCGAGCCGCCGGAATAGTTCGAAAGCGAGTTTGCCCGTGAGCGATGTGAAGACCCAGTTCGTCGAAGGCTTCGGCGGGGCGAAGCTTGCCCTGCATGTGATGGGCGAGCCTGGTGGGCGGCCGTTGGTGCTGCTGCACGGCCTCTTTTCGAGCGCCGAGGTGAACTGGATCAAGTTCGGCAATGCCCGCATTCTCGCCGATGCCGGTTTCGAACTCTTCATGCCCGACTTGCGCGCGCATGGGCAGAGCGACGCACCGCATGACCCCGAGGCTTATCCCGCCGATGTTCTGGTGCGCGATCTCAAGGCAGTGATCGCGGAGATCGGCATCGCCGACTATGATCTGGGCGGTTTCTCGCTCGGCGCCCGTACGGTCGTGCGCGGGGTGCTGGCAGGGCTGACGCCGCGCCGGCTGGTGCTCGGCGGCATGGGCCTGACCGGTCTGTCGGGCTGGGCGCGGCGTAGCGCGCACTTCGTCGATGCCATCGACCGCTTCGGAACGATCGAGCGGGGCGACAAGGCCTTCGTGGCACAGGCTTTCATGAAGTCGATGAAGATCGACCGTGTCGCCGCGCGGCTGCTGCTAGGATCGGTGGACGACACGGCGCCCGACGCTATCGCGCAAGTAACGATGCCGACGCTGTGCGTGTGCGGCGCCGACGATCAGGATAACGGTTCGGCGCGCGAACTGGCCGAGGCGCTGCCGCAGGGCACTTATGCGGAAGTGCCGGGCAATCACATGTCCTCGGTGACTTTCAAGGATCTGGGCCGGGCAATATCCGAATATCTTGGCTGAAACGGTATGGCTTGGAATTGTCGAGATGATTATCAAGGGCCGAAGGTTGAAAATAAACCTGTCATCACATTGATCGATATCCTGCAAACGAATGAAAAGCCCTTGGTCCGCGAAGATGCGAATTCTTGCGGTTTATGGATTTGTTGTATTTTTGCCGCATCGCAGCAAGCCTTGCCTCATCGTTGAGGAATCAGGTTTTCCTAGAGATTCCATGTCGCTAGAGGGCCACCTCCCACCGCCGGCAAGGCGGGGGTGCGACAAGAATTTGCAGGAGCATACCATGAAGAAGTTCGCCGCCGTCGGCCTCGTCGCCGCGCTGTTCGCCGTCCCCGCCGTTGCCCAGGCCCAGGCATTCGTCCAGGCCGAAGCTGGTCTCGACGTCGTTTCGGCCGAGGGCGAATCCGAAGCGAACATCGGTTACGGCGCCACCGTGGGCTACGACATGCCGCTGTCGGGCGGGATGTTCGTTGGCGTCCAGGCGACTTATGCCGACAGCGAGACCAAGCGCTGCGCGCGCGACGCCGGCGAGAAGATCTGCCTCGAAGCGGGTCGCGACGTCGCCGTGCTGGCACGTCTGGGCACCAGCCTCACCGAACAGAGCAAGCTGTACGTGATGGGCGGCTATGCCAATGCCCGTGCCGAAGTGAACTACTACGATGACGGCGTCGACGGTGTCGCTGGCGTGCGCTCGGACCTCGACGGCTTCCGTCTCGGTGCCGGCTATCAGTACGACATCAACGACAAGTTCTTCGTCAAGGCCGAGTACCGCTACTCGAACTACCAGTACGACGTCAGCCGCCACGGCGCCGTGATCGCGCTCGGCGCGAAGTTCTGATCCCGGATCGCCCGGTCGCCTTCGGGCGGCCGGGCCTACAGGAGGGCCCGCCCCGGTTTGCGCCGGGGCGGGCTTTTGCCGTCAGCGCGAGAGTGCGGCGAGCGAAATCGCCAGCGTGAATGCCTCGAAGTGGGCTGCGCGGCGTTCGGCCGCTTCCCAATCATCGCCCCATTGCTCGACCTGCCAGTCGGCTTCGAGTTCCGCGGCTCTCCAGAGGGCTTGCGGATCGGCTTCGGGACGGATCGCCTCCAGCGCGATGACCAGCGAGGCGGCAAGACTCGAAAGCATCTTGAGCGCGGCGAGTTCGAAATCGCTGCACGCTTCCAGTTCACCGCGCAGGCGGGTCAGCGTTCCGGCCGGCTGGGCCTTGTGCATGATCCCGGAGATACGCGCGAATTCGACGCCGAGGCGTGCCTCTGCCGCCGAAAGCAGGGGTTCCCAGATTTCCAGCTGGCGTTTGTAGAGGTGCTCGTCCGGATCCGCGCGATAGCACAGCGTATCCGTCTCGGCGTAGGGAAGCAGTTCATCGATGACGGTTTCGCGCGCGGGTGCGACGGCGTCGATCGTGAAATCGACGAGGTCGCGGTAATGGAATGACGTAGTGTCGATGGTCTCGCCCTGTCTGGCCCATTCGGCGGCCAGCGCTTCGGCGAGGGCCTGGGCCGGGACGATCTGCGGGCGCCGCCCGGCGGTTCGGATGGGGCGGCCGTCAAGGGTTGCCCGCCAGCCGCCGTCGATCGCTTCAGTGGCGGCGTGCTTGTAGAATCGCTTCATTTCGGTGTGCGCCACTTTCGCGTGAGAAGGAGCGGTAGGATGAGCGTGTCGACCAGCCCGAAGACGAGCAGCAGGTAGCCGACCCACTTGCCGCCCGATCCCAACTCCTCGGTCCAGATGCGGCCAGTGGCGACCAGCATGCCCAGCACCACGAACATTACGCCGCCCATGCGAACCACGTTGATGATGAAGAATCGGGCTTTCGCAGGATCGTGCGGGGTGGGAAGGTTGGTCATGCGGTGAGGTGCTGCAGCAACTGCCGAGGGGTTTCCATCACGGCCTCGGCGCCGGCCTCGATCAGTTCGCGGGGGTGATGATAGCCCCAGTCGACACCGACGGCGCGGACGTGAGCCGTTGCCGCCATCTGCATGTCGTAGGCGGTGTCGCCGATCATCACCGCATCCGTCGCTTGCGCGCCCGCTTCGAGCAGTGCCTGCTCCAGCATCGCCGGATGCGGTTTGGAGGGGTGGCGGTCGGCGGTCTGGAGCGTCACGAAGAGGTCGGCGATGCCGTTGGCCTCAAGGCAGAAGCCGAGCCCCCGGTCGGACATGCCGGTGGCTACGCCCAGCGTCCAACCGGCGGCATGGAGGCCGCGCAGGGTATCCTCGATCCCGGGAAACAGCGGCTGCGCCACGCGGCCCTGTTCGCGCGCGGTGCGGAACGAGAGCTTGTAGGCCTCGGCCATGGCGTGTTGCTGGTCAGCGTCCGACTCGGGCAGAAGCTGGCGTATGGACTGCGGCAGCGACAGTCCGACCGCCCGCCGGATCGCTCCGCGTGTCGGCGCAGGCAGCGAGAAGGCGGCGAAGGCCGCCTCCATCGCTTCACAGATCGGCGCCTGCCCGTCCACCAGCGTGCCGTCGCAGTCGAAGACGGCGAGTTTCACCGGCTGCGGCCTCGCGGTGCGCCGCCGCCGGAGCGTGCCCCGGCGCCGCCCGGCTTCGGACCGGACTTCGCACCGGGCCTGCCGCCCGGCTTTGCGCCCGCTTTGGCGCCGGGCTTGGCGAACGTCTTCCCGCCCGGCTTGCCCAAAGGCTTGCCGGCCGCCTTGCTGCCGGGCCGCGCCGAGGGCTTACCCGTGCGGTTCTGGCCGGACGACGGACCTTCGGCGCGCTTGCGGCGCTCGCCCCGGCGTTCCTTGCGGTATTCCTTGGCGTGCTGCTTGGCGGCCTTCTTCTGGTCTTCCTTGGTGAACTCGGCTGGAGCCTCGATCTCGGTGTCGCCTTCCGATTCGACGAAACCCAGTTGCTCCAGCGAATTGGCGAAGTGCTCAGGGAGAGGGGCGGTGACGTCCAGCGGGGCGCCGTCCGGGTGCTCGATCAAGAGGCGGCGTGCGTGGAGGTGCATCTTGCGGCTGATCGAGCCGGTCAGGAACGCCTCCTGGCCGCCGTACTTTCCATCACCCACGATCGGGTGGCCGATCGCCGCCATGTGGACGCGCAGCTGGTGGGTGCGGCCGGTCAGCGGGTGCAGCTCGACCCAGGCGGCGCGGTTGCCGGCGCGGTCGATCACGCGGTAGCGGGTGCGGGCGGTCTGCCCTTCCTTCTCGTCCACGTGCATCTTCTCGCCGCCGGTGCCCGGCTGCTTGGCGAGAGGCAGTTCGATCATGCCGTCGTTGATGCTCGGCACGCCGACCACCAGCGCCCAGTAGATCTTCTTGGCGGTCCTCCCTGAGAACCGCTTGGAGAAGAACGCCGCGCTGCCCGGCGTGCGGGCGATCAGCAGGACGCCCGAGGTGTCCTTGTCGAGTCGGTGGACGAGGCGCGGGCGCGGTCCCTTCTCGACATAGGCGTCGAGCAGGCCGTCGACGTGCTCCTTCATGCCCGAGCCGCCCTGCGTGGCGAGGCCCGGCGGCTTGTTGAGCACGATCGCGGCGCGGTCCTGCGTCAGCACCATCGAGTCGGCGAGTTCGATCTCGGCCTCGGTCAGTTCGCGGCGGGGGCGTTCGCCGCTCGCCGAAGCCTTCTGCTCGCCGCCGGGCGGCACGCGCAGGGTCTGGCCCGCTTCCAGCCGGGTGTCGACGTCGGCGCGCTTGCCGTCGACGCGAATCTGGCCGGTGCGCGCCCAGCGCGAGACCATCGCGAAGCCCACCTTGGGCAAGTGCCGCTTGAACCAGCGGTCGAGGCGGACGCCGTCGTCATCCTGACCGACGGTGAATTGACGGACGATATCGATATTGCTCATGCCACGCTCCGCATAACAAAAAGGCCGAGGAACAGGCCGCCGAATCCGGCGAGCAGTGACAGGGCGGTATAAAAGGCAGCGGTGGCGATCTCGCCCCGCTGGATCAAGGTGGCGAAATCGAGGCTCATCGACGAGAACGTCGTGAAGCCGCCGAGCACGCCCACGGTGACGAACAGGCGGGTGCCTTCGCCGGTATTGCCATGACGGGCGAACCAGCCGGTCACCAGTCCCATCAGCAGGCTTCCCACGACATTGACGGTGAGGGTGCCATAAGGAAAGACGCCCGCGCGCACCGGGCCGAGCGCAGCGGTCCAGCCGCGCCCGACGAGGAAGCGCAGCCACGAGCCGAACGCGCCGCCGAGGGCCACATAGAGAGAGGCCAGTATAAAGGAAGGTTGGGGCATGGCGCCGCCTTAGCCGCGAATCGCCGGAATTCCAATCCGCCCTACCAGAGCCGCTGCACTGCAAATCCGTCGAACAGCGCTTCGTTGGAAATGAGCACCATGTCTTCGGCCTGCGCCTGTGCAATCAGCAGGCGGTCGAACGGGTCCTTGTGCGCGATGTTCATCTGCCCGGCGAGGCGGGCATGCGTGATGCTGATCGCCAGTTCGTCGAACCCTTGCGCCGCGATGATGCTTTCGAAATCCCGCGCGAGCATGGCCGCGCCGTCCAGCTTGCCGATCCGGTGCTTGGTGGCGACCTCCATTGCGGAAGCCGCACTGACGGCGACAGTGTTGGCGGTGTCGGCGATCGCTTCACGGGCGCGAACCGAAAGATGATCGTCGCCCGCCAGCCACCAGATCAGTGTGTGCGTGTCGAGCAGCAGCTTCAATCGAGGTTCCAGGCGCCGAGTTCATCAGCGGGAAGTGGCTCGAAGAAGGCATCGTCCACGCTGATCGCGCCCTTGAGCGCGCCGAACTTGCGTTCGCCGATCGGATTTATCGGGACCAGACGCACGGCAGGAACGTTGCCGCGTGCGATCACCACTTCTTCGCCCGCCAGCACGCTGACGATCAGGCGGGATAGGTTGGTCTTGGCCTCGTGGACGGAAACCTGAGTCATCGTGATGCTCCTTAGCCAGATATATAGCTAAGGACATGCATTGCGGCAAGCTGCAGGCTTTGCGGGTGATTGGTCTTGTCTTCGAGCCGTCCCTTTGCTAACGGGCCGCTCAATCAGCTGCCTCCGAGTCCGGCGGCGGCCTTTTATTGGCTCTAGATTCGCAGCACGCCGCGCCGAACCGGATGCGTGGCGGCTTCGTCTGTTTTGTGAGGTGTTTCGGTTTATGCAGATTCTCGTCCGCGACAACAACGTCGATCAGGCTCTTCGTGCGCTCAAGAAGAAGCTGCAGCGTGAAGGCGTATATCGTGAGATGAAGCTGCGCCGTCACTTCGAGAAGCCGTCGGAAAAGCGCGCTCGCGAAAAGGCTGCCGCCGTTCGCCGCGCTCGCAAGCTTGAGCGCAAGCGCGCCGAGCGCGACGGCTCCAAGTAAGAGCTTTCCTGCGCTTTGGCGCAGGGCACCTTTAAATCTGGATCAGCGGCTTGAATGCCGCGCCGGGTTGAGCCATGAGGGCGCGGAATCACCATTCCGCGCCCTTTGTGCATCTGCAAGGGATGCCAGCCCGGGCGCTTCAAAAGAATACGAGGGCCACAGACGATGACAGAGATCACCCGCGTTGCGCTGCAGCCGATCGAAAAGGGCGCCGTTTCCAAGATCTGGATCGGTGTCGTCGCGATCGCTCTGGCCTCGGCCGGTGTGGCCTATGCCGCGCTGCCGCCCGCGCCCACCGTCAAGACGCTGGCCGCCGGCACCGGCGCCTCGCCGACGATGGAAGACGTCGTGCTCATCAACTACAAAGGCATGCTGACCGACGGCAAGGTGTTCGACGAAAACAAGAACTACCCCAACCCCGTCGCGCAGTTCGTGCCCGGCTTCTCCAAGGCGCTGATGAAGATGCAGCGCGGTGGCAAGTACGACGTTACGATTCCCGCCGAGCTGGCTTACGGCGCCAACCCGCCCGCCGGTTCGCCGATCCCCGCGAACGCCGACCTCAAGTTCGAAGTCGAGCTGATCGACTACAAGAGCCTTGCCGAAATCCGCCAGCAGCAGCAGATCCTGCAGCAGCTCCAGCAGATGCAGGGCGGCGCGGGTGCTCCGGGCGGCGTTCCGGGTGCGATGCCTCCGGGCGCGGAAGCACCGGCTGCTCCGGCTCCGGCGCAGTGAAGGCAGCGATCGCGGCGCTGCTCCTCGTGGCAGCGCCCTCGGCTGTGTTCGCGCAAGCTGCCCCGAAGCCCGCTGCCCCGGCCGCGACGCCTGCGGCTCCGCAAGTCAAGGTCGAGGCGATCAAGGCCGGCACCGGCGGCAAGCCGCCCGAGCATGGCTACGTGCTCATCAACTACAGGGGCATGCTGCAGGACGGCACCGTGTTCGACCAGAACGAACAGATGCCGATGGCGCTGGACGAGGTCGTCCCCGGCTTCGCGCAAGGGTTGCTCCAGATGGAGCGCGGCGGGCGCTATCGCCTGACCATTCCGCCTGAACTGGGCTACGGCGCGCAGGCATCCGGCCCGATCCCGGCGAATTCCACGCTGGTCTTCGAGATCGACCTGCTCGACTTCAAGACGCCTGAGGAAATCCAGGCGATGATGGCGCAGATGCAGGCGCAGGCGGCCCAGCAGCAGGGCGAGGCAGCCAAGCCCGCGCAGTGACACGTCGCTCGTCATTGCGAGCGTAGCGAAGCAATCCAGGGCGGTGCCGTTGCTCTGGATCGCCACGGCCCTTCGGGCCTCGCGATGACGAAGGTGGGGCAGGGAACTTGAAGCCGCGCCGCCCCGCTGCTAGCGCACCGCTATCGAATTTCCGCCCGCCGTGCTTCCATGCGCGGCGGGCTCAACCGTAAAGGGAAAGCCATGTCGGTCGATACCGCAACCGTGGCGAAGATCGCCAGCCTCGCGCGCATCAAGGTGAGCGAGCAGGAACTCGAGGCCATGGTGCCCGAACTGAACGGCATCCTCGCCTGGGTGGAGCAACTCGGGCAGGTCGACACCGACGGTGTCGAGCCGATGACCGCCGTGATCCCCAACACCCTGCGCCTGCGCGACGACGTGATCGACGCCGACCCGCTGACCGGCGGCGACAAGCGCGACGCGGTGCTGGCCAATGCGCCCGCCGCGCAGCACGGCTTCTTCGGCGTGCCCAAGGTGATCGAATAAGCCTTTGGATTATCCCGATCCTTCGACAAGCTCAGGATGAGCGGAGTTGGGGGAGAGGGACTTTGAATCTATCCCCGCTCATGCTGAGCTTGTCGAAGCAAGCACGGGCAGCACACAAAATCTGGAATGCAGCATGACTGACATTACCGACCTTGGCGTAGCCGCCATCCGCGACGGCGTCGCCGCCGGAACTTTCTCCGCCGTCGAAGTGGCCGAGGCGTTCAACGCCAACGTCGCGGCGGCGCAGGACGCGCTGAACGCCTTCATCGTCGCCACCCCCGACCACGCGATCGCCGCCGCGAAGACCATCGACGCCAGGCGCGCCGCCGGCGAAGCGCTGGGTCCGATGGGCGGCGTGCCGATCGGCATGAAGGACCTGTTCGCCACCACTGGCGTCCAGACCACCGCGGCCAGCCACATCCTCGAAGGCTTCGTGCCGCAGTACGAATCGACCGTCTCGCAGAAGCTGTGGGATGCGGGTGCGGGCTTGCTGGGCAAGCTCAACCTCGATCAGTTCGCGATGGGCTCCTCGAACGAGAGCAGCCATTTCGGCTCGGTCGTGTCGCCCTGGCGTCGCCCCGGCAGCAATGCGCCGCTGACGGCGGGCGGTTCCTCGGGCGGCTCCTCGGCGGCGATCGCGGCACGCCTTGTGCCTGCCGCCACCGGCACGGACACCGGCGGCTCGATCCGCCAGCCCGCCGCCTACACCGGCACCACGGGCATCAAGCCGACTTACGGGCGCTGCTCGCGCTGGGGCGTGGTGGCCTATGCCAGCTCGCTCGATCAGGCGGGCGGGATGGCCCGCGACGTCACCGACTGCGCGATCCTGCTGGAAAGCATGGCCGGGTTCGACCCCAAGGACGCGACCAGCCTGAACCTGCCGGTGCCGGACTGGACCGCCGCGCTCTCGGGCGACCTCAAGGGCAAGAAGGTCGGCATCCCGAAGGAATACCGCGTCGAGGGCATGCCTGCCGAGATCGAGGCGATCTGGGAGCAGGGGATCGCCTGGCTCAAGGACGCCGGCGCCGACGTGGTCGAAGTCTCGCTGCCGCACACGCAGTACGCGCTGGCGACCTACTACATCATCGCGCCTGCAGAAGCCTCGTCCAACCTCGCGCGCTATGACGGCGTGCGCTATGGCCTGCGCGACCTGCCCGATGGTGCTGGCCTGCAGGACATGTACGCCGCCACCCGCGCCGACGGCTTCGGGGCGGAGGTCAAGCGCCGCATCCTGATCGGCACTTACGTGCTGTCGGCGGGCTTCTACGACGCCTATTATACCAAGGCGCAGAAGGTGCGCGCGCTGATCTCGCAGGACTTCACGAAGGCGTTCGAGCAGGTCGACGTCCTCCTGACCCCGACCGCGCCGAGCGCTGCCTTTGCCCTTGGCGAAAGCAACGAAGACCCGATCGCGATGTACCTCAACGACGTGTTCACGGTCCCGGCCTCGCTGGCGGGCCTGCCTGCCATGTCGGTGCCGGCCGGCCTCGACGCGCAGGGGCTGCCGCTGGGTCTCCAGATCATCGGCCGCCCGCTGGACGAGCAGGGCGTGCTGAACGCAGGACTGGCCATCGAAGGCCGCGCGGCGTTTGCGGCGAAGCCGGACAAGTGGTGGTAAGCTGGTTCGAACTGGTCGTCTCAGCCCTTGAAGGGCTGGACGACCTGTTCGTGCGGCCCTCGCGCGAAAAGGCCGCGCGGCGGCGTGAGGCGCCTGCGAAGGCGGACGCGCCGCCCCGCTCGCGCCATGGGGTCCTACGTCCGAAACGGAGGCATCGGCCCAGTCGCTGCGTTGACGGTAATGCGGGCGAGAGGTAATACTTCCGCCGTGAAGTTCGAGTCCAACATGACGGTCAAGGGCCAGGTCACGGTGCCCAAGGACATCCGCGATGCGCTGGGCCTCAAGCCCGGTCAGGCGGTGGCGTTCGAGTTGGACGGTGACGGCAATGCCCGTATCATCCGTGCCGACGATCCGGCGCGGATCGAAGCGCGCAAGGAAGCATTTCTGGGCCGCCTGCAAGAAACGCGAGCGAAATTTGCGGGCAAGGCGCTGGAGCCGGACATGGACGGGCTCGAATACCAGCGCATGATGCGCGGCGACGGGCCGGAAGTGTGATCTTCGATTCGAATGTCGTCATCGACATGCTTGGCAACCGCGCTCCCGACTATTTCCACCAGCGGATCGCCGATCTGGGCGCGGCAAGCGACCTGTTCGTCAACGAGATCATCTTCGCCGAGATTTCCGGCAATTACGGTTCCGCGCAGGACGTTGCCGACCTGTTCGAAGGATTCGGTCTGAAAATCGTGCGGCTGTCGCTGCCCGATTGCCACCGGGCCGGAATGGCATACAGGCAATACCGGCGCAACGGCGGCGTCCGCACCAGCATCCTGCCCGATTTCCTGATCGGCGCGCAGGCGGCGAACCGGGGCTGGCCTATTGTCACGCGGGACCGTAAGGGGTTCGCGACGTATTTTCCCGAGGTCGACTTGATCGACCCGTACATCGACACAAGTAAGGCTTGAGATGTCCACTTCCACCTATCGCATCCAGGGCGCCACCGGGGACTGGGAGGTCGTGATCGGCCTCGAAGTCCATGCGCAGGTCACGTCCAATTCCAAGCTGTTCTCCGGCTCGGCGACGGCGTTCGGCGCGGAGCCGAACACGCAGGTCTCGCTGATCGATGCGGCGATGCCGGGCATGCTGCCGGTGCCGAACGGTGAGTGCATCCGTCAGGCGGTGCGCACCGGCATGGCGATCGACGCGCAGATCAACAAGTGGTCGCGCTTCGATCGGAAGAACTACTTCTATGCCGATCTTCCGCAGGGCTACCAGATCAGCCAGCTCTACCACCCGCTCGTCGGCGAAGGCTCGCTGACGATCGAGGCGGACGAGAAGGCGGGTATCCCCGAGGACAAGATCATCGGCATCGAGCGCATCCACGTCGAGCAGGATGCGGGCAAGCTGATGCACGATCAGCACCCGACGATGTCCTACGTCGACCTCAATCGTTCGGGCGTGGCGCTGATGGAGATCGTCAGCCGTCCGGACATGCGCTCACCCGCAGAGGCCGGCGCCTATGTCGCCAAGCTGCGCACGATCCTGCGCTATGTCGGCTCGTGCGACGGCAACATGGACCAGGGCTCGATGCGCTGCGACGTCAACGTCTCGGTCCGCAAGCCGGGTGACGAGTTCGGCACTCGCACCGAGACCAAGAACGTCAACTCGGTGCGCTTCGTCATGCAGACGATCGAGCACGAGGCGAACCGCCAGGTCGACGTGATCGAGGGCGGCGGCAAGATCGTGCAGGAAACCCGCCTGTTCGACCCGAACAGCGGCACCACCCGCTCGATGCGCTCGAAGGAAGACGCGCACGACTATCGCTACTTCCCCGATCCCGACCTGCTGCCGCTGGAACTGGACGATGCGTTCCTGGAGGCGTGCCGCGCCTCGCTGCCCGAACTGCCGGACGCCAAGCGTGCGCGCTATGAAGGCGAACTGGGGCTGTCGGCCTACAATGCCGCGGTGCTGACCACCGACGTTGACACGTTCCAGTGGTTCGAGGCGCTGCTGGCCGAGACCGCTTCGGCGCAGGGCAAGGCGCCCGCCGAAGTCGCCAAGCAGGCAGCGAACTGGCTGATCTCGGAGTTCTTCGGCGCGCTCAACAAGCTGGGCAAGAGCCTCGAGGATTCGCCGGTCAGCCATGCGCAGGCCGCCGAACTGCTGGCGCTGGTCGGCAAGGGTACGATCTCGGGCTCGATCGCCAAGCAGGTGCTGGAGATCATGCTGGAGACCGGCGACGGCGCCGAAGCCATCGTCGAGCGCGAGGGGCTCAAGCAGGAATCGGACACCGGCGCCATCGAGGGCAAGGTGGACGAGATCCTCGCCGCCAACGCCGACAAGGTTGCGCAGTACCGTGACGGCAAGGTCGCGCTGTTCGGCTTCTTCGTCGGCCAGACGATGAAGGCGATGCAGGGCAAGGCCAACCCGCAGGTCGTCAACGAGATACTGAAAGCCAAGCTGGGCTGACGCTTAACAAGCCTCACGAAAAAGCCGCCGCGCCGTTTCTTCGGTCCGGCGGCTTTTTTGTGCCCGCTGTGCAACTCTTGTTGTCCCGGGAAAGGACTGTTCGCAATAATCCGCTTGTATTCGCAATTTGGGGTGCTATCGATTGCGCGAAGACCGGGGGGGTCTTTCCAACAATTTCGCGCTGACGTGCTCAAGGGGCATCGTTCGCGCGTTCGGCGAGGCGGGGCATCTGGCTCCGTGCGCTGCACGAGCTCACCTGGGGGGGTGAGGGGGCCCGGCATTGCGCCACAGTGGAGCGCGCGGTGTCGGGCCTTTGCAGTTTTCCGGAAGTATTCGCATCTATCTTCGTCATCCCCGCGAAGGCGGGATCGGTTTGCACATACGGCAATGCCCGCTGGCGAGTGCGGGCCTTACGCCGGGGGAAATCAACGCAACCGAGAGTGAACATCGGGTCGGCGTCGGGAGCGTCCAAGTCGGGACGCGGGGTTTTGTTTTCCACCTGCTCTGGCGAGCGGCCGGGTAGCGGTGGTCAGCCCGGCTCGACCTGTATTCCATCGAAGTGTCCCATGTGGCCGTCTGTTAGGGCTCGCAGCGTTATCAGCCGATGGCTATCCGGGATGGTCGTCCCAAGTCCTGCCATGTGTCGCAGGAACGTATGGACGGCTTTTCCAGTAGCTCGGGGGCACTTCGGGCCTTCGTTGGGCGCGTGGTTTGCGTAGCTACGGCTTAAAACCGCATCCCGGCCCACGACGCCGACCCGATACACCGGAGCGACGTGTACCTCGTCACTCCGGATGCTGGGGCATATAACCCATGTGGTTATAAATGTCAATGAAGCACATACGCAGCCTCATCATCCCGGACTTGATCCGGGACGACGGGCCGTGCTTGAGGCAACAGGTGGCTTTGGAATGCCCTGAGGCGAAGGCGCGCCTAAAGATTTGCCCACGGTCCCGGATCAAGTCCGGGATGACGGGGGTGTGCGTCGCTGCGGATGTCAGGCCGTTCGGCGCAGCAGGTGCAGTCTCGCCTTGCCGACATCACGCGTGGCGTCGGCTTCGAAGCCCTTGATGGCCACGTTTTCGCCTTTGCCGGTCTCCAGGCTCACCCACGTCCCTTCGCCGATCCAGCCGAGCCGCGCCAGCTTGTCCACCGCCACCTGACCCGCGCCGGTATCGTAAGGCGGGTCGAGCAGCACGAGGTCGAGCGGCTCCTTTGCGGTCCCCAGCGACATCACCGAGGAGGCGCGCACGTCGCTGCGCGGCTGCGCCTGCAGGTTGGCGATGTTCTTGCGAATCGCCCGGATCGCGCCTGCATCCTGATCGACGAACAGGCAATGCGCCGCCCCGCGCGACAGGGCCTCCAGCCCCAGCGCGCCCGAGCCGGCGAAGAGATCCGCCACTTTCAGCCCCTCGAAATCGCCGAGGCGGCTGACCAGCATCGAGAACAGCGTCTCGCGCGTGCGGTCGGCGGTGGGGCGGGTGGTGTCGCCCTCGGGCGCGGCCAGCTTGCGGCCGCGCCATTCGCCCGCGATAATCCGCAGGTTTCCGCTCATGCCTGCGTTCTCGTGGGATTCTGGCTCGGCAGGCTCTTGCGGAAGTTCTCGAGGTCGCGCTGCGAGACCTCGCCCGCCGTGCCCTTGGGCATGTCGCCGAGGCGGAAGGGACCGTAGGCGGTGCGCAGCAGGCGGCTGACCTGCAGGCCGAGCGCTTCGAGCACGCGGCGCACTTCGCGGTTCTTGCCTTCGGTCAGCGTCATCTCGATCCACTGGTTGCGCCCGGTTCGGCGCTCCATGTTGGCGTCGATGCGGCCGTAGATCACGCCGTCGACCTCGATGCCTTCCATCAGCTGTTCGAGCTGTTCCTGCGTGATGTCGCCAAAAGTACGCGCGCGGTAGGTGCGCGGCACGCCGGTGGCGGGCAGTTCGAGCTGGCGCTTGAACTCGCCGTCGTTGGTCAGCAGCAGCAGTCCCTCGGTGTTGAGATCGAGGCGGCCGATCGGCATCACGCGGCCGGTGCCTTCGGGCAGGGCGTTGCGCAGCGCGGTGTAGATCGTCGGGCGACCGGCGGGATCGCGCTCGGCGGTGATGAGGCCCGACGGCTTGTGGAACAGGAACAGGCGGGTGCCTTCGGCTTCCGCGATCGGATTGCCGTCCACCGCGACGCCGCGCAAGGATGTGAGCACGGTCGAGGGCGTTTCGATCACCACGTCGTCCAGCGTGACGCGGCCTTCGATGATCAGCCGCTCGACCTCGCGGCGGCTGGCGACGCCCGCGCGGGCGAGCAGCTTCGCGACGCGCTCGCCTTCGCGGGCAGGCAGCGAGGGGTCCTTGGGCGTCGGCGCGGCAGCGCGCGGGGCGGCGCCGGGCTTGAGGTTGGGGCGGGGGCCGGTCGGGCGGGCAGGGCGTGGGCCGCGATCCGAGCCGAATGCGCGATCGTCGCGGCGCGGACGATAGCCGCGTTCGCCGTCGCGGGAATCGGAGCGGGCGCCATCACGTGCAGGTCCGCTGCGATAGGTCGCATCGCGCGATCCGCCGCCTTGCGCACGCTCTGAACGCGGCGCGCCGTCGCGCCCCGGACCACTGCGGTAGGAACCGCCACGCGGGGTATCCTCACGCGGACGATCGCCACGCGGGGCGCCGGTACGGGCGCTATCGCGGGCAGCGGCATCGCGCGGACCAGCATCGCGGGAGGCGCCGTCACGCCCACCGTCTCTGGAGCCACGGCGCGGGAATTCATTGCGGAAGTCCTCGCGGCTGCCGATACGGGGGGCTTCACGGCGCCCGCGTCCGCCGCGCGGAGCGTCGCCGCGGGGCGCGTCGTGACCGTCATCGCGGCCGGTGCGGCCACGTGCACTGCCACTTCCGGCGTTGTAGCGGGGGCCGCCATCACGCGATGCACCGCCCCGCGAAGAGCCGCCACGCGGAGCTCCACCGAACGAGGAACCGGAATCGCGACCACGGCCGGAGCCGCCTGATCTGCCGCCTGAAGACTTGCTGGGAGGTTTGGACATGCGTGGCCCATACCTGTTGATCGCCGCTTCATCCAGCCTTCCCTTACGGGTCGCCGCCGCTAAGTTGGCGGCAACCGCAAATGAGGAGACCGGCGTGGACGCCGATACCATCGCAGAGCGTCGCAGCGTCGGGGATTCGATCAAGCCCTATTTCGAGCGGGAGTCGCTCGCCTCGTTCATGCTCGGCCTGTCCTCGGGCTTTCCTTATGCGATGATCGGCGCGACGCTGACCACGCGCCTGGCGCAGGACGGGATCGACAAGAAGACCGTCACCGCCTTCACGCTGGCGTTCCTGGTCTACAATCTCAAGGTGTTCTGGGCCTGGATCGTCGACGGCGTGCACCTGCCGGTCCTGCACCGCATGGGGCAGCGCGTATCGTGGATGCTGGTCTGCGGGCTTGCCGTGATTGCGGCGGTGCTGAACCTCGCGCTGGTCGATCCGGCGGCGGACATCGGCGCGACCGTGCTCGCCGCCGTGCTGGTGGGCGTGGCGGGCGCCAGCTTCGACATCGTCATCGACGCCTACCGCATCGAGACGCTCAAGCCCTACCAGCTCGGCACCGGGTCGGGCATGAGCCAGTACGGCTGGCGCATCGGCTCGGCGGGGGCGGGCGCGCTCGCGCTGGTGCTTTCGGCGCGCTACGGCTGGGGCGTGGGCTATGCGGCATGCGCCATCTTCGCGCTGCCCGCCATGCTCACCGCACTGGTGCTGGGCGAGCCGGAGCGCCGCAAGGTGGTGGTCGAGAAGAAGGGGCTGGCCGAAGTCTGGTCCTCCATCGCCGGGCCGTTCGGGGAGTTCTTCCGCCGCAACGGCGCGTTCCTCGTGCTGCTGTTCATCCTCGTCCACAAGATCGGCGACACGCTGGCGAACCTGACCTTCCGCCTGCTGTTCGACGACCTCGGCTTCAGCAACGACGAGATCGCGATCTACGACATCGGTCTGGGTTTCTGGGCCTACATGATCGGCGTGTTCATCGGCGGCGTCGCCTATGCGCGCATGGGGCTCAAGCGCTCGGTGATGCTCTCGCTGGTGCTGATGGGCGTTTCCAACCTCAGCTTCGCGGCGCTGGCAGCGGCCGGGCACAGCAACTGGGGCATGGCGGGCGCCATCGGCTTCGAGAACATCGCCTCGGGCTACGGCGGCGTGGTGGTGATCGCCTATTTCTCGGCGCTGTGCGACTTGCGCTACACGGCGGCGCAGTATGCGCTGATCTCGGCCGGAGCGAGCGTCGTCGGGCGGCTCGCCACCGGCACGACGGCGGGCGCGCTGATCGAGGCCATGGGCTACGTGAACTTTTATCTGCTCACCACGGTGGCGTCGCTGCCCGGCATCGCGCTGTTCTGGTGGCTGAGCCGGACAGGGCTCGTCGATCAGGCGCTGGGGTCTGCGGGTGAGGTGGAGTAACAGCAGAAGGCCCACCCCCAACCCCTCCCGCAAGCGGGAGGGGAGCGAGACTTGGCGATTTATCGCCTAGTCGCAGCGGGATGGGATCGCCTTCGCCTCAATCCGGCACTTCGCCGTTGTCCCGCAGCACCGCGCCCGCAAGGTAGAGCGAACCCGCGATCAGCACGGCGCGTGGGGCCAGCTTTTCCAGATCGCGGAGCGCCGTCGCGACATCCGGCGCGGAGGACGTCGGCAGCGACCAGCCCGCGAACGCCTCGGGCGGGTGGCAGTCATGCCCCGGCACCGGCACCAGCGTCACGCTCTCGACCAGCCGGTGCAGCGGGTCGAGCAACGCGGCGGGATCCTTGCCTTCGATCATGCCGAGGATCAGATGCGGCGCCTGCCCCCGCTGGCGCAGGAATGCTTCCAGCGCCAGCCCGGCGTCGCGGTTGTGCCCGCCGTCGAGCCAGACCGGCGTGCCGGGGACGAGCGCCGTCAGCGGCCCGTCGCCCAGCAGTTGCATCCGCGCGGGCCAGCGCGCGGCGCGGATGCCCTCGGCGAAGGCGTGAGGATCGATCTTCAGCACATCCTGCGCGCGCAGCATGGCGACGGCGAGGGCGGCATTGTCCGCCTGGTGCGCACCGGGCATCTCGGGCAGGGGGAGCGTCAAAGAGCCGTGGCGGTCCTCGAACCAGATGGCGTCGCGGGTGACCTGCGCCTTCCACTCGGCATCGCGAGACTGCAGCGGTACGTCCTCGGAAGCGGCGAGCGATTGCAGGAACGCGGTGACCTCGTGCGGGTAGTTCTGCGTCACCAGCGGCACGTGCGGACGGCGGATGCCCGCCTTCTCGAAGGCGATGCGGGTGAGCGGCTCGGTGGGCGTGCCGTCCTCGGGGGCGAGGAGGAAGCGTTCGTGGTCGATGCCCAGCGTCGCCATGCCGCACACGAGCGGCGCAGGCAGCACGTTGGTCGCGTCGAAGCGGCCGCCGAGGCCGACCTCGATCACGCAGACGTCCGCCGGATGGCGCGCGAAGGCGAGGAAGCTGGCGGCGATCGTCGTTTCGAAGAAGCTGACTTCGAGGCCATCCGCCGCGTCCAACACTTCGGCCAGCAGGCTGGCGAGTTCGTCGTCGCCGACCAGTTCGCCCGCGATGCGGATGCGCTCGTTGTAGCGCACCAGATGCGGGCTGGTGATCGCGTGGACCTTGTACCCCTGCGCCTCCAGGATCGCGCGCAGGAAGGCACAGGTCGATCCCTTGCCGTTGGTGCCCGCGACGTGGAACGCGGGCGCGATGCGCAAGTGCGGATCGCCGAGGCGCGCCAGCAGCGTGCGGATCGCCTCAAGCCCGATGCGGCCTTGCGGCAGCGACAGCGCGGCAAGGCGGTCGAGCTGGGCCTGAACGGCGGGGGAGTCCGACACGGCGAAGTCTTTCATGGTGTCCTCGACGGCGCCGTGCGCGTAGGGGCTTCAAGAGGCTGTGTCCGACCCTTCGGCAAGCTCAGGGTGAGCGGAAGTGGCGTAAGCCTCCAACACCGCTCAGGCTGAGCTTGTCGAAGCCCCATCGGCTTGGCTCTATCGAGCGGAATGCACCGCCTCGGCGAGCGATGCGGTATAATCCTGCAGCGGCCCGGGCGCGGCATCGCCATGCTGCTTGACGATATCGATGAAGGCCGAGCCGACGACCACGCCGTCCGCCACCTTGGCGATGGCGGCGGCCTGTTCGGGCGTGCGCACGCCGAAGCCGACCGCGACGGGAATGTCGGTGGCGGCCTTGAGCTTCGCCACCGCGTCCTCGATCGAGCCCTGCGCCGCCTGCTGCATGCCGGTGATGCCCGCGACCGAGACGTAGTAGAGGAAGCCCGAGGAGCCCTCCAGCACCTTGGGCAGGCGCGCGGCGTCGGTGGTCGGGGTGGCGAGGCGGATCAGCGACACGCCCTTTTCACGCAGCGCCGGGCCGAGGGCGGCGTCTTCCTCGCTGGGAATATCGACGCAGATCACGCCGTCAACGCCGGCCTTGGCGCATTCCTCGGCAAACCACTCGGGGCCGCGGATGGTCATCGGGTTGGCGTAGCCCATCAGCACCAGCGGCACGTTGGGGTGACGCTGCCGGAACTCGGCGGCGATGCGAAAGATGTCGGCCGTGCGCGTGCCCTTGGCGAGGCTGCGCAAGTTGGCTTCCTGGATCGCCGGGCCGTCCGCCATCGGATCGGTGAAGGGCATGCCCAGTTCGATCACGTCGGCGCCGCCCGCGACGAGCGCGTCGAGGTTCGATGCGGTGTCGCCGTCGCCCCCGGTGATGAAGCAGACGAGCGCGGGGACGCGCTTACCGTCGGATTTTGGGGCGAAAACGGTTTCGAAGCGGGTCATCAGGAGAACAGCGTCTTTCCGGAATAGCGGAGAATGGCGGCGGTCAGGCCGACGAAAACGGCGAGGTAGGCGAGACTGACGGCGATGTCGCTCCAGCTTCCCCGAAAGGCGAAGGCCCAGTAGTAGCCCGCGCCCGAAAGGTCGAAGGAGCGCACCCGGACGAGGTCGGCGAGGACCTTGATCGCCGGGAACACCGCCATCCAGATCACGGCGGCGTCGATCAGCGACCGTTGCCACCCGCCCTTTTTCAAAGCTCGACCCCCAGCGCCTCGGCGACGGTGAAGATATCCTTGTCGCCGCGCCCGGAGACGTTGACGACGAGCAGCTTGTCCGCGTCCAGCTCGGCCGTCAGCTGCGGCAGCGCGGCGAGGGCGTGGGCGCTTTCGAGCGCCGGGATGATGCCTTCCAGCGCGCAGCACAGCTGAAACGCCTCGAGCGCCTCGGTATCGGTGATCGGCACGTACTTCACGCGGCCCGCCTCGTGCAGCCACGAATGCTCGGGGCCGAGGCCGGGGTAGTCCAGACCGGCGCTGATCGAATGGGCCTCGGTGATCTGGCCGTCCTCGTCCTGCAGCAGGTAGGTCTTGTTGCCGTGGAGAATACCCGGACGCCCGCCCATCAGCGAGGCGGCGTGCTGGCCGCTCTCGATGCCGTGACCGGCGGCCTCGATGCCCACCATCGCCACGTCCGCGTCGTCGAGGAAGGGGTGGAACATGCCGATCGCGTTCGATCCGCCGCCCACGGCCGCCACCAGCATGTCGGGCAGGCGGCCTTCGGCTTCGAGGATCTGCTCGCGCGTCTCGGTGCCGATCACGCTCTGGAAGTCGCGGACGAGTTCCGGATAGGGGTGCGGCCCTGCGGCGGTGCCGATGATGTAGAACGTGTCGTGGACGTTGGCGACCCAGTGGCGCAGCGCCTCGTTCATCGCGTCCTTGAGCGTCTCCGCGCCGCTGGTGACGGGCACCACTTCGGCGCCGAGCAGCTTCATGCGAAAGACGTTGGGCGCCTGCCGCTCGACGTCCTTGGCGCCCATGAAGATCGTGCACGACAGGCCGAAGCGCGCCGCGACGGTGGCGGTGGCGACGCCGTGCTGGCCCGCGCCGGTCTCGGCGATGATCTTGGTCTTGCCCATCCGCATGGCGAGCAGGATCTGGCCGATGCAGTTGTTGATCTTGTGCGCGCCGGTGTGGTTCAGGTCTTCGCGCTTGAAGTAGATCTTTGGGCCTTTGCCCTCGGGCGCGAGCTTTCGGAAATGCTCGGTGATGCGCGGTGCGGGGTAGAGCGGGCTCGGCCGACCTACGAAAGTCTTGAGCAGGTCGTCGAACTCGGCCTGGAATGCCGGGTCCAGCTTCGCGGCGCGATATTCCTTCTCGAGGTCGAGGATCAGGGGCATCAGCGTCTCGGCGACGTAGCGCCCGCCGAACTGGCCGAAGTGACCCGACTCATCGGGATACGAACGAAGCGAATTGGGGCTCTGAACGGTCATGATCCGGCGCTTGGCAGACCCCCCCGCGCTTGTCCAGACGCCTTGAGGAGAGGGACCATGTTTGCCCTGGGAACGCTGGAAAACCATGCGTGCCTACAGGGGCTTGGTGATCGCCTGGCGGACATTCAATTGCAAAGAATGCAACTGAAAATCGGCAAAAGCACCTAACCGGCATAAACTGCAGTTTTGTGACGTTTTGAACGATTCCAAGAATTTACCGTTCATCTGACTGAAAGGTGACGGGGTCCAGCGGCAGGGCTCCCGACGATAACCCCGATGAGGGTCGGGATCGCA
Source organism: Novosphingobium resinovorum (assembly GCF_036352595.1). Taxonomy (GTDB): domain Bacteria; phylum Pseudomonadota; class Alphaproteobacteria; order Sphingomonadales; family Sphingomonadaceae; genus Novosphingobium; species Novosphingobium resinovorum_B. Next base: position 50,162 of record NZ_JAZFAX010000012.1, read on the forward strand.
GGAATACTTGGAGTTATATAATATGCGTATTGCACTTGTTTCGCTCGCCGCGGTTGCTGCCGTGGCCGCTGCCACTCCCGCCCTGGCCAACGAGGCTCGCGTCGAAGCGCGCGGCGGTGTGATCTGGGACGGTAGCGACAGCGAAGCAACGGCTGGTGTCGCCGCCGGCTACGACTACGATCTGGCCCCGGGCCTGTTCGTCGGCGTGCAGGGTTCGGCCGACAAGATCCTGACCGACAACACCCGCGTTTCGTGGGGCGCCGGTGGCCGCATCGGCATCGAGCCGCGCGACGGCACCAAGGTCTACGCGCTGGCCGACTGGCAGTCGAAGAACTGCAAGTACTGCAACAGCGCCGTGGGCGTGGGCGGCGGCGTTCAGCAGGACGTCGGTTCGCGCTACTACGTGAAGGCCGAATACCAGCACCTGCTGGTCGGCGACAACACCCCCGACGCCGACCGCGGCCTCGTGGGCGTGGGCGTCAAGTTCTGATCCATCGGATCTGATCGCTGCGAAAGCAGCGTAAGCCAGGAAAGGGGCGGTCCGAACGGGCCGCCCCTTTCTTCGTCCGGCGGCCGTGGTTTGTGCCGGGGGGGGCTTCGACAAGCTCAGCCTGAGCGGGTTTGGGAGGTTTACGCTAGCTCCGCTCACCCTGAGCTTGTCGAAGGGTCAGGCGCAGCTTGTCGAAGCCCCGGCGGTGTCAGGATACCGCCCGAACCGCCGCGCAGAAGGCGGCGATGCGCGTTTCGTCCTTCACGCCCGGCGCGCTCTCCACGCCTGAGGAGGTATCGACCAGCGGCGCTCCCGTCAGGCGGATGGCCTCGGCGACGTTCGCCGGGTCAAGGCCCCCCGCAAGGCCCCATGGCAGCGGTCCCTTCCAGCCCGCCACGAGGCCCCAGTCGAAGCTGAGGCCCATGCCGCCGGGCAGGGCGCCCCTGGGCGTCTTGGCGTCGAAGAGGATAAGGTCGGCTGCCCCCGCATAGGCATTGGCGCGGGCGACGTCGCTGGCGGTGGCGACGGACAGAGCCTTCCACACCGGAATGCCGAAGCGGGCGCGAAGCTGTGCAGCGCGCTCGGGCGTCTCCGAGCCGTGAAGTTGCAGCGCGTCGAGCTGCGCCGCGCCCACGGCATCGCCGAGCAGGGCATCGTCGGCATCGACGAACAGGCCCACGCGGCCGATCCGGCCCGCCGCGCGCTGCGAAAGCTGCGTGGCCTGCGCCGGAGAGACGGCACGCGGGCTCTTCGCGAAGAAGACTAGGCCGATATGGTCGGCGCGCGCACGAACGGCGGCTTCCAGCGCATCGCCGGTGCTGATACCGCAAATCTTGATTGCCGCTGTTGGCATATGCGCGCCTTGCCCTAAGCTGCGGTCCTGCATGCAAGAAGGACACGAAGTGAATCGGTTTGGCCGCTATCTAATGCCATTCGCCGTCGCGGCAATGCTGAGCGGCTGCAACGTCAAGGAGTCCATCAGGGACGCCGGGGCGGAAGTGGTCCGATTCCACGCGGCGCTGGACGCCGGGCACTCGCAGGCGATCTGGGATGCCACCGGGGCGGACATGCGCAAGGCGACGACGCAGCAGCAGTTCGTCGCCCTGCTCGACGCCGTGCATCGCAAGCTGGGGCGGGTGAAGTCGAGCAAGCAGGTCGGCTGGAACAGCAACTCGACCACCGGCGGCAGTTTCATGACGGTGACCAACGAAACCGTCTTCGAACGCGGCAGCGGCACCGAACAGTTCGTGTTCCGAAAAGAGGAAGCCGACAAGCTCGCGCTCGTCGGCTACCACATTCAATCGAACGAGATGATGCTCAATTAGGGCGCCAGTTCGAACTGCACCGTCACGTTGACGTTCATCTCCAGTTCGCCCGCCGCCACCGGCGGCGCGGCGGCGACGTCCATCGCGGCCTTGCGCATGTACATCACCGGCTGCGGGCTGTAGCCGCCGCTCTCGCTGATCGAGACGATCCGCGCGACGCGCAGGCCCGATGCCTTTGCGTAAAGATCGGCGCGGGCGCGGGCGGACTTCATCGCCTCCACGCGGGCCTCGTCCATCGCCGCTTCGGGCCCTGACAGCTGGAAGTTCGGGCCGTTGACCTGATTCGCCCCGGCCGAGACCAGCGCGTCGATCACCTTGCCCATGTCGCCCAGCTTGCGCTGGCGGACCGAGACGGTGTTGTTGGTCTGGTAGCCGACGATCTTCTGCGGCCCGTCCTCGTAATTGCCGTCGGGCAGGCGCTTGGGCTGCGCATAGACGGGGTTCACGCTGAGGTTGCTGGTCTGCACGTCCTTGTCGGCAATGCCCGCCTTCTTGAGCGCGGCGATCACTCGTGACATCTGCGCGGAGTTGGCGGCCAGCGCCTCGCTGGCGGTCGTCCCCTGCGTGGTCACGCCCGCGCTGTAGTTCGCCATGTCAGGCTCCCGCGTGGAAGATCCCTGCGCGGTGACGGTGAGCATGGTGTGCCCGGATTCGATCGCCGGGACAGGGGCCTGCTGGGCAAAGGCAGCAGGGGCAGATGCCGCCATGGCAGTGGCGGCAAGCAGGCTCAGGGTCTTCATGATGGGGTCGCACTCCCGGGGGTTGTTCGGTGACAACGATCTGGCGGGAGGGAGGTTGCGAAGGGCTGAACGGTGAAATGTGCAATTGTTAAGGTGGAAGGAATGAGAGGAAAAACGCAGGGGTTTACCACCCCTGCACCCCGTAAATTGGCTTCGTCGCGCGCGCAGCCACGTCTCGTCCACGATGCGCCGCAGGCTATTATGTCTCCCGACGCACCGTCACTGCACGACAAAGCTGCGTGCCCGACCTCGACATTTTACGGGGTGCAGGGGTGGTAAACCCCTGCGTTTCCCTTCGTCTCAAAGCGTAGCTTCGATCGCCCTTGCCGCCGCCAGCGGGTCTTCCGCCCGGCTGATCGGCCGTCCGATCACGAGCACGCTGGCGCCTGCATCGCGGGCCTCGCGCGGGGTGACGGTGCGCTTCTGGTCACCGACCTTGCCGTCCGCCGGGCGCAGGCCGGGGACGACGAAGTAGCCGTCCTTCCACTGCTTGTGCACTGCGCCGACCTCGTGGCCCGAGCAGACGATGCCGTCGAGGCCAGCGGAATGCGCGAGGTCGGCGAGGCGCAGGGCCTGGTCGTAGGGGTTGGCGTTGACGCCGATGGCGGAGAGATCGTCGCCGTCGAGGCTGGTGAGGACGGTGACGGCCACGACCTTGCAGTTTTCACCGGCGGCGGCCTTGGCGTCTTCCATCATGGCGCGGCCGCCGGCGGCGTGGATAGTGACGATCGAGGGCTGCAGCACGTGGATCGCCTGCATGGCGCCGGCGACGGTGTTGGGAATGTCGTGCAGCTTGAGGTCGAGGAAGATCGGCAGCCCGATCTTGTGCAGTTCGTGGACGCCGTGGTGGCCGTGGGCGCAGAAGAACTCGAGGCCCAGCTTGATCCCGCCGATATGGCCCGCGACCTTTCGTGCCAGCGCTTCGGCAGCGTCGAGGCGGGGAAGGTCGAGGGCGAGGTAGACGGGATTGTGGTTCATGACTTTGCGATTTCCGACGGGGTTTCAGGCGGGATGAAGGATGCGGCTTCGGGCGCCTCGGCGGTTTGCGGCAAGGCGGCGACGGACGTGGCGCGCAGCGAATTCTCGAGGCTGGCGATGCGGCGGTTGAGGCGCCAGCGCACCGCCCGCAGGTAGAGCCACATCGGCAGCAGCCCGGCCAGGAAGAACGCGATGGCGATCACCGCGACCGGCCAGTCGAGGCCGTAGGGCGGTCCTTCGGTGCTGGGAAAGAAGTTGACGCGTGCCGCAGGGCCCCAGTTCAGGAACCCGAACGCCAGAAGCAGCAGCGCCACGATCGTCCATGCGATGGTGCGGATGACCTTCATTGTTCCTCCTGCTTTCCCCCGCGAGAGCGGCAATGCTAGGCGTGAATTTTCCGCAAGGGAAGGGCCCGGTCGGATGAAAGGCAAGGCGGCGCCTCGCCTCTTCATCCTTCGACAGGCTCAGGATGAGCGGGGTTGAGCGGCAAAGTTGGAATTGCCCTTTCAACCCGCTCAGGCTGAGCTTGTCGAAGCCCCCCCTCGGCTCAGCCGAACACGCGGCTGAAGATCGTGTCGACGTGCTTGAAGTGGTAATCGAGGTTGAACTTGTCCTCGATTACCTCTGCGGGGAGCGCGGCGGCGACTTCGGGGTCGGCCTTGAGCAGTTCGAGCAGCGACAGCTCACCGTCCGATTCCCACACCTTCATCGCGTTGCGCTGGACCAGGCGGTAGCTCTCGTCGCGCGAGAGTCCGGCCTGCGTCAGCGCCAGCAGCACGCGCTGCGAGTGGACGAGGCCGCCCATGCGGTCGAGGTTCTTCTGCATGCGCGCGGGGTAGATCAGCAGCTTGTCGATCACGCCGGTCAGGCGGCCCAGCGCGAAGTCGAGGGTGATCGTCGCGTCGGGGCCGATGAAACGCTCGACGGAGGAGTGCGAGATGTCGCGCTCGTGCCACAGCGCCACGTTCTCCATGGCGGGGACGACCGCCGAGCGGACCACGCGGGCGAGGCCGGTGAGGTTCTCGGTGAGCACGGGGTTGCGCTTGTGCGGCATCGCCGACGAGCCCTTCTGGCCGGGCGAGAAGTATTCCTCGGCCTCCAGGACTTCGGTGCGCTGCAGGTGGCGCACTTCGACGGCAAGGCGCTCGATCGAGCTGGCGATGACGCCCAGCACCGCGAAGAACATCGCGTGGCGGTCACGCGGGATGACCTGCGTGGAAACCGGCTCGATCCCAAGGCCCAGCTGGTCGGCGACGTACTGTTCCACCGCCGGATCGGTGTTGGCGAAAGTGCCGACCGCGCCGGAGATCGCGCAAGTGGCGATTTCCTCACGCGCGAAGACCAGGCGCGTGCGGCAGCGGCTGAACTCGGCATAGGCTTCGGCGAGCTTGAGGCCGAAGGTGACCGGTTCGGCGTGGATGCCGTGGCTGCGGCCGATGGTCGGCGTGTACTTGTGCTCCTCGGCGCGGCGCTTGATCGCGGCGAGCAGGGCGTCGAGGTCTTCCAGCAGGATGTCGGCGGCCTTGACCAGCTGCACGTTCAGCGTGGTGTCGAGCACGTCGGAGCTGGTCATGCCCTGGTGCATGAAGCGCGCCTCGGGGCCGACCTGCTGGGCCACCCAGTCGAGGAAGGCGATGACGTCGTGCTTGGTCACGGCTTCGATCGCGTCGATCGCGGCGACGTCGATCTTGGGGTTGGTCGCCCACCAGTCCCACAGAGCCTTGCCGGCGGAGGCGGGGACGGTGCCCATCTCGCCCATCTTGACCGCGGCGTGCGCCTCGATCTCGAACCAGATGCGGTAGCGGGCTTCGGGTTCCCAGATCGCGGTCATCGCGGGGCGGGCGTAGCGGGGGACCATGTTCGACTCCTTGCAGCTGACGCGGGTAGCGGCCAATTCGTGCCGGTGCCGCTAGGCGGGGCGGGCGCGAAAGGCAAGGGGCGGCGCGGCAAAGGCAGCAACCATGCCCGAGCAAGTAAACTGCGCGGTAACCCCTAACTCAAGGCGGAATCTTAACCATTGCGGTGGCAAACGTTTGCACGAGAAGTTCGCACAGAGCCGTGCGCACGAGCGCCAGAGTATCGACGAGAGATGCCGCAGGTCCGTATCGCCATCGCGCCCTTGATGACGGGGCTCTTGTGCTTCGTCCTTTCGGCCGCGATGATCCGATACCTGAGCTTCGAGGGCAACCTTGCATCGGTCTGGCCGGCCAACGCAGTGGTGCTGGCGCAATTGCTGGGCCGCCCGCCGCGCGACTGGCCGCGGTTCCTGGTCGCCGGCTTCGTCGCGGTCGCGGCCGCCGGTTTCGCGACGCGGGGGGTTCTTTCCGGCCCTCTGGCCTTCGGTGTGTCCAACACGCTGGAGATCGGGCTGGCTGCCTGGCTGCTGCGAGCGACGACGACCGATACCGACGGACGGTTGCTGCATCACCATGCCTCGGTCGGGCGCTTCGTAGTCTGCGCGGGGCTGGTCGCTCCCGCCTGCGGGGCGCTGCTTGGCGCGGTGATCGCCTGGCTGGCGTTCGACCTGCCGATCGGCGTCTCGCTCGCGACCAAGTTCAGCGCCGACGCGCTGGGCCTGCTGATCTTCACGCCGTTCTTCTTCGGCCTGTTCCATGGCGACTACATCGCGGCCCTGCGGTCGGCATCCTGGGCCGAGCGCAGGCGGCAGCTGCTGCTTTATGCCACCGTGCTCCTCGTCAGCCTGGGCGTGTTCGTTCAGGATCGCTTTCCGCTGCTGTTCCTGCCGATGGTGCCGCTGATGCTGGTCTCGTTCCGGCTCGGCTGGCAGGGGACGAGCCTGGGCGTGCTGCTGGTCGCGGTCATCGGCGGCGTAGCGACGTTCCACGCGCATGGTCCGGTCCATCTCTCGGGCGGGGACATGGCGGTGCAGATGGCGTTCCTGCAGTTCTACCTTGCCGTGGTGCTGGTGCTGATGCTGCCGGTCGCCGCCGCGCTCGCCGCGCGCCGCGATCTGATCGAGCGGCTGAGCGAGAGCGAGCATGCGCTCAAGCTGCTGGCCGACCGTTCCGCGATCGTGCTGCTGCGCTTCGGCGTGGACGGCGCCTGCACCCGCGCGGTCGGCGATGCGGCGGCGCTGGTGGGGCAGGATGCGCAGGCGCTGCCGGGCTCGCATGTCGCCGAGCTTGGGCCCCTGCTGGGCGAGGCGATGTTCGCCGCGCATCTGCGGGCCATCGCTCCGGGGGAAACCGGCGTCACGGTGGAGATCGAGCGCCCCGGCGGCTTGTGGATCGAGGCGACCTTCCGGGCCGAGCGGGACGATCAGGGCGTCGTCTCGGGAACGGTGGCCACGCTGGTGGACGTGACCGCCCGCAAGGCCCGCGAAGGCGAACTGACGCGCAAGGTCGAAACCGACGAACTGACCGGCCTCGCCAACCGCGCCGGATTCCTGCGCCGGTTCGAAAATGCCTTGGCTGGCGGGGATACGCTGAGCATCGCGCTGATCGACGTCGATCGCTTCAAGACGCTCAACGACGAACTGGGCCATGTCGCGGGAGACGCCGTGCTGGCCGAGATCGCCCGGCGGCTGTCGCAGGCGGTGCGCGCCACCGACCTCGTCGCGCGGCTGGGCGGGGATGAATTCGTGGTGCTGCTCGGCCATGCCGAGCCCGAGGTCGCGCGTGAGATCTGCCGCCGCATCGTCGATGGCGTATCGGCCGTGCCGATCGAGTTGCCGCTGGGCGGGCAGACCGAGGCGCGGATCAGTTGCGGGCTCGTCCACCGCGCGCCGGGGCAGGGCGGCATCGACTTGCTCAACCGGGCCGACATGGCCCTTTACGAAGCCAAGCGCGGCGGTCGCAACCGGCTCATCGCGGCGTGAGCTGCCGTCAGTTCCACGCGAATGGAATGCGCACTTCCCCGGTGACGGTGCCGGCCGCGTCGAAGCTGCGCTCGGCGATCAGGCCGCGTCCTTCGCGGTCCACCGCCAATACGGTGCTGCACCGCGTTCCATAGACCGCATCATGGATGAAGACGGGGGCGAAGCGGGGCTCCGGCCCCAGTTCGGGCCGCTCCGGCGCTTCGGCGGGCGCCTGGTCGCGCAGCGCGGCGAGCAGCGGTTCGAAATCCGTCTTACCGGTCTGGAGCCAGGTTGCGATCGCGCGTTCCGTCCGCACGGTCTTGGGCCACGGCACGTCGAAGCCGCCGTTCGAAAGACCGTGGATGCCGCATGCCAGCGGGCGGATCTCGACCTCGGGATGGTTGGTCACGAACACCGCCCGTGCCTTGTCGGCAAGGATGAGGTTGAACGGGTTCATCCCCGCCATCGCCCCGTCGAGGCTCTGCGGCGGCGTTCCCCTGAGCAGGTCGGTGACCAGCTTCCCGCGCGAGGGTCGCCCCGGCTGCGGCCCTTCGGGTACGCGGTAATTGGTGACGAGGGCGAACCGCCCCGGCTCCTGCACACCGACCTTTTCCGTCACGCCCAGCCATGTCCCGCCCTCGGTCAGGTCGGTGCCGGCGATCACGCCGTCGGCGCGCCGTGCCAGCGGGGCGGCGGGACGGGCGTGATATTCGTCGCGGTTGCCGGCGACGACGAGCAGCCAGTCGGGATGCACGTCCCAGGCGATCGCGGCGACGCACATGGTCTCAGATCAGTCCCTTGGCGCGCAGCGAGACGTGGCCCTCGCGTCCGATCACGACATGGTCGTGGACGGTGACGCCGAGCAGGCGGCCCGCTTCGGCGATGCGGTTGGTGATCTCGATGTCGGCGCGGCTGGGCTGGGGGGAGCCGCTGGGGTGGTTGTGGACCAGGATCAGCGCCGTCGCGCCGAGGTCCAGCGCCCGGCGGATCACCTCGCGCGGGTGGATCGCGGCCTCGTCGATCGAGCCTTCGCCGACCAGTTCGTCGAGGATCAGCATGTTGCGGGCATTGAGGTAGAGCACGCGCACGCGCTCTACCGTCAGGTGCGCCATGTCGATCGTCAGGTAGTCGATCAGCGCGTGCCATGACGAGAGCACGGGGGCCTCGCGCACTTTCTGGCGGGCCATGCGGGTGGCGGCGACGGTGACCACGCGCAGCGCGGCGGCGGTCGCCTCGCCCATGCCGGGGTGGCCGGCGAGCGCCCGCGGCTCGGCCTGCAGCACGGCGGCGAGCGAGCCGAAGCGCTGGATCAGGCTGCGTGCCAGCGGCTTCATGTCGCGGCGCGGAACGGCCTGCATCAACAGGAGTTCAATCACCTCATGATCGGCCAGAGCTTCCGCCCCGCCATCAAGCAACCGCTTGCGCAAGCGCCCCCGGTGGCCGCTCGAATCGGTCCCGAAGTCGGCTCGGGCATCGGCGACACCGCTGCGGCCCGCAGGCGCGCGTTCTTCGAAGAGGGGTGGTTGTTCTGGCATGGTACGTACAAACAATTGCCTTTCCCGCCCGCCCGGCGCAAGTGAACGATCGGATGTCGCAAGATCAGGACCAGCCCCCCATTCCCGACCAGCCTGACATCGATGAGGATGCCGCCGTTCGCCCGCGTCGTCGTCGCTGGTCCCGGATCGGCAGGGGCCCCGTGCTCGTCGTCGGCGGCCTTCTGGTCGCCGCGCTGGGCGCGACCTGGCTGGCGCGCGAGGAGATCGCCGACGACATCATCGAGGGCCAGCTCGAATCGCTCGGCCTGCCCGCCCGTTACGAGATCGTCAGCATCGGCCCCTCCGAGCAGGTGATCCGCAACCTGGTGATCGGCGATCCGCGCCGTCCCGACCTGACCGTGGCCGAACTGCGCATCGCCACGCGATTGTCCTGGGGCTTGCCCGGCATCGGCCGAATCACCGTCGTCAGGCCCAGGCTCTACGGCAGCTATCGCGGCGGCAAGGTCAGTTTCGGCAGTCTCGACAAGGCGCTGTTCACCGGCAAGCCCGGCCCCTTCGAGATGCCCGACCTCGACGTCGCCGTCGTCGATGGGCGCGCGCTGATCGACAGCGACCATGGCCGCCTCGGCGTCAAGCTGGCGGGCGCGGGCGCCTTGCGCGGGGGCTTTTCCGGCGAACTGGCGGCGGTCTCGCCGGGGCTGGAACTCGATGGCTGCCGCACCGGACGCGGCACGCTCTACGGCAAGCTGACCACGTCCGCCGCCAGGCCGCGATTCGTCGGGCCGGTGCGGGTGGACGCGCTGTCCTGCAAGGCCCGCGACCTGACCCTCGCGCAGGCGGGGCTGCAACTCGACGTCACGCTCGACGAGGCGCTCGACGGGGCCGAAGGCAAGCTGGGCCTTGCCGCCCGAAGCCTGCGGCAAGGCGTGCAGAAGCTGGCGACGCTGAGCGCGGGCGGGCGCTTCAGCTATCGCGACCGGGCGCTCAGCGGGACGTACCGCGTCACCGGGCGCGGGCTGGAGACGCCGCAGGCCCGGCTGGGAGAAGTGGTCTTCGAAGGCCGCGCCCGTTCGACCGGCGGCCTCGCGCGGTTCGACCTCGACGGCGACCTGACCGGCAAGGCGCTGGCGATCGGCGATAGCCTCGACCGGTCGCTGCAATCGGCGCAAGCGGCGGCGCAAGGCACGCTGGGGGCGCCGATCGCGGCGCAAGTACGCCGGGCACTGGCACGCGAGATGCGCGGCAGTTCGCTGGGCGGCAGCCTCGTCGTGCGCAATTCCGAAGACGGGCTGAGTCTCGTCGTCACGCGCGGTTCGCTGCGCGGGGGCAGCGGTGCGTCGCTGTTGGCGCTGTCGCGCGTACAGGCGCTGTTCGGCAAGGGCGCGCCGCGTGTCAGCGGCAATTTCAACACCGGCGGGCAAGGGCTGCCGCAAGTCTGGGGCCGGATGGAGACGGACGAGCACGGGCACCTCGCCATGCGCGTCTCGATGCCGGACTACCGCGCCGGTTCGGCGATGGTCGGGGTGCCGCGCCTCGCGCTCGAACAGGCCTCCGACGGAGCGCTCTCGTTCACCGGGCAAGTGCTCATGAGCGGCGATCTGCCGGGGGGAAGCACCCGCAACCTGCAATTGCCGCTGGATGGCCGCTGGGGCGCCGACGGCAGGCTCGCGGTGTGGCGCGGCTGCACCGACCTGGCCTTCGATGCGCTGAGCTTCTCCAGTCTCGCCATCGACAAGCGCAAGCTGACGCTGTGTCCCGCACGCGGCGGCGCCATCGTCGAGGGGCGGCCCGAAGACCTGCATATCGCCGCTGGCGCGACCTCGCTCGACGTATCGGGGCGGCTGGGCGAGACGCCGATCCGCATCGCCAGTGGCCCGCTCGGTTTCGCCATGGGCGGCGGAAGACCCGGCGTGCTCAAGGCGAGCGCGATCAAGGTCGCGCTGGGGGCTGCGGACACCGCCTCGCAATTCACCGTCAGCCGCCTCGACGCCGAGATCGGCAAGGATATCGCCGGTACGTTCGACGAGGCCGACATCCGCCTCGCCGCGGTTCCGCTCGACATGAAGCAGGCTTCGGGCCGCTGGCGCTATGCGGGCGGGGTGGCCTCTATCGAGGATGCGCATTTCACGCTGGTGGACCGCCAGCCGGTGGCGCGGTTCCAGCCGATGACGGCGCGCGGCGCGACGCTTCGGCTGGTCGACAACCGCATCACCGCGCAGGCCTTGCTGCGCGAACCGGTGAGCGACCGCGAGGTGGTCCGCGCCGATATCGTCCACGACCTGTCGAGCGCGCGCGGCCGGGCGGACCTGAGCGTCGGCGGCCTCGTCTTCGACGACAAGCTGCAGCCCGACGCGCTTTCGCGGCTGGTGCTGGGCGTGGTCTCCGACCTCAAGGGCCTCGTGCGCGGGACCGGGCGCATCGACTGGAACGAGAAGGGCGTCACCAGCCACGGCCGTTTCGCCACCGACGGCGTGGACTTCGCCGCCGCCTTCGGCCCGGTCCATGGCCTTTCGGGCGAGGTGGTCTTCACCGACCTGCTCGGCATGGTCACCGCGCCCAACCAGAGCGTGCGCATCGCCTCGATGAACCCCGGCATCGAAGTGACCGACGGCACGCTCTCCTACGAATTGCGGCCCGGCTACAACCTCATCGTCCATGGCGGGCAATGGCCGTTCATGAGCGGCACGCTGACGCTCGATCCGGCGAAGATGCAGATCGGCGCGGCGGAGACGCGGTACTACACGCTGCGGGTGAAGGGGCTCGACGCCGCTGACTTCGTGCAGCACCTCGAACTCACCAACATGAACGCGAGCGGCGTGTTCGACGGCGAGATGCCGTTGGTGTTCGACGAGAACGGCGGGCGCATCGAGAACGGCTTCCTGCGCTCGCGCGAGCCGGGCGGCAACGTCTCCTATGTCGGGGCGCTGACGTACAAGGACTTGTCGGCGATGGGCAACTTCGCCTTCTCGGCGCTCAAGTCGGTGAACTACAAGCAGATGGAGATCGGGCTGGGCGGCTCGCTCTCGGGCGAGATCCTGACGCGGATCAGCTTCGACGGCCTCAGCCAGGGGCAGGGGGCAAGCCGGAACTTCCTGACCAAGCAGGTCGCCAAGCTGCCGATCCGCTTCATCGTCAACGTCAAGGCGCCGTTCTTCAGCCTGTTCGGCTCGATGCGCTCGCTCTACGATCCGGCCTATGTCACCGATCCGCGCGTGCTGGGCCTGGTCAACGGCGACGGCAGCCGTTCGAATGTCGATGCGACGCTCAATCCGGCGCCTCCCGCCGCTTCCCCGCCGGGTAAAACTCCATCCGGCGCTATTCAGCCTCCAGTCAGCGAGAAAAAGCCATGATGCCCTCGGAATTGACCGGAAGCCCTCCGGCTGCGACAAGCCCGGCGATGATCGACGGGTATTCGACAGAGCAGATGGGCACACGGTCCGGCAGGCGCGCCGTTCGCGCCGCAATGATGGCCGCGACGGTGATGGCGGTCGCGCTCGGCCTCGGAGGCTGCATTCAGGTTGCAGCGCCCGACAAGCCGATCGTGATCGAACTCAACATCAACATCCGGCAGGAAGTGGTCTACCGCCTCGCGGCCGACGCGGCCAAGACGGTGGAACAGAACGAGGGCATTTTCTGATGACGGGCATTCGTTTCATCGCCGCCGCAGCCGCCACGGTTCTTGGCGCCACGGTTCTCGCCGTCGCCGGTGCGTCCACGGCTTATGCGCAGCGCTCGCCGGAATACGTCGCGGCGCGCAGCGCCGGCCAGGTCGGCGAACAGCGCGACGGCTATCTCGGTGTTATCAGCGGCGGTGGGGACATCTCCGCCATGGTCCGCGACATCAACAACAAGCGTCGCTCGGTCTACACCACTGCCGCCCAGGGCAAGAGCACGATCGAGGAATACGCCTTCACCACCGGCTGCAAGCTCATCCGCGACACCAAGCCCGGCGAGAAGTACCAGGGCCTGGACGGCTCGTGGAAGACGCGCGGCTCGGGCGCGCCGGAACTCGATCCGCGCTGCCCCTGATGCGGTGAAATGGCGCGATGGCCAAAAGTACTAGGCGGGCGGCGCCAAAAAATTCCGCACCCTATTGACGAATCAAGAAAAGGCCGGAAGCGGGGACGCTTTTCCGGCCTTTTTCGTCGGCGCCACGGGCCTATCGCCGTTGCGGTATTGGCTGCGTTGCCGCAGTTGTTCTTCGAACCGCGCGCCTGTTGGGATCGTTCGCTGTCAACAACGCGCCCGATGCGGCCGCTGCCCCGGTTGACTCGGGATAAGCCCCACCCTAAGGGGGCGGCGCTCTTGGCGGGTTACCGTCGTTTGTGTGTAACGTTCCTGTCATCGTGAGGAGGACGTGACATGACCGACGAACAACCCGCACGAGACCCTGTTGGCGAGGATGCGCGCATCGATTCGCTCGACGAAAGGCTCAAGGCCCTTCGCGAGCGGGAAGAGGAACGTAACCGACCGAAAGCCGGCGCGGAAACCGATGCGAGCTATCGCATGGGCAACCGGGTGCTTTCGGAACTGCTCGGCGGGGTTGCGGGCGGTCTGTTCCTGGGGTGGCTCATCGGCCATTTCAGCGGATATATGGCCTTGAGTCTGATGGTGATGCTGTTCGTGGGAATAGGTATTGCCTTCAGGAACATATTAAGGATTACGAACCAGCGTTCCGACTGACCCGAGATTTGGGGAAGGGGGCGTTGCAGTTCAATAGGCGACAGGGGTAACGCGTGGCAGCCGAAGCGAAGCTCGATCCGATGCACCAGTTCCAGCTCGAGAAGCTGGCGGGCGCGGACTGGAACATTGCCGGTTACAACATCGCCTTCACCAACAGTGCGCTGTGGATGGCCATCGCCACCCTCGCGCTGATCGTGTTCGTGGCGGGCGGCATGAAGCGCCAGCTGGTGCCCGGTCGCTGGCAGATGGCGGTGGAGACCTTCACCGGTTTCATCGACGGGATGCTCGCCGCCAACGTCGGCAAGAACGGCAAGAAGTATGTTCCGTACATCTTCTCGCTGTTCATGTTCATCCTCTTCGCGAACTTCCTCGGCCTGATGCCGCTGGGCGTGCTGGGCGTTCACGCCTTCACCTTCACCAGCCACTTCTCGGCCACGGGCGTTCTTGCGGTGCTGTCGTTCTCGATCGTGCTGATCGTCGGCTTCGCCAAGCACAAGCTGCACTTCTTCTCGCTTTTCGTGCCGCACGGTACGCCGGCGCTGATGATCCCGATCATCTTCGTGGTCGAGCTGATCTCGTTCCTGGTGCGTCCGTTCAGCCTCGGTCTGCGACTGTTCGTCGCGATGATGGCCGGCCACGTCCTGCTCGAAGTGCTTTCCAGCTTCGTGATCTCGGGCGGCAACAATGGTCCGATCATGTTCGCGATCGCCGGCATTCCCAGCTTCGTGCTGATGGTCGGCATCTGCGCGCTGGAACTGCTGGTCGCCGGCATCCAGGCTTACGTCTTCGCTCTTCTCACCTGCGTCTATCTCAACGACGCCGAGAATCTTCACTGAGATCTCACCTTCACTGATCTTTTTTCGCCTCACTTGCGGGCACACCAAAGGGAGTTTTTGATATGGACGCAGAAGCTGCAAAGCTGCTCGGAGCCGGTTTCGCTGCAATCGGCGCCGGCCTCGCCTCGATCGGCGTGGGCAACGTTTTCGCCAAGTTCCTCGAAGGCGCGCTGCGCAACCCGGGCGCCGCTGACGCCCAGCAGGGTCGTCTGTTCATCGGCTTCGCCGGTGCAGAGCTTCTCGGCCTGCTTTCGTTCGTCATTGCCGCGCTGCTGATCTTCGCCTGATCGCTCGCGTTTGACCGGATTTCCGGCCGCCCTGACCCTTTGGTGAGGCGGCCGGGATTTCCGGCAAGATTTTTTCCGGCTTCCTTCGAGACAGGGCTGAACCCATGCCTCAGATCGCTCAGCTAGGCGAGTTCTACTCCAGCCAGATCTTCTGGCTGTTGATCTTCTTCGGTGTCACCTTCTTCGTCGTTGGACGGGGCATGGTGCCGAAGGTGATGGACACCGTCGCCAGCCGTGACAACCAGATCGCCGCAGACCTCAAGGCAGCCGAAGCCGCTCGTGCCCAGGCCGATGCCGAAGAGGCTTCCTGGCGCACCCGCGAGAACGCCGCCCGCGCCGAAGCGCAGGGCTCGATCGCCGAAGCCCGTGCCAAGGCCGCAGCCGCTGCCGAGCAGCGCCTCGCCGTCGCCCAGGCTTCGATCGACGCCACCCTGGCCGGTGCGGAAACCCGCATCGCCGATGCGCGCCGTGCCGCCGCCGACGATATCGAGACCGTTGCCGCCGAGGCGACCCGCGATATCCTCAGCCGCATCGCCGGCCTGTCGCTCGACGACACCGCCGTGCGCGGCGCCGTGAAGGAGAACCTGGTCCATGGCTGACGCTACCGCTGCAGTCGAGCACGGTCTCGACCATGAAGCCGCCGAAGTGACGGGCGCGGAAGCGACCCACGCTTCGACCGAGCATCACGCCGAACCTCTGTTCCTCGGCTTCGCGCCGCCGGTCGCGGTCGTCAGCAGCTCGATGATCGTGCTGCTCGCGATCCTGGCCTGGAAGGGCGTGCCGAAGATGATCGGCAAGGGCCTCGACTCCAAGATCGCCGAGATCAAGTCGCAGCTGGCCGAAGCCAAGTCCCTGCGCGCCGAGGCGGAAGCCCTTCGCAAGGAGTACGCGGACAAGATCGCGAACGCCGAGAAGGACGCCGCCGCGATGCTCGACCATGCCCGTCACGAAGCCGAGGCGATCGTCGCCAAGGCCGAGGCGGACACTACCGAGACCATCGCCCGCCGCGAGAAGATGGCGCAGGACAAGATCACCGCAGCCGAATTCTCGGCCGTGACGCAGCTGCGCAACCAGGCGGCCGCCGCCGCTGCCGCCGCCGCGAAGGGCCTGATCGCCGCCAACCACTCGGCCTCGGCCGACAAGGCGCTGGTCGACCAGGCGATCGCCGGGATCTGACACTCTCTCCTTTGTGGACGAGTTCAAGAAGCCTCCGTCCTTGGACGGGGGCTTTTTTGTTGCGCAAGGTGATAGGGTTTACACAGGTTACACGGTCCAGGGGGAAATGGTGTCACCTTGGCCCGGGAAGTGTCACCTTGGGGCTGTAAGGTGACACATTTTGCGGGCGATGTGTCACCTTGTGAGGCCGATGTGTCACCTTGTGGTGTAACCTTGGGGAGTGG
Source organism: Novosphingobium resinovorum (assembly GCF_036352595.1). Taxonomy (GTDB): domain Bacteria; phylum Pseudomonadota; class Alphaproteobacteria; order Sphingomonadales; family Sphingomonadaceae; genus Novosphingobium; species Novosphingobium resinovorum_B. Next base: position 66,214 of record NZ_JAZFAX010000012.1, read on the forward strand.
AAGAGAAGGGCGCCGGGCATGGGAGCAGGGTACCGGCCGGCGTGTGCTGTAGGAAAGCGGACTTTCTGCGGTTTCGCTCGCGAAGCGGACTTTGCGCGAACTGCTTTGAAGAACGAAGAAATGGTTCACGCGAAGGCGCGAAGGCGCAAAGGTGTCGCTTTGAGCCGCAGGCTCATTCCCTGTTCGACCTTGCGTAAACCACACCCCCGAAAGCAAGAGCGGCTTCGCCGCAGGCGCTGATCTTCCGCGTCTCCGCACCTCTGCACGCCGACGGGAACTGGTGCGCCAGATCATTCTTGCAAGACAACGCCCGTCACGCGCGGGCCATCGACGTTGTACGGGGTGCAGGGGTGGTAAAACCCCTGCATGTTCCTTTGAACCTGAAACAGGGATTTCCGGAATTCCAAACGACAAACGCCGCGCGTGATCCGAAGATCGCGCGCGGCGCCTGTCATTGCGTCCGGCTGGAGCGCCGGGTTCGGCGGTTACTCGCCGAAGGTGCGCTGCCACCAGCCACGGCGCGGGCCCGACGTGGTTTCCGCTTCCGCCGGAGCGGCTTCAGCGGGAGCTTCGGGCGCGGCTGCGGGAGCCTCGACGACAGCTTCGACCTCGACGTCAGCCTTCTTGCGACGGGTGCGCTTGGGCTTTGCGGGTGCTTCCTCGGCCACCGGTTCGGAGGCCACGGGCGCTTCGACGACGGCTTCGGCCTCGACGTCAGCCTTCTTGCGGCGGGTGCGCTTGGGCTTTGCCGGGGCTTCCTCGGCCACCGGTTCAGGAGCCACGGGCGCCTCGACGACGGCTTCGGCCTCGACGTCAGCCTTCTTGCGACGGGTGCGCTTGGGCTTTGCGGGCGCTTCCTCGGCCACCGGTTCGGCGTCGGCGGGGACGACCGGTTCGGCACCGATGCCGCCATCGGCGACCGGCAGCGCAGCGTCTTCGGCGGCGAGTTCGAGGCCTTCGGCACCGATCACGGCGTCATCGCCCTCGGCACCGTTTTCCGCCTCGCCTTCACCACGGCGACCACCGCGACGGCGACGGCCACCGCGACGACGACGCTTCTTGGGCGCATTGGTGTCGTCACCCTCGGCTTCGGCGACGGTCTCGCCTTCGTCTTCGGCTTCTTCGGCTTCGTCCGAAGTATCGGCAGCTTCGACCGCGCCTTCGACTTCCGCCGTCTCGGCAGTGTCCTCGCGGCGATCGCGGTTGCGGCCACGGCGGCGCTTGCGGCGCTTGCTGCGGCGGCCTTCACCGTCCTCGGACGCTTCGGTGCGCTCGGCAGCCTCTTCGGCTTCCAGCTCTTCGTCCTCGTACTCTTCCTCGACGAAGTCGTCCTCGACGTCCTCGGCGATGGGCTCGAAGCGGGGCACGAACTCGTTGCGCGGACCCGACGACATGACGCGCATCTTGGCGCCTTCGTTCTCACCCTCGGGGATGACTTCGACGGTGACGCCGTAGCGCTCCTCGATGTCGGCGAGGTCGGTGCGCTTGGCGTTGAGCATGTAGACCGCCGCCTCGGTGGAGGCGAACAGCGAGACCACGATGCCCTTGCCCTTGGCCGCTTCGTCCTCGATCAGACGCAGCGCCGAGAGGCCCGCCGAGCTGGCGGTACGCACGAGGCCGGTACCGTCGCAGTGCGGGCACGAACGCGTGGTCGCTTCCAGAACGCCGGTGCGCAGGCGCTGGCGGCTCATTTCCATCAGCCCGAAGCTGGAGATGCGACCGACCTGGATGCGCGCACGGTCGTTCTTGAGCGCTTCCTTCATCGCCTTCTCGACCTTGCGGACGTTGGAGCCGTACTCCATGTCGATGAAGTCGATCACGACGAGGCCGGCCATGTCGCGCAGGCGCAGCTGGCGGGCGATTTCGGCAGCGGCTTCGAGGTTGGTGGCAACCGCCGTCTGCTCGATCCCGTGCTCCTTGGTGGCGCGGCCCGAATTGATGTCGATCGAAACCAGTGCTTCGGTCGGGTTGATGACGATGTAGCCGCCCGAACGCAGCTGCACGACGGGGTCGTACATCGCGGTCAGCTGGTCCTCGGCGCCGAAGCGCTGGAACAGCGGGACGGGATCGGCGTAAGGCTTAACCTTGCGGCCGTGGCTGGGCATCAGGAGCTTCATGAAGTCCTTGGCGGCGTGGTAGCCGGCCTCGCCCTCGACGATCACTTCCTCGATGTCGCGGTTGTAGATGTCGCGGATGGCGCGCTTGATGAGGTCGCTGTCCGAGTGGATCAGCGCCGGAGCGGCCGAGCGCATGGTCTGTTCGCGCAGCTCGTCCCACAGGCGGGCGAGGTAGTCGAAGTCGCGCTTGATCTCGGTCTTGGTGCGCTGGAGGCCCGCCGTGCGGACGATGCAGCCCATCGAGCGGGGCAGGTCCATCTCGGCGATGATCGACTTCAGGCGCTTGCGGTCCGAGGCCGAGCTGATCTTGCGGCTGATGCCGCCGCCGTGGCTCGAATTCGGCATGAGCACGCAGTAGCGGCCCGCGAGGCTGAGGTAGGTGGTGAGAGCCGCGCCCTTGTTGCCGCGCTCTTCCTTGACGACCTGGACGAGCAGCACCTGGCGGCGCTGGATGACGTCCTGGATCTTGTAGCGGCGGCGCAGCGCCATGCGCTTGGCGCGCAAGTCGTCGGCTTCCTTCGAGCGGCCCGAGGGACGGCCACCCTGGCGGCGACGGCCACGGCCGCGACGGTTATTGCCTTCGGACTCTTCGTCGCCGTGCTCGCCTTCGTCGTCGGCGTGGAACGGGTTCTCGACCGCGCCGTCCTCGATCGTGGCGACGTGGTCCTTCTCGGAGGTGTCGACCTCGGTGAGGCCGCCATCGTCGTTGTAGTCGCCGTCTTCGTCCTCGTCGTCACCTTCGGTGGCGCGCAGGGCGGCTTCTTCCTCGGCATGGGCGGCTTCTTCCGCCAGCAGGGCCTCGCGGTCCTCCTTGGGGATCTGGTAATAGTCCGGGTGGATTTCGCTGAAGGCGAGGAAGCCGTGGCGGTTGCCGCCGAAGTCCACGAACGCGGCCTGGAGCGAAGGCTCCACGCGCGTCACCTTCGCGAGGTAGATGTTACCCTTGATCTGCTTGCGTTCGGTCGACTCGAAGTCGAACTCTTCAATGCGGTTTCCCTTGACGACCGCCACCCGCGTTTCTTCCGGGTGGCGCGCATCGATCAGCATGCGGGTTGCCATTTGGTATTCTCCGTGCGCGTCGACGCCGGGCCGGATCAGCCTGGCGGATGCGCGTATGTTCACTGTAGGCGAATGCGCCCCGCAGAATCACGACGCGGCCACTTGGGGCGGCGTTCCAAACTGAGGGGGCGAGTTTTGGCGCAATGGTGGAGCAATCCAGCGCTCCATGCGCGGCGAAAGTAGTGGCTGCCCCAGTAGCATGTGCGGCAGCATGTGCGTCTGCGAGCGAAGACACGCGCGGCGTATTAGAACGCGCGGAAAGTTGCGACCACGCCGCCCGCGCCCTTTCGGGCGTCGAATGGCAAGGCGGCAACTGGCTTCTCATGGCTCACTTCAACCTGATAAGGCACTCCGGAAAAAGGATTATTTCCGGCTCCCTGGACCGAGGCTTGCGTCTGGCTCTGCCGGTCCTGTCCGGCGCCATATGGTTATGGTATTGCCGGATTGCGAGGACCGACGCGCATTCCTCGCCTCGGTTCTGCTGGCGTAGCATTCATGACGCAAGACGGCAAGTTGCTTGGACCGTTGGAATTTAGGGGCGATCAGGCTGTGGGAAAGCCCGCATGGCGAGGATTGCGGGGCGGGCGATGCCGCCTTAGTCCTTGCCCTCGATGTCGCGCACCTTGCAGTTGATCCTGGTCTTCGCCGTACCGCTGGCGCTGCTTGCCGCAGCGTTCGCGGCGAGCGGGGCATTTCCGGCACGGGCAGGGGGCTACGACTATGTCGTGCGCTTCGACCTGCCGGGGGTCGATGCGCCAGTGGACTTGCCGCGCGTGGACGGCCCCCCCGATGCCAGTCGGCCGCTGGTGGTGATCGATGCCGGGCACGGTGGCTTCGATCCCGGCGCCGGGCAGGGCGAACTCAGGGAGAAGGCCGTGGCGCTGCGCATCGCGCTGGCGCTGCGTGACAAGCTGCTGGAAGACGGCGGCCTGCGCGTGGCGCTCACGCGGGACACCGACCGCTTCATCGCGCTGGCCGATCGGCCCGACATCGCGCGGCGGCTGAACGCGGACCTGTTCGTCTCGGTCCATGCCGACAGTGCCGAAGCCGACTCGGCACGCGGCGCGAGTGTCTACGTGCTCTCCGAAAAGGGATCGAGCCAGGCGGCGGAGCGCTTTGCCGAGCGCGAGAATGGTGCCGACCGCGTCAACGGAGTGGCCCTGTCGAAGACCAGCGCGCAAGTCGGGGCGATCCTGCTCGACCTCTCGCAGCGGGGCGCGCAGTCGCGCTCGACCCAGGTGGCGAGCCTGCTGCTGCGCGAACTGGGCGATGCCGGGCTGGGCCTCCATCGCGACCGGCCGGAGGCGGCGGCATTAGCGGTGCTCAAGGCCCCCGACATGCCCTCGATCCTGTTCGAGACGGGCTATATCAACAATCCGCAGGATGCGCGGGTGCTGGGTTCACGGGAGGGCCAGCAGGCGCTCGCCGAGGCCGGCGCCAAGGCGATCCGCGCCTATTTCGCGAGGAACGCGGGTGCCTGATCGCAACCTCTCTGGCCTTGCGCGGAAACCCCGTGCTAGAGGGCGCAGGCAATGACCGACGCGATTGATCCCGGCGACCAGCCGCCCGCAGACGCCACGTACCGCATCCGCCGCGAGGGCGCAGGACGCCTTGCCGCGCTGCGCAAGGCCTGGCGCGAGCGCAAGTGGATGCGCCGGTTCGGCTATCTGTGCATGGCGGGATTCGCCGGTATCGCCGCGTTCTGGGCGTTCCTGTCCTACGACCTGCCGGACGCCAACAAGCTGCTGGAATACCAGCCGCCGCTGCCGACGATGGTGCGCGGGATGGACGGCGAGATCGTCTATTCCTACGCCCGCGAACGCCGCGTGCAACTGCGCTTCGTCGATTTCCCCCGGCCGCTGGTCAACGCCTTCCTCTCGGCCGAGGACCGCACGTTCTGGACGCATGGCGGCGTCGACATCGGCGGTCTTGCGGGCGCGGTGGTCGACTATGTCACCAAGTACGGCTCGGGCGTGCGCGCCAAGGGCGGATCGACGATCACCCAGCAGGTCGCCAAGAACATCCTGATCGGCGACGAGTATTCCGTGACGCGCAAGCTCAAGGAAATGATCGTCGCCCGCCGCATCGAGGGCGTGCTGACCAAGCAGCAGATCCTTGAACTCTACCTCAACGAGATCCCGCTCGGCCGCCGTTCGTTCGGCGTGCAGGCGGCCTCTCGCGCCTATTTCGACAAGGACGTCGAGGATCTGACGCTCAGCCAGGCCGCATTCCTCGCGATCCTGCCGCGCGCGCCCGAGGTCTACGGCCGCAAGAAGAACGAGGACCGCGCGATCGAGCGTCGCAACTGGGTGCTCGACCAGATGGTGCGCAACGGCTGGGCCACGCCCGAGGCCGCCGCCGCCGCCAAGGCCGAGCCGCTCGGCCTGGTCACCCAGCGCACCAGCACGTACGAGGCGTCGAACGGCTACTTCCTGGAAGAAGTGCGCCGACGGCTGATCGGCCAGTACGGCGAGAAGGCCGAGGACGGCCCGAACAGCGTCTATGCCGGCGGCCTGTGGGTGCGCACTTCGCTTGATCCGCAGATGCAGGTCGCGGTGCGCGACGCGCTGCGCAAGGGGCTGCTTCTCTACCACGGCAATCGCGGTTTCGTGCATGCGATCGCGCACCTCAATGACCTCGAGAACTGGCAGAGCCAGCTGGTCGTCGCCAACAAGACGATCGACTACAAGGACTGGCGCGTCGGCGTCATTCTCGACGCATCGGGCAGCACCGGCCGCATCGGCTTTTCCGACGGCAACGTCGCCACGCTGACGGGGATCTCGGACAAGGCCCGGGTCGGTGACCTCGTCGCCGCGCAGCCGGTCGGCGGCGGCACCTGGGCGCTTCGCGGGATTCCCGAGGTCTCGGGCGGCATGATCATCGAGCAACCCGGCTCGGGCCGCGTGGTGGCGATGCAGGGCGGCTTCGACGCCGGCCTCGACAGCTTCAACCGCGCCGTCCAGGCCGAGCGTCAACCGGGCTCGACGATCAAGCCCTTCGTCTACGCCACCGCGCTGCAGAACGGCATGACGCCCGCCACTCAGGTGCTCGATGGCACCTTCTGCGTGTTCCAGGGCGCGGGGCTGGGCAACAAGTGCTTCCGCAACTTCGGCGGCGAGGGCGGTTCGGGCAGCCACACCATGCGCTGGGGCCTCGAACAGTCGCGCAACCTGATGACGGTGCGCATCGCCAACGACGTGGGCATGGCCAAGGTCACGCGCACCTTTCACAACATGGGCATCGGCGATTACCAGAAGTACCTCAGCTTCGCGCTCGGCGCGGGCGAGACGACGGTGGCGCGCATGATCAACGCCTATGCGGCGCTGGCGAACAACGGCGTGCAGTTCTCCGGCTCGGTGATCGACTACGTGCAGGACCGCAATGGCAAGGTCATCTGGCGCGCCGACAAGGGCGCCTGCAACACCTGCAACATGGCGCAGTGGGACGGCAAGCCGATGCCGCGCGTGCAGCGCGTGGGCAAGCAGGTGATGGATGCGCCGACCGCCTATCAGGTCGTCCACATGCTCGAAGGCGTCGTCACGCGCGGCACCGCCGAGCGTCTGCGTTCGCTCAACCTGCCACTGTTCGGCAAGACCGGCACCACCAACGGCCCGACCGACGTGTGGTTCATGGGCGGCAACCAGGACTACGTCGGCGGCGTCTACATCGGCTATGACAATCCGCGCTCGCTGGGCGGTTACGCGCAGGGCGGCCGCATCGCCGCGCCGATCTTCAAGGACGTGGTGCTGGCGACGCCGGAGCGCTGGTCGCATCAGCCATTCGTGGCGCCGCAGGGCATCCGCATGGTTCGCATAGATCGCGTCACCGGCAAGCGGGTCATGGGCGTCGAGCCTTCCGACGAGATCAAGGCGGCGGTCATCTGGGAAGCCTTCAAGCCCGACACCGAACCGCGCCAGTACACGGCGGAGGACGAGTTCAGCCGTCGCCGCGACGCGCTGGTCTCCTCGATCCGCAGCGCCCGCGACGCACGTGAAGCGGGGGCCGCCGCGGCCGCCGGCGACATGGGCAACTTCGCCGAGCAGCAGGGCGGCGTATACTGATCGTGGTGGCGGGGATCCGAATTCCCGCCATCCCGGACTTGATCCCGGCCCACGGCCGGTCTCTACCTTTCTGCGCGCGTAGGGCCTTCGTCTTCGGGATGGGCGCCGCAGCGCGGTAGAGGAGAGGACAGTCCATGAGGAAGTCGAGCAAAGCGCCCGTCCTTCGCAGCCTGCTGGCATTCGGTACGGCATTCGCCGCGCTGGGCGGGGCTCCCGTCGCCGGAGAGGCGCCAGCCGATACCCCGGCAGCCAAAGTTCAGGCAGGCCAAGCTCCGGCAGCCGAACCTTACGTGCGGCCGGACGTGGCGGCCTATCTCAAGGCCTATTACGCCAAGCCCAACCCGCCTTTCACGCGCGAACTGCTGATGCAGATCCACAAGCTGCCGCCCGCTGCGCTGGCGGCGATGGCGCAGCAGGATCTGCCGATCGGGAACGTTACCACGAAGGACGTGACGATGCCCGGGCCCGGCGGGCCGATGGCTCTGCGCCTGTTCGATCCGCGCCCCGAGCGCGGTCCCGGCCCCGTCGTGGTGTTCTATCACGGCGGCGGCTACGTGCTCGGCAGCATCGATACCCACGCCGGCCTTGCGGCGGAGATCGCGCGGCAACTGGACCTGCCAGTGGTGTCGGTCGAGTACCGCCTCGCGCCCGAGAACCCTTGGCCCGCCGCGCCGGACGACGGCGAGGCGGCGGCGCGCTGGGTGGCGGCCAACGGCAAGGCATTCGGGCGCGCGTTCACCGGCCTTATCCTCAGCGGCGACAGCGCGGGAGGCAATCTCACGCTCGTCACTGCCGCGGCGCTGCGTGACAAGCCTGCGGCCGTGCCGGTAGTGATGCAGATCCCGATCTATCCGGCGACCGATTTCGGCAAGCTCTATCCTTCGTCGAAGCTGTTCGCCGAGGGCTACATGCTCGACGCGAAGAGCATGGCGAGCTTTACCGAGCACTATGCGGCCGATCCGAAGAGCCCACGCACCTCGCCGATCCTCGGTGATCTGGCGGGCCTGCCGCCGACGGTGCTGGTGACGGCGGGGCTCGATCCGCTGCGCGACCAGGGCCGTGCCTATGCCGCCAAACTGGTCGAGGCCGGAGTGCCGACCGCCTATTTCGAGGGCAAGGGTCTGATCCACGGCTTCGCGACGTTCCGCAAGGCGATCCCTTCGGCCCAGACCGACACGGCGGCGTTCCTCCATGTCGCCCGGGCGATGCTTGACGAGGCCGCGCCTCCAAAGAAATGACACGATCGTGTCAACATGACACCCCGTTTCCATGGAAACGGGAGTATCTGAGTCGCGTCATCCGCTGGTAGGGCTGGTCGATGAGACCATCCGCCTGAACGGCCGCCTGCGCAGCGTCTTCGGCGAGGCGCGGGCGGGATGCGCGCTCAACGACAGCGAGCACATGGTGCTCACCGCGGTGGTGGAGGCGCAAGACGCCCCCACCGTCGCGCAGATCGGCCGCTCGATGGGCCATGCGCGCCAGCTGGTGCAGCGCGCCGCCAATGCCCTGCGCGATGCCGGGCTGGTCGAGACGTTCGAAAATCCCGCACACAAGCGCGCCATGCTGCTCCGCCCGACCGCACGAGGCGCGGCGCTCAAGCGCGAGATCGACGCGCGCGCCGATGCACTGGCCGCGCGGCTGGTGCTCGATTCCGAGGAAGTCGCGGCCGCGACGGCCGCGCTGCGCGCGGTGCGCAGGCAGATAGAGGCGCATTTCCGCGCTCGCTGAGGAGAGGATGATGGACGCCGATCTCGACCGGCTGGCCCCAGTCGGGCCGCTGACCGAATGGCTGGACGCCTTCGTGCCCGAACTGGGCAAGGGGCCGCTGCGCACGGCGGTGCTCTCGGGGGGCACGTCGAACGTGGTGCTGACGATCGACCGGGGCGAGAAGCCGATGGTCATGCGCCGCCCACCCGCCGTGCCGCCGCCGGGAGCGGAGAAGGGCGTGCTGCGCGAGGCGCGCATACTGACGGCACTCAAAGGCACTCAGGTGCCCCATCCGGTGTGTTACGGGTCCTGTTCCGACGACAGCGTGGTCGGCGCGCCGTTCTACGTCATGGAGAAAGTCGAGGGCTGGGCACCGAACTTGCGCGGCGAGAAGATTCACAACGAGCCGCCCTTCGATACGATGCCTTGCGAATACGGCATCCCCTTCGCCATCGTCGACGGGCTGATCGCGCTCGCCAACGTCGATCACGAGGCGATCGGGCTGGGGGACTACGGCAAGCCGGGCCGGTTCCTGGAACGGCAGGTCGATCGCTGGGCGGGCCAGCTGGCGTCCTACAAGGAGCGCTACGGCTACGAGGGCCGCGTGCTCGAAGGCTATGCCGAAACCGAGGACTGGCTGCGGCACGCGCGGATGCCGGAGGAAGTGCGCGGGATCATCCACGGCGACGTCGGCACCCCCAACATGATGTTCCGCCACGGCCCTCCGGCGCGGCTGGCGGCGATGATCGACTGGGAGCTTTCCACCATCGGCGATCCGATGATCGACATGGGCTGGTTCACCGGCGGCATGCGCGACGAGGACGATCCGGACCGGGAGTTCCCGACCGCGCTCAACAACCCGGCCAACTTCCCGACCAAGCAGGAACTGGCGCGCTATTACTGCGCGGGCACCGGGCGCGACATTCGCGACTTCGAATGGTTCTCGGTCCTCTCGAAATTCAAGTCCGCGTGCCTGCTCGAATACAAGGTGGCGCAGGCGGAGGCGGGGATATTGCCGAAGGAGACGGGGCGCTTCTTCGCGCGCATCGTCGAGCAGTGCTTCCGCGATACCGCCGCGCAAGTGGCGAGAATGCAGTAAATTCCTCCCCGCCGGGGGAGGAATGGGAGAGAACGATGATCGATTTTTCGACGGACCCGGAATTCCAGGCCAGGCTCGACTGGATGGACCGTTTCGTGCGCGACGAGTGCGAGACGATGGACCTGCTGTTTCCCGAACAGGGCGCGCAGTTCGATCCGTCCTACGCGGCGGCGCGGCGGCACCTGAAGCCGCTGCAGGAGCAGGTGAAGGCGCAGGGGCTCTGGGCCTGTCACCTTGGTCCGCATCTGGGTGGGCCGGGCTATGGTCAGGTCAGGCTGGCGCTGATGAACGAGATCATCGGCCGCTCCACCTGGGCGCCGACCGTGTTCGGCACCGCCGCGCCCGATACCGGCAATGCCGAAATCCTCGCCCTGTTCGGCACCGCGGAGCAGAAGCAGAAGTACCTCGGCCCGCTGATGGCGGGCGAGATCGTCTCGTGCTTCTCGATGACCGAGCCGCAGGGCGGCGCCGACCCCGACGTCTTCACCTGCCGCGCCGCGCAGGAGGGTGACGAATGGGTGATCGAGGGCGAGAAGTGGTTCTCCTCCAACGCCCGGTTCGCCAGCTTCCTGCTGGTCATCGCCGTGACCGACCCGGACGCGCCGCTGACCGATCGGATGAGCATGTTCGTCGTCCCCGCCGACACGCCGGGGATCGAGATCCTGCGCAACGTCGCCATCGCCGGGGACTTCGATCCCGAGAATGGGCACCACGCGCATATCCGCTACAACCGCGTGAAAGTGCCGCTCGATCATATGCTCGGGGGGCCGGGCGAAGGATTCAAGGTGGCGCAGGCGCGGCTGGGTGGGGGCCGCATCCACCATGCCATGCGCACGGTGGGCATGTGCAACCGCGCGCTCGACATGATGCTGGAACGCGCCGTCTCGCGCCGGACCAAGGGCAAGATCCTCGGCGATCACCAGCTGGTGCAGGCCAAGATCGCCGATACGGTGATCGAACTGGAGCAGTTCCGCCTGCTGGTGCTCAAGACCGCATGGCTGATCGACGAGATCGAGGCGGGCCGCCTGAAGCACGGCGCGGCGCGCAAGCACATCGGCATGTGCAAGGTGGCGATGGCCTCGGTCTATGCGAACGTCGTCGGGCGGGCGCTGGAGGTGCATGGGTCGCTGGGCATCTCGCTCGATATGCCGCTGGCCAAATGGTACGGCGGCAACATGGCGCTGGCCTTCGCCGACGGGCCGACCGACGCGCACCGCTCGCAACTGGCGCGCGCCTATCTCAAGCGGGTGCGGCCGGCGGAAGGGATGTTTCCGACCGAGCATATCCCGACGCGCACCGCGAAGGCGCTGGAGCGCTACCCGAACGCGAGAGATGCCTGAGATGGACCCGCTGTTCGACTTCACCGGCAAGGTCGCGCTCGTCACCGGCGGCTCGCGCGGGCTGGGTTACCAGATGGTCCGCGCTTTCGCCGAGCGCGGCGCCGACGTCATCGTCGCCAGCCGCAAGCTGGAAGCCTGCGAGGCGGTCTGCGAGGAAATGCGCGGTCTTGGCCGCAAGGCGATGGCGATCAGCGCCCACGTCGGCCGCTGGGACGAATGCGAGCGACTGGTCGAGGAGGCCTACGCCGCTTTCGGGGCTGTGGATATCCTTGTGAACAATGCGGGGATGAGCCCGCGCATGCCCAGCCACGAAGTCAGCGAGAAGTTGTTCGATTCCGTGCTCAACCTCAACTTCAAGGGGCCGTTCCGCCTTTCGACACTGGTGGGCAAGCGCATGTTCGACCGCGCCGAGGCGGGCGGCCCTGGAGGCTGCATCATCAACGTGACCTCGTCCGGCTCGATGATGCCGCTGCCGCAGGTGGTGACCTACGGCTCGTCCAAGGCGGCGCTCAATGCGATGAGCCGCTCGCTGGCGTGGGAATATGCGCCGCACGTGCGGGTCAACACGCTGTCGCCCGGCGCTTTCCGGACGGACATCGTCGAGGCCTGGCCCGACAAGGGGCAGGGGCCGATCGCGATCCCGCGCGGCCATGCGGCGGAGCCGGAGGAGATCGTCACCGCCGCGCTGTTCCTTGCCAGCCCCGCCTCGGTCAACGTCACCGGATCGCTGGTGCGCTGCGACGGGGGGCAGCATTGAGCGCGCGCGCCGTCATCGGCCGCGCCTTCGGGCCGCCGGAGAGCTATGCGCTCGAAGCGTTCGACCCCGGTGCTCCCGGCGAGGGTCAGGTGCGCGTCGGCATCAAGGCGGCGGGGGTGTCCTACGTCGATGTGCTGACGGCGATGGGGCACTACCAGTTCAAGCCGCCGATGCCCTTCATCCCCGGCAGCGAGGCGGCGGGCGTGGTCGAGGCGGTGGGGCCGGGCGTGACGCACCTCGCCCCCGGTGACCGCGTGTTCTGCGGCGGGCTCGGCGGGTTGTTTGCGGAGGCCAACCTGTTCAAGGCGGCGAACATGGCGAAAGTGCCCGAAGCGATGAGCTTCGAGCAGGCCGCCGTCTTCGCTGTGAACTACCAGACGGCGTACTATGCCCTTGCCGATCGCGGGCGGTCGCAGGCAGGCGAGACGCTGCTGGTGCTCGGCGCGGCGGGGGGGACCGGATACGCGGCGATCCAGGTCGGCAGGCACCTTGGCTTGCACGTCATCGCCTCAGCATCCAGTCCGGAGAAGCAGGCGGCGGCACTGGCGGGCGGGGCGCATGCGGTCGTCACCACCGGCGCGCAGGACTGGCGCGATCAGGTGATGGCGGCGAACGACGGCAAGCCCGTCGACATCGTCTTCGATCCCGTGGGCGGCGAGGCCAGCGAACCGGCCTTCCGCAATCTTGGCTACGACGGGCGCCATCTGGTGATCGGCTTCACGGCCGGGATCGCGGCGCTGCGCACGAACCTGCCGCTGCTCAAGAGCGCCAGCCTCGTGGGCGTGCAGATGCGCGATCACGCGCTGCGGCGTCCCACCGAGGCCGCCGCCCTGCGGCGTAAGGTGATGGAACTGGCCGGTGAGGGTGTGTTCTCCCCCGCGATCGCCGAACGCTATCCGCTTGAGCATCATGCGGAGGCGATGAACGCGGCCTTCTCGGGCAAGGCTGCTGGCCGGGTCGTGCTGGTAATGGAGTAACGCCCGGGCGATGCTGGCGGCCGTGTACGCAATGCCGGTCGATTTGCCGACAATGTCGGGTAGCATCCCGCGCAAGTGATACGAATGGTGGGGAGCACCGACGCCGATAGAAGCGCCTCGGTCCCGCCATCGGGAGAGAGCCATGGCGGAGACTCTGTTCACGTTCCAGATGCGCGAGCACCGCAATTGCCTGTTTCACGGCAGTCGCGGGCAGGAATACTGCCGGGGTGACATCTGGATCGCGGACGATGCGGCGACCGCCGACTTGCTTTCGGAGCGCAAGGCAGTCGGCGCGATCTCGATCATCCGGCGACGTTCGGCCGCCAATCTGTTCTTCCGCCGCTCGCGCCGTCATATTCGCGAGGATGCGACGGACCTCTCGATCCTGTGGTTCGTCAAGCGGGGGGAACTCGCCGTCGCCAACCAGTGCGGCGGCAAGGTGGCGAAACCCGGGGACTTCCTCATCACCCGCTCGATGTCGCCGTTCTGCGTGGAGTGCCGGATAGGCCAGGACGGGATGCACGAAGTGCTGAACCTCGCCGTGCCCACCCACATCCTGCGCGGCTTCGTGCGGCAGGAATTCAACAACGGCCTGTTCATGGCGATGGAGCGCGCCGAACTCGCGCTGGCCGAGACGCTGCTGGGCGAAGTGCTGGCCGACGAGGGGCGCATCGGCGAGGCGTCGGCGCGGCTTCTGGTCGATACCGCGCTCGGCCTGATCGGCAATGCGATCCGCGCGGGAGAAGACACCGCGCCCGCCCGCCTGTCGATCGCCGAGCGGCGGCTGGAGCAGGTGCTGCGGTTCATCGAAGTGCATCTGGCCGATCCCCTGCTGTCGACGGCGATGGTGGCGAAGGGGTGCGGCATCTCTCCGCGCTATCTCTCGTTCCTGCTGCGGATGCGCGACACCTCGTTCTCGGAACTGGTCTGGGAGCAGCGACTGGGCAAGGCGCGGGACTGGCTCATGGCTTCCGACCCGCGCGAGGTGTCGATCGGGGAGATCGCCTATGGCGTCGGTTTCAAGAGCCCCGCGCATTTCAGCCGCATGTTCAAGCGCGTCTTCGGCGCCAACCCGCGCGAGTATCGCGGAGAGAGCGGGGTGCAGGAGATGATCGCGGTGAGTGCGGAGGAGCCGTTCGGATCGTGTCCGGTGTTCGCCAGGGACGGCGGGGCGATGCTTTCGGCAACCGGATAGTGGCCGCTTGCATCGGTGTCGGGGCTGGCCAATCCTCGGCGGCAAGAACGTCTGGAAGAGAGGAATTGCCATGAAGATGAAGCTCGTCGCGCTCACTCGCCCGCAGCCCGGCCGCGAGGCCGAGTATCACGAATGGTACGACACCAAGCACTTGCCCGAACTGGTCAACACGTTCGGCATGGCAGGCGCCCAGCGCTACAAGCTGGCGGCGCGGCTGATGGGCGCGGATCCCAACGAATTCCTCGCGATCTACGACGTCGAGGCGGATGACCCGATGGCCTTCCTCGGCGCGCTGGGCGCGGCTTCGAAGTCGGGCGAACTGACGCAGAGCGACGCGCAGGACATGGGCACCTGCTACACCGCGCTGTTCACCGAGCACGGCGAGCGGGTGGTGCCGGGCTAACCCTTCCTCATCATTGCTACGCTGCGCTCGCAATGACGAAGTGAGGGGAGTCAGCGGCCCACGAACTTCGGCGGCCGCTTTTCCCTGAGGGCCTGAATGCCCTCCAGATGGTCCATGCTGCGCACCGAGACGCTTTCGTAGGCGATCCCCGCGTCCATCAGTGCCGTCGCCAATCGCTTGAGTTCGAGATTGGTGAGGATCTTGGTCGCCCGGATCGCCACCGTCGCGCCTGCCAGCAGCTTCGCGCAGAACGCATCCACCCTGGCGTCGAGTTCATCTGCCGGGACGCAATGGTTGATCAGCCCGATCTCCGCCGCCTTGCCGGCGGTAAGGAGGTCGCCGGTCAGCAGGTATTCCTTCGCCCGCGTCAGGCCGATGCGCTGCGCCCAGATCACCGCGCCGCCGTCCCCCGCGACGAGGCCGAGGCCGACGTGCGGGTCGCCGATCTTCGCGCCCTCGGCGGCGAAGATCACGTCGCACAGCAGCGCCAGCGTCGCGCCGAGGCCGACCGCGTGGCCGTTCATCCGGCACACCACGGGCTTGTCGATGTCGAGCAGGGTGGAGACGATGCGCTTGGCCACGCGCGTCTCGTGGTCGAAGAGGTGGGGGTTCCTCGCATTGTTCTCGATGTGGTCGAGGTCGCCGCCCGCCGAGAAGGCCCGGCCCGCGCCGGTCAGCACGACGACGTCCGATCCGGTATCGACCTGTGCGAACCACATCGCCTCGGCCAGATCGTCGTGAAGCTGCAGGTTTACCGCGTTCAGCGCCTCGGGCCGGTTGAGCGTGATGCGCAGCAGCCGTCCTTCGCGGGCCATTTCGATCGTGGCCAACTGCGGCAGGGCGGGCGCGATATCGGTCATTTCGGCAGGTCTCCTCTTCCCTCCAGCGTCATAGGCCGGGCGGTATCGAGGGCCATGCGAAAACGCGATTTTGCCCAAACCTTTCGCTCCGGCGAAACCTTTGCCCCTCGCGTTGCCAAAGCGGGCGAAGTTCGATCTACCGAGCTGAACGCATGCGCAGCAGCGCGGCTAGGCGGAGAGGTTACGGCACGATGACGCAGTTCGACGAGACTTTCGACTGGGTGGTCGTGGGCAGCGGCGCAGGCTCGATGGCTTCGGCATTGTTGATGAAGCAGGCGGGAAAGACCGTCGTGATCCTCGAGAAGGCGCAATGGATCGGCGGCACCACGGCGAAGTCCGGCGGGGTCATGTGGATACCCGGCAACCGCTTCATGGACCCCGGCGAGGACAGTCTGGAACGCGCCTGCCAGTACCTCGACGCGGTGGTGCCCGACGATGCGGAATCCCCCGGCACCAGCCCGGCGCGGCGCCGCACTTACGCGGTCGAGGCGCCGAAGATGCTGGACTTCATCGTCGCGCAAGGCGTGCGGATGGAGCGTGGCTCCCGCTTCTGGCCCGACTACTACGACGAACTCCCCGGCGGCATGAAGACCAGCCGCACCGTCACCGCGCTGCCCTTCGACAAGAACGAACTGGGCAAGGAGTGGGCAGCCAAGCTGCGCAAGGGCTTCCTCGAAGTGCCGGTGAAACTGGACGACGGGATGAAGCTGCCGTTCATGAAGCATTCGTGGGAACTCAAGCGCGTCTTCGTCAAGATCGCCTTCAAGTTCGTCGCCGGCAAGCTCACCGGCAAGCACTGGGTCACGGCGGGTGCGGCCCTGCAGGGGCGGATGCTGAAGGCCGTGCTGGACAAGCAGGCGGCCGACATCCGCGTGAATTCACCCGTCCGCGAAGTCATCATGGAAGGCGACAAGGCCGTCGGCGTCGTCACCGAGAAGGACGGCAGGCCCTGGCGCATCGGCGCGCGGCTGGGCATCCTGATGAACGCGGGCGGGTTCTCGATGAACCAGGCGATGCGCGACACCTACATGCCGGGCACGCAGTCGAAGTGGTCCAACGGCATCGAGACCGACACCGGCGACATGCACCGCGAACTCGCCGCGAAGGGGGCCGCGCTGGCGCAGATGGACCAGATGGTCGGCTTCCAGATGACCGATGCGCCCGGCTGGGACACCGACTACGTCAAGCCCGGCACCCAGAGCACTACCGCCAAGCCCCATGCGATCCAGGTCGACCAGTCGGGCCTGCGCTACATGAACGAGGGCGGCTCCTACGAGGCGTTCTGCGAGACCATGCTGGTGCGCAACCGCACCGTGCCCGCAGTGCCGAGCTGGGCGATCCTCGACCAGCAATACATGGATGAATACGCCGTCGCCGGTAAGGGCACCGCGAAGAAGAACATGGCCAAGTGGCTCGCCTCTGGCTGGATGCGCAAGGCCGAAACGGTAGGCGAACTGGCCGAGATCATCGGCGTCCCTCCCGGCGCTCTGGAAACCACGGTCGCGCGCTGGAACGGCTTCGTGCGCGGCGGCCGCGACGAAGACTTCCAGCGCGGCGAGCGGGCCTACGACAACTTCCTCGGCGATCCGTTCTTCAAGGACGGCCCGAACCAGACGATGGGCACGATCGACAAGGCGCCATTCTATGCCTTCCCGGTCTATCCGGGCGACGTCGGGACTTACGGCGGCGTCGTGTGCGACTGCGATTCGCGGGTGCTGCGCGAGGACGGCTCGGCGATCGAGGGGCTCTATGCCTGCGGCGTCACCACCGCCTCGCCGATGGGCCGCGTCTATCCCGGCGCAGGGGCGAGTGTCGGCCCGTCGATGACCTTCGGCTGGATCGCGGCCAAGCACGCGGCCGGCCTCGGCAACCAGGTGGGGTGATGCTCAGTCGCCGGGGAAGCTCTCGTGCCCCAGGTTCGGCCAGAGGAAATTCGTCGCCGTCATCATCACGCTGAAGTCGAGCGCGCGGACCTGGTGCCACCAGCCGATCGGGATGAACAGCATGTCGCCCGGCTCCAGCACGACGTCATAGACCGTCGCCTGCCGGACCAGCGGATGCGCATCGATCCGGGCCGGGTCGTCGAGATCGTGGACGGCGCTGAAGACGTGACGGTCGTTGTACATGTACTGCGTGTGCGCCGGGGGCACCAGCCGCAGGTGCTTGCGGCCCGTCACCTCGATCAGCATGTTGTTGGTGAGGTCGAAGTGCAGCGGCGTGAACGTGCCTGCCGGACCGATCCACAGCATGCCCGGCTCTGCGCCCAGATAAGCGTCGATCGGCCGCACGTCCGCCATCAGCGGGGCGAAGGCGGCGGTGTTGCGGTGGTTGTTGTAGGCGGTGATGTAGGCTTCGTTTCCCGGCGTATCGTTGCGGCCGACCAGCGCGATGAAGGCGTCGAACGGCATCGTGCGCGTGTGGCGGTCCTTGGCCAGTTCGAAGTCGGCGGCGCCGGAGCGGCCGCCCTGGTACTCGACCGGGGCGGAACCGACCTTTGCGGCGAGGTAGTCCGGCGTCCATCTGCCGAGCGCCGGCCAGTCGGCGATGGCGCCCTCGATCACGACCGGGCGGCCGGGCGCGTAGAAGTTGTCGAGGAACGCCTGCCCCGACAGACCCCGCGCCCGCATCAGCCCGCAGGCCTGCGCGGAAAGCTGGCGCTGGCGCTCCTGCACGCCGAGCAGCCAGTCCCGGCGGGCGGCGACGGTGCGCTCGGCCGGAGCCGGGGTGGGCGGCGGCGGGGGGGCCGGTACGCTGCGCGGACCGCCGGTGTATGGCCTGGCGGCATCCAGTCCGGCGAGGCCGATCGAGCGTAGCGCCGCATCCAGCCGGGCATTGCCGGGTTTGTCGGTCGTTCCTGCCATCCTCGTTCTTCGCTCCTGCGCGCGCGATCCGCACGAGGCTTACAGGGCGGCGGCGCAGGCGTCCAGCAGGGCCGGCGGCGCGATACCGCCCCGGCGGTTCGTCCGTTCTTGCCAGCGGGGCCTGCCCTGAACCAATGTTCAGCAATCCCTGCAGCCACGAGCTGTCCGAGAGAGGAACCATGAGCGAAACGCTACAGAACCGGGCGAGCCCCGACGCCGCCACGCAGCTCGACATCTACCGGCGGATGATCCGCATCGAGCGCAACGACGATCTCACCCGCCAGCAGATCCGCCGCGGGCGCATCACCGCGCCGTATTATTCGGCGCGCGGGCAGGAGTGCATTCCGTCCGCGATCTCGGTACTGCTCAACAACGACGACAAGATCTGCACGATCTATCGCGGCATTCACGACATGGTCGCCAAGGACATGCCGCTGCGGCCCCTGTGGGCGGAGATCTGCGGCCGCGTCGACGGCACCTGCAAGGGCAAGGGCGGCCCGATGCACCTCACTCACCCGGAGACCGGCGTGATGGTGACGACGGGCATCGTCGGCTCCTCGATGCCGATCGCCAACGGCTTCGGCTGGGCGGCGCTGCTCGACGGCACGAAGCAGGTGACGGTCGCCTATTTCGGTGACGGCGCCAGTAACATCGGCGCCTTCCACGAGGCGCTGAACCTCGCCTCGGTGTGGAAGCTGCCGGTGATCTTCGTGTGCCAGAACAACGGCTTCGCCGAGCACACCCGCTACGAGAACGGCACTTCGGTGGACTTCATCGCCAAGCGCGCGGCGGGCTATGGCATGCCGGGCTACACGGTGGACGGCAACGACCCGCTCGACGTCTATGCCCACGCCCACGCCGCCATCGAGCGCGCCCGTGCCGGGGAAGGCCCGACCTTGCTGGAGTGCAAGACCTTCCGCTTCATGGGCCACGTCTTCGGCGACAACGACGCCTACATGGCCAAGGAAGAAAAGGCCGCCGCGATCGAGGCCGATCCGCTGCCGCGCTTCCGCCAGAAGCTGATCGACGACGGCGTCGCCTCGGCCGAGGAACTCGATGCGCTGACCGCGAGGATCGAGGCCGAGGTCAACGACGCCATCGACTACGCAATGGCCTGTGAATTTCCGTCCGACGACGAACTGCGCCGCGACGTCTTTGCCGAGGAGATTCCGGCATGAGCACCGATACCCTCGAAGCCCCCGTCGTCGAGACGGTGAAGATGAACGGCCTGCAGGCCATCAACGCCGCGCTGAGCGAGGCGATGGAAGCCGATCCCAAGGTTCTCGTTCTGGGCGAGGACATCGCCGACAACGAGGGCGGCGGCGTCTGCGGCGTGACGCGCGGGCTGTCGACGAAGTTCGGCACCAGCCGCGTGCGCTCCACCCCGATCTCCGAACAGGCGATCATGGGCGCGGCGATCGGCGTGGCGATGGCCGGCTACAAGCCGGTGGCCGAGATCATGCTGATGAACTTCACGACCGTCGCCATGGACATGATCGTCAACCACGCGGCCAAGCTGCGCTTCATGTCCGGCGGCCAGAGCCAGGTGCCGCTGGTGATCCGCACCATGACCGGCGGCGGCAACCAGACCGCCGGGCAGCACGCTGACTTCTACGAGGCGTGGTTCGCGCATACCGCGGGCATCAAGGTGGTGATCCCCTGGACCCCGGGCGACATGAAGGGCCTCTATCTCTCGGCGATCCAGGACCCCGATCCGGTCATCATCATCGAAAGCGTCAAGACGCTGTTCGTGCCGATGGACACGCCGGTCAACCAGGGACCGATCCCGCTGGGCAAGGCCAACGTGGTCGTACCGGGCAGCGACATCACCATCGTCTCCTACGGGCAGATGATGTTCACGGTGATGCAGGCGGTCGAGGAACTGACGGCGGCGGGCGTCTCGGTCGAAGTGGTGGACCTGCGCACGATCTCGCCGTGGGACAAGGAAACGGTGCTGGCCTCGGCCGAAAAGACCGGACGCCTGCTGGTGGTCCATGAAGCGGGCCGCAACTTCGGTCCCGGCGCGGAGATCGCCGCGACGGCGCAGGAAGTGCTGTTCGGCAAGCTCAAGGCGCCGGTCGGTCGCCTCGGCGCGCCGTATTGCGCGGTGCCCTTCGCGAAGAAGCTGGAGGATGCCTATCTCGTGCAGCCGCCCGAGATCGTCGCGGAGGTCAAGCGGCTGATGGCGATCTGATACCCACCCCGTCCGGCTAGTTCGCTGCGCTCTCAAGCCTACCGGCCCTCCCGCACGCGGGAGGGCTAAGCGGTGGCCCTTCATTCCCCTCCCGCCTGCGGGAGGGGGCAGGGGTGGGCCTTACACAACCCAGCACCGCCTGCTCGCGCTTCTCGGGCCGGATGTAGATCGAGGTGATCTTCGGCGAGAGCGCCTTCATCCGCGCCTCCAGTTCCTCGATCAGCGTTTCCGCCTCGCCCATCGGCAGGTCGTCGGCAAAGTCCGCGCTGATCGCTACGAACACCGCGTCCGGTCCTGTGTGGACGGTGCGCACATGGTTGACCGAGGTGATGTGCGGGTTGCCTTCCATCACCCCGCGCAGCCCGGCAATCAGTGCCGGGTCGGCGGCCTCTCCGATCAGCAGGCCCTTGGACTCGCGCGCCAGCAGCGCTGCGACGGCCGCCAGCACCAGGCCGATCAGAACCGATGCCGCGCCGTCGAGCCTCGGCTCCGCGAAGTGGCCGCTAGCCCAGATGCCGAGCGCTGCGATGACGAGGCCGATCAGCGCTGCGCTGTCCTCGAACAGGACGATGAAGCCCGGCGGGTCCTTGGAGCGGCGGATTGCCTGCCACCAGCTTTGTCCGGCGCGGCCCGCGTTGAACTCCTTCACCGCGATGGCCCAGGATGCGCCCTCCATGAGGAAGGCGATGCCCAGCACGATGTAGCTGAGGGTCGGGTCCTCGACGGCGCGCGGCTCGCGGATATGGGCGATGCCCTCGTAGATCGAGATGCCCGCGCCGCCCGCGAAGATCAGGATCGCGACCACGAAGGCCCAGAAATACAGCTCGCGCCCGTAGCCGAAGGGATGGGCTGCGTCGGCTGCGCGCTTGCCCTGCTTCTGGCCGTAGAGCAGCAGGATCTGGTTACCGCTGTCGACAAGCGAATGGACACCCTCGGTCGCCATGGCGGAAGAGCCGCCGATACCTGCCGCCACGAACTTGGCGACGGCGATGCCCATGTTCGCCACCAGCGCGCCGTAGAGGACTATGTTGTCGCGGATGTGTCCGGAAGTCTTGGCCATGCCCGGCACAACGAGCGGCGGGGCAGGGCGTTGCTTACCGTCGTCCCGGACTTGATCCGGGACTGCTGCCCGTGAACAGCCTACCCGTCGCTTAGATAACTTGCCGCATGAACTGCGCCTAAAGACAACCACCGGTCCCGGATCAAGTCCGGGACGACGAATTGCTCCGGCCGATCTGTCAGCCCAGCGCCTTTCGCCCCGTCCGCTCGTTCCACAGGTCTGGCGATCCGCAAAGCTGCAGGTTCAGCATCGCGCGTTTCATGAAGCGGTGGATCGGGTGTTCCTCGGTCAGGCCGATGCCGCCGTGAAGCTGGATCGCCTCTTCGGTGACGAATGCGAAGGCCTCCGCCGCGAGCGTCTTCGCCGCGCCGCACTGGACGAGGGTTGCAGCATCGTCGCGCACCCGGTTCCACAGGAGCGCCTCGGCCACGGCAATGCGCGCCTTCATATCGGCGGCGCGGTGCTTGAGAGCCTGGAACATGGCGATGGGCCGGTCGAACTGGCGGCGCATCTTCATGTATTCGATGGTGAGTTCCAATGCCGCATTCGCGGCACCGAGGCAGTCGGCGGCGACGGCAAGGTGCGCTTCGGGCGCCAGCGCGTCGTGCAGCGCTGCAGCGCCGTCCGCATCGGTGAGCATGAGTGCCGGATCGGGCGCGTATCCATCAAGAACGATGTCGAACAGGCGCCGGCTGGGGTCCCAGATCGCGCGCTCCACGATAGAAACACTAGGCGCATCGGTCGGCACGAGGGCATAGCCGCCCGGCAGCTTCGCAACGACCGCCACCGCCATGTCCGCATCGAACACACCGCCGACTACGCCCGAAAGCGTGCCGTTCGGTGCCGCCTCCAGCTTCGCGGGGAGCAGGTGCAGGGGGGCGTATTCGCCCCCCGCCAACCTTTCCAGCCACTCGACCCGCGCCGCAATCTCGCTCGCCAGCACGGCCTGCAGGCCCAGTTGCGCCGGAATCAGCGGCGTTGTCGCCAACACGCGGCCCATCTCGAAATGGATCGCGGCGGAAGCCTCTCGATCAAGGCCGAGTCCGCCGTCTTCCTCGGGCAGGCGCACCATCAGCCAGCCCATCTCCGCCACCAGCCGCCAGCTTTCGTCGCGGCCGGGGGAGAGTGCATCGGCAGGAAACGCCTTCTGCGCGGCGTCGGTCAGTTCGTTCAGTTCGATCATGTCAGGCCACCCAGGCTTTCGGCTCGCGCGGCATGTCGAGCATGCGCTCGGCGATGATATTGCGCTGCACTTCCTCGCTGCCCCCGGCGATGGTCCAGGCGTAGGAGTTCATGAAGTCCGCCATCCAGTTGCCGGTGTTGAGGTCGCCGAAGGTGATCGGCGCTACGTATTGCTCCGCGATGCCGCCAAGCCGCAGGCCCAGCTTCGCATAGGCCCTGAGCGCCCGGCTGTAGCTGTTCTTGACGATCGAGGCGTCGCCGACCCGCTCAATGCCCTTGATGCGGTTGTCGAGGAACTGGTCGGCCACGGCGCACACGGCGTCCACTTGCGTCACCAGTTCGCCGAAATCGCGCAAGTACCCGCGATCCTCGCCGCGGCCGGTTTCGCGGATCAGATCGGCGATCCGGGTGAGGGCGCCGCGCATCCGGTAGGACAATTCCATCAACGTCAGTCCCCGCTCGGAAGCGAGCGTCGCTTGGGCCACGGCCCAGCCCTTGCCTTCCTCGCCGACGCGCTCGGAGACGGGGATTTCCACGTTGTCGAGGAAGATCTCGGCGAATTCCTCGTCGCCCTGGATCTGGTGGATCGGGCGGACAGAGACGCCGGGCGCTTTCATGTCCATCAGCAGGTACGTAATGCCCGCCTGCTTGGGACCATCGGATGAGGTGCGCACCAGCAGCAGGCACCGTTGCGCGAACTGCGCCATCGTCGACCAGACCTTCTGGCCGTTGACGACATAAACGTCGCCCTTGCGCTCCGCCCTGGTCTTGATGGCGGCGAGATCCGATCCGGCGCCGGGCTCGGAGAAGCCCTGACACCATGTCTCGCCCTCGAGGATGCGTGGGAGGTAGCGGTCCTGCTGCTCCCGGGTCGCACATTCGTGCAACGTTGCGAAAGCATGGTACGTCGAGACGAAGGAGAGCAGCAGGCGCGGGCAGTCTGCCTTCGCCAGTTCCTCGTAGATCACTTTCTGCTCGGCCAGGCTGCGGCCGCCGCCCGGGAACGCGGCAGGCCAGTGCGGGATGGCGTAGCCGCCTTTCACAAGCCGCGTAAACCAGTCGCGCTGGGTGCGGACGAAGTCGTCCTGCGTGCGGCTCGCGTCGCGCCAGCCGGTCGGCGCCTCGGCGGCTAGGAAGGCGCGCACTTCGCAGCGCAGCGCTTCGAGATTGGGCGTATCGGTCATGGCCACCGTCCAAGCACGGGGCACGGCGGCGCGTCCATAAGGGGCGGTACGCGCGGGCGATATCGGGAGGTTAGACCGCCACCTCGATCACGTCGCCCTCGATCCGCACCTCATAAGTATCGATCGGCATCGAGGCGGGCGGGTTTATCGGCTTGCCGGTCTCCAGATCGAAGCGTGCGCCGTGGACCGGGCAGGAAATCCACCCCGCGCGCACGCGGCCGCATTCCAGCGTTTCGTAGGCGTGGCTGCACAAGTTGCGCACCGCGTAGACCTGATCCCGCGCGCCGACGAGGAGCACGCTGATCCCGCCCACCTCGACCACTTTCTTGCCGCCCTGCGGAACTTCATCGAGTTTCGCCACCGCGACGAATGCCTTCTCGCTCACCCGTGTCCTTTCTTATCTCTTCGCTGTGTCCTTGCGGTACTCCGCAGGCGATTTCCAGCACAAGTGGTCGATGCGCAATCGCGCCAGCGATTCCGACGCCCCGGCGGTTGTGGGGCGAGGCTGCCTGTGCCTAACGAAAGGCTGAGAGGAGGGCGCCGCCCCGATGCAATTCGAATGGACCGCCAGGCAGGACGCCTTCCGGCACAAGATCCGGGGCTTCCTGCACGCCAACCTGCCCGAGGACTGGGAGAAATTCTCGGAACACGGCCCTGCGTCCCCGACGCTGACCGCCTTCGCGCGCGACTTCTGCGTCAAGCTGGCCGAGGCGGGCATCCTCTTCCCGCACTGGCCGGTCGAGATGGGCGGCGAGGGCCTGGGTCCGTGGGAACAGCAGATCCTGTCCGAAGAGATGTGGATCGCCGGCGAGCCGCGCGGCGGCCAGTACATGAACGTCAACTGGATCGGCCCGACGCTGGAGAAGTACGGCACGCCGGAGCAGAAGGCGCGCTATCTGGAGCCGATCACGCGCGGGGAATCGCTGTGGTGTCAGGGTTTTTCGGAACCTGACGCCGGGTCGGACCTAGCCTCGCTGCGGACGCGAGCCACGCTGAGCGATGGCAACTACGTCATCAACGGGCAGAAGATCTGGACCAGCTATGCGGGCCTTGCCGACACCTGTTTCCTGCTGACGCGCACCAGCGACGACCGCAAGAAGGGCATCACCATCATCCTCGTGCCGATGGACACGCCCGGCATCACCGTGCGCCAGATCCCCTCGCTGATCGGCGAGGGCGACATTCACGAAGTCTTCTTCGACGACGTGACCGTGCCCGAAACCGCCCGCTTCGGCGAGGAAGGGCAGGCTTGGGAGATCGTCGCCTATTCGCTGCGCAACGAGCGCCTCGGCATCCCGCGCTTCACGCTGGCGCGCGCGGCGCTCGACCGGGCCGTGGCGATGCTCAAGGAGCAGGGGCGCTTTACGCGCGAACATGTGAGGATCGAGGCGGCGCGTTGTGCCGCGCTGTGCGAGGCGGCGGGCACGGCGAACTACGCCGTCGTCCAGAAGCGCGTCGAGGGCCTCGCCATCGGTGCGGAGTCCAGTTCCGCGCGCTACGCCACCGTCATGGCCGAGCGCGCGGTGTGCGAATTCGTCGTCGAGTTCCTGCCCGAAGCGCTCGCGGGGGCCTCGCCGTATCTCAAGATGCACCACCAGCGCGGGATCGTCGCGGGCGTGGCGGCGGGATCGGCGGAAATCCAGCTCAACATCATCGCCAGTGACGTGCTGGAACTGCCCCGGGAGCCGCGCTGATGCACTTGTCCCTCAACGAGGACCAGCGGCAGGTCCTCGACTTCATCGACAGCCTCGCGCGGCCTTACGCGGGCGTTCCGCTGCACGATGCCGGCCTCACGCTCGAAAGCGCGGAACTTGACGCGGCGCTGGTCGAGAACGGGTTTCTCGACGTCCTGATGGTTGAGGAACTCGGCCCCGTCACCGCCGCGCTGGTGGTGGAGAAGCTGGCGCGGCTGCCCTTTGCACTAGAGGCGGCGGCCTCGTCCTTCGTGCGCCCGCTGATCGATCCGGACCTGCCGCGTCCGCTGTGTCTGGTCGAGGAGGGGCGCACGGCTGGTCCGGTGCGTTTCCTGCGGCCGGGGGCGAGCGTCGTGATCGTCGGGCCTTCGGGCGTGCGCAGCTTCAAGGCGGACGAGAGTGTGATCGCGGCGGCGCAGGAGGATGCGCTTTATGCCTATCCCGTGGCGTTCCTGACCGGTCTGCCGGATGCGATGACCGCGCATGAGGTCGATCCTGCCGAAGTGCTGCGGTCGTGGCGCGTGGGAATCGCGGCCGAAGCCGCGGGCCTGCTGGGCGCGGCGCTGGCGTCTACGGTGACTTACGTGTCAGAGCGCAAGCAGTTCGGCCGCCCGCTGGCCACCTTTCAGGGCATGCGGCATCGTCTGGCCGAGGATCAGGTCATGACCAATTCGGTCTACTGGCTCGCCCTGCGTGCAGCCGGGACCGGCGATCCCGGCGACGCCGCGCTGGCCTTGCTGCATGCGCAGGAGGCGGCGAAGCGTGTGTGCTACGACTACCACCAGTTCCTTGGCGGCATGGGCATGACGCTGGAACATCCGCTGCACTTGTGGACCTATCGCCTCAAGCTGCTGACCGCCGAACTGGGCGGGCGCGGCGAGCAGGGGCTGGCGGCGGCCGAGGCGCTGTGGGGGTGAACCACATAGCGCCGTCATTGCGAGCGTAGCGAAGCAATCCAGGGCGGTTTATGCGGCCCTGGATTGCTTCGCTTCGTTCGCAATGACGGTTGAACGGCTATCCCATCACCGCCACGCTGTCGCTGACCAGCCGCACCAGTTCCGCCTGCCCGCGCACGCCCAGCTTGGCGTAGAGGCGCTTGGAATAATTGCGCACCGTTTCCAGCGTCAGGCCCATGCTTTCGGCCGCCTCGGCGATAGACTGCCCCTCGTTCAGCGCGATCGCCAGCTGGGCCTCGCGCGGGGGCAGCTCGAACAGGCGGGCGAGGCGTTCCACGCTGGCCGGCGTTCTGGCATTGGGCAGGCGGCACAGCGCCAGCATCGAGGGGCGCGGCATGTCGCTGGTGGCCGTCAGCAGCGCTTCCAGTCGAGGGTCCTCATGCAGCATCACCGCACGCGGCGGGGGCGGCGTCGACGAGGCGAACAGCGCGGCTGCCCCGCCCAGTTCACGCTCCGCATGGACGCCGAGATCGCGCAGGCGCTCCCCCACGCGCGGCGTGTAGCCGAGATTCCCGCGCATCCATGCATCGAGGCGCGGGTCGATGGCCAATAGCCGGGCCTCGCGGTCGAACACCATCCACGCCGTAGCGCTGCGCGCCATGCCCTGCGCACTGACGCTGGCGCGGATGCGGTGGTGCTCCAGCGCGACATAGCTGCGCAGCGCCGCCTCCACGTAAGGCGCGAGCGAGGAGAGCAGGGCGCTGTCCGCCGCCTCGCAAGGTTTAGCGCGGGCGAGGATAAGCCATGCATCGGTCTCCGCGACACGCGGCAGGCGCACCACCCGCTCGTCGGCGATGCCGAGGCGCGCCATCTTGGCCAGGCGGTCGGCCCGGAAGACGGGATCGTGGTCCACGAACTCGCCGACGCTGTAGACGCGGCCCGGGCGCAGCTGGTCGTAGTGCAGGCGCTCCAGCGCATGCATCTCGAACGGATCGAGTTCGCGCGCCTCGCTGCGCAAGTCGCGTCCGGCGTGGAAGTCGGTGATCTGGGCATGCGGGCCGTCGCCCTGCTTCATCACGATGCTGACGTACTCGGCATCGCTCCGGCGACGCAGGCGCTCGAGAAACTCGGCAAACTGCGCCTTGTCGCCAATCCCCGCTATCAGCGGCAGCAGCAAATCTGTCTCGTCGTTGGATGTCAGAGCCATACCTACCTCCCATATGGGAGGTTCTGCGATTTGTCATCCTTGCAAAGAGCGATTCGAGCCCAACAAGAGGGCGACCCTGCGAAGGCCAAAGGACCAGAGATCCTGATGAAGACCCTGACGCACCTCGACAGACTCGAGGCCGAAGCCATCCATATCATCCGCGAAGTCGTCGCCGAGGCCGAGAAGCCGGTGATGCTCTATTCCGTGGGCAAGGACAGCGCGGTGATGCTGCACCTTGCGCGCAAGGCGTTCTATCCCTCGCCGCCGCCGTTCCCGCTGCTCCATGTCGACACCACGTGGAAATTCAAGGCGATGTACGAGCTGCGCGACAAGATGGCGCGTGACAGCGGCATGGAGCTGCTGGTCTACCAGAACCCGGAAGCGGCCGAGAAAGGCATCAATCCCTTCGACCACGGTGCGCTCCACACCGACATGTGGAAGACCGAAGGTCTGAAGCAGGCGCTCGACAAGCACGGCTTCGATGCGGCTTTCGGCGGCGCCCGCCGCGACGAGGAGAAGAGCCGCGCCAAGGAGCGCATCTTCTCGTTCCGCACCTCCTCGCACGGCTGGGACCCGAAGAACCAGCGGCCGGAGCTGTGGAACCTCTACAATGCCCGCAAGGCACGCGGGGAATCGATCCGCGTGTTCCCGATCTCCAACTGGACCGAGCTGGATATCTGGCAGTACATCCACCTCAACGACATCCCCATCGTCCCGCTCTATTTCGCGGACAAGCGCCCCACGGTGGAGCGCGACGGTATGCTGCTGATGGTCGATGACGAACGCTTCCCGCTCAAGGACGGCGAAGTGCCGGTCGAGCGCTCGATCCGCTTCCGCACGCTGGGCTGCTACCCGCTGACGGGTGCAGTGGAGAGCGAGGCGAAGACGCTGCCCGAGGTGATTCAGGAAACCCTGCTCACCACCACCAGCGAGCGACAGGGCCGCGCCATCGACAAGGACGCCGGCGGCGCCGGCATGGAAGTGAAGAAGCAGCAGGGGTATTTTTAAGCCGCTGCCTTCTCGTACTTTTCCCTCGTCACCCTGAACCTGTTTCAGGGTCCATTTCTCGTCGGAGACCATCGGCCTGATTGGCGCGATGGATGCTGAAACAAGTTCAGCATGACGGAGTGTGATACATGACTGACACTATCGAAACTGCCGAAGCCCGCTACGTCACCGACAGCCTGATCGCCGAGGACATCGACGCGTACCTCGTCCAGCACGAGCACAAGACGATGCTGCGCTTCATCACCTGCGGCAGCGTCGACGACGGCAAGTCCACCTTGATCGGGCGCCTGCTCTACGATTCGAAGATGATCTTCGAGGACCAGCTCGACGCGCTTACCGCCGACTCCAAGAAGGTCGGTACGCAGGGGCAGGAGATCGACTTCGCGCTCCTCGTCGACGGCCTCGCTGCCGAGCGCGAACAGGGCATCACCATCGACGTGGCCTACCGCTTCTTCAACACCGAGAAGCGCAAGTTCATCGTCGCCGACTGCCCGGGGCATGAACAGTACACCCGCAACATGGTGACCGGCGCCTCGACCGCCGACCTCGCGGTGATCCTGATCGATGCGCGCAAGGGCGTGCTGGTGCAGACGCGTCGCCATTCTTACTTGTGCCACCTGATCGGCATCAAGAACATCGTCCTGGCGGTGAACAAGATGGACCTCGTCGACTACGACCAGGCCGTGTTCGACGGTATCGTCAAGGACTACGCCGAGTTCGCCAGGTCGATCGGGATCGAGAGCTTTACCGCGATGCCGATCTCCGGCTTCAAGGGCGACAACATCACCACGGCTTCGGCCAATACGCCCTGGTACAAGGGGCCGACGCTGGTGGAGCACCTCGAAACCGTCGAGGTTCTCTCCTCGGTCGATGCCGACAAGCCGCTGCGCCTACCGGTGCAGTGGGTGAACCGTCCCAACCTCGACTTCCGCGGCTTCTCGGGTCTCATCGCGACGGGCAGCGTCAAGCCGGGCGACAAGATCCGCGTACTGCCCTCGGGCAAGACCAGCGCGATCACCCGCGTCGTTACCTATGACGGCGATCTCGACGAAGCCGTTGCGGGTCAGTCGGTTACGGTGTGCTTCGAAGACGAGATCGACTGCTCGCGCGGCTCGGTCATCTCGGTCGCCGACAATCCGCCGCAGACCGCCGACCAGTTCGAATCGACGATCGTGTGGCTCGCCGACGAGGCGCTGATCCCCGGCCGCGCCTACTGGCTCAAGCTGGGCACGCAGCAGGTCTCCGCGACCGTGGCCGAGCCCAAGTACACCGTCAACGTCAACACCATGGAGCACATGGCGGCCAAGACGCTGGACCTCAACGCCATCGGCGTGGCGGAACTGACCACCGACAAGCAGGTCGTCTTCGAGCCTTATGCCGACAACCGCACGCTCGGCGGCTTCATCCTGATCGACAAGATGACCAACGCCACCGTCGCGGCGGGCATGCTCAACTTCTCCTTGCGCCGTTCGCAGAACGTGCACTGGCAGGCTGTCGACATCGATCGCAAGCAGCACGCGGGGCTCAAGAACCAGAAGCCGGCCGTGCTGTGGTTCACCGGTCTTTCGGGCTCGGGCAAGTCCACGATCGCCAACATGGTCGAGAAGAAGCTGCACCGGATGAACCGGCACACCTTCCTGCTCGACGGGGACAACGTGCGCCACGGTCTGAACAAGGACCTGGGCTTCACCGAGGCCGACCGCATCGAGAACATCCGCCGCGTGGGCGAAGTCTCGAAGCTGATGACCGACGCGGGGCTGATCGTCATCACCGCGTTCATCTCGCCGTTCCAGGCGGACCGTGAGATGGTGCGCGCGATGCTGCCCGAGGGCGAGTTCATCGAGGTATTCATCGACACCCCGCTGAAGGTCGCCGAGGCGCGCGACGTCAAGGGTCTCTACAAGAAGGCGCGTTCCGGTGAACTGAAGAACTTCACCGGCATCGACAGCCCTTACGAAGCGCCGCGCAATCCCGAGGTGCGGATCGACACGACGGTGATCTCGCCGGAGGAAGCGGCCGAACTCATCGTCAACACCCTGCTGGGAGACGCCTGATGGCCTATACCGACGGCGATCTCGCGGCGAAGCTGGCGGACGAGGCGGGCAAGATCCTCCTCAGCGTGCGCGGCTCTGGCCTGTTCGGAGGGAAAGCACTGGGCAAGGCGGGCGACCAGACCGCCAACCAGTTCCTCTGCCACGCCCTGCGTGAGCAGCGTCCCGAGGACGGCCTACTCTCCGAGGAAGAGAAGGACAACGCCGAGCGCCTTTCCATGAGCCGGGTGTGGATCGTGGACCCCGTGGACGGCACGCGCGAATACGGCGAGGAGCGCGCCGACTGGGCGGTCCATGTCGGCCTTGCGGTGGACGGCGTGCCGGTGCTGGGCGCGGTGGCGCTACCGGGCGCCGACCTCGTGCTGCGCTCGGACCAGCCGGGCGAGGTTCCGCCCGCGCCGGAAAAGCTGCGCATGGTTGTCAGCCGCACCCGGCCCGCGAAAGAGGCCACCAGCGTGGCGGAGACGATCGGTGCTGAACTGGTGCCGATGGGCTCGGCCGGGGCCAAGGCCATGGCAATCCTGCTCGGGCAGGCGGACATCTACCTGCACTCGGGCGGGCAGTACGAGTGGGACAGCTGCGCGCCTGCGGCTGTCGCCCTCGGCTGGGGGCTGCATGTCTCGCGCATCGACGGTTCGCCTTTGGTCTACAACCGCGAGGACGTCTACATGCCCGACCTGCTGATCTGCCGGAAGGAGCACGCCGAGATGGTGCTGCGCGAGGTCGCGGCGTTGGTTTGAGCCACCACTCCTCGTCATTGCGAGCAAAGCGAAGCAACCCAGGGCAGCATCACGCCGCCCTGGGTTGCTTCGCTTCGCTCGCAATGACGAACTGAGGGCGGGGGGCGCCGGAATCGCCCCCACGGCATTTTGCTATCGATTGTGTATCACATCTCAGTCAACATTGCTGTTCAGTGACACCCTCGCTATAGCCGCCCCCTTTTACGGGTAATCGGGGGCAGACATGGAAGCGAGGACCAGGCGCAGGGTCAGGGATCCGATCGCGACGCGCGAGACGATCCTCGAGGCGGCCAGCAACCTGCTCGCAAAGGACGGGCTTGAGGGGGTCAGCCTGTCTGCGGTGGCGCATCTGGCGGCCGTCAACCGGGGTACGGCCTACCAGCACTTCGAAACGCGCGAGAAGCTGATCGAGGCGACGATCCAGTGGGTTTCGGACAAGCTGTTCCGCGCCGTGTTCGGCGATCCGGAGACGATCGGCGATCGCCGCGTCGAGGAAGTCGATACCGCCGCGCTCACCGACCGCCTTTGCGATTTCGCCATGGAGAACCCGGAAATCTGCCGCGTCTGGCTGCAGCAGGTGCTGGCCTCGCCGGACCCCAGCCAGGACCCGTTCTGGCGCGAGTATGCGGGATCGCTGCAGCGCTTTGCCGATACCAAGCTGGCGATGCCGGGGATCGATGCCGAGGTGTTCTCGGTGATGAACCTTGCCGGCGTGTTCTTCTGGCCGATCTTCGCGCGTGCGCACGCGGCGAACGAGGAGGAGCGCAATGCCCTCACCAAGCGCTTCAGCCACGAGATTTTGCGCCTCTCGATGTACGGCTCGATGAACGCCTCGCGCTTTCCCGAAGTGGCGGCGCGGCTGGCGGCGGAGGATGGGGCTGCGTAGTCTCGCGGTGAGGGGGCTTCGACAGGCCGTGCCTGACCCTTCGACAAGCTCAGGGTGAGCGGAAGTGGTGTAAACCTCACAGCCCCCGTTTGAAGCAGTGTAAACTTCCCAACCCCGCTCAGGCTGAGCTTGTCGAAGCCCCCTCGGCGAGCCACTTCCATTTCGCCTCCGCGATGCCATGTCCCGCCGGCATTGACGCATGGGGTCCGAACCCGTCAGCACGGCAGGCGAGTTCGACCCCGTATCGGGCCGAAGAGGGAGTTCGCCAGAGATGTTTTCCGCCATCGTCATCGACAAGACCGAACAGGGCCAGACCGTCGGCCTCCAGCAGCTGGACGAAAGCGCGCTGCCCGAAGGCGACGTGACCATCGACGTCGCCTACTCGACGCTCAACTTCAAGGACGGCCTCGCGATCACCGGCGCCTCGCCGGTCGTGCGCAAGTTCCCGATGGTGCCCGGCATCGACCTCGTCGGCACCGTGACCGAGAGCAGCCATGGCGACTGGAAAGCGGGCGACACCGTCGTCCTCAACGGCTGGGGCGTGGGCGAAGTCCACTGGGGCGGTCTCGCGCAGAGGGCGCGGCTCAAGGGCGACTGGCTGGTGCCGCTGCCTTCGGCCTTCACCCCGGCGCAGGCGATGGCGATCGGCACGGCGGGCTACACGGCGGCGCTGTGCGTCGATGCGCTGGTCGATTTCGGCGTGACCCCGGATCAGGGCGAGGTGCTCGTCACCGGCGCCACCGGCGGCGTCGGCTCGGTCGCCATCGCGATCCTCAAGAAGCTGGGCTATTCGGTCGCCGCGCTGACCGGCAAGCCGGGCGAGGCGGACTATCTCAAGGCGCTCGGCGCCGAAACCATCATCGACCGCGCCGAACTGGCCGAGAAGGGCAAGCCGCTGCAGAAGGAGCGCTGGGCGGGTGTCGTCGATACGGCTGGCAGCTTCACCCTCGCCAATGCCTGCGCGCAGACGAAGTACGGCGGCGCGGTGGCGGCCTGCGGTCTGGCGCAGGGTGCGGACCTTCCGGCGACGGTGATGCCGTTCATCCTGCGCGGCGTGGCACTGCTCGGCATTGACAGCGTCATGGCGCCGAAGGCCAAGCGTCTGAAGGCATGGGACCGTCTGGCGAAGGATCTCGATCCCGCCGCGCTCGACACCATCGGCCAGACCATCGGCCTTGGTGATGCGGTGGAGGCCGCGAAGAAGTTCATGTCGGGCGAGGTCAAGGGCCGCTTCATCGTCGACGTGAACGCCTGACGTAAGCATAGCGAAGAGGACGGCATGACGGCTTCGGTCAAGGTGGTGGACGGCCTTTCGGTCGTCCACGGCATTCCTCTCGGCGAGGAACAGGGCATCGGCGCGCTGACGCTGGGCGGCTACGTGCGCGAGGTCACTGCGCACTACGGCCCGCGAGAGGCTGCGGTGATCCACCTGAATGGGGAGGTCGTGCGCTGGACGTACGACGATCTCTACGCCCGCTCGCTGGAGGTCGCGAAGTCGCTGTTGGCGCTCGGCACCGGCAAGGGCACGCGCGTGGGCGTGCTGATGACCAACCGCCCCGAATTCCTTGCCGCCGTGTTCGGTGCAGCGCTGGCCGGGTGCGTGGCGACGCCGATCAGCACCTTCTTCACGCCGACCGAACTGGAAGTGGTGCTCAAGGCCTCGGGCGTCTCGGTGCTGCTGCTCGAGCGCTCGGTGCTGAAGAAGGACTTCGCCGAAATGCTGGCGGGGCTGGAGCCCGAAGTCTTGACCGCCAAGCCCGGCGCGCTCGCCTCGCGCACGTTCCCGTTCCTGCGCTATGCGGCGATGGTCGACAGTGACGAGCCGCTGGGCATGATCGAGGGGCAGGGCGCCTTCCTCGCGCGCGGCCGCGATGTGGCCGAAGACCTCGTGCTCGCCGCGAGCGACGCGGTCTCGCCCGCCGATCCCGGCATCCTGCTGTTCTCCTCGGGCTCGACCGGCAAGGCCAAGGGTATTCTCAGCGCGCACCGCGGGGTGTGCCTGCAGCTCTGGCGCTGGCCGCAGTGGTACGCGATTTCCGATGATCTTCCCGCCCGGACGTGGTCGGCGAACGGCTTCTTCTGGTCGGGCAACTTCGCCTGCGCGCTGGGCGGCACGCTCTCGCGCGGGGGGACGCTGGTGCTGCAACGTTGGTTCGATGCCGCCGAGGCGCTCGACCTGATGACGGCCGAGCGGGCCAACATGGCGCTCGCCTGGCCGCACCAGTGGCCGCAGCTTGAGGCCGCGCCGAACTACGCCGACGTCGACCTGTCGTCACTGGTCTATGTTGATGCGAACATGCCGATCGCGCGCCAGCCCACCGTCTCGACCACTTGGCGCGAGCCGGGGCAGGCTTATGGCAATACCGAGACCTTCACCCTCATCACCGTCTATCCGTCCGGCACGCCCGAGGCGGTCGCGGGCAAGTCTCACGGCATTCCGACCGCTGGCTCCACGATCAAGATCGTCGATCCGCTGACCGGCGCGACGATGCCGCTGGGTGAGCGCGGCGAAGTCGCGGTGAAGGGGGCGACGGTGATGCTCGGTTACCTCGGCATTCCGCTGAGCGATTCGACCGACGACGACGGCTTCCTGCGCACCGCCGACGGCGGCTATGTGGACGCCGAGGGCCGCCTGTTCTGGGAAGGCCGCCTCAACGACATCATCAAGACCGGCGGCGCCAACGTCTCCCCGCTGGAGATCGACGAGGTCATCCGCGCGCACCCGGAAGTGAAAGTCTCGCAGACGGTGGGCGTGCCCGACGAGCTGCTCGGAGAACTCGTCGTCTCGTGCATAGTCCCTGTGGAGGGCACCGCACCCAGCGCCGAGGCGATCCGCGATTTTGCCAAGGAAAAGCTGGCCAGCTACAAGCTGCCGCGCCGCATCCTCTTCGTGGCGGAGGGTGATCTCGAAACCACCGGCAGCGCCAAGATCAAGACCGCCGAACTGCGCAAGCTGGCGGCGGAGCGGCTGGCTGGCTGAGGTCATCGCCCCGGCGCGTTGTCCAGCGATAGGCGGCGCCCAACCAAGCCGCTATGGTGTGTGACAAGCAGCCGACCCCCATGCAGCGGGCGGCAAGGGAGCGGAGGAAGCGTGGGCAAGACCATCGTTATCACAGGCGCCGGATCGGGGCTGGGCAAGGCTCTGGCGCAGCGTTTCGCAAGCGAGGGCGAGACGGTGATCCTGCTCGGCCGTACGTTGTCGAAGGTGCAGGCGCTGGCGGACGAACTGGGGGCGCCTGCGCTCGGTGTGCAATGCGACGTCGCCGATGCCGCGTCCGTTCGCGCTGCTTTCGCGCAGATTGCCGCGGTCCATCCGAAGATCGATGTGCTCATCAACAATGCCGGTATCTACGAGCCGTTCACCGTGGCGGAAGCCACCGACGAGCAGATCGACGGCATCCTGAATACCAACCTCAGAGGCCCGATCTACTGCTGCCGCGCGGCGATTCCGATGATGGAGAGTGGCGGCCTTGTCATCAACGTCGGCAGCGAGTCCGTCGCGGTGCCGTTCGTTATGCTGTCGCTCTATCAGGCGAGCAAGGCGGGGCTGGAGATGTTCACCACCGCGCTGGAAGCCGAATTGGAGGAAAGTGGTATCCGCGTCGCCCTGCTGCGTGCGGGGCCGATGTACGATGAGGGCAAGTCCTCGCCGAACTGGGACCGCGACGCCGCCATGCGCTTCCATACGGGCTGCGCGAAGAACGGGCTGGACCTGCGGGAGCGGCCGGTCTCGCACTCCGCATCTCCGACGGGCATTTTCCGCGCGGTGATCGACCTGCCTGCGGACGTGCGCATCAGCCACGTCTCGATCGGCGCGCGCAAGATCTGACCCAAGATCTGACATCGAACACTCTTTCGGCAAGGACAACGCCATGACCACTCTTCCCGACGCCCGGCTCTACATCGACGGCAAGCTGCGCGATGCCACCGGCGGCGCCACGTTCGACGTCATCAGCCCCTGGACCGGCGCGCCCGTCGGCAAGGCCGCCGACGCCACCGCCGCCGACGTGAACGAGGCGATCGCCGCCGCCCGCCGCGCCTTCGACGACACTGACTGGGCCACCAACGTCGAGAAGCGCGTCGCCCTTGTGAAAAAGTACCGCGAACTGTTCGAACGCGAACGCCCCCGTCTCGGCCAGCTGGCGATCCACGAAGCCGGCGCGGCGCAGGGTGCGGTGGGCCGTGCCCATGTCGGCATGGCGATCGACGGCTGGGACGATTACATGGCCGTGTTCGACAAGCTCGAATGGGAGAAGGACTACGGCGAGAAACCGGCCTTCGGCATGATCCACAAGCGTGTCGGCGTGCGCGAGCCGGTGGGCGTCGTCGGCGCCATCACGCCGTGGAACGTGCCGCTCTACGTCAACATCGGCAAGGTCGTGGCGGCGCTGCTGGCCGGCTGCACGGTGATCCTCAAGCCGGCGCCGGACACTCCGGGCATGGGCGCGATCTTCGGCGAGCTGGCGGCCGAGGCGGGCTTCCCCGATGGCGTCATCAACGTCGTCTTCGGCGCGGACCCCGCGCTGGCGGGCGAGATGCTCGTCACTGACCCGCGCGTCGACCTGATCTCGTTCACCGGGTCCACCGGCGTCGGCAAGCGCATCATGGAACAGGGCGCCCCGACGCTGAAGCGCGTATTCCTCGAACTGGGCGGCAAGTCGGCCAAGATCGTGCTCGACGATGCGCCGAACTTCGCCATGGATGTGGCGATGAGCATGCTGGTGTTCCATGCCGGGCAGGGCTGCGCGGTCCACTCGCGTCTGCTGGTGCCGCAGAGCCGCTACGAGGAGGCCAAGGCCGTTCTCAAGGGCGCCTATGGCAATTTCGGCGACAACTGGGGCGATATCGACAATCCGGCGCACATCATGGGGCCGGTCGTATCGAAGCGGCAGATGGAGCGGGTGAAAAGCTACATCGACCTCGGCCAGCAGGAAGGTGCAACGCTGCTTGCAGGCGGCAACATCCGTCCCGACAAGGGCGGCGGATATTTCGTGGAGCCGACCTGCTTCGCGGACGTTACCAATTCCATGCGCATTGCCCAGGAAGAGATCTTCGGCCCGGTCCTGGTGGTCATTCCCTATGCGGATGACGAGGATGCCATCCGCATCGCCAACGAAAGTTCCTACGGCCTTTCGGGCGGCGTATCGGGTAGCCATGATCGCGCGATCACCATCGCGCGCAAGGTCCGTACCGGCTCGATGAGCGTGAACAACGGCATGTGCATCGCCGGCGACATTCCTTTCGGCGGTTTCAAGGCCAGCGGCATGGGCCGCGAATGGGGCCTTGAGGGGATCGAGGAATTCACCGACGTCAAGTTGCTCGCCTGGCCGGTCGGCCAGGTGGAAGCCGCCTGAGGCGCGATGCCCGGGAAGGAGAGCGAGACCGACCACTTCGCGGGCCTGTCCCAGCCGCTGGCGGCCGCGGTGGCAACGGCCTGCGCGGCCGTCAGCCACAACCTGAGCGGGCAGCGGCTGGGCCGCAAGGGCAGGATTACGCGAGAGCGCATCCTTGCGGCGGCGATCGAGCTGATCGAGGATTCGGAGGAACCTGTGACGCTCGCCCGCGTGGCGCGGGGGGCGTCGCTGGGGATGACCTCGGTGTACAACTACTTCACCGACATGACCGAACTGCTGCTGGCGGTGCTTGACCCGGTGATGGCCACGGCCGAGGACGATTATCTCTCGCTGGTGCGCGAGCGTTGGCCGGACGAGGATCTCTATGCGCGCTGCTATGGTTTCGTCCGGGCCTACCACGGGTTCTGGGCACGGCATTCGCGGCTGCTCCACTTGCGCAATGCACTGGCGGACCAGCAGGACGCGCGCATGATGGCGCACCGCATCCGCAGCAGCCGCCCGATCATCGCGCTGCTCGTGCAGCAGATGAGCGATGAGGCCGTAGGGCTGGGGCCGCATACCTCGATGGCGACGATGGTGATGATCGGCATCGAGCGTTCAGTGACACTGGTGACCGACAAGGAACTGCGCAAGCTGGTGGGCATCGA
This sequence comes from Novosphingobium resinovorum, assembly GCF_036352595.1. Taxonomy (GTDB): domain Bacteria; phylum Pseudomonadota; class Alphaproteobacteria; order Sphingomonadales; family Sphingomonadaceae; genus Novosphingobium; species Novosphingobium resinovorum_B. Next base: position 104,753 of record NZ_JAZFAX010000012.1, read on the forward strand.
GCCGGAACTGAGCGAGGACCGCTATCTGGTGCCGGGCGCGAGGCTGATGGAATTCGCGATCAGCGACGCGAGGCAGTAATTCCTCCCCAAGTGTGTCTCGGGGAGGTGGCAGCCCGTCAGGGCTGATGGAGGGGAATTGTTCGAACGCTTCCCCTCCACCACCGCTTCGCGGCGGTCCCCCTCCCCGAGACAAGCTCGGGGAGGAACTCGGCCCTACTTCGTCTTGCCGCCTACGCCCTTCAGGTAGGCCTCCATGCCTTTGATATAGTCCGGGTTCAGCATCAGGGCGCTGTTGCCCATGCGCTCGACATGCCGCCCGGAGTCGCGGCCCAGCTCGGCGCAGAGTTCGATCGCCACCTTTGCCGCGCCCATCTGCTCGCCGTTCTGCTTCGCGAGATGACGGCAGAAGTCCATCACCTCGGCCTCGAACGTTTCGTCCTCGTAGACCTGGTGGACCAGCCCCATGGTCAGGGCCATGTCGGCGCTGGCGGGCTTGTTGGCCATGATGAGCCAACGCGCCCAGTGCGGCCCGCAAATCCGCGTCAACCGCGAGACGCCGCCGGAGGCCGGCAGCACCCCGAACAGCCCCTCCGGGAAGGCATAGGCCGCGCTTTTCGCCGCGAGGCGGAAGTCGCACGACAGACTCATCTCCAGCCCGCCGCCCACGCATATCGCATGATGCGCGGCGACGATGGGCTTCTCGACATGCTCCATCTCGTCCCAGAGTTGCTGCATGGTGTTGAGGTTGAGGCGATGGTTCTCGCGGATCTTGCTGGCGGAGTTGGCGGCGACGTTGGCTTCGGACTGGATGTTGCGGTTGCCGCCGCGAAGGTCCGCGCCCGAACTGAAGTAGCGCCCGGCGGAGCGGATCAGCATGACCTTGAGGTCCGCCCGCTCGCGCAGGCGCAGCACGGCTTCGGAGAGGAGGTCCATCATTTCGCGGCTGATGGCGTTGAGCTTGTCCGGCCGGTTGAGCGTGGCGACGAGAATGCCGTCTGTTTCCTCGGTCAGCAGGTGCGGTGCGTCTTCAGTCACTTGTGCATTACTCCCAAGCCAGCGGCCCATGTCTTCCATAACCCAAATTCGTCATTGCGAGCGCAGCGCAGCAATCCAGAGCGGCGCAAGACTGCCCTGGATTGCTTCGCTGCGCTCGCAATGACGAATTGAGATAACTCACCCCCGCGTTCGCGGCAGGCCGAGCCCGCGTTCGGCGACCATCGAGCGGTGCACCTCGCTGGTGCCGCCGTAGATCGTCGTGCCCGCCGCATGACGGTAACACTGGTTGAGCAGCGCGACTGCCCCCTCGCGCTTGGAGAGCGAGAGCGGCGCGGTCAGGTCCAGCAGGTCGCGGCTGTCGCTGAGGAACTTCTCGGAGGAGTACATCTTCGACATCGGCCCGAAGGCGTGGTTCGGCTTCTTTTCGATGCTGGACCACTGCGCGCGGTACGTCAGCATGTCCGAGATCCACAAGTGCGCCACGCTGCGCGCCAGGCGGCACCGGGTGCGCACCTCGCCGTCGATGCCGAGTTCGCGGGTCACTTCCTCGGCCGCCTCGATCATCGCCTTCATGACCTTGGAGAAACCGCCGCCGTGCTCCAGTTCCAGCGCGGCGCTCATCGTCTTCGTGCCGCCGTCGATCTCGCCCAGGCGCCAGGAATCCGGGATCACCACGCCGTCGTAGAAGGTGATGTTGGTTCGCTCGTCCTGGAAGGTGTGGACGGCCTGAACCGTCACGCCTTCGGTCTTGAGGGGGACGATGAACATCGTCAGCCCCTTGTGCTTCGCCACGTCGGGGTTGGTGCGCGTGAGCATCAGTACGTAGCTCGAAAGGTTGGCGCCGCTGGTCCACATCTTGGTGCCGTCGATGCGCCAGGAGCCGTCCTCCAGCTGCGTCGCCTTGCACTGTGCGGCGAAGACGTCCGAGCCACATGAAGGCTCCGAATAGCCGAGCGAGCACAGCACATCGCCGCCGACGATCTTCGGCAGCACTTCGGCCTTGAGTTCGTCCGAACCGTACTTGTCGATCATCATCGCGACCATCGCCGCGACGTTGGCGCCCGGCGTGTTGTAGCCCTGCCGCTCCATCTCGCCCATCGCCGCGATGCGGGCGTAAGGGGTTATCTTGCGGCCGGACAGATGCTCGGGCAGGCCGGGGAACAGCAGGCTGTGCTCCGCCAGCATCTTGTGGACTTCGGGGACGTAGCCTTCCCAGGAATAGTGGAACCTGGCCTTCTGCTCGGCCGTGACTTTCGTCGCGAAGAGTTCGGCGATCTCGGCGCAGACCTGACGGGCTTCGTCGCCAAGGTCGAAATCCAGAGGCACTTCGCCCGAAGCGGGCAGGGCTACCGTTTCGCCGGCGTAGAGGCGGCGTCCGGCTTCTTCCAGAGCGAGCGCAGGGTCGCCGGCCATCAAGGGCCAGGCTTTCGCCCGCAGATTGTAGAGGTGGACGTCGTACTCGTTCGACAGCCCGTAGCCGCCGAAGGTGTGGAGGCCTTGCGCCACCGATCGCGCCGCAGCATCGCAGGCGTACCAATAGGCGAGCGAGATCGTCGCGGCGGCCTCTTCGGCGTTATCGTGGATGTTCCGGATCGCCTTCCATGCGAGGAACTTGGCGCCGTCGACGTCGCACAGGAGGTCGGCGAGAGGGTGCGAGATGCCCTGGAAAGTGCCGATCAACTGCCCGAACGCCTTGCGCTCGCCCGCGTAGACGGCGGCCATCTGCAGCGCCTGCCGCCCGATTCCGGACAGCGCGACCGCCATGTAGAGCTTCCACTCCTCCAGCGCGGCGGCGAACAGGGCGAGCGCCTTCTCGCCCGAACCGAGCACGAGGCTATCGCCCGCAGCAAGGTCGATCTGGGCCATGGGCGTGGCGGCGAGGTTGGCCTCGGCTTTGCCATCGAAGCCGGTGATGAGCACCACGTCCGATCCGCGCCGCGAAATGATGGCCTTTGCTACCGCACCGCCCGCGATCCACTGCCGCGATTGCTGCGCAGCATCGTGCATGGCGATGGTCACGATCGCCTCGCCGCCGATCGCGGCCTCCAGCAATGCGTCCCGTCCACCGAACTGGCCGAGCAGCCGCGCCGCTACCAGCGCCTCGGGAAGCGGCCCGGAGACGAGTGTGCGCCCGGCCTCCTCCATCAGCAGCGCCGCATCGAACAGGCCAAGGTCCATGCCGCCCGCATCCTCGGGCACGCGCATGGCGAAGGCCCCGAGTTCGGCAAGGCCGCTCCACAGCGCCGGATCTAACCCGTCCGTCTCTTGCGCCTTGCGGACGCGTGACATGCTGGAATGCTCGTCGAGAAAGCGCGCGAAGGTATCGCGCATCATTTCCTGTTCGTCGGTGAGATCGAAGTTCATGGCAGGCTTTCCCGGGGCTTATCGTTGTCCTTCACCACGGTCCTGAACACAGGTCCGAAGGGCGTTCAATCCGGCTCCGGCGGCAATCGCGGGCACGATGGCGATGCGCGGGGCCGATGCGCGCGGGCGCTGAAAGACGGCAAGGAAAAAGGCCCCGCGAGCATGCCCGCGAGGCCCTTTCCCGTTGGAATGTATAAATCAGGCCGCGTGCGAGAACTGCTCGACGCTCGACTGGGGGTGGTGGGCCACCGGGTCGGGCAGGCAGGCACGCATGGCGTCGCTCAGGCACTGGAACAGCGCTTCGGGGTTCACCTTGTCGTCCTTGCCGTAGACGATGCTGACGACCAGGGGATGGCCCTCGGGCTGGCGCGGGACGAGGCCGCTCAGCGCATCGGCGCCGGTGGCGAAGCCCGCGGGGCCGAACAGGTGGCGCGGGTCGCGGCAGGCGTCGATGCGGGCCATCATCTCGGAAAAGGCGAACTTGTCCTGCTCGGCCGCTTCGGCGTTGAGGCGGCGCACCATCCCCTCGCAGCGCTGGCGCCCGACGGTCGAGAGCATCAGCCAGCCCGGCGCGCTGCGGGCCAGCGGTTCCTTGACGCCGCCCGCCAGTTCGCGGGTGGCAGCCGGGGCGCGCGGGCCATGGCGCCAGTTGACGATCTGGGCATCGAGCCCGACCATCGAGTGCAGCGCCACCGATAGCCCGGTCTGCGCGACGAGGCGGTCCATCAGCCGCACGATGCGGCCGTCACGGACCAGTTCAGGCTGGCCCGAAGTACCGATCAGCGCCGCGCGCGGGGTCAGGCTGTAGGCGCGCGAGTAGGGATCCTTGTGCAGCAACCCCAGTTCGACGAGGCTCGAAAGCAGTTCGGATGTGCTCGACTGCGGCCGGTTGTACCGGCGCACGATGTCCATGACGGTCGCTTCGCGGTGCGCGTCGTCGAAGTACTCCAGTACCTCGATCACGCGACGTGCGATCTTTGCCTTGTTCGATGACGTTGCCTTGCCAGCCATGGGGTCTCTCCTCCCTCCGATTGGTTGATGAACTCGATCGTATAGCGCCGAGTGCTGCCTCAATCCCGAGTCGCTGCCCAGATAACTGAGTCATTCTCGTTTTTTGCTGACTTTGGTTAGCATCAACAACGGTGTTCATCAAGCGGGTAATTTGTATACGATCGGAATGACGGATCGAGAGGGCAATGCGCCGGGAATGCGGCTTTCCGGCAGTGTTCCTGCGGCTGGGCGCGATCGTGGCGGCTGGTCAACCGGGACCGGCTGGTCCATGCACGGCAGCACGGACGAGAATCATCCTGGGATGCCATGAAAACCCCGGAACTTCAGAGATTGACGGTAGTATCGGAGGATCTGGCTCGGGACGGATTCGCGTGGCCCGAACCCCTTGCCTTCGTCGATCTCGATAGCGCGCCGCACCATCTGGACGACCTGCGACTGCCGCCATGGCCGGTCGTCGGAACGGGAAACCCGCTGCACCCTTTGGCTTCCCGGTTGGATACGCATGTCGAAAAGGGATTCGATGCAGTGCAACTCGTCCGGGCGGTGCAGGCGTCGCCGATCGCGGCTGCGACTCTGATACAGCTCCTGCGGTTGCTGCCTGCGCTGTCGGTGCCGGACGGCCTCGTCGCAGAGTCGCTGGCCTATGCGACGCTGCAGGGCGCAGAGGCGCACCGGTCATGGATCGCGGGGCACCGGGCGCGGCAGCCGGCCCCCGCCCCGACCCCGACACCGGGCGCGGTGACGCTCACGCGGGAAGGCGATGCGGTGTCGGCGGTGCTGGCGCGGCCGGAGGTGGGCAATGCGATCGATCGCGCCATGCGCGATGCGCTGTCTGAGGCCTTCGCGCTCCTCAACATGGACTCCTCGATCGCCTCGATCACGCTGGAAGGTTCCGGCAAGGCGTTCAGTCTCGGGGCTGATCTCGACGAATTCGGGACCACGCGCGATCCGGCCGTGGCGCATGCCATCCGCTGCCGAACGCTTCCCGCGCACGAGGCCGCGCGCTGCGCCGATCGGTTCCACGCCCGGATCGATGGCGCCTGCGTCGGATCGGGCCTCGAACTGGCTGCATTCGCCGCGCGGATCACCGCGACACGGCGGTCGTGGTTCCAGCTTCCCGAACTGGCGATGGGGATCATTCCGGGCGCCGGCGGCTGCGTTTCGCTGACACGCCGGATAGGCCGCCAGCGTACCGCGCTCCTGGTGCTGTCAGGCCGCCGTATCAGCGCGCAGCGGGCGCTCGAATGGGGGCTCGTCGACGCGCTGGTGGACTAGCGCGCCGCCGGCGATCACCAGTCGCACGTCGTTGCCGAGCAGCCGGGCGCGCGCTTCCCGCCACGGGCGATCCAGCAGGCACAAGTCGGCGGGCGCGCCCGGCACGATCCGGCGCTGCCGAGCAAGGTCGAGCGGATCGGCGAGGTAGAGCGCTAGCGCGTCCTCGGGGGACAGCGCTTCGTCCGCTCCGATGACGATGCCGTTCGGGGCCCGGCGGCTGACGGCGGCGGCCATCGACTTCCACGGGTCGGGTTCGCCATAAGGCGCATCGCTGCCGCCGCAGAGCACGACGCCGGCATCGCGAAGGCTGCGCAGGCGGTAGAGGTCGCCATGGTGGCGCGGCTCCACTTCGGCGAGATAGCGGTCGCCGCGCTGGGCGATGAAGTGCGGCTGGACGCAGACCGCGAGCCCCAGCGCGCGCATGCGCACCACCATGTCGGCGGAGGCGATCGAGGCGTGCTCGATCCGGTCTCCCGGCATGGCGCCCGCCGCTTCGAGAAGGGCGACCGTGAAGACAAGCTCGACTTCGGTGACGCAATGGACCGCGACGCAGCGCTCCTGCGTGCGGGCGGCGCGGACCAGCGCCAGTGCCTCGTCGAAGTCGGGCAGGGCGCTTTCGTGCAGGTGCAGCTTGACGGGGCCGAGCTGCCAGCCTTTCGGATCGGCCCCAGCCAGGTCCGGGCTGCCGGCGAGGACGATCGACTGCGGCAAGCGTCCGGCGGCGCGTTGCTGCGCGAAATGCCTGGCGATCGGCGCATCGTTCCCGGGCGACATGTCGGTCAGCCCGGTGACCCCGAGCCCGGCGAGCCGGGCGGCGACTTGCGCGAAATCGGGAGGCACGCTGCCGAGCGTGGTGCGCAGCCACGCGTCCTCGTCGAACAGCCGTCCGGTGAAACGGCCGCCTTCGCGCTCCAGGCCGGGGGGCGGCGGCGCCATGGCCAGCAGGGCATCGAGCGCCGGGGTGTTGAGCAGCCACATCCGGCCCGTACGATGCTGCAGGCGCAGCGGCCGCTGCGGCACGAGGCTGTCGAGCATGGCGGCATCGGGCAGGGCGCCGCCCAGCACGCTCTCGTGGAAATCGATGGCGCGCAGCCACCCGCTGCCCGGTACTTGCAGGGCCCGGGCCAGTTCGTCGGCGTCGCGCACCGCCGGAGGGCCGCAGGAGACCGAGGCCTGCCGCGCCGCGAGCCCGGCCAGATGGATGTGATGGTCGTGAAGGCCGGGCAGCAGCAGGCCGCCCTTGGCGTCGATCACCGTCTCGCCGGGGTGCGGCGCAAGTGTGCCGACGGCCGCGATCCGGGCGCCTTCGATGCGCAAGTCGCGCCCCGGCGAGTCCCGGATTTCGGCATTGCGGATCAGCATGGCGACGCTTGCAGGAGATAGCGCGCGGTATCGGCACCGATCGGGCTGACGGGGGCCTGCAGGGCGCGCAGGGGCACGGCGGCGAACGGCTGTCCTGCGGCGCGGCCCCAGGCGCGCAGGTCGGCGTCGATCGCGGCGCGGTCGTGGGCGCGTTCCTCTGCCAAGGCGGTGGCGGCGATGGCGCTCATCGACAGCCCGATGCGCTGGGCGAAGCCGCTGTGCCACGCCGCGAGGCCCTCGCGCGCGGCGACGATGCCGGTCAGCGGATCGGCGATCGCGTCGCCGACATAGCCGATGCCGCCGCCCGCCTCGGCCATGGCGCGGCTGAGACCGCCCGCGACGCCGCAGTCGTTGCCGATGCCGACCCAGTGCTGCGCCTCGCCGGTGGCGCCGTGGCCGGTGATCGAAAGCCAGACGAGCCCCGGCACTTCGCGCACCAGGGAATCTGCATCGATGCCGATCTGGCGCAGCGCACGCGGGCGCGCGGATTCGACGACCACGTCGGCCGTGCGGATCAATGCCACCAGTGCGGCCTTCTGGCCGGCATCGGCGAGATCGACGAGCAGGCTCGCCTTGCCCTGGTTGATACGCGCGAACGTCGCGGGATCGTCGCGGCGGATGAGGTCGGGGCGGCTCCGGCTCTCCACCTTGACCACTTCCATGCCCGCCTGCCACAGCAAGTGCCCGGCCAGAGGACCGGCCCAGATCGCGGAAAGATCGACGACCAGCGGCCGATGCCCCGGCATGCGCCGGCGATGGTCGGCGGCGAGCAGGACTTCGACGGGAGGCGATGCGGGCGTCTCGTCCATGCCGGCCACCGGTAGGCCCAGCAGGCGCCCGGTCGCGACGAGATGGGCGCAGTCGTGCTGCAGCACGGCGGCGGCGATGGCATTCCAGTCGCCGGTGTCGATCGTGGCGTCGCCGAACAGCGCCGGGAGAAGTTCGCGGTCCACCTCGCGGATCAGCGTCAGGGCGAACCAGCCGCCGTCGCGCGTGGGCATGAGGTGGCTGGCGCCGAGGCCGGCCGAGATCCTTGCGCCGACCTTGTAGCCCCCGGCCGCGGCACGCTCGCCCATCAGCATCGCCGCATCCAGGAACGGCAGGCCATGATCGCGGGTCATGGCGCACAGTTGCCGTTCGGCCCAGCGGGCGAGGGGAATCGTCAGGCCATGAGGACGGTCAGAGGGCAAGGACATCCTTCACCTTGCGGCGCAGCAGCTTTCCCATCTCGTTGTAAGGCAGTTCGCTGACGAAGGCGACCTTCTCAGGCACGCGCGAGGAGCGCAGGCGCGAGCGGACGAGATCCTTCAGTTCGTGCTCGGGCGGTACGTCATGCCCGGCGCGGGTGACGATCGCGACGCCGACCGCCTCGCCCCATTCGACCGAGGGGATCGCGCAGGCGCAGGCATCGGCGACCGCCGGGTGGGTGAGCAGCACGTCCTCGATCTCTCCCGGCGACATGTTCTCGCCGCCGCGCACGATCACGTCGTCGGCGCGGCCGGAGAGGAACAGGTAGCCGTCCGCGTCCATGTAGCCGGCGTCGCGGGTGGGAAACCAGCCCTCGGCATCGAGCGCGCTCTTTTCCTTGTACTCGCCCGAGACCTGCTCGCCGCGCACGTAGATCTCGCCAGGCTCGCCGGTGGGGAGGACTTCGCCGTTCTCGCCGCGGATCTCGATCTCGACGGTCGGGATCGGTTTGCCGAGCGAGGTCAGGCGGGCGCGGATGTTCGGATCGTCGGAGGCGAGGGCCTCGCGGTGATCGTCGGGGCCGAGCAGGGCGACGGTGGAACTCGTCTCGGTCAGGCCATAGGCGTTGGTGAAGCCCGCCGCCGGGAACCGTTCGAGGGCCTTGTGGATCACCTCCAGCGGCATCTTGCCGCCGCCATAGGCGATCGCGCGCAGCGAGGCGGTGTCGGCGCTCGTGCCTTTCTCCATGGCCTCGATGATGCGCGCGAGCATGGTCGGCACGACGAAGGCGTTGGTGACGGCCTCGCCCTCGACCAGCGCCAGCCAGCCTTCGGGCGAGAAGGCGGGCAGCATCACGATCCGGCGCTGCGCATAGATCGACGACAGCAGCGCCGAGATGCCCGCGATGTGGTAGGGCGGGACCACCACCAGCGCGGCGTCGGCCTCGTCGGCGCCGGCGAACTCGACGGTGCCCAGGATGTAGCCCAGCAGGTTCGAATGGCGCAGGATCGCTGCCTTGGGCGCGGCCGTGGTGCCGCTGGTGAAAAGCTGGATCGCCACGCCTTCACCGGGATCGTATTCGCGCGCGTCGTCCGCCGGGACCGTCTCCTGCGACTTGAGGGTGAACTCCTCGCGCGCCAGGATGGTGTGGCCCTGGTTCCCGGCGATGCGCATCACGCGCTCCTCGTCGCCGATCACCAGCGCGGGCGCGATGCGGCCCAGCAGCGCGGCGAGGTCGGCGTCGGGCAGGCGATAGTTGAGCGGGCAGTAGGGCACTCCCGCCAGCGCCGCGCCGAACACCGCGATCACCGCCGCCTCGCTGCTTTCGTCGAGCAGGGCGACGTATTCGGCCCCGCTGTCCTGGATGACCGCGAAGGCGCCGCGCGCGGCGGCGAGGAGGTCCGCGTAAGTCCAGCGCTTGCCCTCGCAGACGAGGGCGATGCGGTCGGGCGCGGCCTCGGCCGCCATTTCGAGAAGAAGGGCGATGTTCATCGGCGTGTAGTCAGTCCGAGGCGGGAAGCGGCTTGGCGTCCTTGACGACGAGCGCCTGCCCGTCGACCGCGAGCGAGCCCTTGCCGGGCTTCACGCAGAGCAGTTCGTACTTGCCGTCGGTATCGACGTAGCGCTTGCCCATCAGCGTGCCGGCCGAGAAGTCGGCGGCGAGGGGGGCGGGATCGGCGGGCTTGGCCTCGCCCATCGGCGCACCGCCGCATTCGATCTGGCCATCGGCGGCGCGGATCACCATGACCTCGGTGTCGCAGGCGGCGCTCTTCAGGCGGGTTCCGGGCTTCATTTCGGGTTCCTTGTCCTCTCTTGCATGCGTCTTGTTCGGATGAGCGCTCAGGCGATCGCGCCGCTGGCCTTCCATTCCTCGATCCGGTCCCATTCCACGCCCATTTCCATGAGCACGATCTCGGTGTGTTCGGAGGCCTGCGGCGAGCGGGTGGTTTCCACCGCCTCGCCGTTCCACTGCACCGGGCCGCGCACCAGCTTGAGCGGCGCGCCGCCGTCGGCCCCCTCGACTTCGACGATCATGTCGTTGGCGAGCGCCTGCTCGTCGGTCAGCAGTTCGTGGAAGCTCTGGATCGGCGCCCACTGGCCGGAGAAGGTCTTGAGGTGCTGGCGCCAGTATTCGAACGGCTGCGAGGCGAACGCCTTCATCAGGATATCGCTGGCGGCACCGGCGTTCTCGAACAGCGCGCGCGGTTCGCTGAAGCGCGGATCGTCCGCCGCCTCCGGCACGCCGATGTGCTCGAACAGGCTGCGGATATGGCCGGTGGGCGAGATCGTGCAGAGGTTGATCGTGCCGTTGTCGCTGGTCTGGTAATTGCCCATGAACGGATTGCGCGCAGCGCCGCCCGAGCCGGGCATCGGGTTGCGCGTGAGTATGCCGGTCTCCGCGACCTGGGCGATCACCGCGCCCGAGGCCCAGGCGGCGGCGCTCAGCAGCGAGACGTCGAGTTCCACGGCCTCGCCGGTCTTCTCGCGGTGGAAGAGGGCAGCGGAGATGCCGCCGGCGATGAACATGCCGCCGATCGAATCGCCGAATGCGGGGATCCCCTGCGAGATCGGGCCGGGCAGTTCCTCGGGAGTCATCGAATAGGCGATGCCGCTGCGCGACCAGAAGCAGGTGCCGTCGAAGCCGCCGACCTCGCGCTCGGGGCCCTTGTTGCCGAGCGCCGAGCCGCGCGCGTAGATGATGTTCGGGTTGGCGGCGCGGATGTGCTCGACGTCGAACTTGTTCTTCTGGCGCACCTGCGGGAGGTAGTTGGTCAGGAACACGTCGCACTGCTTCGCCAGTTCGTAGAGCACGTCCTGGCCCTCGGGCGTGGACAGGTCGATGCCGACGCTGCGCTTGCCGCGATTGGGGTGTTCGAACAGCGTGTGGCGCAGCGGGTCGAGGGTGACGCCGCCCATGTTGAGAAAGCCGCGCTGGGTGTCTCCGCGGACCGGATGCTCGATCTTGATGACGTCGGCGCCCCAGTCGGCCAGCACCGCGCCGGCTGCGGGAGTGAAGGTGAACTGCGCGACTTCGAGGACGCGCACGCCCTGCATGACCTTTGTCGACATCTGCTGCCAATCCCTGTGATTTTCTGTCCGGCGCCCGGTTTTCCGCCGTTTGCACCTGTCGATCCGGTGTGCGCGCAAAGCCGGGATGGATCAACCGGGTGGCCCATCGTGCGGACGATCATGCCCGTAGATACCTGCTTTTCCAGCGCTTCCAGAACTGCGGGAGCGCCGTGCGCAGGCGAATGCCGCCGAGGCGATGATGTTGCCGAAAGTGCCTTTAAAGATGCATAATTTGCATTTGACCGGGTGTTCAAAAAATACTAACCCAGCTTAGTAAGTAAATCAGCCCGAGCCTTAGGGGTTCGCAGTTTTCGGAGAAACGCCATGAAGAAGTTCGTCACGCTCGTCGCTCTCGCCACCGTCGCGTCGGCCCCGGTCGCCGCCTTCGCAGAGACCACCCAGGTCCGCGAAGCCACCGAGGAAACTGCCGCCGCTCCGGTCGCGCTGAACGCCGGCAAGATGCTCTACGCCGCCGACGGTTTCCGCGTCGCCTCGATCTACCGCGTCAGCGCCGAGGGTAACCCGCAGGTGATCCTCAACGGCCGCCTCGTCACCGTTCCGGCCTCGAGCCTCAGCGACGTCGGCGGAAAGGTCACCACCTCGCTGTCGAAGAAGGAACTTGCTGCCGCGAAGTGAGTTCTGCCGATACTCTCAAGAAGAAGAGGGCGGCGCCGGATGGCGTCGCCCTCTTTTCTTTTTGCGGCCGGGTCTTTTTGCGGCCGGGCAGATCGGCGCGGCGTGCCGGCGGTTCAGCCCCGGCTGACGTTCTCGTAGATGCGCGTCATGAAATCGAGCAGCATGTCGACCTCGCCTTCCGAAAAGCCGGCGAACATCTTCTGCTCGCTCTCGCTGGCGATGGCGCCGAGCTGGTCGAGCAGGGGACGTGCCTGTTCGGTCAGGTAGACCGCGCGGGCACGCCGATCGTCGCGGCGGTCGCGGCGTTCGAGCAGGCCGTCGGCGCAGAGGCGGTCGATCAGGCGGCCCGCCGAAGCCTCCGACATCTCGAGATACTCGGCGACGGTGCGCTGGGTCGAGCCGGGATAGCGCGCGACGATCGCGATCATCGCCCACTGCGAGCGGGTGACGTTGAGCGCGGCAACCTTGCGGTCGAAGTTGTTGCGCTGCAGTCGCGAAACGATCGTCATGCGCAGGCCGACCTGGCGCCTGGGACTTTCGTCGCGCATCATGAACGGGTCGTTGATCGTTCCGGCCGGCTTGTCGTCGGTTCGTTCCTGGCCCGCTTCTGTCGCCACTAACTGCTCCATGTTGCGCGCCGTCAGACGCGTTCGATGATGATGGCGGGGGCCATGCCGCCCGCCGCGCACATCGTGATGAGGGCATAACGCCCGCCGATGCGTTCGAGTTCGTCGAGCGCGGTGCCGATCAGCATGGCCCCGGTGCCGCCGATCGGGTGGCCGAGCGCGATCGACCCGCCATTGGGATTGACCCTGGCGCGGTCGAGGTCAAGGTCGCGGATGAACTTCTCGACGACCACGGCGAAGGCCTCGTTCACTTCGAAGACGTCGATGTCCCCGGTGGTCAGCCCCGCCTTGGCGAGAACCTTGCGCGCGGAGGGCACCGGGCCGTTGAGCATGAGGGTGGGGCAGTCGCCGGTCTCGGCCATGGCGACGATGCGCGCACGGGGCTTGAGGCCATGGGCGTCCGCATAGTCCTTCGAGGCCAGCAGGATCGCCGAGGCACCGTCGACCACGCCCGAGGAGATGCCGACATGGTGGATCGGCGTGATCTCGACGTCCGGATAGACCTGCGTGATGAGTTCGCCGTAAGTCCTGCCGCCGGGTGTCGAGGGCATGTTCAGGAACATCTCGAAGGCGGGCTTGAGCTGGGCGAGGCTCTCCGCCGTGGTTTCGGGCCGGGGATATTCCTCGTGGTCGAGGATCACGTTGCCCTCGTCGTCCTTCACGACGATGGTGGATTTGTCGAAGCGGCCTTCGGCGATGGCGATGGCGGCGCGGCGCTGGCTCTCGACGCCGAGCGCCTCCAGTTCCGCGCGGGTGATGCCTTCCATCGCGGCGATGGCATCGGCGCAGACGCCCTGGTTCGACTGCGGGTGCTTCGCCTGCAGGCGGGGGTTGCCGGCGCCCATGCCGGCGCTGCCGACGCCGGCCTCGCGCATCTTCATCCCGTACATGTTGGCGTAGGAGAGCATGTCCATGCCGCCCGCGACCATGAGATCGGCCATGCCGGACTTTATCATCGCGGCCGAGAGGTTGGTGGCGGTCAGGCTCGATCCGCAGAAGCGGTTGAGGGTGACGCCGCCGGCCTTCACGTCGTAGCCGGCGTCGAGCGCGGCCATGCGGCCGATGTCGCCCGCCTGCAGGCCGAGCGCCGCCGAGACGCCCCAGATGACGTCGTCGACGTCGGCGGTGTCGAGGGCGTTGCGCTCTCTGAGCGCGGCTAGGACCGTGGCCGAAAGATGCTCGGGATGCATCTGCGAGAGCGCGCCCTTGCCCATCTTGCCGAGCCCGCGCGGGGTACGCACGGCGTCGATGATATAGGCCTCGGTCAAGACAGGTCTCCTCGCGTTTATCGCGCGGCAAAGCGCGGTTTCCCGCGTGATGCGGGCGGGGCGGGCGATTTGCAATCTGGGGCGGGGGTGCTATCGCCGCAGCGATTGCTGACTATGGTTAGTATATCGGAATCGCGCGGCCTTGCGTCAATGGATCGTCTTCGCGATGGGCGGCTTGACGCGGCGCTGCCGCCGTTCAAGATCGATGGCCAGATATAACGACAGGGGGACGAGCAGCCATGGCGAGCGTGGACGAGGAACAGCCCGGCGGCGCCTTCGCACCGCTTCGCGAACGCACGTTCCGCAATATCTGGACCGCGAGCCTGTTCTCAAACTTCGGGCAACTCTTCCTGGGCGTGGGTGCGCAATGGGAGATGACGCGGCTGAGCAGTTCGCCGAGCATGGTCGCGCTGGTGCAGAGCGCGATGATGTTGCCGCTGATGCTGGTGACGCTGCCGGCGGGTGCCATCGCCGACATGTTCGATCGCCGCCGCATCGCCATCACCGGCCTTGCCTGCAGCGCGGTGTGCGCGGCGGTGCTGGCGGCGGTCACGTTCCTCGGCCTGACCACGCCCTGGCTGCTGCTGGCGTTTTGCGTGCTGATCGGCGCCGGCGTGGCGCTGTTCTCGCCTTCGTGGCAGGCCTCGATACCGGAGCAGGTCTCGCGCGCGCACTTGCCCGCCGCCGTGGCGCTGGGGACGATCAGCTACAACGTCGCGCGCAGCTTCGGGCCGGCGCTCGGCGGGTTGATCGTAGTGGTCTATGGCGTCCGGGCGGTGTTCGGCATGACCTCGCTGCTTTACCTGCCGCTGCTGATCGCGTTCTTCTTCTGGCGGCGCCGCCATGTGCCCTCGCGCCTGCCGCCCGAGCGGATCGACCGTGCCATCGTCACCGGCGCCCGCTATGCGCTCCACGCCCCGGCGGTGCGCACCGCGCTGCTGCGGGTGCTCGGCTTCGGGCTGAGCACCGCGACGGCCTCGGCACTGGCACCGCTCATCGCCAAGGACTTGCTCGGCGGGAATGCGGCGACGTTCGGAATCCTGCTCGGCGCGCAGGGCGTGGGAGCGGTGGCGGGCGCGCTGTTCGTCAGCCAGATCCGCGCGGCGATATCGACCGAGTGGGCGGTGCGGCTTTTCGCTGTCGGCACCGGCGCCGCGCTGGTGACGATCGGGTTCAGCCATTCGCTGGTACTCAGTTGTCTGGCCTTCCTGATCGTGGGGGCCTGCAACATCCTGACGATCGCGATGCTGAACGTGACCGTCCAGCTTTCGGCGCCGCGCTGGGTGACGGCGCGGGCGCTGTCGCTGTTCTCTTCTGCAATCACCGCCGGGATCGGCATCGGCGCCTGGGGCTGGGGCGTGGTCGCGGCGCACCATGACGTCGCCTTCGCGCTGGTGGCTTCGGGCGTGGCGGTGGGCGCGACGGCATTCCTGGGCCTCCTGCTGCCGATCGGCAAGGATCCCGAGGCCGACATGGACACGGTCGACATCGGCCACGAACCCGCCGCGAACCTGCCGCTGACGCTGCGTTCCGGGCCGGTGGTGGTCGAGGTGGAGTACGACGTCGATCCCGATCTGGCGCGAGAGTTCCACGCGGTGATGACGGCGATGCAGCGGGTGCGCAAGCGCAACGGCGGCTTCGACTGGACGATCTCGCGCGACATAGAGAACCCGGCGCTCTGGACCGAGCGCTACCACTGTCCCACCTGGGGAGATTACCTGCGCATGCGAAGCCGGTACACGCAGGGGGATTACGATATCCAGGCGCAGGCCGACGGGTTCAATCGCAGTCGCCATGGCCGCCGTGTGCGCCGCCGGCTGGAACGGCCGTTCGGCTCGGTGCGATGGCAGGCCGATTCCTACGATCCGCGCCAGGAAACCATCGGCTACATCACCCCCGGTACCTGAATCCGCCGCTGGCGCGATATGTGGGGCGTGCGTCCGGTCGATCGCTGGATCGCGTCGATTCCCCGTGCCACTCTGCGTGAAAAGCAGATGGGAGGGATTTCATGAAGATCGCGACGACGTGCGCGTCCATATTCGCGCTTGCCGCAATGGCGCCGCTGACGGCCTTTGCTCAGGATACGGGGCAGGGGATGGCCCAGGGCGATACCGGCGACATCGATGGCGGTGCGATCATCGTCACCGCGCAGCGCCGTGCCGAGGCGCAGGTCGATGTGCCGATCTCGATCACCAACTTGTCGGGCGACGCTCTCAAGACCGCCAGCGTCCAGCAACTCGCCGATATCGGCAAGGTCACCCCGGCGCTGCGCTTCGACTTCGCGGGCGGCTTCTTCCAGCCCACCATTCGCGGCATCGGCACGGCGGTGACGACCTCGGGCGGTGGCGGCAACGTCGGCATCTACATCGACGGTTTCTATTCGCCCAACCCGCTGGCGGCCGATTTCGACCTCATCAGCGTGGATTCGATCCAGGTGCTGAAAGGCCCGCAAGGCACGCTGTTCGGCCGCAACACCACCGGCGGCGCCATCCTCGTGACCACGCGCGAACCCTCCACTTCGGCCAATGCGTTCGAGGGGCGGCTGACCTACGGCCGCTACAACGAGGCCAAGGCCGAGGGCTTCGCGAACTACGTGATCTCCGACCGCGTCGCCCTCGGCATCGAGGGCCAGTACCGGCGGGGCGACGGCTGGCAGCGCGACATCTCGAACGGCAACCGGCGCGTGGGTGGCTACGAGAGCTGGTCGGTGCGCCTTGGGCTCAAGGCCGAACTGACCGACACCGTGGACGTGCTGCTGCGCTACAAGCATGGCGACGTGGACGATCCCTCGACGATGCTGGCTTCCAGTCTCGACACCTCGGACTTCGGCCTCGGCGCACCGTTCGGCGGGGTGCCGGGGACGTACACGACCGCCAAGAACCGCATCGCCACCGGATCGGTCGGCGAGGTATTCCGCTCGAATACCGACGTGGTCCAGGGCACGATCCGCGCGGACCTCGGTTTCGCCGACCTGACCTCGTACAGCCAGTACCGCAGCGAGAACTCGGTGATGTCGCAGGATCTCGACTATTCCGGGCTCGACCTGTTCCAGCTCGGCCTGCCCAATCTCAACGAGACCTGGAGCCAGGAAGTGCTGCTGACCTCCAAGGCCGGTCCGAAGCTGCAGTGGACCGCCGGGCTGTTCTACTTCCAGAACAGCGACACCTACATCACCTACATCAACAACGCCGGCAACGATCCGGCCCAGCGCATCCGCCTGGGCGGTTCGAGCACCACGGTGAAGAGCTACGCGGCATTCCTCGACGCCACGTACGAGATCACGCCTAGCGTCTTCCTGACGGCGGGCGCGCGCTATTCGATCGACAAGATCGTCGATGCCTATTGGAACCAGCAGTTCCTGCTCACCGAGATGCCGGTGCCGAACATCTCGAACAACAAGCTGACCCCGCGTGTCGTGCTGCGCTACAAGCCGACCGACCGGACCAGCATCTATGCCTCGTTCACCAAGGGCTACAAGGCGGCGATCTCGGACGTGGGCGGCTCGTGCCAGATCCCCGATACGAACTACACCTGCAACAAAGTGCAGCCCGAGGACATCAACGCCTACGAAGTGGGCTTCAAGTACGAGCAACGCGGCCTGTCGTTCGAGGCTGCGGCGTTTTACTACGACTACAAGAACCTGCAGGTCTCGATCTACCGTACCGGCACGGCCGAGATCATCAATGCGGCGACCTCGGAGATCTACGGGCTGGAAGGGGCGCTGCATTACCAGGTTACCCCGGCGTTCCAGCTCAACGCGGGCGCGTCTTATGTCCATGCGCGCTACAAGCGCTTCAACGATGCGCCGGTGTACGTGCGCTGCGCCGGGCTGGACGAGGACACCGCCGAAACCTGCGCCGCCAATGGCGTGACTTTCGTGGTCGTGCCGACGACGCTGGAGAACGTGACCATGCAGCGCACGCCCGAGTTCACGGGATTCCTCGGCGCGCGCTACGAGACGCAGCTTGGCGGCGGCGAACTCGCGCTGTCGGGCAACCTGTTCTACTCGTCGAGCTTCTACTTCGGACCTTCGGGCGTACAGTTCCGGCAGGGCGGCTACGAAACGCTGGCGCTGCGCGCGCAGTGGACCGCGCCGGACGAGAAGTTCCACGTCGCCGTGTTCGGCGACAACGTCACCAACAGCCGCTACCTGACGCAGGCGCAGTATTCCAGCTACGGCATCGGCGCCAACTGGAGCAAGCCGGTCACCTACGGTGTCGAACTGGGCGTCAGCTTCTGAGAGTCGGTTCGGAAATTCGCGGCACCGGAACGGGGGAGAATGTCATGACCGAACAGAAGACCTGGCGCGTCGTGCAGTGGGCGACCGGCAACATCGGCAGTCGTTCGCTGCGCATGGTGATCGAGCACCCCCGCATGGAACTGGTCGGGCTATGGGTCAGTTCGCCCGAGAAGGTCGGCAGGGACGCGGGCGAGCTTTGCGGGCTGCCGACCGAGACGGGCGTGAAGGCGACCAACTCGCTCGACGAGATCGTCGCGCTCGACGCCGACTGCGTCCTGTTCATGCCGCAGGGGACGGACTGGGACGCGCTGTGCGCCTTGCTCGCGTCCGGCAAGAACGTGGTGACCACGCGCGGCGACTTCCATTTCCCGCCGAGGATGGATTCCGAAAAGCGCGCGCGCATCGAGGAGGCCTGCGCGCAAGGGAGTACCTCGATCCATTCCACCGGATCGAGCCCTGGCTTCGTCACCGAGGCGCTGGCGATTCCGCTATTGTCGCTCCAGCGGGGGCATGGCCTGCTGACGATCGACGAATACGCCGATTGTTCGAGCCGCAACTCGCCAGACATGCTGTTCAACATCATGGGGTTCGGGGCGCCGATGGGCCCATTCGACCAGCGCCGCGCCGAGCACCTCAAGGGCGACTTCGGCAGTTCCCTTTCGCAAGTGGCCGAGGCGATCGGGCTGCCCTGCGACGACATCGAGGCCGTCGGCGAACTCTCGGCCACGCGCCGGGATCTGGAGATCGCCGCTGGCACGGTCCCCGCCGGCACCGTCGGCGCCATGCGCACCACCATCACCTGCAAGCATCAGGGGCGAGCGATCCTGCGCTTTCGCGCCAACTGGTACGTCACCACCGACATCGAGCATGACTGGGCGCTGCGCGATTCCGGCTGGCGCCTCGCCACCGAGGGCGACACGCCGGTGACCGTGGACATCCACTTTCCCGTCGCCGAGGCAGACTATGCCGCCTATACGCCGGGGCTGACCGCGCACCGTCCCGTCAACGCCGTTCCCGCCGTCTGCGCCGCCGCGCCGGGCATCCGCACCACCGTCGAACTGCCGCAGATCGTCCCGCTCTACGGCTGAGCGGGGCCTGCGGCGGCGGGCGCGGGGGTTGCCGTCGCCTGATCGCCGCCGAGCACGCGGTAGAGCGTGATCCGGTTGCTGGCGAGGGCGAGCCGGACCGCGATCTCCGCCTGCCGCGCCGAATAGAGGCTGCGCTGGGCGTCGAGGTTGTCGAGCGAGCCGACGATCCCGCGCCGATAAGTCGCCTCGGTGAGCGTGGCGCTATCCTGCGCGGCCACCGTGAAGGCCTTCGCCGCGCGCAGTCGCTCGGCCAGCGTACCCTGGTTGGCGAGGGCGTCGGCGGTTTCCTGGAACGCGGTCTGGATCGCCTTCTCGTAGGTCGCCAACGCGGCATCGCGCTGGGCCCTGGTGACTTCGACGTTGGCCTTGCGCCCGCCGGCGTTGAACACCGACCAGCTGCCGTCGGCGCCGAGGGTCGTCGTGCGCGAAGCGGCGTCGAACAGTCCCGACAGCGACTGGCTGGCGAACCCGATCAGCGCGCTGAGCGAGATCGAGGGGAACAGCTGTGCCCGCGCGACGCCGATGTCGGCATTGGCGGCGCGCAGCTGGTACTCGGCCTGGACCACGTCCGGGCGGCGCAGCAGCACTTGCGTGGAGGTTCCGGCCGGCACTTCGGCCAGCCCGGCGTTGACCTCGTCGATCCCTGCCGGCAGCAGCGCGCGGTCGAATTCGGCGCCGACCAGCAGGCGGATGGCGTTGACGTCCTGCGCCAGCGCGGCGGTCTGGGCGGCGACATCGCCGTTGGCGGTCTCCAGCACCTGCTCGGCCTGGCGCAGCTCGGTTCGTGCGGCGACGCCGCCCTTCAGGCGCGCGGAGGAGAGGCGGACGCTGTCCCTGGCATTGGTGGCGGTGGCCTGCGCGGTCCGCAGCAGGTCGTTGTCCGCCGCGTAGGTCGCCCAGGCGAGCGCAAGGTCGGCGACGAGGCCGAGGCGTACCGTGCGCCCGGCGGCTTCGGTGGCGAGGGCGGTGTCGCGGTCGGACCGGGTGGCATTGGCGAGCTTGCCGAACAGGTCCAGCTCGAAGCTGGAGATCCCGCCCTGCAGCGCATAGCTCATGCCGTTCTGGCCGAAGCCGCCGCCGGTCTCGGTATCGGTGGCAGAGCCGCTGACGGCGACCGCCGGGAACTGGTTCGCCCGCGTCACCCGCACTTGCGCCCGCGCCGCCGCGACGTTGGCCGCCGCCACCCGCAAGTCGCGGTTGTTGGCCAGCGCCTGTTCGACGAGCGCCTGCAGGCGCGGATCGCGGAACACGTCCTTGTAGGAGACCGCCGGCAGCGCCGCCTCGCTTTGCGCCAGATAGGCATCGCCGGCCGGCCACGACGCCGGAACCGGCAGCTCCGGCTGCACGTAGCGCGGGGCCAGCGAGCAGGCGCCGAGCGCCAGGGCAGGCAGCATTCCGGACAGCAGCCGGGGGTTCACGCGCTTCATGCCGGGTCTCCCGCGCGGCCCTGCCGTTCGCGCAGCTTCTCGCGGGCGAGGGCGAGGCCCTCGCGCACGCCGCGCCGGACCAGCACGAAGAACAGCGGAATGTAGAAGATCGCCAGCAGCGTCGCGGTCAGCATGCCGCCGACCACGGCGGTGCCGATGGCGACGCGGCTGTTGGCGCCGGCACCGGTCGCGATCGCCAGCGGCAGCACGCCGAAGATGAACGCGAAGCTGGTCATCAGGATCGGGCGCAGGCGGATCTTCGCGGCTTCGAGTGCGGCGTCGATGACGCGCTTGCCCTGGCGTTCCGCCTGTTCGGCGAACTCGATCATGAGGATCGCGTTCTTCGCCGCGAGGCCCATCGTGGTGAGTAGGCCGATCTGCAGGTAGACGTCGTTCTCCAGCCCGCGCAGCGTCACGAAGGCGATCGCCCCGAGCAGGCCGAGCGGAATGACCAGGATCACCGCCACCGGGATCGACCAGCTCTCGTAGAGCGCGGCCAGGCACAGGAACACCACCAGCAGCGAGAGCGCATAGAGGATCGGCCCCTGGCCCGAGGACAGCCGCTCCTGATAGGACGAACCCGCCCAGGCGACGCTGACGCCGGGGATCTCGGACGCGAGTTGCTCCATGACGTTCATGGCCGTGCCCGAACTGATGCCCGAACCCGCCTCGCCCGAGAATTCGTAGGCCGGCAGGCCGTTGAAGCGCGAGGTCGAACTCGGCGCGGTCGACCAGCCGACCGAGGAGAACGCGGAGAACGGCGCCATCTGCCCGTCCGTGCCGCGCACGAACCACTGGGCAAGGTCTTCGGGCCGCGAGCGGAACTGCGCGTCGCCCTGCACGTAGACGCGCTTGACGCGGCCCTTGTCGATGAAGTCGTTGACGTAAGTACCGCCCCAGGCGGTCGAGAGCGTCGCATTCACGTTGGCCGGGGTCAGGCCATAGGCGGTCAGGGCGCGCGTGTTGGTGTCGATCTTGAGGGTCGAGACGTCGGGCAGGCTGCTCAGGCGCACCGTCGACAGCTCCGGGTTCTGCGTGGCGGCGGCGAGCAGCTTCTCGCGCGCGGCGGTGAACTGGTCCGCCGAAAGGCCGCTGGCGTTCTGCAGTTCCATGGTGAAGCCCGAGGAATTGCCGAGGCCGCGCACGGCGCCGGGCACCAGCACGAAGACCTGCGCATTGCGCAAGCCCTTGAACGCGGCGCTGGCGCGCTTGACGATCGCCTGCGCGCCATTCTCGGCGCCCTCGCGCTGCGACCAGTCGGTCAGGTTGATGTAGGCCTGTCCGCTGTTCTGGCCGGACGCGCCCTGGCCACCGCCGGTGACCGAGAACATGCCCGAGACGTTATGCTTCTCGTAGGTCGTGAAATAGCTCTCGACGGCGCGCTGCACTTCCTCGGTGCGGGCACGCGGGGTACCGGCGGGGAGGCGCCACTGGACCATGATGTTGCCCTGGTCCTCGTTGGGCAGGAACCCGGTGGGCAACCGCTGGAACAGCCAGAAAGTGCCCGCGCAGGTCACCACGAACAGTGCCAGCCAGCGCCACTTGTGCGCGACGACGACCTGCACCTTGCGCACGTAGGCATCGGTGGTGCGCTCGAAGCTGCGGTTGAACCAGGTGTGGAACTTCTCCCAGCCGCGCGCCAGCCAGGGCAGGCGGCGCTCGATGAAGGTCGGCTCGTGGCCTTCCTCCCCGTGCGGCTTCTTGGCCTTGAGCAGCGTCGCGGTCAGCGCCGGGCTGAGGATCAGCGCCACCAGCACCGAGAGCACCATCGCCGTCACGATCGTCAGCGAGAACTGGCGGTAGATCACGCCGGTCGAGCCGCCGAAGAACGCCATCGGCAGGAACACCGCCGAAAGCACCAGGGCGATGGCGACCAGCGCGATCTGGATCTCCTCCATCGACTTGATGGTCGCCTCGCGCGGGGACATGCCGGGGTTTTCTTCCAGCAGGCGCTCGACGTTCTCGACCACGACGATGGCATCGTCCACCAGCAGGCCGATCGCCAGCACGAGGCCGAACAGCGTCATCGTGTTGATCGAGAAATCCATCAGGTAGAACACCGCGAAGGTGCCCAACAGCACGACGGGCACCGCGATCGCCGGGATCAGCGTGGCGCGCCAGCTCTGCAGGAACACGAACATCACGATGACGACGAGCACGATCGCCTCGAACAGCGCCTTCTCGACTTCCTCGACCGAGAGCTTGATGAACGTCGTGGAATCGCTGCCGTAGATGTACTTCAGGCCGTCGGGCATCTCGGCCGAGAGCGCCTCCATCTTCGCCTTGACCGCCTCCGCGGTGCGCAGCGCGTCGGCGCCGGGCGCCAGCGAGATCGAGATGCCCGCGCCGGGGTGGGCGTTGACGCGGCTGACGGTGGTGTAGCTGTCGGCGCCGATCTCGACGCGCGCGACGTCGCCGATGGTGACGGTCGATCCATCGGGATTGGTCTTGAGGACGATCTGGCGGAACTGGTCTGCGGTCTGCAGGCGCGATCCGGCAGTGACGACGGCGTTGATCGCCTGGTTGTCGACCGCCGGCATGCCGCCGATCTCGCCCGCCGCGACTTCGGTGTTCTGCGCGGTGATCGCGGAGGTCACGTCGCTGGGCATCAGCGCCACGGCGGCCAGCTTGCGCGGGTCGAGCCAGATGCGCATCGCGTGCGGCGCACCGAACACGTTGACGTCGCCGACGCCTTCGACGCGGGAGAGCGGATCCTGGATGTTGGAGGCGAGGTAGTCGGACACGTCCTGGTTCGAACGCGTGTCGGTCTCGTCGTAGACCGCCACCAGCAGCAGCTGGTCGG
Organism: Novosphingobium resinovorum; assembly: GCF_036352595.1. Lineage (GTDB taxonomy): Bacteria > Pseudomonadota > Alphaproteobacteria > Sphingomonadales > Sphingomonadaceae > Novosphingobium > Novosphingobium resinovorum_B. The sequence goes on from NZ_JAZFAX010000012.1 coordinate 128,106, forward strand.
GGTTGGACTTGGTCACGGTGACGCCGCGCGCCTGCACCGTCTGCGGCAGGCGCGGCAGGGCGGACTGGACCTTGTTCTGGACCTGCACCTGGGCGATGTCGGGGTCGGTGCCCTTGGCGAAGACCACGCTGATCGTCGCCTGCCCGCGGTTGCTCGATTCCGAGCTGAAGTACAGCAGCCCGTCGACGCCGGTGAGCTGTTGCTCGATGATCTGCGTCACCGAGTTCTCGATCGTCTGGGCCGAGGCGCCCTGGTAGGTGGCGCGGATGTTGACCTGGGTTGGCGCGATGTCCGGGTACTGCTCGTTGGGCAGGAAGTTGAGCGCGCCCAGCCCCGTGAGCATCACGATGATCGCCAGAACCCAGGCGAAGATCGGTCGGTCGATGAAGATGCGTGACATGCCGGGCTCAGCCGCCCTTGGCCGAGCCGGAGGCGTGTCCGGACTGGCCTTCGCCGCCTTCCTTGTGCGGTGCCACCTTCTGCGGCACGGTGCTCGCTACCGGCTTGATGGCGGCGCCCTGGCGCAGGCCGTTGAGGCCCTGGATGATGACCTTCTCGCCCTTCTTGAGGCCGCCGGTGACGACCGAGAACTCCTGGTAGGTCCGCTCGGAGATGACCTTGCGGCGCACCGCCTTGTTGTCCGCGCCCACCAGCATGACATAGGCGCTGCCGTCGAAATCGCGCTGCACGGCAGCTTGCGGGATCAGGATCGCGTTGGGGTCGGACGCCTGGTCGAACATGGCGGTCACGAACATGCCGGGCAGCAGCATGCCGTCCGGGTTCGGGAAGCGCGCGCGCAGCGTGACGGTGCCGGTGGTCTGGTCCACGGTGACTTCGGAGAACTGCACGGTCCCGGCCTGCGGATAGCGGCTGCCGTCGTCCATCTGGAGGTGGACCTGGGTGCTGCCCGGCGTGACGCCGCCTTCGGCGAGCCGGCGGCGCAGCGCGGTCACTTCGGCAGCCGACTGCTGCATGTCGACATAGATCGGGTCCATGCGCTGGATCACCGCGAGCGGGTCGGTCTGGCTGGCGCTGACGAGCGCGCCGACGGTGAACAGCTGGCGGCCGATCCTGCCGCTGATCGGCGCGGGCACGGTGGTGAAGCGCAAGTTGATCTTCGCGGTATCGAGCGCGGCGGCGTTCTGGGCGATGGAGGCCCTGGCCGTGCGCGATTCCGCCAGCGCGTCGGTATAGTCCTGCTTGGCGATCGCTTCCATGTCGGCGAGCGGGCGATAGCGCTCCGCCTTGACCGACGCCGCATCAGCCGTGGCGCGGGCGCTGGAGAGGTTGGCCTGGGCCTGGTTGACCGCCGCGCGGTAGAGGCTGGGGTCGATCTCGAATAGCGGTTGACCGGCCTTGACCGTGCTGCCCTCGGTGAAGAAGCGGCGCTTGATGACACCGGTGACCTGGGGCCGAACCTCCGAGGTCTCGAAAGCGACGGTGCGGCCGCTCAGCGTCGCGGCGAGCGGAACGCTGCTGGTCTGGGCGACGATATAGCCGACCTCGGCATCGTGCTGCTGCGCGCTTTTCGACGATTCGCCGGAACAGGCGGCAAGCGACGCCCCTGCAACGAGCAGGAGCGGCCAGCGCCAACCGATCGGGCGGCGGAAGACTTTCAGGGGGGAGGTGGTCAATTCGCACGCCTTATTGGATATCGCCTTGTCCTATTCAGCAAAGCGGCATCGCTGCAAGCGTCCATTTCGCAGGTGCGACAATTTGCGACTAAAGGTCAATCTGATCCGCGACGCACGCGGGATTTGCCGGAAACCTGCGTATGTTCCCAGAGGGGAATTGATTTCGGATATCTGCACCGGAAGGAAATGGTGCCCGAGGGCGGATTCGAACCACCGACACTGCGATTTTCAGTCGCATGCTCTACCAACTGAGCTACTCGGGCAGCCGTTCGGCGGCGGCCTCCGAAGAGACCGGCGAGCGGTGTGGGCGGGCCTATGAAGAAGGTCGCCGACCTTGGCAACCCCTAAATGACGAAGAAACTTCAATCGTCCTGTGGATTGTTTTTCGCCTCGCCCGCAAAGTCCTCGGGATCGTGGGGCTGGCCGGGCAGGGCGTAGCCGTCGTCTAGCCACTGCAGCAGGTCGCGGTCACGGCAGCGCTTGGAGCAGAACGGCGCGTGCTCGGCGACGCGCGGCTTGCGGCAGATGGGGCATTTGCGTTCGGAGAGGGTCATAGCGGCACCGCCTGCGCGAATCCGGCGGCCAGTGCAAGCGTGCGGTCCTCGTGCCAGCGGATCACCCGGCCGGTGCGCCGTGCGAGCGCATCGAGCCACGGCTGCGTGGTTGCCGTGCGCACGGCGGGATGCGCGGTGAGCAGCAAGGCGCCGGGCTCGGCGACGTCCTCGGCGCTGCGCAGCAGCAGCCGCGCCGCGGCGGCAGCGGGAGCACCGCGCACACGCTGGGGGATGGAGGGACGTTCCAGCCGCGCGACGAGCTGGACGAACCCGAACCCGTTCATCGCGGTACGCTGGTGGGGCCAGTGGTCGAGCGCGCTCGCCAGCGCTTCGTCCACCGCGCGGCGATCGTCCTTGCGTTCCAGCGAGGGGAAGTCGATGCCGATCGCGCCAGCAAGGTCGAGCCGCCCCACGGCCTCGGCGATCGCGGGCACGGCGGCGAGCGCCAGTGCGGCGAGGGGCAGGGCGCCGTCGATGTCGATCAGCGTCATCGCCGGGGTGGGCGAGACGACGAGGGAGCCGCCGTCGAAGGCGATCACGCCGTCGAACGCCTCGGCGATGATCTCGGGCCAGGGGTCTTCGGGAAAGCGCCGGACCGTCCTGACCGGCAGGCCGTCGCCGCGCAGCGCCTGGGCGAGTGTCGGGGCCGGGCGGGGCGGCAGATCGCTGGCGCGGGTCTGCGCCAGCTTGTGCCGACCGGTTTCCGCGATCGCGGCGCGGGTGACGATCACCCGCTGGCGCGCGCCCTCGCTGGCCGACCTGGCAAGGCCGTCGACGAGCGCTTCCTCGCCGGAATCGAAGCGGACGATGCCGCGCGAGGCGCCCGCACGGCGTGACACCAGCACCGCGTCGGCGATTTCACCGGCGGCCAGCCGTCCCGGCCAGTCGAGCCGGGCGGCGAGGAGGTGGCCGTTCTCGACGAGGATCGCGCGGGTCTCGCCGATCCCGTCCTCGATCAGCCATTCAGCCAAGGGGAAACCCGGCGCCGCGCAGCAGCGCGCGCGTTTCGAACAGGGGAAGCCCGACGACGCCCGAATGGCTGCCCGAAATCCACGCGATCAGTCCCTCGGCGCTGCCCTGGATGGCGTAGCCGCCGGCCTTGCCCTCCCATTCGCCGCCGGCGATGTAGGCTTCGACCTCGTCCTTCGAGAGCTGCTTGAAGCGCACGATGGTTTCGCTGAGTCGTTCGCCGATCGCGCCGCCGGGCGCGCGCAGGGCGACGGCGGAGAGCACGCGGTGCCGCCGGCCGGACAGCAGCGCGAGGCATTCGCGCGCGGTCGCCTCGTCCTCGGCCTTGGGGAGCACGCGGCGGCCGCAGGCGACGACGGTGTCGCCTGCCAGCACGAAAGCGTCGCCGGGGGGAAGCGCGAGCGCCTTTTCCCGGGCCATGCGCCGGGCATAGTCGCGCGGCACTTCGCGGGGGGCGGGGGTTTCGTCGATGTCGGCAGCTTCCACCGTGAAGTCGCTCATCCCGATGCGGGAGAGCAGTTCGCGGCGGCGGGGGCTGGCGGAAGCGAGAACGAGCCGGGGGGCAGCCTGCCCCGCCGGCATGTCAACGCGGTTCAGGTCAGGACCCGAACTGGCCGGGGCCGCCACGGCCCGGCATGAAGCGGTAGGTGATGCGACCCTTGGTGAGGTCGTAAGGGGTCAGCTCGCAGAGCACTTCGTCGCCGACCAGCACGCGGATGCGGTTCTTGCGCATCTTGCCTGCCGTGTGCCCGAGGATCTCGTGGCCGTTCTCCAGCTCGACGCGGAACATCGCATTGGGGAGCAGTTCGACCACGCGGCCGCGCATTTCGAGGAGTTCTTCTTTCGCCATTGGCGATCAATATCCGTTGTTCTGGTGTGTCATCGCGGCGCGACATAGCCACGACTCAGCGAAAATGGAAGCCTTGCGCGCGTTTTTGCATCCGCTGCGGCGGGAAAGCCGCAGCGGATGGCTCCGATGCGGACCGCGCCGCCGGTTCATCGTCGCGCAAGACGATTGCGACAAAATGATACCGCGCCCCCGCTTGTCGCCTGCAGGAGGTCGAGGCAATAGCGATGCAGGGGAAGGAACAGCGACACTACCACATCAGACAAATGCACCTTGGCGGAGACTGCACTTGCGTTCCTTACCTCTGATCAGCCTCGTGGCGAGCCTCGCCATGCCGATGCCTGCGTTCGCGGCGGAAGCGGCGGCTGACGCACCCAGCGTGCCGGTCATCAAGGATGACGACACCGATCCCGACAACCCGCTGGAAGTCCACGGCAACGAGATTCTCGTCACCGCGCCGCGCGTGATCGGCTCGATCGACGTGCCCCAGCAGCCCATTGCGGTCTTCGACGAGAACGACATCGCGTCCTATGGCGTCGCCTCGATCGAGGAACTGCTGGATGCGATCAGCCCGCAGACCGGCAGCGGCCGCGGGCGCGGCGGCTCGCCGGTCATGCTGCTCAACGGCCAGCGCATTTCCAGCTTCCGCGAGATGCGCGGCATCCCGCCCGAGGCGATCCGCCGGGTCGAGGTGCTGCCCGAGGAAGTGGCGCTGCGCTTCGGCTATTCGGCCAACCAGCGCGTCGTCAACATCATCCTCAAGGACCAGTTTTCGGCGGTGACGACTTCGGCCGAGTACAATCGCCCGACGCGCGGCGGCTACGACAATTACGAGCTGGAAGGCGGCCTGTTCAAGATCGCCGGGCCGCGCCGCTTCAACGTCAACGGCAAGCTCGACAACACCAGCATGCTGACCGAGGCCGAGCGCGGCATCACGCAGGACGAATCGCGCGTCTCGCAAGTCGCGGGCGATCCCGATCCGGCGCGCTATCGCAGCCTTGCGGCGCAGGACCACGAACTGACGCTGGAGGGCACGATGACGCAGGGGCTGGGCGAGAAGGGCCTGGCCGGGGCGATCACCGCGACCGGCGGCTATACCCGTTCGAACACGCTCTCGCTTTCGGGGCTCGACACGGTTCCGCTGACCTATGACGGCCAGACGCTGCGCCGCACGCTGGCCGATCCGCTGCGAAACCGCTCGATCACCGATACGTTCGAGGGCGGGCTCGGCTACAGCACGATGCTCGGCGAATGGCAGGTCAGCGCCACCGCCAATGCGACCTATACCGACACGAATACCCGCGTCGATCGTCGCCGTGATGAAGAGCAATACGGCGACTTGCAGGCGGCGGTCGCATCCGGCGCGCTTTCGATCACCGGGGCGCTGCCCAGTGTGCCGGGCGCCGGGGTGGACGTCGCGAAGACGCGCCAGCTGACCCTTTCGAACCTCGTCACGCTGTCGGGCAAGCCCTTCCGCATGCCTGCGGGCGAGGCGAACCTGACGATCAAGGGCGGGTACGATTACGACCGCTCGATGAGCGAGGACACCCGCACCACCGTGGGCAACGTGACGCTCAGGCGCGGCGACGTGTTGGGCGGTGTCAACCTCGCCCTGCCGCTGACCAGCAAGGGAGAAGATTTCCTCGGCGCGGTGGGCGACATCACGCTGAATTTCAGCGGCGGGCTCGATCATCTTTCGGACTTCGGCACGCTGACCGACTGGAGCGCGGGCATCACATGGTCTCCGACCGAGACGCTGATGCTGCAGGCGAGCTACATCGTCGATCAGGCCGCGCCCAAGCTGACCCAGCTGGCCGCGCCGATGGTCGAGACGTACAACGTCGCGGTCTACGACTTCACCAATTCGCGCACCGCGCTGGTCACCACGGTGACCGGCGGCAACCCGGACCTGAAGAAGGAAACCCAGCGCGACTGGAAGATCTCGGCGCAGTGGAAGCTGCCGTTCCTGCAGCGCTCCAACCTGATCGTCGAATACTTCCGCAACCGGTCGAGCAACGTCACCCAGTCGTTCCCGCTGCTGACCTCGGCGATCGAGGATGCCTTCCCGGACCGCGTGGCGCGCGATGAGGACGGCAACCTGACCCGCATCGACCGGCGCGCGGTGACTTTCGACGAAGTGAAGACTTCCTCGATGCGCTGGGGTTTCAATATCTCCGGCAGCCTTGGCGGTTCGTCTTCGGGTGGCGGCGGTGCGCCGGCGGGCCAGCCCGCGCCGATGAGCGCAGCGCCGGCGCAGTCGGTCACCGGTCCGAATGGCCCCATGGCGGGCGGTCAGGTGTTGAACGGCGGGCAGGCGACTGGGGAGGCGGGGCGTCCGAACTTCGATCCGTCACGTTTCGCGGCGATCCGGGAGAAGCTCTGCGCGCCGGGCGCGGGTGATCCCGATCCGGCGAGCCTGCCGGAGGGCCTGCGCAATCGCCTGGTTGGCGCGGACGGCAAGATCGACCCGGCCAAGCTGGCCGAGTTCAAACAGCGTGCCTGTTCGGCCGAAGGGCAGGGCGCCACTCCCGGCGAAGGCGGTGGCAGAGGTCCGATGGAACCGGAGCGTTTCGAACGTATCCGCACCGCGCTTTGCGCAGGCGGCAGTGGCCCTCCGGACGTGGCGAGCCTGCCCGACCGCATGCGGGAGCGCATCATGGGCGCCGACGGCAAGGTCGACCCGGCCAAGCTCGCCGAACTGCGCGAGCGTTTCTGCAATGCGCCGACGCCGGCTCCCGGCACGACCCGTGCGCAGGGCGAACAACCGATGTTCCCGCCGCCGGGTGCTTTCGGGGGGCAACCGCCGATGGCTTCCAATGCGGGCGAGCGGGGCGCCGGTGGGACGCGTGCTGAATCTGGCGGGCGCGGACCGGGCGGTGGACCGGGTGGCCCTCCGGGCGGCGGCTTCGGCCCGCCGGGTGGACGGGGTGGCAGTCGCTGGAACCTCTCGGTTTATCACACCTGGCGCTTCACCGACACGATCCTGATCGCTCCGGGCGTGCCGGTGCTCGATCAGCTCAATGGCGATTCGACCACGGCGGGCGGCACCCCGCGCCACACGATCGAGGCGGAGGGCGGCCTGTTCAAGAACGGCTATGGCTTGCGTCTGAAAGCCGAGTGGAACGCGCCCGCGCGAGTCGACGGTTCGGGCGCTCCGGGGAGTCAGGACTTGCGCTTCGGCAGCACTTTCGACGTATCGCTGCGCATCTTTGCTGATCTCGGCCGCAACGAGGCGCTGGTGGCGAAGATGCCGTTCCTCAAGGGCTCGCGCCTGTCGCTGGTTGCCGACAACCTGCTCGATTCGCGCCAGAAGGTGACCGACCAGAACGGCGCAACGCCGATCGCCTATCAGCGCGCCTACCGCGAGCCGCAGGGCCGCGTGCTGGGGATCGATTTCCGCAAGATGTTCTGAGGACAGGCAAGGCCCACCCCCAACCCGTCTCTCTTGCGGGAGGGGCTGGGGGTGGGCGCGTTCGGGCACTTCCCCTTCGCGCGAACCTTCCCTATCTGCACGAACATGGCGAGAACACCAGCCGGCACTCCTGAGCAGCCCAACCATCTCGAACGCTTCAACGAGGAGCGGGCGACCTACACCGTGCGCGGCTCCGACCAGCCCGACCTGCAGGCCGGCGTCGAGGTGATCCGCGATACCGTCCGTACGCTGCCCGCCAAGCCCGGCGTCTACCGCATGCAGGATGCGCGCGGCGACGTGCTCTATGTCGGCAAGGCGCGGGTGCTGAGGAACCGCGTCGCCAACTATACCCAGTGGGAACGCCTGCCCGGCCGCTTGCAACGCATGGTCAGCCAGACCCGCTCGATGACGATCGTGACGACCAATTCCGAGGCCGAGGCGCTGCTGCTCGAAGCGCAGCTCATCAAGCGCTTCCGGCCCGCGTACAACGTGCTTCTGCGCGACGACAAGTCGTTCCCCTTCATCCTGCTGCGCACCGACCACGCTTTCCCGCGCATCATGAAGCATCGCGGCGCGCGGCGGATGAAGGGGAATTACTACGGCCCCTTCGCCAGCGCCGGGTCGGTGAACACCACGATCAACGCGCTGCAGAAGCTGTTCCTGCTGCGCAGTTGCACCGACAGCTTCTTCGCCCGCCGCGAACGGCCTTGCCTGCTCTACCAGATCAAGCGCTGCTCCGCGCCCTGCGTCGATCGCATCGACGAGGCGGGCTACAAGGAGCTGGTGCAGGAGGCGAAGGACTTCCTCGGCGGCAAGTCCAACGCGGTGCAGCGCAAGATCGAGGCGCAGATGGCCGAGGCCGCCGCCGACCTCGACTTCGAGCGTGCGGCGATGCTGCGCGACCGCCTGCGCGCGGCGACTTTCATTCAGGGCAGCCAGGCGATCAACGCGGAAGGGCTCGACAATGCCGACATCTTCGCGATGGCCAGCAAGGGCGGGCAGGTGGGCGTCCAGGCCTTCTTCATCCGCGGCGGCCAGAACTGGGGCCACCGCGCCTTCTTCCCCACCCACACCGAGGGGCTGAGCGAGGAGGAAGTGATGCAAGCGTTCCTCGCGCAGTTCTACGAGGAAGTGCCGCCTGCGCGCTGCATCCTCGTAGACCGCGAACTGCCAGAGGCCGACCTCATCGCCGAAGCCCTGCGCGAGAGTGCGGGCGGCAAGGTGGAAATCTCCGTCCCCCAGCGCGGCAACCGCCGCAACCTGATGATGCAGGCCACCCGCAACGCGGTGGAAGCGCTCGACCGCCGCCAGGCCGAGCGCGGCACGCAGGCGAAAGTCTGGCGCGAGATGGCTGACTTCCTCGAGCTGCCCGACCTGCCGCAGCGCGTGGAAGTCTACGACAACAGCCATATCTCGGGCACCAAGGCGCTGGGCGCGATGGTGGTGGCGGGGCCGGAGGGCTTCCAGACCAGCCAGTACCGCAAGTTCAACATCAAGTCCGCGCAGACCGACGACGACTACGCGATGATGCGTGAGGTCATGACCCGCCGCTTCGGCCGCGTGCAGGAGGAAGACCCGGAGCGCACCGGCGGCACCTGGCCCGACCTCGTCCTGATCGACGGCGGCAAGGGCCAGATGAATGCGGTGAAGGACGCGCTGGAGGAACTCGGCATCGAGGACGTCAACCTCATCGCCATCGCCAAGGGGCCGCATCACGGGCGCGAGGGGCGCGAGGTGTTCCACTTCCCCGACGGGCGCGAGAAGATGCTGCCGGTGAATTCGCCGGTGCTGTTCCACCTCCAGCGCCTGCGCGACGAGGTCCACCGCTTCGTCATCGGCGCGCACCGGGCGAAGCGCAGCCGGGCGATCACCGCCAGCCCGCTCGACGAAATTCCCGGCATCGGCCCGGCCCGCAAGCGCGCGCTGCTGCTGCACTTCGGCACGGCGGGCAAGGTTCGCGCGGCGAGCCTGGAGGACTTGCGCCGCGCGCCGGGGGTCAGCGTGGCGGTGGCGCAGACGATCTATGATTTCTACCACCCGAACGGGTGAAGGGCGCGGCACCTGCGATGGACCGGGAAACCACTCGTCGCCCGGCCGGTTGAAGTTCGCATGGAGTGCGAATGAAAAACCGGGAGATACAACGTGGTAACACTTAGTCCCCTTGCGATAGCCACCGGCCTGATCGCTCTTGCCGTGATCTTCGGCGTGGTCGTGACGCTGGTGCGTGTCCGCAAGTCGGCCCGGCTGCGCGACCGCTTCGGAGACGAATACCAGCGCACCGTGGAGGATGCGGGCGGCACCCATCGTGGTGAAACCGTCCTGCATGAACGCGAGCGGCGTGTCGCGGCTTTGGATATCCGCCCGCTGTCACCGTCCCGGCGCGAAGACTTCATCCTTGCGTGGCGACAGGTGCAGGCGCAATTCGTCGATGATCCGGCCGGCGCGGTGATGCGCGCCGACGTGCTGCTCACGGATGTCATGAATGCGCGCGGCTATCCGGTGGCCGAGTTCGAACAGCGCTACGAGGATATCTCGGTCGATCATGGCGAGGTCGTGGCGCACTATCGCACCGGGCACCACATCGCCGAAAGCCATGCGCGCGGCGAGGGCGGCACCGAGGAACTGCGCCGGGCGATGATCCATTATCGCGCGCTGTTCGACGATCTCGTCAACGAGCCCGAGGATTTCGGCCCGGTGATCGAGCACCGTGGCGGCCGGGTCCACGACTTGCGGCGGGAGCCGGTGCGCAGGAACTGAACCGTCAGGGCGCGGCGTGGCGGTGGCGCAGGACATCGAGCAAGGGCGCCTGTTTCGCCTCGGCACCCTTCCATGCGCGTTCGTGGAAGAAGAAGACCACCGCGTTGACCATCGGTTCGATCAGCGCGATCCCGCCCGCCATCGTCGCCGAGCCGGTGACGAGGTAAGCCACGCCGAACCCGACTGTCAGATGCAGAGCCAGGAAGCTGAGTGTCTTGGCAAGATCGCGGTTCATCGTTCGATCCTTTCGATGAACTTGATAATGAGAATTGAGTGCAACAACAAGCCTGCGCCGGTCACGACTGTGATCGGCCCAGGCGATCAGGCCCCCAGCTTGCGGGCGATGCGCCAGCCCAGCGCCTTGGCGCGATTGGTCGCCGGCCAGCGTCCCGGCGGGTTCGGGGCCAGCCCCCACTTGCGCAGCAGCCCGTTGAAAGCGCGCGCGTCGGCTTCGGCAAAGCTCCATTCCGAGCGCCAGGTGATCGAGAGCGAAACCGAAGGCTCCGACCCGTTGCGCACGAAATGCGGCGCCATCACCGGCACGTAGAGCGCCTCGCCGGGCCCCAGCGCGAACTCGCGGCCGCCGGATAGCATGGCTTCGCGCCACCGCAGTTCGCGCCCGCCGCCGGTGTGATAGGTCTCGTGGACCTCGTCCGGCGCATAGGCGGGGTCGCCGGCCGGGAACTGCGTCATCACCTTGGCGCCGCGCACCTGCATCAGGATGTTGTGCTCGGGATCGAAGTGGTAGGGGGTCACCCCGCCCGCGCTGGTGATGAACACGAAGCCCTGGGTCTTGAGCATGCGCCCGGTCCGCGCCTCGATGATCGGGCGGATTTCCTCCAGCAGCGCCGCCAGCAAGGCCGCGTAGGCGGGATCCTGCTCGATGTTCTTGAGCACCGCCCACGACTTTGCCGTCTCGATGTGGCGGATGGTCTCGCCGATCGGGATGCCGGTGGCGGCGGGCTTGCCCTCGACGCCGATCGGCTGCTCGCTGGCGTTGTACTCGATCGAGGCCTCGGGCAGCGCCTCGGCGAGCCGGGCGAGCGCTTCGAGTTCCATCAGCGGATGCGCGCCGAGAGCATGGGCCAGCTTGTGCGGCACTTCGGGATAGTGCGCGGCGAAGGCCGTGCGGGCGGTCTCGGTAAAAGTCGCCGGGGGCGTCAGGGGCATCTGGGCATTCATGGGCGGGGTCCGACGGGATGGCGCGCGGTCTCGGCGCGGACGAACTGGCGAAACGCGGCGCGGCGCAAGGGCCCGCCGATGGCGATGGAAAGCCGCCCGATCCCCCGGCGCTCGCGCCAGATATGGTCGATCATCGGATGGTCGGCGCTGGCGCAACTGTCGGTCCAGGCGATATCCGGACGCTCCAGCACGGCGAGGTTCTCGCGCTGCAGCAGCACGCCGGGCGAAAAGCGGGCGTAGTCCTCGTCGAAGGCGGTCTTGAAGGAATAGGCTCCCGGCGATGTCAGGAACGTCGCCAGCATCGCGATCGGGCGCGCATCGAGACGCAGGGTGAGGCGTTCCAGCCGGCCGCGCCCGGCGGCGCCTGCAAGGCTTTCGCGCAGCAGTCCGGCGGTCGCGGCGGACGATGCCAGCGCCGAACCCGCCTTGCCTTTCCACCCGGCGCCCTCGAGCGCGAGGAATTCCTCGCACCAGCGGTCCAGGTCGCGCCTGTCGGTCAGGCGTTCGCAGGCGAGCGTGCCTTCCTCGGCAAGACGATTGGCCTGGCGGCGCAGTTCCTTGCGCTTCTTGCCCGAGAGCGAAGCCTCCAGATAGGCTTCGGGCGACAGCGCGGAGGCGAGCATCGCGCGCGCCTCGGCATGGACGACCTCGACCTGGCGCGCTTCGTTCGCGGCGACGGCGAGGAGGGCGGTGTGCAGTGGCCCGTCGAGGACGATGCCCCGCAAGTGCATGAACAGCGCGATCCCGGCCGAGGCGTCGGCCCAGCGCAATACCGCCTGCCAGAACGCGACTTCGGCCCCGCGCGCGACCAGCGGCACGCCGCAGAAGCAGTTGCTGTGCAGCCAGCTCGACACATGCGGCACCGGCCAGCGGTAATAACGCGGCGCCCGTACGATCGGCAGCAGCCCGGCCAGTTCTCCGCCCTGCTCGAAGCGCAGGATCATCACCGCGCCGGTATCGGCGAGGTGCCGCAGCGAGGGCAGTAGATACCAGCTTTCGAAGAAGGGGTTGGGTTCGCTGGCCCGCTCGGCAAGCTGATCCCAGGCGGCGATCTCGGTTTCGAGCGCGCGCCACGGCACGCAGTCGAGGCGGCCTGCAGCCGAGGACGCCGGCGCAAGGCGTGCGGAGGCGCTCTCCCGCATCGCGGGCCGGTACTCGCCTTGCGCTTGTCCTGCCACTGCCGCGAATGTCCCCATTGCTGGACGGTGTCGCCTTCGTGGCCGGTCTTATCGCGCAGAACTCAAGGAAACGCTAACGAGGGCGACCCTTCCCCCCCCCGCCAAGGGAGGGGGGAAGGGCGCAGTGTCATCCCGCCGCCATCGCCGCGAGCAGCAGCAGCGCGACGATGTTGGTGATCTTGATCATCGGGTTCACCGCCGGGCCTGCGGTGTCCTTGTAGGGATCGCCCACGGTATCGCCGGTGACCGCGGCCTTGTGGGCCTCGGAGCCCTTGCCGCCGTGGTGGCCGTCCTCGATGTATTTCTTGGCGTTGTCCCAGGCGCCGCCGCCCGAGGTCATCGACAGCGCCACGAACAGCCCGCCGACGATCACGCCCAGCAGCAGCGCGCCCAGCGCCGCGAAGCCGTTTGCACGCCCCGCGACCGCCGTGATGACGAAGTACACCACGATCGGCGCCAGCACCGGCAGCAGCGAGGGGATTATCATCTCCTTGATCGCCGCCTTGGTGACGAGGTCGACGGTGCGGGCGTAGTCGGGCTTTTGCTCGTACGTCATGATGCCCGGCTTCTCGCGGAACTGCTCGCGCACGTCGACGACGACGTCGCCGGCCGCGCGGCCCACCGCCGTCATGCCCATCGCCGCGAACAGGTAGGGCAGCAGCGCCCCCAGCAGCAGGCCGACGATGACGTAGGGGTTCTCGAGGCTGAAGTTGACGTCCAGCGACGGGAAGAACTCCTTGAGGTCGGTGGTATAGGCGGCGAACAGCACCAGCGCGGCAAGGCCCGCAGAGCCGATGGCATAGCCCTTGGTGACCGCCTTGGTGGTGTTGCCCACCGCGTCGAGCGCGTCGGTCTTCTCGCGCACGGCGTCGTCGAGGCCGGCCATCTCGGCGATGCCGCCGGCGTTGTCGGTGACCGGACCGTAGGCATCGAGCGCCACGACCATGCCCGCCAGCGCCAGCATCGCCGTCGCCGCATAGGCGATGCCCAGCAGGCCCGCGAGCTGGTAGGAGACGATGATCCCGGCGACGATCACGATCGTCGGCAGCGCCGTCGCTTCCAGGCTGATGGCGAGGCCCTGGATCACGTTGGTGCCATGCCCGGTGACCGAGGCCTTGGCGATCGAGCGGACCGGGCGGTAGTTGGTGCCCGTGTAGTACTCGGTGATCCAGATGATGAGCCCGGTGATCGCCAGCCCCACCAGCGCGCAGTAGAACAGCGTGCGTCCGGTGAAGTCTCCATCACCGATCGCGGTGTTCATGTCGCCGAGCGCATGGCTGACCGCCCACCAGATCGCCGGGATCGACAGTACCGCCGTCACCAGGAAGCCCTTGTACATGGCTCCCATGATGTTGGTCGATCCGCCGAGCCGCACGAAGTACGTGCCCACGATCGAGGTGACGATGCAGACCCCGCCGATCAGCAGTGGCAGCGCCATCATCGCGGCAAGGTTGTCCGCGCCTTTCAGCAGCAGCGCGGTCAGCACCATGGTGGCGCCGACGGTCACCACATAGGTCTCGAACAGGTCGGCGGCCATGCCGGCGCAGTCGCCGACGTTGTCGCCCACGTTGTCGGCGATGACCGCCGGGTTGCGGGGATCGTCCTCGGGGATGCCGGCTTCGACCTTGCCGACGAGATCGGCGCCCACGTCCGCGGCCTTGGTGAAGATGCCGCCGCCCAGACGCGCGAAGATCGAGATCAGCGAGGCGCCGAAGGCGAGGGCGGTCAGCGCCTCGACCACGGTGCGGTCTTCTCCGCCGACGCTGTGCCCGGCCGGGCCGGTCAGGTACCAGTAGAACACCGCGATCGCCAGCAGGGCGAGCCCCGCCACCAGCATGCCGGTGATGGCGCCCGCGCGGAATGCCAGCGTCAGCCCGTCCTGCAGGCCCTTCTGCGCGGCGGCGGCGGTGCGCACGTTGGCGCGCACCGAGATGTTCATCCCGATGAACCCGGCGACCCCCGAGAGGATCGCGCCGATCACGAACCCGGTGGCCGATATGGCCCCGAGCGTGAACGCCAGGATCACCGCGACGATCACGCCGACGATGGCAATGGTGGAATACTGGCGCTTCAGGTAGGCTTGCGCCCCTTCCTGAATGGCGGCGGCGATCTCCTGCATCTTTTCGGAGCCTGCCGGAGAACTGAGCACCTGACGACTTGTGACAAAGCCATAGACGATGGCCAGAAGTCCCAGGACTATTGAAATCGTGACTAGATCCACGAAGACGTCCCCTTCCCAATATGTTGTAGCGGCGGGTTTTCCCGCTCGCGGCGACTAGGGCTATAGGGAAGGACGGGGAGTGGCAAGCGGCGATGAGTCCACTATGCCCCCACCGCGTTTTTCCCGAGAGTTTGCCAGGAAAATGCTCTAATGGCGGCGCCATGAATCCCCGTTTCCAGTTTTCCGTCCACGCTACGGACGGCAAGGCCCGCACCGGCACCATCCAGATGCGCCGCGGCGAGATACGCACCCCCGCCTTCATGCCGGTGGGCACCGCCGCGACCGTCAAGGCGATGAAGCCGCAGGACGTGCGCGCCACCGGCGCCGACATCCTGCTCGGCAACACCTACCACCTGATGCTGCGCCCCGGCGCCGAGCGCGTCGCGCGCCTCGGTGGCCTGCACAAGTTCATGAACTGGGACCGCCCGATCCTGACGGACAGTGGCGGCTATCAGGTCATGAGCCTGTCGGACCTGCGCAAGATCACCGAGGAGGGCGTGACTTTCGCCAGCCACATCGACGGTTCGCGCCACATGCTCAGCCCCGAGCGTTCGATGGAGATCCAGCGCCTGCTCGGCTCGGACATCGTCATGTGCTTCGACGAATGCCCGAAGATCGACCAGCCGCGCGACGTCATCGCCCGCTCGATGGAAATGTCGATGCGCTGGGCGAAGCGCAGCCGCGACGCCTTCGACACCGGCGGCGCGCATGCCGAGGCCTCGGCGCTGTTCGGCATCCAGCAGGGCGCGCTCGACGAAGGCCTGCGCAAGACCAGCGCGGATGCCCTGACCGAGATCGGCTTCGACGGCTACGCGATCGGCGGCCTTGCCGTGGGCGAGGGGCAGGAGGCGATGTTCGCGACGCTGGAATTCGCGCCGGGCCAGCTTCCGGCGGATCGCCCGCGCTATTTGATGGGCGTGGGCAAGCCCGACGATCTGGTCGGCGCGGTGGAGCGCGGGGTGGACATGTTCGACTGCGTGCTGCCGACGCGTTCGGGGCGCAACGGGCAGGCGTTCACCTGGAACGGCCCGCTCAACATGCGCAACGCTCGCCATGCCGAGGATACCGGCCCGATCGACGAGCGCTGCGCCTGCCCGACTTGCGGCACGTATACGCGCGCGTATCTGCACCACCTCATCAAGGCCGGCGAGATGCTGGGCGCGATGCTGCTGACCGAGCACAACCTGTCGTTCTACCAGCAACTCATGCAAGGCATGCGCGATGCCATCGCCGGGCAGCGCTTCGCAGCCTTCGCAGCCGATTTCCGGCGTGATTACCTGAAAACATGACGTAATTAAAAAGTTGTAAGTTGTGAAAGCCGCTCGATCGGATAGCTTTCCGATCCAGGGGGGCTGGCGGAAATGCTCCCCGAAGAGGGGCAGTGACAAAACGGACACTATTCTACGCCACTGCCGGATGGCTGGCGCTTGGTGCATCTTCGGTTTCGGCACAGCAGGTCGATGATGCGGCGCGGTTCGGCGCCCTGCCGCAAGTGGAGCAGGTCAGTCTGTCGCCAGGCGGAACGAAAGTCTCGCTGCTGACGCGGCAGCCCGATGGGCGCTCGCTGCTTGCGGTCATCGATACCGAGACCGGCGGCGATGTCAGGGGCATCCTGTCGTCGCCCAGCGCGGACGAGAACCTCTATCACTGCGATTGGGCCACCGATACGCGGCTGGTCTGCGGCATCGCGATCCAGACTTACGCCTTCGGCAAGCTGATGACCTTCACCCGGCCGCTGGCGGTCAATGCCGATGGCAGCAAGGTTCTGCAACTGCTTCCCCGCGGTTCCGACAAGGCTTTGGGCGTGGCGGTTCGGGGCGGCGAACTGATCGACTTCAACACCAGCAAGCCCGGCCATGTGCTGATGACCCGCGTCTTCGTGCCCGAATCGAGCACCGGAAGCCTCGTCCAGCGCAACGAGCAGGGCGTCGGTGTCGAGGACGTCGACGTCACTTCGGGCGCCCGCCGTATCGTCGAGCATGGGCGCAAGGACGCGCGCAGCTACATCAGCGACGGCCTGGGCAACGTCCGCATCATGGGGCAGATCGATGTCGGCGGCACCGGAATGATGACCGGGCGTTCGCGTTATTATTACCGCACCGCCGACGATCGCGAATGGAAGCCGCTGTCGGAGGCGAAGGAGGCCGACTACACGACCCGGGGTTTCATCCCCGAGGCGGTCGATGCGAAAAGGAACGTCGTCTACGGCTTCGATGCCGACCAGGATGGCTTCACCAAGCTCTACAGCATCGCGCTGGATGGCAGTGCGCGGCGTGAAGTGGTGCTTTCGCGGCCGGGGATCGACGTCGACAGCATCGTCACCTTCGGCCGGACGAGCCGCGTCGTCGGCGCCAGCTATGCGACCGAGCGGCGCATGGTGGAATATTCCGACCCCGAACTGCGGAAGCTGAGCATGGCGCTGTCGAAGGCGCTACCGGGCAATCCGGCGATTTCGTTCATCGATGCCAGCGCGGATGAGAACAAGATCGTCATCCTCGCGGGCAGCGATACCAACCCGGGGGTGTTCTACCTCTACGACAAGCAGACGCACCATCTGGGCGAGATCGCGCCCTATCGTCCGAACCTGGTCGGCGCGAAGCTCGCGGAAATGAAGCCGATCAGCTTCCCTGCGGCTGACGGGACGATGATTCCGGGCTATCTCACCCTGCCGCTGGGCAGCACGGGCAAGAACCTGCCGGCGATCGTGATGCCGCACGGCGGACCCTCTGCCCGCGACGAATGGGGCTTCGACTGGCTCGTGCAGTTCTTCGCGGCACGCGGCTACGCGGTGCTGCAGCCGAACTATCGCGGATCTTCGGGCTATGGTGCGGACTGGTATCAGCACAACGGCTTCAAGTCCTGGAAGGTCGCGATCGACGATGTCGACGATGCGGGGCGCTGGTTGACCAGGGAAGGTATCGCGGCCCCGGGCAAGCTGGCGATCGTCGGCTGGTCCTATGGCGGGTACGCGGCGCTGCAGTCGCAGGTCGTTGATCCCGATCTCTACAAGGCCGTCGTGGCGGTCGCGCCGGTTACCGATCTCGACGCGGTCAGGGACGAGGCGAGCGGCTTCACGAACTACGGCATCATCGATCAGGCGATCGGGCGCGGTCCACATATCGAGAACGGTTCACCCGCGCGCCATGCGGACCGCTTCAAGGCTCCCGTCCTCCTGTTCCACGGCGATCGCGACGAGAACGTGAGCGTGAGCGAATCGCGAATGATGAAGAATCGGCTGCAAAGCGCAGGAAAACAGGTCGAATACGTCGAGTTCTCCGGCCTCGACCACCAGTTGCCCGATGCCGCTGCGCGCACCAGGTTGCTCTCCACCAGCGACGCTTTCCTGCGAAAAGCGCTCAAGATCGAGTGATTCTGTCAGACCTCAGGGAAAGACAGAGGGGGCTGCCTCAGGCGGGCTCTCCCTCGCCCTGGGCTGGTTCCTCGGCGCCCATCGCCACTTGCAGGCGGGTTCCGACGTAGGCCACGAACCGGCCGGTGCGCGTGTCGAGAAAGCCGGCGCCGATGGAGGACGCGAACCGCTTGGCCGTAGCCAGGTCGGGATACCATTTGCCGGTGCGGGTGGGGGTGATGAAACGATAGCGTGACATGGTGCAGGCTCAATGCCCCACGCCTGCGTCAGTTCCCTTACAAGTCCCGCGAATCATACAATTTTTCACATCCGAAACAGATGCGAAAAAGGCGGCCCCGAAGGACCGCCTTTTTGTATTTTCCGTAGACGGAAAACCGATCAGCGCGAGTAGAACTCGACGACCAGGTTCGGTTCCATCTTTACCGGGTAGGGCACTTCGTCGAGCGTCGGAACGCGAACGAAGGTCACCTTGTCGGTGCCGTCCTGGGCGACGTAGTCGGGAACTTCGCGCTCGGGCAGGTTCTGCGCTTCGAGAACGAGAGCCATTTCCTTGGCCTTGTTGCCCAGAGTGATGATGTCACCGACCTTCACGCGGCGCGAGGCGATGTTGCACTTCACGCCGTTGACGCGGATGTGGCCGTGCGAAACGATCTGGCGGGCCGAGAAGATCGTGGGCGCGAACTTGGCGCGGTACACGATCATGTCCAGGCGCTGTTCCAGCAGACCGATCAGGTTCTGGCTGGTGTCGCCCTTCATGGCCGACGCTTCCTGGTAGGTGCGCTTGAACTGCTTCTCGGTCACGTCGCCGTAGTAGCCCTTGAGCTTCTGCTTAGCGCGCAGCTGCAGGCCGTAGTCCGAGACCTTGCTCTTGCGACGCTGGCCGTGCTGGCCCGGGCCGTAGCTGCGGCGGTTGACCGAGCTCTTGGGACGGCCCCAGATGTTCTCGCCCATGCGGCGGTCGAGTTTGTACTTCGAGCTTTGACGCTTCGACATATGTCGTCCTTCAGTCTGCTTGCCGTGCTGCCATCGTGGCTGCACGATCCATGGTTCCCCCGGGGCGCACCATCAGGCCTATTATGCCGGATGCGGCCGCCGCTTCACCGGGAGTGCGGGGCCGAGTGGACGAACCTGCGATTGCAGGCGCCATGTGAAGGGGTGGCCCATACGGTCATGGGCGAGATTGTCAAGAAAAGAGTCCCAGCCTCGCTTACGGCACATGCTGAAGCGGAAGCGTATTGAGCCGGTCCCGGGTGTTGCGGGCATTGGCTTCGTCGATTGCGGCCCATTCGGCGGAAGTACGGCACACCCGCCTGACCGCGATCGATCCGGTATCCGCAAATCGGCGGCAGACCTTCTTGTCGACGGGAGAGCCGTTTTTGTCGGTCAGCGGCGCGATCTCCAGCGATTTCTTCGCCAGGGCCGGAGCGGCACCGCCGCAGAGCGACAGGGCGACAGCGGCGCAGGTCAAAGTATTGACAGCACGGATCATCACGAAATTCCCCCGAAATGGCATGCGTCCCCGTGGGGAGCGAAGTCCATCTCGTAACCGTCGTCGAGCAAGTGAGTAAAGCGGCTATTCCGCTATTTTCGGCCGCCGGTTGCCGCCCAGCGCGCTCAGCACGCCGCGCATGGTGCGCACTTCGAGGCTGTTCCAGCCCGGCTTGGTGAGCATGTTGCGCAAGGTCCGGCGCGTGGCGGCGGAGCGGCTTTCCGGGTAGAAATACTTGGTCGGCTCCAGCACTTTCTCGAACTGCTGGATCATGCCTTCCAGTTCGTCCTGCGGGGCCGGAGGGAGCAATTCCTCGACCGTCGGCTGCGCCAGCGAAGCGCCCTTCGACCATTCGTAGGCGCACAGGATCACCGCCTGCGCCAGGTTGAGCGAGGCGAACTCGGGGTTGATCGGCACCGTCAGGATCGCGCGGGCGAGGGCGACGTCGTCGGTCTCCAGCCCCGAGCGCTCCGGCCCGAACACGTAGGCCGAGCGGCCCGTCGCCGCGTAGACTTCGCGCGCGGCTTCCTCGGGCGTGACGACCGGCTTGGTGACGCCGCGCTTGCGCACGGTGGTGGCGTAGACGTTGGCGCAGTCGTGCACGGCTTCGGCGAGCGTCTCGA
This sequence comes from Novosphingobium resinovorum, assembly GCF_036352595.1. Classification (GTDB taxonomy): domain Bacteria; phylum Pseudomonadota; class Alphaproteobacteria; order Sphingomonadales; family Sphingomonadaceae; genus Novosphingobium; species Novosphingobium resinovorum_B. The sequence continues at coordinate 148,342 of NZ_JAZFAX010000012.1, forward strand.
AGACTTCCGCCTTCTCCAGCACGTCGTCCGCACCTGCCGCCGCCGGGCCTGCCGACGGATTGGGCCAGCCGTCGCGCGGGGAGACGAGGCGCATCTCGGTCAGCCCGAAGTTGAGCATCGCGCGCGCGGCCTTGCCGATGTTCTCGCCCAATTGTGGGCGGACCAGTACGATTACCGGCTGCTTCACTTCAATTGACGCCGACATCGCGCACGGTCCCTGCAAATTCCTCGAAATCCCTCGCCTCGTTAAAGGCGCGGTAGACGCTGGCGAAGCGGATGTAGGCGACCGAGTCGAGCTGTCGCAGCCCTTCCATCACGAGTTCGCCGATGACGCGCGAAGGCACCTCGTTCTCGCCGATCGTCTCGACCTGGCGCTGCACGCCCGAGACGAGCCGCTCGATCTTCTCGCGGTCGATGCCGCGCTTGCGACAGGCGAGGGTGACAGACTGCTCGATCTTGGCGCGGTCGAACGGCTCGCGGCGTTCGAGCCCGGCCGCATCGTTGCTCTTGACCACCACGATCTCGCGCAGCTGCACGCGCTCGAACGTCGTGAAGCGGGCGCCGCAGCTGGAACACTGGCGGCGGCGACGGATCGCGGTGGCATCCTCGGTCGGGCGGCTGTCCTTGACCTGGGAATCGTCGTGGGCGCAAAAAGGACAGCGCATTCAGCGGGTTACTTTCATTCAGGACGGAGGCGCTTGTAGAACTTGTAGCCCGCGCCCGCTGCCAGCCCGAGGCCGATGGAGACGAAGGGCAGGAACGCGCCCGCAACCGCGCCCGCAGCGCCCCAGATCAGAACCGGCTTGGTCGAGGGATGGGCCATGCCATCCTTGAGCATTCCGGCGAGTTCCTCGCGGGCATCGCTGACGAAGTGGCCGGAGTTCTGGGGGCGCTGCGGGTCGGTCATAGACTTAGTCCTCGTAAATGGGGAAACGATCACACAGCGCTTCAACGCGCGTGCGAACGTTCTGCTCCACCTGAGCGTCACCTGCTTCGCCGCACTTGGCAAGACCGTCGAGAACGTCGGCGACCATGTTGCCGATCTCGCGGAATTCCTCCGGGCCGAAACCGCGGGTCGTGCCGGCGGGCGAACCGACGCGGATGCCGCTGGTCTTCATCGGCGGCAGTGGGTCGAACGGGATGCCGTTCTTGTTGCAGGTGATGCCCGCACGCTCCAGCGCCTCGTCGGCGTCCTTGCCGGTGACGCCCAGCGGCGAGAGGTCGATCAGCGCGAGGTGCGTGTCGGTGCCGCCCGAGACGATCGCGGCGCCGCGCGCCTTGAGGGTGGCGGCCAGGACCTGCGCGTTCTCGATCACGCGCGCGGCGTAGTCCTTGAACTCGGGACGCAGCGCTTCACCGAAGGCGACGGCCTTGGCGGCGACGACGTGCATCAGCGGGCCGCCCTGCAGGCCGGGGAACACCGCCGAGTTGATCTTCTTGGCCAGCGCTTCGTCGTTGGTCAGGATCATGCCGCCGCGCGGACCGCGCAGCGTCTTGTGCGTGGTGGTGGTGGCGATGTGCGCGTGCGGGAACGGCGAGGGGTGCAGGCCCGCCGCGACGAGCCCGGCGAAGTGCGCCATGTCGACCTGGAACAGCGCGCCGACGCTGTCGGCGATCTCGCGCATGCGCTTGAAGTCGATCACGCGCGGATAGGCCGAGCCGCCCGCGATGATGAGCTTGGGCTGGTGCTCCTTGGCCAGTGCCTCGACCTCATCGTAGTCGATCAGGTGGGTGTCCTTGGTCACGCCGTACTGCACGGCCTTGAACCACTTGCCCGAAAGCGCCGCGCGGGCGCCGTGGGTGAGGTGGCCACCGGCGTCGAGGCTCATGCCCATGATGGTGTCGCCGGGCTTGACGGTCGCGAGAAGAACCGCGCCGTTGGCCTGCGCGCCCGAGTGGGGCTGGACGTTGGCGAAGCCGCAGTCGAACAGCTGCTTGGCGCGCTCGATGGCGAGGGTCTCGACTTCGTCCGAAGGCTCGCAGCCCTGATAATAGCGCTTGCCGGGGTAGCCCTCGGCGTACTTGTTGGTCAGCACCGAGCCCTGCGCTTCGAGCACGGCCTTGGAGACGATGTTCTCGGACGCGATCAGCTCGATCTGCTTGCGCTCGCGCTTCAGTTCATGGCCGATCGCGGCGGCGACGGCGGGGTCGCTCTGGGCGATCGTGTCGGTGAAGAAGCCGGGCGAACGGATGGCGGTTTCTACGGTCATGGTTCTTGGCTCCTTCAGAACGACGGATTGGAGAGCTTCTCGACGCGGCCTGCATGGCGGCCGCCGCCGAACTCGGTGGAGAGGAAAGCGTCGAGGCAGGCCTTGGCCATGTCCTCGCCGGTCAGGCGCGCGCCCATGGCGATGACGTTGGCATCGTTGTGCTCGCGGGCGAGGGCGGCCGAAAGCGGCTCGCCGACCAGCGCGCAGCGGCAGGCGGGATCGCGGTTGACGGCGATCGAGATGCCGATGCCCGAGCCGCACAGCGCGACGCCGAACTGCACGGTGCCGTCGGCGACGACCGAGGCCAGCTTGTAGCCATAGTCGGGGTAGTCGACGCGGTCGGCGGTTTCGGGGCCGAGGTCGGCGACTTCGTGGCCGGCTTCGATGAGGTATTCGCGCAAAGTCGCCTTGAGGTCGACGGCGGCGTGGTCGGATGCGATCGCGATACGCATGGGAGAGGTGCTTCCTGCCTGCGAGGGATTCGTTTGCGGCCCCCATAGTCGCGCCTTTGCAATATTGCCAGTCCGGCGGGAGCGGCGGCGGGTATTGTTGCGTCGCAGGCGGGTAACGGGCTGGTGCACCGCCGCGAATCGGGCATTGTCGGTGAGGTTTGTTGCAGCAGGGGTGACGTGATGGGCAAAGCGGGCGCATTCTGGATCGCGATCGTCGTCGCGATCGGCCTGGCGGTGCTGGGCACCACGCCGCCGCGTCCCGCCCCCGTCTCCGCACCGGCCGGGCAATTCTCTGCCGAGCGGGCGATGGCGGATGTGCGCATGATCGCGCAAGGGCCGCACGGCACCGGCACCGAGCAGCATCGCTGGGTACGCGAACGGCTGGAGCAGCGCCTGATCGAAACCGGCCTCGGCGTGCGGCAGGACGAGGGCGAGGTTACCGACCCCCGGATGCGCGAATGGCTCAATCGCTACAACGGCACGAAGCTGGCGCGCATTCCGCTGACGAACACGGTCGCGGTGCTGGGCGGCAGCGACCCGAAGCTGCCCGCCGTCGCGCTCATGGCGCATTACGACAGCGTGCCCGGCTCTCCCGCAGCGGCGGACGACGGCGCGGGTGTCGCCGCCATTCTCGAGACGCTGCGCGTCCTCGCCGCCGATCGCGAGCGGCGGCGCGACGTCATCGTCATCTTCACCGACGGCGAGGAATCGGGCCTGCTCGGCGCGAAGATGTTCTTCGGGCAGAACGGCAAGGGCGGCACGGACGAGGCCGGGCGGATCGGCGCGATCATCAATCTGGAGGCGCGGGGCGGGGGCGGCACCGCGAACCTGTTCCAGACCTCGGCGATGAATGGAGAAGTGGCAGGGCTGTGGGCGCGCACGGCGCCGCATCCGGCGGGGGCCTCGCTCTCGGCCTATATCTACAGCGTCCTGCCCAACGACACCGACCTGACGCCCGCGCTGCCGAGGGGCTATGCGGCGTGGAACATCGCCTTCGTCGGGCGCCCCGAACTCTACCACTCGCCGCTGGCGACGGCGGACCGGCTCGACCGGGGATCGCTGCAACAGATGGGCGAGCAGACGCTGGGCCTCGCGCAGGCGCTGGTGCGGGCGGAGGCTTTGCCGGGCAAGGCGCCGGATGCGGTGTTCTTCGATGTCTTCGGGCTGTTCGCGGTCCATTACGCGCCGGTCTGGGGCTGGGCGATGCTGGCGCTGGGGGCAGCGGGTTATGCCCTGCTGGGCGCGCGGGACTTCGCACTGCGGCCGTTCCTTGGCGGCATCGGGCGCATGGTCGGGCTGATCGTGCTGGCGGCGGCGGTGCTGCAGGGTCTGAACCTGCTCTCGCAGGGCGCGCCCGTCGATTACTACGACCGCCTTGCCGCCACGACCAAGCTGGAGGCGATGGCGCTGTTCGTCTGCATCGACATCGCCTTCCTGTTCGCCGTCAGCGGACCGACCACCCGCGCGGGCGAGGCGGGCTTTGCGCTGCCGCTGCTGCTGCTCGGCGCGGCGGGACAGGCGCTGGCACCGACGGCGGCCTATGTGCTGGCCCTGCCGCTCGCGCTGGGTGGGCTGGCGGCCTTGCCCAAAGTGCGCGAGAGCCGGGCGGGAATGGCGGTGTCGGCGGTCATGGCCGCGCTGGTCGGCGGCTACATGCTGGTGCTGGGGCACTTCGGGATGCAGGCGGTCGGTGCGATGATGCCGGTGGTGGCGGTGCTGCCGCTCGCGCTCGTGTGCCTGCTGTTCCTGCCGCTGCGACCGTTGCTGCCGGCCATCGCCGCGCGGCTTGCCGCTGGCGCGTTCCTGCTGCTGGCGGTCGGCATGGCGCTGTGGGTGCGCTGGGATGCGCCGGCGCCGACGGTGCCGATCTACAGCCAGGTGCGCGAACTGGGGGTCAAGGGGTAATGCGCTTGCGGGCGGCCCGGGCAGGGCGCACTATGCGCAAAAGTTGCGAAAAAGGGAGTGGCTTATGAAGCGATCCGTTCTTTCGGCTCTGGGCCTGGCAGGCGTTCTCGTTCTGGCGGGATGCCTGGAGACGATGCCCGGACCCGACCGGCCGCACCGCCCGCCGCCGCCGCGTGACAAGCCGGCGATGTGTACGCGCGAATATGCGCCGGTCTGCGGGGTGAAGCGCAAGCAGCGGCAGACTTTCAGCAATGCCTGCATGGCGAAGGCCGAGGGTTTCCGGGTGGTGGCTTCGGGGGACTGCCGACGTTAAGACGCCTGCCGTGAGCCAGGGGCAGGAGAATGCCCTTGCCTTGAATCGTCATTGCGAGCGAAGCGAAGCAATCCAAGGCAGCCTCAAGCCGCGCTGGATTGCTTCGCTTCGCTCGCAATGACGAGATGAAGCTCGCAATGACGAGATGAAAAAAGCCCCGCCGGAGCGGGGCTTTTCTCTTACTGGTCCAGGAACGAGCGCATCTTGCGCGACCGGCTCGGGTGCTTGAGCTTGCGCAGCGCCTTCGCTTCGATCTGACGGATACGCTCGCGGGTCACCGAGAACTGCTGGCCGACTTCCTCCAGCGTATGGTCGGTGTTCATGCCGATGCCGAAGCGCATGCGAAGAACACGCTCCTCACGCGGGGTGAGCGAGGCGAGGACGCGGGTGACCGTTTCCTTGAGGTTCGCCTGGATCGCCGCGTCCACCGGGATGATCGCGTTCTTGTCCTCGATGAAATCTCCGAGGTGCGAATCCTCCTCGTCGCCGATCGGCGTTTCGAGGGAGATCGGCTCCTTGGCGATCTTCATCACCTTGCGCACCTTCTCCAAAGGCATCGACAGACGCTCAGCCATTTCCTCGGGCGTGGGCTCGCGGCCCTGCTCGTGGAGGAACTGGCGGCTGGTGCGAACCAGCTTGTTGATCGTCTCGATCATGTGGACCGGGATGCGGATCGTGCGGGCCTGATCCGCGATCGAGCGTGTGATCGCCTGCCTGATCCACCACGTCGCATAAGTCGAGAACTTGTAGCCGCGGCGGTACTCGAACTTGTCGACCGCCTTCATCAGACCGATGTTGCCTTCCTGGATGAGATCCAGGAACTGCAGGCCGCGGTTGGTGTACTTCTTGGCGATCGAGATCACCAGACGCAGGTTCGCCTCGACCATTTCCTTCTTCGCGATGCGTGCTTCACGCTCCGCCTTCTGGACCATGTTGACGATGCGGCGGAACTCGGGAAGCGCCATGCCGGTGGCGGCGGCGATGTCCGAGACTTCCAGACGGATACGCTCGACCGGGTCGGCTTCGTTCTCGGCGAAGGCGGCCCACTTCTTGTCCTTCTTGGCGATGTCCGTGATCCACGTATCGTCCAGTTCGCGGCCGACGTAGGATTCGAGGAAGTCGGTGCGCTTCACCTTGTGACGCTCGGCCAGACGCAGCATCTGGCCGCCCAGCGTCGTCAGGCGGCGGTTGAAGGCGTAGAGGTTGTCGACCAGGTATTCGATCTTGGTCGCATGGAACTTGACCGATTCCACTTGCGCCGTGAGGTCTTCACGAAGCTGCTGGTACTGGTCTTCCTTGGCGGCCGGGAAGTCGATGCCCAGCGCCAGCGCGTCCAGGCGCTCGGACTGCAGGCGCTCGAAAGTCTGGAACAGCTCGGTGATGAGCATGAACTTCTCAAGCGCCTCGGGCTTGAGGGCCGCTTCCATCTGCGCGAGCGAGAGGGTGTTGTCCTCTTCCTCTTCCTCGGCTTGACGCTTGGGAATCGGGTTGCCGTCCTCGTCGACCTCTTCGGAGTTGTCCTCCTCGACGTCGTCCTCGTCCTTGAACGAGGGGCCGGCGGTCTTCTCGCTGATCTCGCCGTCGTCGTCGCTCTCGCCGTCCTCGTTGAGGCTCTCGGGCGCGGGCTCCTTGGACAGCATCGCGTCGAGATCGAGGATCTCGCGCAGCTGCATCTCGCCGTTGTTGAGCGCTTCGGACCACTGGATGATGGCGTGGAAGGTGATCGGGCTCTCGCACAGGCCCAGGATCATCATGTCGCGGCCGGCTTCGATGCGCTTGGCGATGGCGATTTCGCCCTCGCGGCTGAGCAGTTCGACCGCGCCCATCTCGCGCAGGTACATGCGCACCGGGTCGTCGGTGCGCTCGATCGTTTCCTTCTTCTTCGCGGGATCGACGTTGACGCGGGGCGCCATCTCGTCGCCGTCGCTGTCGTCGGTGTCCGAATCGTTGTCCTGTTCGTCGCCGTCCTGACCGTCGGCATCCTCGTCGCTTTCGACGATGTTGACGCCCATCTCGTTCAGAGCCGAGGTGATGTCCTCGATCTGGTCCGAGGACATGTCTTGCGGCAGCGCTTCGTTCAGCTCGTCATACGTGATGACCCCGCGACGCTTGGCGCGTGCGATCAGCTTCTTGATCGAACCTTCGTTCAGGTCGATCAGCGGCGCGTCCTGGCCCTCGTTGTCCGCGCCGTTGGTGTCGTTCTTGCTCATCAGTTCGCCGTTATCCCGTGCCGTCGTGGGTTACTGGTCGTAGAGGCCGTAAAACCCGTATAATTATACAATCACGACGCATGTCTGGTTGCCATTTGCCTGAGACGGCTGTCGAATTCCAGCTTTCTCTTCAGCAGTCGCTGCTGTTCCGCGAATGCCGAGTCGGAAAGCTCCGATTCGAACCGTGCCGTTGCCTTAGCCAAAGCCGCTTCGAGCACCGGTCGCTCGACGAGAAGGTCGATCGCCTGGGCCAGTTCGGCTGCCGCCTGTTCCTCGCTCGTTTCGGGAATCAGGAAGCCGAATCGCAGGCCCGCGTACTCGGCGGCCTTGGGTTGTACCAGGCCGTTGTCCTGCAATATGGTGGCGAGAACCCCGGTTTCAAGCGCGTCCGCGCCATGGTCCAGCGAGCCGCAGCAGTCCACCAGCATCCCGAAACGCGGATCGAGGCCGGGGGTGCGGGCAAGCGCCTCGGCATGGCGGGCAAGCTGCGCCGGCCAGCGGATGAGCCCGGCGATGATCGCGGCCGATAGCGCATCGCGGGTTCCGGCGCCTGCGAATCGGGTGTTGAGGCGCTCGATCGATTCGGGCGAGGAGGGTGCAGGGGTCGGCTTGCCGTTCCACTTCCCGCGCTGGTTCTGGCGGGGCTGGAAGGTGCCGCCGCCCTGGCCGCCCCCTTGCTGCCAGCGACTCTCCCGGCGCGGGAAGGCGAATTCGGAATAGCGGTCCTGCAGTTCGCGGCGGTAGAGGCCGGCGATGTCGGGATGCTGGATCGTCTCGACATGGGCCATGAGGCGGGCTTTCAGGCCGGCCTTGTCCTCCGGCGTGGCGAGGGGGACGGCATCGCGCTCGGTCTCCCACAGCACCTCGACGAGGGACTTCGCCTCGCCGAGAATGTCCTCCATCGCACGGGGCCCCTTGGCCTTGATGAGATCGTCGGGGTCGAGCCCCTCGGGCAGGCGGACGATCCGCAGCGAGTGGGCCGGGCGCAGCAGCGGCAGGGCGCGGGTGATCGCGCGCATCGCCGCGCGCTGGCCCGCCGCGTCGCCGTCGAAGCACAGCACCGGCGTCTCGACGTGGCGCCACAGCATCTCGATCTGGTGCTCGGTCAGTGCGGTGCCCAGCGGGGCCACGGCATCGGCGATCCCGGCGGCGGCAAGGGCGATGACGTCCATGTAGCCCTCGACCACGACCATCCGCCCGGAATGGCGCGCGGCAGGCGCGGCCCGGTGCAGGTTGTAGAGCGTGCGGCCCTTGTCGAACAGCGGAGTGTCGGGGGAGTTGAGGTACTTGGGGGCATCGGTCTTGCCCTTGGCGAGGATGCGCCCGCCGAAAGCGATGACCCGGCCGCGCGCGTCCTCGATGGGGAGCATCAGGCGGTCGCGGAACCGGTCGTAAGGGTCTCGATCCTCGACGGCGATGCGCAGGCCCGCCTCGATCAGCATGGCCTCCGGAAAGCGGGAGAGGGCCTCCTTCAGTGCCTGACGACCCTCTGGCGCGTAGCCGAAGCCGAAACGCTGCACGGTATGCGCGTCGAAACCGCGTGTGGCGAGGTAGGTGCCCGCTGTGGCACCACTAGGTGCCGTTAGGTGCCGTTTGAAGAATTCCTGCGCTGCAGCCATGACATCGTGCAGGGAATCGCGCTTTTCTGCGGCTTTCGCCATCTGCGGATCGGGCGCGGGAACGTCCATCCCGGCCTCCGCCGCCAGTTCCTTGACCGCGTCCATGAAGGCGAGGCCCTGGTGATCGGTCATCCAGCGGATGGCATCGCCATGGGCGCCGCAGCCGAAGCAGTGGTAGAACCCCTTCTCGTCGTTGACGTAGAAGCTGGGCGAGTTCTCGTTATGGAAAGGGCAGCAGGCCCGATGCTCGCGCCCCGCCTTCTGCAGCCGCACGGAGCGGCCGATCAGCGCGGAAAGCGCGGTGCGGGACCGGAGCTGGTCGAGCCATTGGGGGGTGAGCACGAGACCTGCCGCCTGTCAGCAAATCAGGCCAGCGCCGCCTTCACCCAGCCGCTGGCCTTGGTCATGTCGAGCACGGTGCCGTGGCGGGCCTTCAGTTCGCCCATGACTTTGCCCATGTCCTTCATGCCGCTGGCGCCGGTTTCGGCCTTGATCGCCTCGATGGCGGCCATGGTCTCTTCCTCGGACAGCTGGGCGGGGAGGAAGGTTTCGATCACTTCCAGCTCGGCCTGTTCCTCGGCGGCCTTTTCGGGGCGACCGCCCTGCTCGAACAGGGTGATCGATTCGCGGCGCTGCTTCACCATCTTCTGCAGCACGTCGATCACCAGCGCGTCGTCGTCCGGCACGGTGTCGGCGGTGCGCAGTTCGATGTCGCGGTCCTTGATCTTTGCAAGGATGAGGCGGACAGTGGCGAGCCGCTGCTTCTCACCGGCCTTCATGGCGGTGATCTGTGCGGCCTTGATCGAATCACGAAGCATGGGTTTCCTGGCAGTCTTGAGTGAACGGGTATGGTGCGTGTGGCAAAGCTAGCAACCTGCGCGCCGATTTGCACGTGTGCGCCCAAATTGCACCCCCACACCTTGACGCGGTGCACAACCCTCTCTAGCGGCCGCGTCTTAGCACACAACGTTAGAAACGCCGTCAACGGAGCGACCCACCATGGCCGACGCCGCATCTTCGCTTGCGCCCAAACCCGAAGGGGCAACGGGCGTTCTGGTTCTCAGCGACGGACACGTCGTTTGGGGACGTGGTTTCGGTCATGTCGGAGAGTCCGTGGGTGAAGTCTGCTTCAACACCGCGATGACCGGCTACCAGGAAGTCATGACCGACCCGTCCTATGCGGGCCAGATCGTCACTTTCACTTTCCCGCACATCGGCAATGTCGGCGTGAACGAGGAAGACCTCGAATCGCTGGTCGACGGCGCCGTCGGCTGCGTCGTCCGCGAGGACGTGACGCTGCCTTCGAACTTCCGCTCCGCAGGCGGCTACGGCGAGTGGCTGTCGAGCAAGGGCAAGGTCGGCCTCTCGGGCGTCGACACCCGCGCGCTCACTCGCCGCATCCGCGGCGCCGGTGCGCCCAACGCCGTCATCGCCCATGATCCCGAAGGCAACTTCGACATTCCCGCGCTCATCAAGCGTGCGCAGGAATGGCCGGGCCTCGAAGGCATGGACCTTGCCAGGCTGGTCAGCCGCGAAATCCAGCAGGGCTGGGAAGGCTCGACCTGGGTGCTGGGCGAGGGCTACGGCGCTGCCGAGGGCGAGACCCGCCCGCACGTCGTCGCGATCGACTACGGCGCCAAGGACAACATCTTCCGCAACCTCGTGAAGGCTGGCGCGCGCGTCACCGTGGTTCCGGCCGAGACCTCGCTGGAAACCATCCTGTCGCTCGAACCCGCTGGCGTGTTCCTCTCGAACGGCCCCGGCGACCCGGCGGCGACCGGCGCTTATGCCGTGCCCGTGATCGCGGCGCTGCTGGAGCGTGACATGCCGGTGTTCGGCATCTGCCTCGGCCACCAGATGCTGGGTATCGCGGCGGGCGCGAAGACCAGCAAGATGTTCCAGGGCCATCGCGGCGCCAACCATCCGGTCAAGCGCCATGCCGACGGCGTCGTCGAGATCACCTCGATGAACCACGGCTTCGCGGTGGACAACACCTGCCTGCCGGACAACGTCGAGGAAACCCACGTCTCGCTGTTCGACGGCACCAACTGCGGCATCGCGATCAAGGGCAAGCGCGCTTTCGGCGTCCAGTACCACCCCGAGGCGAGCCCCGGCCCGCAGGACAGCTTCTACCTGTTCGAGAAGTTCGTGGGTATGCTCGGCTGATGGTCGCAGCGGGTCAGGTTCCCTTGGCGGCGTTCGCGCCGTCCCACGCATCGGCGATGATTGCCGGTGCGGCCAAGGGAGCTTTCGACCCGGCACGGCGGATTGCCTATGCATCCAGGCACCTCATAACAAAGAAGGTGCCTGAAATGTCCGCTCTGATCGACCACATGATCGCCTACTACGTCGCCGGGCCGGCGTCCGAACTCTCGGTCGCGCCGCGCTTCTATCCTTACGGCGAGCTGCAGCTCATCTTCGAGGACAAGGTTTCCGTCGCCGTCCGCAAGTTCGGCCCGAAAGTGCGCAAGCACTCCAAGGAAGCCGGCAAGGCCTTCATCGATCGCATGATCAAGATGGGCGCCTGGTCCACCAACCAGGGCGAGTACGGCGGCTCGATGCACCAGTTCCAGGCCGACCGCTTTCGCGAAGTCATTCGCGCGGAGCAGGACGCCAACCCCATCATCCAGAACGCGAAAGCCGATCCCGACTACTGGGACAAGGCTTTCGGTGATCTGGTGGCATAAGCCACCGGGTCGCATTACAAGACACACAGGACACCCAGGAAAGCCCATGCCAAAGCGCACCGACATCTCCTCGATCCTCGTCATCGGCGCAGGCCCGATCATCATTGGTCAGGCCTGCGAGTTCGACTATTCGGGCACCCAGGCGATCAAGGCGCTGAAGGAGGACGGTTACCGGGTGATCCTGGTGAACTCGAACCCGGCCACGATCATGACCGACCCGGACATGGCCGACGCCACTTACGTGGAGCCGATCACCCCCGAGGTCGTCGCGCGCATCATCGAGAAGGAGCGCCCCGATGCGGTGCTCCCGACAATGGGCGGCCAGACTGCGCTGAACTGCGCGCTGGCACTGTTCAACGACGGCACGCTGGAGAAGTTCGGCGTCCAGATGATCGGCGCCGACGCCGACGCCATCGACAAGGCCGAGGATCGCCAGCGCTTCCGTGACGCGATGGACAAGATTGGCCTCAACTCGGCGCGTTCGGGTGTGGCGCATACCTTGGACGAGGCGTTCGCGGTGCTTGAGCGCACCGGCCTACCCTCGATCATCCGCCCCAGCTTCACCATGGGTGGCACCGGCGGCGGCATCGCCTACAACAAGGCCGAGTTCGAGGCGATCGTGCGCTCGGGCCTCGATGCCTCGCCGACCACCGAAGTCCTGATCGAGGAATCGCTCCTCGGCTGGAAGGAATACGAGATGGAGGTCGTGCGCGACCGCCACGACAACTGCATCATCATCTGCTCGATCGAGAACGTCGATCCGATGGGCGTCCACACGGGCGACTCGATCACCGTCGCCCCGGCGCTGACGCTGACCGACAAGGAATACCAGATCATGCGCAACGCCTCGATCGAGGTGCTGCGCGAGATCGGCGTCGAGACCGGCGGTTCCAACGTCCAGTTCGCGGTGAACCCCAAGGACGGCCGCCTGATCGTCATCGAGATGAACCCGCGCGTGTCGCGTTCCTCGGCGCTGGCCTCGAAGGCCACCGGCTTCCCGATCGCGCGCGTCGCTGCCAAGCTGGCGGTCGGCTACACGCTCGACGAGATCATGAACGAGATCACCGGCGCGACCCCGGCCGCGTTCGAGCCGACCATCGACTACGTCGTCACCAAGATCCCGCGCTTCGCCTTCGAGAAGTTCAAGGGCGCCAAGAACGATCTCACCACCGCGATGAAGTCGGTCGGCGAAGTCATGGCGATCGGCCGCAACATCAAGGAATCGATGCAGAAGGCCCTGCGCGGGCTCGAAACCGGCCTTGACGGCTTCAACCGCGTGCCCGCGCTGGAAGGCGCTGGCCGTGACGTCATCACCGCCGCTCTTTCGCGCGCCACGCCGGAACGCCTGCTGCACGCCGCGCAGGCCTTCCGTGAAGGCTTCACCGTGGACGAGATCCACGCGATCGCCCACTACGACAAGTGGTTCCTGCGCCACATCGAGGAGATCATCGCCGAGGAAACCAAGATCATCGCAGAAGGCCTGCCGGGCGATGCGGCGGGCATGCGCAAGCTGAAGGCCATGGGCTTCTCCGACAAGCGCCTTGCCACGCTGGCGGTGCGTTCGGTCGGCGTCGCGGGCGGTCTGGGCGAGACCCAGGCCAAGCGCTCGGGCCTGCTGCATGACGCGCTGCGCGCCATGGCCGGTGCCACCAGCGAGAAGGAAGTGCGCCAGCTTCGCCGCAAGCTGGGCGTCGTCCCCGTGTTCAAGCGCATCGACAGCTGCGCTGCCGAGTTCGAGGCGGTGACGCCCTACATGTACTCGACCTACGAGGCCCCGATCTTCGGCGAGCCCGAGGACGAGGCGATGCCGTCCGACCGCAAGAAGATCGTGATCCTCGGTGGTGGTCCGAACCGCATCGGGCAGGGCATCGAGTTCGACTACTGCTGCGTCCACGCCTGCTTCGCCCTGTCCGAGGCCGGCTACGAGACCATCATGGTCAACTGTAACCCGGAAACGGTTTCGACCGACTACGACACTTCGGACCGCCTCTACTTCGAGCCGCTGACCGCCGAAGACGTGCTGGAAATCCTGCGCGTCGAGCAGCAGAGCGGCGAACTGGTCGGTGTGCTGGTGCAGTTCGGCGGCCAGACCCCGCTCAAGCTGGCGCAGGCGCTGGAAGACGAGGGCATTCCGATCCTCGGCACCTCGCCCGACGCGATCGACCTTGCCGAAGACCGTGAGCGGTTCTCGGCGCTGGTGGACAAGCTGGGCCTCAAGCAGCCCGCCAACGGCATCGCCCGCAGCCGTGACGAGGCGGTCAACGTCGCCAACCGCATCGGCTACCCGGTGCTGATGCGCCCCAGCTACGTGCTCGGCGGCCGCGCGATGGAGATCGTCGACAGCGAACAGCAGCTCGACGACTACATCACCACCGCCGTGCAGGTCTCGGGCGACAGCCCGGTCCTGATCGACCAGTACCTGCGCGACGCCATCGAGTGCGACGTCGATGCCCTGTGCGACGGCGAGCGCGTCGTCGTGGCGGGCGTGATGCAGCACATCGAGGAAGCGGGCATCCACTCGGGCGACAGCGCCTGCACCCTGCCGCCCTACAGCCTGCCGCCCGAGATCATCGCCGAGATGGAGCGTCAGGCCGAAAAGCTGGCGTTCGGCCTCAACGTCAAGGGCCTGATGAACATTCAGTTCGCGGTGAAGGACGGCGAGGTCTACCTCATCGAGGTCAACCCGCGCGCCTCGCGCACGGTGCCGTTCGTCGCCAAGGCGCTGGGCCAGCCGGTCGCCAAGATCGCTGCGCGCGTCATGGCGGGCGAGAAGCTGGACACCTTCCCGCCGTTCAAGCGCGACCTGCCGTACATGGCGGTCAAGGAAGCCGTGTTCCCCTTCAACCGCTTCCCCGGCGTCGATCCGGTGCTCAGCCCCGAGATGAAGTCCACCGGCGAAGTGATGGGAATCGATAGCGATTTCGCTCGCGCCTTCGGCAAGGCGCAGCTTGGCGCCGGCATGAAGCTGCCGGTCGAGGGCACCGTGTTCGTCTCGGTCAAGGACAGCGACAAGCCGGTGATTCTGCCCGCGGTGAAGACGCTGATCGAGCAGGGCTTCCGCATTGTCGCCACCAGCGGCACGCAGAAGTATCTGGCCGAGGCGGGCCTGCAGGTCGATCTCGTGAACAAGGTGGCCGAAGGCCGTCCGCACATCGTCGACAAGATCGTCGATGGCGAGATCGCGCTGATCTTCAATACCACCGAAGGCTGGCAGAGCCTGGTGGACTCCCAGTCGATCCGCGCCTCGGCGCTGACCGGCAAGGTTTCGATCTTCACCACGGCGGCGGCCAGTGTCGCTGCGGCGGAGGCGATCGCGACAATTCGCGGGAGCAAACTTGAAGTGCGATCGTTGCAGGACTACTATAGCTGAAATCGATCTCGCCTCCCCCCACATCGCAGCAGATCGGCCCCGCCCGCCTAGGGCGGGGACAGGAAACTAGTCGCAAGACCTTTGGGGGAAGGCCGCAGGAGGAAATGAATTAGAATGGCAAGTGTCGAAAAGCTGCCGATGCTCGCGGAAGGTTACGAGCGGATGACCGCGGACCTCAAGGCGCTGCGCGATGAGCGTCCGCTCATCGTCGACGCCATCGAGGAAGCGCGTGCCCACGGCGATCTTTCGGAAAACGCCGAGTACCACGCCGCCAAGGAGCGCCAGGGCCAGGTCGAGGCGACTATCGCCGACTTGGAGGACAAGATCACGCGCGCGCAGATCATCGATCCCGCGACGCTGTCGGGCGACAAGATCATCTTCGGCGCCACCATCACTCTTCTCGACGATGACGAGAAGCCGGTGAAGTACCAGATCGTCGGCCCTTACGAAGCGGACGCGAAGGTCGGCCGCATCAGCTACAACTCGCCGCTCGGCAAGGCGCTGATCGGCCGCAAGGTCGAGGAAGAGATCGAAGTGACCGTCCCCTCGGGCGACAAATTCTACCTGGTGCAGAAGATCGAATTCATCTGATCCTCTTCGCTTCAGGATAAAGAAAAAGGCCGGCGTTTCCGCCGGCCTTTTTCGTTTCCGCTGCTCAGGCTGCCGGCAGTTCCGGCTCGAGCAGGCGATGAAGATGCACGATCACGTACTTCATCTCGGCATCGTCGACGGTGCGCTGCGCTGCCGATTTCCAGGCGTTCTGGGCCTCGGCGAAATCGGGATAGACACCGACGAGGTCGAGAGCCTTGAGGTCGGTGAATTCGAGGCTGCGCGGATCCTTGACCCGGCCGCCCATTACAAGGTGAAGCTTCTGCATGGGAGAGTGCCGCTTTCCTGCTGGTTGGGAGATAAGCGGCCTATAATTTTGGAGAGGTCAAGGAGCAAGTGCACAAGACGCACCTTGATCGCGCAGTAAGCGAAAAGGTGCGTCTTTAGCTGAAATTCACGAGCCGTTTACGATCTGACACGCTTCTTGAGGTCTTCGGCCATGTGCAGCACTTTGGTCGAGCGGACAGCCGCCGCGTCTCCAAGGCGGTTGGCAGTGTCGGCAGCCGCATCGCCAAGCCTGCTGGCTCGGCGGGCAGTCGCACGGCCGAGGGCACTTGCGGCGCCTACTGCAGCCAGGCCGTACTTTTCGAGATTGAGAATGGCCAGATCGCTGGCCTTTTCAGCGCTGTCCGCGAACTTCGAGGCCTGCTTGCGCGCGTCGATGCCGATGTCATGCGCCTTGTCGCCCGCCTTGCGGCCGAGTACGACGCTGGCGGTGCCGGCAGCCTCCGCGAGGTCCAGCGTGCGCGCGACGATCCGCCTGCTGACGCGGCGCGGCAGGAGGGCGCTCACCGCGACGCCGACGGCGACACCGCCTGCGACGGTCAGTACCGGGTGCTTCTTGACGAAGGCGATGACTTTGTCAGACGGCTTGGGCTCGGCGATCTTCGCGGGCAGGGCGACGACATTCGCACCCTTGCTGACATCGATCGGGGTGGACGACTCGGTCTTGCTCACCTGGCGTTCCTTCCTTGGTCAAGAGACCCGGTCGCGCACGCTGTCCAACAGGCGCTGCGCCAGGTCGATAATGGGATTACGCAAAAACCAAAGCACGAGCGCGGCCAAGGTTCCGCCGATTGCGGCGGGATGCTCCTCGACCATGGCAACGGCCTCGTCGAACATCAACTTGGCCTGATCGAGCGCCTCTTCAGCGATCCGGCCGCCAATACCGCGCTCGTCCATGTCGGCCTTGAAAGCCTGGTAATGTCCGTCAAACTTCGCCTTCGCGGCGTCGCGCGCGGCCCGGTCCGCCAGAACCTGCGCTGCCTGCTTGCCCATTCGAGCCCCCGTAATAGATCAATCGTCCTGAGAACCGCCCGCGATATGCAGCATCCGGCGCAGCCGTGCGCGTGCACTCCAGGCCCCGAATGCGGCAAGCGCAAGCAATACCAGCGTGACAACCGCCATCGCGCCCCACAATCCGAGCAGCGGGCCGAGAGCAATTACCGTACCGACCACGAAGGCCATGACAGCGAAGAAAACCAGCACCGCTGCCACCACGAGCAGCATGACGATAGTGCGTGTTTCCGACCCGACATATGCAGCGCGCGACTTTTGAAACGCGAGTTCAGCCTGCGCAAAAACCTTCGCTTCATCAGCCAGCTGGCGCAGATCCTGCGCCAGCGACAGATTCTCGTAATCCTCGGCCGCAGGGGCGAGGGTGGGTGTGGTGTCCTGCATTCTATCAGGAAGTCAGCTCAGGCGCCGAAGCGCCTTCACTTGCCCCTGAACAGGCGGGAAAGCACGAAGCCGGTCGCGGCCGCGATGCCGAGTGCCTGCCACGGGCTGTTGCGCACGAAGGTCTTGGCATCCTCGCCAATGTCTTCGATCGACTTCTCGTCCAGCTTGGCTCCGGCGTCGGCCAGCGACTTCGATGCGCTGCGGGCGTAGTCGCCGTACTTCACGCCGACCTTCTCGTCGATCAGGGCGGCATTGTCGTCGATCAACTTGGAGACGCCGACGATCGCCTGACTGGCCTTGGCTTTGCCTTCCTCGGCATAGCCGGCGGCCTTGACCTTGGCATCGGCCGCGAAGGCGCTGGCCTTGTCCTTGGCTTCACCGCTGCGGGTCTTGCATTCGCTCGACACTTCACCGGCGAAAGCCTGCGCACCGGCCTTGGCTTCCTCGACCGCCTTGGAGAAGTGATTCTTGGCGCTTTCGGTGCCGTTTCCGGCGGAGATGGTGGGTTCGACCATGCGATTATCCTTCCTTGTCTATCCTTGGCGCGAATTGGCATCATAAGCCATGTGCGGACGGAGTAACACAACTTGTCGTTCCTTGCTGCAACGCAACTTGTCACGCGAAGTTCCCCTGCTAAGACCGCCTCCGGACGGATGGCGCGTAATGCGCCCGCTTGAGGAGAACCGCAGACATGACCGCGATCATCGACATTCACGGACGGGAAATCCTGGACAGCCGCGGCAACCCCACCGTGGAGGTGGACGTCCTGCTGGAAGACGGCAGCTTCGGCCGCGCGGCAGTGCCCTCGGGCGCATCGACCGGCGCGCACGAAGCGGTGGAACTGCGTGACGGCGACAAGAGCCGCTATCTCGGCAAGGGCGTGCTCAAGGCCGTGGATTCGGTCAACGGCGAGATCGCCGAGGCGCTCGTCGGGCTCGACGCCGAAGACCAGCGCGACCTCGACCTCGCCATGATCGAACTCGACGGCACGCCGAACAAAGCGCGCCTCGGTGCCAACGCCATCCTCGGCGTCAGCATGGCCGCCGCGAAGGCCGCCGCCAATGCGCGCGGCCTGCCGCTCTACTCCTACGTCGGCGGCGTTTCGGCGCATGTCCTGCCGGTGCCGA
>NZ_JAZFAX010000013.1:0-137128 GCF_036352595.1 Novosphingobium resinovorum
GCTCCCGAAGCAGCAATGCCGCCATGGCTGCCCTCCGGTTCCGCTTCGCTCCACCTACGGACAACCATGGCACCGGAGACGGTTCTGCACTAACAATCAACACGGACCACTCAGTGGGGGCCGGTCAATAAACATCTTTCAATATCGTTCTACGATTTCGTGATATGAGACCGATCGATCATTTTGTATTGATGATGGACGAAACGCTTGTAGAGCGGTACTGAACGGATGTTCGGGAAAGACCCGGAAATGAGACCGGGCAGAAAGAGATTGGGCAATGGCGACGCGGTTGAAGGACATGGCAGACGAACGGAACCCTGAAGCGGACGTTCTCAGGACCGATGCCGGAAGCGCGGCCGACAAAGTCTCCGAAGCCATCATCCGGGGCATCCGCGCGGGCGTGTTCGTGCCCGGCCAGCATCTCGTCGAACCGGATCTGACGCAGCGGCTGGGGATCAGCCGGGGCTCGCTGCGCGAAGCGCTCAAGCACCTTGCGGCGGACGGAATCGTCACGCTCAACCGCTATCGCGGCGCCTATATCGCCACGCTGGACCGCAAGGCGGTGCTCGATCTGCTGCAGACGCTGGAGCCCCTCGCCTGCCTCGCCGCGCGACTCGCGGCCGAGCATTGCGACACCGACGAGAAGCGCCGCCAGATCGTCGAGGCCGCCAACGCCATCGACGAGGCCAACCGCAACCACAACCGCGCGCTCTATCTGGAGCAGCGGCGCCAGTTCTATTCGGTGCTCGTCGCGATCGGCGGCAACGGAGAGCTTGAGCGTGCGATGCCGCTCACCCGCACCGACCTGTTCCGCGCGCAGATCGAATCGATCCAGTCGGAAAAACAGCGCGTGCGCCATGCCTCGGGCTACAGCAAGATCGCCAAGGCCGTCGCGGAGAACAACGTCGGCGCCGCCGACCGCGCCGTCCAGCGCCACTTCGCCGGCACGCGCAGCACGATCGAGGAACTGCCCGCAGCGGCCTTCGCCAGCTTCGCGTCTTAATCTTAGATCTCGTCACCCGCGAGCGCAGCGAAGCAACCCAGGGCGGCATAAACCGCCCTGGGTTGCTTCGCTGCGCTCGCGGGTGACGAAGTAGGGTGATGCCTTCAACTGGCGCAACCTGAGCAGCGTCGGAACATCTGCGCTGCCGCCGCTCACCCTGAGCTTGTCGAAGGGTCCAAGCACAACACGATTTTCTATAGACTAAATCGTCGGACGATTTAAACAGATCAGCGGGACAGGAACAAAAAGGCGAAGCGCGATGATTCGCATTCTCGCGGTCTATCCGAACGACGCTGGCAGCCGTTTCGACGGCGACTATTACCGGCACCGCCACGCGCCTTTCGCGCACCGTCTGCTGGTGCCGTTCGGGATGGACAGCGTGCGCACGGTGCTGGGCGAAGCCGCGCTCGACGGCACGTCTCCGGCTTACTGGGCCGTCTCGGAAATGCTGTTCGCCACGCGCGCCGCCTTCGACGAGGCCATGGCGCAATGCGGCGCGGCGCTGTTCGCCGACCTTCCCAACTACACCACCGTCACCCCCGTCCTGCAGGTCGGCACGCTGGCGGAAGAAGACATCAAAGAGGGAGCCTGAAATGAATTCGACACTGCTGAACACGCCGGTGCGCTACGTGCGCAATGCGATGGAAGACATCGGCATGATCACGGCGCTCGACGAGCATCTCAACCACCAGATCGTCGATACGTTCGCCTCCGTCAGCACCTCCGAACTGAGCTGGACCGAGAAGATCTGGACCGCGATCGTGCGCAAGGACGGCACCATGGGGGTCGATTTCGGGCTCGGCCGCTACCATAACCGCGGCGTTCTCGACGGCTGGGCCGCGATCTCGCGCGGGAGCGAGCAGTGGACCGTGCGCGCCAACCGCGAACTGCGCGATGACCCGCTCGTCACCGAGGCCGGGCCGCTGAGCTACGAGGTCATCGAACCGCTGCGCCAGGTCCGCTTCGCCTGCGCCGCCAACGACCAGCAGCCGATCGCCTACGACATCACCTTCACCTCGGAAATGCCGCCGTTCTTCGAGGACCGCCACAAGCAGCGCGAGAAGGACGGTTTCCGCATCGGCTCCGACGTGATCCGCTATCACCAGATCGGCACCCCCTCGGGCTGGATCGAGGTCGAGGGCGAGCGCATCGAGATCAACCCCGAGGAATGGACCCAGTACCGCGATCACTCCTGGGGCACCCGCCTCGACGTCGGCGCGCACAATGCCGACGTGCGCCCCACTTCCGACTTCGGCGACGTCAAGTTCGGCCAGGGCGAGTTCGTGCTGATCTGGAGCCCGTTCATGCTCGTCTCGCCCAGCGGCGAGAAAGTCGCCTATCACATGTACTTCCAGTCGAAGCAGGGGCGGATCTTCTACTCCTCGGGCTACCGCAACAACCCGGACGGCACGCAGGAGAAGATCGCCCGCGTGCGCCCCGAACTGCGCTTCGACGACCGCACCCGGCGCCTGCTCGGCGGTCGCCTTCACTTCGACATGCTGCAGGGCGGATCGCACACCATCGAGGTGGACGTGGTGGGCACTTCGGGCGTCCACCTCGGCCCGGGCCTCTACCTCGGCTTCGACGGGCGCAAGCACGGTTCGTGGCATGGCCCGCTGACGGTCGAGGGCGAGAAGTTCGACGACACGCTGGATCGCAAGACGCTGGAGCGCATCCGCCAGCTGCGCGACTGCCCGATCAAGGTGACCGAGGGCGACTGGACCGGCTACGGCATCATGGAAACCATCATCCACGGCGCGCATCCCGAACTCGGGCTGACCGCCGAAAACTCGCTGGTCTGAGCCGCCATGGCGCGCGATACCGACAAGCTGGCAGCCGGGCTTCGCGCCTGGCTGCCGCGCGGAAACCGGGTGACGGGCGTGAAGACCCTCTCCGCCGGCCACTCCAACGAGACTTATCTGGTCGAGGGGATCGACGAGATCCTGCGCATGCCCCCGTCCGAGGAGGGCCTGCTGCCGCCTTACGACATGGTGCGCCAGCACGCGGTGCTGAGCGCCGTGTCCAAGGCTGCACCGGGGGTGCCCCTACCCCCGGTGCTGGAGCTATGCGACGATCCGCAAGTGCTGGGCGACCCGTTCTTCCTGATGGGCCGCATCGAGGGCGAGGCGTTCGAATATGCCGTGCCCGACTGGCTCACCGCCGATCCGGCGGACGGCGCCGAAAGCGTCTGCCGCCAGTGGTTCGACGCGATCCTGGCGCTGCACCGGATGCCGGTATCGGCGATGCCGCCGGGTGGCCGCACCGTGCTGGAGGAAGCGCAGCACTGGCTGGACGTGGCGCGCGGCGCCGACTCGACGCCCGGTCTGGTCGCGGTGCTGGAGGATCTGGTGGCCCGCCCGCCGCGCACCTCCGGCCCGCCCACGCCGGTCCACGGCGACCCCAAGCACGGCAACTGCATGTGGCACCGGGGGCGCATCACCGGCCTGCTCGACTGGGAGATGGCGCAAGTCTCAGAACCGCTGGTGGACCTTGGCTACGTGCTGATGTTCCACGATCAGGGCGAGGCTTCGCTGGCGAATGCCGGGTTCGAACTGCCCGGCTGGTGGTCCGCCGGACGCATGGTCGAGGAATGGGAGAAAGGCACCGGCCGCACCGCCGTCGATGTCGATCGCTATGCGGTGCTGGGTCAGGCGAAAGTGGCAGCGATCATCTCGGTCGGCGCATTCCTGTTCGAGACGGGCCGCATCGCCGACCCGCGCTTCAAGGCCTTCGCGGCGCTGATCCCCTCGTACGTGGCGCTGCTGGAGAAACGGGCGATGGTCGCGGGGTGACCTTGCGGCAGGAGCGAGACGGCATGGACCGCCTCGCTCCTGTCACCGATCAGAACGCCGCGTCTTCCAGCGCCATCATCGACGCCTTGCCCGCCTTGATCGCAAGGAACGCCGCCGTCGCCTGCGGCAGGATGCGGTCGAAGTAGAACTGCGCGGTCGCCAGCTTGGCCTTGTAGAAACCCGCGTCCTCCGCACCTTCGCCCAGCCTGTCCCGCGCGATCAGTGCCGACTTGGCGAAGCAGTAGGCCATCGCCACCAGCCCCATCAGCCGCAGGTAGTCGGTCGCCGCAGCGCCCGCTTCCTCGGGATCCTTCATGCCCTTCTGGGCGATGGTCCCGGTCGAAAGCTGCAGCGCGCCGAACGCCTTCTCCAGCGCGGCGATCATCGGTGCGAACTGCGCATCCGCCTTGTTGGCCTCGACGAAGGCCGACACCGGATGGAAGAAGCTGCGCAGATAGCGGCCCATGTGCGCGGGCATCTTGCGCCCGACCAGATCGAGCGCCTGGATGCCGTTGGTGCCCTCGTAGATCATCGCGATGCGCGCATCGCGGGCGTACTGCTCCACGCCGCTCTCGGCGATGTAGCCGTGGCCGCCATAGACCTGCACCGCCAAATTGGCGCTTTCGTGGCCGAGGTCGGTGAACAGCGCCTTCACCACCGGGGTCATCAGCGCGATGAAGTCCTCGGCGTTCTGCTTCACGGCGGGGTCGGTGGCGTGCTTCTCGGCATCGAGCGCGCGGCTGACCCAGCCGCCCAGCGCGCGGCAGCCTTCGTTGTAGGCGCGCATCGTCATCAGCATGCGGCGCACGTCGGGGTGGACGATGATCGGGTCGGCCGGGCCGTTCGGGTTCTTGACGCCCGACAGCGAGCGGCCCTGCAAGCGGTCCTTCGCGTAGTAGACCGCCGACTGGTAGGCCGCCTCGCCCACGCCGAGCCCCTGCACGCCCACCGAGACACGCTCGGTGTTCATCATCTTGAACATGGCCTCCATGCCCTTGCCCGGCTTGCCGACGATCCAGCCGGTGGAATCGTCGAAGTTGAGCTGGCAGGTGGCCGAGGCCTTGAGCCCCATCTTGTGCTCGATCGCCGCGACCGAAACGCCGTTCGACGGACCGGGGGTGCCGTCGTCCTTGGGCAGATACTTCGGCACCAGGAACAGGCTGATCCCCTTCACACCCTCAGGCGCATCCGGCAGGCGCGCCAGCACCAGATGGATGATGTTGGGCGTCAGGTCATGCTCGCCCGCCGAGATGAAGATCTTGGCGCCGGTCAGCTTGTAGGAGCCATCCTCCTGCGGCACGGCTTTCGTGCGCAGCATGCCCAGATCGGTGCCGCAGTGGGGCTCGGTCAGGCACATCGTGCCCGACCACTCGCCCGAGACCATCCTGGGCAGATAGAACTGCTTCAGATCGTCGCTCGCATAAGCCTCGATCGCGGTGGTGCCGCCGTGAGTCAGGCCCGGGTAGAGACTGAACGAGAGGTTGGCCGAGCAGATCATCTCCTCGGTCATCTTGTTCACCGCTTCGGGAAGGCCCTGCCCGCCCCACTCGGGGTCGGACGCGAGCGCGCACCAGCCGCCGTCGCGGAACATCTCGTAGGCTTCCTTGAAACCCTTGGGAGTGCGCACGACGCCGTTTTCCAGCACGCAGCCCTCGATGTCGCCGGAGCGGTTGAGCGGCAGCAGGACTTCCTGCGCCACCTTGGCCGCCTCTTCGAGCACGGCGTCGACGAGGTCGGGGCTGAATTCCTCCAGCGCCTCCAGATTGCCGAAGCCGTCGTCCTGATGGAGTTCGTGGATCACGAACCGCATGTCGCGCAGGGGCGCCTCATAGACTTGCATGTGTCACTCTCCTCGCGGGGTCGGGGTGGTCTGCCACCTTTTCCGACCTTGCGTTTAAATCCGTCGTTCAATTCACCGTCACCCTGAACTTGTTTCAGGGTCCATTTCGCCGCCTGCCCCGAAGGTCGCTTCACCAACCGAGCGGCGCGGTTTGCGATCTCACGCCGCAGGTCAAGCGGCCCGATGGACCCTGAAACAAGTTCAGGGTGACGGTGGGGGAATGGGCGATGTTGGGTGGCTCGCTCATTCCCCTTGCCGTCAATTGCGCAGCGGCTTGCCGGTTTCGAGCATGTGCTCCACCCGGGCGATCGAACGCGGGCTGCGCACCAGCCGCATGAACGCCTCGCGCTCCAGCTTGAGCAGTTCCTGTTCGCTGACCACATCGACCAGATCGGCCTCGCCGCCGGTCAGCACCGTCGCCAGCGCGTCGGACACCACCATGTCGTAGTCGGTCGCCTTGCCCTGCTTGCGGAAGCCCTCGGCCGCCATCGACAACGCGGTGCGGCCACTCTCGCCGGGCAGGCGAAAGTGCGGGGCCTCGCGCGGCTTGTAGCCATCGACCAGCGACAGTGCCTTCTGCTTGGCATCGTAGAGCAGGCGATCGCGGTTCATGGTGATCGCATCGTCCGCGCGCAGGAACAGCATCTCCTTCGCCTGCGCGGCCGACTTCGATACCGAGGCGGTGGACACCGTCTCGAACACCTTGGCCACCGCAGGCATCGGCCCCTTGGGCATCATCGGATTGCTCTGCCAGCGGTCGAGCAGTTCGCCATTGCCGCCCCAGCCCGGGACAAGGCCGACACCGCATTCGACGAGGCCCATGTACAGCTCGGCATGGGCCTGGATCGCGTCGCAGTGGAGCAGGATTTCGCACCCACCGCCCAGCGCCATGCCCGCCGGCGCGCCGACCACCGGGAACGGCGCGTACTTGAGGCCCTTGTACGCCATCTGCCCACCGGCGACGAGCTTCTCGATCTCGCTCCACGCGGCGATGTTCACCGCGAAGATCGCGAGGCCGAGGTTGGCCCCCGCCGAGAAGTTGTCGGCGTCGGTGTAGACGACCAGAGCCTTGTACTTCGATGCCACCAGCGGGATCGCCTCGACGATCAACTTCATGACCTCGCCGTCGAGCGCGTTCATCTTGCCGGTGAATTCGAGCGCGGTGACACCGTCGCCGATATCCCACAGCGCGGCGGAGGCATTCTTCAGCAGCGGTTTGCCTGCCAGCTTCACGTCGGCGAGGCTGAGGACGCCTTGGGGGCGCTTAATGTCCCCGTAGGTGCCGTTGAGTGCCAGTGCCTGTCGCACCCCGTTTTCGATGCGATAGAACGGCCTGTCGCCCGCGACCTTCAGGATTTCCGGGACGGGTTTTCCTTCGGATTCAAGGCGCTGCGCCAGCCAGGCGGCGCCCAGCTTGTCGATCATCTCGAACGGCCCGGCCTTCCAGTTGTAGCCGAGCTTCATCGCATCGTCGATCGCCACCACATCGTCCGCCGCCGACGGAATCAGCGAAGCCGCATAAGCCAGCGTCCCGCCCAGAACCGCCCAGGCGTACTCGCCGATCGGCCCCTTGATCTCGACGAGCGCGCGCAGGTCGCCGCGCGATGCCTTGCCCGAGGGACCGGCGGCGCGGATGGTCTCGCGGTATTCGCCGGTCGCAAGGTCGATGGTCTCCTTACGGCGGCCCATCTCCTTGTTAAGGCGGTAGAATCCGCCCTTGCCCTTGCGGCCGGTATAGCCGTCGGCGATCATCTTTTCGATCAGCGGATGGCTGCGCGCGATGGCGTGGTAGGGGTCGTCCTTGGGCAGCGTCGAGGTCAGGCTGGCCTGCAGATGCGGCATCAGATCGATGCCGACGAGATCGACGAGGCCGAAGATCCCGGTCTTCGGCACGCCCATGGGCTTACCCGCGACGGCATCGGCCAGTTCGACGCTCAAACCTTGGTCGAAGGCCGCGTTGAGGCCCAGCTGAATCCAGTAAGTGCCTATGCGATTGGCAATAAATCCCGGCGTGTCCTTGGCCTTCACCACCGTCTTGCCCATCGCCACGTCGGCGAACTGCTCGACCTTGGCGGCGACACCGGCGTCGGTATCCGGCCCGGTCACGATCTCCAGCAGCCGCATGTAGCGCGGCGGGTTGAAGAAGTGGGTGATGAGGAAGTCGCGCTTGAATGCGTCAGACCGGCCATCGACCAGCTGCGCCAGCGGGATCGTCGAGGTGTTGGACGACACCGCCGTGCCCTCGCGCTTCACGGCCTCAAGCCTCGCATAAAGGCCCTGCTTGATGTCGAGACGCTCGATAACCGCCTCGATCACCCAGTCGCATTCGGCAACCTTTTCAAGGTGATCCTCGATGTTGCCGGTCTCGACCAGCTTGGCTGCACTCTTGCTCATGAAGGGCGCAGGCTCGGTCTTGAGCATCTTCGCCACCGCGCCTTCGGCCACGGCATTGCGGTTGCCGCCTTCCTTGGGCACGATGTCGAGCAGCAGCACCGGCACGCCCGCATTCGCGACCTGCGCGGCGATCCCGGCACCCATGGTGCCGGCACCGATGACGCAGACTTTCGTGATGGACTGGCTCATTCCACCGCCTCCAGAACGGTGGCGATGCCCTGACCGCCGCCGATGCACTGGCTGGCGAGCGCATACTTGCCGCCCTCGCGCTTGAGCAGCGAAGCCGCCTTGCCGACGATGCGCGCTCCGGTCGCGCCGAGCGGGTGGCCGATGGCGATCGCGCCGCCGTCGATGTTCACCTTGGCGGCGTCGAGGCCGAGGTCCTTGATGCAGGCAAGTGCCTGGGATGCAAAGGCTTCGTTGAGTTCCACGACGTCGAGGTCACCGGCGGAAATCCCGGCGCGCTCCAGCGCCTTCTGGCTCGACAGGATCGGGCCGAGGCCCATCGTCTCGGGCGCGCAGCCGGAGATCGCGACCGACTTGATGCGGGCGAGGATCGGCAAGCCGTGAGCGCGCGCGTATTCCTCGGTGGTGACCAGAACCGCGCTGGCGCCGTCGGTCAGCGGCGAGGACGTGCCCGCCGTCACCGAACCGGCCGCATCGAACGCGGGCTTGAGACCGGCAAGAGCCTCGGCCGTGGTTTCGGGGCGAATGGTGCCGTCCTCGCTGACCGGACCGGCCTTGGTCTCGATCGTCACGATCTCGTCTGCCAGCTTGCCCGCATCGCGCGCGGCGGCGGCCTTGTGCTGGCTTTCGACCGCCATCGCTTCCTGCTCGGCGCGGCCGATCTGGTACTTGGTGGCGACGTTCTCGGCGGTCTCGCCCATGCTGACGTAGGCATTGCCCTTCTTCATCAGCGCCGGGTTGGGGAGCGGATTGTAGCCGCCCATCGGAATGCGGCTCATCGATTCGACGCCGCCGCAGACGAACACTTCGCCCGCGCCGATGGCGATCTGGCCCATCGCATAGTGGATCGCGCTCATCGAGGAACCGCAGAACCGGTTCACCGTCATCCCCGCGACCGAGATCGGCAGGTCCGCCAGCAACGCGATCAGGCGCGCGACGTTAAAGCCTTGTTCTCCCTCGGGAAACGAGCAGCCGATCACCACGTCCTCGATGTCGGCCGGCTCCACGCCGGTCTTGGAAATCAGCCCGCGGATGACCTGCGCGGCAAGGTCGTCGGGACGGACGTGGGCGAGCGCGCCCTTGTTGGCCAGGTGAAACGGCGAACGGGCGTAGCCCGCGATCACGACGCTTTGCATGCATTCCTCTCCATGGGCGGACCCGGCCGGCTTGAGTGCCGAATCCCTATCGATCCTCGTTCTCCCGAACGTCTTCCCTTAAGGTGCGAATCTTTCCCTATACGTCAAGTAAATTTTGGGATATGCCGAGTCTCGTTCCGGTTCGGGATCGACGGTCGCTTGCGAAGGGTGACTCGGTTCCGGGACAAAAGAGAACGCGGGTGAGAGATGGAGAGGTCGCAGATGCACTTCGTAAAACACGCCATGCTGGCTTTGGTTTCCGCCGCCGGCATTGCCAGTCCCATTGCAGTGGGACCGGCCTGGGCCGCCGACGCCAATTCGGTGATCGGCACCTGGCGCACACCTTCGAAGCACGGTGTCGTCGAGATCGAGCGCTGCGGCGGCTCGATCTGCGGAAAACTGACGTCCTCCGACAACATCCAGAAGAATCCGGACCTGAAGGACGTCAACAACAAGGACACGTCCAAGCGCGATCGCAGGCTCAAGGGCGTGCAAATGCTGGGCGGGTTCAAGCAGGACAGCAGCACCTGGTCCGGCGGGACCATCTACAACCCGGAGGACGGTGGCACCTACAAGGCCACCATCACCCCCACCGGTGCCGACAGCCTCAAGCTGAAGGGCTGCATCGTCTGGCCCTTGTGCAAGACGCAGACGTGGACGCGGATCAAGTAAGCCGCTCGACGGTTATATTCGCGCCAAAAGCAAACGTTTAGGGAGAGTACCCAATGCATACCAAGACCAGCCGCATCGTTCTTGCCGGTGCGACCAGCGCCGCCGCCCTGTTCTGGGCGGGATCGGCCAGCGCCCAGGCTTTCTACCTTCAGGAACAATCCGTACGCGGCCAGGGCCGCGCGTTCTCCGGTGAAGCGGCCGACACCGGTGTCGATTCGCTGTGGTGGAACCCGGCCTCTATCGCGGGAATGCAGGGCGGCGAGGCATCCGTGCGTGCCAGCGCGATCCTGCCGCGCGGCAAAGTCGTCGACAACAACACGCTGATCGTACGCCCCGGACAGCCCGCAGCCTCGGTCGGCGGCGAAGCGGTCGCGAAGAACCCGATCGACAACGGCTATCTGCCTTCGGGCGCCATCGCCTATGGCTTCGGGCGCGTCGCGGTCGGCCTGTCGCTGACGGCTCCGTACTCGTTCACGACCGACTACGACGAGAACAGCTGGGCCCGTTACAGCGCCGACAAGACCAAGCTGCGTACGTATGATATCCAGCCCTCGATCGCGGTCGAAGTGGCCAAGGGCCTCTACATCGGCGGCGCGGCGAACATCGAGTACGTCGATGCGACGCTGGGCAACTACCTGCCCAACCTTTCGCCGCTGCTGGCGGACGGGCACCAGACGCTCAAGGGCAACGGCTGGGACGTGGGCTGGTCGGCCGGCATGCAGTTCCATGACGGACCGGTCTCGCTCGGCCTCGCCTACAAGTCGGCGATCAAGCACAAGCTCGACGGCTCGGTGACGTTCGAGGGGCTGCAGGGTCCGCTCGCGGTACAGAACGGCTCGATCGACGCGACGGCCAAGTTCAGCACGCCGTGGCAGATCATCGGCAGCGCCCGCGCCAAGGTGAGCAAGAGCCTGACACTCAACGCCCAGGTCGTGCGCATGGGCTGGAGCGAGTTCGATTCGATCGACCTCGGCGCGCCGCTCAACACCTCGATCCCCGAGAACTATCGCAACAGCTGGACCTGGGCGATGGGCGTGGATTACGACATCAACCCGCAGTGGACCTGGCGTGCGGGCGTGCAGCGCGGCATGACCCCCACGCGCAACGGCCAGCGTGACGCGCGCGTGCCGGACAGCAACCGCTGGAACTTCTCGACCGGCACCAGCTATGCGCTGGGCTCGAACTTCACCATCGACGCGGCGGCGTCGTACATCACCTTCAAGGATGCCACCATCGACCGGACCACTGCCGCTTACGCCGGCACCGCCGTGCAGACGCCGATCCTGGTGGACGGTTCGCTGCAGGACGCTTCCGCCCTGGTCTTCTCCCTCGGCGCCCGGGTAGGCTTCTGATGGGGGCCGCGGCGCAGATCGGAGGAACGATGTCTCCCGAAACTTCTTCTCAGCCGGTGGCGGAAGAGATGCCGCCGATCGCGCCGCGGTTGCTGACCGACCTGCTCGATCATGCGGTGGCCGCCCATGGCGGCTGGCCGGCGATCGACTTCATGGGTCGCAAATGGACATATGCCGAGGTCGGCGCGCTTTCGAGGCGCGCCGCCCGCGGCCTGCAGGATCTGGGCGTGACCAAGGGTACGCGCGTAGGCCTGTGCCTGCCCAACACGCCTTATTACGTCATCGCCTATTTCGCGGTGCTGAGCATCGGCGGCGTGGTGGTGAACTTCAACCCGCTCTACACCGAGCGCGAGATGGCGCACCAGGTCACCGATTCGGGGTGCGAGGTGATGATCGCCACCGATCTCGCGCTGTGCCTGCCCAAGCTGGAGCCGCTGGTCGGCAAGAGCTGCCTCAAGCGCGTCGTCGTCTGCCCGTTCGCCGACGCCTTGCCCGCGATCAAGCGGCGCGCCTTCCTGCTGTTCAAGCGCGGCGACATCGCGCACGAACCGCATGACCTGCGCTATGCGCGCTGGGCCAACCTGATCGCGCGCGACGCCGAACCGGATCCGGTCGAGCGCTCGCCGAACGACCTGGCGGTGCTGCAGTACACCGGGGGCACCACCGGCACCCCCAAGGGGGCGATGCTCAGCCATGCGAACCTCGCCGCCAACTCGGCGCAGATGATCGCGCATGTCGGCCACATGCCCGAGCAGCAGGAACGCACCCTCGGCGTGCTGCCGCTGTTCCACGTCTTCGCGCTGACCACGGTGCTGAACTACTCGGTCGATACCGCCGCCGAGATGATCCTGTTGCCGCGCTTCGAGATGAAGTCGTTCCTCGCCACCGCGAAGCGGACGAAGCCGACGCAGTTCTTCGGGGTGCCCACGCTCTACACCGCGCTCAACCACCAGCAACTCCACGGCGAGTTCGACCAGACCCGCGTCTGCATATCGGGCGGCGCTCCGCTACCGCTGGAAATCCGCCGCGAGTTCGAGCAGCGCACCGGCGTCAACGTCGTCGAGGGCTACGGCCTGTCCGAGGCCAGCCCGATCATCGCCTGCAATCCGCTGGAAGGCCTGGTCAAGGACAACTCCTGCGGCCCCGCCTTCCCCGGCACCGCGCTGGAGATCCGCGACCCGGCAGACCCCTACCGCATCTGCGCCCCCGGCGAGAAAGGCGAGGTCTGCGCGCGCGGCCCCCAGATCATGAAGGGATACTGGAACCGCCCCGAGGATACCGAGAAGACCTTCATCTACGGCGCGCTGCGGACCGGGGATATTGGCTATCTCGACGAGGACGGCTATCTGTTCCTGGTGGACAGGATCAAGGACGTGATCCTGTGCGGGGGTTACAACGTCTATCCGCGCGTGATCGAAGAGGCTCTCTACGAGCATCCGATGGTCGCCGAAGCGGTCGTGATCGGCGTTCCGGACGCCTATCGCGGACAGGCGCCCAAGGCGTTCGTGGTGCTGCATGCGGGGGATATCTTGGATCAGGATACATTGCTGGCCTTCCTGCGCGAGCGGCTGAACAAGATCGAGATTCCCGCCTCGATCGAGTTCCGCGACTCGCTGCCCAAGACGATGGTAGGCAAGCTTTCCAAGAAGGATCTCGTCGCCGAGGAAACCGCCAGGCGTGAAGGCGGCGCCTCTGCCGGTGCCGGCGCTTGAGCGCCGCTCCCGCCCCCGACCTTCCCCAGCTCCTGGGCATTCAGGAGGCCGCGACGCTGCTCGGCGTGACGATGCGGACCTTGCGCTTCTACGAGGACAAGGGCCTGATCGCGCCGCAGCGCGCGGGCACCACGCGCATCTACTCGAAGCGCGAGGTCGGCCGGATGCAGCTGATCCTGCGCGGCAAGCGGCTCGGCTTCTCGATCCGCGAGATCAAGGAATTCCTCGACCTCTACGACGTCGATCCCGAGCACCAGGAGCAGGTCCGCGCGCTGAAGGCCAAGGTCGGCGAGCGGATCGCCGACTTGCGCAAGCAGAAGCGCGCCATCGACCAGACGCTGGAGGAACTGCTGTCGATCGAGCGTCAGGCGCTGGCCTGGCTCGAAGGCTCTCCGTTGAGGCCAGTCGATGACTGATCCTGCAACGGCCGTAGCAGAACTGCGTACGCTGCTCGAAGTCGAGGAGATCGACACCGACCTCTTTCGCGGCGGCGCCTCGGAGGAGCGGCCCGGCCGGGTATTCGGGGGCCTCGTGGTGGCGCAGGCGCTGGCGGCGGCCGCGCGCGATCTTGCCGGGACCGGGCGGGAGGCCCATTCGCTCCATGCCTATTTCCTGCGCGCCGGCGACACCACGCGGCCGATCATCTACCGCGTCCTGCGCGATTTCGACGGCGGCAGCTTCGCCAATCGCCGCGTCGTGGCGATGCAGGGCGGAAAGCCGATCCTCAATCTCGCCGCCTCGTTCCACCGGTGCGAGGACGGCTTCGCCCATGCCGCGCCGATGGCCCCGGCCCCCGCGCCCGAGGATTGCCCCGACCTGGTCACCGCACTGAAGGCCGCCGGCCAGAGCTTCCCACGGGCCATGCTCGACCGGCTGGCCGCGTTCGACATTCGCCCGGTTCCGCCTGCGTCCGAGGCCTCGGACATTCCCCGCCAGGCCTTGTGGTTCCGCCTTGCCGCTCCGATGGACGGGGACGATGCGCTAAGGCGGGTCGTGCTCGCCTATGCAAGCGACTTCGCGCTGGTATCGACGGCGGTGCTGCCCCATTCCAGAGGCGTGTTCACGCCCGGACTGCAGATCGCCAGCCTCGATCACGCCGTCTGGTTCCACGCGACACCGGCAGTCGATAGCTGGCTGCTCTACACCATGGACAGCCCCTGGGCCGGCCACGCACGCGGCTTCGCGCGCGGTTCGATCTACGACCGGGACGGCCGGCTGGTCGCCAGCGCCGCCCAGGAAGGGCTCTGCCGCGTGGTCGAGAACGGGAAAAGCTGAACGCCGCCTAGTCGCGCGGTCGATCCTCTATCCCATGGATCCTGAGTATCTGCGTGGCCACTTCCTCGATGCCGAGACGCCCGGGGCGATACCAGTCCCCCGCCGCATTCAGCGAGGCGAGCAGGACGATACGGTAGATGGCGCGGTCCACGCCCGCCGGCAGGGGCGCCGCTTCCACCAGGTCCACGAACAGCGCCTCGAAGGCATCGCGCCGGACGACGAGTTGAACCCGTACGGCGTCGGGCACCGCGCGCAGGTCGTTCATCAGCGGCAGCGTCAGCGATGCGGGATCGAGCTGGATCGCCAGCAGCACCCGGCATGCCGTCGCAAGGCGCGCCATGGGATCCTCGACCAGGGCCACCGCCGCGCGGATGCGGTCTTCGGCCGCCTGCAGGGCGCGGTCGTGGATCCGCACGAACAAAGCGTCCTTGCTCCTGATGTAATGGTAGAGCGAGCCGCCCAGCAGGCCCACCCGCTCGCCGATGTCGCGGATACTGGTCGCCGCATAGCCACGCTCGGCGAACAGCCCCGCCGCTGCCGCCAGCACCGCCTCCTCGCGAGAGGGTGCCAGGGCGTCCGCCGGGGGAGGATGAGCTTCGTTCATGCACTCGCGATGGCCGCTCGTACCTGGATCGGCAAGGCATTTCGATGCATTCCGCAGCCTTTCGCTTGATTGTAACGATCGTTTGATACAATGCGTAATGACAGATGCGGAGACGATGATGCCCACGACTTACCAGCCCCCGGTTCCGACCATGCGCTTCCTGCTCGAGCATGTTCTCGATTTCGATGTCCAGATGGCAGCGCTGCCGGGGCTTGAGGAGGTCAACGCCGAAGTGGCGGCGGAAGTGCTGGCGATGGCCGGGCGGCTGTGCGCGGAACGGCTGGCACCGCTCAACCTCCCCGGCGACGCCGCGGGTGCCCGGCTGGTCGATGGCGAAGTGGTCACCGCCCCGGGCTTCGCGGCGGCCTATGCCGAATTCGTCGAGGCCGGCTGGCCCGGTCTGGCGGGCGACCCGCAATACGGCGGACAGGGCCTGCCGCGCACTGTGCAGATCATGCTCGACGAGATGGTTTCGGCCGCCAACCTCTCGTTCGGATTGTTCCCAGGCCTCACGCGCGGGGCGGCGGAAGCGCTCGCCGCACATGGATCCGAGGAACTCAAGGACACGTACCTCGGCAAGCTGGTCACCGGCGAATGGTGCGGCGCCATGGCGCTGACCGAAGCTTCGGCCGGAACCGACCTCGGCCTGCTGCGCACCCGGGCCGAGCCGCGCGGGGATGGCAGCCATAGCATCACCGGCACCAAGATCTTCATCTCCTCGGGCGACCAGGACTTCGGCAACAACATCGTCCATCTCGTGCTCGCGCGCCTGCCCGATGCGCCTGCGGGCGTGAAGGGCATCAGCCTGTTCCTCGTGCCCAAGTTCCTGCCGGGCGCCACCGGGACTTTCGACGAGCGCAATGCGATGTCGGTCGGCGCGCTCGAGCACAAGATGGGCATCCATGCGCAACCCACCTGCGTCATGAACTATGACGGCGCCACCGGATGGCTGGTCGGCGAGGCGGGGCGCGGCCTCAACGCCATGTTCACGATGATGAACGCCGAGCGCCTGTTCGTCGGCATCCAGGGCCTCGGCCTTGCCGATGCGGCGACGCAGAACGCCGTCGCCTATGCCCGCGAACGCCTGCAAGGGCGGACCGAAGGCCGGCCCGGCCCGGTGCCGATCATCGCCCATGCCGACGTGCGCAAGATGCTGCTGTCGTGCCGGGCCTTCGTCGAACCCGCGCGCGCCCTCGCCGCCTGGACCGCGATCCGCATGGACGTGGCCGACCGGCACCCGGACGCCCCCACGCGCGCCGCCGCCCATGCCGACGTCGCCCTGCTCACGCCGGTCATCAAGGCGGCCTTCACCGACTTCGGCTTCGAGACCACCGTGCTGGCGCAGCAGGTCTTCGGCGGCCACGGCTACATCCACGAGGCCGGGATGGAGCAATTCGTGCGCGACGCGCGCATCACCCAGATCTACGAGGGCACCAACGGCGTGCAGGCGACGGACCTCGTCGCACGCAAGGTCACGCTGGACGGCGGTGCGCCGCTGCGGGCCTATCTCGCCGGCATCGCCGCCGATCTCGACGCCGCAGGCGAAACCGGGGCCCTCGTCGCGGCGATGCGTCCCGCGCTGGCGCTGCTCGAGGAAGCGAGCGCTGCTATCGCTGCCGCAAGCGGGGACGGCGACGTGCTGGGGGCCGCCGCCACAGAGTATCTCTCGCTGTTCGCCGTGGTCTCGCTGGGCTGGATGTGGGTCCGCATCCTCGCTGCCGCGCCCGCGCTCGAAGACGAGCGCATGCGCCGGACTTACGACGCGCTCGCCGCCTTCTACGCCAGCCATGTCCTGCCACGCGCGAACCTCCACGCGACACGGATCGCGGCCGGCGCCGCCACGATCATGGCGCTGGAGGACGATCTGTTCTGACCGCGCGTCACTCTACCGCGCGGATGGAGCGCCACGGCGAATAGTCTTGGCATCACCCGCGCCGGGCAACCACTGACCCTCATGCGACTTATGCATACAAAAGCACAGTGGGAGCGACGATGAGAATGGTCAGGGTGCCTTTTGCCTGAAGTGCGCGGGGAAATGGAAAGCCGGCGTTCCGACGCGATCCGTATCGCGCGGGTGCTGTGCATCAGCGGGATCGTCTACGTCCATGCATGGACGGGGCTCTCGGGATACGACCTGCAACTGGCGAGCGGGACACCGCAGGAAACCTTGCGGTGGATCCTCATGGAGGTGTTCGGGCGCAGCGCCGTGCCGCTGCTCGGGCTGATTTCGGGCTGGCTGGTCGCGGGCTCCTCACGCACGCGCCACTGGGGCCCGCACGTCACGCGCAAGGCCCGCACGATCCTCTTGCCGATGGTGTTGTGGAACGCGCTGGCGATCGTCCTCGTCAGTGGCGCCGCCTGGCAGTTCGGGCTCGCCGCGCCGATGCCGCAATCGTGGAACTGGCTGGTCGAGGAACTGTTCATCGTCACGCATCCGCCCGACATCAACGTGCAGATGCCGTTCCTGCGCGACCTGTTCCTGTGCATGGTCGCCGCGCCGCTGCTGGTGCGCCTGCCCTCGCCGGTGCTGGCGATGATCGCGCTCGCCGCCGCCACCTGTCATGTGCTCGGCCTTGGCCCGCCGGTGATCCTGCGCGCCTCCATTCCGATGTTCTTCTCGATCGGCATCATCGCCCGCCGCGCCGGACTTGCCGAGCGGATCGGCAACTGGCCCGCGCTCGCCGCGCTGCTTCCATTCGGGGTGCTGATGCCGCTGCACCTTTACGTTTCGATCGGCGATGCCCGCCCGTTCGACGCGGCCTCGACCGCCGCGATGGACCTCACGGCGCGGGTGGCCGCCTCGCTGGCCGCATGGTGGGTGGCGTGGACGCTCGCCGCCACCCGGGCCGTGCCGGTGCTGCGCCGGATAGAGCCGTACATGTTCTTTTACTTCTGCGCGCACCTCATCCTGATCTGGCTGTTCGGGCCGATTCTGGGCAAGGTGACCGGCCCGCTCGGATCGCCGCTCTATCCGGTCTACCTGATCGTCCAGCCGTTCCTGATACTGGGCGCCGTGGTGCTCATCGCGCAGTTGCTGTTGAAGGTCGCTCCCCGTGCCGCCGGAGTGCTCAGCGGCGGGCGGCTCAAACGGGCCTGAAGGATCACATCCGCGCGAACAACGGGATCGGGGCGAAGGCCAGTGCCACCAACCCCCACAGGCTCAGCCCGATCATCACCCCGCCAATCCACTGGGTCAGGTTCTTGCCCGAGGCCCGGCGCGTCACCAGCGCGCCGATCGGAGAAGCGATCACCCCGCCGATCAGCAGGCCGGACGCAGCAAGCGCAAAGGCGGGAAAGCCGATGCTGCCGATGAAGGCGGAGAGCACGGTGACGGTCACGAAGAACTCCGCCGCGTTGACGGTTCCCACCGCCATGCGCGGCGTCATCCCCTGCGCGATCAGGCTGCCGGTCGTCACCGGCCCCCAGGCGCCGCCGAAGGAATCGAGGAAGCCGGCGAGAAACCCCATGATCCCCACCGCCCGCATCCGCCGATAGGCCTGCGGTCGCCGCGCCCCGCGCCAGATGAGGTAAATGCCGATAGCCGCGAAATAGACCAGCAGCACCGGCCGCAGGATGCCAAGGCTCAGGTGCGAGAGCGCCCATACGCCGCACAGGCCACCCGCGATCCCCGGCACCACGAGGCGTGCGAACAACATCCAGTCGACGTTGCGCTGCAAGGCATGGGCTGCCCCGGAAACGCCGCTGGTGAAGCCCTCGACGGTGTGCGTCACCGAGGATGCGGCGGCGGGCGGCAGCCCCAGCAGCACCAGCATGGAATTGCCGATCACCCCGAAACCCATGCCGAGTGCACTGTCGACAAGCTGGGCGAAGAAGCCCGCGAGGATGAAGGGAGCCAGCGCCTCCCAGGGAATGGCGGACAAGTCGCTCACCTGCCGCTCCCCCGCCGCCGGGCGCTGCTGCCGCCGCGAAACCGCCCGGCCGGCGAAGTTAGCAGGAACAGCGCCGGGAACGCGAGCGACAGCACCGAAAGCACCCCGCTGAGCAGCGGCTCCGCGCCTGCCAGCCATGGCAACACCGCGGCCCAGATCGCGACGGCCAGGACGATCATCAATGTCCGCTCCTGCACCCGGTCGTTGAGGCCGCCGAGATCGACCTTGGCGCGCCTTTCGAACAGGCTGCGCAGGCCGATCCCGGTCGGGCTGCGGCGATCGACCAGCATCTGCGGGAAAGTGCCCTGCACCAGGCAGCCGATGCCCGCCGCGACCATCCGCACGCCCACTGCACTGGCAAAGGGCCGGAATTCGGCATTTCGATCGCTGATGGCGCGCAGGCCGGTGCGGCCGCCGAAGACCATGTCGGCAAGCGCGGTGCTCTCCGCCGGCGCCGGCTTGCGTTCCAGCGCGGCCACCTGCGTCGAGATCACCCATTCGAGGATCGCGCCCGGCACGTCGAGCCCGGTCGCACGTTCCAGACCCTGGAAGCCG
Source organism: Novosphingobium resinovorum (assembly GCF_036352595.1). Taxonomy (GTDB): domain Bacteria; phylum Pseudomonadota; class Alphaproteobacteria; order Sphingomonadales; family Sphingomonadaceae; genus Novosphingobium; species Novosphingobium resinovorum_B. Next base: position 19,412 of record NZ_JAZFAX010000013.1, read on the forward strand.
GGTGCCGAATTGGCCTCGCAGATACGGTAGCCGTCCTCGTCGAACAGGATGTCGATGCCGGTGATGTCCAGTTCCAGCACGTCGGCCGCCTGGACCGCCAGTTCCGCCATCTCCGGCGGCGGATTGTAGGCGACGCCGACCCCGCCGAGCGAGACGTTGGATTTGAAACCGCCGGTCAGCGAGCGCCGCTCCATCGCCGCGATCACGCGCCCCCCCACCACCAGCACGCGCACGTCGCGGCCATGGCTGGCGCGTACGTAGTGCTGGAGGATGAAGTCCGCCTTGGCCTCCGCGCTTTCGAGCAGGCCGGCGAGATCCTCGAACTGGCTGCGGTCCTCGCACTTGAGCACGCCGGCCCCGCGCGTGCCCTTGAGCGTCTTGACGATGACCGGAAAGCCCAGTTCGCGCTCCACCAGATCGACGTCGATCGGAAACGTGCCGAGCATGGTGCGCGGGATCGGCAACCCGGCGCGATTGAGGGTCTGCAGCGTGTGCAGCTTGTCGGAAACCGTCTCGATCGTCGCCGGGCCGTTGACCAGCCGCACGCCGCGGCGCTCGAAATGCCGCAGAAGCGCGAGCGTGAAATAGTCGGTTTCGGCACCGGTGCGGCAGATCACGAAGTCCGGCTTCTCGATCGGACGGCCGTGGTACTTCATCACCCAGTCGCCGACGGTCCCGACCACGAGTTCGAAACGATGCGGCTGCAGCACATGCAGTTCGATCCCGAGTTCGCCGGCGGCTTCCTGAAAGCGGAAGACCTCGGGCACCTCGGGAATCGCCGGATCGAGTTCATGCTGAAAGAGAATCCAGCCGCGCAATGCGATCCCCCGGATTGGCCTGAAACTGGCGCTGACAAAAATGCGACTGGCCTTCGCGCATGCGTTCGGCCGGGTGTGTGTTCGGGAGAATGGCCCTGGACCACGATAGTTGCAAGCCCATGGCACTCCGGGTCGTATGGGCCGTCACCCTCACCGCGCGTTGCAAATGCACGTTTTGTTTAGGATAATCCCCTAAAGGAGCCTGGCAAAGGGGGTCGGTTCTTCATGTCGGTTGATGCACATACGATGCTGCTGCTGTCGAACGGGATCGCGTTCGTGGCGGCTGCGTTCCTGCTCATCGAATGGCGCTCCCTGCGCGAAGGGTTCCTGCTCAGCTTCGCGCTCGGGTTCCTGTCCATCGTCCTTGGCTGCTCGCTGGCGCCATTGCGACAGGATGGCTCGTTCCTGGTGGGGATCTGGCTGTCGAACGCGATGGTGCCGCTGGCGCACATGCTGTTCCTGCATGGCGCCGCCGCCTTCACGCACCGCAAGCTGCCGCTGGCCTGGCTTCTGGCCCCCGTGTTCTGCGCCATCCTGACCGCCATCCCGGTTCCCGGCGACCGGGACCAGGTCATGTCCCTCGTCAATGCGGCGGGTGTGGCCCTGCTTTCGCTACGGGCCGCCGCGATGCTGGTGGAGACGCGCCGGACGACCCGTTCGGAAACCAGCATGCTGGCATCGACGTTCCTGGTCCACGGCGCGTTCTACGGCGTCAAGGCGATGAGCGCCTTCGTTCCGGGCGCCTTCGTCGATCTTTCCAGCTATAGCGGAGCAATGATCGCGCTTTCGCTGTTCGAGGGCATCCTGGTCGAAGTCGCCCTCGCGATGTCGATCGCCGGCGCGCTGCGCCGCCGCCGCGAGGACCGCGTGACGAAGCTCGCGGAAAGCGACCCGCTCACCGGACTGCTCAACCGGCGCGGCTTCGAGGCCCATGCAGGCGCCGCGCGAGCCGGCAACGGCGCGCTGCTGGTCATCGACGTCGACAACTTCAAGACGATCAACGACTGTTTCGGGCACCAGGAGGGCGATCGGCTGCTCGGCGACCTTGCCGAGTTCCTGATGACGCGGGTTCCCCCCACCGCGATCGTCGCCCGTCTCGGCGGTGACGAATTCGCGGTCCTGCTGCCCGGGATCGACGAAGCCGCCGGGCTGGGCATCGCCGAGGATCTCTGCACCGGTTTCGCCGCTCGCCAGAGCGGCAGCAACTGCGGCACGCTCAGCATCGGCTGCGCCGCATTCCACGGCGGTTCCCAGGATCTGGACCTGGCCCATCTCCAGGCGGATCGAGGCCTTTACGAAGCCAAGAGCGAAGGCCGCAACCGGGCATCGCGCGCGCCGCGCCACGGTTCGGGAATCTTCCCGATCGCTGCCGTCGGATAGCTGTGGAACGGGCCTCGACGCCGCATATCTGGCATTGACCGGGAACCCTCCCGCGCGCGATGAGTTTGCGGGAAGGCTAATGGCGTCGGCTGATGTTCGGGGTAGCGCCGGCCGGCAGCGCGAAGGGACTTATCAGGGGCATGGCGCGCAGCGTAGGTAGTGGCGACGGGTTCATGGGACTCGCAGGCGACCTTGCGCGCCGCATCGCCACGCATGACTGGGCCGCGACGCCGATCGGTCCTTCCGAGCACTGGCCCTCCAGCCTCAGGCACGCGGTAGCGATGATGCTGGCCTCCCCCGTGCCGCTGGTTCTGCTGTGGGGCAAGCAAGGCGTCATGATCTACAACGACGCCTACGCCGATTTCGCCGGCGGTCGCGACAGCCGCCTGCTCGGCTCCAATGTGCTCGACGGCTGGGAGGAAGTGGCGGAATTCAACGCCCAGGTCATGGAGACCGGGCTCGCAGGCAAGACGCTGAGCTACCGCGATCACATGCTGACGCTGCATCGCCACGGCGCGCCCGAGCAGGTCTGGCTGAACCTCGACTACTCCCCCGTCCCCGGCGATGATGGCAGGCCAGGCGGTGTCATGGCCGTCGTCTTCGACATCACCGAGGCGCACCACGCCCGCCAGGCGCTGGAAGAAAGCGAGACCAGGCTGCGCTTCCTCGACGACCTCGGCCGCGCCGTCGCCGATTGCCGCGGGGCGGAGGAAATCCTCGCCATCACCACGCGCCTGACCGCGGAGCACCTCGGGCTGTCCAACTGCGCCTACGCGGACATGGACAATGTCGGCGACGGCTTCACGATCCGCGGGGACTGGCACGCGCCCGGCGCAACCTCGATCGTCGGGCACTACAGCCTCGCGGCCTTCGGGACGCTCGCCGTGCAGGAGCTTTGCGCCGGCCGCCCGCTCATCATCAACGACAACGCGGTCGAACTCCCCCTTGAGGAATCCCGCACGTTCCAGGCCATGGGCATCGCCGCCACCATCTGCATGCCGCTCGTCAAGGAAGGACGGCTGACGGCGCTGATGGCGATCCACGACGCAAAGCCCCGCACCTGGAACGCCTACGAACTGGGCGTGATCCGCGAAGTCACCGAACGCTCGTGGGCGCATGTCCAGCGCGTCGGCGCCGAGGAACTGCTGCGCGAGCGCGAGGACTACAACCGCCAGATTCTCGACGGCGCGATCGACTACGGCATCGTCGCCATCGACATCGAGGGACGCGTCACCCTGTGGAACGCCGGCGCCGCCGCGATGCTTGGGTGGACCGAGCAGGAGATGCTCGGCCGCCCGATCGACGTCTTCTTCACGCCCGAGGACTGCGAAACGGGCCGACCCGCAGCGAAACGGCGCGAGGCGCTGGACACCGGCCGCGCGCACGACGCTCGCTGGCACCTCCGCAAGACCGGCGAACGCTTCTGGGGCCTGAGCGAGATGACCCCGCTTCGCGACGAGGCCGGGCACGCGATCGGCTTCGTCAAGCTCATGCGCGACCGCACGTTCGAGCACGACGCCCAGGAAGCCCTGCGCCTGAGCGCGGAGCAGCTCAGCCGGGCGCAGGTGGCCGGCGGCGTCGGGCTGTTCTCGGTGGACATCGTCGCGGATACGATCAGCGGCACCGACGAGTTCTGCCGCATCTTCGGCGTACCGCAGGGCGGGGCGATGTCTCCGCGGATCTTCGAGCAGATCATCGTTCCGGCCGACCGGCACTTGTCCTCGAATAACGCGCGGCGCCATTCGGGCTTGGCCGCGATGGACGTCGAATACCGCATCAACCGCGCCGACACCGGCGAGGAGCGGGTGATCGCGCGCAAGTCCGACTTCGAGTTCGACGCCGCCGGCAACGCGGTGCGCATGATCGGCGCGGTGCAGGACGTCACCGACCGCAAACGCACGCAGATGGCACTCGAGAAGAGCGAGGCGCAGTTCAGCGCCCTTGCCCAGAACATGCCCACCCACGTCTGGACCGCACGCGCCGACGGCCAGTTGGACTGGTTCAACGACCGTGCCTACCAGTATTCCGGCGAGCCACGCGGCGCACTGGAAGGTGACGGCTGGACCCGGCTGATCCATCCCGAGGACCGTGAAACGGCGGTCCTGCGCTGGACCAGGGCGCTGCGCACCGGCGAGATCTTCGACACCGAACTGCGCCTGCGCGACGCCGACGGTGCCTATCGCTGGCACCTCGCGCGCGCCTTGCCGCTGACCGGCACGCAAGGCGCGATCACCGCATGGATCGGCACCAATACCGAGATCGAGGCGCAGAAGCAGGCCGAAGCGGCCTATGCGCAGGATCGCGACCGCCTGTGGTCCATTAGCCGCGACCTGATGCTGGTCTGCGACTTCCACGGCATGATTACAGCGGTCAACCCCTCCACCGAACGCCTGCTGGGCTGGCACGAGGGGGAAATGCTGGGTCGCCGCGTCGCCTCCTTCGTCCATCCCGAGGATCTCGAAGCCACCGCCGCCGAGATCGCCAAGCTTTCCACCGGACGGCGTACGATCGCCTTCGAGAACCGCTATCGCACCAAGGACGGCGACTATCGCCTGCTCGCCTGGACCGCCGTGCCCGACGAACGGCGCATCCATGCGATCGGCCGCGACATCACCGAGCAGCGCGCCGTCGAAGACGCCCTGCGCCAAAGCCAGAAGATGGAAGCGGTGGGGCAGCTCACCGGCGGGATCGCGCACGACTTCAACAACCTGCTGCAGGGCATCACCGGCAGCCTCGACGTAATGCACAATCGGCTGGCGCAGGGCCGCACGCAGGAACTGGAGCGCTGGCTCGCCGGCGCGCGAACCTCGGCGGAGCGTGCCGCGGCGCTGACTCACCGCCTGCTCGCGTTCTCGCGCCGCCAGCCGCTCGACCCCCGCCCGGTCCGCACCAATCCGCTGATCGCCTCGATGGAGGACATGCTGCGGCGCACGCTCGGCGAGCATATCGAGTTGTCCTTCGTGCTCGCAGGCGGACTCTGGCTGACGCGGTGCGATCCCAACCAGCTCGAAAGCGCGATCCTCAACCTCGTCATCAATGCCCGCGATGCCATGCCCGGCGGCGGCCGACTGACGATCGAGACCTGCAACGCGCATCTTGACGGCGATCATGCGGTGCGGGAACGCGAGGTGAAGCCGGGCCAGTACGTCTGCATCGCCATAACCGATACCGGCGTGGGCATGAACCGCGACACCGCCGCCCGTGCCTTCGACCCTTTCTTCACCACCAAGCCGATCGGCCAGGGCACGGGGCTCGGCCTCTCGATGATCTACGGCTTCGCCCGCCAGTCCGAGGGCTACGCGCGGATCCATTCCGAGGAAGGCGTCGGCACCACCATCAAGCTCTACCTGCCCCGATATGAAGGCGCAGACGGGGCTGCCGATCCTGCCGAAGAGAGGGACACCCCCCCTTCCGCGCAGGAAGGCGAAGTGGTGTTGGTAGTCGAGGACGAGCCGGTCGTGCGCGGGTTGATCCTCGAAGTGCTGGACGAGCTGGGCTACACCGCCATCGAGGCGTCCGATGGCCCGGCGGGTCTCGCCATCCTGCAGTCCGACCGTCGCATCGACCTGCTGGTCACCGATATCGGCCTGCCCGGCCTCAATGGCAGGCAGGTGGCGGATGCGGGACGCCTCTGCAGGCCGGGGCTCAAGGTGCTGTTCATGACCGGCTATGCCGAAAACGCGGCCTTGTCGTCCGGCTTCCTGGAACCGGGCATGGCGATGATTACCAAGCCTTTCGCGATGGATATCCTAGCCGAACGGATTCGCGAGACCATCGAGGCCTGACCCGCCGGCGCACTGCAGGGATGAGGCCCGCGACGATGGAAACGGCGCTTGCCGAAATGCCACACTTTTGCCAATACCTTGCCTGCGCAATGCGTTGTCGCGAACGCATCATTCCAGGAAAGTTCGCATGCCTGAGGAAATGCCCAGGTTCGATGGAATGCGGGTACTGGTGGCGGAGGATGAGTTCCTCGTCTCGATGCTCCTCGAAGAAATGCTCGGCGATCTCGGCTGCGAGGTCGTCGGCCCTTTCGCGACGCTGGCCTCCGCGCTCGATGGCGCGGTCTCGGACGATTACGACGTCGCGGTGATCGACCTCAACCTCGCCGGTGAAAAGGCCGATCCGGTCATCGCCAAGCTGGCCGAGCGTGCGGTGCCCCTTGCGATCGCCAGCGGCGGGTTCGAACCCGGGCTGGTGCACAAGCCCACGGTACGGCTCGACAAGCCCTACAGTTCGGCCCAGCTCGAGCAGGCGATGACGCGCCTGCATGAAGCCCTGCAGGCACGCAACTGAAGCGCGGCGCCATTGGCGCGAACCGAGCCTTCACTATTGCCGCAACGCCGACCCGGCCCTGTCGCTTGTCCTAGGCGCTGGTGAGCACGAACGGGATCGTCACGTAACCGCGCACTGCCATGGCCACGCCATTGCTCATCGTCGGCGACCAGCGCCAGTGCTTCACCGCTCGCAAGGCGGCGCCGTCAAGGCGGGAGCTGCCGCTGCTTGCCGCCACCTTGATATCCTTGACGATACCGTCGGAGCCGACCAGCAGCAACAGCTTGACCACGCCCTGTTCGTGCGCACGGCGCGAATCCATCGGATAGGAAGGCGGCTTGGCGAACAGCACCTTGCTGGAAAGGTCTCCCCCTTCCATCGTCGATGCCGGCGCCTGTGCGGGCGCAGGCGCGGCGTTCGCCTTGACCCCTTCGCTGGTCACGGCGGGCGGTGACGGCGGGGGCGGCGCATCGACCATGACCTGCTGCGGCCCCGGCGCCGGCAGTTCGATCATCGGCTTGGGCACGACGGTCTGCGTCACCGCAGCCTGAGGCGTCTCCAGCTTGGTCGGCTCGGGCGGCGGAGGCGGCGGCGGCGTGACGTCGAGTTCATGGAGGTCGACGACCGCAAGGTGCGCGCGCTCCTTGTGCGCGGCAACCATGTTCAGCGTCGCCATGCAGGCGGCGATCCCGAGAATCATCCCCGCCGAGGCGATGAACGCCACCGGATTTCCGCGCGCCGGGCTGTAGAGCGCTCGTTCGCCCCCGAGATTCTCGATCGAATCGCGAGCGATGGAGCCCGCGGTTTGCGCCCGAGGCATCAATGCCGGGAGCGGAACGGGTGCGATCTCATCCCGCATGGGCGCCGCAACTGTCGCCAATTGTAATCTCCTGCCAACCAATATTGCGAGTGATTTGCATATACACTAAGCAGCTCGTCGTCCAGAGGGCTCTGGGTATCGCAGCGACGTCGGCGGCACGTCGCCGCCCAAAAGCCCTCCCGGCGAAACTGGCGCCCGCCGAAACGAAGATTGCCGAATTGAAGGATGCGACACTTGGAAGTTGCCGACGCCCTCGAACGACACGCCGATGATCCGCGGGACGGCGGAACCTCGGATGTCGGCGCGCGGCCAACGCCCGTGGCCCCTCCGCGTCCCGCAAGGCCGAAGCCCAAGGCGAAGAAGAACAAGAAGGCCCGCGCCTTCTGGCTCAAGCAGTTACACACCTGGCACTGGGTGAGCGCGGCGATCTCGCTGGTCGGCATGCTGCTTTTCGCGGCGACGGGCATAACCTTGAACCATGCCGCCTCGATCGGCGCGGAACCAGCAGTGACCCGCAGCCAGGGCAAGCTTCCACCCGCGCTCCTGGCGGACCTGCCGGCTGCCGGCGACAGTACCGCACCGCTTCCTGCCGGAGTCGCCAAGGCCGTGGCCGGTGTCGTCCCGCTCGACCCGACCGGCCGCGCGGCGGACTGGTCCGCCGAGGACGAAGTCTATGTCGCCATGCCCGGACCGGGCCGCGATGCGTGGGTCAGCATCGATCGCACGACCGGCGATGTCGAAGCCGAAATCACCGACCGGGGATGGGTCTCGTACCTCAACGACCTGCACAAGGGCCGCAACACCGGCGGCGCGTGGTCGTGGTTCATCGACCTGTTCGCCATCGCCTGCCTGGTGTTCACGATCACCGGGCTGTTTCTTCTCCAATTGCACGCCAAGCATCGGCCGATGACCTGGCCGCTGGTCGGCCTGAGCCTGCTGATCCCGGTGCTGCTGGCCCTCCTTTTCATCCACTGACGAGAAAGCCCGTGATGACCCGCCAAAAGAACCCGGTAAGAATCCTGCCTGCGCTGCCCCTACTGGCGACCGGCGCCGCTGCCAGCCTCGGCGCCGCACCGGCACTCGCCGCTTCGGTCACCGTGACCGTACCGCAGGTCAAGGTGGCCGAGTACCACCGCCCTTACGTCGCCGGCTGGGTCGAGCCCGCTGCAGGCGGGAACGCGCGCACGCTGTTCGTGTGGTACGACCTGAAGAAGCGCGGCAACGAGCCGGGCACCAAGTGGCTTGCGGACTTGCGCACCTGGTGGCGCAAGGGCGGCCGCTCGCTCACCCTGCCCGCCGACGGCGTCAGCGGCGCCACCCGCGCACCGGGCAGCTACACCGTGGCGATTCCGGCCAACCTGCCCAAGGGCGACTACGTCCTCAAGGTCGAGGCCGCACGCGAGACCGGCGGCCGCGAACTCGTCTCGGTTCCGTTCACGGTCGGCGGCAAGGGCGGCTCGGCCTCGGGCAAGACCGAACTGGGCACCGTCACCATCCGCTGATCCGATTTCCTTCGCTTCTACACACAACAGGGGAACACCAATGCGCTTCCGCTCCATCCTGATCGCCGCCGCGGTTTCTTCCGCGCTCGCCACACCGGCACTCGCCCACCGCATGTGGCTGCTGCCGGCCACCAGCACGCTGGCCAGCACCAACGAGTACGTGACCATCGATGCCGCCGTGTCGAACGACCTGTTCTACCCCGATCACATGCCGCTCGACCCCGCGCAGGTGTCGGTCTGGGCACCCGACGGCACCGAAGGCAAGGTCGAGAATCCCTCCAAGGGACGGCATCGCGGCACCTTCGACGTCGCCGTCAACAAGGCCGGCACCTGGAAGATCGGCATCGAGCGCTCGTCGATCGGCGGCACCTTCAAGGTCGGCGCGGAAGAATGGCGCGTGGGTGGACGCGGTCGCCCGCAAGGCGCTCCCGGCGCGCCCGGTGGTCCGGGTGGCCCGGGCGCGGGTGCTCCCGCTGGTGGTCCTGGCGGCCCCGGTGGCCCGGGTGGTCCGGGTGGCCAGCCGATGCGCATGGTCGCCACCGTCGCCGACATCCCGGCCGGCGCGACCGACATCAAGCTGACCGAATCGATCACTCGCAACTTCGTCTACGTCACTGCGGGCGAGCCTTCCAAGGTCGCGCTCACCGGCAAGGGCCTTGAATTCGACCCGATCAGCCATCCCGACGAACTCGTTTCGGACGAGGAAGGCAACTTCCGCTTCCTGGTCGACGGCAAGCCGGCCGCCGGCGTCAAGGTGACCGTGGTGCCCGGCGGCAAGAAGTACCGCGAGGCCGAGGACGCGCAGGAACTCACCACCGGGCCGGATGGCGTGCTCAAGGTCAAGTGGCCGGTCGCCGGCTGGTACTGGCTGAGCGCCAGCGCCAAAGACACCAAGCCGAGCGACCCGAAGGCCACCGCGCGCCGCATGTCGTTCACCACCACGCTCGAGGTCGTCGCACCCTGACGACCGGTTCCATGCGCCTCGCCGTTCCGCTGGAAATCGACGCGGCCTCGTTCGCCACCTGGCGGCAGGGGCTGCCGGTGGTCGAACTGGACGGCGAGACCATGGGCACCACCTGGCGCGTCAAGGTCACCGCATCGCCCGGCTTCGGCCGGGCGGCGGTGACCCGCGCCATCGAAGCCCGGCTGGAAACGATCCTCGCGCAGATGAGCCACTGGCGCGAGGATTCGCTTCTCGGCCGCTTCAACCGCGCCGCGCCGGGCACCTGGCTGACACTGCCGCCGGATTTCGCGCTGGTGATCGACACGGCGCTGGACCTCGCCGAGCGATCTGGCGGCGCCTTCGATCCGGCCATCGGCGCCTTGGTAAACCTCTGGGGGCACGGCCCGGTGTCCGTAGACCGGCCGGCGGAGCAGGAGGAAATCGCGCAGGCGCGTGCCCTTTCCGGCTTTCACCGCCTCGCCCATGACCGTGCTGCGGGACGGCTGCGCCAGCCCGGCGGGTTGCATCTCGACTTGTCGGGCATCGCCAAGGGCCACGCCGTCGATGCCCTTGTCGGGCTGCTGGCGGACATGGGCTGCCACCATGTGCTCGTTGAGATCGGCGGCGAACTGGTCGGGCGCGGTCTGCGTCCCGACGGCGATCCCTGGTGGGTCGATCTGGAAACGCCGTCCCGCGACGTGGCACCGCTGCGTGTGGCCCTGCATCAACTGGCCGTAGCGACATCGGGCGACTACGTGCGCGGCCACCACACCATCGACCCGCGCAGCGGCGAGCCGGTCCGCCACGCCATGGCGGTCAGCGTCATCCATCCTTCCGCGATGCTCGCCGATGCGTGGGCGACCGCACTGAGCGTCCACGAACCGGCCGCGATGCGCCGTCTTGCCACCCGCGAACAACTCGCCGTGCGCGCTCTGACACGAGACGGGGATGAGGTGGCCGAATGGATCAGCCCGACGCTCGCATCCCTCATCGAACCGATCGCGCAGGCAGAACCGGCCGTCTGACGCGCAATCTGCAAAAGAAGGTTTCCCGCACCGGAATATTTCAGACCGATTTCAAATCTGAAATTTAACCGAAACATTTTTGAAATCCGTGCTTGATAATGCGATTGACTATCAATATCAGCCCCTCGTCAAGCTTCAGAGGGGAAGACATGTCAATCAAGCCATCCAAGGCGGCTGCCCGCCGCACGTTCCTTGCACTATCCTGCATCGCTCCGGCTTTTTCGCCGCTCGCCGCCACCGATGCCCTGGCCCAGCAGGCCGACAGCGAGCGCAGCCTTGGCGGCGTCACCGTCAGTGACAGCGCCATCACCGAACAGCCCGGCCGCAAGCTGGAATCGCCCAAGCGTACCCGCCCCGTCCGTGACACGCCGCAGACGATCACCGTCCTCAGCAACGAAGTGATCGAGCAGCAGAACCTGCTGACCCTGCGCGACGTGCTCGCTACCGTTCCGGGCGTGACCTTCGGCGCCGGCGAGGGCGGCACCGGCCCCGGCGACAACATCACCTTCCGCGGCTACAGCGCCGCCAACGACATCACCATCGACGGCGTGCGCGACAGCGCGCAGGTCACCCGCACCGATCCGTTCAACCTCGAGCAGGTCGAAGTCACCAACGGCGCCAACTCGGTGATCTCGGGCGCCGGTTCGGTCGGCGGCAACATCAACATCGTCACCAAGCGCCCCAAGGCCGACGACGCCTATGTCGCGACCGCCGGCGTCGGCACCGACGACTATTACCGCGCCACCGTGGACCTCAACAAGCGCGTCAACGACCTCGTCGCCTTCCGCCTGAACGCGATGTGGCACCGCAACGACCTGCCCGGCCGCGACGTCGAGGACTACAAGCGCTGGGGCGTGGCTCCGTCGGTGACGATCGGCATCGATAGCCCGACGCAGCTGACCCTTCAGTACTTCCACCAGGAAGATAACAACATCCCGCAGTACGGCGTGCCTTACTACAGTGGCACCGTCCCCGGCGTGCATCGCAGCGACTATTTCGGCTATCGCAACGTCGACAAGCAGCGCATCAACATCGACCAGCTGACCGCGATCTTCGAGCACGACTTCAGCGACACCGTCTCGATCCGCAACCTCGCCCGCTGGCAGGATTCGCGCCAGCTCACCATCGTCGACCCGCCGCAGGGCACTTACTGCCTGGCATCCACGGGCCTGACGCCGACGGGCGCCAGTTGCGGCACCGTCCCCGCGGGCTATTACCAGCCTTCGGGCCCGCGCGGCACCACGCGCGACATCCGCAACCAGCTGATGTTCGACCAGATCGACCTCAAGGCGACCTTCAACACCGGCGCAATCGAGCACACCATCGACGTCGGCGGTGCGGCGACCTGGGAAAAGTACGACCTGAACAACGGCAACTCGCTGCGCAATGCCGACGGCACCGCCGGCTTCGCCACGTTGCCGCTCATCAACATCGACAACCCGAACGACGTCATCGCCGGTCCCGGCGCCTTCACTTACGGCAGCAACGTCTACACCGGCGCGGTGAACTTCATCCGCACCGGCCATACGACGGGCGAGCAGACCAACGTGGCGGGCTACCTGTTCGACACGATGAAGCTGGGCAAGCTCGAACTGAACGCCGGTGCCCGCGTCGAACGCAACACCGGTACCTCGCGCACCGACACGATCTGCAGCACGGCGGCGGGTTGCGTCGTCAATGGCCAGACGATCCCGTTCGGACGGGCATCGGTCATCGGCACGCGATCGCGCAATGCCGCAACGCTGTTCTCATACCGCGTCGGTCTGGTCTACAAGCCGGTCGAGGCCGTCAGCCTCTATGGTGCCTATGGCAACTCGCAGACGCCTTCGAAGAACTCGGTCAACGGCGCCTGCACGATGTCAGCCCCCGGCGTCGTCGGAGCGACCTGCAACATCGATCCCGAAGAGGCCCGCAACTATGAGATCGGCGCCAAGGCCGAACTGTTCGACGGCGGCCTGCTGCTGACCGCATCGGCTTTCCGCAACGAGCGCAACAAGTACGCGGTCGCTTCGGCCAACCCGAGCGTCGAGCCCGAACAGCAGCTTGACGGGAAATCGCGCGTGGATGGCATCGCGCTGGGTGCTTCGGGCAAGATCACGCCTGCCTGGACGATCACGGCGAACTACACCTACCTCAAGAGCAAGCTGATCCGCTCGCTCGACAAGGACTCGACCGCGATCGATTATGCCGCCGGATCGCAGCTGACGCAGACGCCCAAGCACTCGGGCAGCCTGTTCACCACCTATCGCCTGCCCTTCGGCCTGACCGTCGGCTATGGCGCCACCTACCAGGGCAAGTTCGCGTTCAACACGCCCTCGGCCACCGCGCCGATCGTGCTCTATTCGGACGACTACCTCATCCATCAGGGCTTCCTGTCGTATGACTTCACGCCGAACCTCTCGGCGCAGCTGAACGTCAAGAACATCGGCAACAAGCTCTACTACCAGCGCATCCGCAACAACGGCTGGGCCACCCCGGGCGATGCACGCTCGGCGGTCCTGACCGTCACCGCGAAGATGTAAATCAAATCCCGGCGGACGCGCACCCACTGCGTCCGCCGGGTCTTTTCGTTTGATGCGGATCATTGTCAGCGCGCCCGTCCTGCGCGAATAGAGACCCCATGGTCATAGAAATTCCCGAGCTGTTCGACGCCGCCGAAGTCCGCGAGATCCGCGATGCACTGGAAAGTGCCGACTGGGCGGATGGCCGCGCCACCGCCGGTCATCGCGCCGCCAGGGTCAAGGAAAACGAACAGCTGCCACTCGATCACCCGCTCGCGAGGCAACTCGCCGACCGCGTGCTCGACCGGCTGGGCAAGACCCCGCTGTTCATCGCCGCCGCCCTGCCTGCACGCGTGCTGCAGCCCCGTTTCTCGCGCTATGATGGCCGGGGCCATTACGGCAACCACGTCGACAACGCGATCTTCCCGATTCCCGGCACCGGCGAGCACTTGCGCTCCGACGTCTCCAGCACGCTGTTCCTGAGCGATCCGGACGAATATGAAGGCGGCGAACTCGTCGTTGAGGACATGTTCGGCACGCACAGCGTCAAGCTGCCCGCCGGCCACCTCGTCGTCTATCCCGGCTCCAGCCTGCACCGGGTCATGCCGGTGACGCGCGGGGTGCGATTCGTCTCGTTCTTCTGGACCCAGAGCTTCGTCGCCTCGCCCGAGCGGCGGCGGCTGATGTTCGAACTGGACGGCGCGATCCAGTCGATCGCCACCGACCATCCCGATCACGCCTCGGTCGATACGCTGACGCAGGTGTACCACAACCTCCTGCGCCAGTGGTCGGCGACGTGACCCCGCCGCTGCCGCCGCTGGCGACGATCCCGCCGGATCTGCGCACCCTTGCGGATTACGAGCGGATGGCGCCGACGCACCTCGCGCCCGATGTCTGGCATCACATCGAGGAAGGTGCGGGGCGCGGGATCACCCTGTCGGAAAACCGCCTCGCCTTCGACCGCATCGGCCTGCTGCCTCGCGCCATGGCCGATCTTGACGGAGGCACCGGCGTAACCCTGCTTGGCCGCGCCCATGCCGCCCCGATCCTCCTCGCCCCGCTGGCCTACCAGCGCCTCGCCCATCCCGATGGCGAACTGGCCAGCGTGCGGGCCGCGACGGCGTTTGATACGGGGATGGTGGCCAGCACGCTTTCCAGCGTACCGCTGGAGGATATCGCCGCCGCCGCGCTGGCCCTTGCCGGTGAGATGGGGAAGCCGCGCGCACCCCTGTGGTTCCAGCTCTACCTCCAGCCTGCGCGTGAACACAGCCTGCAACTCGTCCGCCGCGCCGAGGCCGCGGGCTACGAGGCGATCGTGCTGACAATCGATGCCGCGCTGAAGCCGGCCGGCATCACGCTGCCGCCGGGCGTCGAAGCGGTGAACCTCACGGGGATGCCGCGCCCGCGCCAGACCGCCACGCCGGGCGGCAGGATCCTGCTCGGCACCCCGCTCGCCGCTGCCGCGCCGAGCTGGGACGACCTTGCCTGGCTGCGACGGGAGACCAGCCTGCCGATCCTCGTCAAGGGCCTCGTGCTCGGCGAGGATGCCGCGCGCGCGGTCCGTGAAGGGGCGGACGGGCTGATCGTCTCCAACCATGGCGGCCGGGTGCTGGACGGCCTGCCTTCGGCGGTCGAACTGATCCAGGGCGTCGCCGAGGCCACGGGCGGGCACGTGCCGCTGCTGCTCGATGGCGGGGTCCGGCTCGGGACCGACGTGGCAAAGGCACTGGCCCTCGGCGCCAGCGCGGTGCTGGTCGGGCGGCCGCAGATGCATGCGCTGGCGGTCGCCGGAATGGCGGGCGTGGCGCACATGATCCATATCCTGCGCACCGAACTGGAGGCGGCGATGGCGCAGCTGGGCTGCCCGCGCCCGGACCTGCTCACCCCGGACCGACTGGTCGCCCTGCAGCGCTGACCGCCGGTCACTTGTCGAGCGAAAGCCGTACCGTGCTCTCCGGCGCATCGCGCAAGTGGATGCGCAAGGTCGCGTCGGCCGGACGGCCCGGAACCTGCAGGGTCCGGCCGGTATAGCCCGGTGGCACCGCAGCCGGCCGGGTGAAGCCGTCATCGCTTGCCGCAGTATCTACCAGGAACAGGTTGCGCCCGGTCAGCGTGCACGTTTCGTCTGTGCATGTGGCACCCTCGATGCGCGGCAAGCGCACCACCGTGGCCAGCGGCGACCAGTCTCCGGCGACACCGTCCTTGCGCGCGACCCGGAAACGTACCGGCCCGAAAGTGCCGGGCGGCAGGTCCGAAGCCTTCAGCGTCGCGACGAACACTTCCGGACTTTCCAGGTTGAGCCCCTTGCCCACCGCCAGTCGCGCGATGGGATCGCCCTGGGCCGAGCCGATCTCCACCGTGTCGCCAGTGCCGAACGTCATGCCGGCGGCGGCTTTCAGCGAAAAGGCCAGTTCGCCATTGTCCGGCAGCAGGCCGCCGGTGCCAAGGTCGAGGACTTTCGCCCCGTCCGACGGCGGCCCCGGATAGACGTCGCGGCCCAGCACTTCCACTCGGGGCCGGGCCGCCGTCACCCGGACCGGCAGCGTCTGCGTGCGACCGTCCTCCAGCTTGACCGAGGCACTCGCCGAAGCGCCTTGCGCGGGCGCACGCGCGGTTCCCTGCGCCACCAGCCTGAGCCGGTCCGTCCCGCCTTCGCGAACGAGGCCATCCGGGCGAAACTCGGCATCGCCGATCGTGACCGAGCGCACCTGGTCCAGTCGCTGCCCGCTCAGTACACCCTCAGTGTCGTTTGCGTGCATATCGAGCCCGTCGAGACGGCTTGCCTGCACCCGTGCACGCAGCGTCACCGCCTGCCCGGCTGCGACACCGCTCTGGCGAAGCTCGATCCGCATTTCGCCCGCAGGAACCTCGGCGAGCGGTACGGTGACGCCAAGTCGCCCGTCCTCCAGCACCTTCCATTTCAGCGACCGCGCCGCGCCGCCGGGCTGGCGCAGCACCGCATCCTCGACGCAGGCCGGAGCCGCACCTTCGAGCACGACTTCATTGTCCCGGCCGACGATGAGGCTGCCGGGATCGCCCGCCAGCTTCCAGGCATCCGCACCGGGCTTCTGGAGCACGAAATCCGGCCCCTCGAAAGGCTCGAAACCCCACAGGCCATGAAGATGCGCCCGGACTTCGCCGGCGAAGGCGGCCGGCAGCGTATCCGCCGCGAATTCGTAGCCGCCCTTGTCGGCGCGTGCCCTGGCGGGAATTTCGACCACCTCGCCGGATGCCGCCGTCAGCCGGACCTTCATGTCGTGCGCGAAGTCGGTGGAGAACACCAGCGGCCCGCCTTCGACCGGCAGCACCGCGCCTGACCTGATACAGATCGCGCCCTTGGCGGTGCTGCGCAGCTGCGGCGGAATGTCGGCTTCGACCGCCGGCATCGCGCTCACGATCACCGACTTGGGCTTCTTGAAGGACGGCGCCGCGTTGAGCAGCAGCGACATGCGATCGCCCTCGCGCACGCCCAGCGTCGGCAGGTAGTTGAACTGCGGGTTGTTGAAGGCACCGAAGATCCGCGCCACGTCGCGCGCCACGCCGATATAGGCGCTGTAATAGCCCGCCCCGCCCTCACGCGTCGCGCTGAGCTGGAGCGCAAGGTCGGTCGGCGTTCCCGTCAGCGTATCGGCCAGCGAACTGCTGTGGACGTCGCTCAGCACCAGCGCCTCGCGGTTCTGGACGAGGCAGGAAGCCTGCAGTTCGATGACTTTCGAAAGGCAGTCCTCCTGCAGCTTGATCGACAGGCTGCGGGCGAGCACCGGGGCGACCGTGCGCAGGTATTCCGGCCCGTTGTGGTCCTGCGCCCGGATCGCCGCCATGAAGGCATCGAGCCGCGAGTGGTCCAGCGAGGCCTGGTTGAGATCCTGGGCGACCCGGCCGAACTCGCCCGGCTTGCCCCGCACCGCATCGGACAGCACCCCTTCCGCGCCGCCGGTCTCGGGCACCAGCAGCAGCACCAGCTGCCGCGCGTCCTTCGGCACCGTCAGGCTAAGCGAATTGTCCTTATCCTTGTCCTTCCACAGCCGGGCGACGTCGAGCCAGTCCTTCGGCGGCGGATTGGTGGCGCCGCGCAGGAATGCGGACATGAGCACGAAGTGGGCGCTCTGGGTCTCGGGCAGGCCGCCGCGCACGGCCACCTTGTCCCCCGGAGCCAGGCTGGGCACGCGCGCGATCGGCAGGGTCTGCCCCTTGCGCGTCACTTCGACATGCAGGTCCGGCCCGGCAATTTCGAAGGGGGCGGAATCCGCCGCCACAGCCGACGCCGCGACCATCGCGCCGCAGATCGCGGCCAGGGAAAGTCCCGCCCTGCACCCGGCGCGGATGCTGTGATGAGTGGCCAATCTCTTCCGCAAGAAGCTGAAATCCTGTCGTTGTTGCAGACCAGATGCCCGTGTCCGAGCCTAGCCGCATCAAGCGGGAAGGTTCAAGCCTCGGGTTCGATGCCGACGGGCAATCCTGATCCTAATTCAACGAGGCGGCAACTTGTTCCGGCGGGTCGCTGTGCGACGCGGCGCCATTGCCGGCCAGTCCATCGACGGCGATCTGGCAGTGCCGGTCCCAGTTGAAGTTCTCCCGCGCGAAAGCCCGCGCGTTCGCACCGAGCCGGGTCCGATATGTCGGGCTGCGGGCCAGCAGGGCAACAGCTTCGCGCACGGCGGCGGGATCGCGCCCATCGACGACAAGACCATCGACGCCATCACGCACGAGTTCGGCCGGGCCGCCGTCGCATCCGACGATGCACGGGATGCCATGCGCCATCGCATCGGCCACGCTGAGGCCGAAGCCCTCCATCTCGGCGCCGTCCTCCAGCGCGAGCTGCGGGTGGAGGAAGATGTCCGCGGTACGGTGGAACTCGGCCAACTGCGCATCGGAAACGTAGCCGGTCAGCCAGGTCCGGCCGCGTCCTTCGTCCGACGGGCCGATCGCGGCGCGGATCGCGGGCTCGTCCACGCCCCGGCCGACGACCGCGAAATCGAGCGCCAGCCCGCCCTTGCGGCAGGCATCGACGGCGCGCACGGCCGCAGGCACGTTCTTGCGCGGAACGAGGCGGCAGACGGTGACGGCAAGCGGGAGCGGATTGGCGGGTGCATCACGCGCTTCGGGCATGACGACGCCGTTCCAGGCGGTCGTGCAGGTCCGGGCAAGGCGTGGGAGCCGCGCCAGCAGCAGGCGCTGCGTCGCATCGCTGACGGCGACGACGCGGGCCGCGCGCGCCAGTACGGCGCGCATCAACCGGAATGCGATGCCGCTCGGGCGGCCCACTTCGCGGCCGTGGATCGTCACCACCAGCGGGCGCGGAAACGGCAGGGCCGGGATCGCCGCGCGCCAGGTGCAGGCGTGGATGATATCGGGGCGGTCACCGCGAAACCATGCCCGCAGCATCGCCAGGGCCAGCCGCCAGTAGACCGCGATCATCGGTCCGGGACCGACATCGACCAGGACGATGCCGCCAGCGGAACTCTCGGTCCGGGGGCCGGCGGAGGACTTGGCGAAGACGGTCACCTGCCGCCCGCTGCGCGCATAGGCCTGTGCGACTTGCGTGACGTAAGTCTGCACGCCGCCCTCGTCTGGCGCATGGACGCGGGCGACGACCCAGATGCGTTTCGCTTCATTCATGAATGAGTTTGCCCCCTCGGGCGAAAGGCCCGGAAGTCCGGTTCGCCGGCATGAGACGGGTCACGTCCCGCTGCCCGGCACGGTAAGTCAGGAAGTCCGCCACTGCACGTCCGGCGCGCTCGGAAGAACCACGCGCCTCGCAGTCGAAGGTATCGGCGACGCCCTGCCGCTGCGCGCCGAGATAGGCCGCATGCGTCTCCATCGCCAAGGCCACCTTGTCGGTGATGCCTTCGCAGTTGTCATGGACCGGGCCGTACTGCCAGTGGCGATAGTTCGGATTGTCCTGCCAGGACGCTCCGTGAGCGTCCAGGAACAGGCAGGGGCGCGGCTTCACCACGAATTCGTAGATCTGGCTGCTGACGTCGCCGAGATAGAGCGAGGCCATGCGCGTATAGCTCATGTCCACGCTCGCGGCGCTGCCGAGATCGACGTGGATGTGCGGCAGCGCCGCGAATTCGGCCAGTTCGCGCTCCGCCCGCTCGCGGCGGCGCCGGTCGTCGTACATGCGGATGTGCGGCGCGACGATCAGGTTGAACCGGTCGTCCCGGGCGAACTGGCGGATCACGTCCAGACCCATTTCGCCCCACGACGATAGCTTGCGCGAGAAATGCGGGTTGTAGAGCACCACCGGCCGCTCCTGCGCGAACAGCGGCAGCGGCGGGCGATCGCAGGTCAGGTCGAACTTGCCGTAGCCGACGACGGCATAGTGCCCTTCGCGGATCAGTGCGCGCTCCAGCATGCGGCGGCGTTGCTTCTCGCCGGCCAGCAGCACGAAGTCGAAATGACGGATGCGGCGGTCATAGCCCACGGCGCGGTCCCCGGCGCCATGGCAGGTGTGGATGAAGCAGGTCCGCCGCAGCCCCGCGTGACGCAGCAACAGCGAAGTGCGCTCGGGCACCACGATCGCGTCGTATGCGCTCAGTTGCCGCCGCGCGGCCAGCAGGCCCGCGAGCTTGGGCGGCGTGGCGCCGCCGACCAGACGGGTCAGCGCCGACAGACCCTTCCCCTCGATCAGCACGAAACGCATGTTCATCGCGCCATGCCGGGCGGCGATATCGCGTGCGAGGGCCAGATGTTCGTGCGTCAATGCGACGATATCGACGGCGAAGCGCCGATCGCGCGCCATCTCCACCGCAAGCGGCATCGCGTGATAGACGTGATGCAACTGGGCATTGAAGAAAAAGCAGAGTTTCTGCGGTGCCGGGGGGGCGGCATGCCGTTCGATCGCTCCGTGGAGCATGGGGGGTTCTCCATTCCAGGCTTCGGCGAACCATCTCTGCCCCCGATGGATTGCCGACGCATTTCAGGAAATCTCAGCCGCCGCGCGCGATTGCAACAATCACGCGGCAGGGCGCCCCGCAAACCGGCCTGCGGGAGCCTTGCCCAAGCTAGAGGCCTGTTTCAACCGGCCGCCAGCGGCAGCGATACGATGAAGGTGCTGCCCTGCCCGGTACCGCCGCTCTCGACGCGGATGGTGCCGCGATGCAGTTCGACGAGTTGCCGCACCAGCGCCAGCCCGATCCCCAGCCCACCCTGCGCGAAGCCGCGATGGTCATCGACCTGGGTGAACATGTCGAAGATATGCGGCTGCATTTCCATGGGAATCCCCACGCCATCGTCCGAGACGCGGATCTCGGCCATGTCCCCCACGACCCGCGCCGACAGGCCGATCGCACCGCCCGGCGGGGTATATTTCGCGGCATTGTTGAGCAGGTTGGCGACGACTTGCGCCAGCCGCGTGAAATCGGCGTCGAGTTCGATCGCCGCGCCGGGCTGCTCGACCGTCAGGCGGTGCCCTGCCGCCTCGATATTGTGGCGACTGCCCTCCACGGCCGATTCGAGCACCGTGGCGATACCGATCCGCTCCAGCCTCAACGAAACCTTGCCTTCGCTCACGCGGGAGACGTCGAGCAGATCCTCGACCATGCGCGACAGATGGAACAGCATGCGCCCCATCCGCTCGCGGATCTCTTCCGCCTGCCCGGCCGCGCGGGGTCGGCCGAGCAAGTCCAGCCCGCTCATCAGCGCGGCCACCGGGTTGCGCAGTTCGTGGGCGAGGACAGCAAGGAAGCGATCCTTGCGCGCATCCGCCAGCCGCAGCGCCTGCGCCGCCGCCGCCAGTTCGTCGCGCTGGGCGGCGATCTGGCGGCGCTGGCGGTGGAGGTCGAAGAACACCTGCGCCTTGCTGCGCAGGATATCCGGCTCGATCGGCTTGTGGATGAAATCCACCGCGCCCGCCTCGTAGCCACGAAAGCGGCGGCGGCTGTCCGATCCGCCAGCGGTCACGAAGATGATCGGAACGTGGCGCGTCCGCTCGCTGCCGCGCATCAGCTCGGCCAGCTCGAACCCGTCCATCTCGGGCATCTGCACGTCGAGCAGCGCCAGCGCGACGTCGTGCGCCAGCAGCATCTCCAGCGCCGCCTCGCCGCTGCCGGCCTTGAGCACGATCACGCCCTCGTCCGCCAGCAGGGCTTCCAGCGCCAGGAGATTGGCGGGCAGGTCGTCGACCAGCAGGACGTGCACCGGATCGGTCATGCCGCCAGCCCGGCTTCGAGAATGCGTTCGATGATGCCCTCCAGCGGCAGTGCCTGCGCCTGCCGGCACAGCGCCAGCGCCGCCTCGGGCATTGCCCGGGCATAAGCTGTCGCCGGATCCTGGACCAGCGCCATGCCGCCCGCCGCCCCCAGGGCCCGCAGGCCGCGCGCGCCGTCCTCGTTGGCGCCCGTCAGCACCACGCCCATGACGTCCGGACCATAGGCGTCGGCAACGCTTTCGAACAGGACGTCGATCGACGGGCGCGAAAAGAACACCGGCTCCTCCATGGACAGCGAGATCGTCCCGCCGGCCTCGGCCAGCATGTGATAGTCGGGCGGGGCGAAATAGACGGTGCCCGGCACGATCGGCTCCTTGTCCTCCGCCTCGCGCACGGGGACACGGCACTTGCCCGCGAACAGCGCCGCCAGTTCGCTGCGGCGGCCGGGCGGGATGTGGACCACCACCAGCACCGGCAGCGTGAAGCCCGAAGGCAGCGCCGGAAGGATGCGCAGCAGCGCATGGATCGCCCCGGCCGAGGCCCCGATCGCCACCGCCTTCATCCCTTGCGCCTCTGGTAGATCTTCTCCTCGCGCGCGAAATCGGTGAAATCGGCGGCGTGCGAGGAAAACCGCAGGCTCTCCTTGGCGCCGAGGCCGAGAAAGCCGTTGCGGATCAGCGAATCGCGGAACAGGCCGATGGCACGGTCCTGCAGGTCGCGATCGAAGTATATCATCACGTTACGGCACGAGATCAGGTGCATCTCCGAGAAAACCGCGTCGGTGACGAGGCTGTGGTCGGAGAAGACCACCCGCTCGCGCAGCGAGGCATCGAACACCGCGCCGCCGTAGCCGGTGGTGTAGTATTCGGACAGCGAGGACTTGCCGCCCGACAGGCGGTGGTTCTCGGTGAAGGCCTTGAGCCGGTCGAGCGGATAGATCCCGCGCGCGGCGGCCTCCAGCGCCTCCTGGTTGATGTCGGTGGCGTAGAACAGCGTGCGCTCCTCCAGCCCTTCCTCGCGGAACAGGATGGCGAGCGAGTGGAGTTCCTCTCCGGCGCTGCACCCCGCGATCCAGACCTTGAGCGAGGGATAAGTCCGCAGATGCGGCACGACTTTCTCCCGCAGGGCGCGAAAATAGTCGGGATCGCGGAAGAAATCGCTGACCTGCACGGTCATGAAGCGCAGCACCCGCGCGGCGGCGGCGGGATCGTGGAGCAGCCTGTCCTGCAGGGCGGAGAACGTCGCCAGCCCCATCCGGTCCCGCGCCTGGCGCAACCGCCGCCGGATCGAGGCCTGCGCGTAGTTGCGGAAGTCGTAGTGATAGCGCCGGTACAGTGCCTCCAGCAGGAGGCGGATCTCGATATCCTCGATCTTCTCGCCGTCCATCGTCACCCCCCGGACACCGGCCCCGACATTGCGGCACTCAACGGCACACAAAGGTACCCTAAGCCGTCCACAAGGCCCGCAAGGCCGCGCTTCACCGCGGCATCCATACGCGCACCAGGCTCAGCAGCTTGTCGACGTCGAGCGGCTTGGCCATGTAGTCGTTCGCGCCCGCCTCGATGCAGCGCTCCTGGTCGTCGGGCATGGCCTTGGCGGTCAGCGCGATCACCGGCAGCTTGGCCCAGCGTCCGTCGCTGCGGATGGCGCGGGTGGCGGTGAGGCCGTCCATCACCGGCATCATCACGTCCATCAGCACGAGGTCGATCCGACGTGCCTCGTCGTCCGCCGCCGCTTCCAGCGCGTCGAGCGCCTCCTGCCCGTTGCGCGCGATCTCCACCACCGCGCCCTGCGGCTCGAGGATGTTGGTCAGCGAGAAGACGTTGCGCACGTCGTCCTCGACCACCAGGATGCGGCGGCCTTCGAGGATGGCGTCACGATTGCGCGCGGCGCGGATCATCGTCTGCTGCTCGGCCGGAAGTTCGGTGACGACCTGGTGCAGGAACAGCGAGACTTCGTCGAGCAGGCGCTCGGGCGAGCGGGCGCCCTTGATGATGATCGAATCGGAATAGCGGCGCAGGCGCTGTTCGTCGGCCGGAGTCAGGTCGTGGCCGGTGTAGACGATCACCGGCGGGAAGGCATAGGCGCCTTCCTTGCTCAGCGTCTCCAGCAGGCTGAAGCCGCTGGCGTCGGGCAGGTTGAGATCGAGCACCATGCAGTCGAAGGTCGCCTCGCGCAGGGCCTCCAGGCATTCGGCGGCGCTGGCGACCGCCACCGTCTCGACGTCTCCGGTGGCGAGCAGGCGGGTGACGGCGTCGCGCTGGACCGCGTCGTCCTCGACGATCAGCACGCGGCGCGCATCCGACGAGAGCTTGTCGGCCAGCGCTTCGAGCACGCCGGCCAGATCCTCGCGCTTGACCGGCTTGATGAGGTAGCCGATCGCGCCCAGCGCCAGCGCGGTCTGGGTATGGTCGCTGCCCGAGACGACATGGACCGGGATATGCCGCGTCTCGACATCACGCTTGAGCCGGTCGAGCAGGGCAAGGCCCGACTGGTCCGGCAGGCCGACGTCGAGCACCACCGCATGCGGCTTGAAACTGCGCGCAAGGCCCAGCGCCTCCTCGGCGGTGCCGGTGACGAGGCACTGGAAGCCCATCTCGCGCGACATGTCGCGCACGATCCGCGCGAAAGTCGCGTCGTCCTCCACCACCAGCAGCACGCGCTGGCCGGCGGTCAGCGTCTCGCGGTCGTCCTCCACCTGCCGCAGCAGCGGGGCGGTGCGCGCGGGTGCCGGTTGCAGGGCCGCGGGAAATGCGGCGACGGACGGCGTGGGCGCGACCGGCAGCGGGATCGCCGGCGCATCGCCCAGCGTCTCGGCGTAAGTCACCGGGATCGTCAGCGTGAAGCGGCTGCCCTTGCCGGGAACGCTGGTGAGCGCGATGGCGCCGCCCAGCAGCCGCGCCAGCTCGCGCGAGATCGACAGGCCCAGCCCGGTACCGCCGAACTTGCGGCTGATCGTGCCGTCCGCCTGGCGGAACGCCTCGAAGATCGCGCGCTGCTGCTCCTCGGGAATGCCGATGCCGGTATCGGCGACGGAGAACGCCACGCGGTCAGGCCCATCGGGCGCGATCTCCAGCCGCACGCTGCCGCGCTCGGTGAACTTGAAGGCGTTCGACAGCAGGTTCTTGAGGATCTGTTCGAGGCGCTGGCGATCGGTCTCGATCTCGGCCGGCACGCCTGCCGCGACGCTGATCTCGAAATCCAGCGCGCAGCTGGCGGCGACCGGCTGGAACAGCGGCCGCAGATCGCCCGCGAAGCGCTCGACCAGCACCGATTCCGCGCGGATCTGCAAGTGCCCCGCCTCGATCTTCGACAAGTCGAGGATATCGTTGATGAGCGCCAGCAGGTCGTTGCCCGAGGATTCGATGGTGCGGGCGAACTGCACCTGCTCGTCGGTCAGGTTGGCACCGCGATTGTCGCCCAGCAGCTTGGAGAGGATCAGCAGCGAATTGAGCGGCGTGCGCAGCTCGTGGCTCATGTTGGCGAGGAAGTCGCTCTTGTAGCGGCTCGCCTGCTCCAGTTCGCTCGCCTTGGCCTCGACCGCCGCATTCGAGCGGGCAAGGTCGTCGCGCTGGCTTTCCAGCAGCTGCGCCTGTTCTTCCAGCTGCGAGTTGGTCTGTTCCAGCTCGACCTGCTGCTGTTCGAGGTTCGCCTGCGATTCCCGCAGCGCGCGGCCCTGTTCCTCGAGTTCCTCGTTGGAGACGCGCAGTTCCTCGCTCTGCACCTGCAGTTCCTCGGCATGGTGCTGGAGCTGCGAGCGATAGCGGGCCGACCGCAGCGCTACGCCGACGGCGGAGGATATCTCGCCGAGGAAGGCCAGCACCCGCTCGTCCACCGGCTGGAGGAAGCCCAGTTCGATCACGCCCTCCACCGCGCCGTCGGCGGCGCCGGGGGCGATCACGAGATGACGGGGGCGGTCGCTGCCGAAGGCCGAGCCGATCGTCAGATAGCCTTCGGGAATGTCGGTGAGCACCACCGGCCTGCCATCGGCCGCGACTTGCCCGAGCAGGCCCTGCTTGCGGGTGAAACGCTCGACGATGGTGGTATCCTCGGGCACGCCATAAGCCGCGATACGCCGGTAATGGCCGTTCTCGGCGGCGAAGATCGCACCCGCCTGCGCCCCGGCGAAGCGGGCCAGGAAGCCCAGGATGCTCTCGCCCAGCGGCTCGACGGTCTGGTCGCCCAGCACCGCGGCGCCGAGTTCGACCTGTCCCGCCTGCAGCCACTGCACGCGCTCGGCGGCCATCGCGGCGCGGCGGATCAGCAGGCCGATCACCAGCGTCAGCACGATGCCGAGCACGCAGGACATCACCCCGCTGACCCAGGCCGAGCGATAGGCCAGTTCCATTTCGGCCAGCCGTTCGAGACGCAGCCGCTCCTCGGTCTGCTTCATGATGTTCAGCTGCTGGCGGATCTCGTCCATCTCCACCTTGCCGCGATCGCTGTCGACGAGCGCCAGCGCCGCCTGCATGCCATCGCGCCGGCGCACCTCGATCGTCTCGCGCAGTTCGGCGAGCTTGGCCTGGACGTGATGCCGCAAGGTGCCGAGCCGCGCCTGCTGGGCGGGGTTGTCGCGCGTCAGGCCGACGATCGCATCGAAGCGCGCATCGACGTCGGACAGCGCCGCGGTGTAGGGCTCAAGGTAGCGCTCCTTGCCGGTCAGCAAGTAGCCGCGCTGGCCCGTCTCGGCGTCCTGCACCGAAGAGGTCAGCGCATCCATCGTCACGATCACTTCGTGCGAATGGAAGATCTTGCCCGCATCGTCGCGCAGCATCGTCACATTCCGGTAGGCGACGGTGCCGCTCACCAGGAAGAACAGGACGGCGATGGCCAGACCGAACCCGGTCCGCGGATCGAGCCCGGACCCGTTGCCACGGCCGACGCCAACTGAACTGCTTTTCATCGAATACGCCAACCTGTGTCCCGCGCCCGCGCGCCATAGACGCATCGCTTGCGGTGGAATTGACGGGAGATCAAGGTGTTCCTGCCGCCTTGCGAAAAGCTGCGGGTCAGCGCCCGCCCTTGCGCAGGTCCGGAAGGTCGATGCCGTGCTTGTGGACCTTGTAGTAGAACGTCTTGCGCGGAATGCCCAGGCGCCGGATGGCGGCGCCGATCTCGCCCCCGGCGGCGACCACGGCGGCGACGATGGTATCGCGTTCGAAGGCATCGACCCGCTCGGGCAGGGTATCGCCTTCTGCGTCCGGCAACGCCGGTTGCGCCGGCTCGATAAGCCCGAGGACGAAGCGCTCGGCGAAGTGCGCAAGCTCGCGCACGTTGCCCGGCCAGTCGTGGCTGGAGAGGTGATCGCGCACCGCCGCGCTCATCACCGGCAGCGGCAGGCGCAGGCGCGAGGCCGCAGCGCCGGCAAGGTGGGCGAACAGCGCCGGCACGTCCTCGCGCCGCTCCCGCAAGGGCGGCATGCGCAGCCGCAGCGCGGCCAGGCGATAGAACAGCCCCGGCGCGACCTTGTCCGCCAGATCGCCCTCGCCGGCGGCGCCCCCGACACCGCCTGTGGCGATGACCCGCAAGTCCAGCGGCAGCGGCTCGCGCGCGCCGGGACTGCGCAGCACGCGGTCCTCGACCAGCGGGGTCAGCCGCGCCTGCAGCCGCCGCGAGGCCTGGTCGATGTCGTCGAGGAACAGCGTCCCGCGCGTCGCCGAGGCGATGCTGGCGTCGCCGCCAGCGGCGAAGAGTTCGTCCTCCAGCGCCTCGGGCAGCGCCGCGCAGGCGACCGGCATGAAGCGATGGCGCGCGCGCTTGCCGGCGCGGTGGATCAGCCGGGCGAGCAGTTCCTTGCCGGTGCCGGTCTCGCCTTCGATGAACAAGTCGAGATCGGCATTGGCGAGGGTCGGGACCATCTCGCGCAGGCGACGGATCGCGGGCGACTGGCCGACCAGCCCGGAGGCTTCGTCCTCCTGCGCCGCCGCGCGCAGCCGCCGGTTGTCGAGCACCAGCGCCCGCGCGGTCGCGGCGCGATCGGCGGCCATGACCAGCGCCTGCGGGTCGAACGGCTTGGTCAGGAAATCCCATGCCCCGGCCTTGAGTGCATCGACCGCCATCGCCACGTCGCCGTGCCCGGTGACGAGGATCACCGGCAGCTCGGCGTCGCGCTCGTGCAGCGCGCGGAACAGCTCGATCCCGGACATGTGCGGCATGCGCACGTCGCTGACCACGATCCCCGGCCACTGCGCGTCGATCGCAGCGAGCGCGGGGGCGGCGGCGGCGAAGGCTTCCACCGCGAAGCCCGCCAGCGTCAGCACTTGCGCGGTCGAGGCGCGCAAGTCCGCATCGTCCTCGACCAGCGCCACGCGGCGCGCCTCGCCGCTCATGCGCTGCGCCTCAGGGTCACGACGAAGCAGGCGCCGCCCTCGGACGGGGCAAGGTTCAAGCTGCCGCCGAAGTCCTCGACGATGTCCTTGGAGATGACGAGGCCGAGCCCCAGCCCCGCCGCCCGGCTGGTGGCGAACGGCGTGAACAGGCGGTCCGCGACTTCGGGCGCGATGCCGGGGCCGTTGTCCGCCACGATCACGCGCACGGCGTCCGGTTCCGTCTCGACGGTCATCGTGATCCGGCCATCGGCCCGTCCCTCCAGCGCCTCGATCGCGTTCTGGAGAATGTTGACCAGGACTTGCTCCAGCCGGACGTGGCCGCCGAAGACGTGCAGCCCCGGTGCGATTTCCGGCGGCGCGAAGCCGACCCGCGACAGGCGCTCCTTGAGCAGCAGGCAGGCGCCCTCGACGACTTCGGCCAGCGGCACCGGGCCGCCCGCCCGGCTGCCCTTGCGGGCGAAGCCGCGCAGTTCCGCCGTGACCGCGCCGATCCGCTCGGCCAGGCGATCGATCGCGCGGAGGTTGTCGCGCACCATGTCGGCTGCGCCCATGTCGAGCAACTGGCGCGAGGTCGCCGCATAGTTGCGGATCGCCGCCACCGGCTGCGCGGTCTCGTGCGCCACGCTGGCGGTCACCTGCCCCAGCGTCGCCAGCCGGTTGGCCTGCCTCAGCCCCTCGCGCAGTTGCGCGGCGTGGTCCTCGGCCGCGGCGCGTTCCTCGATCTCGCGGCGCAAGTCGGCGGTGCGTTCGGCGACGGCGGCTTCCAGCCGCGCGGTCCGCTCGCGCCGCCGCCGCCCGCGCTGGGCAAGGAACGCCACGAGCGCGCAGGCCGCCAGCGCCAGCAGCGCCGCGATCGACTGCGCGGTGCGCACCGCGGCATCGACCGATCCGCGCAAGGGCAGCGCCAGGTTGACCCGCCAGCCCGCCGCATCCGGCGCGGTGGTGACGACGAGGTACTCGCCCTTCTGCCCCGGGATCGTGACGCGAGCGCCGCCCTGCCGGACATAGGGCGAAGGCAGGAACGCACCGACCCCGACCATCGCGCGCGCCTTGCGGTCCACCTCGGGCGCCATCGGCCGGGTCGCGGCATAGCGCCAGCCGGGGCGGCTCGTGACCAGGATCACCCCGTTGCGGTCGGTGACGAAAGTGATGCCCCGCGCCGCGCGCCACTGCGCTTCCAGACTGTCGAACTCCATCTTCATGACCACCACGCTGTTGCCGTAGGCGCGCCGCGCGAAGAACAGGCCGGGGCGATGGCTCACCGTGCCGAGCGCGAACTGCTCGCCGGCGCCGCTGCGGGCGGCGGCGCGGAAATAGGGCCGGAAGCCGTAGTCCTTGCCCAGGAAACTGCGCGGATCGCGCCAGTTGCTCGCCGCCAGCGTCAGGCCATCGGCGCGGATCACGTAGATGATCGGAGAGCCCAGCGTGCCCGACAGGCGCTCCAGCTTGGCGTTCATCACCGCCCCGGCGCCCGGCCGCTGCGACACCAGCGCCACGAGATCGCTGTCGTCGGCCAGCGCCAGCGGCAGCAGGCGAAACCGCGCGACCTCGTTGGCCAGCAGCGCCTGCCGCAGCCGGGCATCGGCGATCGCCTGCGCGGTGAAGCTGCGGGTCGTCCCCGCCCGCACGACGGCCCCGGCACCGAGCGCCGCCAGCACGGCAAGGCCCAGAGCCGCGAGAATCCAGACGAGATATCTGCGATGGATCACGCCTGCTTCCTAGAAGACTGCCGCGCGATGTGCAAATTTCTGCACTTTCCAATGCAACGAGCGGCAGAAATCGGGACAGATCGTCCCGTTCCGATTCGTCAAGCCACTGATTTTCCTTCGATCTTCCATTTATGCAATTTCCCTTTGCGCGCAGCGGCACAGCAGGCACCTTCATCTCCGGAACGAGCGTGGCCCCCGGGGCCTCGTCTGCGTCCAGAGGATGACAAGGCCAGACACATGCATTTCGAAGCGTCCCCGATTCAGCCCGCCGCGCCCAGGCGCTGGTACACGCATCTCTACGTCCAGGTGCTCGCCGCGATCACCGCCGGCGTGCTGGTCGGCCATTTCGCGCCGGCCACCGGAGAGGCGCTCAAGCCGATCGGCGACATGTTCATCAAGCTGGTGAAGATGGTGATCGCGCCGGTCATCTTCCTCACCATCGTGACCGGCATCGCCGGGATGCGCGATCTCGGCTCGGTCGGGCGGGTGGCCGCGAAGGCCTTCGCCTACTTCCTGTTCTTCTCGACGCTGGCGCTGATCGTCGGCCTGATCGTGGCGAACGTCGTGCGCCCCGGCGCCGGCTTCAACATCGATCCCGCCACGCTCGACGCCGGCAAGGTCGCGCAGTACGCCGAGAAGGCGCACGAGACTTCGCTGCTCGGCTTCCTCAACGCGATGATCCCGGACACGCTGGTCTCCGCACTGGCGCAGGAGAACATCCTGCAGGTGCTGGTCGTGGCGATCCTGTTCGGCGTCTCGCTGGCCTCGATCGGCGAGCGCGGCGAGAAAGTGCTCGCGCTGTTCGACGATATCTCGATCGTCGTCTTCAAGCTCGTCTCGATCGTGATGAAGCTGGCCCCGATCGGCGCGTTCGGCGCGATGGCCTTCACCATCGGCAAGTACGGCGTCGGCAGCCTGGCGAACCTCGCGCAGCTGGTGGCGACGTTCTACCTCACCTCGATCCTGTTCGTGGTCGTCGTGCTCGGCGCGGTGGCGAAGCTGTGCGGCTTCTCGATCCTCAAGCTGATCGCCTACCTCAAGGCCGAACTGCTGCTGGTGCTGGGCACCTCCTCCTCGGAAAGCGCCCTGCCCGCCCTGATCGAGAAGATGGAGCGCGCCGGCTGCCCCAAGGCCGTGGTCGGCCTCGTCGTCCCCACCGGCTACTCGTTCAACCTCGACGGCACCAACATCTACATGACGCTGGCGGCGCTGTTCATCGCGCAGGCCTGCAACGTCGATCTGACGCTGGGCCAGCAACTGCTGCTGCTGGGCGTCGCCATGCTCTCGTCCAAGGGCGCGGCGGGCGTCACCGGCGCGGGCTTCATCACGCTGGCCGCCACGCTCTCGATCGTGCCGGACGTGCCGGTCGCCGGCATGGCGCTGATCCTGGGCGTAGACCGCTTCATGTCGGAATGCCGCAGCCTGACCAACTTCGTCGGCAATGCGGTGGCGACCGTGGTGGTGTCGCGCTGGGAGGGCAAGCTCGACTACGCCCGCCTCGACGCCGCGCTCTCCGGGCATGCCCTGCCTGAGCCAGCTTCCGAGCCGGCACTCGCCCCGGCCGAATAAGCAAGCACACAAAAACAAGAATTACGGAGAGGTCGCCCCATGGGCACTATTGTTTCGCGGCTGCGCGCCGCCACCCTTTCGCTCGCCCTGCTCACGCCTGCCGGAATGGCGCGCGCGCAGGATGCCGCCTACCCCCAGGCCCACAATGGCGACGGCGCGGTCACCAATGGCTACGCCCTCTCCCGCTGGGCCGAGGACTGGACCGAGAAGGCCGATCCCGCCAAGCGCGACGACCCGCTCGACCGGCTCAAGTACATCCCGCTGGATGACGACGGCGATATCTACCTGACCCTGTCCGGCGAACTGCGCCTTCGCGTCAACCAGACCACCAACCCCAACTTGCGCGAGACCGAGGCCCAGCGGCAGGATATCAACCGGGTGGTCGGCGGCGCGGACCTCCACATCGGCACCCACTTGCGCTTCTACGGCGAGATCGCCCACGGCGGCATCTCGGGCCGCAACCTCGGCGTGCCCGCCGCAACACTGCGCAACGACGTGGTGATCCAGCAGTCCTTCGTCGAGGCCCGCACCGACATCGGCGAATTCGACGTCGGCGTGCGCTACGGCCGCCAGGAATTCACCGACGGCCCCAACCTGCTCGCCTCGCAGCGTGACAACAACACGATCCGCTACACCATGAACGGCTGGCGCTTCTATGCGCGCGGATCGAAGCTGCGCTTCGGCGCCTTCGACTTCCGCCCGACCGCCTATGGCGACCTCGGCACCGGCGACGACGTCGACGATCCGGCGCGCCGCTTCTCCGGCGCCACCGTCGGGGTGATGCTGCCCAGGACGTTCCTCGGCAATTCGAACCTCGCCTTCGACACCTTCCTGTGGCGGCGCCACAACGACGTCGGCGCCTGGGGCGGGCGGATCGGCCCGGCGACGCGCTGGTATCTGGGCGGGTGGCTGCGCGGCGACGTAGGCCGGGTGAACCTCGACTGGTCGGTGAACCGCCAGTGGGGATACTACATGACGCAGGACATCTCCGCCTGGCAGGCCTTCATCGCGCAGACCTACAAGCTGGGCAAGAGCAAGACGGCGCCGCGCGTCGGCGTCCACTTCGACTATGCCAGCGGCGGCGGCGGATATGGGAACGGCAAGCTGCGCAACGCCTATTCGCCCTTCGGCAACAACATCTACTACAGCTACCAGCTCTACCTGACGCCCTCGAACTTGCGCGCGGTGACGCCGAACGTCAGCTTCTCGCCGGTCAAGGACGTGCGCGTGCTGGCCGAGTACGCGTTCGCCTGGCGCGACAATGTCCACGATGCGGTGTACCGCGCCAACGGCCAGCCTTTCGCGGGCACCCAGAACGGCACCGCGCGCAAGATCGCGGAACTGGCGCGGCTGCAGGCGGTGTGGACGATCACGCCGAGGCTGTCGTTCACCGGCCGCTACGAACACCTGAAGGCCGGCGCGGCACTGACCGACGCGGGATACAAGAGTTCGGACTTCCTCGCGGGCTGGCTAAGTTTCCGGTTCTGACAGGCACCTCTCTCCCCTTCAGGGGAGAGATACGAAGGCTTGCGGGCTTGTCCCGCTAGCCGCAGTTGAGAGGGGCCCGGACAGCGCATTTCCCTCTCCCAACCCTCTCCCCTGAAGGGGAGAAGGCTTCGCTGTCACCGCGCCTCCAGATAGGCCCGCACCACCGCGCGGTTCTGCCGGTTGGCCTCGAACCGCGTGAGGTCCGCATCGTTGGCGAGGATCGCGGCGATGATCCTCGCCCGCCCCTCGCGCCAGGCGGCACCGTCGTCGTCGAAGACCTTGAGGTCGGGCGCGGTATGCGCGGTGGAATAATGCAGCGTCACCCGCGTCAGCATCTCGAACAGCGGGCGGCGGACCATGCGAAACAGCAGTTCCTGGAACTCCATCTCGAAGCGCCCGCTGTCCGCCATCGTCGTGCAGCCGGGAAGCGTCTCCGCCAGCGTCGCCAGCCGGGCCCGCAAGCCCGCGTCGGTGCAGCGCGCGGCGGCAGTCGCCAGTTCGTTGAACAGCAGCGAGGTCATGTCCAGCGCCTCCTCGTAGGACGCCGGGTTCATCCGCATGTAAGCATGCAGCCCCCGCTCCAGCGCCGCCGCATCGGGCCGCGCGCCGTAATAGCCGCCTCCTGGCCCGCGCCGAACTTCGAGCAGCCCTTCATGCTCCAGCACCCGCGCGACCTGCTGCAGAGTGACGATGCCCACCTCGAGCGAGCGCGCCAGTTCGTGCAGCGAACCGATCCGCTCGCCCTCGGGCACGGCGTAGATCTTCTCCCGCAGGATCGCGGTGGTACGGACGATCAGGCTGGCTTTCTTCCCCGACATGGCCTTCTCAATAATAGGCATATAATATGGAATTCACGCTGCTTATCGTGGATTAATTGCACAATTCAAGTCAATTGACCGCTTATTTATACGCCGATAGCCTCCATTCCATCAAACGGTGCGTAGTCGCCGATGGAGAGGAGAGCAAAGCCATGGGCTTCCGCCTGCCCGACGTATCCCTGCCCGGATTCGCGCACCTGATCGGCGACAGCGCCGAGGCCGCCGGCAGTGGCGAGACGTTCGCTCACGTCTATCCCGCCAGCGGCGAAGTCACCCGCGAGATCCGCCTGGCGAGCGGCGACGACGTCGACCGTGCCGTCGCCGCCGCCCGCGCCGCGCAGCCCGCATGGCGCGCGATGCCGGGCGACAAGCGCCGCGACCTGATGCTGCGCCTCGCTTCAGTGATCGAGGAGCGCGCGGCGGAAATGTCCCCGCTATTGAGCGCGGAAAACGGCTCGATCCTCCTCGCAGGCCCGCACATGAGCGCGGATGCGGCGCAGAAGTTCCGCTACTTCGGCGGCTGGGCGGACAAGCTGGAAGGCCGCACGGTGCCTACCTGGGGCGGCCCCGCGCATGACTACGTAGCCTATGAACCCTACGGCACCATCGGCGTGATCGTACCCTGGAACGGCCCGCTGTTCGCGGCGACGATGGTGATGGCTCCGGCGCTGGCCGCCGGGAACTGCATTGTGCTGAAGGCGCCCGAAACCGCGCCGTGGTCGATCATGAAACTGGTCGAGCTGATCCGGCAGGCGGGCTTTCCTCCGGGCGTCGTCAACCTCGTCACCGGCGGCGCGGACGTGGGCGCGGCGATGGTCGAGCATCCCGGCATCGACAAGATCGAGTTCATCGGCAGCGGCGCGACAGCGAAGACAATCCTCGCCAGCGCCGCGCGATCGCTCAAGCCGGTCGGGCTGGAACTGGGCGGCAAGTCGGCGGTGCTGGTCTTCGCCGACACGAACCTGCAAGCCGCCGCCAAGCGCGGACTTTCCGGCGCCGTCAGCGCCAACGGACAGGGCTGCGTCAACGGCACCCGCCTGCTGGTCGAGCGCGCGATCTACGAACCCTACGTCGAGATGCTCAAGGCCATGGCGGCCCATGTGAAAGTCGGCGATCCCTTCGCCATGGACACGATCATGGGCCCGGTGATCTCCGAGACCGCGCTCGATCGTATCCATGGCATGGTCACGCGCGGCACCGCCGAGGGCGCGCGCGTGGTCTGCGGCGGCGCGCGCATGGGCGGCGATCACGCAGGCGGCGCGTTCTATCCGGTCACCGTGCTGGCCGACGTGGCACACGGCAGCGAGATCGCCCGCACAGAAGTGTTCGGCCCGGTCCTCGTCGTCACGCCGTTCGACAGCGAGGAGGAGGCGATCGCGCTGGCCAACGACACCGACTACGGCCTTGGCGCGTACATCCACACCACCGACCTCGCCCGCGCGCACCGTGTCGCCGGGCAGATGATGGCCGGGCAGGTGCAGGTCAACGGCTCGGGCGAGGCGATGACGCCCTGCGTGCCGTTCGGCGGCATGAAGCATTCCGGCCACGGCCGCCTCGGCGGGATCGAGGGCCTGCGCGAATTCCAGCAGGTGCGCAACGTGTGGATCAACCTCCAGTGACCCGGCTCGATCCCGCCGCGCGCAGCGCCGCCGGCCTCGCCACGCAGGCCGAAGTCACCGGACGCGAAGCCCCCGCCCTAACCACGCTGCTGGAGGAATCCTGGCGCGACTTCGTCTTCGCCGAGGTCTGGAGCCGGCCCGGCCTGCCGCGCCGCGCCCGCTTCCTCGTCGCCATGACCTCGGCCGCGACTTGCGGGCTGGCCGACGGGCAGGTCGAGGACTTCGTGCGCGGCGCGCTCACCACCGGCGTGCTGACCCTCGCCGAACTGCGCGAGGCGGCGCTGCACCTCGCGGTCTATTCGGGCTGGGGCAACGGCGGCAGGCTGGACCGCGCCGTCACCCGCGTTGCCGAGGCGCTGGGCCTGCCGCCTGCCGACGTGCCGCCGATCCGCGCCGAACCCTGGGACGCGCAGGAACGTAACGACCAGGGCCACGCCGAATTCGCGAAAGTCATGACCTTCCCGCCCGGCCCGCCGAACTCGCCCTATCTGGTCGGCATCAACAACTTCGTCTTCGGCGAGATGTGGCGGCGGCGCGGCCTCGACGAACCCTCGCGCCGCTGGATCACGCTCGTCGGCGTCTGCGAATCCGGCGCCGACATCCCGATCCGCAGCCACATCCACGCCGCAATGGCGAGCGGGAACTGCCAGCCGGAGGAAATGCTGGAATTCGTCCTCCAGTACGGCACCCACGCGGGCTGGCCCAAGGCCTCGCGCATCAACGCCGTGGTGATCGAAATGATCGCCAAAGTGGAGAAAGGACTCCCCTGGAATGGCTGAAGTGGGTTTCATCGGCCTCGGCTCGCAAGGCGCGCCGATCGCCATGCGGATGATGGCGGGCAATGCCCTGACCGTCTGGGCCCGGCGGCCCGAGGCGCTCGCCCCGTTCGCCGCAAAGGGCGCGAAGGCAGCGGCATCGGTGGCGGACCTCGGCGCGGCCTGCGATCATGTCGGCATCTGCGTGGTCAACGACGCGGACGTGGTGCAAGTCTGCGACCAACTGCTGCCCGCCATGCGCCCCGGCAGCGTGCTGGCGATCCACTCGACGATCCTGCCGCAGACTTGCGAAGCGCTCGCCGCGCAGGCCGCGAAGCGCGGGGTACTGCTGCTCGATGCCCCCGTCAGCGGCGGCAGCCCGGCGGCCGAGGCGGGCACCCTCACCGTGATGTGCGGCGGCAGTGAAGAGGCTTTCGCCAGGGCGCTCCCCGTGCTGCGGACGTTCGGCGCGAAGATCGTGCTGCTCGGCCCGGCCGGCGCGGGACAGCGGGCCAAGATCGTCAACAACGCCCTGCTCGCCGCCAACATGGGCCTCGCCCATAGCGCGCTCGCCATCGCCGAGGGGCTGGGCGTGGACCGCGCGGCGCTCGCCGACCTCATCCAGGCGTCGAGCGGGCGCAGCTTCGGCTTCGAGGTCTACGCCCGCCTGCCCGCCCCGCCCGCCTTCGCGCACGGCGGGAGCCTGCTGTTCAAGGACGTAAGCCTGCTCGGCGCCATCGCGCATCCGGGCAACCCGCTCGCGCTGGCGGCGATGCCGTTCCTCGACGCCGCGGGCGTCACCGGAGAGACACCATGATCTTCGAGAACCTCAACCTCACCGGTAAAGTCGCGCTGGTGACCGGCGCCGCTTCCGGCCTCGGTCGCGCGGCCGCGCTGAAGCTGGGCGCGGAAGGCGCGAAGCTGTGGCTGGTCGATGTCGATGCCGTGGGCCTCGCCGAAACGGCCGCATCGTGCGGGGCCGAGGCGCGCAGCGAAGTCGCCGATCTTTCCGACCCCGCCGCCTGCCACGCCGCCGTCGCAAATGCGGTCGCCGCCTTCGGGCGGCTCGACGCGCTGTGCAATGTCGCCGGGCTGATATACCTCGCCAACACGCCCGAGATGCCGCGCGAGCGGTACGAGCGGACCATCGACGTCAACCTCAACGCGCCGTTCTTCCTTGCGCAGGCGGCGATCCCGCACTTGCTGGAAACGAAGGGCGCGATCGTCAACGTCGCCTCCTGCGCCTCCTATATCGGCGAGGCTTATGCTGCGGCTTATTGCGCGAGCAAGTGGGGCCTCGTCGGCATGACCAAGGCGCTGGCGATGGAGTTCCAGAAGCAGCCGATCCGCATCAACGCCGTCGCCCCCGGCGGCATGATGACGGGCATCGCGGCGAACTACGTGCCGCCGGAGGGCTGCGACTTCGAACTGCTCAAGCGCTTCTCGGGAATGCGCGGGCTCGTCGAGTTAGAGGACGTGGCGGACATGATCGTCCTCCTCGCCTCGGACGCCGGGCGCGGTTTCCACGGCGCGTGCCTCTCCATCGACGCGGGCATCACCGCAGGCTGAAGGACCATACGATGACATTTTCCCTCGATCAGTTCCGCCTCGACGGCAAAGTGGCGGTGGTCACCGGCGCGGGCGGACGCGGCAATTCCATCGGGCGCGCCTATGCGCTCGGGCTGGCCGAAGCGGGTGCGGCGGTGGTCGTGGCCGACCTTAACGGCGAAGGTGCCGAAGCCGTCGCGCAGGAGATCGTCGCGGCGGGCGGCCGGGCGATCGGCGTGCGCGTGGACGTGGCGGACGAAGCCTCGACACTGGCGATGGGCGCGGCGGCGAGCGCGGCGTTCGGCGGGATCGACATCCTCGTCAACAATGCCGCGCTGATGGTCGATATCAGCTACGACAATTGCGAGACGGTCAGTCTGGAGGCGTGGAACCGCGCCTTCGCGGTGAACCTCAACGGCGCGTTGCTCTGCGCGCGGGCGGTGATCCCCTCGATGCGGGCGCGCGGCGGCGGGCGGATCGTCAACCAGACCAGCGGCGGGGCATTCCCGGCGATCGGGCTCTACGGCATTTCCAAGCTGGCGCTGGTGGGGCTGACGACGACGCTGGCCAAGCAACTCGGCAAGGACGGCATCACCTGCAACGCCATCGCGCCGGGCAACGTCAAGTCGGACGCGGGCAAGCTGCTGGTGCCGGACGATTCCCCGTTCATCCAGTTCCTCGACATGACCTGCGCGCTGCGTTCGCGCGGGGAGCCGGACGAACTGGTCGGCACCGCGCTGCTGCTGTGCTCGGACGCCGGGCGGTGGATCACGGGGCAGACGATCCACGTCGACGGCGGCTGGGTGATGCGGCCGTGAACACCCCCGTCATTGCGAGCGAAGCGAAGCAACCCAGGGCGGTTTATGCTGCCCTGGGTTGCTTCGCTTCGCTCGCAATGACGAAGCTGGCTAGCAGCACTTGCCCCCGCCCGCGCCGCCAAAGCGCGCCTGCTCGCGGTTGCGGAAGAACTCCACGCGGGTCATCGGCGTAGCATCCGGGTGGGCGCGGGCCATGTGGGCGAGGTAGACCTCGTAAGGCGGCTGGCCCACCATGAGGCGCAGCATGTTTCGCAGCATGCTCATTCCGCCGGGACCATCTGCGCGGGGCTCTCGTTCACGGTCGGCCGATCCTCGCGTAGTGCGGCCATGCACGTCCGCACGGTGAAGAACAGCAGCGACACCACCACCGCGAGGAACACCGCGCAGAGCCCGGCATCGACGCGGTCGTTGAAGACGATGGCCTGCATCTGCTCCATCGACTTGGCCGGAGCGAGCACCGTGCCCGCCTCGATCCCCGCGCCGAACTTCGCGGCATGGGCGAGGAAGCCCACGGTCGGATCACTCGACAGCAGCTTGAGCGAACCGGCACTGAGCGTGCAGATCAGCAGCCAAACGGTCGGGATCACCGTCACCCACGCATAACGCTGCTGCTTCATGCGGAACAGCACGGTCGTTGCCAGCATCAGCGCCACGGCGGCGAGCATCTGGTTGGAGATGCCGAACACCGGCCACAGCGTGTTCACCCCGCCCAGCGGATCGGTAACGCCCTGATAGAGGAAGAAACCCCAGCTCAGCACGCACAGCGCCGTCGCCACCACGCCCGGCAGCCACGAGGTTCCCGCCCGGAACGAGGGCACCGCAAGGCCGATCAGATCCTGCAGCATGAACCGTCCTGCGCGCGTGCCCGCATCGACGGCGGTGAGGATGAACAGCGCCTCGAACAGGATCGCGAAGTGATACCAGAACGCCTTCATCGCCGTGCCGCCCGCGACATGGCTGAAGATCTCCGCCATCGCCACCGCCAGCGTCGGCGCGCCGCCGGTGCGTGATACGATGGTGTGCTCGCCCACGTCGCGCGCGGTCTGGACCAGCAGGTCGGCGCTCACCGGGAAGCCCATCGCGGTCACCGCATGGGCGGCGCTGGCGGGGTCGGTGCCCAGCACGGCGGCGGGGCTGTTCATCGCGAAGTAGATGCCCGGATCGAGGATCGAGGCGCCGACGAGGGCCATGATCGCCACGAACGCCTCCATCAGCATCGCGCCGTAGCCGATGAAGGGCGCGTCGCTCTCGCTGCCGATCAGCTTGGGCGTGGTGCCGCTGGCGATCAGCGCGTGGAAGCCGGAGACGGCGCCGCAGGCGATGGTGATGAACAGGAACGGGAACAGCGCGCCCGACCACGCCGGACCGCCGCCACCGACGAACTGGGTCAGCGCGGGCA
Organism: Novosphingobium resinovorum; assembly: GCF_036352595.1. Classification (GTDB taxonomy): domain Bacteria; phylum Pseudomonadota; class Alphaproteobacteria; order Sphingomonadales; family Sphingomonadaceae; genus Novosphingobium; species Novosphingobium resinovorum_B. The sequence goes on from NZ_JAZFAX010000013.1 coordinate 58,880, forward strand.
TGCGCAGCGGCGGCGCCATGACGACGATGCCCACGGCCAGCGCCGTGATCGCGCCGATCTTGAGGAAGGTCGAAAGATAATCACGCGGCGCCAGCAGCAGCCACACCGGCAGCAGCGAGGCCAGCGCGCCGTAGCCGATCAAAATCCAGCACAAGGTCTGCGGGGTGAAGGTGAACAGCGGCCCCCAGACCTCGGAGGCGGCCACGTTCTGCCCGAACACGATCGCCGCGATCAGGCCGATGAAGCCCAGCACCGACACCTCGCCGATGCGGCCCGGCCTGATCCAGCGGGTGTAGACGCCCATCGCCAGCGCCAGCGGGATCGTCGCGGCGACGGTGAACATGCCCCAGGGGCTTTCCGCCAGAGCGCGCACCACGATCAGCGCCAGCACCGCCAGGATGATGACCATGATGAGGAAGGCGCCCGCCAGCGCGATGGTCCCCGCGACCGCGCCCATCTCCATGCGCACGAGTTCGCCCAGCGACTTGCCGTCGCGTCGCATCGAGATGAACAGGACCATGAAGTCCTGCACCGCGCCTGCCAGCACGACGCCGAAGATGATCCACAAGGTGCCCGGCAGATAGCCCATCTGCGCCGCGAGCACCGGCCCCACCAGCGGCCCCGCGCCCGCGATCGCCGCGAAGTGGTGGCCGAACAGCACGCGCCGGTCGGTGGCGACGTAGTCCAGCCCGTCGGCGCGGGTGAGCGCAGGCGTGGCGCGGTTCGGGTCGAGCCGCATCACATGACGCGCGATGTAGAGCGCATAGTAGCGATAGGCGACGAGGAAGCAGCTCACCGCCGCGACCACGATCCACAGCGCGTTGACCGCCTCTCCGCGCGACACCGCCAGCACTGCAAGGCAGACCGCGCCGACGACCGCGAGGATGATCCAGGGGATGTGCTTCAAGTCTGCCTCTCCGTTCGACCGCTGGCGGTTTGCACCGATGGGGCTTCGACAAGCTCAGCCTGAGCGGGATCAAGAACAGGTCTTCAATTCCCGTTCAGGCTGAGCTTGTCGAAGCCCCCTGCGCCATGGCGCATAGCTAAAGACACCCGGCGGTCCCGGGTCAAGCCCGGGACGACGATCAGCCCACCAGCTTGCGGGTGCGCCGATAAAGCAGCGCCAGCAGCGCGAAGAACAGCACCGTGCCGCCGATCAGCGCGGGCGTCTCGAAGCCCTCGCCCACCAGCGCCAGCGGGGCGTCGCTGCCCGACGCCGCGACGATGCCGGCGAAAGCCACGCCCCACAGGCTCTCGCCCACGATCAGGCCGGTGGCGGTCAGCACGCCCATGCGCTCGGCGAATTCGGGATCGCGGCGGCCCTTCGCCCAGCGGTCGTAGAACCAGCCGACGACGGAGCCGATCACGGTCGGCAGGATCACGCTCATCGGCAGGTAGATGCCGATGCCCACCGCAAGCGGCGGCAGGCGCAGGCGCCCGGCCTTGCCCAGCACTTCGTCGAGCGCGATGAACACCACGCCTGCAACCGAGCCCCAGCCGATCATCGTCCAGTTCAGGTCGCCGCCCAGCACGCCCTTGGCCAGTGCCGAGATCAGCGCCGCCTGCGGGGCGGGCAGCGCGTTGGGGCCGGCGCCCGGAGCGCCGGCGAAACCGAAGGCGGTGTTGAGCAGGTCCAGCACCGGCGGGATCACCAGCGATCCGAAGATCACGCCGATCACCAGCGCGACCTGCTGCTTCCACGGCGTCGCGCCGACGAGCTGGCCGGTCTTGAGATCCTGCAGGTTGTCGTTCGAGATCGTGGCGACGCCGAAGACCACACCGGTGACGATGAGGGCATAGGCCACCAGCGCCTCGGTCGTGCCCGCGCCCTGGTCGCGCCCGAACAGACCCACCAGCATCAGCGATGCGGCCACCACGGACAGGATGCCGATACCCGAGACCGGCGAGTTCGACGCACCGATGAGGCCCGCCATATAGCCGCAGACCGCCGCGATCAGCAGGCCGAAGACGACCACGAAGACCACCGCGCCCGCCACCAGCACCAGTTCGCTGCCCGCCAGCGGGCCGCCGGCGATGACGCTCCACAGCAGCACCGCGATCGGCACCAGCATCGCCACCGCGCCCAGCGCCACGGCCGTGATCGGCAGGTCCTGCTCTTCAAGCGCCAGCACTTCGCCGGCACCGCGTGCGCGGCTGGCGGCCATGGCGGAGCGGATGCCGCCGATCACCGGCCCGGCGATCCGCAGCAGCGTCCACACCGCCGCCACGCCGATCACGCCCGCGCCGAAGAAGCGCACGTTCTGCGAGAACACCGCGCCCGCCCAGGCACCCACATCGCCGGGCATGGGGGTCTGCGCGGTCAGGATCGGCAGCAGCACCCACCAGCCGACGACGAGGCCCAGGAACATCGCCATGCCCACCGAGATGCCGACGAGATGCCCGACGCCGAGCAGCGCGAACGAGAGGCCGCCGGAAATCCCGGTCGCCCCTTGCCCGGCGCGAAACCACACCGAGGCCTCGCCCACGGCAATGCGCGTCTGCGTCAGGATCGCGAAGCCCATCGAGGCCAGCGAATTCCACACCAGCACCGACAGGCCCTTGGCGCTTTCCTCCGCCCCTTCGCGAGAGCCGGAGCCGACGCGCAGCACTTCGGCGGCGGCGTGGCCTTCGGGGTAGGGCAGCGGCGTATCGACCACCAGCGCGCGGCGCAGGGGGACCGAGAACAGCACGCCCAAGATGCCGCCGGTGCCGGTGATCGCGGCGGTCGTCCAGTATGGGAAGCCCTGCCACCAGCCGATCATGACGAGGCCGGGCAGCACGAAGATGATCGCCGCCAGCGTCCCCGCCGCGCTCGCCACCGTCTGGACGATGTTGTTCTCCCAGATCGTCGAGTCCTTGAACCCGCGCAGGATCGCCATCGAGATCACCGCCGCCGGGATCGAGGTCGCGAAAGTCAGGCCGACCTTGAGGCCGAGGTAGACGTTGGCCGCCGTGAACAGCAGCGTGATGACGCCGCCCAGCAGGATGCCGCGCAGCGTGAGTTCGCGGGCGGAAGCGCTGCCTGATCGCGTGGGTGCCGTATGCTCGGTCATCAATCCTGCCTGTCGATATGCAATGCGCCACCTCTTGGCACGCTTGCCGCGAAATCGCCAGCACCGCCAAACCGGCAAACGGAGCGCGAAGACCTCACCTTGATCGTCATTGCGAGCGCAGCGAAGCAACCCAGGGCACTCCTACACTGCGCTGGGTTGCTTCGCTGCGCTCGCAATGACGAGGTGTGGGGGCGATATCGCTGCTGTTTCATACCCCCGTCACAGGCACGCCCGATAAGGCCCGGTCATGGACAGAGTTACGCGCGTTGCTTCCCCCCCTTTGAATGGACCGGTCCGGGTGATCGTGCTTGCCGGCGGCAAGGGCGGCACGGACCCGCTGGCGCAGCGCCTGGGGCATGTCCACAAGTGCCTGATCCCGCTCGGCGGCCGCCCGCTGATCGCGCATGTGCTGCAGACCGCGGCGCTTCATCCCGCCGTCGAGAGCCTCGCCGTCTCGGTCGAGCGCGAGGCGTTCGAGGGGCTGTTCGACGTGCTCTCGCAGCTTCCCGGGCGCGGGATCGTCAAGCTGGTGGAGGCACGCGAGAACCTCGTCGACAGCGTCGTCGCGGCGGCGCAGGACTGGGACGGACCGCTGCTGGTCACCACCGCCGACCATGCGCTGCTCTCGGTCGCCTCGATCGACGCGATGATCGCCGCGCTGCCGGGCGCCGACGCGGCGCTGGCGCTGGCCCCGCGCGACGCGGTGCTGGCCGCGCATCCGGCGCATGCGCACCCGTTCCACGAGTTTTCCGACGGCGCCTATGCCAGCTGCAATCTTTATGCGGTGGCGCGCCCCGAGGCACTGCGCGCGGCCGAGGCGTTCCGGGGCGGCGGCCGCTTCGCCGGCAACGCCTGGGGCATGCTGCGCGCGTTCGGTCCGATCAACCTGGCGCTGATGAGCCTGCGCGCGGTGACCCTGCCCGATGCCATGGCGCGCGTTGCGAAGCGTCTCGGCCTGGCGCTGACGCCGGTGGTGCTGGACGACGGCATCCAGGCGCTCGACGTCGATGACGAGGAGACTTACGCGCTGGCGGAGGGGCTGCTCACCCCTTCCGCCAGCCTGTCGCACATCGCTGCGGGAACGGTCAGAACTTGAAGCCGATCCGCGCGTAGTACGAACCGCCATTGAGGCCGAACGGCGCGAAGTTGCCATAAGCGCCCGAACCATCCCAGGCGATCAGCCCGTTCTTGTCGGGGCGCACGTCGAACAGGTTGTTCGCGCCCACCGCGAAGTCCAGCGCCTCGGTCAGCTGATAACCCACTTCGGCGTCCGCCACCCACTTGGCACCGAAAGTCCGGTCGGAGGCCGCGACGTTGCTCGATTCCGTGTACTGGCCATAGCGCGTGCCGCGCAGCAGCGCGTGCAGCCTACCCGAGGTCCAGTTGCCCGTCAGCACGACCTTGCTGCGCGGCAGCGCCGCCACCAGATCGCGCCGCGCCTGCCGGCCGAACAGGGTGACGTTGAGGCTGCTCAGCTCCGCCGGGTTGTCGATGACGTGCAGGATCTTCGTCTTGTTGTAGCTGTAGGCCGCGCTGAGGCGGAAGGTGCCGAGCGCCGAGGTGTCGAGCGTATATTCCGCCACCGCGTCGATGCCGCGCGTGCGCGTATCGATGGCGTTGGTGAAGAACTGCGCGCTGTCGACGTCGTCGATGCCGTTGGCCTGCAGGATCGCCGCGATCGCGGTGCCGCCGTTGGAGGACGTACCGAGGAACTCGGTCTTGACGATGCGGTCGTCGATGCGGATCTGGTAGGCGTCGACGGTGATGCGCAGCGGTCCGTTCTCGTACGTGATGCCGGCCGTGAAGTTCAGCGACTTCTCGGGCTTGAGCGGCTTGGCCCCCAGCGCCAGCGCCGCCGCGCTGTCCACCGGCAGGAACTTCGAGGTCGTCGAGACGCGCTCGTCGCCGATCACGGTGACGGTGTTCTGGGTGGTGGAGAAGCCGGTCTGCGCCAGCGACGGCGCGCGGAAGCCGGTGTTGACGCCGCCGCGCAGCGCGAGGCCTGGCGCCAGTTCGATGCGGGTGCTCGCCTTGGCGCTGAAGGTGTCGCCGGCGCTGTCGGTGTAATGCTCGTAGCGGCCAGCGAGGCCCACGAACCAACCCTTCGTTACGTCGGCCGAAAGGTCGAGGTAGGCGGCCACGTTGCTGCGGGTGATGTCGGTCTCGTCGGCGGGCGAAGTACCGGTGAACGAGACCAGCCCCGGCGAGGGCGATTTGCCCGCATAGAGATCGCCGAAGGCGCTGCCGTCATCGGGGATCACATAGCCGCCGTCGCGGTAGCTGTCGGGCTCGCCGGCGATGTTGCGGAAGCGCTCCCAGCGGTGCTCGACGCCGAACGCGACGTTGAGCGGCTTGGCGAAGCCCACCTCGAACTCGCGGCTGACGTCGAGGTTGTTGACCCACAAGTCCTGGATCTGGCGGCCCATGCGGAAACTGGTCGGGCTGTCCGGCCCGAGCGAGGGGTTGAGCGTGTTCTCCGCGCCCAGCTTGACATTGTCCTGTCCGTAGCTGCTCGAAATGTCGAGCGCCCAGTCGCCCAGCCTCGTCCGCAGGCCCAGTGCCGCCTGCCAGTCGCGCTCCCAGATGCGGCGATAGGCCTGGAAGCCCGCCGGGTAGAGCTCGGGCAGAACCGAGGAGCCCTGCGCGTTCGCCTGCCCGCCATAGCCGGTGGACGACGCGACATAGGCGCCGCGCGCGTCCTTGATGTTGCGGTAGCTGAAGGTCGAGAACGAATAGAGCGTGGTGTCCTCGCCCACCGGCAGTTCGGCGTTGTAGCTGGTGTTGACGATCTTGTCGCGGTTGGACCGGCCGTAGCCGCCGGCGATGACGTGGTCGGCATCGGCCTCGCGCGGGTCCGGCTGGCCGCCCACCAGCGGGTAGACGTAGGGGATCGCTTCCGCCGCCGACTTGGCGCGATCATGGTACTTGGCCTCGACCGCAAGGCGCACGAAGCCGCCGTCGCCGATCGCGGTGCCGTAGGAACCCGCGAACTGCGCCAGTTCGCCGCCGCCTTCGTAGTTCTGGCCGCCGGTGATCGAGAAGTCGCCGCCTTGCGGCGCATCGTCGAGAATGATGTTGATGACGCCCGAGATCGCGTCCGAACCGTACTGCGCCGCCGCGCCATCACGCAGAACCTCGATGCGGCCGACCGCGCTGGTCGGGATGAGGTCGATGTCCACCGGGGTCGAGCCGCCGGAAATGCGCGAGAGGTTGTTGATGAGCGAAGTGGTGTGGCGGCGCTTGCCGTTGACCAGCACCAGTACGTAATCGCCCGATAAGCCGCGGATCGAGATCGGCCGCACGCTCGCCGAGGTGCCGCCACCGCCCAGCGCCGGCATCGTCAGCGAGGGAATGATGTTGCCGAGGATTTCCTTGAGGCCGGTGCGGCCGGTGGATTTCAGCTCCGCCGGGCTGATGACGTCCACCGGCACCGGGCTGTCGGCGACCGAGCGCTGGGTATGCCCGCGCGCGCCGGTGACGATGATGGCGCCGCCCTCCGCGGCATCGGCGGCGGCGTCGGCTGCGGCATCGGCCGCTGCCAGCGGCACTGCCGCCGGCGCCTCGTCTGCATGAGCCGCGCCGAAGGGAATGAAGGAAACGCTGGCTGCGAGCGCGGCGGACTTGAGAATCTTCACGGTAAGGCTGGCCCCTGAACTTGTGATCTGTCCAGGCCCTCATTGCATGTCTACCAAATTAGTAGAAATTGTGTTCCCTTATCCGTTCTCAAGTTTTTCTTGAGTGAAGCCGCGGAAACGACCGCTGCAAAACCGCGATCGTCCCGGCGCAGTCCCGGGATGACTGCAAGGGGTGGGAATCGGTCATCCGTCATCCCGGCGCATGCCGGGACCGTGGGCTGTCTTTAGAAGCGACCTCACGCCGGGCGCCCTGGCGATAGCTATTGCCTCAAGACTTGCCCACGGTCCCGGCATGCGCTGGGATGACGACCATGGGGTACGCTCGCAAGGGCCGCAAGCGACCGCTGCGGAATTTGTCCGAGCGGCCTTACGCCTTCAGCACGAAGGCATCCGCCAGCGGCCGGTCGCCCTTCACTTCACCGAACTGGCGGAAGGTATCGAGCACCACCTGCTGGCGGCCGATGAGCGTCTGGTCGATCGGCACCGCGATGCGCGCGTTGGTCTTCACGAACTCCAGCGCGATCGGCTGCGGCAGGCCGGTTTCCTGCGCCAGGACTTTGGCGAAGTCATCGGGATGCGCGCTCGCCCATTCGAGGCCCTTAGCTTCGCGCTTGAGGAAGTCGGCGAGCAGCGGCTGCTTGTCCTTGATCGCGCCTTCCCAGGCGACGTCGAAGCCGTAGCCCTGCGTCAGCGTGCGCCCGTCGATGGCGATGCGGTCGCCCTCGGCCTGCGCGCTGGCGACGTAGGGCTGCCAGGTCGACCAGGCATCGACCGCGCCTGTCTGCAGCGCCGCGCGGGCGTCACTTGGCGAGAGGAACGTGACCTTGACGTCATCCAGCCCCAGCTTGGCCGAGAGCAACGCGCGCAGCAGCAGGTAATGGCCGACGCTGCCGCGCGTGGTGGCGACGCGCTTGCCCCTGAGCCCGGCGGCATCGCGGATCGGCGAGGCGCCGGGGACGACCACCGCGATCGCGCCGGGCATCCGCTGCTGCGTGGTCTGCGCACCGATCGCCTTGATCGGGCTGCCCGCCTGATAGGCGAACTGGAACGGCGCGTCCCCGGCGAGGCCGACGTCCACCGCCCCGCTCCCGATCGCCTCCAGCAGGTTCTGCGCGGCCGGGAATTCCGACCACTCGATCTTGTAGGGCGCCCCGTCGAGCGCGCCCGAGGCCAGCATCAGCGCCTTGGTGCCGCCCTTCTGGCTGCCCACGCGCAGCAGGCCGGTGTCTGCGCCTCCGCCCCGGCCGCAAGCGGCCAGGGCGAACGTCGTACCAAGTCCTGCGAGCAGGTTACGTCTGTCGAGCATCAATCAGAGGTCCGTCCACAAGGGTTCATCTGCAATCAGGATACGGTGCAGTTCGCGCGGAAAATCGCCGTAATTGCGCACCGCGAAGTGCACGCTGGCACGGTTGTCCCAGAACGCAACCGTCCCCGGCCGCCACGAGAATCGCGCCTGCACGTCGGGCCGCTTGTACTGGCGCAGCACTTCCTCCAGCAGCTCGCGGCTCTCGGACAGATCGACGCCCAGGATCTGCGGCTGCTGCGAGAAGTTGACCCACAGGATCTTCTGCCCCGTCTCGCGGTGCTTGCGCACGATCTTGTGCGCGACGATCGGGTATTCGTGGCCTGAGAGTTCCAGCGCGGGCACGAAGTTGTGCGTCACATGCTTGCCTTCGAGGCGCTGCTTCAGCTCCTCGGGCAGCGTTTCGTAGGCAAGCGCGGCGTCCACCCAGATCGTGTCACCGCCCACTTCGGGCAGGTTCACGTCGCGCAGCACCGCGCCCCAGGTCGGGACCAGCCGCCAGCTGGTGTCGGAGTGATAGGCCTCGCCCGGCTTGACCTTGTAGCCGAGCTTCTTCTCGTACTCGCGGTCATGCTTCGCGGCGATCGCGTGGACTTCCTTGTTCGCAGCGTCGTGCCGGGTGGTCGGGTGCGTGTAGAGCGGGCCGAAGTTCGCCGCGAAGGCCGCCTGCTGCGCGTCATCGATGGACTGGTCGCGGAAGAACACGACCTTCCACTTGAGCACCGCAGCGCGGATCGCCGCGCGCAATTCGTCGGTCAGCGGTTTGGACAAGTCGACGCCCTCGATCTCGGCGCCAATCGTCGGCTGCACGGGACGGATGACGAGGCCCGCGTTGGCGGTATCGAACGTGGAAGCGGAAGTAGCCATTGTCTTGTCTCCTCTCTTCTCGTTTCAGGCGGCCGAGCGGGTCAGGCGCGCGGCGGTATTGCGGTTGACGGGCACGTCGAGGCCCAGGTTCTCGCGGAAGGTCTTGCCGGCATAGTCCCGCTTGTAGATCCCGCGCTGCTGCAGGATCGGCACGACCTGATCGACGAACACCTCCAGCTGCCCGGGCAGCGATTCGAACAAGTTGAAGCCGTCCGAACCCCGCTTCTCCAGCCACAGCTGGAAACGGTCCGCGAGCTGCTCGGGCGTACCCACGAAGCCGCCCTTGGGCGTTGCCACCCGAAGCGCGATCTGGCCGAGCGTCAGGCCCTGCGCGGCGGCGGCAAGCACCTTCTCAGAGGCGCTCTGGTTGCTCTTGAAACCCTCCTCGGCGACATGCGCCGGGAAGGCGCCATCGGGATCGTACTGACTGAAGTTGTGGTCGTTGAACGAGCGGCCAAGCGCCCGCAGCGCGTTCTCCAGACTGACGAGGCCCGCCAGTTCGCCGTGCAGGCGCTCGGCCTCCTCCTCGGTCGAGCCGACCACCGGCCGCGCGCCGGGCAGGATGAACAGCTTCTCCGGATCGCGCCCGAAACCGCGCGCCCGCGCCTTCAGGTCCGCGTAGAACGCCTGACCCTCGGCAAGGTCCTCCTGATGAGTGAAGATCGCCTCGGCATGGCGCGCGGCGAACGTGCGGCCGTCCTCCGACGAGCCCGCCTGGAAGATCACCGGCTGCCCCTGCGGCGAGCGCGAGATGTTGAGCGGCCCCTTCACCGACAGGAACTCGCCCTTGTGGCCCAGTTCGTGCAGCTTGTCGGCGTCGAGGAACTGGCCGCTGGCCTTGTCGCGCACCAGTGCGTCGTCTTCCCAGCTGTCCCACAGGCCCTTGACGACATCGAGGTATTCGTCGGCGAGACGGTAGCGCTCGGCATGGCCGAGGTGTTCGGCCTTGCCGTAGTTGTCAGCGCTGCCCGCGAGCCATGAGGTGACAACGTTCCACCCCGCTCGCCCGCCGCTCAGATGATCGAGCGAGGCGAACTGGCGCGCCAGATTGAACGGCTCGTTGTAGCTGACGGTGGAGGTGGCGACGAGGCCGATCCTGTCGGTCACCGCCGCGACGGCGGAGAGGATCGTCAGCGGCTCGAAGCGGTTGAGGTAGTGCGGCGAGGAGCGCGCGTTGATCGAGACGCTGTCCGCCACGAACAGGTAGTCGAACTTGCCGCGCTCCGCCGCCTGCGCCTGCCGCACGTAGAACGGCAGGCTGGTGCTGGCGTCCACTTGCGCGTCGGGGTGGCGCCAGTCGTCCCAGCCGGGGCCGACGCCGTGCAGGATGAAGCCGAGCTTGAGCTGTCTGTCTGCCATGTCAATTCCTCCTATGTCGTGAGGTCAGGCTATGCGGCGGATGCGGGACGGACCAACGCGATTGGCTGATGTGAAAGTGAGTTGTGCCAATGGGTTCGGGGGGATGCCCTGAGGACCCGAACACAACGCCCCTCAATGTTCGTCATTGCGAGCGGAGCGAAGCAATCCAGGGCGACGCAACCCTGCCCTGGATTGCTTCGCTTCGCTCGCAATGACGATCCAAGGTCGGTTCACCGGCCTTGAGGATATAGCGTCACCGAAAGATGTGTTCGGCCAGCCATCCCGATCACCCCGCCAGCGCGACCTTGCGCTGATCCCGCTCTGCCACCTTCTCGCGCACCAGCGGGATCAGTTCGCGGCCATAGTCGATCGCATCGGCCAGCGGCTCGAAGCCGCGGATCAGGAAGTGGTCGATGCCGATGTCGTAGTATTCCAGCAGTGCGTCGGCGACCTGCTCCGGCGTGCCGACGAGGCCGGTGGAATTGCCCGCAGCGCCGGTCAACGCCGCAACACCGGTCCACAGGCGCGAATCCCGGCGGCCGGAAGCCGCCGTTTCCAGCAGCCGCAGCGACCCCGCGTTGGGCGGACGGTGGCCCGAAGTCGGCAGGCCCGCCGCCTCGCGGTTGGCGCGCACCTGTTCGACGATGGCATCGGCCTTCTTCCAGGCGGCTTCCTCGGTATCGGCGATCACCGGGCGCAGCGAGAGCGAGAAGCCTGGATTGCGGTTATGCTGCGCGGCGGCGTGGCGCACGGTGCGCACCGCCTCGCCGACCTGCTCCAGCGTCTCGCCCCACAGGGCATAGACGTCGGCATGACGGCCCGCGACTTCGATCGCCTCGGGCGAGGAGCCGCCGAAGAACACCGGCAGGTTATCCGGCTTGATCGCCGCGAAGGCACCGCGCGCCTGGTAGAAGCGGCCCGCATGGTCGAACGGCTGCGCCGAATTCCATTCGCGCTGCAGGATATCGAGGTATTCGTCCGTGCGGGCGTAGCGCTCGGCTTTGGTGGTGCCGACGTCGCCGTCGCGCGCCATTTCCTCATCGGCGCCGCCGGTAATGATGTGCACCGCGACGCGCCCGCCCGAAAGCTGGTCCAGCGTCGCCAACTGGCGCGCGGCCAGCGTCGGCTGTGTGAAGCCGGGACGGTGCGCGACGAGGAAGCCGAGCTTGCTGGTGATCGCCGCCGCATGGGCCGCGACGATCTGGCTTTCGGGCGAGGCCGAACCGAACGGGATCAGCACGCGGTCGAAACCGCCCTTCTCCTGCTCGCGCGCGGCGGCGTCCACGTATTCGCGATCGAGAACGCGGGTGCGCACCGCGCCGTGGATCTCCGACGTGTCGTTGAAGCCGATGTAGCCGATGAACTTGACGGTCATTGCGGTGAACTCCGGTATGATTTCAGATGACGAAGAAGCCGTGGGTGCCGTCGCGCTGAAGCTGCGCGACAAGGCCGTATTCCCAGTCGAGGTAGGCTTGCATGGCAGCCTTGGGGTTGTCGGTGCCCTCGTAGGGGCGCTTGTAGCGGCCCTCGGGACCGCGCGGCGCGGGAGCACCATCGGGGCCCGTTTCGAGTTCACCGGCGAAGTCCGCTTCCAGCACCAGCACTTCCCAGCCCAGCTGAGCGAGCCACGACGCGGTCATGTCCGCGCGCGGGCCGAGGTCATCGGCAAGGACGATGCGCGCGCCGCGCACGGGGGCGAAGTGGTCGGTCTCCTGCACCAGCTGGCCGCCGGGTGCATTGCGGAAGCCCGGAAGGTGCCCGGCGGCGTAGACGTCCGGCTGGCGCACGTCGAAGCGGTAGAGGGTGCGGTGCGTCTCGGCCTCGATCGCGGCAAGCTGCGCGGCGTCGATCCGGCGCACCCCGGCGCGGTAGGCGACTTCGCGGGCACGGGCGCGGGCTTCATCCACGTCGCCGCCGACTTCGACACTCTCCTGCCGCCCGTGCTCCAGCTGCTGCCCTGCGAGGGTCCAGCCGATGGTGCCGTTGCGCAGCGCGAAGACGCGGTTGGGCAGCCCCGCATTGATGAGCGACTGCGCGCCGATCAGGCTGCGGGTGCGGCCCGCGCAGTTGACGATGATCGTGGTGTCCGGATCGGGCGCGGCGACGGGTGCGCGCAGCACCAGTTCGGCGCCCGGCACGCTGCGGCCGCCGGGGATGCTCATCGTCGCGTATTCGTCGAAGCGGCGCGCGTCGAGGATGGCGATGTCGGCCTTCTCGTCGATCAGCGCCTGCACGTCCTCAGCCGGAAGCGAGGGCGTGCCGCGCCGGTGCTCGACCAGTTCGCCGAAAGCCTTGGAGTAGGAATTGACGTCCTCGAACAGCTCGTAGCCCGCCTCGCGCCAGCCCTGCAGGCCGCCGTCGAGCAGATCGACGTTCGTGAAGCCGAGACCGCGCAGTTCCTCGGCCGCCGCGGCGGCAAGGCCCTCGCCATCATCGTAGACGACGACCGGCGCGTCCTTGCGCGGAATGCGCCATGCCGCCTCGGCGGCGATGCGCGCGGCCGGAATCTGGGCGGCGAACAGCGGGTGGCCAGCGGCGAAGGGGTGCTCGTCGCGCACGTCGATCAGCGCGATTTCGCTGCGGGCCAGAAGCGCGCTGCGGACCTGATAGGGGGTGACGGTCATGCTTTCCTCGAAAGATCCCAGAGATTGGGAAGCGTGGTGTTGGCGTAGCCGGAGATGAACGGTCGCTCCTCGCCGCTGGCGCGGTAGGTGGCGCGTTCGACCGCGCCGATGTTGGCGCCGTAGACGTGGATCGAGATCGAGGTGCGATCGGCATGGCCGTTCTCGACACGGTGGATATCCCCCTCGCGCGGGTCGATCGCCTCGACTTCGCCGGGATGGAGCGTGCGGGTCGCGCCGTGCTGCACCAGGGCGCCGTCGAAGTCGCGGTGAAGGAAGCTCTGTACCCTCTCGGTGCCGTTGAGTACCCCTACGAGGCCCCAGACGCGGTGGTCGTGGATCGGCGTCGCCTGCCCCGGTCCCCAGACAAACGACACCACGCTGAAGCGCTCGGCGCTGTCGCAGTGAAGGAGATACTGTTGATATCGCTCGGGGTGAGGCTGGGCGTATTCCTCCGGCAGCCAGTCGTCCCGCTCGACCAGCCCGGCCAGCAGCGCGCCGCCGCGGTCGAGAATGGCACCGAGATCATCGGTCTCCTCCAGCAGCGCCGCGAAGTCCCCGACGAAGCTGCGCAGCGGCGCAAGGCCCTGTCCAGACACGGAAATCTGGGAAAACGCGTTCACGGACGCGCCCCCGCATGCAACGCGACGATCTCCGCCTGCTCCTCGACAACGCCGCCCAGCGCATTCAGAAGGCGCTGCCGCAGCGGCGCGGCGATGACCGCGCGCTCGGCCCCGCGCGGCGCGGTGATCCGCTCCTGCGCGACGATCCGGCCGCCATCCAGAAGCACCACCCGATCCGCCAGCGCGATCGCCTCGTCGACGTCGTGCGTCACCATCAGCACGGCGGGGCGATGGCGGCGCCACAGCGACAGCACCAGCTCGTGCATCCGCAGCCGCGTCAGCGCATCGAGCGCGGCAAAAGGCTCGTCGAGCAGCAGCAGTTGCGGTTCGCGCACCAGCGCGCGGGCCAGCGCCACGCGCTGCGCCTCGCCGCCAGACAGCGTCAGCGGCCAGGCCTCGAGCCGGTGGCCAAGGCCGACTTCCTGCAGCGCGTCCTCGGCCAACTGCCGGGAATCATTGGCTTTCAGGCCGAGCGCGACGTTGCGCCAGACCTTTTTCCACGGCAGCAGGCGAGCGTCCTGGAACACCACCGCGCGCGATTTCGGGATGGTCACGTCCTGTCCCTCGACCGGATCGAGGCCTGCCAGCGTACGCAGCAGCGTCGTCTTGCCCGAGCCGGAGCGGCCCAGCAGCACCACGAATTCTCCAGCGGCGATCTCGAGGTCGAGGCCGGAGATGATCGTGGTATCGCCGAAGCTGCGGGTGAAGTCGTTCAGCCGGACTACCGGCTCGGCCGGGGCAACGAAGCTGGCGGGGGCGGTAAAATGAGTCAGTCGAGCGTCCATCGCGGAGTCCTTCTCGATCGGGTAAGTCATTGGGAAACCATGGCAGGGCGCCATACGAGGGCGCGGTTCTCGATCGCCCGCACCAGCCCGTCGGCGATCAGGCCAAGCGCCGCGTAGATCATCAGGCACACCAGGATGATGTCGGTACGCATGAAGTCGCGCGCATTGTTGATGAGGTAGCCGAGGCCCGCCGTCGCGTTGATCTGCTCCGCCACGACGAGCACCAGCACCGAGACCGAAAGCGAATAGCGCAGCCCCACCAGCAGCGAGGGCAGCGCCCCCGGCAGGATCACATGCACGACCTGCCCGATCCGGCTGAGGCCGAAGCTGCGCGCGCTTTCCAGCAAGCGCACGTCGATGCCGCGGATGCCGCTGTAGAGATTGAGATAGACCGGGAAGATCGAAGCGAAGGCGATCAGCGCGATCTTCGGCGTCTCGCCGATGCCGAACCAGACGATGAACAGCGGCGTCAGCGCCAGTGTCGGGATCGTCCGCTTGATCTGCATGAGCGGATCGACCGCCGCCTCGCCCGAGCGGGAAAGCCCCGCCACCAGCGCCAGCACGACGCCGGTGGTGATGCCGATCGCAAGGCCGGCGAGGACGCGCAGCGCCGAGACAATGAGATTGTCGGTCAGTTCGCCCGACACCGTCATCGACCACAGCGTCGCGATAACCTGCGAGGGCGCGGCCAGCGTGCGCTCGGGAATGAAGCCGGCGCGCGAGCCGGCTTCCAGCACCGCCAGGAGCAGCAGCGGCGATAGCCAGCGCGCAGCCCCCAGGGAACGACTCAGTTGCTTCAGACGCGACATTCCTTGCCTCACTTTGCTCGCGGCAAAGGTCGCATCATCATGTCTACTGATTCAATCGAAAATATGATCCCGATCTATTTGCGAGGCTCATAATGCCATCGCGCAGCGCTCATTAGGCGCGCAAATCCTATAAAATCTCTGCAAAAACAGATTTTTAACGGGTCATTCAGGCGCCGGGAGAGAAATCCTATGCCCGCTTAAATCTCTACTATTTTGATTGACAATAAGCAAGGCGTCATGACTTTGGAGAAACTCAATCCTCCCGTGAAAGCCCGCCCATGCCCGTGAACCTGCCGACGAACCTTTTACGCAGCTTCGTCGCGATCGTCGACACCGGCTCGATGCTCCATGCTTCGGAGCGCGTCTTCGTGAGCCAGTCGGCGCTCAGCCTTCAGATCAAGCGGCTCGAGGAACTGCTCCAGCAATCGCTGTTCCACCGCGAAGGGCGACGACTGACCCTTACGGCGCATGGCGACCTGATGCTGGATTACGCACGCAAGGTACTGGCATTGCACGACGAAGCCGTGGCTGCGGTGACTTCGGGCCATTTCGCGGGACCGGCGCGGATCGGCATGGTGCAGGACTTCGCCGAACTGCTTCTGACCGGCCTCCTGGCGCAGTTCGCCGACCTCCATCCCGAGGCCGAACTCTATTCGCGCGTCGCGGGCACGGCCGAACTTCTGGACCTGCTCGAACGGCGCCAGCTCGACATCGTGCTCGGTTTCGCCGCGCCCAGCGACAGCCATGCAGTGACCACCGCGCCGATGTCGTGGTTCGGCAAGGAGGAACTCGCAAGCCTGGCCACCGTGCCGCTCGCGGTGCTGGAAACTCCCTGCCGCTTCCGCGAGGCGGCGATCCGGGCGCTGGAGGATGCCGGGCGGCCGTTCCGCATCACCGTGGAGACCCCCAACCTGACGACGCTGCGCGCGGCCGTCGATGCCGGACTCGGCCTGACCTGCCGCACGGGCATGTTCCTGCGCGACGCCCCGCTGGTCGATACCGGCCTGCCGGAATTGCCGCACGTCTCATGCATCCTGCATACCGCGCCGGGGCTCGATGGACCGACAAACCAACTCGCCGTGCTGGCCCGCGAAGTGGTGGCGGCGCTGCCGAACTGATGGCCCTTATTCGATAATCTCAAGCACCCGGGCGGTGTTCTCGTTGGTCGCAACTCTTGGCTTTCCATAGCCTCGAGCCATGGCCAACCGAGAGGCACCGCTTATGACCGATACCCTTAACGCCCGCTTCGCTGCGCTCCAGGCGGAGCGCGAACGGACCTGGAATCCGGAGCAACTGGAGCGCAATGCCGCCCAGCGCCGGATCCTCGTGGAACGCCACGACCCCGCGCGCCTGCCCCGCGCCGGCGAGAAAGTGCCGCCCTTTACCCTGGTCGACCAGGACGGCCGGCCGCTGACCCGCGAAGACGTGCTGGCCGAAGGGCCCGCAGTGCTGGTGTTCTTCCGCTTCGGCGGCTGTCCCGCTTGCAACATCGCCCTGCCCTGGTACAACGCCACGCTGCTCCCAAGCCTGCGGGAACGCGGCGTAAGGCTGGTGGCGGTCAGCGCGCAAGTGCCGGTGGACCCCGAACTGATCGCGCGCCACGACCTTGGCTTCACCGTGGCCGGTGATCCTGACTACGCACTCTCCCGGAGCCTGGGCATCACCTTCTTCCCCGAAGACCAGCCAGCGGTGGCGCCGGGCCAGTCGTGGATCGGCAGGACGCTGGGCACCGACAGCTACGAAATCGACCAGCCCGCCGTGCTGGTGCTGGCACAGGACGGCACCGTCGCCTTCTTCGAGGCGAGCCCCGACTGGCTCAGCAGGACCGAGAGCGACGCGGTGCTGGCGGCCATCGACGCGCTGGAAGCGGCCGCGCCGGTCGCCTGAAGCGCACTACAACCCCTCGCCGCCGACCCAGTGTTCGTCGGCGAGGAACCGGGCGAGGCCCCATACCTGCCGCCGGATGTCAGGCACCGCGACGATCTCCCAGGCCTCTCCCTTGGTAACGGGGCCTGCAGCCAGCAGCCGGTCCTGCACCAAGCCGTCGGCGGAGCGGACCCGGCCGAGATGGTCTACGTCGATGCCGAGCCCATGGATATCGCCGCGAATCCGGCCCTGTTCCAGCAGGTGCGCCAGCAGCGGCGCATCCACCCGTGCCAGATCGCCGTCGGGCCCGGCGCAATTGTAGACGCGGTCGAACTCGAGCGTGACCCGGCCGTCTTCTCCACGCGGCCGGTAGGTGATCGCCGCAAGTCCATCGGCGGTCGCCGCGCCGCACAGTTTGCCCGCGACGTAGCGCAGGCGTCCCTGCGCTTCCATTTCCTCCAGCCGCCGCGCCACCGAGGGCGCGAGACGATGCCGGTGGATGTCCCAATAAGGCCGCAGGTGGCGCAGGAAACTCGCCTGCGTCGCGGGCGAATGGCGCCGCCAGATGTTCTGCGTGTGCGGTCGCAGGGCATCGACCGCCGCGCGCCACCCGATCTCGGCGGCGCGCCGGCGCACCTCGCGCACCAGCCGCGCCCCGCGCACGTCGGGATCGGGAACCGGGGTGACGACCGGGCCGCTTTCGGCATGGCTCAGCGGCTTGAGCCCGCGCCGCGAGAGGACCGTCACTTCCCCGCCGAACCCGGCGCTTTCGAGCGAGAGGACGACGTCGGCGGCAGTCAGGCCGCTGCCGACCACCAATACCCGCTCCAGCCCCGACAAGTCGCCGGAGGCGGCCGGATGCCAGGGGTCGGGACGATAGAGCCGCTCGGGCAGCGCATCGAGCACGGCATGCGGTGCCGGCGGGAAGTTGCCGAGCGCCAGTACCACCGCCCGGCTTTCGATCGTGTCGCCATCCGCCAGCCTGACCGTCGCGGCGCTTTCCGCGAAGTCGATCGAACAGGCCTCGCCATCGACGATGCGCGCGTCCGGCCCCGCCTTCGCGAGCGCGGCGACCAGTTGCTCGCGCAAATACATGCCGTAGGTCAGGCGCGGCACGAAGCGGTTCGCCTCGTCGGCAGCGGAGAAATCCATCCAGCGCAGGAAGTGCCCGGCATCGTCGGGAAACGCGCTCATGTTGGCGGCGCGCACGTTGAGCAGATGCTCCGGCTTGCGGGTGCCGAAGGCCACGCCTTTCGCCAACTGGCCCGCACTGCGTTCGATCAGCACGACCCTGACGCCGTAACGCATCAGGTTGATGGCCAGGAGCGTCCCGCTGAACCCTCCTCCGACGATGGCGATCGGAAGGTTCGTGGCGGCGGTGCGGCTGGTCATGAATGCGTCGATCCCGGTAAGCGATGCGGCCCTGCTAACAGGAAAGGCATCGGCGGACTCATTTGTTATCCTAATAAGTTTTGCGACGAGGATCGTGTTCCTCGTTAACCATTCCTAGTGACATTCGGTTTATCCGTAGGGCCCTGTTTAGGGTTTGGCATGTCGTTTCGGTCGCTTCTCGTCTTGCTTTGGATGATCGTGGCTGCCCAGTCGTGGGTGACGCCGGCGCAGGCACAGGTCGTGCGCCTGCGCTCCGATGTCTGCTATGCGACTGCCCCCGCTGCGTTCGAGCCGAGCGCGGCCACCGTCTCCCGGCTGCGCTACGACTGCACGAGCGCCCCCCGGTACGAGAGCTATCGCCGGGGCTGGGTCTGGCTGAAGCTGCGTGACCCGCGCAAGCTGGGGGCGCTCCCGGCAGGCTGGCAGATCATGACCGACCAGGCCCGGTTCGGCCGCATGGCGACAGTGGTGACCGACACCGAGGGCGCGGCCTGGACCCGCCAGATAGCCCCAGGCGCGATCGGCGACCGCTGGGCTCTGGGCGGGATGCTGCGCTTCACCGTCGAGCACCCGGGCGCGCATGTGCGCGACGTCTACGTCGGCTTCAAGCGGCTCGACCATCTCTCGCTGATGCGCAAGCTCAACGCCACCAGCCCCCAGAGCGCGCTGTGGCTGCAGGGCCTGTGGCTGGGACTGATGGGCATCTTCGCCGGGGCGATCCTGTCGGCCTTCGCCTACAACCTGCTGATCTATACCGGCCAGCGGCTGGTGTTCCAGCGGTGGTACCTCGTCTGGTCGATGCTGGCGCTGGCCTATGGGCTGACCTGGACCAACGTGGCGGCCTTCGCCCTGCCCGAATATGCCGGTCCGATCGCGGTCAAGGCCGACTACGTCCTCGTCGCCGGCCTGATCGCGGCGGGCAACATGTTCTTCCTGGCGGTCATCGAGGAAGGCCTGCTGCCGCGCTGGCTGAACCGCTGCGGGAGCGCGCTGGCCTGCCTCAACATGGCGGCCGGCCTGTGCGCCGCCTTCCTGCCGATAGCGCCGCCGCTGACGATCGACCGCTGGCTGAACGTTGTCTTCGTCATGAGCGCGATCTGCGTGGGCACCGGCATCGCACTGGCGCTGCGCGCGCGCAGCCGGGTCGTGTGGTTCTACCTCGCCGGATGGACCCCGGTGCTCTGCGTCTTCGCGCTGCGGGTCGCGCGCAACTTCGGGGTGCTGGTGCAGGACGACGTGATCGACATGGCGACGTTCGGCGCGCTGGCGTTCGAATCGGTCGCGCTCTCGCTCGCCATCGCCGACCGCTTCCGCCTGCTCGGCCAGGAACGCGACGCCGCCGAACAGGCGCGCAAGGTGATCGAAGTCGAAAGCGAAACCTTCCGCCGCGCCGCCCAGACCGACTATCTCACCGGGCTGGGCAATCGCGCCGCGTTCCATACCACCTTGCGCACGATGTGCGACGCCGGGCCGACCGCCCCTTTCCTGCTGCTGCTCATCGACGTCGACCATCTCAAGGACATCAACGACCGGCTCGGCCATGACGGCGGCGACCTGCTGCTCGGCAAGGTCGGCCGGGGGCTTGCGGCAGCGGGCGGCCCGCAGGCGCACGTCGCGCGCATCGGCGGCGACGAGTTCGCCATCCTGCTGCCCTGGGACGCCGCCGACGAGCTGCGGATGCGCCGCGCCCTCGACGACCTGCAGGGATCGACGCTGACGCATGCCGGGCGCTCCTGGGCGCTGTCGCTCAGCATCGGCCTCGCCCGCTACCCGCACGATGCGGCCTGTTCCGACGTGCTGGTCAAGAACGCAGACCTCGCACTCTACGCCGCCAAGCAACAGGGACGCCGCCGGCTCCACGACTTTGCCCCGCCCCTGCGCGAGAAGCTCGACAACCGCGAACTGTTCGGACAGGAAGCGCGGCAGGGCATCGAGCGCCGCGAATTCTCGCTCCACTATCAGCCGATCGTCGATATCGAGACCGGCCAGGTGGGATCCTACGAAGCGCTGCTGCGCTGGCAGCATCCGCAGCGCGGAATGATGACGCCGGCGGCCTTCGGCGACATGCTGAACGAGCGCAAGCTCGGCCTCGCGATCCAGCAGCAGGTGCTGGAGATGGGGCTGGAAACCCTGCGCGACCATCCCGATCGCGTGCCACGGCTGGCGCTCAACCTGATCGCCGCGCAGCTCGACGGCCCCCATTCGGCGGCGCGAATGCTGGCGCGGATGCGCGATTTCGGCGTCGCCCCCGAACGTTTGTGCATCGAGGTGACCGAGGACTTCGTGCTCGGCCGCACCATCGACGAGACCGCCAAGGCGCTAGGCCTGCTGCACGAGGCGGGGGTCACCGTGGCGCTCGATGATTTCGGGACCGGCTACGCCTCGCTGATCCACCTCAAGCACCTGCCGTTCGACATGCTCAAGATCGATCGATCATTCACGCTCAGCCTGTTCGACGACGATGGCCAGAGCGAGGCGATCATCCGCGCGATCGTCGGGCTCGGCCAGGCGCTAGGCAAGCAGGTGGTGGCCGAGGGCGTCGAGACCGAAGCGCAGCGCCGCAAGCTCGCGGACATGGGCTGCCGCCTCGGCCAGGGCTACCTGTTCGCCCGCCCGGCCCCGATCGAGGCCGTCGCCGGTACGCAGGCGCGCGACACGGCGCACTGCGCCGCGTGAGCCCTTCCCCGGCCACATCGGGCGGGTTCAGGCGATCATCGCTTCCACCGCCTCGCGGATGATCTTGCCGCTGGCGCTGCGCGGAAAGGCGTCCATCGCGATGAAGCGGACGCTCCTGGGGCGCTTGTAGCCCGCCAGCGCGTTGCGGCACAGGCGCATCACCATGTCCTCGTCGAGCGAGGGATCGTTGCGGGCGATCACCGCGACCGGCACTTCGCCCCACTGCGGGTCGGGGCGGCGCACCACGATCGCGTCGTTGACCCGGGCGTCGGCGAACAGCACCCGCTCGATCTCGGCCGGATAGATGTTCTCGCCGCCCGATTTGATGAGGTACTTGGAACGGCCGACGAATTCGAAGCCGGACTCGGTGCGCCGGAACAGGTCGCCCATGTGGAACCACCCGCCCGCGAAGCTTTCGGCATTGGCGGCCACAGCGTTCCAGTAGCCGCTGAACAGCGTGGGACCGCGCACGCAGGCCTCGCCGGTCTCCCCGTCAGCCACTTCGCGGCCCTCGGCGTCGAGCAGGCGCAGGTCGGTCAGCAGGCTGAGCCGCTTGGGAAAGTGCGTCGGCGTCGTCCCGACGGGGATGAGATCGGCCGAAAGCGGCGGCATCCCCGTCTCGGTCGCCCCGAAGGAGTTGAGGTACGGTGCCCCCAGCGCCTGCGTGATCGCCGCGATCGTCGCCGAGGGAACGAGGTCTGCCATGCAGCCAACCGCCTTGACGCCGCGTACCTGCGCCTGCCGGGCCTCCAGCCGTTCGAGCAGCGGCTCGATCGTGGCGGGCACCAGCATCAGCCAGCCGACCGGGAATTCCTCCAGCGCATCGATGATGGCATCGGCATCGAAACCGTCGATGATAACGCCGGTTCCGCCGCACATCAGCGTCGCCAGCAAGTGCTCGGTGCCGCCCATGTGGAACATCGGCGCCCACGATATGTAGGCGTCCGCCATCTCCACCCCCATGTCGAGGCGCATCGCGCACATACGTGCCACTTCCGCGCGGTGGCTGATGACCGCCGCCTTGGGCAGGCCGGTCGTGCCGCTGGTGTAGATGATGAGCAGCCCGTCCTCGGGATCGGCCGCGCTGGCGGTCTCCCCCGGCGCGCCGAGGCTGTCGATAGCGGCGAGCGGCCGACCGTTCGCGACCGCCTCGGCCATCGCCCGGTGGCGGGGCGAGGCGACCAGCAGCGCGGGGTCCACCAGCTCGACGCAGTGGCGCGTCTCCACCTCGGACAGCCGCCAGTTGAGGCAGGCGGCGATCAGCCCCAGCTTGGCGCAGGCGAGTTGCACCGCCGTATATTCGAAGCGGTTCTCCGACAGGATCGCCACCCGCTGCCCACGCTCCAGCCCGCGCGCCGCGAAGTCCGCGGCGACCGCATCGACACAGGCCATGATCTCGGCATAGGTCAGCCGCAGGTCGCCTTGAACGATCGCCGGCGCCTGCGGGGCAGACCGCGCGCGCATCGCTATCAGGTCATGGACGCTGGTGGCAAAAGCCCTTTCCATCATCGCGTTCTCTCCCGTCTGTCATGTCTATTCTGGCTTTCAGGACCGCCCGGTCCGGCACGACGACCAGTTCGGCGTCGCAGAGCCCATCCGTCCAGGTTCCCCGTGCCACCACCGTGTCGCCCGCCAGCACGTTGCCCAGCAGGGCGGCTTCCACCGAGCGCACCTGCCGGCCGGGCGCGGCCTCCATCGCCATGTTGAGCAGGTAGGCAAGGTTGGTCGGCCCCGGATTGACCGTGCGCGGCCCGAAGCCCAGCGCCTCGGCCGCCGCCGGATCGAGGTGGATGGCATTGTCGTCGCCCAGCGCCGCGCACCACAGTGCCATCGCCTCTGCGGGCACGCCGTCGAGCGTCCACTCGCTCATGCCACCACCGGCATGATCGTAGTCAGTTGCACGCGCGCATGCGTCTGGCCGCCGGTGCCGATCGTCATCCCCAGTGTCAGGTGGTCGGCGGCGCCGAACCGGCGGCTGGCCTTGCGTTCGAGCGCGACGATCTCGGCCGCGACGTCGTAACCCGTATCGACCGTCAGCGGCGCGGCATAATCGATCCAGCAGCGGCCGAGAACCGCACCCTTGTCGAACGCGAGGCCAAGACCCCGGCACAAGTCGCCGACCCGCACCCCCAGCCCGCCGAGCGCGGCGACGAATGCGAAGATCGGATGCGCCTGCTCCCCGTCGCGCGCGGGCGCGGCGCAGGAGCGTCGGATCGCATCATCGAGCGCGGCGGACAGGTGGAAGCGTCCCTGCGGTATCGCGAACTGGCTCATGCCTCTCCTTGATAAGTGCGCATCGACATGTTGCATGTCTTGCGTTTGCGCGTAAAGCTGGCGCCCCGTCATGGGCGTGTCAACTGCAAATGAGGATAGTTCAATTACCATGGCGACCCCGGCGAAGACCCCCGATGGCGAACCGCTCGCGTGGCGCCGCCGCAAGGACTACCGCCCGCAGGAGATCCTCGCCGCCGCGCGCCAGCTGATCGAGGAGGAAGGCGCCAAGGCCACCTCGATGGCCAAGATCGCCAAGCTGGCGGGCGTTTCCGAGGCCACGGTCTACAAATACTACGACAACAAGCAGGAGCTGGTGAACCAGGTCCTGGCCGACTGGGCGACGCCCTTCGTCGAGCGGCTGACCGGCGAACTGCGCCACATCGGTGACTTGCGCTCGCAGCTCACGCTGATCGCGGTGCGCTTCATGCGTTCGATGGAGGAGACGCCCAAGCTGCACCGCGTGTTCTACCAGGAACTGCGCTGGTCCGACTATCGCGGCACCGCGCTGCACAAGCTCAACCACGTCTTCGCGCATAGCGTGGTGGAGGCGGTGCAGAAGGCGAAGGAGGACGGCCGGGTGCGCGCCGATGTCGATCCGGTGATGATCCGCGACATGATGTTCGGCGGGCTGGAGCACGTCGCCATGCGCTCCAGTTTCATCGGCCGCCCGCTCGACATCGACGCGGAGGCGACGCGCTATGTCGACGTGCTGCTCTCCGGCGTGCTGTCGGAGCCGGGCGAGCCGCGGGGGCCTACGGAAGTCGACCGGCTGGCGGCGCTGGTCGCACGCATGGAAGCGGCGCTGGACCGCGACTGAAGCCGGGGCAGCCGGCAAGACCTGCCTTTCCAACGCCATTCCTCCTCTTCTGCAACGCGCGGCGATTCGCCTGCGCGGTCGCTCCAGCATAATGATAAAAGGCATTCATGAATGTCTTTTTTTATGCGCCGGATTGCGCTACCACCGATGTTCGCGAGGCCGGACGCACCGGCCCGCACCGCGCCGGACGCACAGTGGGAGAGCGCAAGCTGGCAAGACGCACGAGCCTCGACGAGCCGACGATGCAGGCCCTGAAAAGCGCGCAGACCCGCGCGCGCCTGATCGATGCGACCATCCGCGTGCTGGTGCGCAGCGGCTATTCGCGCACCACCACGCCGCAAGTGGCGATCGAGGCGGGCCTGTCGCGCGGGGCGATGCTCCACCATTTCGACAACGGCGTCTCGCTGGTGAAGGCGACGATCATGCACCTGCACGAGCGCCGCCTGCGCGCGTTTCGCCGGGCGGCGGAGCGCAGCGCTCTCGATCACCGCGCGATGGTGCGCACGTACTGGCGGCAGATCCAGAAGCCCGCCTTCATCGCCTTTCACGAACTGGCCGTGGCGGCACGCACCAATACCGACCTCGCCGCCGTGCTGATGCCGCTGCAGGTGGAATTTCGCGAGCGGTTCAACCAGCTGGCGGTGCAGCTCTACCCCGAATGGCAGGCGAGCCCGGAGAAGTTCGCGCTGGCCATGGCGATCTCGCAGGCGACGATGGAGGGCATGGCGGTCAGTCTGCTGACCGGCGCGATGGACGCCGCGCTGGTGGAGCCGGTGCTCGAATCGCTCGAACGCCAGCTCCATGCGCTCAGGCCGCAGGATCAGGCGGCATGAGCCAGGCCCCATCGGATGCCCCGGCGCAGCAACTCGTGGAACACCGGATAATTCCACGCGCAGCGCTGCGGGTGCGGCCAGAACGGGCTGACCGGCAGCAGGTCGTAATGGCCCCGGCAATGGCCGAGCGTGAGGTAGAGGACGCTGCCTTCGCCCACCTTGCGCTCGTAGAGCACCGGCACTTGCCCCTCGTCCCAGTCGGCGTCGCGGAACTCGTCGCAGCGGCCGGTGAAGCTGGTGTGGAGCAGCACGTCGATCTCGGCGGTGCGGTGGGTGAGGTAAAGCTCGTCCTCCACGCGGAAATCGCGCAGGCCCTGCGTCATTTCGTGATCGCCCCGAGTGACGAAGACCTTGAACGGCGCGATCGGCGGATGGCCGGCGAAGCGGGTGCCAAGCAGGCCGGTGAAGGCGGGCACTTCGTCCGGGGTATCGACCACGCCGTCGGCGCCGAACCGCAGCACCGCGTTGGTCCCGTGCAGCGCCAGCCAGCGCCCGCCGCACGCCAGGAACGCCTCCAGCGCGGCGACTTCCTCGTCCCGCGTGGGCACCAGATCGCAGGTGTAGGTGACCAGCAGGTCGGCCGCCTCGAGGCTCGCCAGATCGGCGTAGTCGGAGGCCACGGAGGTGCGGATGCGCGGGGTTTCCGCCAGCAGTTTCAGCAGTTCGAGGCGGGCGTAGTCGATGTCGTGGAACTTGCCCGCGGCGATCAGGTGGACCTTCATTTTCAGCAAACTCCCCTCGTGTGCGTACGCACGAGGGTACGTTCGGGAACAGGCTTGGCAATGACCGGAGAATACGCATGAGCGGCAAGGGCAAAGGCCCCCTCGCAGGCGTCAGGGTACTCGATCTCACCAGCGTGCTGATGGGGCCTTACGCGACGCAGATCTTCGCCGACCTCGGCGCCGACGTCGTCAAGGTGGAGAGCCCGCAGGGCGACACCACGCGCTTCATCCCGCCGGGGCCGGACGCCTCGCGCGGGGCGATGTTCCTCAACGTCAACCGGGGGAAGCGCTCGATCGTGCTCGACCTCAAGCAGGGTGAAGCGCGTACGGCGTTGCTGAAACTGGCGGAAAGCGCGGACGTGTTCATCCACTCGATGCGCTCCAGCGCGATCGGGCGGCTCGGGCTGGACTACGCGGCGCTGAAGGCCGCGAACCCGACGATCATCTACGCCAACCTCTACGGCTTCGCCCGAAATGGGCCTTACCACGACTATCCCGCCTACGACGACATCGTCCAGGCGGCCTCGGGCATCGTCGATCTGCAGGCGCGGCTGTCGGGCGGGCAGCCGACGTATGCCGCGACCGTGATCGCCGACAAGGTGGCCGGCCTGACGGGCGCCTACTCGGTGATCGCGGCGCTCTATGCGCGCGAAAAAAGCGGGATCGGGCAGGAGATCGAGGTGCCGATGTTCGAAACGCTGGTGTCCTTCGCGATGGTCGAGCACTTGTGCGGATCGATTTTCGTGCCGCCCGAAGGCCCGCCCGAATACCCGCGCGCGACGTCGGAAGCGCGGCGACCCTATCGCACGGCGGACGGTCACATCGGGGTGATGATCTACAACGACAAGCACTGGCGCGCCTTCTTCGACGCGCTGGGCAATCCCGAATGGTCGCAAGACGCAATGTTCGCCTCGATGCGATCGCGCACCCAGAACATCGGCGCCGTCCTCGCCAAAGTGGCCGAGGTGATCGAGACGCGCACCACCGGGGAATGGGTGGAACTGTTCCGGCAGGTCCACATCCCCGCCACCGCGATCCGCAGCCTGACCGAACTGCTCGATGACCCGCACCTCGTCGAGACCGGGTTCTGGCAGGAGCGCGAGACTTCGCAAGGCACCCTGCGCTTCCCCGGCATCCCGACGACGTTCTCCGAAACCCCCGGCGCGATCGGCGATCCCGGCCCGGCACTGGGCGGCGAGAGCCTCGACGTGCTGCGCGAGGCGGGCTTCTCGGCCGAGGAGATCGCCGGGTTGCAGGCGCGCGGCGCGGTAAGGAGCGCGGCATGAGCCCCGAGGCCCCTTTCCCCGAAGCCCATTGGCGCGGCGCGCTGGCGGAAGGCCGCCTGCTGCTCCAGCGCGCGCCGGACGGCAGCGCGGTGTTCCCCCCGCGCCTGGCCGCACCGGGCACCGGCGCGCCGCTCGAATGGTTCGAGGCTTCGGGGCGCGGCCGGGTCTATACGCTCTCGTGGATCAGCCGGAAGCCGCCTGCGGAGCCCTACCACGTCGCACTGATAGACCTCGACGAAGGCGCGCGGCTGATGAGCCGGGTGGAAGGCGTGACGCCCGAGACGCTGGCGATCGGCATGCGGGTGGAGGCGTTCGTGGACCACGACGGCGAGGCGCCGCTGCTGCTGTTCCGGCCGGTGGAGGACTGAGCCATGACCGACACCTTCCCCCGCGCCCGCACCGCCATCGCCGGGCTCGCCACCTTCGGCGTGGGCGAAACGCCCGGCTACAGCTCGATGGAACTGACCGTGCAAGCCGCCCTGCTCGCCGTCGCCGATGCCGGGCTGACGCTACCGGAGATCGACGCACTGTTCATCTGCCAGCCCGACGACTTCTTCGCCGGCCTGTCCTTCGCCGAATACCTCGGCCTCCAGCCGCGCTATACCGACAACAACCGCACCGGCGGCTCGGCGTTCATGAGCCACATGGCCAGCGCCGCGCTGATGCTGGAGGCGGGCTACATCGACTGCGCGCTGATCGCCTATGGCTCGAACCAGCGCAGCGCCGGCGGCAAGCTGGCGACGAAGATCACCAGCAACCAGTGGGACGCGCCTTATGCGCCGATCTTCCCGCTCACCGGCTATGCGCTGGCGGCGGCCCGTCACATGCACCAGTACGGCACCACCCGCGAAGACCTCGCCACCGTGGCACTGTCCGCGCGGGCATGGGCACGCACCAACCCCGAGGCTTTCGCGCGCGGGCCGCTGACGCTGGAGGACTGCCTGTCCGCGCGGATGGTCAGCACGCCGATCTCGGTGCGTGACTGCTGCCTCGTGACGGACGGCGCGGCGGCGATCGTGATGACGCGGACCGACCGTGCGCGCGATCTGGCGCGGCCGCCGGTGCCGCTGCTGGGCGCGGCCGCCGCGACATGGTGGAACTCGGTCGCCCAGTCGAAGGACGTGACGGTCACCGCCGCGAAGGAATCCGGCGCAAGGGCGATGGCGATGGCGGGCGTGACCCCGCGCGACGTCCGCACGGCGCAGCTCTACGACGCCTTCACCATCAACACGATCCTGTTCCTCGAAGACCTCGGCTTCTGCCCCAAGGGCGAAGGCGGTCGCTTCGTGAGCAGCGGCGCCATCGCACCGGGAGGCAGCCTGCCGGTGAACACCAACGGCGGCGGCCTCTCGTGCTGCCATCCCGGCATGTACGGCCTATTCGCGGTGATCGAGGCCGCGCGCCAGATCCGGGGCGAGGCGGCGAACCAGATCGACGGGGCGGATGTCGCGCTGGCCCACGGCAACGGCGGGACATTGTCCAGCCAGGCGACGGTGGTGCTGGGAAGCATGGCGACCTTGTAGGGCTCGTCATCCCGGCGCATGCCGGGACCGCGGGCCGTCTTTAGGCGCCTCTCTCGCGTCAGGAAGCCCCGACGATAGCTATCGCCTCAAGATTTGCCCGCGGTCCCGGCATGCGCCGGGATGACGTCTCAGTCTCAAGTCCCCACCGCCAGTATCCGCCGATACCCCTTCAGCGCGCGCCCCACGAAGAAGGCCGAAAGCGCCGCTGCGCCCGCACAGGTCACCGACAGCGACAGCCCGACGCTGCGCTCGTCGGCAAAGACGTGGTCGGTCAGCAGCGCCACGATCGTCGGCGCCGCGCCAAGGCCCATGACGCTGGCCACGAAGACGTAAACCGACGAGGATATCCCCCGCATCCGGTTGGGCGTCGCCATCTGCAGGCCAGAGGAGGCCAGCGCCTGCGGCAGGGAATAGGCGAAGCTGGCCAGCGTCGCCACAACCATCGCGGAGCCGTAGCTGGGCACGAAGGCCAGCGACAGCGAGATCGGCACCAGCGCCAGTGCCGCGAAGAACGGCACCCGCATCAGTGCATCGATGCGCCCGGCGCGGCGCAGCCGCTCGGCGATGACTGGCCCGGCCAGCACCCCGATCGAGCCGGTGACCAGCACCGCGACGCCGTACTCCACGCCGACCTCGGCCGCGCTCGCTCCGAAGCGGCGCATCAGCATCGCCGGCATCCACGCCGGAAAGGCGTAGAGCACGATCACCAGCGAGGCCATGCCCGCATAGAAATTGCCATAGAAGTCACGGTGCTCGGCGAGAGTGCGCCAGACTTCGGCGAAGGGCATGCGCTCCGGCCGGGTCTCCATCGCCGCCAGCTTGCGTGCGGGCTCACGGATGCGCAGCATCAGCAGCATGATCGCGAAGCCCGGCAAGCCGGCGATGAGAAACACCACCTGCCACGGCCGCAGCGCACCGAGATATGGCACCGCGCCCAGTTCCCAGCCTTGCGCCGCCTCCAGCAGCAGGCCGCCGAATATCAGGGCGAGTCCCCCGCCGATATATGGCCCCATCAGGAAGATGCTGAAGGCGCGCGGGATCATTCGGGTCGGGAAGCTGTCGGCGATGATCGACCATGCCGCCGGCGTCAGGCTCGCTTCCGCCCCGCCCACCGCCGCACGGGCGAAGAACAGCTGCCAGTACCCCCGCGCGAGGCCGCAGAGGCTCGTGCCCAGGCTCCACAGTCCGATGCCGCCGATCAGCAGCGCCTTGCGACTGCCGGTGTCGGCCATGCGCCCGAATACCGGGCTGAACAGGATGTAGGCGGTGGTGAAGGCCAGCCCCTGCAACAGGCTGAGCCGCGTGTCGGACAACCCGAAGTCGGCCTTGAGCGGCCCGATCAGCAGGTTGAGCACTTGCCGGTCCACGAAACTGACGGTGTAGGCCAGCGTCAGCACGAAGATGAGATACCACGCCGCACGCGTGGGTGCGGGTTCGGGCGGGAGGACGGGCGCGGCCGGTTCCTCCGCCGCGTCGGCGCGCAGCACCGCCGCGGCGCTCATGCGCCTTTCGCCAGTGCGGCGACGTCGATCCTGCCGTCGGGCAGGAAGCTCTCGCGCAGTTCGAACTTCTGCACCTTGGTGGCGCTCATCGGCCACTCGCTGACGAAGCGGACGTAGCGCGGAATCTTGTAGCTGGCGATGCGGCCGATGCAGTGGCGCACCAGTTCCTCGGCGGAAACCTCTCCGCCGGGGTTCACTTCTATATAAGCGGCGGCGACTTCCATCAGCCGGTCGTCAGGGACGCCGATGACTTGCGCCATCTTCACCGCCGGGTGTGTCATCAGGAAGCTTTCCAGTTCCACCGCCGCGACGTTCTCGCCGCCGATCTTGAGCATGTCCTTGACCCGCCCGTCGTAAATCACCCGGCCGCCCGGACCGATGCGGCCCCGATCGCCGGTACGCAGCCAGCCCTCCGGGGTTACGGCGGCGGCGGTCGCCGGGTCATCGTCGTAATAGCCCGCGAAGATCGCATAACCGCGCAGCACGATCTCACCCGCGACGCCGTCCGCCACCACCGCGCCGGCGGCATCGACGACGCGCACCTCCATGCCGTCGAAGACGCGGCCGTTGGTCTCGAACAGCAAGTCCTGCGGGTCGTCGAGGTCGCTGTAGCACGGTACCCCGGTAGCTTCCGTCAGGCCGTAACTGTTGAGCGGCACCGCTCCTGGGAAGGCCAGCGCATAGCGGCGCAGCAGGTCGGGCGGGCCGACGACATGGTTGATGCGCAGCCGCGACTGGTCGTAGCGCGCGAAGTCCGGATGCGTCACCAGCGCACCGACGATGGTGGGGAACCCCGCGTAGTGGACAGTCGGCCGCTCGGCGATCAGCAGCGCCATCGCGCTGTCGGCGTCGAAGTGGCCCATGCCCATGAAGCAGGCCCCGGTCGCCCGGCAGCCCGCCAGTGGAAGGATCGTGGACATGTGGAACAGCGGCAGCGGATCCCATACCTTGTCCTCAGGCGTGAAGCGGAACCGCTCGGCCATCGCCGCGCCGGTCTGGCACAGCGAAAGGTGGGTGAGCATGCAGGCCTTGGGCCGCGACGTGGTGCCCGAGGAAAAGATCATCAGCCCCACGTCCTGCGGCCGTACTCCGGCCGCGCGGGCCAGGACCTGGTCCCGCGTCACGCCCGCCGCCGCTGCATCGAGCGCCGCCGTGCCGGGCCACGCGCCGGGCCGCTCGTCGCCGAGTTCCAACACCTGCGCGAGGTCCGGCGCGGCGGGATCGCGGGGGCCGGTGGCAAGCCCGGGAAACGCGCTCGCCAGCATCGGCCGATAGTCGCAATGCCGCCACGCATGCCCGCCCACGAAAAGGAAGCGCAGCCGCGCCTTGGGGATCACGTAAGCGAGATCGTCCGGCCGATAACGTGCGTTCAACAGCACCGAGCGTGCACCAACGAGGTTTATGGCGTAGTAGAGGACCACGTAATCCCAGCAATTGGGCATCAGCACGCCGACGTGATCCCCCGGCGCGATGCCGAGGCCGATCAGCCCACGCGCACGCTCGATCACTTCCTCGAACAGTTGCGCATATGTCGCGCGGCGACCGTCGTAGATCAGCGCCTCCGATCCGGCGTGGATGCGCGCGGCGGCCGCCAGGGTGCCGCCCACCGTCTGCGGATCGAGCGCGGCCTCGGCCGGGGCGGTCTGGTCATGGTCCATCAGCATTGCGTCCTTCATCCCGATCTCCTCTCGTCCTGCTCCGGGCCCAGGCGCGTGCTTGCGGCGAAGCCACCCAGCGCAGCGCGTTGCCCAGCAGCAGGCGGTAGTTTTCATTCTCGTAAGTCTGCGGCCCGTCGCCGGGCTGGAGGTAGACCAGCGGGCTGCCCCCCACGGCCTTCGCCCAGCCGATCACCGGATCGTCGGCGGGGGGCTGCCAGTCGCCCTGCGGCACGCGGCGCACCGCGTGCATGGCCGAGAGCACACGGCCGGGATCGAGCGGACCTTCGCGCCGCAGCAGCGGCACCGCCTGCGGATCGGGCTGCCGCACGCAGACGTAGAGTTCGTCGTCGAGATCGAAGCGCTCGGGCAGCCCCGCCAGCACCGGATGGTCCGAGGCGGCGCGCACCGTGTACCGCGCGTCCGGCACGTAGCCGGAGCCGCCGCTGCCGGCCGCCGGCTTGTAGAGGAACCGCCCGCCCAGCGCATCGCCGTACTCCGGCCAGCCGGGCCAGCCGGCGAGCGCGTGGTGCAGCGCGACCACCCCCTTGCCTTCGCGCAGCAGGGCGGCGAAGCCCTCGCGCAGCGCCGCGCCCGGTTCCAGGAAGCCGGGCCGCTCGGCGACGGGCGCGCGAAAATCCATGCCCGGCATGTCATAAAGCAGCACCGCGTCGAACCGCGCCATCGCCCGCGGCTCCATCAGCATGGCGGCGGCGGGCTGGTCGACCATCGTCGGCTCCACCCCGATCGCGCGCAGCATGCCCTCGAAGGCGTCGCGACGAAACGCATGACCCTTGGTGGCCACGAAGACTTCCAGTTTGTGCGGCAAGCCGCTCTCCCGCTTCTCGGCAGCGCAATGCGCCGCAATTCAGCTAGTCTTAATTATCGAGATCACATTTCACCCGGCGTCGGATGGATCGCTTATCCGGCCGGTTACGAATCTCCTGTACCATGACGCTATATAAATAAGTTATCCTCATCAAGTGCACCGCGTCAGGCCGATGCAGCGATCCATTCCTCGATCATCGGCCGGATCGGTTCGCCCACGAGTTCCAGCACCGGCCCCTGCCCTTTCACCATGTAGGCCATCTGCCCATGCCGATGCCCGGGCGAGGCGCCCGCCGCGATCAACCGCCAGCCCTCGGCCTGCAGCGCCTCCACCTCGGCTCCGACGTCGGCCACCCAGGCGCCGACGTGCGCGGGCGACACCGCGCGCAGCGCCTCGTAGGCGCCGCCCGGAACCATCTCGATCAGTTCGTAGTGAAGCGGCCCCTGCCGCGAATAAGTCACTGTAAGATGCGCCTCGGACCAGCCGGAATCCGGCAACCAGACACGCAGGGGATCGAACTTCCGGATCGGCGCCCAATCCACTGAAAGTTCTTCACCCAGTATATCCATCGATCGACGGATATCATCGACGATCAGACCATGATGATGCAGATTTTCAAAGACTTTCAATTCATCCACTTTCCGTATTATCGCTTGGCAACAACGCATCGCGAATCGCCGAATTCATGAACGGCGACGCCTCTTTTCGGGAGAGAACCGTCATGACCGGCCTGATCGTCGAACACCGTGGCCCCGTATGCCTGCTGACCATCGACCGCGAAGAGGCGCGCAACGCTCTCGACGCGGCGACATCCCACGCGCTTGACGCCGCGATCACGGCGGCCGAGGCCGACCCGGCAGTGGGCGCCATGATCGTCACCGGCACCGGCACCCGCGCTTTCTGCGCCGGCATGGACCTCAAGGAAGCCGAGCGCATCGGCGCCGGGCACGGCCTTATCCCCGGACGCGGCTTCGGCGGCATCACCGAACGCCGCCGCACCAAGCCGCTGATCGCCGCGATCAACGGCACGGCCGTCGCGGGCGGGTTCGAGATCATGATGGCCTGCGACATGGTCTTCGCCGCCGAACACGCGCTGATGGGCGTGAGCGAGGTCAAGCGCGGCCTCTTCGCCTTCGCCGGCGGCATCCAGCGGCTGGCGGCGCAAGTCCCGCGCGCCACCGCGCTCGCCATGATAATGACCGGCGAACTGCTGCCCGCGCGCCGGCTTTATGACCTTGGTGTCGTCACCGAAGTGGTGCCCGGCGAACGCCTGCTGGACCGCGCGCTGGAAGTGACGCAGGCGATGCTGGCGAACAGCTGGCAGGCGATCAACAACGGGCGCGAACTCTACGAACTGTCCACCGGCATGGACACCGCGCAGGCGCTTGCCGTCGGCAACGCCTGGGGCAAGGCCACCCTTGCCAGCGCCGATAGCCGCGAAGGCATCGCCGCCTACGCCCAGAAGCGCGGCGCCCGGTTCGGCCAGGCCTGATCGACCCTCCCCGCAAGGCTGCATAATTACAATCACTGTTGACTGTTTTATCGTGCCGGAGGTAGGATCGCAAGCATCACATCGACAGAATCAAACATTCATGTCTGTTTTTTGATTAGGTCTGGCCGGGCCCGGACATCGGGACGATAGGCAAGGGAGAGAAGGCCGATGCTCGATCTGGTCACAGATCAAACCCCCGGGAACGATTTCGCGCGCATGGATTACGAGCGCGATCGCAAGGGCCCGCCCGAAGGGTTCCCCAAGCTGCCCGACATCCCCGGCGCGCGCTATACCGATCCCGAATTCCTGCGCCTCGAACGCGAGATGATGTGGGACAAGGCGTGGCTCTATGCGGGCCACACCGATCAGGTGCCAAATCCGGGCTCCTGGTTCCTGACCCGCAATTCGGGCGTCCCGATCATCGTCGCGCGCAACCTGAAAGGCGAGGTCAAGGCGTTCTACAACACCTGCCAGCATCGCGGTGCCCCCCTCGTCACCGAGGAAGCGGGCGAAGGGCGCGGCTTCGTCTGCGGCTATCACGGCTGGAGCTACACCCTCGACGGCAAGCTGACGGCGGTGCGCGACAAGCGCGACTTCGTCGATTTCGACATGTCGTGCCGCTCGCTGGTGCAGGTGCGTTGTGAACTGCTGGGCTCGCTGATCTTCATCAACCGCGATCCCGAGGCGCAGCCGCTGATGGAGCACATCGGCCCGATGGCGGAGCAGCTCGAACAGTTCGAGCTTGAGAAGCTGCGCCTCGTGGACAGCCGCAGCTACGAGGTGGACTGCAACGTCAAGGTCCTGCTCGACGCCTTCCTCGAAGTCTACCACATCAAGTCGATTCACATGAACACGGTGGACCGCTTCCTCGATCACCGCGCTATGATCATCACGCTCTGGCCGAACGGCCACAGCCGCATGGCGACGCCGAACCGGCGGCCGGACTGGGTCGATCCCGGCACCGTCGGGATGCCGGAGATCCCCTCGATCACCGAATTCCCGGCGAAGAACAATGTCAGCTACCAGATCTATCCCAACTTCATCATGCCCCCTGCCCCCACCGGCATTCCGATCCTCCAGTTCTGGCCGATCGGCACCAAACGCACGCGCGTGGTTTCAAGCTGGCTGGCGCCCGGTCACGATCCCGAGAACCCGCATCCGCTCTGGCCCATGCGCCTGAGCAACTGGGAGCGGATTCTCTACGAAGACCTGCAATATGCCCCGCAAATCCAGGAATCGCTGGAAAGCCCGGGATTCAAGGGGATGCCGCTGAACTATCAGGAGCGCCGCATCTACCACTGGCACGAGGAACTCGACCGCCGCATCGGGCTCAACCAGGTTCCCGGGCACGCCCGGGTCGAACAGGTGCTCGGCGACTGGGTCCAGAGGGACTGACCAAAAAAGAACCTGTCGGGAGAGAGAATACATGGCCGGACTGGCTGGAAAGGTCGCCGTCGTCGTCGGCGCGGCGAACCGGGACAACATGGCGCAAGTGATCGCGCGTCGCCTCGCCGCCGATGGCGCGACGGTCATCGTTGCAGGCCGCAGGGCTGAGGAACTGGAGCGCCTCGCGTCCGAGATCGGCGGGCTGGCCGTCTCCGGCTGCGACATGACTGACGAGGACGCCCTCGCTCGCCTTGGCGACACCGCGAAGGCGGCCTACGGCGGCATCGACATCGCCGTGAACGCCACCGGCTGGGGCCTGCTGAAACCCTTCCTCGACACTACCAAAGCCGAGATCGAACGGATGACCGCTCTGCAGTTCACCGGCGCGATCCTGTTCTACCAAGCGATGCTGCGGGTGATGCGTGACGGCGGCTCGCTGATCCAGATCAGTTCGGCCACCGCCTCGATCATGCTGGAGGACCACGCCGCCTACATGGGCACCAAGGCCGGTGCCGACCACGTCATCCGCTGCGTCGCCAACGAATTCGGCCATCGCGGCATCCGCGCCAACTCGGTCGCGCCCGGCTTCACGGCCACGCCGATGACCGAGAAAGCCGCCAGGAACAATGCGATAATCGATACTTTTGCCAAGGAGTATCCACTCGGCCGGGTCGGCACCAGCGAGGATATCGCCGAGGCCGTCTCGTGGCTCGCCAGTGACGCCTGCTTCATGAGCGGGCAAGTGCTGCAGGTGAATGGCGGCCTCACCTTGCGCCGCAATCCAACGAACGCCGAGATTGTTTCGGCGGTCAAGGCGGCCAAATCCGCAGTGGGTCAGGCGGCATGATCCGGGGCGTCCATCATCTCGCCATCTCGACGCCGGACCTCGAACGGTTCGTCGATCACTACCAGCGCTGGTTCGGCTTCGAGCGGGCGGGCAAGAAGGGCGGCTGGCAACCCGGCAACACGCGCATCGACACGATGGTCGGCCTCACGGACAGCAGCGCCCGCTACGAGATGATCCGGCTGGGCAACCTGCATATCGAGGTTTTCGAATATGCGAGCAACGACCCGCAAGTGGTCCACCCACGCATGTGCGACCGGGGAATCACGCACTTGTGCCTCTACTGCGACGACGTGCTCGCCGAGTACGAACGGCTCTCGGGCCTCGGCATGGAGTTCAACTGTCCGCCCGGCGGCTCTGCGGCGACGCGGGCGACGTATGGCCGGGACTGCGACGGCAACGTCGTGGAACTGCTGCAGATCGTCGATCCGGACTGCGGGTTCGCCTTCGATAAGCTGGCCGTGGCATGATCGCTTCGCATCCCGGACTTGCTCGGGGGCCGTGGGCGGTCTTTAGGTCAGTGCTGGCGGCGGGGGCTTCGACAAGCTCAGCCTGAGCGGAATTGAGAGCTTTACCTTAACCGCGCTCACCCTGAGCTTGTCGAAGGGTCAGGCTGAGCTTGTCGAAGCCCCCCGCGTCACACGGCCCACGGTCCCGGAGCAAAGTCCGGGATGATGAAACTGGATGGACTGCTTGCCTGACACCAACCCCGATATCGACGATCCCGAACTCGAACGCCGCCTCGCCTATGCCTTCGAGGAAACCGGCCCCGACAGCTTCCGCGTCGCCCCGGTCCCCAGTGGGCTGCTGCGGCTCTACGGCGGCATGGCGCTGTCGCAATGCCTCGCCGCCGCGCGGCTGACGGTGCCGCACGACAAGGCGGCGCACAGCCTGCACGCCTACTTTCTCCAGCCCGGGCTCATCGACCGGCCGGTGGACTTCGCCGTCACCCGCGAAAGCGACGGACGCAGCTTTTCCAACCGCACCGTGCGCATGACGCAGGACGGCGCGCCGATCATCAACCTGATGGCCTCGTTCAAGGCGCCCGAAGCCTCGGGCCGCCACGGCTTCCCGATGCCCGACGTGCCCCCGCCCGAGGGCCTCACCAGCCTGGCCGAACTGGTGGCGGCCTACGGCGACCGCCTCCCCGAACGCCACCGCCCGTTCTGGCGCCGCCGCCAGCAGGTGGACTGGCGCCCGATCGGCCTGTTCCCCTTCGACGAGCGCGATGTGCGCCCGGCGGCGCGCGACTTCTGGTTCCGCTTCAACGGCACCGTGGACGGCCCGCCGGATGTGCAGCAGCGCCTGCTCGCCTATGCGACGGACCTGCACATCTTCCACACGGCGCTGGGGCCGCTGGGCATCGGCTGGGCCAACGACTTCCTGCAAAGCAGCAGCCTCGACCACGCGATCTGGTTTCATGATGACTTCCGCGTGGACGAATGGATGCTCTACGCGATGGACAGTCCCGCCGCGACCGATGCGCTGGCGCTCGGCCGGGGCAACATCTTCCGCCGCGACGGCACCCTCGTCGCCACCGTCAGTCAGCAGGGCCTCGCGCGGATGCTGGACCAGAAACGCGAAGGAAAGCTGTGACTTCCGAGCCGTTCGTCCCCGCCAGACCCCATCGCACGTTCGAAGACCTCGAACTGGGCGAGTTCCGCCGCTCCTCGCCGCGCACGGTGACGCAGGATGAAATCCTGGAATTCGCGCGCAAGTACGATCCGCAATGGTTCCACACCGACCCGGAAAGCGCCGCGCAGTCGGTCTTCGGCGAAGTGGTGGCGAGCGGCATCCACGTCCTCGCGCTGTGGCGGCAGATGGACCACGAGATAAACTGGGACATCGACTGGGTCTGCGGCGTGGGCTGGGACGAACTGCGCTTGAAACGCGCGATCCGGGCCGGCGACACGATCCACGTCACCAGCGAGATCGTCAGCCTTGAACCCTCCAAGACCCGCACCGATCGCGGCACGGCGATGACGCGCTACGCCGTCGTGCTGGAGGACGGGACCGAGGCGGTGACGTTCACCAGCATCAACCTGGTCTACACGCGCGGCGCGCGGGAGCGGATGGCCGGCACCGCGCGCTAGAAGCGCGGGTGCCGGGCCACCCCCTCATGGCTCTGTAACCGAGGGGGCTTCGACAAGCTCAGCCTGAGCGGTGTGGAGAGCAGTTTTTCAGGTCCCGCTCAGGCTGAGCTTGTCGAAGCCCCCTCCGCCACCTACCGCCGCTGATCGAACCGCCGCCCGAGCATGGCCCCGGCTATATTGACCTTCTGGATATCGATCGCCCCGCCCGCGATGCCCCAACCCCACGAGTCCCGCAGGCGGCGCTCCATCGGGAACTCCTTGGAGTAGCCGTAAGCGCCCATGAGCTGCATCGCATCGCCCGTCACCTCGCGCGCGATGGTGTTCGCGAAGCACTTGCCGGTGGAGCTGTGCAGCACCGAAGGCAGCCCGTCCTCGGCCAGCGAGGCGGCGCGCCAGATCAGCAGGCGGGCGGCCTCAATCTTCATCTGCATCTCGGCCAGCTTGATCTGCACCGCCTGGAATTCGGCGATGGGCTTGCCGAACTGCTTGCGCTCCTGAACGTAGACGCTGACGTCCTCCAGCGCGCCCGATGCCTGCGCCAGCGACATCGTGGCATTGCCGCAGCGTTCGAGGTCGAAGGCTTCCATCAGCTTCTTGAAGCCGCCGCCCGCCTGCACGATGATATTGTCGAGCGGCACTTCGCAGTCGTCGAAATTGATGTCCGACGACGGCACGCCGCGAAAGCCCATCAGCTCCTCGTTCGGGCCGAACGAGATGCCGGGCGCGTCCTTTTCCACCAGCACCGCGCCGATGCCCTTTGCGCCCGGATCGTCCGAAAGGCGGCAGTAGACGACATAAGCGTCCGAGTGGCCACCGCCCGAGCACCAGCGCTTGGTGCCATTGATGATCAGCTTGTCGCCCTTGACCACGCCCTTGGTCTTGAGGTCGGTCAGCGCGCTGCCCGCATCCGGTTCGGACATGGAGACCGCCACCACCATGTCACCCGAGCAGACGGCCGGAACCACGCGCTTCTTCAGCGTGTCGGACCCGAAATGCTCGATCGCGCGGACCGGGCCGACCGAGCTTTCGAAGATCGGAAAGCCGACCGCCGAGGAAATCTTGCCGAATTCCTCCAGCACGATCAGCGCCTCAATGTTGCCGAGACCCAGGCCGCCAAGTTCGCTCGACACGTTGATGCCCAGGAAGCCCATCTCGGCATAGCGCTTGACCAGCGCGCGGCTCGGCGGCTTGTTGTCGCGCTCCAGCTCGGCAGCGATGGCGGGCAGCTCGGCGCGGGCGAAGGTGCGGGCGGCTTCCTGCAGTTGGAGCTGGTCTTCGGTCAGCTTGAAGTTCATCGTTTCTTTTCCGTCAGAGCAAATGGGGCTGTTCGATGAGGTTCGCGAGCGCGGCCATGAAGCGGCCACCGTCAGCCCCGTCGATCGCACGGTGGTCGCACGACAGGGAGAGGTGGAGCACCGGCACGATGCGGATCGCGCCGTCGTCGTCGATGGGCTCGGGCCGGGCGGTTCCGACCGCCAGAATCGCGCCCTGCGGCGGGTTGATGATGGCGTCGAACTGTTCGACCCCGAACCCGCCGAGGTTGGAGAGCGAGAAGCTGCCGCCGGTGAATTCCTCCGGCTTCAGCTTGCCGCTGCGGGCGCGCTGGGCGAGGCCCTTCATCACACTCCCGATCTCGGCCACGGAGAGATCGTCGGCCCCGAAGACGATCGGGGTGACGAGGCCCTTCTCGGTCGCCACCGCCACCGCAACATCGGCCGAGCCGAAGCGGTGGATGTCGTTGCCGTGGACCTGCACGTTGACGGCGGGCACTTCCATCAGCGCCAGAGCGCAGGCCTTGACGATGAAGTCGTTGACGCTGGGCTTGTCCGACCCCAGCGAAGTGCGCAGCGCCAGAAGACGGTCCGCACGGACGCGGCGACGTACGTAGAAGTGCGGGATCTGCTGCTTGGCCTCAGTGAGCCTGCGCGCGATGGTCCGGCGCATCGAGGACATCGGCATGACATCGACATTGCCCGATGCCGGACGCGGTGCGGACGCTGCCGCGACGGGGGCCGGGGCCGCGCTGGCGGGCGCCGGAGGGCGCGCGGGTGTCGGGGCGGCCTGCTGGACGATCGCCAGCACGTCGTCACGCCGCACTTTGCCGCGCGCGCCGGAGCCCTTGATCGTGGCGAGGTCCAGCCCGTGCAGGCTGGCGAGACGCCGCGCGACGGGGGTGGAGAGGACCGGGCTTTCCGGCGTCGCCGCAAAAACGCCAACCAACTGCGGCTGCGCCTCCGGCCGCGCGGCCTGATGCACGTCCTGCGCGAAGATGCGGCCGCCCCTGCCCGTGCCGGTGACGGTCGCCGGATCGACGCCAAGGCGCTGCGCCTCCGCCAGCGCGGCGGGGCTGATGGCAAGGCCCTCGGGCACCGGCGGCGCGGCGGGCGTAGCGGGCCTTTCCGGTTCCACGGCAGGTGCGGGTGCGGGTGCAGCATCGTCACCATCAGGCCCGAAGCCACTTTCGGACGGCCTGAACGCCGCGATCACCGCGTCGATCTCCGCCGCGCTGGCTTCGTCGCCGTCGCTCAGCACCGCCAGCAGCGCGCCGACCGGGTAGGTCTGCCCGGCTTCGGCGAGGATGCGCACGAAGCGGCCGTCCTTTTCCGCTTCGATCTCGTTGGTGATCTTGTCGGTCTCGACAAGCGTGAGCACAGCGCCGCGCTCGAACGGGGCGTTTTCGGCCACCATCCAGTCGGCGATCGTGCCTTCCGCCATTTCGATGCCCCACTTGGGCATCGTGAAGGGAGTGAGTTTGGCCATGTGCCCTCCCCTCAGCGGAAGGCGAGGACGCGGCGGACCGCTTCCTCGATCTTCTGCGGCGAAGGCACCCAGGCGCGCTCCAGATTGCGGGCGAAGGGGATCGGGCTGTGCGGCGCGGTCACCATCGCGGGCGGGGCCTTCAGGCTGGTGAAGGCGCGCTCGGTCACCATCGCGGCGATGTCGGCGGCGAGGCTGCAGCGCGGCGGGCTTTCGTCCACCACGACCAGACGGCCGGTCTGCTCCACCGATTCCAGGATGGCGTCCTCGTCAAGCGGACTGGTGGTGCGCAAGTCGAGCAGGTCGATGCCGATACCGTCCTTCGCCACCGCATCCGCCGCTTTTTCGGAAAAGTTCACCATGCGCCCGCAGGCGACCACGGTGACGTCGCCGCCCTCGCGCACCACGCGCGCTTCGCCGAAGCGCTGGCGGTGATCGCCCTCGGGCACTTCGCCCTTCACGCCGTAGAGCGTCTTGTGTTCGAAGAACATCACCGGGTCGTCGCCGCGCAGCGCTTCGGTCAGCAGGCCCTTGGCGTCGGCCGGGGTGGTGGGCAGCACCACCTTGAGGCCGGGCATCGCCGTCAGCATCGCATAGACCGACTGGCTGTGCTGCGCCGCCGTCTGCATCCCCGCGCCGTAGACCAGCCGCACCACGGCGGGGCACTTGGTCTTGCCGCCGAACATGTAGCGGAACTTGGCCATCTGGTTCCAGATCTGGTCGAGGCTGACGCCCACGAAGTCCGCGAACATCAGTTCGGCCACCGGCCGCTTGCCCGAGAGCGCCGCGCCCGCCGCCGCGCCGATGATGGCGCTTTCGCTGATGGGGGTGTCGATCACGCGCTCCGGCCCGAACTTCTTCCAGAGCCCCGGGCTGGTGCCCCAGATGCCGCCGATCGCCTCGGGGCCGCCGGCGGTGCCGTTGCCGCCCACCACGTCCTCGCCCAGCAGGATGATGTCGGAATCGCGTTCCATTTCCGCGTGCAGCGTCGAGACGATCGCCTCGCGGATGTTCATGATGGCCATCTGCGGTTCCTCAGTAATATTCGACGTAGACGTCGTCGGCGACGGTGGCGGGATCGGGCTGCTCGTCGGCACGCGCCTCGGCCACGGCCTCCTCGATCAGGGCGAGGACTTCGGCGTCCACCGCATCGAGATCGGCGTCGGTCAGCAGCGCGGCGCCGGTGACGCGGGCGCGGAAGGCCTTGAGGCAGTCCCGCTCGGCACGGATGCGATCGAGTTCGCCCTTGCCGCGATAGCGCTGCGGATCGCCTTCGAAGTGGCCGTAGTAGCGCTCGGTATCCAGCTCGATCGCGGCGGGGCCATTGCCGGCGCGGACATATTCGAGCAGCTCGGTGAAGGCCGCATAAGTCTCGAAGAAGTCGCAGCCATTGGCCCGCCAGGCCTTCATCCCGAAGCCCTCGGCACGGCTGGCGATGTCCTTGCTGGTGCCCACGGCGTAGGCATCGCCGGTATGCTCGGAATAGTGGTTGTTCTCGAAGACGAAGATCGCCGGAACCTTGGTCACGACGGCCAGGTTCATTGCCTCGAAAGTGGTGCCCTGGTTGCAGGCGCCGTCGCCGGAGAAGGTGACGCCCACCCTGCCCTTGCCGTCGATGCGCGCGGCGATCGCGGCGCCCACCGCCTGCGGTGCACCGCCGCCGACGATGCCGTTCGCGCCTAGCATCCCCACTTCGAGGTCGGCGATGTGCATCGAGCCCGCACGGCCCTTGCAGAGACCTCCGGCGCGGCCGTAGATCTCCTTCATCATGCCCTTCACGTCGCAGCCCTTGGCGATGCAGTGGCCATGGCCGCGATGGGTGGAGACGATCTTGTCGTCC
This sequence comes from Novosphingobium resinovorum, assembly GCF_036352595.1. Lineage (GTDB taxonomy): Bacteria > Pseudomonadota > Alphaproteobacteria > Sphingomonadales > Sphingomonadaceae > Novosphingobium > Novosphingobium resinovorum_B. Next base: position 101,722 of record NZ_JAZFAX010000013.1, read on the forward strand.
ACGGTCAGCTGGTCGCAGATGCCCACGGCAACCGCTTCCTGCCCGGCATAGAGGTGCGTGAAGCCGCCGATCTCTCCGGTCTTGATCTCTTCGTGCAGGCGTTCCTCGAATTCGCGGATGGTCTTCATCCGGCGATAGGCGCCCAGCAGTTCGTCGCGGTTCAGTTGCATCGCCCGCTTCTCCCGTGAATTGATATTACAGGTCGGCGGGCTGCTTGCCGTCGCCGTAGATGTAGTCGTCCAGCACCTTGTGGAAGTGGCGGATGCGCAGTTCCTGATCGCCGATGTGCAGGCCCGGGAAGAAGTCCGACTGCATGCCCGTCTGCACCGTCGGCAAGTTGAAGGCATCCTGATCGAGCACCTGACCGATGGTCTTGTCGCCATGTTTGAAGCGCTGGTGGCGGACCCGCTCGGGCCACTCCTCGCCCTCGGGGACGAGGCCGAACATCCAGATGTCGTAGTACATCTTGTTCGGATCCGTAGCGTGCGGGCGCTGGCGGAACAGCATGACGTCGTCCGCGTGGACGTTCACCGACACGTTCGGGAAGATCGTGTAGTGATAGTCGTCGGTCAGTTGCTCGTCATTGAGTTCGGAATAGTCCTTGCCCTGCGCTGCGCCATGCTCGCGCTTGAACAGTTGCACGTCGCGGCGGATGTCGGAGACGCGGCCTTCGTACTCGGCCGGGTCCATTCCCGCATGCACCATGATCTCGTGGATCGCGGGCGGAATCTGGCTCGGCATCGCCACGCGCGGGGATATCGCGGCGAAGGGGATCAGGTAGCGGTTGTGCTTCCCGTAGCAGTCGATCTGCACGTTGACATCATCGAGATACCACTTGAGCTGCGGGTGGATGCCCTGGACGTGATACGTCTCACTGAAGGCATCGACCGAGGTTTTCCAGTTGCAGTCCCACTCGACGGTGATGTCGCGCATCCACGCCATCCGCTCGGGATGATAGGGTTCGAGGTGGCGCTTCAGCGGATCGATGAAGTCGTCGAACGGCTCGACGTTCGGATCGAGCGAGAACCACACGAAGCTGTTCCACTCGATGCAGGGCAGCGGCGTCAGCTTCATGCCGTCCGGGCCGCCTTGCACGAAGGTGCACAAGTCCGGGATATGCTCGAGCTTGCCGTCGAGGCCGTAAGTCCAGTGATGATACATGCACTGGAACTTCTCGGCATTGCCGCGCCCCTCGGGACGCAGGCGGTTGCCGCGATGGAGGCACAGGTTCGGGAAGGCCCGGATCGAGCCATCCGCCTGCCGGACGATCAGCACGGATTCCTTGCCGATATCGGTGCAGATGTAGTCGCCCGGTTCCTTAAGATCGTCGGAGCGGCCGCCCAGCAGCCACACCTTCGTCCAGACCCGCTCCCACTCCAGCTTCATGAATTCGGGCGAGTAATAGCGCGCGGCCGGGATTATGTCGGTGCCCAACTCCGGATCGGGCGCACGCTCCGTCGGGGTGCCGTTGCCCACGGACTCGGGATCGACGCGAAACACGTCGACGACGCGCTTGACGTCCATCGACGCCCGGTCCCAGCCCATGACATGCGGCTTCATCAGAAGTGCGTCCTGTTGGTGAAGCCCCCGTCGACGACGAGGTGCGATCCGTTGCACCAGCTGGCCGCGTCGCTGGCGAGGAAGGCGATGGCCTTGGCCACTTCCTCCGGTCGGCCGAGGCGGCCCGAAGGCTGCTGGCGAAGCTGGGAAGCGTAGAACTTCTCCATCGTGCCCTTGATCATGTCCCAGTTGCCGCCCTCGAACTCGATCGGACCGGGGGAGACGACGTTGACGCGGATGCCGTTCTTGCCGTGCCACAGCGCCAGCTGCTTGCCCCAGGTGACGAGGCTGGCCTTCATCGCGTTGTAGGCCTGCGGACCACCCATCGCCTCGCCCACCGAGGTCGAGCCGAGCAGGACGATCGCGCCGCGCTGCTGCTCGGTCATCTTTTCGATCACGCCCTCGACCGCGCGGACGACGCCCATCACATCGGTCTCGAAGGCGTTGTACCAGTACTTCTCGCTGCCCATGCCCCCGCCGGCCGAGGTGAACGGCACGAGGATATCGACGCCGTCGAGCGCCTCGATCGCCCAGTCGATCCAGGCCTTGTATTCCTCGGGCTGCTTGGCGTTGACGGCCTTGCCGACGACTTTGGTGCCGTACTTCGAAAGGTTGGCGACGGCGTCCTTGACGCTGTCCTCGCTGCGCGCGGTGAGCGCGATGTCGCAGCCCTCGCGCGCCAGGACTTCGGCCACCGAGTAGCCGATGCCGCGCGCCGCGCCGACGAGGATCGCCTTCTTGCCCGCCAGTCCCAGATCCATTCGCTTCTTCCTTGTTCCGTATGGCCGCGGAGTCGGAGTGCGGCCTTGAAGTCTTGAGAGGACTGTAAGCCCCTCGCCCCGGACGATGCAATAAAAAAGACAATCACGACTGCCTTTTTTATTTTCGGTTTCAAACCGCCTGCAACTCCGCGATCAGCCTTTCGCGCAGGCGGAACTTCTGGATCTTGGAGGTCGACATCGGCCACTCCGCGACGAAGCGCACATGACGCGGAATCTTGAAGCTGGCGATGCGGCCCTTGCAGTGGTCGATCAGTTGCTGCTCGCTGGCGCTCTCGCCCTCGGCGAGTTCGACGAAGGCGGCAGGGACTTCGGAGTAGCGGTCGTCCGGCAGGCTGACGACCTGCGCCAGCTTCACCGCCGGATGAGTCTGCAGCATGGCCTCGATCTCCGCCGCCGCGACGTTCTCGCCGCCGACCTTGAGCATGTCCTTGGTACGGCCATGGAACATGACGTTGCCGTCCGCGTCGATCGAGCCGATGTCGCCGGAGAAGAACCAGCCGCCCCGGATGGCCTCGGCGGTCTTTTCGGGGGCGTTGTAGTAGCCCTTGAGGATGTTCGGGCCGCCCAGCACGATCTCGCCCTGCTCTCCCGGCCCGCAATCCTCGCCGGTTTCGGGATCGACGATGCGGACCTTCCACTCGTCGAGCGGCACCCCGCAGCGGCCGGTGCGCACGTCATAGCTGTCGGAAAGACGGCTGGTGGAGACGGTGCCCGCGCCTTCCGTCAGCCCGTACGTACCGACCTGGATGGTGCGGGGCATGGCCTCGGCCACCGCCAGTTTGATCCATTCGGGCTGGACCGCGAAGTTGGAGTTCATCACCCGCAGCTTCGACAGGTCGGTATCCTTGAAGGTCGGGTCGGTGATGAGGTCCTGCATGATCGTGACGAAGCTGGGATAGGCGATCGTCGCGCCCTCCTTGCCCAGCATCGCCAGCCCTACCCCGGCATCGAAGCGCGGGATCGTCATGTAGACGCCGCCAAGGTCGAGGATCATCGTCATCGGCAGGATGCCGGCGATGTGGAAGATCGGCAGCGGCGACCAGACCTTGTCCTCGCCGGTGCATTCGTAGCGCACACCGAGATTGCGGCTGTTCGCCACTTGCGCGCGGTGGCTGATCATCGCGCCCTTGGGATTGGCCGTGGTGCCCGAAGTATAGAGGATCATCGCCGTATCCTGCGGCGAAACGGCATCGATCCGCGCATCCACTTCGGCCTCGGGCGTCTCCAGCCCCGCCCCCAGCGCCGCGCGGGCGGAAACAAGGTAAGGCGCGCACCGGTCGTCGAGGCACACGATGCTGCGCAGGCGGGGGGCCTCGGGCAAGGCAAGCGCCCAGGGATCCTCCGCCTGCGTCAGCGAGGGCAGCGCCGCTTCGAGACGTGCGCTGAAATCGAGACCGTCGGCGACTTTGCCGATGGTGATGATCGTCACGAGATCGGCGTCGGCGGCGACGAAGCCCAGTTCGCTCGCCTGATACCGCGCGTTGACCGGCACCGCGACGGCGCCCGCCATGGTTATGCCGTAGAACGCGGTGATGAAGTCCACGCAAGTCGGCAGCAGCAGACCCACGTTGTCGCCGGGCTTCACGCCCATCGCCACGAACGCCCGCGCCCAGCTGCGCGCCGCCTCGTTCAGTTCGGTGTACGTCAGCCGCCGGTCCGGCAGCACGATCGCATCCCGGTCCCCGAACTTGCCTGCCGAGGATCGCACCATCTCGCCCATAGTCAGGATCGGCCTATCGCCCATTCCCGCTCTCCCATGTCCTGTGCTCTTATCAGATCGCGCGGCAAAGCACCCGATCATGCGAACTGTGTTTGACGCCAGCTTATCAAGCGGCGGGAAAAATACAATCAGTCATGTCTGTTTTGTTTACAGGCGCAGCAAGGTGATGCCAGCGGGGCGATATCCGCAGGAATGGCCGCGATCCGGGTCCTTCGGGTGCTTGCCTAACGGGCGGTCCAGAGCGTAAGCGGATTGAATCCACAATCACTGCCGACAGCATTTTCCAGGCGAATCACATGGCTCTTTCGCGCACGCGCACCACCCGCACTGCAAAGCCCGCCGCTCCCAAGGCGCCTCCCGCAAAGAATGGCGGCACGACCCTGCAGGCGACCAAGGCGGCACAGACGCGCGCGCGGCTGATCGATGCGACGGTGCGCTGCCTCGTCAAGCACGGCTACGCCAACACCACGACGCCGCGCGTGGCCGAGGAGGCGGGCCTGTCTCGCGGAGCGATGATGCACCACTTCGAGAACGGCGCCGCGCTCATCAAGGCGACGATCATCGAACTGCACGAAAAGCGCCTGCGCGCTTTCCGCCGCGCCGCCGAGAAGCCGGAGGAGCACGACGTCGACACGCTGGTGGAAGTCTACTGGGCGCAGGTCCAGAAACCCGCGTTCATCGCCTTCCACGAACTTGCCGTGGCGGCACGCACCGACAAGGACCTCGGCGCGATCCTCTTCCCGCTGCAGGAGGAATTCCGCGAACGCTTCAACGCGCAGGCCGATGCCCTCTTCCCCGAATGGCGCGATGCCCCCGTCGAGTTCGACATGGCAATGAACCTGTCGCAGACGATCCTCGAAGGCATGGCCATCGCGGTGCAGACCGGCGCCATGGACAAGGCCAAGGTCCCGGCCATGCTCGCGCATCTGGAGAACCAGATCCGTGCCCTGATGCCATGGCACAAGGGCGCCGCCGCCTCGTAAAAACAATCTTGTTTGTCTTTTTGATCGCTCGCCGCTACCGTGGCGGCGGGCAGAGGATCAACGCGGCGCAAGTCGGCCTCTGTCCCGATTCGTGAGGACAAGAGATTTGAACGCGCCCAGCAACTACACCGCGAAAGTGTTCCGCCCCGAAGACGATGGCCCGGACCGTCCGGCGCGCGGCCTCGACGAAGAGGCGCTGCGCCAGCAAGCTACGATCTATCGCGACGACATGCTCGCCGGGCAGACCGTGCTCGTCACCGGCGCGGGCAGCGGGATGGGCAAGGCGGCGGCGTTCCTCGCGGCGAAGCTGGGCGCAAACGTCGCGATCTGCGGGCGCGACCTGGAAAAACTGCAGACCACCGTGGACCTTGTGCGCGAAGAAGTCGGCAGGGAAGTCCTCGCCGTGCCGACCAACATCCGAGATCCCGAAGGCGTCGAGGCGCTGATCGCCACCGTCCACGACCATTTCGGCGGGCTCGATACGCTGGTCAACAACGCGGGCGGGCAGTTCCCGCAGGACGCCATAGACTTCACGCGCAAGGGCTGGCTGGCGGTGATCGACACCAACCTCAACGGGACCTGGTGGATGATGCAGGAAGCCGCCAAGCGTTGGCGCGAGGACGGCAAGCCGGGCAACATCGTCAACATCGTCGCCAACGTCGAGCGCGGCATGCCGCAGGCGGCGCACACCTGCGCGGCGCGCGCGGGGGTGATCTACCTGTCCAAGACGCTTGCCACCGAGTGGTCGCAGTGGAACATCCGCGTCAACTGCATCGGCCCCGGCGTGATCGAGACCGAGGGCTTCCGCATGTACCCGGAAGAAGCGCTCAAGCGCTTCCACAAGGCCAACCCGATGCGGATGCGCGGCAATGCCTGGGACGTGGCCGAGGCGATCGCCTACCTCGCCTCCCCGGCGGCGCGGTTCATCAATGGTGATCTCATCATCATGGACGGCGGGCAGGCCCAGTGGGGCGTGATCTGGCCCGCAGGAATGCCGGAATACTTCAGCGAGGATGGGGCGGCGTGACTGCCGCCCTCCGCCCTCGCCGATCGTCATTGCGAGCGTAGCGAAGCAATCCAGGGCAGCATGAAACCGCCCTGGATTGCTTCGCTACGCTCGCAATGACGAAGCGTTATAATAGTAGGAGAGATGAATGGGCCGGGTTGAAGGCAAAGTCGCGCTGGTCACCGGCGGCGGCTCGGGGCTGGGAGCGGCGGACTGCAAGGCGCTCGCCCGTGAAGGCGCCACCGTGGTCGTCACCGACGTGAAGCTGGAGACCGCGCTCGCCGTAGCCGACCGCATCGGCGGCGGCGCGCTGGCGATGGCGCTCGACGTGGCGGACGAAGGGCAGTGGATCGCCGTCATGCAGGAGATCGAGGCGCGCTTCGGCAGGCTCGACGTGCTGGTGAACAACGCAGGCGTGGTGCTCAGCGCCGACGTCGAGGATACCACGCTCGAACAGTTCCGCTGGGTCAGCGCGATCATGACCGACGGCGTGTTCCTGGGCTGCAAGCATGCGATTCCGCTGATGAACAAGGGGAGCGGCGGCTCCATCGTCAACATGAGTTCGACCGGCGCCCTGCTCGGCTATCCGATCTTCTTCGCCTATTCCGCCGCCAAGGGCGCGGTGCGGGCGATGACCAAGTCGGTCGCGGTGATGTGCCAGGAAAAGGGCTACAAGATCCGCTGCAACTCGGTGCATCCCGGCGCGATCGAGACGCCGATGGTGCAGACCGCCGAAGGCCGCCTCGACAAGCCGAAGGAAATCCCGGACGGCGTCCTGCCTCCCGGCACGCCGGGCCATCCCAAGGACGTGGCGGCGCTGGTGCTGTTCCTCGCCTCGGACGAATCCCGCTTCATCACCGGCGCGGAGCTTGTCATCGACAACGGCGTGACGATCAGGCCGTTCTGACCGGTCAGAGCAGGAGCGGCTGCCCTTCCTCCATCGCCAGCAGCCAGGCTTTCGCCTCGATGCCGCCGGCGAAACCAGTGAGGTTGCCGCTCTTGCCGATTACCCGGTGGCACGGCGCGATGATCGAGATGGGGTTGCGCCCGTTCGCCGCGCCGACCGCGCGGCTTGCACCCGGAGTGCCGAACCCGCGCGCGATCTCGCCGTAGCTGCGCGTTTCGCCGAAGGGGATTTCCAGCAGCGCGGCCCAGACTTTGCGCTGGAACTCCGTGCCCCGGAAATCCAGCGGCAGATCGAACACGCGTCGCCCGTCCGCGAAGTATTCGCGCAGCTGTGTCTGCGTGGCCGCTAGAACCGGATGCTCTTCGTCGATCAGCAGGCCGAGGGGAACCCGGTCCGGCCGATCATTCTCCCACAGCACCGCGACCAGCCCGGCGTCGCCGCCCACCAGCGTGAGTTCGCCCACCGGCGACGGCATCGTGCGGCGATAGAGAGGCTGTTCCATCCGCGCCTCCTTGCCGCCGCCGCGCCGGGTGTCAATCCGTCAGAGGATCATAACCGGAACATTTGTGCCATCTAACCTTCCAGCCAACGGTCCAGTTCGACATGGAAATGCCTTAGCCGCGCTTCCTGCTCACCCCAGAGCGGGCCACGGAATCCCCGCGAACGCGCGCCCGCCTGAACGATCGGCAGCAGGTCGGAGTCCTGATCCAGAACCTCGCCCATGCCTGGCGGTTCACCGAGCCCGGTATGGACCACCTCGGGCCGCGTCGCGCCCGTCACGTCGACGTCCGCGCCCAGCCCCATCCAGCCCGGCGCGCCATAGCCGGGCGCATCGACGTGACGGTAGAGAATGGTGGTCTCATACGTGAACTGCTCCGGATCGCCGGCGTGTGGCTTGAAGCGATGGAGGAACACCGCCTCGGGGTGGCAGCCGATCTGGGTATTGGGAAATATCCCGAAGATCGTCGCATCGGTCAGCTGCGCATCGGAGAAGTGCGAATAGTCCAGCCCGATCCGCGCCGCCCGCTCCCGCTTGGCATGGGCCACCGCGGCGCGGCTTTCCATGGCGGTGCCGGTGAAGCTGTCCGGATCGACGCCCGCGTCAGCCAGCAGCATGGCGATGCCGGGATTGATCCTCTCGTGATCCGGGAAGTGCGAGTTGGGCTGGGCCATCGGCACGAACTGGCGAGAAAGGCCGTGCGGGAAGAGGTCGATGTGCGTGCGGTCGTCGATCACTCCCATCGTCTGCGGATGGATCGCGTGGAGGTGATAGCTCTCGTAGAAAGCGTCGATCCCGCCCTTCCAGTTCGCCGCCCAGTCCGACCGGCGATGCTGGACGACGTGCATCCGGTCCATGCCGTAAGTCTCCAGCATCGGCAGGATCGGTGCAAGGAACTCGGCCAGCGGCCGCGCGCCTTCGTCCATGTTGATGAACACGAGGCCCGCCGCTTCCTCCGCACGAACCGAGGTCAGGTCGGTGCCATGGCAGAGCACTTCGGGGCGGAAGGTCTCGGCGTCGGTCACCTTCTGGTTGTGCCCGTCGATCCCGTAACGCCACGAGTGAAACGGACAGGTGAAGCTGTCCTGGCTGCCCATCTCTCCGGTGACGAGGCGGCTGCCCCGGTGCGGGCACACGTTGTAGTGCGCCGCGACCGAGCCGTCCGCCTGCCGCACGACGATGAAACTTTCGGGGCCGGTATCGAACTTCACCCAGTCGCCGGGCTCGAGAATGTCGCTCGACGGGGCCGCCAGCAGCCAGGTGCGGGCGAAGACCTCGTCCCATTCGCGGGCGAAGAATTCGGGCGAGGTGTAGCGCACGGGATCAGGGCGCGCGGTGCCGTTGTCAATCGCCGGGGCGGCCTGGTCGAAGGGGTGGTCGGAGCCCTTGTGGACGGTCCAGCTGCGCGGATCGTAGTTCATACGCCTGCCTCCATCCGGCGGTCGAGTTCGGCGTGGAAGTGGCGCAGGCGGCCTTCCTGCTCGCTCCACAGCGGTCCCCGGAAACCGCGCGAGCGGGCGCCCGCCTGCACGATGGGCAGGAGATCAGAGTCCTGGTCCAGCACTTCGCCAAGCCCCGGCGGCTCGCCAAGGCCGGTGTGGACGATCTCGGGCCGGGTGGCGCCGGAAAGGTCGGTGTCCTCGCCCAGCCCCATCCATGCCGGAGCGCTGTAACCGGGCGCATCGACGTGGCGGTAGAGGATGCAGGTGTCGTACGTGAACTGGTTCGGATCGCTCGCGTGCGGGATGAAGCGATGGAGGAAGATCGCCTCCGGGTGGCAGCCGATCTGGGCATTGGGAAACAGGCCATAGACCACGGAATCGCTGAGCTGGCTGTCGCTGAACCGCTCATAGCCGAGCCCGAGGTCTGCGGAACGGCGGCGCTTGGCCACCTGCACCGCGCGGCGCGTCTCTGCGGCGGTGCCGTTGTAAGTCTCGGGATCGATACCTGCATCGCGCAGCATCGACTGGATGCCGGGGTTAACCGTCTCCTGATCGCCGTAGCGCGCGGCAGGCTGCGCGAAAGGCACGAACTGCCTCGAGAGACCGCCAGGCCAGAGGTCGATCTGCGTGCGGTCGTCCATCAGGCACTGCGTCTGCGGGTGGACGGCATGGAGGTGGTAGATCTCGGCGAAGGCATCCACCCCGCCCTTCCAGTTCGCGCCCCAGTCCGAGCGGCGGTGCTGCACCACGTACATCCGATCGATGTCGTAGAGTTCCAGATGCGGCAGGATCGGCGCCAGCCATTGCTTCAGCGGCTCGATCTGCGGGTCCATGCAGATGAACACCAGCCCCACCGCCACCTCGCAGCGTACCGAAGTGAGATTGCGGTCGTGGCAAAGCACTTCGGGCCGGAACGTCTCCGGATCGGTGACCGCGACGTTACGGCCCTCGAGGTCGAACTTCCACGAATGGAACGGGCAGGTGAAGCGGTCGAGCGAGCCGAAGTCCGCAGTCACCAGACGGCTGCCCCGATGCGGACAGACGTTGTAGTGCGCATGGATCGCGCCGTCGTCGCCGCGCACGACGATGAAGCTCTCGGGACCGACATCGAAAGTGAAGAAGTCCCCCGACTCCGGAATGTCGGAAGCAGGTCCGGCGAGCAGCCAGCTCTTCGCGAAGACCTTCTCCCACTCCTCGCGCATGAAGGCGCGGTCGTGGTAGCGGCACGGGTCGGGCCGCCCGGTGCCGTTGTCGATCGCGGGCGACACCCGCGCGTTGAACGGATGCGGCGTGCCGACGTGGATGTTCCAGTCGTCGAAATCGAGCTTCATCATGGTCATCCCTCTCCTCTGGGATCCACCGGGCGGCCGTCTCTCATGTCCGACTCACCCTCGGGGTGGACATTCAGTAGAAAACAGTCATGAATGTTTTTCAAGAAGGATCGCGACCACCCGTGCCGACCGGACACGGGAACGCGGCATAGCGGGAGAGTGACCGAGATGAGCCGCATCTATGGCAGGATTTTCCAGATCGCCTACGTCGTCCCCGACCTTGACGAAGCGGTCGAGCACTGGACGAAATCGATGGGAGTCGGACCCTTCTACGACTTCCCGATTCCCCTTCCCTTCGAGGAACTCTCCGTCGCCGACAGCCCGGCACCACTGGACGAACCGATCTTCGGCGGCGTCTCGATCAGCTACAGCGGCGACACGATGATCGAACTGATCCAGCCCGGTACGGCGCCGTCCACCTATCGGGATTTCCTCGAAAGCGGCAAAAGCGGCGTGCATCACTACGGCACCTGGATCGATGACTACGAGGCCACGCTGGCACAGGCGCGGGCGGACGGCGTGCCCGTGCTGCTGGAAGGCCGCCTGCCGCTGTCGCGCTTCGCCTATCTCGATACTGCGCGCGACGGCCTCAGCCCTCTGATCGAAGTCATCGCGCCGCTGCCGCCGATGGTCGAACTGTTCGCCATGATCAAAGGCGCGGCGGCGGACAGGGGCGGCAGCGATCCGCGCCGATCCATCTAGCCCTCCCGCCAGGTCAGGCGATACGTCACCAGAAAGCCGTCGTGGTCGGACAGCACCGGGCCGGCGGGGCCGCCGTCGAACAGCGCCTCGACCCGGATCGGGGTGATCGCGACCTTGTCGCCGCCTTCGAAGAACTGGAGATCCTGGGTATCGACCCAGGGTTCGTCCCCGTCCCACGACATGCGCACGTCGCATCCCGATTGCGGCGCCATGCAGGCACGGTGGACCAGTTCCATCGGCTGGTAGCGGGTGAAGTTCTCCCATCGCCCCGCCGAATGGCGCATGTTGAAATCGCCGCCGAAGACGATCGGATAGCTGTCGTCGTGGTTGCGGTCGATGAAGGCCGATGCCTCCACCGCCTGGCGCGCATGGGCTTCCAGGTTGCGCGGCAGCGGAGCCTTCGACGCCCCGCGGGAGTTCATGTGGGTATCGAACAGGTCGATCGGCGCCGGCACGCCGGGGATCGAGATCCGCGCCAGCATGATGCCCTTGTTGGCCAGGCAGTCGATCCCGGCGCAGGACCGGCGGCCATAGGCCTCGTCCCGCGTGAACAGCACCGGATAGGACGAGGCGATCACCAGACCGCTGCCGGTCAGCTTCATGCCCAGTTCGCCGCGCCCGATCTTCGCGCGGCCGGGCAGCTTGTCGGTGAACAGCGTGGCGTGGCGCGTGGTGCGCCGGGGGCCATGGACGATCGCCGGGTAGCCGGTCGCCAGGATCGCCTTCTTGGCCGCGCCGCTGAACACTTCCTGGAACATGACGACGTCCGGCGCCTTGCAGGTGGCGCGCAAGGCCGCCAGATGCGCGCCGATCCGGTTCAGGTCGTCCGCCCTGCCGGAGCGCGCCGGCCAGCCGAGGCCTTCGACATTGTAGGTCAGCACCGAAAGCGTGGTGCTGCGGGTCACGCCATCCGGCGCCCGTTCGACCGTCGGGGCGAGCGCCTGCGCGGCCGGCATGTGGCGCAGCGGCGGCGCGGTGCCGCAGGCCGCCAGCAGGAAGATCGGCAAAAGGCTCAGTGCCGCCAGCACATGCCTTGGGTTCATCGCGTGAAAGCTCCGGAAAGTCTCTATCCTGCGCCTAATCGGTGGGCGAAGGCAAGGTCAGGATGACCAGCAGGCCGGGACCGTCGGTGCGGTCCTCGAGCCGGATAGAGCCGGCCAGCAGGCTCATAGCCTTGCTGGCAATCGACAGGCCGAGGCCCGAGCCCGAACTGGCCGAGGCGCCATGTTCGAAACGCCGCAGCAGCCTCTCGCGCTCCGCCGCCGGGACGCCGCTGCCCCGATCGCCGATGGTGACCACCAGCCGGTCCGAGGCGCGCATGATGGCGACGTCGAGACGCCCTCCCGCCCGGGCATGGCGAAGCGCGTTGCCGATCACCGCCGACAGAGCGATCTGCAGCAACGAGGGATCGCAGCGCCAACGCACGATGTGATCGGGGATCACCGAAAGCCCCATCGCGTCCTCCGGCAGGTCGACGAAGGCCTCGGCCAGCACTTCGGCAGCCAGCGCATGCACGTCCACCGAGCGCGCGGTGACGGCGGTGGCGTTGAGCCGGGCCAGCGTCAGCATGCCGTCGATCAGGGCATTGGCGCGATCGACCATGGCGACGAGGCGGTCGGCATCCTCGCCCAGACCCTGCGGCGCCAGCCGGCGCAGCACCTGCGCCTGCGCGCGGATCGCGGCGAGCGGCGTGCGCAATTCGTGCGCGACGTCGTCAGTGAAGGCCTGCTCCAGTTCGTAGGCCCCTTCGAGACGGGCAAACAGCTTGTTGAGCGCGACGATCAGCGGCTCGAGGTCGCGGGGCCATTCCTCGGGCAGCAGCGGCTCGAGGTCCGACAGCGAACGCGCGCCCAGCGTCGAGGCCAACCGCTCCACCTGCGACAGGCTCTTGCGCAGCGTCCACCACAGCACGACCATCGCCGCCGCCAGCAGCGCCAGCAGCGGCAGCGCGAGTTCGCCCAGCAGCCGCCCGATCGAGAATTCGAGCATCGCGCCGCTTTCGGCCACGACGATCAGCAGGCGGGTGTCGTGGCCGCGCATGCCGTAGCTGCGCCACTGTTCCCCCATCGCCGTGAAATCGTGCAGGCCAGGGCGGCGGGGTACCCGGTCGACCGGAGCGCCCCAGCCCGACCGCGCGATCAGCCGCCCCTGCCAGAACACCGCGAACATGCACGAATCGTAGGAGGCCTGGAACGCCTGCGTCTCCTGCGTCGAAAGCAGCGGATCGCCATCGGCGGCGACGACGCTGTCGTGCCGCACCAGCACTCCGGTCGCCACGTCATCCTGCGTCATCATGTAGAGCAGCCGGGCGGCATTGACGAGCTGGGCGTCGGAGGCGCGGCCGATCTCGCGCAGCGCGACCATGTAGAGCACGCTGCCGATCGCCAGCCCGGTCAGCGCCAGCAGCAGCAGCACGCGGCGGTAGAGCTGGACCGAAAGCGAAGGCCGCCTCACCGGGCCTGCCCTCCGACCATGTAGCCCAGCCCGCGCTCGGTGCGGATGAAATCGCGCCCGAACTTGCGGCGCAGGGCCGAGATGGCGACTTCGACGGTGTTCGATTCGGCCCAGTGGTCGTGGTCGTAAAGCTCGGCCTCGAGGTCCGCCTTGGACACGAAGCGGCGGCTGCGCCGCATCAGCAGCGCAAGGACGCGGAACTCCTTGGCGGTGAGCGGCACGTCCTGCCCGTCCAGGGTGACGACGTGGCCGGTAAAATCCAGCGCCACCGGGCCGACGACGATGCTGTCGTCCGCCCGCCCGTCGCGGCGGCGCAACTGCGAGCGGATGCGCGCCGCCAGTTCCTCCAGATCGACCGGCTTGACCACGTAGTCGTCGGCCCCGGCATCGAGCCCGGCGACGCGCTGCTGGGTGCGGTCGAACGCGGTGACGACGATCACCGGCGTCGCATCGCGCGCCAATCGCAGCGCGCGCAGAACCTCCAGCCCCGACCCGTGCGGCAGGCCGAGATCGAGCAGGATCACGTCGTAATCGCCGCCGCGCGCCGCCGCCAGGACATCGTCGCCGCGGGTGAACAGGTCCACCGCATGGCCCTCCAGCTCAAGCGCGCGGCGGATCGCCGGGCCAAGGTCGCAGTCGTCTTCCGCAAGCAGCAGGCGGGGCAATGCAGGCGCTCCGAACAGGACCGGGGGAAGGGCGAGCGTTGGAATTACGCCAGTTTCCGGGTCTTCGTCAAACCGCCCGAGCTTTCTTCGCGCCATCAGCTTCGCATCAGGTTCGGGGTCTAGGGGGCACGGTCCGGGGCGCCTGGAAGCACCCGGCATGCAGGGCGCGAAAAGCGCAGGACCATTGGCGACAAGACCTATGACGATACATTCGACACCGCGCGCGGCCGCGGTCTTCACACCCTTCGAGGCAGGCCCGGCCCGCAATCCCGGCGGCCCCGCGACGCGGCAGCGCGATCTGCTGGCCCCCTGCGTGGCGCTGGTCGGCTGCGACGGATCGGGCAAGTCCACGCTGGCGCGCGACCTGACCGCGCTGCTCGACCGCGAGGCGCCCACGCGCTCGATGTACCTCGGCCTCGGCACCGGCGACCTCGGGCGGCGCATCGGCCGCATCCCGCTCGTCGGCGGCATCGTCGAACGCTTCCTGACGAACAAGGCCGACAAGGCGCATGCCGCCCCCGACAAGCGGCTGCCGGGACTGGCGACGGCGCTGGCGATGTTCGGCTTCTCGCTGGCGCGCAAGCGGCGGTTCGACCGGGTTCTGGCGATGCGCCGCCACGGCGTCCGGGTCATCACCGATCGCTACCCGCAGGCCGAACTGGCCGGCGGCTTCGACGGCCCGGGCCTGTCGTGGACGCGGCACGGGTCGGCCGCGGTCGAGCGCCTCGCCGCGCGTGAGAGGCGGCTGTATCAGGACATGGCCGCTTATCGCCCCACCCTCGTCATCCGCCTCAATGTCACCGTCGAGACCGCGCTCGCGCGCAAGTCCGATCATACCCGGGCGCTGCTGGAGAAGAAGCTGGCGATCGTGCCGACCCTGCGGTTCGACGGCGCGCGCATCGTCGATGTCGATGCGACGCGCCCTTATCCCGAAGTGCTGGCGACCGTACTGGCGCTCGTCCAGGTCGAGGCACTGGCCGCATGAACGCCGCCTTCCCCGCCCCGCTGATCGCCGTCGTCGGCTGCGACGGCTCGGGCAAGTCGACCGTGACGGACGAGTTGCAATCCTGGCTGTCGCAGTCCCGGCCGACGATCACCTGCCATCTCGGCAAGCAGTCGGGCAACATCGGCCGCGTGCTCGCCCGCCTGCCGCTGCTGGGCGGGCGCATCGACAAGTCGATCCACGCCAAGGCACGCAAGGCCCAGGGCGAAGGCGGCCCCGGCCTGCTCGCGGCGCTGGTGATCTATGCCTTCGCGCTGCGCCGCATGCGGCGGTTCAACCGCATGACCCGGCTGCGCGCCGCCGGCCATGCGATCGTCGCCGATCGCTTCCCGCAAGTCGCGGTGCCCGGCCCGATGGACGGCCCCGGCCTTGCCGCCGCGCGGACGACCGGCCTCGTCGGCCTGCTCGCCGCCTCCGAACGGCGCATGTTCGAGGCGATGGCGGCGCAGGCACCCGACCTCGTGCTGCGACTCAACGTGCCGCTCGACGTGGCGGCGGCGCGCAAGCCCGACCATCGCTTCACCTCGCTCGCGCGCAAGGTCGCGGACGTGCCCCGGCTCAGCTTCGGGCCCGCGCCGATCGTCGATCTCGACGCCTGCGCCCCGCTGGACGATGTGATCGACCGCGCCAAGGCCGCGATCACCGAACTGCTCTCCTCGCGCACGGAGCCGAGGGCGGCATGATCGCGAGGCTTTCGATGAAGCGCTGGCTTTCGGACGGGGTGTTCCGCACCATCCTGCGCAACGCCTCCTACCTCGCCTCGGGCAAGCTCGGCGGCGCGGTACTGGGGCTTGTAGCGCTGGCCTGCGCGGGCCGGGGGATGAGCCCGGCGCTGTTCGGCACGCTGGTGCTGATCCACTCCTACGCCAACGGCGTCGGCGCCGTGGTCAAGTTCCAGACCTGGCAGTTCATCGTACGCTACGGCGCCCCGGCGCTCGAGCGCGGCGACATGGCCGCCTTGCGCGACGTCACCGGGTTCGCTTTCGGGCTGGACCTTGCCAGCGGCCTGATCGGCATGGCCGGCGGCATGATCCTGCTGCCATGGGCGGCGGAATGGTTCGGCATCGGTGCGCAGAACCTGAACCTGGCGCTGCTCTACTGCACGCTCATCCCGACGATGACCGCCGCGACCCCCACCGGCATCCTGCGCGTCTTCGACCGCTTCGACCAGATCGCCATGCAACAGCTCGTCTCGCCGCTGCTGCGCGCGGTGGGGGCGGTGATTTCCTACTTCGGCGGCTTCGGCTTCACCGGCTTCGTGCTCACCTGGTACGTCGCCGACCTTGGCGGCGACTTGTGCCTGTGGGCGATGTCGGTGCAGGAACTGCGCCGCCGCAAGGTGCGCGGCGCGCTGCGGCCGGGACTGTTCGGCCCCGCCCGCCGCCTCCACCGCGCCTGGGGCTTCGTGTGGACCACCAATGTCGCGCACTCGATCTGGGCGGCATGGGGCCCGGTCAGCAACCTCATCGTCGGCGCCCTGCTGAGCCCGGCCGCCGCCGGCCTGTTCAAGATCGCCGCGACCTTCTTCGATTCCGCCAGCAAGCCCGCCGAACTCATGTCACGCAGCTTCTATCCGGAGATCATGCGGCTCGACCCCAGCAGCCGCCATCCCTGGCAGCTGGCGGTGCGCAGCGCGCTGATTTCCGGCGCCATCGCCCTCGTCGTGCTGCTGGTCGTGACCATCGGCGGCGAGCCGGTGATCGACCTGGTATTCGGCAAGCGCTACGTCGAGGCCTACGACCTGCTGCAGTTGATGACCGCCTCGCTGGTCGTCGCCATGGCCGCCTTCCCGCTGGAATCGCTGCTCTACATGGCCGGACGCGAGCGTTCCGCGCTGGCGGCGGAAGGCACTGCGGCACTGGGATATGCCGTGTTGCTGGTCGCGCTAGTCCATCTCTTTGGCATCTGGGGCGCGGGGCTCGCCTACGTCGCGGGGGTCTGCCTCAAGACGCTGTTCATGCTGGTGCCCACGGTCCACGCCTATCGCGGCCGGCAGGGCCTGTCGCATGCCCCCGCGATCGGAGCGGCCGCATGACCGGGCGCTTCATCTATCCCCCACCGGTGCTCGATGCCTTGTTCGACGCGGTCGAAACCGACGACGTGGTCGATCCCGTGGTCAGCCTGCCCCGGCCGATCCCGGTCGCCTGCGAGGCGGGGATGATGCGCCGCTGCCTCGACTTGTGCGTGCAGTTCTGGCGAGAGGGCGCGATCCGCTCGGACTTGCGCGCACTGACCGCGACCCTGCTGCTGGCCGGCGACCTGCCGCAGGACGCGCGGCGGCGCTACAAGCTGATCCGCGCGCGCTACAAGCACTTGCGCTTCGCCCTGGTGCTCTACGGCTCGCACCACCGGGTGCCGCCGCTGTTCGGCGCCACCGTAGCGGTGATGGGGCATCTGCAGGACGCCTTCCGCAACCGCCGGCGCGCGGCCGTGCTCGGCTATGCGCTGCTGCTGCGGCTGCTGGTGGCATGGCCGGTGTGGCTGGCGGTGCGCCGCGAAGTGGACGGCGTGCGGCTCGACGACGCGCCGGGCTTCCTGCGCTACCGCGCGGCGGAGATGGGCCGTCTCGGCCAATGGCTGGCGCAGGCGCCGCCGACCGCGCACCGGTTCCACGCGATGCGCAAGATCGTCAGCCGGCAGGTGGCGTTCTACGACACCATGCGCACGCTCGAACCGGACGAGCGGATCTTGCGCATGTCGCGCTTCCTCGCCGCGATCAACGGACTGATGGGCAGCCTGCACGACGATCTCGTCGAAGGTGCCGTAGCCGGGCGGCGCGACTATCACCGCGACCCGGTGCCCCTGCCCGACGACATCCGCACCCGCCTCCATGCCCTGGCCGAGGCCTACCCGGTGAATTGACACTCCTTTACACGCAGGAGGCGGGCAGGTGTGCGACAAGCAGGCTCCTTCGCGGAGCACCTGCATGATCGACGCCAAGTTTGCTTCCCTGACGTCCGAATATCCGGCGCCGACGCGCCGCTATATGGCGGGCAAGCTGGTGTGGATCCTGGGCACGAATGCCGTGCTGTGGGGCATCCTGCTCGGCGCGGCCTGGATGATCGAGACGTCCTGAAGCCCGTCCTGTTCGGACTGATCCAACTCTGTACGAACGTCACGCGCCGGTCAGCGGCAGCCTCAGCGTGAAGGTGGTGCCCTCGACCGGCTCGCTGGCGCAATCGATCCGGCCGCGATGGCGCACCATCACGGTATGAACGAAGCTCAGGCCCAGTCCCGCGCCGCTGGTGCGGGGCCCCAACCCCACCGGACCGCGCCGGAAACGCTCGAAGATCGCGTCCCTGAGATCCGCGTCGATGCCGCGCCCCTGATCGGCGATCGCGCAGACGGCCCAGGCGGCCGCGGCGTCGTCGACCTCGCGCGAGAGGCTGCAGGTGATCGTCGTGCCCTCGCCGCTGTACTTGATCGCATTGCCGATCACATTGACCAGCGCCCGCGTCAGCAGCGAACGCTCGACGGTGACGAGCAGCCGCGCGTCGCCCCGGGTCGCGATGTCGATGGCCTTGGCCCGCGACTGCGGCCAGAGATCGTCGATCGCGTCCATCAGCATGTCGCCAAGATCGACCTCCTCCAGTGCATATTCGAGGTTCTCCGCGCGGGCGAGCTGGACAAAGCCGTCGGCCAGCTGCAGCGTTCGTTCCGCATAATGGCGGATCGCATCGGATTCCCTTGCCGCGATCCGGTCGGCCTGCGCGGTCTCCAGGACGGCGAGGATCGAAGCCTGCGGCGAGCGCATGTCATGCGTGAGCAGTTGCACCACGTCGTCGCGCTGGCGCTGGACCGCCTTCGCCTCGCTGATGTCGACGAAGCGGATCACCCACCCCACGCGCTCCCCACCGGTCGAAGTCTGCCCCGCCATGCCGACGAGAAAGAACCGCGCCTGGTCCAGCTGCGCCTCGCAGGTGACCGGCCCTTCGCCGGAAGGCGGGAACGGCACCGCGCCGCCGCTTCCGGTCAGGCGGAAATGCCGGAGCGCCGCCTGCGCGCTCGCGCCCTCGCCCAGGCTGCCCCCCAGGCCGTCCCCGAACGAGGCGAACAGCCGGCGCGCGGCCACGTTGGCGAGGAGCATCCGGCCCTCCAGATCGACCACCAGCGTCGCATCCGGCAACTGGTCGAGCCGGTCGGCGACGAAGTGGCGCATCTCGCGGTCGCGGGCGATCGCCGCGCGCAGCAGCGCGATAGTGTAGCCGACACCGCGCTCGGTGGGCTCGCCATGCGCCTGCGGGACCGGCGCCGGCTCGCCCTGGAGCCGCTCCAGCTGCGCGCGCATGAACCGCTCGATCACCGCCAGCTGCCGCCAGCCCCAGACCGGATAGGCGATCGCCAGCCCCGTGAGCGCGGCCGAGGGCGGCAACCAGATGCGAAAGACGGCCAGAGCCAGCACCGATGCGCCCAGCACCAGCCCGCCGCACAGCCCGAAACTGGCCAGTGCCGGCAGTCGCCGAACGGGACCAAGCGCGACCAGAAGCGCCCACAGCGGCACCAGCGCCAGCGCAAGGCAGGCGACGAGCCCCGCCCGGACCATCATCGCATCGCTGCGCAGTCCCTGCAGCAGATAGGCCTCGATCTCGAGCCCGGACATGACCCTTCCGGTCGGCGTCGCATAGCGGCTGCCGAGCCCCGACGCAGTCGCGCCGACGAGGACGATGCGGCCGCGCAGCAGCTCGGCGGGCACTTCCCCCGCCAGCACTGCCGCGGCGGAAACCTCGGGCCAGCGCCCGGCGCCGCCGCCGAACGGGATCAGCCTGCCGCGCGCAGGCGCCGCCGCGCCACCGGGAACCCCGCGCGCGAGCACGGTCATCAGATGTTCGCCTGCATCCCCATCCGGCGCCGTGCGCACGACGCCGTCGGAATCGGGCTCGATGGTGGCATAGCCAGTGCCGCGCGCGGCCTGGCGGAGGGGGGCGATCGGCAGCAGCGGCACCGGCGTGCCCGCCAGCTGCCCCGGCAGCGACGGCAGGAACACCGGGGCACCGGCTCCCATCGCCCGGCCGAGCGCCGCATCGTCGTTACCGTCGGTCGGGTCGGTGAAAAGGACGTCGTAGCCGATCGCCTTCGGCCGCCCGGCATTCAGCCGATCGACGAGCGCGGCATGCACCGCGCGGCTCCACGGCCAGCGGCCGAGCCGCTGCACGCTCTCGTCATCGATCTCGACCAGCAGGATCGACTGCGAGGCCGGCGCGGGCGTCAGTTGCAGCAGGTGATCGTAGATCACGTTGTCGAACCGCGCCATCGTGCGGTCCATGGTCATGACGGTGACGAGCAGGCTCGTCAGGATCGCGATCAGCCACCACTGGGTGCGAAGCCGGAGGTGCCGCTCCGGCCTCACCAGCCTCCCTCGACCCTCAGTTCGCTATAGGCGGTCCATTCGGACACGGCCTTGCCGTCGACGTCCCGGCTTATCATGATGCGCCAGCGATAGGCGCCACGCGGCAGGTCGATCACCGGCTGCGAGGTGACCGAAAGATCGGGCAGGTCCACGATCGGCCGGTTCTCGCGCCCGGCCCTGGCGAGCTGGAAGCGGAACCGCGTGGTGGGGGTCTGGGGCACGTCCCACCAGAACAGATACTGGCGGTAAGCCCCCGCCCAGCCCATCTCGATCCCCATGCGCAGGCGAACAAGCTGGCGTTCGAAGCGCTGGACCACCGGCTCGCCTTCCAGCCCGTTGCCGTCGATCGCGGTGGCGCGCACGAAGTAGGCGCCGTCGGGCAGCGAGGCGAACCCGGCTTCCGGCGCGGCCGAGGTCGTCTCGTCCAGTACCTGCAGGAACGCCGCGTCACTGCCGACCTGGACGTGGTAGGATCTGGCCCCCGCAACCGGATCGAAGGCGAAGCGCAGCCCCTCGCCCGACTGGACCGCGCCTGCATCGCGCAGGACCGGCGGCGGCAGCAGTTCGACCGGGGCAGGCAGCGCGCTCGTGGTGCCGTAGCCGGCGGGAAGCGCCTGCGCGCCGTGCTCCTCCCCCTCGAAGCCCACCTTGCCTTCGAGCACCTCGCTGGTCGCAACCCCCGTCTCGGCTTCGTAGCCCATCCGGAACTTGGTGCCGCGTACCGAGGTGATCGCGCGCGGGGTGGAAAAGCGGAAGTCGCTGAGCGGATCGGTCATCGGCGTCACCGTAGCGCTGGCGCCGCCGCGCTCGATGCCGAACAGGCGCTCGACATGGCTGTCCAGCACGACCCGGCGCAGCCGCTGCACGCGCACCGCCGACTGCGAGGGCAGCGCGATGCTGGTCGCATCGGGCAGGACCAGCGAGACGAACGACTTCTGCCCGGTCTCGATCAGCACGCCCTCGCCCACCGTCATGCCGACGGTGGCAGGCCGGCCATCGACCCGCACCGCGCCGCTGACGCTGTGGACGGCGGCGCGTACCGCCTCGTGGCGCAGCAGTTCGCGCGGGATCACCAGCACCATGCCCACCGGCAGCCGCAGCGGGTCGGCGACGCGGTTGAGGCGCTGGACGATGCGATAGGTATCGGGCCTGATGAGATAAGTCGCGGCAAGACGGAACAGGTTGTCGCCGGGCTTGACCACGTAACGCACATCGGGCCGTACATCGGCACTGGTGGCGGGACGCGTTCCAGCCGTGGCAGGGACCGGAGCCGGCGCCGGTGCCGCCGTGGCCGGGACCGCAGCGCCAAGGGCAAGCGCGGCGGCGAGGTTACGAGGCCAATGCTTCAAGTCGATATCCATAGGCATAGATCGGCACCAGCTTCACCCCGTTGTCCGGTCGCAGGTGCAGCTTGGTCCTGACATTGGAGATGTGCACGTCGAGCGTGCGGGTCGGCAGGTTGGGATTGCGACCCCAGACCGCCTCGAAGATGTAGGCGCGCGCCAGAGCCCGGTGCATGTTGCGGAACAGCAGCAGGGCCAGCGCGAATTCCTTTGCGGTGAGCGCGATCGGCGTGCCGGAAAGCTCGACGCTCTCAGCGCGGGTATCGAAGCAGTAGCAGCCATAGTTCTCGATCCCCGGCAGCGCCGCCGGATAGGCACGGCGGGCCAGCGCATTGACGCGCGCCTTCAGCACCGCCGGCGCCACCGGCTTGATGACGTAGTCGTCCGCTCCGGCCGAAAGCCCGGCGACGATGTCCTCCTCGGCCGAACGGCTGGTCAGCATCAGCGAGGGCGGCGACACATCGAGATTGGCGCGCGTCCAGGCCAGCACCTCGAGACCCGAAAGTCCGGGAACGTTCCAGTCGAGGATCAGCACGTCGTACGTCGCGCGGTGCAGGCCGCGGACGAGCAGCTGGCCATCGCCGAACACCTCGCAGCTATGCCCCGCCTCGGCAAGGGTCATCTCCACGAGCCCCGCCAGGGCCACATCGTCCTCGAGTATCGCTATGCGCACGGTCGCCCTTCTGCGCCCATCGGCGCGCTGCCCTTCCGCAATAGCAGCGCCGGCGCCGAATGCGAGACGCGCGCGGTACGCTTTGCAATCTTTTACAGGCCATGTCTCAAAGCCGAACGCTGCCCGATTTATCATTTCTTTACATGACAGTACGCGAAATCTGCGAATATGCGCCGGCTCTCGCGCTTGGGGGGCACCACTCCGGGGTCGCAAGTCGGCTCGAGATGGATGGGGAAGATCGTGGAACAGCTGTTCGGGTCCGCATCGCTGGCGACCTGCCTCGTCGGGCGCGACCAGCGCATCGCCAGGGCCAGCGAGCCCGCCGCCGCGATCTTCGGATTGCCCACGCTCGAAGGCCTCTCGGCGGGCGAATTGCTGCCGCTCTCGGAGCCGGTCATCCGGCGATGCTTCGAACTCGCCGCGCTCGGTGCCCCGTTGCCGACGCACGAATTCACCGCCCGGGGCCGCCGCTACGCGGCGACCTTCCATGCCACGCAGGACGCGGCTTGCGACGGCCTGCTCGTCGTCGCGCTGGACCTGAGCCGCCGCGCCCGGGTCGAGACGGTGCTGCGGCAGTCGCGGCGCCGGCTCATGGCCGCAACGCGCACCGATCACCTGACCGGCCTGCTCAACCGGCGCGGGCTGGAAGCGACGCTGCGGCACGAACTGCGGCGATCCCGGCGCAGGCAGGCGCCGCTGGCCCTGCTCATCATCGATATCGACTGGTTCAAGGCCTACAACGATGCGCTCGGCCATCCGGAAGGAGACCGCTGCCTGCGGCGCGTCGCGGACGCCCTGACCGGATGCCTGCGGCGCGCCGGCGATGCCGCGTGCCGTTTCGGGGGCGAGGAATTCGTAATTGTCCTGCCCGACACCGACGCCGCCGGCGCGGCCATAGTCGCGGCCAACTGCCGGCAGGCGATAGCGCGGCTGGCCATCGCCCACCCCGCCAGCCCGCTCGGCCGGCTCACCGCGAGCATCGGCATCGCCGCCGCAGAGGCGGGAGCGGTTCCCGCCGAGGCCGACGCCCTGTTCGTGGAAGCCGACGAGGCGCTCTATCGCGCGAAGCGCAACGGACGCAACCGCCACGATTTCGCCGACCGGAACTGACGCCGAGAGCCCGGGGCCTCGCCTTCGCGAAACTGATTCAACCTTATGTTTCTAAAATGTATTTCTGATACTGATCGGCATCCGAAGCTGTGACCAGCGATATAATTTTAGGCTTATTCTCATAGGATTTCGAGGTCGCTCGATAGACTCGCCGGGGTTTTGCTCCGAAGAGACCTCATCCGCAGCGGCCACCGCATTGAGAACCAAGGCCGAACGCGCTCGATATGAATCCTGGAGAGGATGCAAGCGCCTGTGCGACGGGCGCGGCAGGGCGAATCTTCCATAGGGCTCATCCGGCGCAGTCAAGCGGAACCACACGCTTGAACGGGATACTGAAATGGCCACCACAATCGGCGCCGTCGCCGATCCGCATATGCTTATTCTGCACCACACCGCCACGGGCTGCGTCCCGATGGCGCGTCAGGCCGCACGCGCGCTTCCGGGCTCGCTGCAAGGCCCATACATGAAGTGGATCGAGAGGACATGAACACTACCGACCCGCGCGCGATCATCGCGCGCGAACCCATGCATTCGCGGCAGGTGATCGCCATCGCCGTCGCCACCGCCCTCAACGCGCTCGACGGCTTCGACGTGCTGTCGATCAGCTTCGCCGCGCCCGGCATCGCCAAGGACTGGGGCATCGATCGCGCCGCCCTCGGCCTCGTGCTGTCGATGGAACTCATCGGCATGGGCATCGGCGCCTTCTTCCTGGGTGCCATGGCCGACCGCATCGGTCGCCGCCCGACCATCCTGGCCTGCCTCGTCATCATGGCGAGCGGCATGTTCCTCGCCTCGGTCGCGCCGGACGTGACGGTGCTCTCGGCATTCCGTCTGTTCACCGGCCTCGGCATCGGGGGCATGCTGGCGGCGACCAACGCCATTGTCGCGGAATGCTCGAACGCGCGCCGCCGCAACCTCTCGGTCGCGATCATGGCGGGCGGCTATCCGATGGGCGCGATCGTCGGCGGCATCATCGCCACGCTGGCGCTGGACGCCACCGGCCGCTGGCAGGCGGTGTTCGAATTCGGCGCGCTCATCACCGCGCTGTTCATCCCGCTGGTGCTGTGGCTGGTGCCCGAGACGATCGCCTTCCTGCTGCACAAGCGCCCCGCGGGCGCGCTCGACAAGATCAACCGCACGATGGTGCGCCAGGGCCGCGCGCCGCTGGCCGAACTGCCCCCGCGTGACGAGGCGCCGACGCGCTTCAGCTTCGGCGCCTTCTTCGCGCCGGGCATCGCCGGCGTCACGCTGCTGCTGATCCTCGCCTACTTCTCGCACATGATGACCTTCTACTTCCTGGTGAAGTGGATCCCCAAGATCGTCGTCGACATGGGCTTTCCGCCGGCTTCGGCGGGCGGCGTGCTGGTCTGGGCGAACGTCGGCGGCGCCAGCGGCTCGATCGTGCTGAGCCTGCTCACCCAGAAGATCGGCGTGCGCCCGCTGGTGATCGGCGCGATGATCTGCGGCGCGATCGGCGTGACGGTGTTCGGACAGGGCTTCACCACCCTCGCCAGCCTGTCGGTGATCGCCTGCATCGGCGGCTTCTTCACCAACGCCGCGACGGCCGGGCTCTATGCGGTGATCGCCCAGAGCTTCCCCGCCTCGCTGCGCGCGGGGGGAACCGGCCTCGTCATCGGCATCGGCCGCGCCGGCGCCGCGATGGGGCCGATCATGGCGGGCCTGCTCTTCGCAAGCGGCACTCCGCTGGCCGTCGTCGCCATCATCATGGGCTGCGGCACGCTGGTCGGCGGCATCGCGCTGAGCCTGGTGCGCTACCGCGAAAGCGCGATTGCCTGACCAAGGCCGCCTGACCCAATACCGGACGCGGCCGCAAAGACCGGCCGCGTCCTTCGAGAGAGGACTTGAATACCATGCCGACGAAGCTTTCGGGTCGCACCGCTCTGCTCGCCGCCACTGCCGCCATCGCGGCGCTTGCCGCCACGATCCCCGCCATCGCCGCCGCCCAGTCGGTCGCCCCTGACGACGACGCGAAGGATTCCTCCGGCGGTCCGCAGGCCTCGGCCTCGCCTCCGGGAATCCGCCCCGCCAAGTCGCAGGCCAAGCCGGCCGAAGCGATACCCGGCGGCCGCAAGGGCCCGCCCGGCATGCCCCAGTCGATCCGCTGGACCGAGGACTGGTCGAAGGTGCCCGCCGCCGACGCCCCCTTCATCGAGAAGATCCGCCACATTCCCCTCGACGTCGAGGATGACGTCTACCTCTCGATCGGCGGCGAGGCGCGCGTCTACTACACCAACTGGCATCACGCGAACCTGGGCCGCACCGCCAATGACAGCAACGACCCGGTGCAGAGCCGCCTGCGCCTGATCGGCGACCTGCATCTCGGGCAGAACCTGCGCGCCTACGTGGAACTGGGCGACAACCGCGAGTACGACGAGCAGTACGCCACCGCCCCCAACCGCGACAAGCTGGACGTCTACCAGGCGTTCCTCGACGTCACCGTGCCGCTGGGCGATGCCGGCAAGATCACCGTGCGCCCTGGCCGCTTCGAGATGCCGCTCGGCAACGGCAAGCTGGCGGGCGTGCGCGAGGGGCTGAACATGCGCTTCACCTACCAGGGCGTACGCGCGACCTACATCCTGCCGGGCAAGGTCTCGGTGGACGTGTTCGCCACCCGTCCGGTCGCCATCACCCCAGGCACTTTCGACGACGAGGGCGACAAGTCGAAGGTCTTCCACGGCGTCTATGTCAGCGCGCCCAACACCGTGGCGGGCTTCGGCACCGACCTCTACTGGTACGAGATGAAGCGCGAGACCGCCAACTTGCGCGAAGGCAGCGGCGCGGACGATCGCAGCACGTATGGCGCCCGCTTGTGGAAGCGCAATGCGCAGGTGGACTTCGACCTCGAGGGCGCGCTGCAGCGCGGCACTTTCGCCGACCAGGACATCCGCGCCTGGGGCGTGCTGTTCGAGGCAGGCTACACCTGGCCCGCACTGCCGATGAAGCCCCGCCTGGGCCTGCGCGCCAACGCCTTCAGCGGCGACGACGACCTTTCCGACGGCAAGGCCGGCACGTTCGTCGCCGCCTCGCCGCGCCTGCCGCTGTTCAGCGAGGCCGCGTTCTTCAACTTCTCGAACCTGATGGATCTCTACCCGTCGGTGACGCTGAAGCCGGTCAACAACCTGACGATCATGGCGGGGCCCGACTTCCTGTGGCGCCAGAGCAAGGCCGACGGCGTCTACATCGGCCCGACCGGTTCCTCGTTCGCGCCTTACGAAGGCTCGCGGTTCATCGGCACCGACCTGAACCTGGAAGCCTCGTGGCAGGCCACCTCGCGCCTCGCCTTCCGGCTGTTCGAGACGTATTTCAAGCCGGGTGACGACTTCGCCGAAGCCGGCGCGAAGAAGGGCAACTACTTCGGGATCATGTCGAACTACCGGTTCTGAGCCAAGATCGAAGGGGCGGGCATCACGGCGATGTCCGCCCCTTCGTTCCGCTCAGACCCGCTCGACCGCCAGCGCCAGCCCCATGCCGACGCCGACGCACAGCGTCGCGAGGCCGCGCCTGCCGCCGGTCTTCTCCAGCTGGTGCACCAGCGTCAGCACCAGCCGCGCACCCGACATGCCGAGCGGGTGGCCCAGCGCGATCGCGCCGCCGTTCGGGTTCACCTGCGGCGCATCATCGGCCAGACCCAGTTCGCGCATGACGGCAAGGCCCTGGCTGGCAAACGCCTCGTTCAGTTCGATCGCATCGAAGTCTCCGATCGTCAGCCCCAGCCGCGCCATCAGCTTGCGGGTAGCCGGAACCGGGCCGATGCCCATCACGCGCGGCTCCACCCCGGCCGAAGCCATGCCCAGGATGCGTGCGCGCGGGGTCAAGCCGTGGGCCTTCACCGCCGCCTCGCTGGCGACGATCAGCGCCGCCGCGCCGTCGTTGATGCCCGAGGCATTCCCCGCCGTCACCGTGCCGCCGGGCTCGAACAGCGGCTTGAGGCGGGCGAGCGTCTCAAGCGTGGTGCCGCGCCGCAAGTGTTCGTCCACCGAGACTTCCACCACGTCGCCGCTGCGGCGACCGGGGACCGGGGTGGCGACGATCTCCTCGGCGAAGAAGCCCGATTCCTGCGCCGCCGCCGCGCGATCCTGACTGCGCAGCGCGAAGGCGTCCTGATCGGCGCGCGCAATGCCGAAGTCCTTCGCCACGTTCTCGCCGGTGCGCGGCATCGTCTCGGTGCCGTAGAGCGCATCGAGCGCGGGGTTGACGAAGTGCCAGCCCATCGTCGTGTCCTCAAGCTTCTGGGCGCGGCCGAAGGCGCTGTCGGCCTTGCCCATCACGAAGGGCGCGCGGGTCATGCTCTCGACGCCGCCCGCGAAGGCCAGGTCCATCTCGCCCGCGATCACCGCCCGCGCCGCCGCGCCGACCGCTTCGAGGCCCGAGGCGCAGAGGCGATTGAGCGTCACGCCCGGCACCGTATGCGGCAGGCCCGCCAGCAGCAGGCTCATGCGCGCGACGTTGCGGTTGTCCTCGCCCGACTGGTTGGCGCAGCCGTAGAACACTTCCTCCACCGCCGCCGGATCGAGACCGGGATTGCGCGCCAGCAGCGCTTTCAGCGGAACCGCGCCCAGATCGTCGGCACGGATCGCGGCCAGACCGCCGCCGTAACGGCCGATAGGCGTGCGCACCGCGTCGCAGATATAGGCAGTTCCACTCATCGCTAGTCCTCGCTCGCTTTTTTCGCCGCTTAGCAAGCGGATGGGCGAGCGAGGGGCTTACGCGAGGCGCTCCGGGGGAATATCACAACCGGGAAAGAGGCCGCGCGCAGGCCGGCGGATTTGCCTCTCCCGGCGGCATCCCGACACTGCGCCCGGCCTGTCAGGCGCGGATCGTGAGGGTTTGCGCTACGGTCGCATAAAAGAGGATGTCCATGGCCCATCGCCCACGCTTCGTAGCGGCAATCGCCGCCGTCTCGCTCCTTGCCCTCGGCGCGGGCGGTCATGTCGGCGCGCAGGATGCGGATAGCGCGCAGAAGCCCGCCTCGGCCGCGACGCTGCGCTACTTCGAGGAGACCACCGCCGGCCTGCCGTGGAACGACAGGGAAGACTTCGACCTCGCCACGCGCGGCTTCGTCGCAGGCGTTCCCGGCGGCGAGATCAGGAAGCCCGACGGCAAGCGCATCCGCGACCTGAAGGAACTCGACATCTTCAAGGGCAAGCGCCCGGATACCGTGAACCCCAGCCTCTGGCGCAATGCGCAGCTGCTCTCGCAGTCGGGGCTCTTCAAGGTGACCGACCGCGTCTATCAGGTGCGCGGGATCGAGCTGGCGAACCTGACGGTCGTGCTCGGCAAGACCGGCTACATCGTCATCGATACCCTGACCACGGTGGAGAGCGCCAGGGCGGCGATGGACCTCGTCCGCGCGAAGCTGGGCGACAAACCGGTCATGGGCGTGATCTACACCCATTCGCATATCGACCACTTCGGCGGCGCGGCGGGCGTCATCAGCCCGGAGGAGGTCGCCGCGCGCAAGGTGCCGATCGTGGCGCCCGGCGGGTTCCTCAAGGAAGCGATATCGGAGAACGTGATCGCCGGCCCCGCCATGAGCCGCCGCGCGATCTATGCCTTCGGCCACCTCATCGGCACCGGCCCGAAGGCCGACATCAGCGACGGCATCGGCCCGGCCTTCAACCGCCTCGGCAATGCGACCGGCGCGGTGCAGATGCTGCCGCCGACGCATGAAGTCACGAAGACCGGCGAGACGATGACCATCGACGGCGTAACCCTAGAATTCCAGTACATGCCCGATACCGAGGCGCCCGCCGAAATGGCGATCTACATGCCGCAGCTGCGCGTGCTCGACATGGCCGAGAACGCCAACTCCTCGCTGCACAACATCCTGACCCTGCGCGGCGCGCAAGTGCGCGATGCGAAGGCCTGGGCGGACGATCTTACGAAGTCGATCGCGCTTTACGGCGACCGGACGGACACGCTGATCACCTCGCACTTCTGGCCGCACTGGGGCAATGCGAAGATCCTCGACTACCTCGGCGCGCACCGGGACATGTACAAGTACCTGCACGACCAATCGGTCCGCATGATGAACGAAGGGATGACCGGCGAGGAGATCGCCGAGAACCTCAAGCTGCCGAAGCCGCTGGCCGACCGCTGGTTCAATCAGGGCTACTACGGTACGCTGAGCCATGACGCCAAGGCGGTCTACCAGCGCTATCTCGGCTGGTACGACGGCAACCCGGCGAACCTCAACCCGCTGCCGCCCGAGGCCGTGGCGACCAAGTACGTCGAGGCGATGGGCGGACCGGAAGCGGTGCTGGCGCTGGGCCAAAAGGCGGTTGCCTCGGGCGATTACCGATGGGCCTCGGAACTGCTCTCGCGCCTAGTCTTCGCGCAGCCGGACAACCACGCAGCCAAGCTGGCGCTGGCCGACAGCCTCGAACAGCAGGGCTATCAGGCGACCAGCTCGATGTGGCGCAATGCCTTCCTCACCGGTGCGAAGGAATTGCGCGAGGGCGTGAAGACCGGTGGCTTCGATTCGGTCGCGGGCGCGATCCCGGCGATGCCGCTCTCGGACATCCTCGACCTGCTGGCGGTGCGCCTCGTTCCCGAGCGGGCACTGGCGGCGCCGATGGCCTTCGACCTCGTGCTGGACGGCACGGCGGAGCACGTGGAAATCCGCAACGGCGTGCTGATCCACCAGCCGGTAGGCAAGGCTTCCGCGCAGAAGCTGCAACTGACCCGCGCGCAGCTCGTCGCGGCGATCACGAAGAAGCCGCAGGAAAGCGCCCTGCCCGCCGATACCGCGCAGCGCCTGAGCGCCTTCCTCGCGCTGGTGGAGGCGCCCAAGGGCACGTTCGGGCTGGTGACGCCGACGCCCTGAAGCACACCCCTCGTCATTGCGAGCGAAGCGAAGCAATCCAGGGCGATTTACGCGGCCCTGGATTGCTTCGCTTCGCTCGCAATGACGAAAGGGGGGAGGACACCATCATATCCGTGAATATGGCCCGGCCAGTGCGCCGGGCCTCCCCGCCCGAAGGGCGACGGGCCTAAGCCTCGTCCATGACCATCACCGTAACCCGTGACGGCGCCGTCGCCGTCGTCGCCTTCGACCGGCCCGCCGCGAAGAACGCCTTCACCATGGCGATGCGCGGGGAGTTCATCGCCGCCTTCGCCGATCTCGAAGCCGACCCCGGCGTGCGCGCGGTGGTGCTGACCGGCACCGGCGGCGCATTCTGCTCGGGCGCGGACATCGGCGAGATGGGCGAGACCACCCCCGACGACTTCCTGCGCCGCATGCGCCAGCTTCACGCCATGGCCCGCGCCGTCGCCCGCTTCCCTGCACCCGTCATCGCGGCGGTGGACGGGGTGTGCATCGGCGCGGCGTGGGGCTTCGCCCTCGCCAGCGACATCGTGCTCGCCAGCGATCGGGTGCGCTTCGCCGCCACCTTCCGCCGCATCGGCTACGCCCCCGACGCCGGGCTTGCCTGGCATTTCCTGCGCACCATCAACCCGATGCGCGCGAAGGAGATCGTCTATTCCGGCCGCGAGGTCCACGCGCCCGAAGCACTCGAACTCGGCCTCGCGATGGAAGTGCTCGCCCCCGAGGCGCTGCTGCCGCGCGCGATGGAGCTGGCGCGGATGATCGCGGACGGCCCGGCCACCGCGCTCCACCTCGCCAGGCGCCAGTTCGCCGCCGCGCCCGCGATGAGCCTCGACGCCTTCCTCGACTTCGAGGCCACGATGCAGCCGCTGCTCGGCCAGACCCGCGACCACCGCGATGCCGTCGCCGCCTTCCGCGACAAGCGCGCGCCCACTTTCAACGCCGGCTGACCGCCCGCGTATCCCTCTTCCATGGAGCCCACAATGATCCGTACCGAACAGACCGGCCCGATCCTGACGATCACTCTCGACAATGCCCCGGTCAACGCGCTGGGCGCCGCGTTGCGCAGCGGGCTGGCCAAGGCCATCGCCAGGGTCGCCGACGACATCTCCGTCGGCGCCATCATCGTCACCGGCAGCGGCAAGCTGTTCAGCGCAGGCGCGGACATTTCCGAATTCGGCAAGCCGCTCGCCGATCCGCAACTGCCCGACGTCCTCGCCGCGATCGAGGCCTGCCCCAAGCCGGTGATCGCCGCCATCAACGGCACCGCGCTCGGCGGCGGGCTCGAAGTCGCGCTCGCCTGCCACTACCGCGTCGCACTGGCCTCGGCCAAGCTCGGCCTGCCCGAAGTGAAGCTCGGCATCCTGCCCGGCGCAGGCGGAACGCAGCGCCTGCCGCGTCTCGTCGGCGTCGAGGCGGCGCTGAAGATGATCGTCTCGGGCGATCCGGTGTCCGCCACCAAGGCGCTCGCCAGCGGCCTCGTCGACAAGGTCGTCGAGAAGGCCGAAGACCTGCGCGCCGCTGCCGCCAGCTTCGCCGACAGTCCTGCCCGCCCGACCGGCGAGCGCGCTGTTTCTGGCGACGCCGCCGCTGCAGATGCCTTCGCCGCCGCCAACCCGCGCCTGTTCAAGGGCTTCACCGCACCCACCGCCTGCGTCGAGGCGGTGAAGGCCGCCGCTACCCTTCCAATCGCGGAAGGCATGGCGGTGGAGCGCCGCCTGTTCCTCGAACTCGTCACGGGTGAGCAGTCCAAGGCCCTGCGCCACGCCTTCTTCGCCGAGCGCGCCGCCGCCAAGCTGGACGATCTCCCCAAGGACATCGCCCGGCGTGACATCGCGCGCGTCGGCATCATCGGCGCGGGCACGATGGGCGGCGGCATCGCCATGAACTTCCTCTCGGCGGGCCTGCCGGTCACCATGGTCGAGACCAATGCCGAGGCGCTGGAACGCGGTGCCGCGCTGATCCGCAGCAACTACGAAGCCACCGCCGCCAAAGGCCGCCTCACCACCGATCAGGTCGAGGTCGCGATGGCGCTCCTTACGCCCACGCTCGAATTCGGCGTGCTGGGCGAATGCGACCTCGTGATCGAGGCGGTCTACGAGAACATGGACGTCAAGAAGCAGGTCTTCGGCCGCCTCGACGCGGTGGCCAAGCCCGGCGCGATCCTAGCGTCGAACACCTCGTACCTCGACGTGGACGCGATCGCCGCCTGCACCTCGCGGCCCGAGGACGTGCTGGGCATGCACTTCTTCTCGCCCGCCAACGTCATGAAGCTGGTCGAGGTCGTGCGCGGCGCGAAGACCGCGCCCGACGTGCTCGCCACGGTGATGGCGCTCGGCCAGAAGGTCGGCAAGGTGCCGGTGGTCGCGGGCGTGTGCTACGGCTTCATCGGCAACCGCATGCTGATCCCGCGCCAGGACAACGCCCTCGCCCTCGTCATGGAAGGCGCCAGCCCCGAGCAGGTGGACAAGGTCCACACCGACTTCGGCATGCCGATGGGTCCGTTCCAGATGACCGACCTCGCGGGCGTGGACATCGGCTGGCACCGCGACGAAACGCGCATCGACAACCTCAAGGACGCATTGTGCGCGCAGGGCCGCTGGGGCCAGAAGACGAAGGCGGGCTTCTACGACTACGACGCAAACCGCAAGCGCAGCACCTCCCCCGTCGTCGCCGCGCTGATCGAGGAGTTCCGGGCGCGTGAAGGCATCACCCCCCGCGCCATCTCGGACGAGGAGATCGTCGCGCGCACGCTCTACACGATGGTCAACGAAGGCGCGCTGATCCTGGAGGAAGGCATCGCCCAGCGTTCGTCCGACATCGACGTGGTATGGCTCTACGGCTATGGCTGGCCGCGCTGGACCGGCGGCCCGATGTTCTGGGGCGAACGCGAAGGCTTCGCCAAGATCGTCGCCGGACTGGAGCACTACATGGACCGAATGCCCGAAGGTTTCGCCATCGCCCCGCTGTTGCGCGCGCGCCAGGCCGAGCCGGTCGCATGACGGGCAGCTTCGCCTTCTCCTACGGCCCGCGCCTCGTCAGCGGCGCGGGCAGCGCGGATCGCATCGCCGAGCTGTTGCCGGAAGGCGCGGTGTTGTTCGTCACCGATGCGATGATCGTGAAGCTCGGCCTTGCCGGGAGCGCGCTGGCGGCGCTGGCCGCCTCGGGCCGGGACGTGACGATCTTCTCCGAAGTCGAGGCCGATCCCTCGCGCGCCACGCTGGAGGCCGTGGTCGCGCGCGGCCGCGAATGCGGCGCGGCAAGCGTCGTCGGCTTCGGCGGCGGCAGCCCGATGGACGTCGCCAAGCTGGCCGCCTACCTGCTCGGCTCGGGCGACGATCTCGACGCGATCTGGGGCGTCGGCAACGCCAAGGCCAAGGGCCTGCCGCTGGTGCTGGTGCCGACCACGGCGGGCACCGGATCGGAAGCCACCCCCGTCTCGATCATCACGCTTCCCGGTGACGAGAAGCGCGGCGTGTCCTCGGCCGCGCTGGTGGCGGGGCATGCGGTGCTCGACCCGGCGCTGACGCTCGGCCTGCCGCGCCCCGTCACCGCCGCCACCGGCATGGACGCGATGGTCCACGCGATCGAGGCCTATACCTCGGCGCACCTCAAGAACCCGATGTCCGACCTGCTCGCCCGCGAGGCACTGCGCCTGCTCGCCGCCAACCTGCTGTCCGCCTGCGAGGAACCGGGTAACATGGCCGCGCGCGAGGCGATGCTGCTGGGCGCGCATCTGGCGGGGGTGGCGTTCTCTAACGCCCCGGTCGCAGGGGTCCACGCCCTCGCCTATCCGCTCGGCGGGCGCTTCCATGTGCCGCACGGCCTTTCGAACGTGCTGATGCTGCCGCATGTGCTGGGCTTCAACATGAGCGCGGCGATGCCGCTCTATGCCGAGCTTGGCCCGCTGGTCGATCCGGCGCTGGAGGGCCTCGGCCAGCAGGCGCAGGCACAGGGCCTGCTCGAAGCCCTGCGCGACATGGCCGCGAAGGCCGGGATGCCCGCGCAATTGGCCGCCGTGGGCGTGAGCGCCGACGACCTCGACCAGCTCGCCGCCGACGCGATGCTGCAGGAACGCCTGCTGAAGAACAACCCGCGCCCGATCACGCTGGATGACGCGCGCAAACTCTACGAGGCCGCCCTTTGAGCCGCGAACCCCTGCGCCCGCGCGGCGACTACCGCCACTTCACCCCGATCGGCACCCGCTGGCACGACAACGACGTCTATGGCCACGTCAACAACGTGGTCTACTATTCGTGGTTCGACACGGCGGTGAACTCGTGGCTGATCGAGGTCGGCCTGCTCGACATTGAGAACGGCAACCCCATCGGCCTCGTGGTGGAAACCGGCTGCCGCTACGCCGCCTCGGTGGAGTTCCCGCAGAAGGTCGAAGTCGGCCTGAAAGTGGCGCGCCTCGGTTCGAGCAGCGTGACCTACCACCTCGGCATCTTCGTCGAGGGGGCACAGGAACCGGCGGCGGAAGGCCACTTCACCCACGTCTATGTCGACCGCGACAGCCGCCGTCCGACACCGCTGCCCGAAGCGTGGCGGGCGGTGCTGGAGGGGATTGGCTGAGGTTTGGTGGGGGCGTTACGGCGCCACGAATGCCTGCGATGTTGCGTCAAGAATCGCCCCATGGCGGTCGTAATTTTACTTAGAAGATTGTTGCTGACTAAATCGCCATTTCCGTAAAACCTGAACGGCGGCGAGTAGAACTAATCCTCCGCCCATCAAAAGCCAGATCATTCCCCAGCCTTGGAGCACGTCGGTTTCCAGCGACTTTTTCCAAACTAAGCCTATGCCCATCAATGCCGCCAAGCCCAGTTTTCCATAGGTGATCTTTGAGAACGCGAGCGCGCGTGCTTCGCTTTTAATCAAAGCATCGCGCTTTGGCGTCCGCCCCCGAAGCTGGAGACCCGCAAAAACCGGGTAATTTCTGGCGAAGCGGGCTGGTTTGATGACGTCGAGGCTTCGGGGCGCACCAAGGGCATCGTTCGGACCAATTTCCATCATGCCCGGCGTTGATTTCGCCG
>NZ_JAZFAX010000014.1:0-133092 GCF_036352595.1 Novosphingobium resinovorum
AGGGCCATTCTGTCCTCGGTCATCGTCTTCTTCTCCAGGTTCGAGTTCGCATCCGAACCCTACCAGAAGATCGACGGTGGCCACCCTCTCAGGGAAACCTTCCTACACCACCCCGCGGGACACGACCATCGGTGGCGGTGATAGGTCGCACTGTACTTGCAGACGTGTGGATCCGGCATGCCGGTGGCACGGTCTATCATCAGGGCAAAGCGCTCACCGCTTTCCATTCGAATCGACCGGGTATGAAAGCGGCACGGCACCAGCGGAACGCCGATCTATTGGCCGCGCGTCCTGCTAATTGCCTCAATGATGGCACCGCTACTCAACGGCGGCGTGTAAATCGCGCAGCGGGCGGGGTTGGCTGAATTCTCATCGGCGCGGCCCGGCGCACATAACACCTCACAATGGTGCGCGATAGGCACCGCCACAAGGTATGAATAGTTCACGGTGGCGCTAATAGCGGATGTCTTAAATGCCACCTTTGCCGAAGCGATTGTAAGAGCAATATGCGCCTGCCTATAGTCTGAATAGCCATACTCACGCGCGGCTTCATCAAGGGCTCTGGCGTGCGCCATCCCGGTCTTTGCCTTCTTGCGTTTAGCAAGGCGCTTTAACGTATCCAGAATAGGGTATGAGGACTTCGGCATCGCACTCTCCGGCGCCTTCGGAGTGTTGCCCGCTCACACATCCTACGCCTGAAGTTCGAACCGAACATCCGTAAGAGCAGTGCCTTTCAGCTTCGCCAGTGCGGGCGGCGAGCTCCTGCGAGAGCATGCCGCCGATTTAGCTCATTTGCTTAGCCGTGTAAACGAGTGCCCGATCAGCCCCAGAGGCCGCAAAATCAGCGTTTCGGAAGCAAGCTAGAAAATAAGCTACTTCCCGATTCGCGCGCGGGGCGAGGACGAGCGCTTCAAGAGAGGTGGGATCCCGCGTATCAGCGGTCCTGACCAAAAGAAAACGGGGCGACAGTTACAAAAACCGTCACCCCGAAAAATCGCCTGGCCGGCCACGAAATTAGTTACAGGCCATAGTCGGCGAAATGCGTGATTTGCCTCATGCGCTGACGCGGCAGTTACAGAATCGCGCTATCCTCCAAGTCAGAACGGGATGTCGTCGTCGAGATCGTCGCCGAAGCCGCCGGCCGATGAGCCGCCGCCCGAGGAGCCACCGGTACGGCCCCAGTCGCTGCCGCCGCTGGAGCCGCCGGTGCTGCCCCACTCGTCGCCGCCGCGCGAACCGCCGCCGGAGCGCTGGCCTCCGGAAGAACCGCCCTCGCTCCAGCCACCGCCGCCGCTGCGCTGGCCACCACCACCGCCGCTGCCGCCGCCCGGCGCACCGTCGAGCATGGTCAGCACGCCGCCCACGCCGCCGACCGAGACTTCGGTGGAATAGCGGTCATTGCCGTTCTGGTCCTGCCACTTGCGGGTGCGCAGCTGGCCTTCGATGTAGACTTTCGATCCCTTGCGCAGGAACCGCTCGGCAACGCCGACGAGACCGTCGGACTGGAGCACGACCTGATGCCATTCGGTGCGCTCCTTGCGCTCGCCGGTGGCGCGGTCCTTCCAGTTTTCCGAAGTGGCGATGCGCAAGTTGGCGATGCGCCCGCCGTTCTGGAACGACTTGACCTCGGGGTCGGCCCCCAGGTTGCCGATGAGAATGACCTTGTTGACGCTGCCTGCCATGTGAATCGCTTTCGTTTCGAATCTGGCCGATGGGGTAACGCATCGGCAGCCCCTACGGCCAGTTAAACCGCAGCGATTTCCCCAGCTAGAGCCCCGCAGCCACCGCGATCCAGTAGGTGAGGCCTGCCGCGATATAGGCAAGGCCGAACAAGTAGGCGAGCATGAAGGCCGGCCATTTCCAGCCGTTCGTCTCGCGCCTGGTCACCGCGATCGTCGACATGCACTGCGGCGCGAAGACGAACCACGCCAGGAACGCCAGCGCCATCGGCAGGGTCCAGCGCGCCTTGAGCTTGTCGCCCAGTTCGAGCGCCTGCTCGTCCTCGTTGTCGCCGGCATCGACGGCATAAGTCTGCGCCAGCGACGACACCGCCACCTCGCGCGCGGCCATCGCCGGGATCAGCGCCAGCGCCATGTCGCGGTTGAAGCCGATCGGCTCGACCACGTAGGCGAGCCCGTTCGCCACCTTGCCCGCGATCGAGGCATCGACCTGGCTCTCGCCCGGCGCCGCCTTGGGGAAATTGAGCATGACCCACAGCACCACGGTGACCATGAAGATGATCGTGCCGGCGCGGCGCAGGAAGATCCAGGCCCGCTGCCACAGGCCGATCGCCATGTCCTTGAGGCGCGGCAACTGGTACTTGGGCAGTTCCATGATGAAACCGGACGCAGCGCCCTTGGTCATCGAACGGCGCAGGACCAGGGCGACCGCCATGGCACCGATCACCCCGGCCAGATAGAGCGCGAAGAGCACCAGCCCCTGCAGGCCGATGCCGCCGCCGACGTCGCTATTGGGGATGAACGCGGCGATGATGACGGCATAGACCGGCAGCCGCGCCGAGCAGGTCATCATCGGCGCGATCAGGATTGTCGTCAGCCGGTCCTTGGGATCGGAGATCGAACGGGTCGCCATGATGCCGGGAATGGCGCAGGCGAAGCTGGAGAG
Source organism: Novosphingobium resinovorum (assembly GCF_036352595.1). Taxonomy (GTDB): domain Bacteria; phylum Pseudomonadota; class Alphaproteobacteria; order Sphingomonadales; family Sphingomonadaceae; genus Novosphingobium; species Novosphingobium resinovorum_B. Next base: position 2,626 of record NZ_JAZFAX010000014.1, read on the forward strand.
CAGCGGGATGAAACTGCGGCCGGAAAGCCCGACATGGGCCATCATGCGGTCCATCAGGAACGCCGCGCGCGCCATGTAGCCCGATGCCTCCAGCGCCAGGATGAAGGCGAACAGGATCACGATCTGCGGCAGGAACACCACCACCGAGCCGACGCCGGTGATGATACCGTCGGTCAGCAGGTCGCGCAGCAGGCTCTCGGGCAGCGCGGCCTTCACCGCATCGTGCAGCGCCCCGACCGCGGCATCGAGGCCGTCGGCAAAGGGCGTCGCCCAGGCAAACACCGCCTGGAACACCACGAAGAGCACGCCCAGCAGGATGACCGGCCCGGCCCAGGGATCGAGCAGCAGCCGGTCCAGCTTCGCATGAAGGCGATGGCGCTTGGATTCGGACAGGATCGCCGCGTCCGCCATGGCGTGAGCCGCCACGCGCCGCTCCGCCGCTCCGAGGTCGGTCAGACCCGGTCCGGCATGACGCTCGCCGGCATTGGCGATCGCCTCGCCCAGTTCGGCAAGGCCCCGGCGGCGCACCGCGACGGTCGGGATCACCGGCACGCCCAGTTCCTCGGCCAGCACGGCGGGGTCGAGCACCAGCCCGTCCCGCTCGGCCAGATCGACCATGTTTAGCGCGACGACGGTGGGCTTGCCCAGCGCCAGCAGTTCCTGCGCGAACACGAGGTGCTGCTCCAGATTGGAGGCGTCGAGCACCACCACCAGCACATCCGGCGCGGCTTCGCCGGGGAAGTGTCCGGCGATGACCTTGGCGGTCACTTCCTCGTCCGGGCTGGTGAAATCGAGCCCGTAGGCGCCGGGCAGGTCGGTCATCTCCACCGGTTCGCCGGTGGGCAGCACGAAGCGGCCCGACTTGCGCTCCACGGTGACGCCTGCGTAGTTGGCGATCTTCTGGCGGGCGCCGGTCAGGGCGTTGAACAGCGCGCTCTTGCCGGCATTGGGATTGCCGACCAGCGCGATCTTGCGTTGACGGCTCACAGTTCCTGGACCTCCATGGCGGCCGCGTGGGCGCGGCGCACGGCCACGGTCATGCGGCCGATCGTGATCGCGATGGGGTCGCGCCCGCCCAGGATTCCTCGGTGCGAGACCGCGACCCTGGCGCCCTCCTCCAAGCCCAGGGCACGCAGCCTGCGCGCCTCTTCCTGGACGAGCGCGGGCCAGTCCACGGCGACGATGCGCGCGCTCCGGCCAATCGGGAGATTATCGAGAGTCATGCCCGCGCGGTGCCAGATAACACCCTCAATTGCAACATGATCGCAATAGCATGAAAGGCCGATTCCGGCGCCTTGTCAGCGCGCCGGATAGCGTATCCGGCCTAGCAGCCGGGTCATGCTGAACCGCTCGTCCGGCTTGCGCAGCAGCTGCGCCTTGGCTTTCTCGAAGCGCATAATGCCGGCGATCCGGCGGTCGAGGAAGGCGCGGGTATCGGCCTTGTCCTCGCTGGCGTCGCGCGCGAAGACATGCAGCGTGGCCGCATAGACCCCGCCCAGCACGGCGCGCTTGGTGTAGTGGTTGTAGTCGGTCGCGGTATCCCCCGCGAGGCGCCACATCGCATCCGCGCTGCGCCAGCCCAGCCGGGTGGAACCGGCGATGTTCTGCGGCATCGCCATGATCGTCAGCGCCCGCAGCAGGGCCTCCTTGCGTCCGGCCACCGCTTCCAGCCTGGCCCAGACGAGGCGGCGGATGCGCTCGCGGATCGAAAGATTGGAGAGCGCCCCGCCCCCCACCGAAGCGGCCATCGTCGCATCGACATGATCGATCCAGGCCGAGATCATCGCCATCGCCCCGTCACGAAAAGCGTAGGCGGCAAGCGCGGGATCGACACCCGCCGCATTTGCGGCGGATGCGACCGCGTCGGCGGTCCAGCCATCGAACACGGCGGCGTCGGCCACGGCAGGCGCCAGTCGCAGGCGCAGTTCGTCGAGGGTTGCGGCTTCTTCGGTCATCTGCGGACTTTCAGAACGTCGGGCCGTAGACCGGCTTGGCGGTCCGGGTCACGCCCTTCTTGGTGTTGCTTTCGATCGCGGAGAGGAGGCTGGTGTTGTTGCCGCCCTCGATCTTGGCGTAGTCGCGCGCGCTGCGGCCGGAATTGTCCGAGCGGTCGGGATTGGCACCGGCCTCGACGAGCGCCTTGACCAGTTGCAAGTCCTTGCGATGGACCGCGAAGATCAGCGGGGTCTCGCCGGCGTCGTTGGTGGAATCGGGCGAGGCGCCCTGGTCCAGAAGCAGCTGCGCACCCTCGCGCCAGCCCAGGTTCACCGCCAGTTCGAGCGCCGTGCGGCCGCGATCGTCGGCCTGGTTGACGTTGGCGCCCTTGGCGATGAGGTAGCTCAGCCAGGTCAGGTCGCGCCGGGCGGTGACGATGTGGAGCGCGGTCTCGCCGGTGGTGACGTTGCGGGTGTTGACGATCTGGGAGGACTTCATCAGCGCCTCCTCGACCTTGTCGCCTTCCTTCTTCTTGACCGACTCGAGGAACTTGTAGCCTTCGGAGAAATCCGCCCGCGCCGGGCTCGCCAGCAGCAGCCCCAGCGCTGCAGCGGGAATCGCCGCCTTGAACAGCAGGCGCGCGGCAGCCACCGCGCCACGACCGGCATTACGGGGGCCGGCATTGCGGATCACGAAATTCAACACTTGGACTTCCTCCGGACACGGGACTTTCGCGCGATCCGCCCCTCGCGCATCTGCACACAGCTTGCATCGAAGGGTCTAGCAGGTCATTACCGGCCGCGCCATGACTTACCTGCTGCCTGGCCTGCTGCGCCGGATCATCCCCTTGGCCCTCGCCTGCGCGACGGCCCTGCCCCTTGTCGCCTGCAGTCAGGACCGCGGCGCAAGCCCGCCGCTGGAAGGCGCCGCGATCGGCGGGCCGTTCACGCTGGTGGACAAGGACGGCAAAACCGTGACCTGGGAAAGCTTCAAGGGGCGCTGGCGGATCGTCTATTTCGGCTACACCTTCTGCCCCGATGCCTGCCCGCTCGACGTGCAGGCGATGATGGGCGGCTTCACGCGCTTCGAAAAGAGCCACGCCGCACAGGCGGCCAAGGTGCAGCCGATCTTCATCACCATCGATCCCGCGCGCGACACGCCGGCCATCGTCGGAGAGTGGACCGCCGCCTTCGGCCCGCGCCTGCTCGGCCTGACCGGCACGCCCGCCCAGGTAGACAAGGCGGCCAAGGCCTTCGCCGCCTACTACAAGAAGGGCACGCCGACGCCTGACGGCGGCTACCTCATGGACCACACCCGCATCGCCTACCTTATGGACCCGAACGGCAAGCCGGTCGCGATGCTGCCGGTCGACCAGAAGCCCGATGCCGTCGAGGCCGAACTGGCCAAGTGGGTGAAGTGAGGACGTGGGTGAAGTGAGCGGGCCCAAGCCCTTCTGGGAACTGCCCCTCGACCGCCTGACCCGCGACGAGTGGGAGGCGCTGTGCGACGGCTGCGGCCAGTGCTGCCTGCACAAGGTCGAGGACGAGGACACCGGCGAGATCTACCACACCAACGTCGCCTGCAAGCTGCTCAACCTCAAGACCGCGCAGTGCAGCGACTATGCCAATCGCCGCAGCTTCGTGCCCGATTGCCTGAAGCTGACGCCCGAAAGCGCGGGCCGCTACGCCTGGCTGCCGCCAAGCTGCGCCTATCGCCTGCGCGCCGACGGCGATCCGCTGCCCGAATGGCACTACCTCGTCAGCGGCAGCCGCGAGACGGTGCACCAGGCCGGCATGTCGGTGGCGGGCAAGGTGATCTCGGAGACTGTCGCCGGGCCGCTCGAACAGCATATCGTCTGGCCCTACGGCGATGACGAAGAGGGTGGCGAGGAGGACGGCGCGGAGCCCTGGGACGTGTTCCCATGGGACCGCAGGGACTGACGGCGGTGCTCGACTGGCTGCGCCGCGACCCGCGCGAGGAGCCTGTCATCGAGGTCGCGGGCCGCGCGCTGCCGGTCGTCATCCGCCGGCTCGAACGCGCCCGCCGCATGACCATGCGCCTCGCCCCGGATGGCAGCGAGGTGCGCATCTCGATCCCGCGCTGGACCCGCAGCGCCGAAGCCATCGAATTCGCCCGCAGCCGCCAGGACTGGCTGGCCCGGCAACTCGCCGCGCTGCCCCAGGCCGGCCGGATGGCGGACGGCGCGGTCCTGCGCTTTCGCGGCGACGAACTGACGGTCCGCCATGACCAGACCGCCCCGCGCCGGCCGGTGGTCGACGATGGCGAACTGCGCCTCGGCGGCCCGGCCGACTCGCTGCCCCCGCGCGTCCTGCGCTGGCTCCAGGCCGAGGCGCGCGAATTGCTGACCATCGACCTTGCCGAATATTGCCAGCGGGCCGAACGCCCCTGCCCGCCACTCGCCTTGTCGAGCGCACAGCGGCGCTGGGGTTCCTGCGCCCATGACGGCGCGATCCGGATCAACTGGCGGCTCGTCATGGCGCCGGATTTCGTCCGCCGCTCGGTGGTCGCCCACGAGGTCGCCCACCTTGCCCATTTCGACCATTCGCCGGCGTTCCATCATTTCCTCAAGACCATCTTCGAAGGCTCGGTCCACGACGCCAATCGGTGGCTCAAAGCGCATGGCCGGTCGCTCTATGTGCCGTTTGGGTAGCTTTAGGTGTCGTTAGCGCCTAGATAGGGGGCATGTTGAAGCGCTCCGGAATGTGGAAAGACGTCAGCCCGACCGGGATGGTCGCGGATTTCAAGCTGGTCTGGAAGCAGGCCGGCCACAACCGCTGGCGCATCGCCGCGGTTTCGGCCGCCTGCACGTTCGGCGTCTTCTACCTGATGTTCACGCAGGAAGGCAGCGCGCCTCATGCCCCGCCCAAGGTGACCTGGATCTCGGTGTTCAAGGAACACCGCACCGACGCCGAGATCGAGGCGGAGAACATCGCCAACCAGAAGGCCAAGGAATCCAACGCCCGCGAACTCGCCCGCCGCGACAAGGACGTGCGCGAACTGTACAAGACCATCGGCCGCATGTCGGGCATGGACGTGGACAAGATCGCCCGCGAAGCCGATGCCGAGGAAGCCGCCAAGGCCAAGGCCGAGCGCGAGCGGGTGGAAGAAACCCTGCGCAATGGTGGCATCGCCAACCCCAAGCTCGCACCGGACCCCGCCGGGCAGTGAATTCCGATTCGCGCTGGCTCGCCGCCGCCGCGGCCCTGGCCGCGCGTGCCCGCCCGCTGAGCCGCCCCAACCCCGGCGTCGGGGCGATTCTCGTCAAGGACGGACGCGTGATCGCGCGGGGCTGGACCCGGCCCGGCGGTCGTCCGCACGCGGAAGCCGTGGCGCTGGCCGAGGCCGGTGAGGCCGCACGCGGCGCCACGCTCTACGTCACGCTGGAGCCCTGTGCCCACACATCGGCGCGCGGCCCCGCCTGCGCCGATCTGGTCAGCGCGGCAGGCCTCGACCGCGTCGTCGTCGGCTGCCTCGATCCCGACCCGCGCACTGCCGGGGCCGGAATTGCCCGCATCCGCGCCGCCGGGATCGCGACCGAGCACTTGCCCTCGCCCGCCTGCGCCGCCAGCCTTTCGGGATATCTCACCCGCCAGCGCCTCGGCCGCCCGGAAGTGACGCTGAAGCTGGCGCTCTCGCTCGACGGCTGCATCGCGCTTGCAAGCGGCGAGAGCCAGTGGATCACCGGCCCCGAAGCGCGCGCGCATACCCATGCCATGCGCGCACGGGCGGACGCGATCCTGGTCGGTGGCGGCACCCTGCGCGCCGATTCGCCCCGCCTCGACGTGCGCCTGCCGGGGCTCGAGGCGCGTAGCCCGCAACGCTGGGTGCTGACGCGCGGCGCTGTGCCCTCCGGCTGGCGGGCCCTGCCCGAACCCGCGGCGATCGCGGGGATGGAGGGCGTGCTCCACCTCTTCGTCGAGGGCGGGGCGCAGACCGCCACCGCCTTCCTCGCCGCCGGGCTGGTCGATCGGCTGCTGATCTACCGCGCGCCCGTGCTCCTCGGCGGTCGCCCGGCGCTGGGCGACTTCGGCCTGTCCCCCCTCGCCGCCGCGCACGGCCGCTGGCGCATGACCGAGCGGCGGCAGCTTGGCAGCGACACGCTCGAAGTCTACGAGGCGGCAAACCGTCACGAAGGCTAGCTCATGTTCACCGGAATCGTCACTGCCGTTGGCACCATTCGCGAGGCCCGCCAGAGCGGCGACCTGCGCGCCGTCATCGCCTGCCCGTTCGACCCCGCCGGCATCGCCATGGGCGCCTCGATCGCCTGTTCCGGCGTGTGCCTGACCGTGGTGGACAAGGGCGGCGTCGCGGGCGACTCCTGGTTCGCGGTCGATATCTCCGCCGAATCGGTCGCCCGCACCGTGCCGGGGCGTTGGCAGGAAGGCCGCCACCTCAACCTCGAGACGGCGCTGAAGCTGGGCGACGAACTGGGCGGGCATATCGTCACCGGCCACGTCGATGGCGTCGGCACCGTCGCCGGCATCGAGCCGGTCGGCGATTCGCTCCGCTTCACGATCGCGGCGCCGAAGGAACTGGCGCCTTATCTTGCGCCCAAGGGCTCGATCACGGTGGACGGCGTCTCGCTGACCGTCAACGAGGTGAGCGACGAGCCCGACGGCACCTGCCGCTTCACGCTGAACATCATCCCCCATACCGCCGAGGTCACCACCATCGGCGCGCTGCGCGAAGGCGACGCGGTGAATCTGGAGATCGACGTGCTGGCACGCTATCTCCAGCGGATGCAGTCGCTGCGCGGCTGAGCCGATCCCCCGGAATGCATGTTGCGACATGCGCAAGGTGACACCGGGTTTACACGGTTTACACGGTCCAGGGGAAAGAAGTGTCACCTTGCGCCGCGTGCAACCGGAAACCGCGGATTTGCGTGTCACCTTGGGCGCGGCAGGTGTCACCTTGTGACCTAAAGGTGTCACCTTGCACGGCGAAAGTGTCACCTTGCGATAATCGCAATCGAGGGGGTGGGAGAGCCGGGCGACCATCTTCTGACGGTATCGCGAAGCGCGCCTTGTAGGAAAGCGCCCCCGAATTCGCCCGGGCTATCTGCCCCGTCCCTTCGGTGATAACCTCGCACGGCATAATGACGGGTCGCATCTCTGGGTGGGAGGTGCCGCATGACGCTTGAGCAAGTGCAGAAACTGACCGACATCGTCCTCAAGGGCGTAGTCGCCGCCGGGCTTGCCGTCGGAACGTTCCTGGTCACGCGCGATCAGACGCAGATGAACCAGTCGAAGATGTGCGGCGAACTGCTGCAGCAGAACTTCGACTACGTGCAGGCGAACCTGTTCACCGACGCCCGCAAGGCCCTGCTCGACGCCAAGCTGGAAGTGCAGGGCCGGATCTGCGGCGCGCCCTCGTCCAAACTCGTGGACGTGCTCAACAACAGCTGGCGTAGCCCCGTCACGGCGGCGCAGGCGATGAGCGGCGAGGATGCTCCGGTCCCGACCATCCCTCCGCTCGTGGGCAGCGGAAGTACCGGCCGCGACAACGGCTATTCCGGCGGCGCCGCCACCGGCAGTTCCTCGACCGCCACCACCCGCCCGCTGGAAGTCGAGGCCAATCTCGACCGGCCGCAGTGGGTGGCGGTATCACGCCGCAACGACACCAGCTATTCGGCGCAGAACTTCGACGTGGTGAGCGGCAACAAGGACGCCCTCAACACCGCAGGCAACGTTATCCGCGCGCGCTGGTTCGTGAATATCCGCGAGAAGAACACGCCGGTCGTCAACGGCGACAACGCCGTCATCGGGCAGTTGCTCGCCGGGCAGTGCGTGCGGATCGACAAGGCCGTGGAAGGCACGCTCAATTCATGGGCGCTGGTGGTCCGGGTGGCCTGTCCGTCGTGACTCCACATCTCGTCATTGCGAGCGCAGCGGAGCAATCCGGGGTCACGCATGCCGCGCTGGGTTGCTTCGCAGCGCTCGCAATGACGAGGGTTACCGCGCGAGGGGCCCGCCGGCGAAGCTTTCGCGCGTGATCTCGAAGATGACGTGCTCGACCATCACCCCGCAGCGCTCGTAGCTACGGCTCCGGCCTTCCACCAGGCGGCCGCCGATGTTGCCCATCGCCTTGCGCGAGATCCGGTTGTCGGCGCCGACCTGGAAGATCACCCGTTCGAAATGCGCAAGGGCGTGAGCGAGCATCAGGCGCTTGAACTCGGCGTTCCAGCCCCCGCCCCAGTGGCTGCGGGCGAGGAACGTCCAGCCTATCTCGATTTCGCCGGGCAGTTCGGCTTCCGGCGCGCCGTAGCGCGAGGAACCGATGATCGCGCCGGTCGCCTTGTCGACGATCGCCAGGGCGCCGCCGCCGGCCAGGCCTTCATCGAAGAAGGCGCGGAACACCGGCTCCCGCCAGCGGTCGTGCGAGGGATGCAGCGCCCAGATCCGCGGATCGGAGGCGACCGCGAACAGCGCCTCGCGATCCTCGGCCACCAGGGGCCGAAGCACCAGCCGGTCCCCTTCGAGAACCGGCTGGCGGTTCATCGTTAAGCCGTCACCGCCGCGACTGCGGCAATGAACTGCTGGATGTTGCCGGTGGTCAGGCCGGCCACGTTGATGCGGCCCGAAGCGGCGAAGTAGATACCGTAGTCCGCGCGCATCGCCTGCACCTGTTCAGGGGTGAAGGGGATGATCGAGAACAGGCCGTTCTGCTTGCCCACCGGCGTCAGATCGACGCCGCCGGTCTTGCCCGCCGCCTCGAGGGTGGCGCGCACGCCGCGCATGCGCTCGCGCATTTCGTCGAGTTCGGCCAGCCACTGCGCGGTCAGCGCCTCGTCCTCGAGGATCAGGCGTACCGCCGCACCGCCGTGATCCGGCGGCTGCGACCAGTTGGCGCGGGCCAGCGAGTGCCCGTTCGACATCACCTTGGTCAGGTCGGCCGGATCGGCGACCATCGCGTAGAGCGCGCCGACGCGGTCGCGGTAGAGACCGAAGTTCTTGTCGCACGAGTAGCACACCAGCGCCTCGGGCACGGCGGCCAGAACCTTGCGCAGGCCGTAGGCGTCCTCTTCCATGCCCTGGCCGAGGCCCTGGTATGCGAGGTCGAGCACCGGCAGGATCGGCGATGCGGCCAGCAGGCCGGCGATCTCGTCCCACTCGGCATTGGTGTAGTCGATGCCGGTCGGGTTGTGGCAGCAGCCGTGCAGGAGGATGGCGTCGCCCGCCTCCGCCGAAGCGATCGCGCCGCGCAGCGCATCCATGTCGGCACCGCCAGCGGCGGCGTGGTTGAATTCGAGGACGTCGAGGCCGAGGTCGGCGCAGATCTGGTTGTGATTCGGCCAGCTGGGCTTGCCGACGATGACGCGCTTGTAGCCCGCACGCTTGACCATCGCGAGCGCGAGGCGCAGCGAACCGGTGCCGCCGGGGGTCTGCATACCCTCGATGCGGCCGTCCATGGTCGGATTGGCCTTGCCGAAGATATACGGCATCAGCTTCTCGACGAAGCCCATGTCGCCCTCGGGGCCGAGGTAGGCCTTGGTGTCCTGCTCCTCGACCAGCTTCTTCTCGGCCGCCTTGATCGCGGCAAAGACGGGCGTGGCCCCATCCGCGGTCTTGTAGACGCCGACACCGAGGTCGATCTTGTCCGCACGCGGATCGTTGTTGTGGAGCTTGATGAGCGCTAGCAGCGCATCGGCGGGCTGTTGCTTGAGGTCGTTGAGCATGGCGGGCGGCACTTAGCCCTGCCCGCTTCGCAGCGCAACCCCGCCGCGCAGCGCAATCGCCGAATTCGACGACTGCGCTGCGCGCAATATCATTGCGTCAGAACGGTAGCCAACGCTGCTTTTCCGAGAATTTCATATAGCCGATATTGGCGCCCAGACGCAGCCCCGCGCCCGCGCGCACGGGAATCAGCACCGTGTTGCCGCGTCGCAGGTAGCTGACGGTGAAGCCGCCCACCAGGTACGCCTGCCCCTCGCCCGCGCCGAAGCGGTGGAACAGATCCTGCGTGTCGTAGAGGTTGTAGACCAGCACGAAGGCATTGCCCGCATTGGCCCCGGCGTCGAAGCCGATCGAGGGGCCTGTCCAGTACACGGGGCGATCGCCCTCGACCTTGTGGTGCAGCGTGCCCGAACCGTAGCGCAGGCCCACCGCGATGGCGCCGCCCGCCTCGCGCCCGACGATATAGGCATTGGGCTGCCCCTGCTTGGCGAGGAGATCCTTGATGATGTCAGCCAGGCCCTTGGCGCCCTTGCCGAACACGCCCTCGGCCGCGCCGATCAGGTCGTCCTCGCGGTAGGTGGAACTGCCGTCCGGGGCCACGGTGCCTGCCGGCGGCGGGGTCGCCGGGGCCTGGTTCGGTGCCGGGTAGGACGGCTGGCCGCCGTTCCAGTCGGTCGCCGGCGGGGCGTCGACCGGCGTGCCGTTTCCGGGCTCCGCCGTCGCCGGCGGTGCGCTGGAATAGGTGGTGCCCCGGTTGAGGTCCGAATCGATCGCCGCATCGGGATCGACGGTGGTGACTTGCGCCATGGCCGGCGCCAGCGGCGCGGCGACCATCAGCAGTGCCGACGCGATCCCGACGGCGCGCTTCACGACATGCCCGCTGCTTTTCATAGAATGATCCTTCATAGGCATGACTACCTTGCGCTTGCCGCGCCCGTCCAGGCGTGGCCCACATCCCCCGCGCCCCATGCACGGTCATAACTGGTGTCACCCTACAAGAATCCACCGCAGGTTGCCTCGCAATGAACGGGCGACGACCTGAGTCGGTTTTGCGGCAGGCCGAATCCGTAATCGACGAAAATCGGGCGTTTTTGTTAAATTCACAATGTTCGCCGCTTCCCCCTTGCCGCCCTGAAAAGTGCTCGCTATAGGCACCGCTCCAAGCCGCACTCGGAGACGTGGGTGAGTGGCTGAAACCAGCGGTTTGCTAAACCGTCGTGCCCTTAAGGGGGCACCCCGGGTTCGAATCCCGGCGTCTCCGCCACCCTTGCTGTTCAAGCACGCCCAGCCGGTCCCATGACCGGCTGTTTTGCGTTGGGTTTCCTGCTATGTTCCACTTCGGTTGATCCCGATCCGTCCCACCCCATCACGGGGTATCGAGGGGTACGAGGCGGGGTATTGGAACAAAGGTAGGGGTATCGATGCTGACCGACGTTCAGGCGAAGAAAGCGGCGCCTGGTGACAAGCCATACAAGATCGCAGATTCGGGCGGGCTCTACCTCTATGTGGCCCCCACTGGCTTGAAGTCCTGGCGGATGAAGTTCCGTTTCCAGGGCAAGGAAAAGCTTCTCACATTCGGTCCCTATCCGCAGGTCACTATCAGCGAGGCCCGGCGCAAGCGAGACGACGCTCGGGGCCAGCTACGCGAGCAGGTCGACCCCTCCGGCGCGCGTGAACGGGCGAGGCAGGAGAAGGCGCAGGAACGGCTGGAACGCGCGCGTGAGATGACGTTCGAGCGGATCGGGCGAGCATGGCACGAACTGCAGAAGGTCAGGTGGACCGAGGTCCATGCTAATGACGTCATCACCAGCCTTGAGCGAGACGTGTTCCCTGACCTCGGCATGATGTTGCCGAGCGAGATCGATGCTCCGACGGTGCTGACCACCCTTCGCAAGGTCGAAGGGCGCGGTGCGATTGAGACTGCCCACCGCCTGCGGCAGCGGATCTCGGCGATCTTCGTTTATGCGATCTCCGAAAGCGTCGCGACCGGTGATCCAGCCGCTACGGTGACGAAGGCGCTGCGACCGATGCCGTCGAAAAAGCGCCAGCCTGCCCTGGTCAATCTGGACGCACTGCAAGGCGTGCTTCGGGATGCAGAATCATCCGATGCGTCGGCCATCACGAAGCTGGCCTCCAGATTGCTGGCGCTCACAGCCGTTCGCCCGGCGATCATCCGTGGGGCAGAGTGGTCCGAATTCGAAGGGGTGGACTGGAATGACCAGACGCACGGCCCTTGCCTTGCCATGTGGCGCGTTCCAGCCGCTCGGATGAAGCTGGTGCTCGATCGGAAGGGCGAGGACGCCTTCGATCACCTCGTGCCGCTGTCGTGGCAGGCCGTCGACGTGCTCCGCACCGCCTTCCGGATCTCCGGCCGAAGCAAACTCGTCTTCCCCGGCCACCGGCATGCTCACCGTCCGCTCAGCGAGAACGCGATCGGCTACCTCTATAACAGGTCGGGGTATCACGGCCGGCACGTACCCCATGGGTGGCGCGCCGGGTTCTCGACGCTGATGAATGAGCGTGTCGAGCGACAGTGGCGTGCGGCGGGGCATGTGGGGGCATCGCCTGACCGCGCCATCATCGACCTGATGCTAGCGCACGTGCCTAAAGATCGCGTCGAGCTTGCCTACAACCGTGCGGCCTACCTCCCCCGGCGCCGCGAGTTATCGCAGGAATGGGCCGACTTGCTGACGAACGGTTTGCTGGCCGCGCAAAGCCTGCTCGAAAGGTCACCTTCCGGCCACTGACCAGCGAGCACCTACGATGACCTCTCCCAGCCTCCCCGTTTCGCGGCGATTGATCCGGCTGGCGGAGGTTACCGAAATGACCGGGATCAGCAGAGGCATGATCTACCGCCTTATCAAGCAGGGCCGGTTCCCGGTCCAGTATAAGCCGGGCGGCTGGTCAAGCCGATGGGATGAAGCCGAAGTGCTGGCTTGGATCGAACAGCAGCGCTGAACGAAAGCTCTGGCTCCTCCCCATCCATGTTCACGCGCATGACCAGCCCGAGCATCGCGTCGAGCAGATGGGAGCCCTTCACCCGCTCGACAATGGCGCGCACGTCGTAACCGCGATCGATCTTGCTCCCGATCCAGACGGCGCGGTCGCGTTTGAGGTATCCGACCTTGATCCCGCGACAGCTGACGACCGCGACGGCCATCCGGTCGTGAGGGTTCTCCGGCTCCCGGACCAGCCGCACCTCCTCGCCGGGGCGGCACAACGCAAGCTCGGCTTGGCGGCTGGTGCCGTCCTCGTTGTCGTGCCGTTCGCCGATCGCTGGCAAGCTGAAGTCGTTCCATCCCATCCGCACCTCCCTTGAGAACATATCAAGAACGGATTAAAAGAACAGGACCCGATTCGCATAGAGGATTTTGACGATGGGTAGTCTCGAACGACACGACGCCGCCGGCTTCCGCATCAATGTCGCGGACGCTCCCGAGAAGCCGATCCCCTTCGGCCGCTGGGTGCTGGAACAGTCCAGCCGAGGCGGGTTCATCGGGCAACTGGCGACGATCGCGAAAAGCGACCGGGGCTTCCCCAAGGACGGCGGCCCGGAGGCGGTGCGCAAGCGGCTGGGTGATACCGGCGCCGACCCGGAGATGTTCGACGCCATCGACGACGCTGAACTGGACTGGGCAGCGCTGTGATCGGAGCCGCCTCCCCCGGCCGGAACGACAACGGGCCAGCCATGTCCGCATGGCAGCAAGCCGAGCACGCTACTGCGATACTCCGGCGCTTTCACGATCGGCCACCGACTGACACCGAGGCACGATGGGCGCGGCGATGCTTGCTCGCAGCGCTCGATGCTCTTGAAGGGATATAGCTATGAGCGCTCCCATGCCCGACGACGAGTTGCTGACGCTCGCCCAGCACCGTTTCGACCAGGCCGACCGCGACGGCGCGACGCACGAGGATTGCCGTCAGCTGCGCGACATCTTTCCGGCCGTGCTCCAGCGCCTGCGCGATAAGGTCGAGATCACGCGGGAACTCTCGACGATCAATCCCATGGCCGTGCGCAACCCGAACGGGTGGGAGAAGCAGGCAGCATCCTCCGACGTCGCTGCCGACGATGACCAGATGCAGCTTTCCCTGCTGCACCTCTGATATGGTGGTCGCACTATGAGCGCGGACGCAAATCGTAAGCGGTATAGGATTGCGGTCTTCGGACAGCCCCGCTCGCCTTGGCGCTCCAGCATCGACGAGGCCATGGCCGATGCGATCAAGCTGGAACTCGCTTCCTGGGACGAAAGCCAACGCGAGTGGTATCTGGCGGTGCCGGTGGAACTAGTGGTCAGCAAGGCCCGCGAGATCCGGCGCGCCGCCTGACCTTCTCGACAGCCCTATCCACGATGCGGGTGGCCCGTTGCCTCGACTCTTGGCCAGATCCTTGGATACCGTGATCAGGAAAGGATGATGGATGACGAATAGCGAAATTTGCCTGCGACAGGCTCACGAGTGGCTTGATGCAGCGGATGACGAGAAGGCCGTCGAACTGCTCATTGATCTTCCCGATTTAGGGTGGGTGAAGGTGCGCGCACTGAGCGCCGTCGAAGGAATGGTCCGATGCGAGTACACGCATGGCCTGATCCCTGAAAACGCGGCGATCGTCTGTAGCCCTGATAGGGTGACAGCGGTGCGGTACGTCGAGAACCCCGTATTGCCATTCTAAACGGAAAAAGGCGCCCGAGGCCGAAGCCCGGGCGCCCTTGAATGTCCGAAATGCAAGAAGGCCCGGCGCTCTGGTGAGGTCCGGGCCAGTTAGTGCAAGGGCTGCAGAGCCCTTCGGGTCGCAGCAGCGCGTTATCATACCCGCACGAGCGCGCAAGGCAGACCGCGTCGTATCGCAGCGGCGCTGAGACGAATGAGGAACCGCGCTCGTCGGCGAAAGTTTAAAGGGCGGGTTCTCCACGGGATGTCTCACCCGCACCGAGTTGCCTGTGGAGAGCCTACTTCACCTCCCGCGCCTGAGCATCATGCGCCCGGATCGCATCGACCTTGGCAGCGCATTTCCCAAACGCCTTGATGTAGATGCCGCGGCTCTCGATGATCGAGGCCACCGTTTCCTGCGGAACGTCCTGTACCGTGCAGCGCTCCATCAGCCCGGCCGGGATGCCCTCGTACGCCGGCGGGGGCGCAGAGGCGATCTCACTTTTGCTGTTCGAGCAGGCGGCGCAGGTCAGCAGGCAGGCGACGAGACATGAGTTCACGGACTTCCGCATTGCTTTGCTCCAACTGTTCGATCTGAGATGAGAGGGCTGTGTTCTGACCGTCGATCAGCGTGAGCTTGTCCTGCAGGAGAAGCACGTTGCGCTGTTCGAGGTCGCGCAGCTGGTCGCGGCGCTTCATGTACGCGACCCAGCCCTTGTTCGCTTCGGCCAGGTCACCGATGTAGCGATCCTTCGCGGCGATCTGATCGTTCTGGCGCTGGATGTGCATGTAGCCGATGATGCCTGCACCGATACCGCAGACAGCCAGCACGCCGACCATGGCGATCAGTTCGGACTTGATGGACGTAATCAGGTTGATGAGCCACTTCATGGCTGTTCCTCCTGGTCTTGTGCTGTCACGCGCTGTTCCGTGTTGGCGCGCAAAGGGATGTTCAGCTTCTTGTAGACGACGCGCTCCAGAAGCTGGATCGATACCGTTGCCCCGAGCCATCCGAAGACGCCCACGACGAACCCGGTCCACAGGTCGTCCAGCTTCATGGCGCGGCACAGGAACGTGACGAGCAGTCCCACGAAGCCCGAGCCCGCCATGTTGAGCAGGACGCGCCAGAATAGAATGCGGTTGCCCTTGTCACTCTCGCGCATCACGTGCCCGAGCCCGCCGCCCAGAGAGGCGACGCCCATGAAGAAGAGAACCTTGGCCCACAGGCCCCAGTCGGGATGTTCCATCAGCCCCGTGCATCCTTCACGCCATCGCCGCCGCTAGTTTCGTGTGGTATTTGTACGTCTCGTAGCCGGTGCCGTTGTAGGCGCGCGCGAATGCCCGGCAGTCGTCGGGATCGCGGCTCAGGGCGCGCAGGGCATCGATCAAGCCGAACTTCTCGATGTAGCGGGCCAGCAGTTCGTAGTGCGAGGCCTCGCCCGCGACGGTGGACAGGGCGAGCGCATAGGGGCTGGCATAGCCTAGCTTCGACCAGTGCAAGCCGAGCACCTGGAACTTGCCCCACGAGCATGATCCGAAAGCAGCGTCCGGATCCTTGGCGCAAGCGAGGCCGAGCTTGTTCCAGCTATCATCGCCGTAGCCGCCCGCGATCGGATCGCTATAGCTGGCCTGCGACCACTTGCCGCCTGTCTGCCGATGGAACAGGTGGCGTTCAAACAGGATCTTGGGCCGGCCTGCCTTATCGAAGCCCCCGCCGCTGCTCTCGACCGTGGCAACGGCGGCGATCTGCTTGACCGTGCAACCGAGGCGCGAGGCAAACCCGGCGATATCCGCCTGCGTGACGGCAGAAGCCGACAGGTTGATGAACTTCGCCATGAGAGCGGCGCGGCTGATCGGGCCGAACACGCCATCGGGCTTCACGCCGAGCGCGGTCTGGAGGTCTTTCACGGTCATGGATGTTCCTTTCTCACCGCGTCGAACGCGGCCTGGCGGGGGTCAGTCACCGCCCCCATCCATCGCGCATCACGTCGGCCCATAGGTCGGGGGTGGTCGTCACAACGCGATCTCTTCCTGACATGCCCAGTGGTAGATCACGGCGCCGTCGTTCGGGTCGGTGTCGGCCACGGCGGTCGAGCGAATCCCGGAGCGCGGGCCCAGCACGTTGCCGGTCCCGCTTGTGTTGCCTGTCGGATACTGCCCGCGCGCGGCGATCCAGCACCGCTTGCGCAGGCCGGTCGGGGCGGCGGACAAGGTGACTTCGACGGTGTCCGTTCCCGTCACCGCGATACCGGTGATCGTCGGAACCGATCCGGAGTTGTCCGTATAGTCGATCCCCTTGCCAGCCCCCAGTGTCGAGACGGTCACCAGCGTGTCCCCGCTCTCGATCGTAATCGGCTTGTTGTACTGCAGGCAGAACTTGTTCGTCGCGCTCCAGTAGCTGGCGATCACGTGCAGGCTTTCGGAGTTTGCCGTCGGCGTGGCGAACAGATCGTCGGCGATCATCGCGCCCTCGCGGCGGCCCATGCGGCGATAGCTGCGGCCCGTTACGTGGGCATTATCGGAGGCTGCGACGCTGTCGTAGATCGGGCCCAGGCAGCGGATGAGCGGGTTGCGCTTCTCGATGCTCAGTTGGGCCAACGCGGGCGGGCTGGGGATGCCAACGGTGCGCCCGCCGCGATTGCTCTGGTAGGCGTACATCGGAACCGGCGCAGACTGCCCGGTGATCCGGCGGATATCCTCCTGCGTGTTCGACTGCCACCAGTCGAGCATGCGGCAATACTGCGCCTCGGTCGTGCCGTCGCGATAGTCCTGCTCGCCGTGGTGAAGCTGGGTGCAGATGACCACCAGCTTGCGCCCGGCGGCGACCTCGATGTCGTTGACCGCCTTCACGACGCGCAACAGCTCTGCGTACGTGTCCGATCCACGCTTGAGGCCGAGATAGGCCGTGCCGCCCTTGCCGGCGATGGCGTAGACGAGACGCGGAGTTCGGCCATGGCGGACGTTGAGCCGCGACAGGATGGCGCTCACCGTTCCCGCCGCGTGCGTCTCGCCGCCGACAGACGTGGGCCCTTCGACGAGATCGACGAGCGAGGTGATCGCCGCACCGTTTGGCCAGACACCAGAATTCACCATCAGCCCATAGCCGGGGTATTCCGCTGCCGTGGTGATGGCTACCGTCGTGTCCGGGTTGGTGCCCATCGACAGGCTCTGACCGAGGCCGACGATCATGTACGTGCAGTTCTCGGTCTGTACGTAGATGGCTGAGCCGGTGCCCGCGTCATAGCTGTAGGCATGCGGAACTCCAGCGCCTCCCGCCTCGACCTGGGCCTTGAGCGTTGCGAATGCCGGGGCTGTGACAGTCGCAATGCTTTTCGTCGCGCGACCCCGGATGTTGAGCGTCGAAGCGGTGGAGAGGGTGCTGTCGGTTCCGGCGCCCGCAGTGTTTGGCGTGAAATTGTAGTACCCGAGAGACGGCATCGCGACGCCCGCGAAGTACCCCACGCGCCCGCTGGGAATGAAGCCGAGGTACTGGCCCGCCTTTGCTGTCATGCCGGTATCGACGGTTTGCACGCCGGTCACGGTAGCGGTGAAGATCATCTGCTGGGCGAGCGTCCATGCGCCCGCCACCTGAGTGTAAAGGCAGATCGGAATGTCGCCGGTCGCGACGACTTCAAGGTCTACCAGCAGCGGCCCGCCATTCACGAACGGCTCACCGAGAATGAACACGGCCGTCCCAGGCAGAGCCGCGCCGCCCGCCACCGGCATCGAAGGCAGGCCAGCCGTTTCCGTGACGTTCGACTTGAGGCCCGCCGTCACTGCGGCGCTGTCGTCCGCTTCGACCTTGAGCGCGTTGAACGCGGAGGCCGTCGCCGCCGTTTCAGCTGCAGCGGTGAGGGTGATATACCACTGCAGTTCGCGGATGTTGACGTTCTTGGTGAAGGCCACGCCGCCGGTCGTGTAGTCCCCCGCATACGTCGAGTAGCCGTCGCCATCAGCCGTCCACGCCTGGCGATAGGCGAGGAACGCGTTGTTCCCCCAGATGGTGACGCGACCGCCGACCGGCACCTGCGGCAATGCGCTCAGCGCCGCTGCGTTGAAGGTGTTGAGCCCCGCAACAACGGTGGTGGAGATCGTGCCGACGATCGCATTCGCGCTGTCGAGCACACGGATTTTGATGTTAGCCGAGCCCGTAGCCCAAACGCCGATCTCGGTGATCGTGCTGGCCCTGGTCGCGGCGGTGTCCTGACGGACAGTGGTGTTGGCGCCGATCTGTGTCGCAGAGGTGACCGGCGCAACAGGCCTGCCGATGCGCTGCGTGGGGCTGGACTTGAGATCGCCTACCTGTGCAGCCGCGTTGTCTGCCGAGGATTTCGCCTTCTGGCTTTCAAGGTCATCTACCCGCCACAGAGTTCCGCTTGCTTGCTTGGCGTAATAGCCGTTGTCGCTGATCTGTGCGCCCGGCGTAGCGGCTGCACCGCCAAGCGCGATTTCTCCAGCAACAGCGGCGTGGGTAGATGCGCCAGCACCGTAGACGAAAGTTCGCTCACCCGTCGCCATCTTCGGAGCGAAGGTGATGGCGTCGGAGCGTAGGGCAAAGCCTGCCGAGGCCTGGGCGTCATCCACCAACGGTTGGACGATAGCCGCCGCCGCGCCCCCGGCCGAGCCCGCAGCGTCCTCGGCTCGCTTCGCCGCCGCCAACGCCAGGCGAGCGCCGGGGCCGACGAAATCGAGATTGAAATCAGCCATTCACTTCGCCCTTCATTACGTAGTCGCCGAACAGGATCGTCGTCACTGCAGCCGTACCGGCATCTCCGGGGAGGCTGCTGAACTTGAGCTGGTAGAACAGGGTCACCGGCTCATTGCCGGGCAGGCCGCCAACGCCGGTGATCGCGGTGCGCACGGTGGCGGCGGCGGCGAACACCTGGATGATCGATGTCGTCACATCGTCATCGTCGGTGTGAACATCGAGCAGCGACGCGGCGGCGGTGATGATCGCCGGTTGCTCCGGCCCGGCCGAGATCTCGAAAGTGACTGTCACGCCCGTCAGGTCAAAGCCTGCCACCGCGAGCACATGCTTGATGTCGTCGCCGAGGATCCCGGCGAGCGCTACGTTCTGGGCTTCCATTGCGATGTTCCCGTTGATTAAACGACAGTTCCGGTCGTTGCGGCCGAGGTCGAAAGCACCGCCCCGCCCGCGTCGTAGATGCGAACCCACCACCAGTATGTGCCCGCCGCCAGCGTCTCGTCTTCGTACGCCCTCTCTTCGAACAGACCGCCGGTGATGGGGTCGGATACCACCACGCTGGCATCCGGATCGCTCGACGTGCCCCGCGCAACGCGGGCGTAGGACCAGCCGGTGATCTCGGGCATCTGCCAGGTGATCGTCGGTGGGTTGGCCGAGGTGTCGGCGGTCACACCGGATGCGGTCGGCGCCGCCGGGGTGTAGCTGAAGGTCAGGCCGGGAAATTCGAGCCGTAGTTCGGAGAAGTAGCTGACCGCGACGTCATAGCTCTTGCTGACATCGAGGCCGGTGATTTCGTAGCTGGTCGCATCGATCGACAGCGATGCCGCCTGCAGCCAGATCGCAGATCCGGTCTCGCGGTACTCGATCGTCACCTGCGTCGCCGTGTCGTCCTCGACAGATCCGGTGATGGCGATCACGCCCACCGGGCGACCGGCGATCGTATCGACCCGAGTTGCGGCGGCCCACGTCCCCGCCTCGGGCGCCTCGGCCTCGGGCGGGGTGCTGGCGGCATCCGTCGTCGGCGCCGGGGTGCCGGTCAGGTTCAGCGCGTAAGGGTGCTTGGCGGCGGTCTCGGTCCGGAACGTCAGCACCACGCCGCCGCTTTCCGGGTCCAGCTGGCGCTTGAGGACCAGCACGTCCTTCCCTGCGAAATAGCCGAATTCCGGCGCGTTCTCGATCGAAAGGCAGTCGCCAGCCTTGTAGCCAAGCCAGCGCAGTTTCATGGGCCACACTGCGGGCCCGGCTTCGCGGGCATTGGCGATGTCGTACCCGGCGATCTGCGCGACCTGGTCGGGGTTCTCGCCCGCATCGCACTGGATCATCGGATAGGTGACGGACTTCGTGCGCTCGATCCCGCCATCCTGGGCAAGGTAGTTGCTGTTGCGCACGACACCGGCCGGCACCTGCTCCCAGTAGTGATCCTCGCTGCGATAGGTCGGGATGATGCCGTTGATGCGGTCCCGGCGCGTCTGCGTCGTGGTGCTCGATGCGTTGCCGATGACGTCGTCGCGTGTAATGGTGCCGATCGGAACGCGAGGGGTGTTGACGATGCAGGACAGGGTAGCGCCCAAGCGGACCGGCTCGCCGCCGCCAGCCTGACACAGGGCCTTCATGGACTCCCATTTGTCGTCCCCGGTGGAGATGCGGCCGCCCGATTTCCATCCGTTGGCATCGGCGACATTCGCCGCCTCCACGAAGGCGGCCAGATCGATCGAGGTGATCGGCATGCCGACACCGCCCACGCGCATGACGTTCGGCCCCTGGAACCAGCCCAGCGCATAGGTGATCGCCTGGACCCACCCGTTGTAGCTGATTTCCCATGTCGTCTGATCGTCGAACCGGTGCGCGCCGGAACCGCCGGGATAGGTGCTGTCCTTGCGCGGGTCGTAACACATGACCCCGTGCCACACCCACAGCATGTCCGGGATCTGGGTGAACGTCTTGTCGCCTTTGCCATCGAACACGAAGCAGTTCATCACCGCGGCATGCCCTGACGTCTTGTGCGCGCTTGTCCATCCCGGCGGGGTGCCGGGCTGCAGGCTGCGCAGCGCGGTCGCCTCCGGGCACAGCCCCCGCTGATGCGCCTGGTAGACGTTGCCGGTCAGCCTGCCGATGATGTCGCCGCTGGCGTTGAAGGTGACGGACGCCTTGTCCACCATCGTCTTCTCCAGCATGTGGACCGGGCCGCACGTGGAGATGTCGGTGTAGATGTACTGCTGCTTGTTCTTCGAACCGCCGGCGGTCTTGCGATAGCACACGTCGCCCGACCCGCCCGTGCGCCCGAACCAGATCTTCGCGTCCGTGTTCGGGTCTGACTGCCACTGCGTCTGTCCGCCATCGATCGCCGGGGCCTTCGCCGTCAGCATCGTCAGCGCCGTGGATGCCAGCCCGACGCCCGCCGCGATCATGCCTGCCGTAGCGGCCGAGACCGCAGTGCCGGCAACGCTGCTCAGGCCGGCCGCCAGCAGGGTCGATCCGCCGCCGGTCGGAATGGCGGCGGCGATGGCGACGACCACCGCGACAGCTGCAACAACCTTGGCCATCAGGTTCTCCAGGCTGCAAGCGGCGCGACGCCGGGCTGAATGATCGCGACGCCATCGGCATGTTCATGGAAGGCGAGCACCCGACCGTTGCCGACGACGATCCCGAACGCGCCCAGCCCGGTTTCGTCGGGCAGCTCGACGATGTCGCCCGCGATCGCGGCGGCAGGCGCGATGCGCGGCACGCCCCAGCCGTCGATGCAGGTCGCTCCGCTGCCGCCGTGGCGGCGCAAGAAGCGCTTCAGGCCCATGGTGGTCGACCATGTCCCGCCGGTGCTGATCGTCCAGCCCATGGTCTTCAGGTGCGCGATCACCATCTTGCCGCAATCGGACGTGCCGATGATGAAGGGCTTGCCCGCGAACTGTCCTATGGTGGCGTTCACAGCTTCGACCCGCTCGACAAGGTTCATGGTCACACCGCGTTGCTGGGCTTGTTGCTGCCCCAGTAGATGATGTCCTGGATGCCGGTGACGTGGTTGAAGCCCAACTCGCCCGGCCACACCTGCTGGTGGAACGTCGGCGCCAGCTTGATGCCCTCATCCTCGAAGAACAGGCGCTCCATGCCGCCCACGCATTCCAGGCTGGCCTGCAGCATGTTCTTGCCGAACTCGTGCTTGGTGACGTCGACCTCGCCGTCGAACAGGAGATAGGCCTCCCCGACGATTTGCCCGGTCGCATCGTTCCGCGCGCCGATCCGAACCTGTATTGCCTCGCCCTGCATATCAGGGCCGGAAAGAGCGAGCGCAGCCGCATCGTCAGCTGGCAGCAGCATGACGGACAGTCCGGGTGCTTCGTCGCCGGTGCCGTCCTCGAAGCTCTCCATGCTGCCCCAGGTGCCGTACGCGGCATCCTCGCCAGTGTAGAGTTCGCCGTCGACGGTCAGGTGAGCCGAACCATCCAGCAGGCGAAGTGTGTGGTCACCGACGGTCAACCGGAGCGCGCCGAAGAACGTCACGTTGTCCTTGGCGAGTTCGGCGTCGAGCGCGGGGGAGAAGACGCTCATGCCCGCTCCCCGATCGTGAACTGCAGGCCAACGGTGCGGGCGAGGTCGAGCGTCCAGGTGAACTCGTTGCCGCTCAGCCAGCCCTCGATGACAGGATGCGCCAATTCCACCGGCTCGTCGCCCGCCAGATACGTGCGCATCGGCGAGGAAAGGAGGATCGTGCCCGAGCCGCTCGCGTCCATCATGGAGGTGTCGGCTGCGAAGTAGAGGTAGCGTCGGCCGCCCACTGTGATGTTCAGCGCTTGGTCGGCACGAATGCCATATCGGGGCGTCAGGCCCTTGACCGCCAGCGTGGTGCCGCCGGTGTGCGCCCCATTCACCAGTGGGACGCCGACCGCGCCGACCCTGAAATCGACCTGCGGCACACGAGCGAAGCCGCCCAGGCGCTTCGCCTGCTTGAGGAGGGCGATTGCGCGGCGACCGGCGGACTCGATCTTCATCGCTGGAGTGGAGAAGTCGAGGGAGTGGCGAGAGCCGAGCCGCCCGACCCGCTGGGTGACGCCGCCGAGGATAGGCTCCTGCAGCGCGGCCCAGTCCAGGAACGTCCAGTCGGCGCCCGCGCAGCGCAGGGAGGTCAGGTCGATCATCAAGCTTTCCCCAGCTTGCGTGACGCGCGGCGGGCATCGCGCTGCTTGCTCGTGATCACGGCCGAGTTGGCATTGCCCGAAGCGATCCCGTTTACCTTGCCCCAAAACTCATCCGCGCCGGGGCCGATGAAGTAGGTGTCCCCGCCGCCACCGCCACCCATCTGCGAAAGCTCGTGGTTCGGGATGATCTGGCCATTGCGATCCGGAATGAAGAGCTCCTTCCCGAACTCGCCCGTGAGGTACGGTAGGCCTGCGCGCACCGGGCCGCCAGCCGCGCGCGCGCCGGCCAGCGAGATACCGCCGAACGAACTGAAATCGTAGCTTCCCGCACCGGCGATCGACGCACTACTGAGCGATGCCCCGCCCCCGAACACCCCGCCGATGCTGCCCAAGGCGTTGCTCAGGCCGCCGACGACCGCCTTCTGGATCTGGATGCGGATGAGGTCGGCGATGATCGACTGCGCGACCTGCTTGAAGACGTCGCCCAGCTTCTGCGTTCCTGCAATGGCGTTCGCGATGCCGTTGGTCAGGCCGTCCATCGCATCGACCTGAATGCCCTCCATGGCCGAGTTGATGTCCGCGACCGACGACTTCAGGTTGAAGCGATATCGCTCCATCGGGCTCATGTTCTGGCGGTTGACCAACTCCTCGCGCTGGCCACGCGTCGACTGGATAGACTGCTTTTCGACGCGGGCATTGTCCCACGCCGCCGATCCAGCCGCCTCGGTCGCCATGATCCGATCGAGTTCGGCGATGCGGAGACGGTCCTGCAGGTCCAGCAGGTCCAGCGCCGCAGCCTTCTGATCCTTGACCGTGACTGCCAACTGGCTGCGCAACTGCACCTGGTCGATCTGCAGTTGCAAGTCCTGCTGCTGGATCGCCGCAGCCTTGTTCGCCAGCGCGTCGTCGCGGTCGTTCTCTGCCAACTGCTTGCGAAGGTCGGCGTTCTTGGTCGCCTCAAGGATGAGAGCCTGCTGGCGTTCCTTGCCGATGTCCTTGTTGGCGAGCGTGTTGGCCTTGAACGACGCGAGATCATTGTCGATCTCGATGATGTTGGCCTTGTACCGGTCCTCGATTGTCTGGGTGTAACTCGCTTCGAGATTCGCCCGCTCTGCCTGCAGACGGTTCATATCCTCGTCGTAGCGGGCGGAGATCTTGTCCTGATTCTTGCCCTTCGGTGTGCGCTTTTTATTGCCGTCCTCGCGGAACATCGGCGAAAGCACACCGCTATCGAGCGTCTTCAGGATCTCGTCGGAGATCTTTTCCTTGCCGGAAAATGACACGCCATCCCGGATCGCCCCAAGGAACTCATCCCGAGTGACACTCAGCCCCTCGAAATCCAGCTTCTCCGCGCGACGGAACGCGGTTTCGGAATTGATCTTGCCCGATCGCAAGTCCTGCGCGATGGCGCGCACAGGCGCTTCCCGGCCGTAAGCACCACTGACGTTCACACCAACCGCGCCGAGCGCGCGCTGCGTGAGAGAGACGCCGGTGGTGCCGGTCACGCCCTGTCCGAATGCACCCAAAGTCTTCTCGTAGTTGGCCTTCTCCGTGGCCGCCTGCATCCGCAGATTGTATGCCATAGTCTGCGCATTGAGCCGCAGCATGGTATTCTGCTTCTCCAGCTTGCCGGTGGTCAGGTCGAACATTTCGCCCAGAACCGACTGGGCATCCCCGAGTGCATTTGAAGCCAGCTCGACTTCGCTCATCGCTTTTTCGGTGTTGAGTAGGACCGGCAGGAGAGAGGAAAGGACAATGACGCCCGCCTGAAGCGCGATCCCCCACGGCCCGCGCATGAAAGTCGCGAACTTACCGGCACCGCCTGTCATCAGCGAGATGGCCTGAACAGTCTGGGCAGCCTGAGAAACGAAGATTTGCTGCGGCTTGGCGCCCATCGCCCACATCGTCGCCATATCGCCGATCTGGTAGTTCAACTGCTGCATACCGGCCTGCATGGCGCCGCTGGACTGCACCACGCCGGTTCCAGCCGCGCGATAGGTGGTCAGCGCCTTCTGCACTTCGCCACGGAACTGAGTTTGCGTGATTATGCCCAGCCGAAGCGCCTGACGAAGGACGCCCATCTCCTGCCGATAGGACGCGAGCGCCGTCACTGCAGGATTAACCCTGGCCTGCAGGGCGTTCATGGTATTGCCGAACTGGGTGACGGACATGCCCATGCGCTGGCTAGCGCTGTACACATCCTTCGCAGTGACATCGAAGGTCTTGGCGATCGCGGCTGTCTTCGATTGAGCTTTTGTGGCGGCGCGTTCAAACTGCGCCGAATCCATGCCCAACTGGACGAGCAACGACCCCAAGACTGTTGCTTCAGCCATGGGCTACCTCGGGGGTGACTATGAAGATGGTGCTGGCGGTTGCGATGTTGACGGCGGCGATCGCCAATCCTGCGGCGGCCAAGAATGTCGAGGTCAGACGCATTCAAATCGATGGGGAAACATTCCGGATCGCGATCTTCAGCGGGACGGAAGTGAAGGTGACGACGAAAAAGTTTCCAACGCCGTTCGGCGATCACAGGACGACGGAACGCCTGGGGCGCATTCAGCGCGCCGTCCGAGAAGCAACGGGTTGCGAGCTTGTGAACGACCTTTGGATCGAAATATGGCGGCAAGGTAGATTAGATTGCCCACCCGAGGGGCTGAAGCCTTGGCCGCAGAATGCGAAGTGAAGCGGGGCCGGCGCCCTATTAGCCTTAATTCCCTGCGAACTTGGCGTTCTGCCTTCCGGCGAAAACCTGCATCGTAGCGAGCATTTCTTCTGCGCTCATTTGGCGGGGCACACGGCGCAAGTAATGATCGAGAGGCTTAAGGCCACCTTTGGATTGCGCCATTCCAGCGAACGCGCCGGCTTGCCATGCCTGTGTTATACGGTGTTCGTGCTCCGCCGTCAGGCGCCTGCGGATCCCGCGCATGACGTGTTGGAAGTGGCGGGGGCTCAATTTCCAGAAGACATCGAGGTTCTGCCCCGCCTCCGCCCACATCTCATACATGCGCCAGACGGTCAGCTTTTGGCTTTCGCCTTCCGTCTCGGCTTCGCCCTGGCCTTTCCCTCCGTACTCTCGTCGGGCGCCGCGCCGCCAAAGCGATCGAACAGTTCCTTCACCTTCTCCGCAAATCCAGTGCCGCTTCGAACGACAATCGCGAGAGCCTCGGTGTCTGGCATGTTCGGGTGATCTTCGATCGTGAGACACATGCACATGACGGCCATGCGCGAGGTCGAAAGCGCGAAGCCCTCGTCGCTGAAGGGGTCGAGGCCGGCTTGCTCGAGTAGCGCGAGCGTGCGCATGTTGAGCTTGAGGATGAAGGTTTCACCTTCGACCTCAAGTTCGACCTTGCTGTCGACCGGGGCGACCATCAGGGCGCAACCTCCGCAGCGGTGACGGGGCCGGTGACGCGCGCCGTCAGGGTCGCGGTCAGGCGGTCATCGATCGGGATCGCCTTCTCCCACCCCTTCACGATCACTTCGAAGGTGAAGCGATACGGCGTGGTGCCCTTGCGCGGGATATCGACCTGCATCGTGCGGGCCTCGCCGTCCTCGATCGCAGCCATGATGAGCACGTCGACCGGCCCGCCGGGGACGTAGTTGAAGCCGAACGTCACCTCGCCGTCCTCAATCAGACCGGCGATGTATTCGCGGCGACGGTTCGGCGATCCGAAGTGCGTCGCCTCCACGTCCGCGACCTGCGGATTCGGCAGGGTGATGGTGATCGGCTCACCCAGAAGCGTGAGCGTGCCGCTGGCATTGTCCAGCGATACTGCCGCGCCCATGCCGATGATTGCGTCGGTTGCCATGGTCAGTTTCCTTCGGTGCTAGGCGTCATGCCAGACGGTGATGTCCATAAGTTGCCGGTGGACAAAGCCGGTGTCCGTCTGATCTCCGCGATCGACGACGGTATTGATGAAGGCGCGCAGAAACCTCACGCCCTGAATTTCGGCCGCCGGCTCCGGCACCACTGCGGCAATGACCGCTTCGCGCAGAGCGGCGACAGTCGGATAATCCAGCGCGTAGCAATCGATCTGGACGCGCGAGGAGCGGAACGTGTTGAAGCCCGCGAAATTCTGCGAGCGGTCGTCGTAGACCAGTGTGAGGACGATCGCCGGAAATGGGCTGCCGTCAGGCCGTACTGACCAGAAGATGCATGGGAAACCCTCCCATGTGGCCGTCAGTTGCGTAACCGGCGCCGCATCCATCAGTCGGCGGCGCAGGGCCGTTTCCATGGTCATTCGACGATGTACCGGAAGGCGTATCTTGCGAGGAGCGAGGTGGCGATCTCGGAGATCCTGTCGGCGAGCCGGTAGCTCACCAGAGAAGCGACGGTGCAGGCGCAATATGCGGCGGCGAACGCCGCATTGAACCAGGACTTCTGCTCCAGACGCAGGGAGACGTTGATGTTTCCTGTCGCCATGTCAGCCTCCATTCCTCGCGGCCTTGCGCGCGGCGCGGGCCTGTGCCTCAAAGATCTCTTCGCGCAGGATGTCGGCCATGTTCTCCACGGCCTCCTCCTTCTTCTCCTCGAAGGCCGGACGCATGTACGGCTGCGCCGAGTGCGTCGCTGAACCCTCCTCCATGAAGATCGAATACGCCGCGACACCGCCGCCCGGCTTGCCGGTACCCTTCTTGGTGAACCGCTTCGTGGATGGCTTGGCGCGCTTCACGCTGCCGTCGATGCCCACGAACGTGCTGACGACCGAACCGCTGTTGCCTAGCTTCTGCTGCACACCGGCGGCCCGGCCGATCTTGATCGCTTCGACCAGGTACTTGCCCTTGCCGGTGTCCGGATCGTCCGGTGCAAGTTCCTTCGCGCGGTCGCGGATCGGCTCGGCACCGCGGCGCAGAGCGCGTTCGGCAACGCGGCGTGAAGTGGCCTTGTCCTTCAGACCGGCAAGCGCGACGTCAAGCTCCTTGAAGCCGGTCGTCTTCATCGACATCGTCGCGGCCATGATCAGTCTTCCGAAGACCGGGGCATAGGGGGCTTGCCTTTGCCGGACGCGACGTGGACCGCGCGGTTACATACGGGGCAGTCAATCGTCACAAAGTCGCCGTCCCGCTGATCGCTCGTGGAACGCGCGTCACTGCGTAGGAAGCGCAATTCGGACTTGCAGGAATGGCACTCGGCCTCGAACTGATCGTTCTGGGGCAAGTGGCCGCGACGGATCACCTCGATCGCCATGGTCAGCCCTCCGCAACGACGATCAGTTCGACGCCTCCGCGGCGGCCCAACTGCTGGATGCCCACAATCTGCCAGCGCCGCCCGTCGAACTGGACCGCATCGGTCGTCTCGATGCCGCTGGTCTGGCTGTCGTAGCGCAGCCAGAACGTGCCGCCGGCCTTCGCCTCGTTGCCCTGGTTCTCGAATACCTCGCGCCCGTTCGACGGCTTCCACGATGCCCAGCGCGTGCAATACGTCGCCCACGCGCCGGGGGCGGTCGTATAGCCGTTGTCGGCCGCCGCGCCTTGGCGCTGGATGACGACGCGGCGGTCGAGCTTTCCGGCTCTCACGTGAAAACCCGAAACGGGCCGAGAAGCAGCGCCGGGGTCGCTGACATTGGGATAGCGGCCGCGCCGGTGCCCACGGAAGCCGTTTCGCGGTTTGCGTAGAGATCGCCGACCATCAGCAGAATCGCGGCATGGATTGCGGGCGGAAGGGTTTCGTAACCAGCTCGGTACTGGATACGCCCAGCCTCCCTTTGCATAGAGCCGCCTTCCCATGGATAAACGCTTGCAACCGGCTCCACTTCGTCGCCGTAGAGGGCGAAATCATTGAGGTCCGCTTCCTGCTCGACGCCCTGGCTGTCGAGATAGCTGACCGCTGCCAACGCGCTGACGGGACCGAATGGCAGCCGAATAGCCTGGCCGCTGCATGCGGCAGGCAGCAGCAGACTGAAGCGCGCCTCCAGCGTTTGAAGGCCGATCGCTCGCCCCAGCCAACCATCTGGGCCGTCGATATGCCCGGTGGCGGCCGCAATGTAAGACCGAATGAGATCGTCTTCGTCGGGTCCATCCACGCGCAGATGTTCCTTCGCCTCCTCAAGAGAGACGACAGGATCCGGTGGAGTGACGACGAAGACGCGCATCAGGTGTTCGTCAGCGCCGCGCTGATGACCATACGACCATTGGGCAGGATCACCGCGAGATAGGCGGCCTCGGTGCCCGTGTCGGTCCAGGTCAGATCGATGTCGCCATCCGCCTCGCTGATCGCGAGGAACAGCTTCTTGGCGACGACCGGCAGCAACGCGCCGTCAGCCCCCGCCGCGATACCCGTGGAGCCGCCGGTGGCGACGAAGGCGTCACCATTGGCGTCGGCGAGAACCGCGATCTGGACAGACGCGCGGTGCGCAATGTCCCGGCCCTGTGCATCGCGCAGCTGGATCGCGATGGTCCTGACGTTGGCGTTCTCGGCGCTCACCGTGATGCTGGCCCCGGCTACCTGACCGCCGATATCGACGATGTCAGTCGGCGCCGAGATCAACTTGTTGGGGGAAGGCCGGCGGATCACTTGCTATCGCCCTTCTTCTCGGCGGGCTTCGCAGCCTTGTTGGATGCGACCGGGGCCGCTTTGTTCGAGATCGGTTTGGGCTCAGATTTCTGGTCAGACACGGCTTCCTCCTTGTCGTCGTCGGGATGCGCCTCGTCGCTGATGATCTCGACGAGGCCGACTGCCTTGAGTTCGGCGGCACGCGCGCGAGTGACGGTGTGCTTGGAACCGGCAAAGACGTTCTTGTCCACGTCGGTGCCCTCGGCTCCGCTGTAGTCGCGCTTCACTTTGATGATCGCCATCGGGTGTCTCCTTTCCAGACCGTCGCTCACGGCGGTCAGAAAAGGAGGGCGGCCGAAACCGCCCTCCCCTGGTTATGCGACGTTGCCGAAATCGCCGTAGACCAGCGCTTCCGGGCGGTAGACCGCCAGGCCAAGCCGCTCCTCGGCGAGGATGGTGACGAGGTTCTTGATGAAGTTGTCACGATCCTCGGTCGACATCTCGACGCTGGCGTCTTCGCGGTCGAACACCTGTGCGGCGAGCTTGAACGCGCCGGTCAGGAACTTGTCGACCGTCATCGCGGGGGTTTCGACCACCGGCAGGCGCCACAGGGTGGGTGTGGTTCCGCTGGTCGGATTGCCGATGACGTAGCGACCTTCACCGTCCTTGAGCGTTTCGATGCGCGCCCAGTCGATCGGGTTGAGGATGTGCCCGGTCGCAGGGTATTCGGCCAGCACCGCCTGCAGCATGGCGTAGCGCAGCTGATCGATCATGTTGTCGGCGACCAGACCGCCCGGCGCGGAGTACGCGGTCGCCTGCGGGATCATGCCCAGCAGGTTGACCCCGGTGCCGTCGCCCTTCAGCAGCTGCAGTTCTTCAGCATAGGCAAGGCCGTAGCGGAGGCGACCGTCGACATAGCTTTCGAGCATCGGTGCATCGGACAGGATCTGGCGCGATGCCTGCACCCAATGCGCGATCGTGGCGACCGGCAGGGTCTTCAGATCGAACTTGATCTCGGACTGCGGCTTCTGGGCGGTTTCGGCCGTGGGCGCCGCATTGTTAGTGAAACCAGTTTCCTGAACGAACTGGATGGAGTTCGAAGAGGTGCGGCCGGGCGTGATCAGATCGCGCACGGTCATGCGGCGCTCGGGCGGCGCGACGATACCGTCGCGGCGATCCGGGATGATCAGGTCGCCGGCGGAACCGTCCGCGTCGGTGGTCAGCGAGGTGATGATCGCCTTGCACTCGAACTTGACCGAACCCTTCGACGGGTTGCGGGCCATGAACGACTTGACGTCCTCCTGCTCGGTGAAGCGATTGCCGACGGACTTCTGACCGGAGCGTTCGCCCTGGCCGCCCGAGCGCGCGAGCTTCTGCTCGATCTCGGTCATGGTCGCCGACAGTTCGTTGAACTTGACCAGAGCCTCGTCGGCGCGCTCCTTCGCATCGGTGGAGAGCTTTTCGCCCTTCTCCATACGGCCCTTGGCGTCCTCGGCGAACTCCTTGACCTTGTCGGTCGCGGCCTTGAGGTCGCGCGACAGCTGCTTGATGTCGATGTCGCCGCCGTCGTCCGAACCCTTGCGGCCGAATTCGACGGGGCGATACTCGGGCGACACGACGGCGCCCATGGCGAGAGCGGCCGCGCCCGAGGCGGCCAGGATTTCAGGATGCTTCATGTGATGTCCTCAGAGCTTGGGCAGGTCGAAGCCTGCGATGGCGTCGGAAATGGATTTGATGTCGCCGGCGCCCGCGGACTCGCTCCGGAGCAGGTGGTCGAGGCCGTGGCTGGCGATTGCCGCAGCCTGCGATTTCGAGAAGGGAAAAGCCTCGCGCAGTGCCTTCTCAAATTCGGGTTTCGTGGGAAGCTGCCCCCGCTCAAGCTTGAACTTCACCGCTTCCACGCGGGCGTCATCCTTGGCGGGGAACGTGACCAGGCTGACCTCCACGAGATCCAGCTTGATCAGGGTGCGGATGCCGGTCTTTTCGTCGTAGGTGGCCTGGCGGACCCAGTAGCCGATCGACAGGCCCGTGACGGCACCAGCCTTCAACAGGGCGTGCGCTTCGCGCGCCTGGGCAACGTCATCCTTCAGGAGGCGGCCCTTGACCTTGAGACCATGACCATCCTCTTCGAGGAAGTCGTATACCCCGATCGGCTCGGCCGTGCGGTGCTGCCAGAGCACAGGAACGATTCGGGACTTTGCCTTCAGTTCGGCAAGACTTTCGAGGAACGCGCCCTTGGCGACGACCTCACCATAACTGTCGGGATCGCCGCCGAAGACTGAGCCGTAGCCTTCGAACGAGCCGTCTTCCGCAACGTCGCTGGCCTTGATCGACAGGCTGAAGTCGCGGACCTTCAGCTGACCATGCTTGTGGTGCATCAGCATCACGCGTCTTCCTTCTGCTTCAAGGCGGGCAAACCTTCGGGGAAAAGCCAGTCCATCATGGAGCGGCGGGCAGCCTCACTGCCGGTGCTGGTGATTTCTCCGAGCTTGCCGGCCGGGATCATGTTCGACTGGATGGTAAGGTCATCGCCGCCCGACAGCGGCGGCAGGTTCTCAAGGCGGCGGACCTCGTTGCGGGTCATGATGCCGTTCTGCACCATCTGCGCGTAGAATGCGGAGCGCGCGGCGCTGTCCGCGCGCAGCAGCCCTTCGAGATTGAATTCCACCGTGATCGTCAGCCGCTCGGCGGCGGTCAGCAGCTGCTTTGCGATCGCCTGCTCGATCCGCTTCAGGCGCTCGCGCAAGCCGAACATCAGCCAGCCGAGCGTCTGGTTCTCGATGCTGCTGCCCAGCTGGGTGTTGCCCGCCGTGTGCCCGACCATGTGCGGCGGTACGCCGAACCAGCGACAGCCATCCTCAACCGAGAAATGACGGCTCTCGATCATCTGGGCATCGTCGGCCTTCATCTCGATGGCCTGCCAGGTGAGCCCGGCTTCCAGCACGAGAGGCTTGCCGTTGTTGTCGCCCGCGAAGGGCTCGACCACGTACTTGTAGATGTCCGCACGCTGGTCAGGCTTCAGCGTCTGGTTATTCTGGGTGGTCAGCACGCCGGAGGGCCGCAGACCGTTCTTGTACATCTGCGCGGCAGCTTCATCGGTGGCCATCGCCAAGCCGAACGAATGGCGACCGAACGCCAGAGTGGACAGGCCGCCCAGCGGTGAACCGCCGAAACCCCTGACGTGGAACATTTCATCCTGGCCGATGTCGACGGTCTGGCCGTTATCGGGATACCGATATCGGATCGAACCGTCTGCAACACGACGCGCATGGACGACTTCGGGGCGAAGCGGCGTGAGCGCGATAATCTTTCCGCCGCGGCCGCGCGTGATCCGCGCGAATGCGTCTCCCCACAATTCGAGGCTGACGCACATGAACTGCCAGAAGTCGAGCGCCGTCTGATCGGCGTTGGGACTGTCGTGTAGCAGGCCGTAAAGCGGATGGGCCTTAGCGATCTTCCGGCTGTCGTTGGCGCCGTCCTGATAGACCATGAGCGGCAGCGAGGAGATGGTGCCAGACACCAGCCGCACACAGGCCCACACCGTCGAGAGCGTCAGCGCATTGGTAGCGGTGACGCTCTTGCCTGAATAGGACGGAGA
The DNA here is from genome assembly GCF_036352595.1 of Novosphingobium resinovorum. Lineage (GTDB taxonomy): Bacteria > Pseudomonadota > Alphaproteobacteria > Sphingomonadales > Sphingomonadaceae > Novosphingobium > Novosphingobium resinovorum_B. The sequence continues at coordinate 35,825 of NZ_JAZFAX010000014.1, forward strand.
ACCGAATACGCCCTTCCACGCCGAGGGGTTGAGCAGTGATAGCGCGGTGCGAAGGCCGCGCATCATCTTGCGGCCAAAACCGAACCTCATGCCGCCTGCGCCCGCATGGCAGCGAGGTAGTCATCCATGCCCTCGTCTTCCGCTTCGGTCGTCAGCATCATCGGGGCAATCGCATGGACGGTGGAGTCGACACCGTCGATCTTGTTCATCGACATCGGCGTCTCCTTCTTCGGCAGGATCGAACCGTCGATGCGACGATCCACGACGGCATTGCCGACGCACCAGGTCATGACGGGGTTGGCGTCGTGGCGCAGCAGGTGCGGGCCGGCGATCACGCGGGCTTCCAGATTGCGGGCCGGGTTCGTCACGTTCTTGGCATTCTTGGGCAGGATGAACGCGAAACCGTCCCCGTCATCGAGGTCGGTATTCAACCGGACGGCCATCTCTTCGGCCGCCGCGAAGTGGTCGAAGTTGACCTTGAGGACGCGGAGCACCGACTTGAGGCGGCGGATAAGCCGCTCCACGCGGGCCTGATCGACCCAGTCCCCGGCGGTGGTGATGAGCTTCCCCTGCTTCGCCCACTGCCGGTAAAGCTCGGCGTTGTTCCGGTCGCTCTGGCCGTCACGGTTCAATACGGCCTCGGGCAGAAAGAACCACGTCTTCACCAGCAACTGATCGTCGGCGGTCACCGCCGCCAGAGTGACGGCGGTCAAGTCGCTCTTGTGCGCCAAGTCCGCGCCGACGTAGCAGTCCAGCCCGGCGAAGTCCCGGAGCCGCAGCGTGCTGTCGCCGCATGCGATCCACTGAGGGACGCTGAGCCACGCCGACGCCGCCGACATCCACCGGTTCAAGCGCTTCGTAAAGAACTCGCCCTCTTCGCCCGGGGCACCCTTCGCCTTCACCGCCAGGCGCCGCATCGATGCGAGGCTGGGCGTGATGGGCATCAGCGGGTTGGCCTTTGGCCAGTTCTTCTCGTCGTAAGGATCGTCACCGACCTTCCGCTCGGGCGTGAAGTCCTTGGGGCCGTCAAGGGTGAAGATGATGCCGAAGACGTGATCGGCGACGATCGCTCCATCCAGCATCTTCGTGGTGAACGTCCGCTGCTCGTAGCAGACGCCATCGAGGATATAGCCGGCGGTCGTGATCTTCCAGTACAGCGGGTTGCGCCGGGCACCGTCAGCAGAGTGGACGACGTCGTAGAGCCCGCGGTCCTTGTGCGCGTGCAACTCGTCGAGCACCGCGAGATGCGGGTTGTGGCCGTCCTGCGTCGCCGACTTCGAATTGATGGTCTGGATCGTACCGCCGTTGTCGTCGCAGGTGATCGCCCGCGCCCATGCCCGGAGGCCGAACGCCTCCTGCAGGTCCGGTGTCTTCTGCACCATAAGCTTGGCCGGGTTGAACACCTTCTGCGCCTGCGCGCCGGTCGTGGCGCCGATCAGCACCAGCGGCCCCGGTTCGTCTTCGCAGCAAGTGCAGTACAGCACCACGCCCGCGGTCAGCGTCGACTTGGCGCCCTTTCTCGCCATCTCGATGTACGTGTCAGTGAACCGGCGAAGGCCCGTCTTCTTGTCGCGCCAGCCGAACACCATCGCGAGGATGAATATCTGCGCCGGCTCCAACGTGATCGTCGGCGTTTCCCACTTGCCCTCAACGTGGGGCAGGCCTTCGATGAACTCGCAGACGTCGTTCGCGTACCAGGGATCGAACTTGAAGGGCCAGTCGCGTTTCTTGGACCGCTTCAGGTCGTCCAGATGGCGCTGGCCCGCCAGCCGCACCCACTTGCAGTGATTGACCTGCTTCTTGTCGGCCGCCGCCCGCTTGGCATACGCCAGCGCGATGGCGGCGAAGTCACGACCGGTTTGCTGCGCCGCGCTTGGCAAAGCGGTTTTCCGGCTTTGCGCCATTGGGCGAGCCGACGCCAACACGGCTCTTCGGCCCCGCGATCCTGAGGAGCTCCTCGTACTGGCGTAGCACCGTCAGGTAGGCGGCAGAGGGCAGATCGCCCTCCGGATCCTTGAAGGCGACGCGGACCTCCGCCTCCAGCGAGCAGTACCGGGCGAGCAGCGCGCTATCGACCTCGGACACTCCGGCCGCCATCACGCGCGGGAGCACCTCCTGCCAGACCTCGATCGCCTTCGGGGTCAAATATTCGGGCTGCAGCGGCGGTTCGCCGGGGACGATGATCTCGGTCTTGAGGCCGTCACGGACCTTCTGGAACGTGCCTCGGTCCAGCTTCGTGCTGGGCGTCTCGGGCTTGGGTCCGCGCTTCATCGACGGGCCTCCATAAATTTAATTCGGGTCAGAAGTTTAATCCGCACGCGCAAAAAAAAGGCCTCCCGCGCGCCAGAGACCCCCTCACCCCCCTGATTTTCGACCCGCCCCTCCCCTCGGGGCTTCGGCGGGCGTTTCGACAGGTTCGGTGAGGGTTTCATGAACGGATCGGCGTGGCCGGGCGAGTCGGCGCCCATCCGCAGGTCAGCGCGGTCGGTTCGTTCCGCGTCCGTTCTCGATCCGGGCTTTCTCGCCGTCGTGATGGCGCTTGCAGAGGGACCGCAGGGGTCCGGTGGCGAATGCTTCCCAGTCGCCTCGGTGCGGCGGGTGGTGATCTGCGACGGTGGCGCGGGTCACGCGGCCATCCCGCTCGCACATCCAGCATAGGGGCTCGGCATCAAGCTGAGCTTGCCGCCTGCGCTTCCACATGGCGGTGCCGTACCATGGCTTTGTCTTGGCCCGGTACTCACCATCTGGGGCGCGGACTACGATTGACTTGGCCCGAGGCCGCAGCCTCAAGCTGGGCGGGCGGCTGGACAACGTCAGTCTTCCGGCCCGCTAAGATCCACCACGACGCAGGACGCGCCAACACCCATCACCCGCGCTGCCAAGCGCATCAGCCACACACCAGCGAGGATGCGGGCGCGGGTACGGCGCATACCAGTGACTTCGGCGTTGAGCGTGATGCCCTTCATCACCTCACCCGCCGGGATCGCTACTGTCGCCATGCTGGCCTCCATGGGTTCTATCTCTGGCGAGGGCGGCAGGCCTCGAACCTGCAACCTCCGGTTTTGGAGACCGACGCTCTACCGAGTTGAGCTACGCCGACGCACGAGAGAGGGATGGTGCCGCCACAAGGATTCGAACCCTGGACCGTCCGCTTACAAGGCGGCTGCTCTACCACTGGAGCTACGACGGCGAACGGGATGCGCAATGAAAAGCCCGCTCACCTTTCGGCTGCGGGCGCACGTGATCTTCACGGTATCTATTTGCACCGTTTCCGTGCCCAGCGCAAGGGCTTATGAGGCCCCGCGCTGGTAGGGCGCCACCGCCGCAATCAGCAGTGGCAGGCCTCGAAAGAATTCCTCGCGAATGATCTGGCGATGCGAGCCCGACTTCGGCATTAGTTTCACGACGGTACGTGGCTTACGCTTGCCCTTCCCGACGTCGATCCAATCGACCTCGCGGCTACCGTACCGCTCCATGGCCGCCTCGGAGAACGTCAGGTCCATCAGGGCCACGGCGCGCAGCGTATGCACCAGCGCGCCCAGCTGCCGCTCAATCCCCCGCAACGTGGTCGCGCCGAATGACCTTGCCTCGATCGCCGAGATCGCGCCGTGTGATCCAGCCGCACCGCGTGGCCGTACATCGAGCGCGCACTTGGTCTCCGACATCTCGCTCATGTCGAACGCGCCGCGGTAGAACCGCAAGGCCTTCAGCTGCTCGGTGCCCAGCCCGTCGATCGTCTCGAAGCGCGGCTGCTTGCGGTAGGCCTTGCCGATTGTCACCCGGCCCTTGGCCTTCACGTCGACGATGTCCTGCTCGACATAGACCGCGTGCTCGCGCTGCTCCGGCGTCGGCTCGAACGGGTTGGCCTTCTCGGCACGAGGAGCGCGATCCTTGCGGCTGGCGCGCTGCTTGGTCTGGGCGGCGATGGCGGCGAGAGTATCTGACTTAGGCATTCGGATTGTCCAGTTCTCGGGCGAGGCGTTGCAGGCGGTTTTCGATCTCGTCCCGATTTTCAAAATAGCGCTCGGGCATGCGCCAGTCCGGCCGGAGCCGCCTGACATCACGCGCGAGGGCGCGAAGCTGGGCGGCTGGTGTGGGGCGGCTGGGCTTCACCCTTGACCGCCGTCACCGTGCGCGATGCTGGGCAGAACGACCTTCAGCACGGCACGGGCAAGCGCGTCCGCGATCTCATGCTGGGTTTCCAGTTCTATCGGCGCGTCGACGTGCCCATATGCCGCGCGACTGTCGGGATCGTCGGCGAATAGGTATTTCAACAGCCGTCTGTCGCGAAGATCATGGAGGATCGCGTCGCGCGCCGCCGCCAGCGCCGATGGTGCGAGCACAAGCTCGGGCTCAGCACGCGCGGCCCGGACGAACGGGTAAGTGCCCCGGATGTCCACCGGGGGATGGGTGTGACCCCAGCAGTCGAACCAGAATACCCCGCCTGTCGCGATTACCTCGGCGAGCTCATCAGGTCCGAACTGCCACTTGCTGATGACATGCGGGTTGCCGTCAAGATCGCGGTACCGGTGGACCCGCAGGTCATAGACCGTGCCAGCGGCAGCGTCCTCCGGCGTCGGAGCGCGCAGGATGGTGTTCGCTTCGGCGAAGGGGATGCCGGTAGCCATTTCAGAAATTTCCTCCCGTTCTGCCGCGCCCGGTGATGCGCACGGTATAGCCCTTGGCCCAGCCGCCGCAGACGACGCCAGACACGGACCCACCCGCGGCGTTGCGGCCTGTCCACTTTCGGCTAAAGGTGTCGTCCTTTGAGCAACCCCACCAGGCGTAATCGCCAATGCGAACGTCGGTGAAACCGAAGTCCTCAACAGCGGAGCGCTGCTCGGCAGGGCTCGGCGCGCAGGCGGCCAACGCCAGTACAGCGACTGCTGCGATAGCGGCGCCCCTCACTTCTCGAACCTCGCCATATCCCGGCGATGGGCGTCCTGCTGAGCTCGGCGCTGTGAGCGCGCGGCGGTAGCAGCCCCGTCTTCCAGCGCGGCCTTCATGCGCTCCAGCCTTTCGATATGCTGCCGGCGTTCCGCAGCGAGCGGATCGGCATGACGGCGGATCTCGCCGACCGACGGGATGAAGCCGTGCGGGCTCTTGCGGATCGCTTCGTCAATGGCGAACGCGACGATGTCGTGCGGGAGGTCGCACAGCAGGTTCGCCGCTTCCGCCATCCAGACCGTCAGATCGCGGTCATCGACGCTGCGCCCGACCATGAACATCGTCCACAGCACGCCCAGCCGCTTCGCGAACCACGGGTATGGTGCCCGCTCCATTGCTCCGGCGAGCGCCTGAAGGACGGCAGGGATCTCGGCCTCCACGCCCTTGTGGTGCGCGAAGTCGAGGGCACGTTCCGTGGTCCATGCGGGCTGGCCGCTGGGCGCGAACTCGCTATCCTCCAGCACCAAGCGCAGTGATGGCGCGATGGACAGCATCGACGGCGCTACGGGGGCGCTGCGCGGCCCCGCCGCCGGTGGTGGCGAGTAGATGATTGCGCTGGTCGTCATCGTCGTAATTTCCTTCTCGAACTTTGCGGAGGTTGGCGGGCTTGAGGATCCAGTCGATCACGGCGACGAAGCCATTGCGGGCCGCGTCGCCGCGCAGGAACGATGATCGCCGGATGATCGAGAGCACCTCGTCCCAGCTGCCGAGGCCACCGATTTCCTTAAGGCGCGCGGCCATGTGGCGCTTGCGCTCGGGAGTGAATTCGACGCTACGGGCGTTTGTCACGAACTCGCGCCGAAGGGCGTCGTGCCTCTCGAATGCGATCTGGGCGGTGTCCGGCTGGTCGATGACGGCGGGCAGGAAGACGCCTTCGGGTCGGTTAGCCTCGCTAATCGACGAGACCGAAGGTCTATCTATATAATCCCTTCCCTTCCCTTCCCTTCCCTTGGAGCCGTTTTTCGCGTGACAATCGCGTGACATACCCCCTTCGTCACGCGTGACATCGCTCTCTGTCACGTGTGACATGGTCGTTTTGGCACTATCTTCACCCTTTTCATCGGATGAGGGCTGCCGGGGATCATCCTTAATTAGGCTGGACTGGTTATCAGGTTCGCCCTGTCCAATATCCGTCACGCGTGACGCAGTACCCATGTCACGCGTGACGTCCGATTTTGTCACGCGTGACGAACCGCGCCGATCTGGTGTGACACTTTCAGGCCGCCCGGCGGCATCCCACTCGTCGAATGTCGGCGGGGTGATCTTCGCGTTCGGATTGCGCTCGTTGTACTTGCGGACCCCTGCGCAGACGGTCCGGTGGCGCTGCTTCAGTTTGGCGTCCCAAGCCTCAAGGGCCTTCTCGGCGACCACGGGATGGTAGAGCATCCCGTCGGAGCACTTCACCCATCCGTGCAGCGCGCCCTCGCGGATCGATCGCCATTCGGTCACCGAGCGACCATATCCGGCCAGCCGCGCCAAGACGCGGTCGTCGTCCGTCAGGCTCGCCGTAGGCACGGAGTGCCAGCTCGCTCCCCACAAGAGGATGTTCGCGAGCACTGCGGCTGGTTCTTCCAAGGCGACAAGGTCGGACTGAGCGAAGCGAACGACGTCCAGCGGCATGTACTGGAAGTCTCGCAGGTCGCACTCTGGCGGGGTCAGTGGCTCCGGCAGGTCGGACATCAGAAGCCCTCCCGCTGATAGAAGTCACTGTTCCGCACGGCTTGATTGCGGCCGAAGAACCACGGCTTTCGCCGACACAGCGCGCCCTGGCGGTTCTTCGCCGAGTAGACCTCCATCTTATCCTTGGATGCGGCGAAGTCCTGTTCCCACTTCTCGCGCTTCTTGTCGGCGGCGTCAGGTTCGGATCGCTCTAGATAGTACTGGTCACGGTAGACGAAAATCACGATGTCGGCGTCCTGTTCGAGGGTGCCGCTGTCACGCAGGTCGGAAAGCTGGGGGTGCTTGTCCTCGCGCTGCTCGACGCCGCGGCTCAGCTGCGACAGGACGATGATCGGGATGCGGTTGCTACGGGCGGCCTGCTTGATCGACTGGCTGATGAGCGAGACCTCCTGCTCCCGGTTCACGCGCCCGGGCGGCGGGTCGATCAGGCCCAGATAGTCGATGATGACCAGTTCGAGCTTATGGCCGCGCCGCTCGAATTGCCGCGCCTGCTGCCGGATCACGAGATTGATCTGATCGGCGCCGAAGGTCTCGGGGTCGATGATGACGAGCGGCCAGTCCTGCACCTCGTTTTCGATGCCGCGCAGCAGGGCCTTGTCCCGTGCGGAAAGAGCGCCGTCGCGAACCTCCTGCATGCCCGCATCGCCTCCGGCCTCGGCGAGCAGATCGGCTTGGATGCGAGGCATCAACTCGACGATGTCCATTTCCCGGCTGACGTAGAGGACTCCATGCCCTGCCTGCGCCGCGCGGCGCGCCACGCTCAATGTCAGCGCCGTCTTGCCCATGCTGGGGCGACCGCCGACGAGGATGTACGCTCCGGGCCGCATGCCCTTCGTGACGTCATCCCAGTCCTGAAGACCGACCAGCCGCACGCCGGGCGCGGTGGTGCCAGCCGCGATCTCGTCGATGCGGTCATTCGCCGCTGTGAACGCTTGGCCCAGCGTGTATGTCCGCGAGTTGAGCCCCGGCGTCGCCTCGGGCGGGACTTCGCCTTGCGCAGCCACCGCGTCGATAGAGAGCGACAGGTCCGCGCAAGCGCCAGCCGCCGAGGTGAAGCGCGCCTGCATCTTCCGGCGGGCGGCGAGGTCGGCGACCTGCTCCGCTAGTTCGCGTGGAGCGAGCATGCCCTGCCCGTCCGCCGTCAGCCGCGCGAGGTACGACACTCCGCCCAGACGCCGCAGGCCGTCGTCCTCTTCAAAACGCGGGCGCAGTAGGACCGGTGTGACCGGCTTACCTCCGGAGTGAAGTTCCAAGACGGCCGCGTACACCCGCGCGTGCACCGGCTCGTAGAAGTCGGCAGGCCTCAGGCGTTCGCAGACAAGATCGATGATCTCGGCGCTGCCCTGCATGAGAGCACCGAGCAGGGCCGCTTCAGCCTCAACATTCGCGAGCATTTCAAACGACCTCTGTGGCGTAGAAGTCGTTCGGCTGAACCTTCCCTCCGGTCTCCCGCACGATTGCAGCCATGAATTTTGGGTGAGGCACACGCTTTCCAGCAGCATACTTTGCGATCACACCCGCATTCGATGCGCCAATGCGCTTAGCGAAGTCGTCGTACGTTACATCCGCCGCGACGAGATAGGCTTTGAGTTGCATGCCGATCACCATATTTCCAAAACGGTCACGCCGCAACGGACATTCGTGTCCATCCTGTGCACTATTTCTTAATATCCGCATTGGATAAAAGACTGCATCTGATGAGGAATATTTGATGTCGAATTTGAGCGAGGCGATCCCGAACCGCGTGCGCGCGCTTCGGGCCGAACGGGGATGGTCGTTGGCGGAGCTAGCTGATCGGGCGGGCACCACTGCCTCGCAGGTCATGAAGCTGGAAAAGTCGCAACGCCGCCTGAACTTCGATTGGGTTCGTCGGCTTGCGGCGGCCTTTGAAATCTCCGAGGCGGAGTTGATGGGGCAGAATACAGAACTGCCGCTCAATCCGTTCTTGATCCCGCTAATTGGCGAGATCGCGGCCGGAAACTGGCGTGAAGCTATTCAACATTATGAAGACATGATCTTTCCGCCGGTCGAAGGGTTAAGTAAAGCTGCATTTGCGCTCCGCACTCGCGGAGACAGTATGGACCGGATCATTCCTGACGGTGGTTATGTCGTCATTGATCCAGGTGAAGCAGATTTGCGCGAAGGCCGAGTTTACGCAGTGATGAACTCGGAAGGGGAAACGACGATTAAGCGGTTCAGATCTGACCCGGCACGGTTGGAGCCTTGCTCGACCAATCCGGATCACCAGCCGATCAGCCTTGGCCGCGAGCAATTCACCGTAATCGGAATGGCGAAAGGCGCGTTCGTGCCCCTTTAACGTATTTTTCCATTTTGGTCATAATCTGGATTGACACTATTTCCAGTTTGAACATACCCTAAGGGCATCGGAGACGATCGCCCTCGGGCCGCTGACCCTCCGGAACGCAGGTAGGGAAACGCGCTCGGACACCTAGGGACATGGTGCCAGCCTCCGCCAACCTCCTGCACAATCCCGCAGGAGGGCTTATGACGTTGAACATCCAACATGACCTTGAGGACGATTATTCCGGGCTCGTCGCCTGGGTTGACGGGCGCGGTCAATTCTTCGCTGTCGGCGATGACAATGTAGTTCGCGAATACGGCAATGGCGACGAACGCCGCCTGCGCGCCGACATGCAGACGCCCGCGACCTCGCCCGTCGCTCGCCATGTAGCGGTGGCTCGCTGGGGTGATGCGCTCCGCGAGTACCAGCGGGCCGAATATTGCGACATTTCGCACCTTTCCGACGATGAGAAAGATGCGGCTTGCGGTCGTGCAGGCTTGGCGTTGGACGCCGTGATTGCCACTCGATCGCCCGATCTGGCGACTTTGGCGGACAAGATGCGGCTTGTGGACAAGACGGGCACCTATCAAGCAGACGGTTACTTCGAGGAACTTTTGCTCGACGTCGACCATCTGGCGAAGCGGGCTATCTTCCTGCCCTCCAAGGCCGACATCTTCGCTGCGTTCAAGCGCACCCTGAAGAAGATTGAGCCTTGGTACGACTGGTATCAGGCAAACGTCTTTCGCATCGACGCGCAGTGCCGCGACTTCACCGATGAGAGCACCGGCGACGTCTTCCGCTTCCAGCTGCAATGGCTTGGCTTGCATGTCGGCTTTGAGATCGGCCGCACGCCGCGCAAGCTGACCGAGGCCGAAGTCGCCGATAACCGGCAGCGATTGGCGGCACGCACCTCCGAAGAACAGGGGGCCTGAGCCATGGCCGAGACCGCAAAAATCCTCGCCGCCACCTCCATCGTCAATATCGCTATGGGCGATCAAGCGAAGGCCCAGCGCATCATCGAGATGGCCCGGATCATCGAAGAAGTTTCCGATGACCTGCCGCCCGATTGCGAATCCAGCCGCCTGCGCGCCTGCGCACAGGTGATCTACGAAAGCGCGGAAGCTCTGATTGCAAACCTCGAGCGTATCGAGGCGGCCATTGGGAAGTCTAGCGCTCCTTCAGCGGAGGTCGCAGCATGACCTGGGCAATCATCAAGCAACCTCACCCGCTCGACGCTATCTGGTCGCGCGCCTGTGAAGACCTCGACGACGCGAACGAACTCGCAAGCGGTTCCGAGGAAGCTACCACGGCGGCAATCATGGCCATCATGGCGCTGCCCGCCCGCAATCTCGCAGACTCGCTTTACAAGCTCGACTGCGCGGGCATCGACAGGCCCTCCCCTCGCACTGACTGCAACCTGCAGGCGATCATGGACGAGGCCTGCACGCTGACTGATGCCGCCATTGCGCTCGGTCAGCGCCGATTCCCCCATCAGAATAGGGAGGCATGACCATGCGCATGCACATGAACCAGCCGCTTCTTGCGGCGAAAGGGCTCGTCGCCCAGCGCGCTGCCAACGTTGCCCGAGAGCGCACGATGACGGACCACCCGAAGTTTCCCGCCGACGCAGCGTCGATCCAGGAGCAGCAGGACAAGCTCGACAGGGCAATTGCCGAACTGGTCGCTATTCCCGCCCACAACGGGATCGAGATCCTGATGCAGCTGGAAGCGATGCTTGATCGCACCGATGAGTGGATGTGCAATGGCGGTGCTTTCGAGCAGGCCTTGACCGCGGCGGCGCGCCCCCAGCCGAGCGCGCCCATGATCAGCGCCTTCGCTTCGTTCCGCGCCGCGTGGGTCACGATGTCCGACTACGATAACGCATCTACCCATACGGACAAAGAGGCGCTCCGGCTTCAGGATGTTATGTCGGATGCATCGGACGCTGTCTTCGCGGTCGGGTGCGCGACAGCCGGCGACTTCGTCGTAAAGGCTTACGTGAACCTGCTTTGGCACGCAGGGCATACTGCAGCGAGCAATCTGCCGAACGGTGAGACTGGCAGCTTCTTCGATATCGCCCTTTCGCAGATCGACAGCGATAGCAAGTTCACGGACGCCTACTACCGCTCGGTCTACGACGACCTTGATCACAGCGACCTCGGCGCTTGCCTTCTCGCCACAGGCAACATCGACTTCGATCCGCTCGGGTGGGTGGAACGCGCCGACACGATCGGCATGCCCGTCTCGGTCATCGTCAGGGCAGACGGGACCAAGTCCCTGAACTTCGGCTTCATCGACAGCGATGACGACCGCCTGCGCCGCGAGGAGCGGCGCCTCCAGCAGATGCTGACGTTCGATCACCGCGCCCGGTGGCATCTGCTGGCCGACTTCATCGTCAGCAACCGCCCGGCCCTCGTGTTCGCCGCCCCTGAAAAGGCAGCGGCATGACCTTCCAGCCCTTTAACCTTCCCGCCGTCCCCCCGGGCGGGAGTGTCAGCAGCGGCGGGGTTCCCCACCCCCCGGCCCCGCCGTTGCTGGCCGAATCCTGGCTCTTGGCGTGGCATCGCATCGGCGGTGCCGTGACGGTCGGCGCGGATGCGTCGCTCCAGCCTTGGTTCAATCCCGAGATCGGATGTGCGGACGACGAGTGCGCCACGGTCCTGCTGGCGGAACTGCTCGACACACCCGGCCTCCCAGCCGCCGTGCGGATCGTGATCGCGTCCGGCGTGCGCTGCAAGCGGCGCAGCAGCAAGCGCAGGAGGACTTCATGACCGCAGTCGCTGGAGATCACCACTGGATCAATCGCGGCCCCGCCCACCGCATTCCCGAATGGCTGGCGCCTCACGTCGCGACGCCGCGCGAGCCTAATGGATCGTTCGGCATCAATTCTCAGATCGGCAAGGCCGAGGTCGTCGCGAAGGTCCACGTCGGACACGCGGTTATCCTCCATCGTGACGTTGCCTACACCCGCATCCTTGGCGAGGCGGACGAGCTCATCGTCGAGCTTGAGGAAATGGACCGCGCCGCGCCCGCCCCCATCGGGCCCGGCAAGAACGCGGACAAGTGCTGCGCGCCGAAGAAGAAGGCCCCGGCACGCAAGGGCAAGTCCACCGAGCGCAAACGCGCCTATCCCCCGGTCATCGGCTCGCGGCCAACGATCGAGTGGATTCACGTCGACCGGCTTTCGCTGGACGCCAGCTATCAGAGGTCGACGGAGAATCAGGCTTCCCAGCGTTTAATCGCCAGCATCGCGGCAAACTTCGACTGGCGTCTCTGTACGCCGCTCGTCGTCTCGCGCCGCGATCATGAAAAGCTGGTCGTGATCGACGGCCAGCACCGCACGCTGGCGGCACAGATGCGCCCCGATCTGCCGGACCTGCCGTGCTGCGTCTTCACCTTCGCCAACGTCGAGGAAGAGGCGAAGATGTTCATCGCCATGAACCGGAGCCGCAAGGCGATGAACCGGCTGGACGACTTCCATGCAGCGCTGGCTGCGGCCGACGAGGACGCGCTGGAAATTCAGCGGCTCGTCTCCGAAGCTGGGCTCGTCATCACGCGCAACACCGCGTCGGCGGCATGGCGGCCGGGCGAGATCGCCTTCACGGCCTCGATAGCCTCGACGCTCCGCAAGCATGGCGCGCCGATCGTATCGGCAGCGCTGACGAACATCGCCGAGGCATTTCCCGACCAGAAGGTGATCCACTCGGGGTCGATCTTCCTCGGGCTGGTCAAGGTGCTGGCATCCCCGCCGGAGGGCTTCGACCCCGACCGACTGTTCCAGGCCCTCCTGCGCTACAGCGCCGAGGAATGGGGCAGCTTCGTTACCGGCCTCAAGGGCGGCGATACGCGCGCCTGCGCGATCCGTGACGCCCTCCTCATGGCTTACGATGAAGTGCCCGTCGCCGAGGAGGTCCAATGACCGAACAGAGCCGAGTTATCTCGCTCAGCGTTGGCACGCTCCTCATCGTGGGGGTGCTCGGATCTATCCAGTTCGAGATCGCCAAGCAGTTGGACCGCATCGCAGACGCTGCGGACATGAACATGTGCTTAGAAGCAATGAAGATCGGCATCGACCCGATGACGCTTCCGAAGCCCTGCAAGGCGCTTCGTACGCAAGTCGAAGGAGAGCCGACATGACCGACGGCGAAGATCGTGAACTCGCGGCCAGCGAACAGATGCGCGACCGCATCGCGGACTACCTCTTGCTCCAGATCGGCGCCCGCGACGGTGGCGGCAACACCGCCATGAAGGTCCAGCGCGCGCTGATCCCCATCGAGCGGACAATCCGCCACATGCCAGGGAGGCCCGCCCGATGATCGACCCCAATCTGATCGCGGCCCGGGAGATCGTCAAAGCGACGCTCAAACCGGACAGCCACCAACGGTGCAACTGCCGAGCCGAGATCGACGCTGGCGGCTGGGACGGCGGCCAAACGGTCCGCGCCACTTTGGCGGGCATCAAGCGCGGCCGCGAACTCGCCGCCTCCTGCCAGTGCGCCGTCTGCCGCTCCGATCTGCGCGGCATCACCCCCTGTCTCAACGAGGAATTCTGACATGCCCCGCCCCACCGATGAACGCATTCTGGAATTTTGCCTCTGGCAGAGCACCCAGCCAGAAGTAATGACTAAGGCCGAATGGCGCGCCGCTGCCGACGCAGCAGGGTTCGCCGATATTCGCGATAGCGACCTGCCCTGCGCCGCCGCGGTACTCCGTGCATTGGCCGCCTGCGACGCGCAGCACGCCAGCGTCCTAGAAGCTGCGTTGGTAGCACGCGGGGTTCAGCTGGACGAGGCTACCCCACCCGTCCCGCAACCGATCGAGACCGCGCCGAAGAACGGCGGCTGGGTTCTCGGGCTCGTCTTGCCGGAAGGCCCGACGGAGACGCGCTGGCAGCCATGGATGCCCGTGACATGGGGCGACACAGGCTGGTACGATGACGAAGGATACGGTCAAGAGCCGACAGCCTGGGTTCCGCTTCCAGATCCGCAGCCTCGGCCGACCGGCTGGACCCCACCCTCTGGCACGATCAAAGTAGCCGAGATCACTGGCGAGGGCTGGACCAGCAATGACAAGCCTTTGGAAGTGCCATGGCGCTGGCTCATCAGCGTCGAAAAGCCCGATGGAAGTTATGATCAGTATAGGGACACCGACATGGCCGTCACTCGGGAAGAGGCGGTTACGAGGGCAACGAAGCTGCAGGCGAAAATCGGCCTACCGATCGTCATCGTGCCCTTGGATCGCAAGGGCATCCCCTTTCGCCCAGGAGCGACGATCCAGTGAGCACAAACGATAATCCCGCAGCCGAGTCCGCCCTCGCCGTTGCCAAGCATATCGAGACGCTACTGCCGTCTGTCGCAGAGTTGACCGCCGCCTTGCCTTCAGCCGAAGGACGGCTTGGCGATCTCGGCCCTACTGTCACACTGCCTGCGGTCTATGTCAGGATCGTGACCGAAGCCCTTCACGCGGAGGTACTCTCTCGGGAGAATGCCGCAGCCAGGGCCAGAATCGCACGCGCAGAACAGAAGCCCGATGCGTCACTTGGCGAAGAGGAGTTCGACGCCCTCGCAGTGCATCTGGCCAACGAAGCGGTGGCGCTGAGCTTCTTGCCCTTGGAAGGGGCAAGCGCGCTCTGGAAAGCCGCCGCAATGGTAGCAATGGTTCACACGCCAAGCGGGGTTGCTTTGCACGCGCTGGACGAAATGCATGCGGTCACCCGCGCCGATGTCGCACAGGCCCTCGGAATGGGAGCGACTAAGCAGTGAACAGGAAGGCCGCGATGCGCTTATCCAGGGCCTAGTCGCGCTTACGAATTGCGCTCAGAAAGGTATTCTATCAGAGTCTTCATCGACCGGCGCATGTTCTTTCAGTCTCGCCCAAGACATTTTGAGCCAGTCATTTGCCCAGATCAAACCGTATAATTCAGGGACCATGGTCTTCCATTGCCTAATGTGATTTTTTACCCCCCTCTCTTCAAGCCGAACGTGATCCCCATGTGTATAGAAACGCCTCATCAACTTTGTCACATTCACCGACAACATTGCGGCGGGTTTAAAGTCATCACCTGACACCGCTTCGACGAAGAATTCCCGTTCATAAACTAAGACAGCGTCCGAGAGATCGCTCGCATCGTTCAATAAATCTGGGGCAACGATGCAATAAATGTCGTCCTGTTCACCGGTACAGCTCCAGGTTCCTACCACCAATTGAATAGCGGCCGAAATACGATCCCACCCGTTTTCGACTATGTCCGTTGCCAGCTTTGCGGGGATGCCGACCGCGAGCAGCTCGAAAGCGAAGATGAGTTTGATGACATGCTCTATCTCATATTCGAAACGAGCCCCCCTGCCGACGTTGACGCCGGTTGGAAAATTCAGCCGCTGGAGCTGTTTGATGCGAGCTCGGAAAGTCCCCTGACGATCAGGATCAATCCGAAAATATGTCGTGAGCAGCACCTCTAGCCGACCGAATGTCACGCTTAAGCTCGTCACGAATCCCTCCTGAATACAGACACACCTCTATCCCTTGACACGGAGGCCGCGCAAGGACATTAGAAGATACGGATACACCTGTAACCACACGGAGGTAACGGAATGCTTAACGCGGATTTGATCGCGGGCGCAAACGCTGCGGCCAGTTACGCGGGCCTCACGCCCCGCGCCATTTATCACCTTGTGGAGCGGGGGCATCTCCCGGTGATCCGCAAGGGTAAGCGCCTCTATTTCCGCAAGAGCGAACTCGAGGCTGCGTTCCGCTCGGAAACCCGTTCGTAATGGAAAAGGCGGTCGAGGAAGCGGGTTCCAGCCGCGTCCCCGACCTTGTTCAGCAAGGACTGCTACATGAACAGGATTGATATAGCCGCACCGGGTGTCGTTGTCGCCCCGGAATTTCTGGCCGAGATCAGGGAAGGTGCGTGGGGCGGCACGGTGAGCGTCGAACGCATCTATGGCTTGGCGTTTGCGATTACCGCTGCGCTGGACGCGGTGGCGAACGAAGCTATGTCGCGCCAGGGCATGATGGACGCCGGCCCGATCACCAACATGCGAGAGTGGGCGGTGATCTCGTCTCTCATGGACCTGCTGAAGGAGCAGGCCGATGCATGCGGCGCCTCCTTCGAGAAGGCCGAACTGGCGACAGCCCGGGTGACGCGCGATCACAGGTCCGGCGTGACCGGCAGGCGTCCTGCGATGGGAGAAGCGGCGTGATTGTCTCCACTGATGGGATGACCAATATGCCGGTCGTCGTAGTCAAAGACGGGACGTTGATCGTCGATAGTCGTAACGTCGCCGCCGTTTTCGGCAAACGCCACGATCATGTGCTTGATAAAATCGATGATCTTCTGCGGAATGCCCCGATTCTCGACGGCCCGAATTTTCGGGCGGTTCCTTACGAGGACGGGAAAGGCGAAATGCGGCGAGGATTCGAAATGGATCAGGCCGCATTTAGTCTTCTTGCAATGCGCTTCACCGGGACAAAAGCTCTACGATGGCAGATCGCTTACGTGTCCGAGTTCGAGCGCATGCGAGCTTTGCTACGACCCGCGTCGACCGCACCCTCCGTTGTAGACGCATTTGCGCCAGCCGCCCGGTCCACGCTCGGAGGTATCGTGAAGCGCGTGACGCACGCAGAACTGCAAGAGGCGTTCGGCCAGGTGCTTCCGGCGCTCGTGGAACCGATGTTGGAGCGCATGGTCAGCGAGCGGCTGCTGTCCGGACGGGCCAAGGTGATTGAGGGCATCAGCGCATTGGAGGTGGCCGAAATGGCCGGTTACACCAAGGGGAAGCGCCCCCGAGGCCTTATCCAGTTCATCACACATAGGCTGAAACGCTACCACCTTGATCGCGGCGTCATTCCTCCTTTGACGCCGCAAGGCTCATCGAAGGTGGCGGTCTACATCGAGACCATCGCAAGGCGATGGCTGATCGAGGGCGGACGGAAGGCGATCGAGATGTATGTTGCCGAAAAGCGCGGTCAGGGTCGTCTGCGGCTGGTGGATCCGGTATGAGCACTGCACCCGCCAGGCATGGCGACAGCCTCCTCCGCCTTGCCGACGTAAAGGCTCGAACCGGCCTCTCTCGCACGACGATCTATCGTCGCATCTCTGCCAGCACATTCCCCAAGCCGGTCCGCATCAGCGCCGGACTCGTGGCGTGGTACGAATCGGAGATCGATCGCTGGGTGAGTGCGCCGATGGAGTGGTCCGAAGTGTCCTGAAATGGCGCGGGGGTACGAAGTGGGGTATCGTATAGGCGCGCCGCAAACGTAGTCGCGTTAAAACAGCAACTTATCGCTCTAATTCGATGGGCGGCGTCTCCGCCACCGGCTTGTCCAGCCACATTCGCGACCATCCGACAAGACACTGAGAAATCAGGTCTTTTGGGTGATTCGCGGCATGGGAAAGCTGTCCGCGTCCGCCGCTCGCTATCCTCCGTTGGCATTTACCCTAGACACGGCGATCGAACCAATGCGGCCGCCCCCCTGCCAACCATTTGTCCATTCCGCCTGCGACCGTAATCATGCCGGCAGTGGCGATTGCCGGGGAGCCTCGGCCTGGTCTATGCGCACGATCATGCACTTTCACCGAAACCGGGCTGAGGCGGCATGCCGCGCGTAGTTGACCATGACGAGCGCCGCCTGCAGATCGCCCAGGTCGTGGACCAGCTGGTCTACGAACAGGGGGTCCAGGCGGTCACGATCCGCGAAGTCGCCTCCCGCGTCGGGTACAGCACCACAGTCGTTTCGCATTATTTCAGCAGCAAGCTGGAGATGCTGGTCTTCACCCATCAGGTCGCGCGGCGGATGGCCGAAGGGCTGATCGACGAGGCCGTCCGCACCAACCGCCCCCTGCTCGAGACGCTGGAAGAGCTGCTGCCGATCACGGAGGAACGCTGGCGCAACTGGCACACCTGGTTCGCCTTCTGGGGCATGGCGCCGGCCGAACCCGATGTGACGCGCGAATGGCGCGAAGGCACCAGCAACGCGCACCACCTGTTCCTGCGCCTGATCAAGAGCGCGCAGGACGCGGGGCAATTCCCCGAGGCCATCGATTGCGTTCTGGCGGCGACCCGCATCCAGATCCTCGTCAACGGGATAGCTTCGCTCGTGTCGCAGGATCGGGCCGGATGGCCGCCCGAGCGCCAGAAGCAGACCCTGCGCGACTTGCTCCAGAGCGTTTTCCCGCCCCACTGAGGGCGTCTCACCACCCTTCCGCCTGAGCGCCGCCGCGGCGGCCGTGCGCCGCCTCGCCAAAGTGCGAGGTGCCGCCACCGATTCTTTATGCAAATTCGTTGTACAACAAAACGACATAAAGATGCCTGCCGGGTATCGGTAGGCAAACGTGGAGAATCGAGGCGCGGCGAAAACACCCGAAAACCGGGAGCGCGCGCCTTAGGGAGAGGGGAGAAAAATGGTCAGTTCCTTGTACACTCGCGCGGCCGTGTGCGCGATTGCCGCCTGTCTGGGCGCCACCGGTCTGGTCACCGCGACGCCGGTTCGCGCACAGGACAGTTCCGCCGACAACACAACCCATGAAGGCCTTCAGGAAATCGTCGTGACCGCGCAGAAGCGGTCCGAGAACATCCAGTCCGTCCCGATCGCGGTCACCGCCGTCACCGGGGAGGCGATCGAGAACCTCAAGGCGGTCGATCTCAAGGGCCTGCAGGGGACGATTCCCAACCTCCAGATCAACAACTTCACCAACACGCCCAACAGCGCGGTCTTCACCATCCGAGGCATAGGCGTGGTCGAGCCCGACCCGTTCGCGGGCAACACCGTGTCGATCGTGCAGGACGGTGTGCCGCAGTATTTCTCGATGGGCGCGCTGCTAGACCTGTTCGACGTCGACCGGATCGAGGTGCTGCGCGGCCCGCAAGGCACCCTGTTCGGGGCCAATACCACGGGCGGCGTCGTCAACGTGATGACGCGCCAGCCCACCGGCGAATTCGGGGTTCGCGGCGAGGTGACATACGGCAACTGGAACCGCATGGACATCAAGGCCGCCGTGGATGCGCCGCTCATCGACGGAATCCTCGCTGGCAAGATTTCCGCGATGCACACGCAGCGCGACGGTTTCTATACCAACATCGTAGACGGCTCCGACATGGGTAGCCGCAACGTCACCGTGCTGCGCGCCTACTTGCGCTACACGCCCACCGACGACGTCGACGTGACGCTGAGCGGCGAATATGGCCGCTCGCGCAACGGTTCGCCGGTCATCGTCAACGGCTCGACCGGGCCGGACTACGCGATTTTCGTCCCCGCCGGGACGATGACGACCAATCAAGTCCTGCCGATGTACGCATCGCCTTGCGCTTCCGATGCGACACCTTGCCGTGCGCCGAGCAAATACTACAGCGCGCGGGACTTCGGCCCCGACCTCAGTAACATGGACAATTACCGCGCCACGCTGACCGCCAACATCAGCAACACGCCCTTGGGCGATATCACTGCGATCACCGGCTACAAGAGTTTCCATCTGGAGGAGTTTACCGACAACGACGCCGTCGTCGGCCTGGGCATCGACACCTTCCGCGGCACCCGGGGCTGGCAGTTCAGCCAGGAGCTGCGCACCGCCGCCGATCTCACGGACGCGATCAAGCTGCAGGCGGGCGGCTTCTACATGAAGACGCACTACGACCACTTCAACAGTGTCCGTCTCGAAGCCTTCGCGCCGGGGCTGCGCCAGAACCTGCCGCAGGATCAGGACAACTGGTCCGGCTCGCTGTTCGCGCAGACTTACGTGGACCTGACCGACCAGCTGCGCGTGCAGGCCGGCATCCGCTACACGCACGAGACGACCGAGATGGTCGCCGGGACGGACAACTACTACAACCCCGGCGGCATCGGCGGCATCGGCCTTTACTGCACGCACGAAGGCAGCTGCGGCGACGTCCTGCTCGGCGGCTTCCGCGCTCGTGGCAAGCGTTCGTGGGACAATATCGGCTGGAAGCTGGGCATCGACTACAAGGTCACGCCCGACACCCTGCTCTACGCCTCGTGGGCGCGCGGCTTCAAGTCGGGCGGTTTCGTCGGCCGTCTGGGCCAGGCATCGGACATCGGCCCGTTCAACCCGGAAAAGGTCGATACCTTCGAGGCGGGCGTGAAGACCGATCTGTTCGACCGCCGCCTGCGGCTCAATCTCGCGGGCTTCTACACCAACTACCGCGACATGCAGGTGGCGCAGAACTACATCCTGCCCGACGGCACGACGATCGGCACCTCGATTTTCAACGCGGCCAAGGCCGAGATCAAGGGCTTCGAACTTGAAGCGACCGCCCTGCCCTTCGACGGACTGACCCTCACCGGTTCGCTCGCCTACCTCGATGCCAAGTACAAGACGTTCGATTTCCTCGATCCGGGCGGCGCGATCGTCGATCTCAGCGGGCGGCCGCTGCAGAACTCGCCCAAGTGGTCGGCATCTGCGGGGGCGACATATGAAACCGCCGTCGGTGGCGGCAAGGCGCGGGCCAACGTTCTTTATACGTACACCGACACCAAGCTGCTGCAGGGCCTTCAGGGGCAGCCGCTGGTTCGTATCCAGCCAACGCATTTCGTCAATGCGACCATCGGCTGGTCGCCCGATGACGGCCGGTGGACGCTGGAAGCCTGGGTGCGCAACCTTGCCAACAATCACTACGTCGAAGCGGTCACGAACAACCCCGGCCTGTTCAACCAGGTCTCCTACACCTCGCCGCGCGAGTACGGCGTGACCTTCAAGTTCGACCTGTGAAGCGTCTTGCGAAGCAGGGGAGCGCGACATGACTGTGTGCGCGCAATGGGACTGCTCGATCATGCCCGCGCTCGTATCGGGCAACACCAACGCGCCGGCCATGGTGGCGGGCTGGCGCGCCGCCGACATCCTGCTTGCACAATGACCCGGCGCCACGCCGGACAACGGAGAGACGACATGATTGATGGCATCGAATACCTGATCGAGAAGAACGCCCTGGAAGAGGTCGTCACCGGCTACTGCGTGGCGGTCGACAAGCTCGACGACCTCGACTTCATGATGACCCACTTCACCGAGGACGCCGTGCTCGACCTCACCGGTCTGCATCTGCCGCGCTTCGAGGGGCATGAGCAGATCCGCGCCTTCTACGCGCAGGTCTTCGCCGACATGTCGCACCACATGCATGTCCTGACCAACTTCCGCGTCGTAACGCTGAACGGGAACGACGCCACGATCTATGCCTACATCAACGGCCTCGGCCGCTCGAAGAGCGGGATCGATGTGCAGGTCTACGTCTATTACGACCTCGACCTGCGCAAGGAGAACGGCACCTGGCGGATCAGCCGCTTCTACGAAGCGCCGCAAATGCCGATGCCGGAATCGGTCACGCAGGTTCACAAGAAGGACTGAGGGAGCGCCGCGAAGCGCCCTGCCCGGTAATCCCGGCACGGCGCTTCGCGGGCCGACAGAGGAAGCCTGGAGACGATCGATGGCAGATGTTTCGGAAGTGAAGACCAGCCTGGCCGAACGGGACGGATTTGCGGAGCGGTTCTTCCGCGACGGTGTCCTGATCGTGGAGAACGCCTTCTCGGAAGCGGACATGGCCCTGATCGAGGCAGCCTGGCAGGGCAACTTCGACAACCCCAGCGCGCTCGCCCAGCACCTCTATGCCGAGAGCGGCGGCACGTTCATCCAGTCGGTCGAGGATTCGAGCACCAAGCCAGCCTTTGCCGCGATGTTCCGCGACACGCCCGTGGTCGATATCGCCCGTGACGTGTTCGGATCGGGCGGCGTCTGGTACTTCCACGACCAGCTCTTCTTCAAGCAGGGCGCCATCGACAAGCCGGTGCGCCGTACGCCCTGGCACCAGGACACGCCGTACCACCCGATCGACGGCAGCAAGTCCGTGGTGTTCTGGATTCCCCTGCAGGACATCGCATCGGAATATGCGCTCGAGGTGGTGCGCGGCTCGCACAACGAAACGCTCTACAACGGCTCGTACTTCGACCCGGGCGACGACACCCTGCCCGTCTACGACGAGAAGGAAATGCCGCGCCTGCCCGACGTCGAGGCCAATCGCGACGCCTGGGACATCGTGACCTGCGGAATGCGGCGCGGAGACGTGCTGATCTTTCACCCCAGCTGCCTTCACGGTGGCGGCTACACCGCAGCCGGCACCACCCGCCGCAGCCTGTCGCTGCGGATGCTGGGCGACGACATCGTCCATGTGGCCCGGCCCGCGCCCGCCGTGGATTCGCCGACCGCGAACAACATCGGCGACGACGAGGAAGAACTCGTCGCCCGCATCAAGAAGCTGCCGCTTGGCACCCCGGCAAGCGCATTTGGATTGACGCAACTGGCATAATAGCGGCGCCGTCCGCCCTCCATTTCCGGCACCGACGCCCGCCCCGTCCTGGAAACCCAGCGGCCGCTCGGTCGAATCCCGCGTGAAATCGCGCAGGCTGTCGGAGAGCTTGAGAGACTTCGGTAGAAACCTTTCGAAGCGGGCGGGCGCGCCGCCGTCGAGGACTGGAAAGCCAGGAGTATCCGCCTGTTCCGGCAAGTTCGAAACGCGGAAAAAACCTATCCTTTGAATTAAGAAAAAGCGCGTGCGATCGCCAGGGAGTTCGCCGGATATCGGCGTAAAGACTTCTCAAGAGGGCAAGCCCCTGGCCTGGCCCATGGATCATTTCCATTCACGTTATCCATCAAGGGCGATGCGCATTCACGGGAATTCCGAATGCGTAGCACTTCCATTTTCAGCGCGCTTCCCGCCGATGGCCTACCGAGCAGAATCCGTCCCCGCGCGCGGCCGCACCACATTCTCTATCAAATCACTTAGGATTCATTTATTGACCATTTTAGTGTGTTTATAAGATGGTCGAGGCGGCCGCAGACCCGACGAAAGGATGCCGGTGCAATGGCAGTCCTTAGGGGGAATTGATGAATTCTGGTCTTGGTTCGAATCCAAAAGCGTTTCGCGTGAAGAATGTAGTTCTCGGGGCAGCTTCCACGTTTGCAGTCATCGCCAACCTGACCGCAACAAGCGCGTACGCCGCGGATGAAGCATCCTCGGCGGAGAGTGCGGCCGCCGATGCCGAAGCATCGGAGACGATCACCGTCACCGGAGCCCGCAGCAATCTGACCGCGGAAAAGGAGCGTCTCCAGAAGATCCCCGGTACCGTCAGCATCGTCGACAACGCCGACGTGGAAAAAGGACGTGCAGCCAATCTCGAGGACGTCCTTGCCTATCAGCCCGGCGTCTTCGCGGTGGCGACGGGCGGCAACGGGGCCAACCTTGTGTCCATCCGCGGCTCCGGGATAAACACCTTCTACGGCGGCTATGCGCGAGGTATCCGCTATCTCTATGATGGCGCGTCGATCAGCGGCCCCGGCGGTACGCAGGAAACCTTCCTGACGCCGAGCAGCGTCAGCTACACTGAAGTCCTGAACGGCTCCAACGCATTTTCCTATGGCGCCCTGGCGCTGGGCGGCGCGATCAACTTCGTGACCAGTTCCGGCCGTACCGCGCCGGGACTGAATCTGGGCATCGAGGGCGGCAGCTACGGTTACCGCAAATACCAGGCCAGCTATGGCGGCGTGACCGCGGATGGCGCGACGGACTACTACATCGGCGCTTCCAGCAACGAACGCGACGGGTATCAGGAACATACGCGCAACAGCGCCAGGGACGTCACTCTCAACCTCGCACACCAGTTCAGCGATCGCCTGAAGGTCCAGCTGATCGTGAAATACCGCAAGGAGAAATACTTCAACGGCGGCAACCTGACCCTGGAGCAGATCAGGAACGATCCGCGCCACATTTCACCCAGTGTCTACGGACGCAAGAACTGGTCCGCACTGGCCATCGGCAAGATCGACTACACGATCGACGACAAGTCCCGCCTGGAACTCTCGTTCAGCGCCAACAAGTTCGATCTGGACAACGGCCTTGAGGCAGCGTGGTACAACGACTGGCCATCCCTGTACCTCACACCGCAGCTTCGCTACCTGCGCGAAGGCGACACGATATTCGGGTTGAAGAGCGACACTTCGATCATCCTCACCCAGACCCGCCTCGAAGACGGCGACACTTACGGTGGAAGCCGCGTCAACGGGCAGAAGGTCTTCACTTACCACGGGGGCTACTCCGGTTCGCGCGATACCTCGCTGGCCATCAGCAACGAACTGCACCTGAGCGACGACGCCTCGATCACCAGCGGCCTGTCGCTCGTCGAGGCGCTGCGCGACATCAGGGTCGTGGAAACCTTGAATCCCAATACGACCACGTATCCCGACCGCGTCAGGTACGACAAGTGGTACGTCGTGCCCCGCCTTGGCGCGAGCTGGAAGCCCATTCCGCAACTGCAGCTCTTCACCAGCCTCGGCCGCTCGATCGACGCGCCGGTGACCTGGGGCATCGGACCGCGCAACACCGCACAGGGCGTCTATGTCCGATCGGTGCTGCCGCAGAAGGGCCTGACGGTCGAAGCAGGCGCCCGTGCCAACACCGGTGTCTTCGAAGGCAGTCTCACCCTCTACAGAACCTGGCTGCATGACGAGATCCACTCGATCGTCGTCACCCCGGCGACCGCGACGGCGGAGGCGGTGACCGATACCGTCAATGCCAGCCCGACCATCCACCAGGGCATCGAAGCCGCGCTGACCGTCGCCCTGTGGAAGGGAGACAGCGGCGACAGCGTGAACCTGCGGCAGGCCTATACCTACAGCGACTTCTATTTCCGCAACGACAGCGATCTCGGCAACAACAAGCTGCCCGGCCTTCCGCCTCATTCCTATCAGGCACAACTTGAGTGGAAGAGTGCGGCGGGCTTCTACGCGGGGGCCGATCTTCGGGCCATATCCGGCTATTACGCCGACTACACGAACAGCCTGAAGGTACCGTCCTACGCGATCTGGGGATTGCGGGCCGGCTATGAACGGCCGGACGGGCAGTGGAAGATCTACGTCGATCTCAAGAATCTCGGCAACAAGCATTACGCCGCCGCCGGATCGGCAAGCTACGACTATCGCGGCGCGGATGCCGCGGTCTTCTGGCCCGGCGACGGACGAAGCGTGTTCGCCGGCATCGCGTTCCACCTTTAAGGCGCAGTACAGTCCCATGCCCAAGCAGCTTCACGTCAACTTGTTCGAGATGAACTGTGTCAGCCACATCATTCACGGGATGTGGGTGCATCCGGACAACAACAGGCATCGCTTCAACGACCTGGATTACTGGACCGAACTGGCGCAATTGCTTGAGCATGGGACTTTCGACGGGGTCTTCATCGCCGACGTGATCGGCACGTACGACGAGTTCAGGAACGGACCCGAGACGGCCCTGCGCGAAGGGATGCAGATCCCCAGCAACGACCCCTTGCTGGTCATCCCGGCGATGGCGGGCGTCACCCGCAACCTGGGGTTCGGGGTGACGTTCTCCACCAGCTACGAGCCGCCCTTCGCCTTCGCGCGCCGGATGAGCACGCTGGACCATCTGACGAAGGGGCGCGTGGGTTGGAACGTCGTCACGTCCTACCTGCCCAATGCCGCGCGCAATTTCGGGCTGGAAGCCGAGATCGACCACGACCAGCGCTACCGCATCGCCGACGAGTATCTCGACGTGCTGTACAAGCTCTGGGAAGGGTCCTGGGACGATGACGCCGTCGTCGTGGACAAGGACAGGCGCGTCTACACCGATCCTTCGAAAGTCCGTTACATCAACCATGTGGGCGAGCACTACAAGGTCGCGGGGCCGCATCTCTGCCAGCCTTCGCGGCAACGCACGCCCTTGCTGTTCCAGGCCACGGGCTCGCCGGCGGGCATCGAATTCGCCGGGCGCCATGCCGAGGCGATCTTCACCGGCGGGGCGACGACCGCCGAAGTACGGCGCAACATCGCGGCGATCCAGGCGAAGGCGCGCGCGCATGGCCGTGATCCTGCGGGGGTGAAGTTCTTCGTTCCTGCAAGCGTCATCGTCGGGCGTTCCGAGGCGGAGGTCCAGGACAAGCTGCGCACCTATCGGCAGTTGCAAAGCGTCGATGCCTCGCTGGTGCATATGCAGTCGACGATCGATTTCACGCTGTATCCGCCGCAGACCCGGCTGGCCGATATCCTGTCGACGGGCGACCGGTCCTGGGGCCTGTCGCGCTGGATCGACCCGGAAGAGACGGTCGGCGCCCTGCTCAGCCGGATCCGGTTTCAGGAAGGCCGCTTCTTCGTCGCCGGCACGCCCGGCCAGGTCGCCGACGTCATCGAGAAATGGCTCGACGAGGACGGCATCGACGGCATCAACCTCATCCAGTACCTGTCCTACGGCACCGCGCGGGACTTCATCGAACTCGTCGTGCCCGAACTGCGCCGTCGCGGGCGTTTTCGCGAGACATATGCGGACGGCGAGACCTTGCGGGAAAGGTTCTTCGGCAAGGGCCAGGCCCGCCTGCCCGGCGATCATTTCGGCGCGCGTTACCGCGATCCGGCAAAGCTGCTCGAACGGGCGCAGCCCCTGCCCCGCCATCAGGAGGTGCCCGCTTGACGCGCAGGTCGGGACCGGCGGCGGGCGCCCTGGCGGCGACATCCCTGCTGCTGGCGTTATCGGGATGCGGCGCCGGAAGCGACAGCGCCTCCGGCGGACGCACGGCCGCATCCGGCACGCCGGTCTCCGGCGGCACGCTGGTCTACGCCACGGATCGTGAGCCGACCTGCCTCGATCCCCATTCGCAGGGGGACATGCCGCAGGTCTACATCGCGCAGCAGTTCCTGGATTCGCTGGTCTCCATGGACGAGAAGGGCAACATCGGGCCGTGGCTGGCACAACGCTGGGAGGTGTCCCGGGACGGTCTGACCTACACGTTCCACTTGCGCCGCGACGTGCGGTTCACCGACGGGGTTCGCTTCGATGCCGCCGCCGTGAAGGCGAACCTGGATCACATGGTCGATCCGAAGACGCAGTCCAGCACGGCGGGCAGCTATCTTGCCCAGTACCTGCGCACCGACGTCATCGACAGCCACACCGCGAAAGTTCATCTTGCGACGCCTTACGCGGCCTTCCTCGAAGTTCTCGCGCAGGGGTTCCTCGGCATGGAATCCCCCAGGGCGCTGGCGCGCTCGCGCGACGAGAACTGCCAGAGCCCGGTCGGCTCGGGGCCGTTCCGGGTCGTGCGATGGGATCGCCAGAGCCAGGTGGTGCTCGAACGCAACCCGGACTACGCCTGGGCGCCGCCTACCGCCCGCCACACCGGCCCGGCGTATCTCGACCGGGTGGTATGGAAGTTCATCCCCGACCCCTCGGTGCGCTTCGCATCGCTGCAGGCGGGCGACGTCGACGTGATCGATGCCCTGCCGCCCGAATCGCACGGCCCCGCGCGCCAGAACCCGGACATCACGCTGCTGATGAAGGACCGGCCGGGCAATCCCACCAAGGGCGACTTCAACGTCACCCGCGCCCCGTTCGACGACGTCCGCGTGCGCGAGGCCTTCGTGCGCGCGGCCAATGTGGCGGGCGCGCTCAAAAGCGTCCTGTTCGGCGAATATACCCGCGCCGGAGGGCCGCTGAGCCACGTCACCCCGTTCTACAACGCGCAGTTCGAGCATGCGCAGGACTACGACCCGCAGCGGGCCGCACGCCTGCTCGACGAGGCGGGATGGACCGGGCGGGACAGCGAGGGCTATCGCACCCGCAACGCCCGGCGCCTGACGGTGAAGGTGCCGATGAGCGACCAGCTTTCCAATGCCGAGCGCACCTTGTGGGAACAGGTGCAGGCCTCGGAGAAGAAGGTCGGCATCGCCGTCGACCTCGATCCCATGGGCGCCAGCGGCATCCTCGAGTGCTGCAGCACGGCGTGGGACTACGACATCCGCATCGGCTACTGGAACACCAACACGCCCGACGTCCTGCGCTTCGTCTTCGGCAGCGAGTTCATCGACCGCCCCGGCACGTCCTACCACACCAACGGCACCGGCTTTCGCGATGCCCGGTTCGACCGGGTGATCCATCAGGCGCTGGAGACGCAGGATCCCGAAGCGCGCCGGGCGCTCTATCTCGATGCGCAGCGGATCGTTTCGCAAGAGTACCTGCAGCTGACCACCATCCCGCAAAGCACGCGCCTCGCGATCTACAAGACCACCCACGGGGTCCGCATCGAACCCTCGCTGTCCATCACCTACCTCTACGACGCATGGGTGCGCAAATGAGCGGGCCGCCTGCTCCGGGCCGACGCGAGACGCACGCCGAATGGCTCGCCCTGCTGCGCCTTGGCGGCATTCGCCTGGCCGGCGGAGCCTTCGTCCTCTGGGCGGTTGCCACGCTGACCTTCATCGCGATGCGGCAGATGCCGGGAGATCCCGCGCTCGCGATCCTGGGCGGCATCAGCCCGACCCCGCAGGCCATCGCCGAAGTGACGCGCGAATACGGCCTCGACCAGCCGCTTTTCGTGCAATACGGGCGCTACCTGTCCGATCTGCTGCAAGGCCATCTCGGCATCTCCTACGCGCAGCGATTGCCGGTGAGCCAGATCATCGCGGAGCAATCGGGCGCGACGCTGCAACTGGTGGCGGCCTCGCTGTTCACCACCTGGGTTCTGGTCCTGCTGTGGACGCTGACCACGACGGGACGCGGGCGCTGGATCGCCGGGATCGGCGCGACGGTGGAGACGATCGCGGCCGCGGTGCCGCCGTTCTGGCTGGCGATCGTGCTGCTGGCGACGTTCGCCTTCGGCCTGCGGCTGTTCCCGGCGGCAGGCAGCGACGGGGTGCGCACCCTCGTTCTTCCCGCCCTGGCGCTGGGGCTGCCGCTGGCCGGGTTCGTCGGACAAGTGACGCGCGAGGCCCTTGTCGTCACGCTGGAGCAACCGTTCATCCTTTCCGCCCGGATGCGCGGGGCGAGCGACTGGTCGGTGCGCTGGCGCCATGCCCTGCGCCATTCGCTGCTGCCGGGCGTCTCGCTGTCGGGCTGGGCCATCGGCGCGCTGATCGGCGGCACCGTCGTCATCGAGGTGATCTTCTCGCGCAAGGGGCTGGGACGGCAGCTCTACCAGGCGGTGCAGTCGCAGGACGCCCCGCTGGTGATCGGCATCACGCTGGTGATCGCCACCAGCTACGTGATCGCCAATATCCTCGTCGACCTGCTCTACCACATCATCGATCCGCGCCTGCGAAAGGACGACCAGTGACCGCCATCGCGCCGACACTCGATGCCCGTCACGCCGCCCGGCGGACGGGTGCCCCATGGGGCGCGGTACTGGCGGGCGGCTTTCTCGCCGCGCTGCTGCTGGCCTCGCTGTTCCCCTGGATCTTCGCCCCGACCGACCCCCTCTCGATCCTTCCCGAAGATGCCTTCCAGGCGCCCGGGCTGACGCACTGGTTCGGTACCGACCAGTCGGGCCGCGACATCTTCGCCCGTGTCGTCCACGGCAGCCGCCAGTCGCTGTCGATCGGACTGCTCGCAGTGGGTCTGGCGGTCGCGGTCGCCGCGCCGCTGGGCGTGGTGTCCGGCCTTGCCGGAGGGTGGGTGGACCGCGGCATCGGCTGGGTGATCGAGATCCTGCTCGCCTTTCCCGGCATCATCCTGGCATTGCTGTTCGTCGCCATCTTCGGCGGCGGCATCGGCCCGCTGATCGTGGCGACGGGCCTGGGCGTCGCGCCCGGCTATGCCCGCATGATCCGTGGCCAGGTACTGGCGGTCCGCAATTCCGGCTACATCGAGGCGGCACGGGCGCTGGGCCACCGCCCGTGGCGGATCGTGCGGCGCCAGCTCCTGCCCAATGCCGCCCGGCCGCTGGTCGTCGTCATCACGCTGGGCGTCGGACAGGCGATCGTCTGGGCATCGGCGCTGAGTTTTCTGGGCCTGGGGGCCAAGCCCCCCGCGCCCGAGTGGGGAACCATGATGGCGGCCGGCCGGGACTTCATCGCCAATGCCTGGTGGCTGACGTTCTTCCCGGGCCTTTTCATCCTGCTCACCACTTTGTCGACCACTGTTCTGGGACGCTATCTGCAACAACGCCTGGAGGGCCACCGCTAATGGAAGCTAAGCACCTTATCGTAGAAGGCCTGTCGGTCAGCTTCGGCGCGCGCCGCGTGGTGGAGGACGTCTCGTTCGAACTGCCCCCCGGAAAGGTCGTCGCGCTGGTGGGCGAATCCGGATCGGGCAAGAGCGTCACCGCGCGCAGCCTGGTCGGGCTGGCCGGGCCCGGCGCCCATGTCGAGGCGCGCCGGTTCAGCTATGGCGAACATGACCTCCTGCGCCTGCCGGAACGTGCGTGGCGCCGCCTGCGCGGCAAGGACATCGGTTTCGTGCTGCAGGACGCGCTCGTCTCGCTCGACCCGCTGCGCCCGGTGGGCAAGGAAGTGCTGGAGCCGCTCGCGCTGCATGGCTGGGGAACCCGCGCCGGCCGCAAGGCACGGGTGCTGGAACTGCTCGAACAGGCCGGCGTGCCCGAACCGCAGTTGCGGGCCGGCCAGCGTTCCGGGCAGCTGTCGGGCGGCTTGCGCCAGCGCGCCCTGATCGCCAGCGCTCTCGCCCTCGGTCCGGGCCTCATCATCGCGGACGAGCCGACCACGGCTCTGGACGCCACGGTGCAGGCCCGGATCCTTGACCTGTTCGAGGAGATCAGGGCGGCGGGCAGTTCGCTGCTGCTCATCAGCCACGACCTTGGCGTCGTGTCCCGGCTTGCCGACGAAGTGCTGGTGATGCACCAGGGCCGGGTCGTCGAGCAGGGCCCGATCGCGCAGATCCTGGCGGCGCCGCGTCATCCCTACACCCGCAGCCTGCTCGATGCGCGTCCGGGCCTGCAGCCTGCGCGCACCCGGCTCGGGCCGGGGCGCCCTGGCCCGGTGCCGGTCTCAGGGCCTGTCCCCTTCCTTAGCGCGATGCCGCAGATGCGCCTGCCCGAGATACCGCTGCTGGAAGCCCGCCAGCTGGGCAAGCGTTATCGCGGTCCGGACCGGCGCTGGCGGCAGGTCATCGAAGGCATCGACATAACCCTGCACGCCGGACGGACGGTGGGCATCGTCGGCGAATCCGGATCGGGCAAGAGCACGGCCGCGCGCATCGTCATGGGCCTGCTGGAACCGGACGCGGGCGAGGTGACTTTCGCCGGAGAGCCCTGGAGCGGGCCGGCAGGCGCCCGCGTGCCCGAGCATGCGCGGCGCCCCCGCCGGCGGCATATCAGCGCGATCTACCAGGATCCCCTGAGTTCGTTCGATCCCCGCTGGAACGTCGGGCAGATCCTGGAAGATGCGCTTGCGGTCGGCGGCTGCGCTCCCGCCAAGCGCCGCGACCGGGTGGCCACGCTGCTGGAGCAGGTGCGGCTGCCCGCCGACCTGTTTTCGCGCGGCCCGCTGCAACTGTCCGGCGGCCAGCGCCAGCGCGTGGCGATCGCGCGCGCCATCGCCAGCAACCCCAAGGTGATCGTCTGCGACGAACCGGTGTCGGCGCTGGACGTCTCGGTGCAGGCGCAGGTGCTGGACCTGCTGGCCGAGCTGCAGGAACAGCTGGGCCTCGCGTACCTGTTCATTTCCCACGACCTCGACGTGATCCGGCACGTCAGCGACGAACTGCTGGTGATGTCGCAGGGTCGCATCGTCGAGCGCGGGAGCACCCGGCGGATCTTCGAGGATCCGCGCCACCCCTATACCCGGCAACTGCTCGCGGCGGTGCCCCGGCTGCCGCAGGAAGCATTCATCGCGCCGCTCGTCCCCGAGTACGCGCTGCACGCCTGACGTGCCGCGCATCGTCCCCATCCAAACGAGAGTTCCGACATGAGCAACCCGTCTAATCTCAACATTGCCGCGCGCCCCCTCGCCCACGGCCTCAGCGTCGCCGACCTACGGCACCGCGCCGCGCTGCTGCTGCCGGACATCGCCGAAGGCAGCGCCGATCGCGAACGCGAGCGCGTGCTTCCCCGCGATCAGATCCGCAGGCTGGCCGAGGCGCGCCTGCTGACTTTCCGCATTCCGCAAAGCTACGGCGGCAGCGGGTCCACCGTGCGCGAGGTGGTGCAGTTCATCATCGACCTGGCGGCGGTGGATTCCAACATCGCGCAGGCCCTGCGCCCCTCGTTCCTGTTCATCGACTCGCTTCTCGCCAGTGCGCCCGAGGACCAGCGCGCCTTGTGGTTCTCGCGCTATCTGGCGGGGCAGGTGGTCGGCAACGCCGGGTGGGAAATCGGCGGCAACAACGGCGCCGTCGCCACGCGTATCGTGAAGGACGACGACGCCTTCCGAGTGACCGGGGCCAAGTACTACAGCACCGGCGGGCTCTATTCCGACTGGATTCTCGCCGTCGCGACGGACGAGGCGGATGAGCTGGTCGTCTTCGTCCTGCCCACCGACCGCGAAGGGCTGGAACTGGTCGACGATTTCGATGCCATGGGCCAGCGCCTCACCGCCAGCGGCACCACCAACCTGAACGGCGTGATCGTCCATCCCGAGGACATCCAGCAGCGTGCGTTCGACGACGGGAAACGCTCCATCGTCACGCCTTTCGCGCAACTGTTCCTGGCTGCGGTGGAGGCCGGCATCGCCCGGAACGTGCTGGCGGACGCGGTCCGCTTCGCGCGGGAGAAGGCCCGCCCGATCAAGCACAGCAGCGCCCTGCGATCGGTCGACGACCCTTACGTGGAGCATGCCGTGGGCGAAATCTCCGCGCGCGCCTTCGCTGCGGAGGCCGCCGTGCTGCGCGCCGCCGACAGCATCGATGCGGCATGGGCGGCGGACCTCGACGAAGCGGCGGTGGACCTTGCGGCGGTCGATGTCGCACAGGCGCAATACATCGCCGTCGAGGCCGCACTCAAGGCTGCCGAGCGCCTGTTCGACGTCGGCGGCGCTTCGACCACCGGGCGCAGCCACAACCTCGACCGACACTGGCGCAACGCCCGCACCGTCGCCAACCACAATCCCCGGGACTGGAAAGCCGCCGCCGTGGGTGCCTACCGCCTGAAGGGAACAGCGCTGCCCGTATCCGGGCTGTTCTGATGCGTTGGACAAAGGATCGGTAGAAGCGCCTCCTCTTCAGAAGCAGCCGATAGCGAGGCGACCGGGGCGCGGTCAGGATGTCTTCCTCCGCCGCCCGGGTCGCCAGTCGTTCAGCGCTCCACGGCCGCCGCCTTGCGCACCGGCTTGCCCGGCGCCACGCCATTGAGCAGCCAGTTGCCCGAGGCGTGATAGCGCCACTGGTTCGCGTCATGCACGGTATGGGTGCGCGCGTTGCGCCAGTGGCGGTTGAGGTTGAGCCCCTCGTCCGTGCTGGCACTGCCGATCAGGGCGAACACGTCGCTGCCGATCTCCACCGAGACGTCCTCGGCAAAGGCCTTGGCTTCCGCCACCGCCACCGCCGCCAGCGCGGCGCTTTCCGGCGTCAGGTCCGCATTCGCGGCATCGAGCTTGCGCGAGGCCCGCTCCAGCAGCGCCTCCGAAGCGTGGAAGCGGGTGGAGAGCTGCCCCAGGCGGTGCAGCAGCAGCGGATCCTCATGCGCCGAGGCCGCCGGAGCGCCCAGCCTCGGCCGTCCGCGCCGGCGGATCACCCCGACCGCCTCGGCCAGCGCATCCTGCGCGATGCCCACGTCGATCGCGGCGTGGAGCAGCGAACCGAGGCTGTGGAACAGGCTGGGCCGCTCGAACAGGCGCCAGTGCTCGACCACTTGCGAAGGATCGACCGCCACGTCCTCCAGCACGGTGGTGCCGCTGTAGGTGGTGCGCTGGCCCATGGCGTTCCAGTCCGCCTCCACCGTGACGCCGGGCGCATCGCGCCGGACGTAGACGAGCACCAGCCGTCCAGCCTCGTCAAGCGCCGCCACCGGAATCCAGTGCGCCGTCAGCGCCCCGGTGCAGTAATACTTGCGACCGTTCAGCCGCAAGTCGCCGCCCGGCCCCCGCGTCAGCCGGGTCTTCAGATCGAGCGCCGAGGAACCTCCCCGCTCCGCCTGCGCATTGCCGAAGCGCGCGCCTGCCAGCAGCTGCGCGAAGAAGAACGCCTTCTGTTCCTCGGTCCCGTCCTGCCGGATCGCATCGACGAAGACGAAGTGGTTCTGCGGCAGTTGTCCGACCGCCGCGTCCCCCGCCGACAGGATCTGGAAGACCTTCACCAGCGTCTCGAACGATACGTCCGCGCCGCCATGCTCACGCGGGACGGTGATGCCGAACAGGCCCGCCTCGGAAAGCCAGTCGAGCGGCTCGGAGGGGACCGTGCGCAAACGATCCCGCTCCGACGCGCCTTCAGCCAGCCGCCGCGCGAGTTGCCGCGCGACGTCGAGCGCTTCCGCGTCGGAAGCGATGACGCGCGCGGCCTGGGTATCGGCCGATTGCCTGTGGCTCACCGTCGCCATCTTCACTCCGCCGCGATCTTGAGGTCAGGCTTGGCAACGGGCGCGAACGGCACGTTCGCCGATGCCGTGCTCACGGCCCCGCGCGGATGCTGCCAGAGCCCCTCACGCTGGAGCACGGGCAGCACGCCCTCGCCGAACCAGTAAGCCTCCTCGAGGTGCGGCACGCCGGAGAGCACGAATTCCTCGATGCCGACCGATGCATATTCCTTGATCCGCTCGGCGATCTCGGTGTGGCTGCCGACCAGTGCGGTGCCCGCGCCGCCGCGCACCAGGCCGACGCCCGCCCACAGGTTCGGGCCGACCAGCAGGTTGTCCTTGCTGCCGCCGTGCAGCGCCAGCATCCGCTTCTGCCCCTCCGACTGGCTGCGCGACAGCCCCGACTGGACATTCGCGATCGTCTCCGGATCGATCGCGTCCAGCAGGCGCTGCGCCTCGGCCCAGGCGGCTTCGGCGCTGTCGCGGGCGATGACGTGAAGGCGGATGCCGAAGCGCACCTTGCGCCCCTGCTCGGCGGCAAGGCCGCGGATCCACTCCACCTTCCTCGCCACCGCCTCCAGCGGCTCGCCCCAGGTCAGGTAGACGTCGCTGTGCCGCGCCGCGACCGCCCCCGCCGCCGCCGAGGAACCGCCGAAGTAGAACGGCGGGATCGGATCGGGCAGGCGCGGGATGTGCGCGCCCTCGACGTGGACGTGCTGGCCCTTGTAGTTCACGTCCTCGCCGGCCCAGAGGCGGCGCACCACTTCCAGCCACTCGTCGGCGCGGGCATAGCGGTCATCCTTGCCCAGGAAATCGCCATAGGCGCGCTGCTCGTGATCCTCGCCGCCGACCACGATGTTGAGCAGCAAGCGTCCCTTCGAGGCGTTCTGGAAGGTGGAGGCCATCTGCGCCCCCAGCGTCGGCGACATGATCCCGGGCCGGAAGGCGACGAGGAACTTCAGGTGATCGCTCACCTCGTTCAGCATCGCGGTCATCAGCCAGGCATCCTCGCACCATGCCCCGGTCGGGGTCAGCGCCGCCTCGAAGCCGATCTGCTCGGCGCTGCGGGCGATCTGGCCGAGGTAGGAGATGGTCGCGGGGCGGGCACCCCCGGCGACGCCCGCAGGCACGCCGTGGCCGCCGCCGACGATGAAGCGGCTGTCGCCATACGTGGGAAGGAACCAGTGGAACTTGAGGCTCATGTCATGTCGTCCGTCTATGTGAGGTCTGTCAGGCCGCGTCCGCCTTGGCCGGCGCGTCGAAGCGCAGCGGCGCGGGCGGAACGCGCAAGTTGGCGGGATCGCGGTAACGGGTGCCGAAGTGCTCGGCGGGAAGGCGCGGACCGGCACCGAACAGACGCTCGCGCAGGGTCTCGCCCTCGGCGTAGCTTTCGCGGTAGCGGCCACGGCTGCGCAGTTCCGGCACGACCAGTTCGATGAAATCGCGCGCGGTGTCGAAGCTGTGGTACTGGCGCAGGTTGATGCCGTCGATCCCGTCGATATCCAGCCAGCGCTCGATCTCGTCCGCGATCACCGTCGGCGTACCCGCGACGAAGAAACGTTCCTCGTCGAAACCGGACAAGTGCTCGACCACGTCGCCCACCGTCTGCTCGGGCTTGCTGCGGTCGATCTGGTGGTTCCAGCGGTGGTCGGTGGCGGCGATGTCGGCCACCCGCGTCTCGCGCGGGAAGGCGAGGTAGTCGATCGCCGACTGGCTGTGCGCAAGGCGGCCCTGCACCGACAGGTTGCGGCGATAGCGCTCCAGCTTCTGCGTGACTTCAAGGTCGCTGCGCCCGGCGATCACCCCCGCCTGGACGATGAAGCGGATCGAGGCCGGATCACGCCCGTGCGCGGCGGCGCGGGCGCGCATGTTGGCGATGTTGCGGCGGACCTGCTCGGTGGTGAGGCCGCCGGTGAAGACGACTTCGGCGTGACGCCCAGCGAACTCCATGCCCGCCGGCGATCCGGTCGCCTGGAACAGCACCGGCGTACGCTGCCGCGAGGGCTGCGACAGGTGCGGCCCGGCGACGCGGAAATGCTCGCCCTTGTGGTGGATGTAGCGGACTTTGGCGGGGTCGGTGTAGACGCGGTTGTCGCGGTCCTGGATCACCGCGTCGTCGTCCCACGATCCTTCCCACAGCTTGTAGAGCACGTCGAGGTATTCGTCGGCGATCTCGTAGCGGTGATCGTGCGCGACCTCGTCGGCGTGGCCGAAGTTCTCGGCCGCGTTCTTGAGGTAGGAGGTGACGATGTTCCAGCCGACGCGGCCCTTCGTCAGGTGGTCCAGCGTGCTCATCCGCCGCGCGAAGGCGAAGGGCGGCTCGTAAGTGGTGGAGAACGTCACCCCGAAGCCGAGATTCCTGGTGACGGCGGCCATCGCCGGGATCACCAGCAGCGGATCGTTGTTGGGGATCTGCAACCCCTCGATCAGTGCGGTTTCCGGGCCGCCGCGAAAGCGATCGTAAGCGCCCACCACGTCGGCCAGGAAGATCGCGTCGAACGCGCCGTGCTCGCACAGCTGGGCAACTTCGGTCCAGTATTCGATGTCGTTGAAGCGGTGGCGGTTGTTGCCCTCCAGGTGCCACAGTCCATGGACGATGTGGCTGACGCAGTTCATCTCGAACAGGTTGACGTGCAGCTTCCTGGGTTCAGGCATGTTCAAGGCTCCGGTTGGGATCGACGGGAAGCACCGCGTCGATGAGCGCGCGGGTGTAGGGATGGGCGGGACGGGCGAAGACGTCCTCGACGTTGCCCTGCTCGACGGCGACGCCGTCCTTCATCACCAGCACGCGGTCGGCGATGCGGCGCACGACGCCAAGGTCGTGCGAGATGAACAGGCAGGACAGGCCGAGCCGCTGCTTGAGATCGGCCAGCAGGTCGAGCACTTGCGCCTGGACATAGACGTCCAGCGCGGACACGGGTTCGTCGCAGACGAGGACGTCGGGCCCGGGGGCAAGGGCGCGGGCGATGGCCACGCGCTGGCGCTGTCCGCCCGACAGCTCGATGGGCCGCCTGTCCAGCACCGAGGGGTCGAGCTGGACCAGCTCGAGCAGTTCCTGGGCACGTTCTGTGCCGTCTGGGTGCCGTTGAGTGCCGGCCACCGCGATAGCCTCCTCCAGCACCCGGCGGACGGTGTAGCGCGGGTCGAAGCTGGCCAGAGGGTCTTGAAAAACAACCTGAATTTTCTTGCGCTGGGCGCGGCGTTCGGCGCCGGAAAGGTCGCGCCAGCGCTTGCCGCGCAGCCGTACCTCGCCCGCGTCGGGCTGCTCCAGCCCCAGCACCAGCCGCGTCAGCGTCGTCTTTCCGGAGCCGGATTCTCCCACGATTCCAAGAGTTTCCCCGCTTCGCAGGGTGAACGAGACATCGTTCACGGCGATGCGCGAACGCTTGTCAGGCCCGACGAAACTCTTTGAAATTCCACGGGTTTCCACGACAGCCTCGCCCTCGGGCGGCCGCACCAGCCGCAGCGGAACCACGCCGTTTCGCGAACTCGCATGCAACACCCGCGCCGCGTCCAGAAGCTCGCGGGTATAGGGGTGATCGGGCGAGGAAAGGATCCGCGCGGCAGGCCCCTCTTCGACGATATACCCATGATTCATAACGATAATACGGTCAGCAAGACGGGCCACCACAGCCAGGTCGTGACTGACGATCAGCATCGCCCGATCAGGGCTACGCAACGTCTCCAGCAACCGCACGACCTGCGCCTGAACCGCCGCATCCAGCGCCGTGGTCGGCTCGTCGGCAATCAGCAGTTCGGGGTCGCACGCGATCGCCGAAGCAATCAGCGCCCGCTGCCGCTGCCCCCCGGAAAGCTGCGAAGACCGCTGTAAAACGCGCAATTCCGGCTCCGGCACACCCACCGAACGCAGCAGTTCGAGCACCCTCTCCTGCCGCGCCCGGCGGCCGAGCGCGGTGTGCAGTCGCAGCGGCTCACCCACTTCCTGCCCGATGGTCCGCAACGGATCGAGCGATCCCAGCGCGTCCTGCATCACGAAACCGATGCGATCCCCGCGCACCCGCCGCCATTCGGCTTCCGTGAAGGCGCGGGTATCCTGGCCATCGAAACGGACGGCATCGGCGGAAATGCGCGCTCCGGGCCCGGTCTGGCCGATGATGGTACGCGCGGTGACGCTCTTGCCCGAACCGGATTCGCCCACCAGCGCCACGCACTCGCCGCGCCGGATAGACAGCGAAATGCCGCTGACCCGCGCCGGTCCGGTTTCGGTGAAGCGCACCGTCAAATCGCGGATATCGACGAGCGGCGTCTCTGTAAAAGGCGTAAGGGCATTCATGCCGTCTTGCCCTCCCCGCGCCGGATGACCTCGCGTCCGATGGTGGAAACGGCCAGAACCGTAAGCGTCACGACGATCGCAGGCGTCGCGACAAGCCAGGGCGCAACGGACACGAAGTTGCGTCCCACCGCCAGCATCGCGCCCCATTCCGGCGCAGGCGGCGGCGCACCGAAGCCGAGGAAGCTCAGCGCCGCGGCGAAGGCGATCTTGTCGCCGATGCCGATCACCGCCAGCAGCAGCGCGGGTTTCACCGCATTGGGCAGGATATGCCGCCACACGATCGTCGCACGGCGCAGGCCGAGCGTGGTCGCGGCCTCCACGAAAGGCGCATTCCGGATCGTGCGCGTGGTCGTGCGCACCAACCGGGCGTAGCGCGGCATCGTGGCGATGCCGATCGCGACGATCACGTTGGTCGTGCTCTGTCCCCAGAGCGTGATGACGAGCAGCGCGAAGAGGATGCTGGGTATCGCCGCCATGACATCGGCAAAGCGCATCGACGCGGAGTCCGACACCTTGCCACCGAGCCCGCCGGCGAGGCCCACGACGATCCCGATCCCCAGCGAAATCGCCATCGCCGCGACCCCGAGGCCGAGCGAAGCCCCGGTGCCGTGGATCAGGCGCGCCAGGACATCGCGGCCGTTCTCATCCGTCCCCAGCCAGTGCTGTGCGTCAGGAGGCAGGAAAGCGAGGTTCGCATCGGCTGCCTGCGGGTCCACCGAAGTCAGCAGGCCGGGCGCCAGAGCGGCGACCACGAGCAACGCGGTGAAAACTGCCGCCAGGGCAAGCGAGGGACGAACCGCTTTCAGCCGCTGGACCAGCCCCGCTGCGTCCGGCGCGGTTGGCTCGGTGCGAGACGGCAGCCAGATGGTCGTGCCATCCGGCGTGAAATAGGCAGGAGCGAGAGCGGCGGTAGCTGCGGGAGGCGTCATGGTCGTTCTCCTTCCGGTGCGGTCAGGATGCGAGCGCTGCTTCGCGCTTGGGGCTGGCGTAACGATTGTCCGGGTGCGGCAGGCCGAGATGGTGGCGCAGCGTGGTCCCGGTATATTCGTGGCGGAACAGGCCGCGTTTGCGCAGTATCGGCACGACCTCGTCGACGAAGAATTCGGCGCCCGAGGGGAACATGTCCGGCATCAGGTTGAAGCCGTCCGCCGCACCTGCGCGGAACCATTCCTCCAGCGTATCGGCCACCTGCTCCGGACTGCCCACGACGAGCCGGTGGCCGCTGCGGATGCGGCGGGAAAGCTGGCGCACCGTCAGGTTCTCGCGCCGGGCAAGGTTCACCTGCGCCTCGAAGAAGCCGTGCGAGCCGCGCTCGTAATCGACCACGTTGCCCAGCTTCTCGAACGGCAGCGGGGCATCGAGATCGAGGTCGGACACCGGCAGGCCGATGCGCTGGGCGATCTGGCTGGCAAGGCCGCTTTCACCCTGGAAGGCATCGAGCGCGTCGCAGCGGCGCTGCGCTTCCTCCTCGGTGCTGCCGATCACGGTGGAAAGACCGGGCATGATCTTGAGATGCTCGGGATTGCGGCCCCAGCCCCGCGCGCGCGCCTTCATCTCGTCGTAGAAGGCGATGCCGTCCGGAAGCGTCGTCTGCGTGGTGAAGATCGCATCCGCCCAGCGCGAGCCGAGCGCCTTGCCGCCTTCGGACGAGCCTGCCTGTACCACGACGGGGCGGCCCTGCGGCGAACGCGATACGTTCAGAGGCCCGCTTACGCGAAAGTGCGCACCTTCATGGTCGATCCGGTGGACCTTGGCGGGATCGGCGAAACGGCCATTCTCGCGGTCTGCGACAATGGCGTCGTCCTCCCAGCTGTCCCACAGCTTGAAGACGACATCGACGAACTCGTCCGCGCGGCCATAGCGATCGGCATGGATGGGAGCGCCTGCCAGTCCGAAGTTCTGCGCTGCGGCGTCGCCTGCATTGGTGACGACGTTCCAGGCCGCACGCCCGCCGCTGATGTGGTCCATCGACTGCAACCGCCGCGCAAGGTTGAACGGGCTGTTGTACGAGCTGGAGCAGGTCGCGATCACGCCGATATGCGTGGTCGCCAGCGCCACGGCGGTCAGCAGGACGGTTGGTTCCAGTCGCCCGGCGGGCTGGCTTTCGACATCACCCCCAAGTGCCGGCCCATCGGCAAGGAAGATTGCATCGAGCGTGCCTCGCTCCGAGATGCGCGCGATGTTCTGGTAATAGCCCACGTCCATGCAGGCGCGGGGATCGACTTCACCCAGGCGCCATGCGGCGGCGTGACCGCCATGGCCAAGGATGTTCATGCCGATGCTCATCTGCCGTGGCGACTTGCTCATGACACGTCTCCCGCTCACGCCGCGCCGACGGCGATTGTTTCGGAGGCAGCCTCAGCGTCGGCTTCTTCCGGCTTGGCCGGGTTCCACTGCTCGGCCCATTGCTTGCGGAAATCGGTACCGTTGAGAAAATGGTCGCCCAGCACCTTCTCGCGCAGGATGGCGGGATTGTGCGAGCCGAGGGTGCGGGCGTTGCGCCAGTGCCGATCCAGACGGCGACTTTCCTGCGTCGCGGACGATCCCCCGACCTCGAAAAGCAGCGCGGCGATTTCCGGCACCGAATGGACCAGCACCTGCTGGCCCTGATAGGCACGGCGGTCCGCCTCCAGGAACAGGTCGTCGTCCGGCTCACCCGCGAGATAACTCGCGTAAGCGGCGTCGAGCGCGGCGGAGACGCTTTCGACGATGGCCTCGGCGGCGAAGACATGGCTGGCGATCTTGCCGACGACGCGCTGAACGAGCGGGTCATTGCGGGGATCGCTGTTGCCGGGAACGCCGAAAGTACGCGTCTTGGCCTGGACGAAGGCGATGGCGTCCCGTTTCACGGCGCGGGCGATGCCGGTCAGCGCGGAAAGGTGGAACTGCTGGTAGAAGGCGGTGATGTAGCTGTCGGCACGGAACTCGCCCGGGTTGAAGCGGCGCAGTATCTGCGCTTCCTCTACGCGCACGTTCTCGAACACCGTGGATCCGCTCCCGGTCAGGCGCTGGCCGAAACCGTCCCAGTCGTCGATCCGCGTGACGCCTTCGGCATCGGTCGGAACGAGGACGCTGACGCGCGCCTCACCGTCCTTTGCGGCGGCGGAAACCCAGTCGGCGTAAAGAGTGCCGGTGCAGTAGTACTTGCGCCCGTTCAGCCGGTAGTGATCGCCCTCCTGCACGAGTTCGAGCGTGGTTTCGGTGGCGCTGGTCCGCTCCGCCATGGCTGCCCCGACGAGGTCTCCTGCGACGATGCGTTCGAACCAGGTTCGACGGACCTCCGGCTGCTCGTCGTCGTTGAGGCGGATTTCCACGAAGGCGAAGTGCGCGCGCAGGATCTGGACGAGGTTGGAATCTGCCTCGCCCAGTTCCACCAGCAGGCGGAACAACTGGGCGATGGTCGCCCCGCTGCCGCCCTCGGCGTCGGGGATGCGGATCGCGCCGAAGCCGGCCTCGCGCAGCCAGTTCACTTCCTCGTGCGGCAGGCGGCGCTCGATCTCGCGCGCGACGGCGCCTTGCGCGATGCGCGCGAAGATCGGCCGGAAGCGGGCGGCAAGGTCTTCCCAAACGGGCGGTTCGGTGGACGGAGCGGTCCTGACTTCGGGCTTGCGCAATTCGACGACACTCATGGGCTTCACCTGTTCTTGCGGGAGTTCGTAAGGGATCAGCGGGCGACCGTGCGCGGGTCGACGATCGCGCCGACAAGATCGACGGCGATGCTGGCGATGACGTAGAAAAGGGCACTGACGATGGTGATGCCGATGACCACGGGAACGTCGGTGGTGTTCGAGGCATCCACCAGCAGACGGCCGACGCCGGGGCGGGAAAACAGCGATTCCGTGATCGCCGCACCCGCGATCAGCACTGCCAGGAAAAAGCCGGCCAGCGTGATGATCGGCATCAGGGCATGGCGCAGGGCATGGCCGAAGCGGGTGCCGAGGTCTGAAAGGCCCCGCGCGCGGGCGGTAAGGATGAAAGGCTGCTCGAGGACGTCTTCCAGCTCCTGCCGCAGCACCTGCGCCAGCGTCGCGGCCATCGGCAGGGCCAGCGTCAGCGCCGGAAGCACCAGTCCCGCCAGCCCCGGCGCGTTCGCGACCGGCAGCACGGGGAAATAGAACGCGAAGACGAGCAGCAGCGCGATGCCGATGACGAAGACCGGCATGGCGACCAGCACCAGTTCACTGACCGAGGCCAGCTTGCCGATCCAGCCTCGCTTTCGGCGCACGGTCAGCGTGGCCGATGCGATCGCAAGAACGAACGCAAGCACCGCGGATGTGAGGCCCAGTTGCAGGGTCGGCCAGATCTGGTCGCCGATCGCCTCGCTCACGGGTATGCGCAGGCGATAGGACTGGCCGAGATCGCCATGCAGCAACCGCCATAGCCAGTCGCCGTACTGGATGAGGAACGGGCGATCGAGGCCGTACTCGGCTCGGACAGCCGCGATCTGTTCCGCCGTGGGCATGGCGTCCGGGCCGCCGAGGATGGCGATGGCGGTATCCCCGCTCGTCAGGTGCATCATGATGAAGGTCAGCGTCGCCGCCCCCCACAGCACGATGGCGCCGGTGAACAGGCGGCCGGCAAGGAAACGGGGCAAGTTCATGAGCTGCTCTCCGCGAGCCAGGCCGTCGTCAGGAACGGCATGTTGTGGGACGTGTCGTAGACCATGCCGCGCAGCGAGCGGCGGTAAGCGATGAGCGTATGGTTCTCGTAGAGCGGCACCGCAGGCATAAGGGTGACCAGCCGTTCCTGCGCAGCGGCATAGAGCCGAGC
This sequence comes from Novosphingobium resinovorum, assembly GCF_036352595.1. Taxonomy (GTDB): domain Bacteria; phylum Pseudomonadota; class Alphaproteobacteria; order Sphingomonadales; family Sphingomonadaceae; genus Novosphingobium; species Novosphingobium resinovorum_B. The sequence continues at coordinate 79,056 of NZ_JAZFAX010000014.1, forward strand.
CAGTTCTGCTGGATCGCGGTTCGCACGCGCTGCCGAAAGCAGCGCATCCAGTCGCGCATCGTGCAGCATCGTCGTGTTCTGGCCTATGAAGGCCGGCGTGCTGATCTGCTTGCCGTGGTAGACGATAAAGAGCCCGTCCGGCGTATTGGTGTGCCAGTAGCCGGGACCAAGCGCCTGATAGGCGTTGCGCTTGCGCCGGTCGGTCAGTTGCGGCGTCGTCACTTGTTCTATGTCGAGCTTGAAGCCGATCCGCTTCACGTCGGCCTGCAGGGCGACGACGACGGGGCTCAGCATCGCCGTCTCGGTCAGGAGCACTGTCGCCTCCAGCCGCTGGGCGCCGCGCGTGCGGTAACCGTCTTCATCGCGGCCCGTCCATCCGGCACGGTCCAGCAGCCGCCCGGCCCGCTCGAGATCCGGTCCCCCTGTCTTCGCGTCGAGATCGGCGTAGGGCGTGTTGGCGGACAGGAAAGCCTGCGTCGGCGCGAACTCGCCGAAGCCGCTCATCCGCGCGATCCCGGTGCGGTCGATCGCGAGGGCGAAGGCCTGGCGCACGGCGGTATCGTCGAACGGCGCGCGCGATACGTTGAAAGTGATCGCCCGCGTGGGATTGCCGAGGTTGACGCGGTTGCCGAGGACCAGCTCCGGATTGGCCCGGATTTCCCGCGCATTCTGCGGCGGCGCGTCGATGGTGAGCTGGTACTGGCCCGAAGCCAGCGACACGTAGCGGATCAACGCTTCGGGTACGAAGCCCACCTCGATCCGGTCGATATAGGCAGGGCCCTTGTGCCGCAGGAAATCGGGTGCCCATGCATAATCGCGGCGCTTGGTGAAGGCGATGCCCTCCTGCCGCCGATAACTGGCCACCACGTAGGGGCCGGAACCGATCGGATGGCTGGCGATCTCGGCAGGCGATTTCTTCAGCACGGCGGGCGAAAGCATGCCGAGCCAGCTCTGGGCAAGGACGTTCAGGAATGGCGTGTAAGGTTCGGAAAGCTGCGCCTCGAACGTGTAGCGATCGACCACGCGCCCGCTCCTGTAGGGCGCGATGTAGGCGGTGGTCATCGCCGCGCGCGTCTTGGGATCGCGAACGCGGTCGAGGTTGGCGCGCACGGCTTCGGCATCGAAGGGCGTGCCGTCGCTGAAGGTCACATCGCGGCGCAGATGGAAAGTGTACGTCTTGCCGTCCGGCGAGATATCCCAGCTTTTCGCCAGCCAGGGCGTGATGTTCCCCTTGTCGTCGAGGTAGACGAGGTTATCGGATATCAGCCGTCCCAGCCACTTCGGGTTGGTCGCGGCGATGGTCTGGAGGTCGAGCGTCCCGGTGTCGCTGGCGACCGAGACGCGCAAGGTGCCGCCGGGACGACCGCTTTCGGTCTCCACGTAATTGCTGCGGTCGTAAGTGAAGGCGTGGCGGGATGGCGTCTGGGCGAAGTCGGCCTGCGGCGTGGCAGAACGCGCACAGCCCGCCAGCAGCAGCGCGCCTAGAAAGACGGCGCGCCTCATGTGCGACCTTCCACCCAGGCGCCCGTCAGGACCGGGGTGTTGTGCGAAGTGTCATAGAGAATGCCATGGACCGCGCGGCGGTGAGCGGTGATCGTGTGGTTCTCGTAAAGCGGAATGCCGGGCGCGAGCCAGACCAGCCGCCTCTGCGCGAGAGCATAGAGACGGCGGCGCTCTGCCGGATCCTGGCTCTCGCGCGCGTCTTCCAGCCAGGCGTCGATCTGCGGATCGCGCAGGCGCGACACGTTCTGCCCGATCCGCTTCTTCGAGGCGACTTCTCCGCCCTGATAATTGATGTAGAGCGCATCGGGCGTGTTGGTGTGCCATACGCCGCCGGCAAGCGCCTGATAGTCGTTCGCCATCCGCCGCTTGGTCAGCATCGGCAAGGTCAGCTGGACGATCCGGAAATCGAAGCCGACCGCGCGCGCATCGGCCTGAAGCGCGACGATCACGGAACTGAGCGTCCCGGATTCGGTAACGAGGATATCCGCCCCCAACCGCTGGCCCGCCTTGGTCCGATATCCTTCGGCATCGCGGCCGGTCCAGCCTGCTTCATCCAGCAGGCGTCCGGCGTGCGTGATATCCTGCCGCAGCAAACCCGCCGCACCGGCATCGTAATCTGCGGTATTCGATGCAAGGAAATCCGTCTTGGTGCGGAATTCTCCAAAGCCGTTGGCCTTGGCGATACCTGTGCGCCCCACGCCGAAGGCCAGCGCCTGCCGTACGCGAATGTCATCGAACGGGGCGCGATCGACGTTGAAGTTCACCGCGCGCGAGGTGATCCCCGTCCGCACCCGGTTGTCGAGCACAAGGCTGCTGTCCGCCCGGATCGCAGCGGCATTCTGCGGCGGCGCATCCATGGTGAGGTCGTATTGCCCGGATGCCAGCGCGGTATATCGGACCAGCCCTTCAGGTACGAAATCCACGTCGATCCGCGCGACATAGGCAGGCCCGGCATGACCGATGAAATCCGGAGCCCAATCGTAATGCGCCCGGCGCACGAGGCGGATGCCCTGCTGGCGGCGATAGCTCTCGACCACGAAGGGGCCGGAACCGATCGGGTTCGAGGCGATGGTCTTCGGCGCTTCGCGTATCTGCTTGGGCGAGATCATCGCAAGCCAGCTTTGCGCCAGCACGTTGAGGAACGGCGCGTAAGGCGCGCGCAGCGTGGCCTCGAAGGTGTAGCGATCGATCACCCGGCCGCTTTCGTACGGAGCGATATAGGCAGCGGCGAGCGGCGACTTCGTTGCCGGGTCGCGCATGTGCTCAAGGTTCAGGCGCACCGCCTCGGCATCGAACGGTGCACCGTCGCTGAACGTAACGCCCTTGCGCAGATGGAAGGTGTAAGTCCTGCCGTCCGGCGATACGTCCCAGCTCTGCGCCAGCCACGGGGTCGGGAGGCCCTTGTCGTCGAGATAGACGAGATTGTCGAAGATCAGCCGTCCCAGCCACTGGGCGTTGCCGTGCGAAATCGAATGAAGGTCGAGCGTGCCCGTGTCGGCCGCCGCCGAGACACGCAGGATGCCGTCGCGCTGCCCCGGTTCCGCAGGGTGGCCGGTTTCCCGGTAGTCACCCTGCGATAGCGCGGATCCGGCATCCTGGTGTGCCGCCCGAGGCGGCGCGGCGCATCCCGCAATGGCGCCGGCAAGAGCGCCCGTCAGGATGATGCGGGATGCGCCGCCCACGATCATCGGCCCAGCTTCACGGAAATGCCGCCGATGATGGAGAACCCGTCACCCGGGTTCGAGCGGCGACCATCGAGGCCCGCCGCGTTGTAGACCGGCGCTACGGCCGCTACGTAGCCCTTGTCGCCGATGTTGCGGAAGTCGATGAACGCGCTCCAGTCCGCATCCTTGGGCGCATAGCCCAGCGTCCCGCCGAAGATCACGTAGCTGCGCGTCTTGAAGCTATTCGCGTAGTCCACGTAATAGGCGCTCGACGCCTGCACATCTCCCGAGATGTAGAAGCCCGAGGAATGATTGAAGCTCAACTCACCCTGGTAGAAGTGCGGCGGCAGGCTGGGCAGCGTGTTCTTGTCCCACTGCGCATCGTCGCGGAAGTGGAAATCACTATAAGTGTAGGCATGCCGGGTGGAGATGTTCGTGCCCGGATCGCGGGATGCGCGCCACAGCGTCGTCTCGAAGCCTGCCTCGATGCCCTGGTGGATCGTCGGGCTGGCGTTGGATTCGGCGGTGATGAGCACCGGGGTCTGCTGGATGACCACCGAAAGCAGCTCGTTTTTCACCCAGGCGCGGTAGGCGCTGATTTCCCAGTTGCCGAAGATCGGCGACGTACCGCGCGCACCGATCTCCCCGGTCCAGGCGGTTTGGTCCTTGAGCGCAAGGCCGCGCACGGCCTGCGTGATCGCCGGGCCGCTGATGAAAGTGCCCGCCGCCGTGCTGAGATGCGACCAGTCGTTCGCAGGCTCCACCGACCGGCTGAAGTTACCGTAAAGCTGGATCTCCGGCGTCACCGCGTATTGGAGGCCCGAACGCACGGTATAGTCCCAGCTATTGCGGCTGTAGGGCTCGGTCGGCAGGAAGATACCGGATCCCACTGCCGTCTCGTAAGTCGCCGGATAGACGACATGCGTGGCGCGGTAGATGTTCAGCAGCGCGCCGCCCAGCGTCAGCTTCAGGCCCGGCAGCGGCTCCGACGTGTTGTTGACGTGCAGGTTGCGGTCGGCACCGTCGTAATGGGCCGTGCGCAGCAGCGTGCCGGCCGTCGTCCCCGATACGTGCGCCCCGCCGTTCGCGGGGTCCACGGTATAGCGGTTGTAGGTCTTCTGCCATGCCCTGACGTTGTCGGACGTAAGCAGGCCGATCCGCGTCACGCTGTCGCGACCGAACAGCGTATCGGTGCGGGTGTAGTCGACGACGCCGCTCAGCGTCGTGTAACCCCACTTGGCGATGTTCTGCGTTCGGATGTCGATGGGATAATCGTGGTAGACGAAGCCGACCGACAGGTCGGAATCGTCGCCCAGCGTGAAGGTCGTCTTGTTCGCGATCCACCAGGAACCGGGCTGGATGCGCTTCGCGTTGCGCGCGACGTTGGCCGGTTCGGCCGTGGTCGGATTGTTGCTGATCTCGGCGCGGGTCAGCGAACCGGGCGTCTCGTTCGACGTCTCGCGATAACGGACATAGAAGCGCGTCTCGATATCCGGTGTCAGCTGGATGCCGATGTTGCCCAGCACGCCGAAGCTGCGCCCTTCGGACTGCCGCTGGAACCCTTCGCGGTGCGAGTAGGTGGCGCTGACGTAGTAATCGACGTTGCCGTATTGCCCGCCGCTGGCAAGCTGGCCCTTCTGGTAACCGAACGAGCCGCCCTCGACCCGTGCCTCAAGCAGCCTGGCGTCATCGCGGCCCGTCTTGGTGACATAGTTGATCGCACCGCCAAGGTACGAAGACCCCTGATCGAACCCGTTCGCGCCGCGCAGCACCTCGGTGTACTTTAGCCCGAGCGGCTCGAACAGTTCGTAAGGCGTGCCGCCCGGGCCGGTGACGGGCAATCCGTCGAACTGGAACAGGATGCCGGTTCGGAAGAAGTTGGTGCCGCGATTGACGGCGGAGCCGCGGATCGAGATCTTCAGGCCATCGGCGCCGCCGGCCGACTGGGCGAAGACGCCCGGCTGGAATGCCAGCACGTCCTGGTTGGTCAGGACGCGGCCCTTCTCCACCTCGGTCTGGTCGACGATGCCGGCGCCGCCGGGAATCTCGGAAATCTGCTTGCGGGCAGTATCGATCGTGCTGGTGCCGGTGACGACAATGGTGCTGGCCGGATCGGCAGCGTCGGCAGCAGCCACCGGCACTTCCTCCGCATGGGCAGCGCCTGCCAAGGCGGCCGTAAGGGCAAGGGCGGACACGGCATGGGTAAATCTGCCGGTGACTTCTAATCTGCGAAAACCGGATGGAAACTTGAACGACATAAGCAAACTGCCCCCCTGGGAACTGGTCTTTGCCTGCATCCGGTCGTGGGGTCTGCGGCCACACCCAAAGGGCCATATCCCTACTCACAAGATCAATAAATCATTCCTTACTGATTTGATAGAGAATCTAATTCAGCCGGTAAATCCGATCGCAATCCCCCAATATATGATTGTTTTATAGTTATTTTTATGATCCCCTACCTGTACCAACAGACAGGCTGCGCGCCTTTACAAAGCGAATAATCCGATCCTATCACTGCCATGACTCGATGCAGCAGGGGCAGGATCGGCAGTGAAGAAGGAGCAGGCGCAGGACTGGTCAGCCGGCGAGGCAATCAGCGCGCTCGGGATCGACAAGGTGCGTGCACCCGCGATCCTGAAGCGGGTCGTGGCGCAGACCCTGCACTACCGCTGGCGCTTCACTGTCGCGATGAGCGCCTGCCTGGGCGCGGCGCTCGCCAACCTTGCCCTGCCGCGCCTGCTCGGCCGCGCGGTGGACCAGACGGTCGCGATCGTCGGCCGTCATGGTGCAGGCGCCGCAGCCCTCGCGCCCGTCGCCGGGACCGCCGCCCTGCTGGTCGGCGCCAGCGCCTTGCGGGGCATCCTGCAGATGACCGCAGGCTACAACGCCGAAGTCGTCGGGCAGAGCGTGGGCCGGGACTTGCGCCTCGCGTTCTTCGAGAAGCTCCAGCGCCTTGACTTCGCATTTCATGACCGCATCCACTCGGGCGACCTCATCACGCGCGGGATGCTCGATCTGGAGGGTGTGCGCGGGTTCCTCGAACTCGGGCTGCAACGGATCGTGCAACTCGTCCTGCTGGCAGGCGTCGGCGGCTGGCTGCTGTTCGACCGCGATCCGGTGCTTGCCTCGGTGACGCTGCTGTTCCTGCCACTGGTCGCGCTCCTCGCAGGACGAATGGGCCTGCGACTGCGCCTCGCCTGGACGCGGCTGCAGGAGCGCATGGCGGTTCTCACGCTTGTCATGGAAGAGAACCTGCAGGGCGCGCGCGTGGTGCGGGCCTTTCCTGCCCGCGCGCACCAGATGGCGGCGTTCGACCGGGCGGGAGACGCGGCGCTGGCCCACGCAAACCAGCGCATCCGCATCCGGGCGCGGTCGATGGCGCAGATCAACGGCGCGTACTACGCGGCGATGCTGCTGGTACTGTGGCTGGGTTCCCATCGCATTGCGGCGGGCGCCATCACCATCGGCCAGCTTGCCGAGTTCCTGGCCTTCATGACCATCCTGCAGATGCCGGTGCGCCAGACCAGCATGATCATGAACGCCGCCGCCCGCGCGGTTTCATCCGGCGCGCGCCTGTTCGAGATCCTCGACCGGGAGCCCATCATCGCCGACGCGCCCGGCACAAAGGCGCTGGCCCGCGGCCATGGCGAACTGCGCTTCGATAACGTGTCGTTCCGCTATGCCGACGATGCCCCCTGGGCCCTGCGCGGCGTAAGCTTCACGGTCGGGCCGGGACGCACCCTTGGCGTCGTCGGCCCGGCCGGAGCCGGCAAGACCACCCTCGCCCACCTCGCCGCGCGGTTCTACGATCCGCAGGAAGGCCGGGTTCTCGTCGATGGACAGGACGTGCGCGCGGTTACACTGGAATCGCTGCGCACCGCCGTCGCCCTGGTGGCACAGGACGTGTTCCTGTTCGACGACAGCGTGGAACGCAACATCGCCTACGCCGAACCCGAAAGCCGCCGCACCGACGTGCGCGCGGCCTCGAGGACCGCTCAGCTTCACGACCATGTCGAAGGCCTGCCCGCCGGATATCGCACCGGCATCGGCGAGCGCGGATCGCGTCTCTCGGGCGGACAGCGTCAACGCGCGGCGATCGCGCGCGGGCTCCTGCCCGACGCCGCCGTGCTGATCTTCGACGATTCCACTTCCGCCGTCGATGCCGCGACCGAGCATCGCCTGCGCCGCGCCCTGCGCGCAGCGACCGGACACAAGGCGACAGTCATCATATCCCACCGCTTGTCCTCGCTCATGCACGCGGACGAGATCATCGTGCTGGACGAAGGGCGCATCGTGGAGTTCGGCACCCACGCACAACTACTCAGTGCTGGTGGCTATTATGCGACCCTGCATGCCCTCCAGACCAGCGCCCCAGAGACGGGAAGTGACCGTAACCGCGAGGAGATCGACGCATGAACGCGATCACCGCCAACGATCCCGACCGGATCTCCCCGCGCGAGGAGCGCGACGAGATGTTCGTGCCGATCACCTCGGGCGTCATGGAGCGACTTGGCCCTTTCGTCCGCCCGCATCGCCGCCTCGCGCTGGCTGCGTTGGCGGCGATCCTCCTCTTCGTCGGTGCGCAACTGGCCATCCCGCTACTGATCAAGGCGGCCGTGGACAGCCTTACGGGGCAGATGGGAAGCTGGGCCCTATCGTACATCGTCGTCGCCTTCGCAGCGGTGATCGTACTCAACAGCCTTGCGAACTACTGGTCCGATGTCGCCGCCGCCCGGCTAGCGCAGCGCATCATATTCGACTTGCGCCGGGCGATGTTCGAACATCTTCAACGCGTCTCGCAAGGCTTCATGGATCGCAGTCACGTCGGCCGCATCATGTCACGCCTTCAGGGTGACGTGAACGCACTGCAGGAGTTCTTCGAGACTTCGGTGCCTGCAGTCGGTGACATGGCGTTGCTGGTCGGCATCGTCGGCGTTCTTTTCGCGCTGGAGTGGCGACTGGCACTTCTGACGCTGCTGCTTGTTCCGGTGCTGCTGGGCGTCAGGGCGCTGTGGCTGCCGCGGGCGCGGATCGTGTTCACCGCCGCGCGCGATTCATCGTCGATCGTAAACGGCGCGCTGGCGGAAAACATAAACGGTGTCCGCGTGGTGCAAGCCGCGCGGCGCGAGGTTATCAACCTCGCCGACTTCGACCGCAAGGCCACCGACAACCGGGACGCGCAAGTCGCCGCCGCGTGGACGGCGCAGATCATGGTGCCTACGATCGATACCCTGACCGGGATCGCCATCGCCATCGTCGCACTGGGCGGTGCCTGGTTGGCACTCGGCGGAGGGACCGACATCGGCGTGATGGTAGCCTTCATCTTTTACGTCCAGCGCTTCTTCGAGCCGGTACGCACGCTGGCCCAGCAATACACCGCCGCCCAGCGCGCCACGACGGCGGCACACCGCATCTTCGAAGTGCTCGACGTACCGGTGGAGATATCGGAGCAACGCTTCGCACCCCCGCTGGAAGCGAAGGTGCCGTCGATTTCGCTGCGCCACGTCACCTTCGGCTACCGCGCCGGGCAACCGATCCTCACGGACTTCTCGCTCGACATCGCCCCGCACGAAGTGGTCGCGCTGGTCGGTCCGACAGGCTCGGGCAAGAGCAGCATCGCCGCGCTCATCTGCCGTCTCTACGACGTATGGCAGGGTGCCGTCGTGATCGGCGGGCAGGACGTGCGCCACGTCCGTCAGCAATCCATCGCGCGCAAGGTGGTCATGGTGCTGCAGGAACCGTTCCTGTTCACCGGCACCATCGAGGAGAACATCCGCTTCACGACCCCGAACGTCAGTCACGAGAACATCGTGCGCGCGGCGAAAGCCGTACGGGCGCACGACTTCATCGAGACGCTGCCCGACGGCTATGCGACGATGCTCGACCAGCGGGGGCAGAACATCTCGGTCGGCCAGCGCCAGCTTATCAGCTTCGCGCGTGCGCTGGTGGCGGACCCCGCCGTGCTCATCCTCGATGAAGCCACCGCCAGCATCGACAGCTTCGTCGAGGCACAGATCCAGGAGGCGCTGCGCGTCCTCATGCGCGGACGCACCAGCGTCCTCATCGCCCATCGCCTGGCCACGGTGAAGGATGCTGACCGCATCGTCGTCCTCAGGGACGGCGCGATACTCGAACAGGGGTCGCCGCAGGAACTGCTGGAGCGCGGCGGGCTCTACGCCGACCTCCACCGGCACAATTACGCGTCATTCGACGAAATCTGAGTTTTCCGCGTACCCAAGGAGATACGACAATGACTGCATTTTCCCGCAGCTCTATCGGCAAGCAGGGCTACGGCTGCATGGGCCTGTCGCACAGCTATGGCCAGGCAGAGGACGAGGATTCAATCCGCACGATCCACCGTGCGCTGGATCTTGGCGTGACGCTGATCGACACCGCCAACGTCTATGGCCAGGGCCATAACGAGGAACTCGTCGCCCGGGCTCTCGCGGGCAAGCGCGGCGACGTGGTGCTGGCCACCAAGTTCGGTCTGCGCTTCGGCGACGATCCCGAAAGCCGCCACGTCAACGCAGAGCCGGCCTACGCCCGCCGCCGCATCGAAGAGAGCCTGAAGCGCCTGCGCACCGACCACATCGACCTTTACTACCTCCACCGCGTCGATCCGCTCGTCCCGATCGAGGATACCGTGGGCGAACTGGTCCGCCTCAAGGACGAGGGGAAAATCGGTGCGATCGGCTTGTCCGAAGCATCCTCCGACGTGATCCGGCGCGCCCACGCGGTGCATCCGATCGCCGCGCTGCAGAGCGAATATTCGATCTGGGAGCGCACCGTGGAGGAGGACATCCTTGCGACGACGCGGGAACTGGGCATCGCCTTCGTCGCCTACAGCCCGCTCGGCCGCGGATTCCTTGCCGGCAGCCGCCCGACCGAGGACAGCGACCGTCGCCACCTGCATCCGCGTTTCCAGGCCGATGCGCTGGAAGTAAACAGCCGCCGGTTCACCGTCATCAAAGGCGTCGCGCAGCGCCTTGGCGTGACCGTGGCGCAAGTCAGCCTCGCGTGGCTGCTTGCCCGCGATGTGGTGCCGATCCCGGGCACGCGGCGGATCGCCAATCTGGAAGCGAACCTCGCCGCGAACGAGCTTGTCCTGGATGCCTCGACGCTGACCGAACTGGACGAAGCCTTCCCGATCGGCACCACGGTCGGCTCGCGCTATCCGGCGCAGATGCGCGCCACGCTGGAAGCGGTCGGCGTGCGCTGAACCAAGGCTTGCACGGGACCAAGATTAATTGTCTACTTGCTGAATAGACAATATGCTGTTCTGTCGTGGCGCTTACCGCGCCACGACAACCTTCCGGAGGCGACCGATGAGTGCCCGTCAGCAGAAGTCTCCCGTGCCCGGCGAAGCCGCGGCGCTCCCGGTTCCGGTCGGGCGCCGGATCGCCCATCACATGCAGCGTCGCGAACTCGACATCGATGTTCTTGCCGCGCGCACCGGTCTGGACGCCGATGGCCTCGGCCGGATCATCGACGGCGAGTGGCAACCCACCATCGATCTTCTGTGGAAGATCGCCAATGCCCTCGACGTGCGGCCGGGTTCGCTGGTCGCCTACGGCTATACCCCTGAATTCGCACTGTCGCGGGCGGGGCACGAGCCTCGGCTGGCTTCTCCGGACGGTGGCTACGTCTCCCGCGCGCTGTCGCCCTTCCAGTGCGGCAAGCCTTTCGAATTGTACGGCATCGACATGGCGGCTGGAACCTGCCAGCAGTTCGAGGCGCATCCTCCCGGCACTTTCGAAACGCTGACGATCCACCACGGCGACGTTGAGATCGTGATCGGAAAGGAGCCGCCGCGCCGCCTGCGCACCGGGGACTGGGTCCAGTTCCAGGCCGACGTACCGCACAGCTACCGCAATCTCGGCGGCGGGACGGCCAGCCTCTATCTCGTCATCGCCTATCAACTGTCCGGGAACGCCTGAGCGGCGCGGCCAACCCCGCAATTGCACTTGCGCGCCCGGAGCTTTATGGAACGCCGCGTCGACGGGGTTCCATGCTTTCCAACAAGTCAAAATACGGGCTCAAAGCCTTGATGTATCTCACCGGCGCGGAAGGTCCGCTGCTGGCCAACGACATCGCCGTCGCCAACACCATTCCTCGCAAGTTCCTCGACGTCATCCTGCTGGAACTGAGCCGTGCCGGCTTCGTCACCGGCAAGAAGGGGCGGGGTGGCGGTTATGTGCTGGCCCGCCCGGCGGAGCGGATCAGCGTGGGCCAGGTGATCCGCGTACTCGAAGGCTCCTTCGCCCCAATCGCGTGTACCAGTCGGACCGACTACAAGGCTTGCGCGGACTGTCCGGATGAGGCCGCCTGTCGTATCCGCGATCTCATGCTGGACGTACGCGACCAAATGTCGATGGTTCTCGACAACACGAGCATAGCCGCCTTGACGGCGCGCCAGACACGCGGTGAGCGAGTTTTCTAAGTCTCGCCTTTCTCTTTCCGGGCAGACTTAACCTTCGAGCGAAGTCAGAGGGAACGACCTCACGTCCAGGCACATCCGCAGATAATGTGCCCGGGGCGGCGCATGGCGTGTCGCGCTGATGGTCAGCGGAGTACGGCAAGGTTGATCGCGGCGAAGAAAATCTATTCTCACATGATCATTTCTCAACTGTTCGAGTAGAGAGCCTGCTGATATCGCAGCACCACAGCGGGAATCAGCCCGCTACATGCTCTGACTGACCGGGCCCCCGGAGGCGAGAGCTGCATGTGACCCGCGACCACGTGCGCCGGAAACGGGGGCATCCTGACGACTGTTCATACATGGACCGCTTTGGGTCAGGCTGCACGTTCATGCGGTTCCAGCCTCGTGCGACGCATTGCTGGCGTCGGCAGGGCCTACGTCGGCAGGTTCGCCACCGTCTCATCGTCCTGTTCGACTTGAGGGCGGGCATTCGCGGCTCACGGCAGGCGGCCATCTCATCTTTTCTGGTTTAGGGGAAATCATGCGTTTTCGCATAGCTTTTGCGTGCTCGATCGCGGCGGCCTCTCTGGTCGCGGCTCCGGTTCTGTCTCAGGAAGCCGCGCCCGGGGCGGCGCCTGAACATGGCCCTGCACAGGGCGCTGTAGCGGAGGGGGGTAAACCCGCCGACACGATCACGAGGCAGCGCATCGAGGCCTTCGCCAAGACCCTGCCGACAAGCGATCGCGAGGACTTCGACCTCGTCCAGCGCGGCTTCATCGCGACGGTCGCCGACGGCAAGCTGCGCGGCCCCGACGGCCAGGCGGTGGGCGACGTGAACACCGACGCGTTCTTCGGCCAATCTGCCCCCGCGACCGTGAACCCCAGCCTGTGGCGCAACGCCCAGTTGCTGCAGAAGCACGGGCTGTTCAAGGTCTCCGAACGGATCTACCAGATCCGGGGCTTCAGCATTTCCAACATGACGGTGATCGTCGGCGACACCGGCTACATCATCGTCGATCCCGGCTACGAAGCGGAAGCCTTCACCGGCATGCAGCTCGTCTACGAGCATCTCGGCCAGAAGCCGATCGTCGGCGTCATCTATACGCATAGCCATACCGACCATTACAGCGGCGTCCGCGCGGTCATCTCGGACGAGGAAGTGGCGGCCCGGCACGTCCCCGTCGTCGCGCCCGAAGGCTTCATCAAGGAAATTCTCAGCGAAGCGGTGATCGCGGGCCCGGCAATGACCCTATGCGGCGTCTCGCAACCGGCGCTGGCGCAGGAAGCGCAGGCGGACAGCGGCGGGCTCGGCGGCGAAATCGTCGTCACCGCGCAGAAGCGCGAGCAGAAGCTGCAAGACGTCGGCATCGCCATCACCGCCTATTCGGGCGAGCAGTTGCGTACGCTCAATGTCACCGACAGCCGCGATCTCGCGGCATTCTCGCCGGGCGTGCATACCGGCGGCAACATCGCCGGGCAGAACACCCAGTTCACCATTCGCGGCGTGACGCAGAACGATTTCAACGACATCGTCGAGGCGCCCAACGCGGTCTATCTCGACGAAGGCTACATCGCGGTCGCGCAGGGGCAGACCTTCGCCACGTTCGACATCGACCGCGTCGAGGTGCTGAAAGGGCCGCAGGGCACGCTGTTCGGTCGCAACGCGACGGGTGGCCTCGTCCACTTCGTCACCACCAAGCCGAGTCTGACCGAGACCACCGGCTACGTCGACGTGAAGGGCGGTATCTACGATTCGGTCGGTTCGCCGATGATGTTCCACGGCGAGGCGGCGCTCAACGTGCCGCTCTCCACCACGCTGGCGGTGCGCGGCGCGGTGATGTGGAACAAAAGCGACGCGCTGTTGCGCAACCGCTATCCGTCAGGCGCGGTCGGCGGATCGCCGGGCGCCGGAGCGGGCGCGAACCTGGGTGACGACGATACGCTGGCGGGCCGCCTGACGGTGCTGTTCGAGCCGACCGACACCGCCCGCTTCACGCTTTCGGGCAATGCCGCGCGCAGCCGCATGTCCACCGCGCCGTACCAGAGCAAGTCCACCATCGGCGTCTTCAATGCCGACGGCGAACTGGTCGACGTGCGCAATGCCGCCGCCGACGAAACCCGCGCGACGATCGGCGCGAACGGGCAGGACATGGGCTCCGACACCGACAACAACGGCGTCTTCGGCGACAGCTATGGCCGTCCCGTCGCAGGCGGTGACTTCTTCGGGTACATCGACCCGGACGGGAAGGACTTCGCCACCTCCAGCGACTTCGCGTTCAAGGATCACAACCACGTCAAGACGCAAGGCTTGAACCTGACGGCCGAGTTCGACCTGTCGGACGCGGTCAGCCTGACTTCGGTGTCCGACTACAAGCACTTCGAGAAGCTGCTGTTCGTCGATGTGGATGCCGGACCGGGCAATCAGGCGGCGAACTATGCGGGCGTGAATGCCAATACCTATTCACAGGAACTGCGCCTCAACGGCTCGACCGACAGCCTGAACTGGGTGGCGGGCGGCTTCTACCTGCACATCGACAACCACTCGCTCAACGGCCTGAAGTTCCCGGTCGGCAGCGTGGTGCCCGGCGCGCCGATGGACCTCGGCGTCGATGCGCGGCTCAAGACCGACTCCTATTCCGCCTTCGGTCAGGTGGAATGGAAGTTCGCGCCCAAGCTGACGATGATCCTGGGCGGCCGCGTGATCCGCGAACAGAAGGACTACGCCTTCTTCCAGGGCATCTGGAACACGCCGGATTCGCGCAAGGTCCACACCGGTACGGCAAGCCGCCGCATGATCCGGATCCCTCGCGCATGATCGCGACGATGGATATCAGCCTCTGACGGACAGGCCCGGCGCAAGGCCGCGCCGGCCTTCTCACCTCACGCCGCGCTGGGCAGCAGCCCCAGCGTGGCGGCACGGTAGACCGCGTTGGCGCGGCTGCTGGCGCCCAGTTTCTCGCACAGGTTCGTGAAGTGATACCGCACGGTGGTGCGCGCGATCGTCATGCTGTCGGCGATTTCGTCGTCGGTCCGCCCCATCGCGATCAGCCGGATGCACTGGACCTCGCGCGGGCTCAGCACTCCCGGCAGCGCGGTGTCCCTGATCTCCGGGCTGCCGTCGAAGTGCTCCAGCATGAAATCCCGCGCGAGCGAGGCGAACTGCTTGCCGAATGCCGCATATTCCGCCGAAAGATCGGTCCGGAATGACGAACGCGGCGTCAGGATCACCCCGCCGATCCGGCCGAGCGAGGCTCGCACCGCAATCGCCATGAACGCCGGAACGGAGAGTTCGAGCACGGTGCGCTTCCACAGCCGCGCCAGCACCTCGTTGGGCCGCATGGTCACGATCCCCGACGGGTTCGCCCAGAAGACGTCGTCCTCGACGATGAGGGCCTGGGCAATCAACGACAATGCCCCGGCCTTGTGGGTTTCCCAGTTCAACCGTTTGGGAGCAGTCATGCCTGAGGAATGATGGCCGGTACGATTGTCCATGACGCTCAGCCTGAATGACCCCATCTCCGATACGAAGGCGGCAAGGCGGCCGGATGCCGGCCCGGCTTCGGCATGAGAGGCACCGCATTGCGGCAGGAACGATGGTTGGTCAGGCATGATCCGAATCCCGGTCCCTTCGAGATGCAAGTCGATCGAAGAGTTCTATATTATATAACTATGTTCTAAATAAAATCGACTGCCGGTCAATGACCTCGGGGCTTGGCTTCGCTGATTTGCGGAAGTAGCGTGGACGGCCACGACGTCCTCTGGAAATCAAGGTAACAGCTTCCATGCCGCGCATAGTCGATCACGAGCAGCGGCGCAGGGAGATCGCCAAGGTCGTATCCGGGCTTGTGCTCAAAGGCGGCGCCGAAGCCGTCACCATCCGCGCCGTGGCCGAGGAATGCGGCTACAGCACGACCATCGTATGCCACTATTTTCGCAGCAAGCACGAGATGCTCGCCTATACCCAGCGGATCGCGTGGCAGCGGGGACTGGCCCGGATCAGAAAGGCCGGCAAGGACGGCAAGGATCTTCTGGCATGCCTCGACTTTGCGCTGCCCACCACCAGCGCGCGCTGGCAGGACTGGCACTGCTGGCTGGCCTTCTGGGGCCAGACCCCCGACACCGAGGGCATCGAAACGGAGTGGTCCGAAAGCAGCACCTCCAGCAACGACGTGTTCATCGATCTGATCGCCAGAGCCCAGTCGCGGGGCGAATTCGATCCGGCCGAGAATCCGAGAGACGTCGCGACCGATATTCAGGTCGCGATCAACGGCATCGCGACGCTGGTTGCCATTCAACGTTCGGACTGGCCTGCCAAACGTCAACGCGAAATGCTGCGTAAGCATCTGCTGCGTCTGGGCTACAGACCGAAAGTCCCGGGATCCTGAGGCCGGCGCGCGCTTTGACGGCGGCGCCGGCCCATGAGGTCAATGATTGGGAATATAGGCGCCGAGATGCTTGCCGGCGATGAAGCCGAAGGTCATGCCCGGCCCGAGCGTACCGCCGGCGCCGCCATAAGCCTCACCCAGCACCGCCGCCATCGCATTGCCCGCCGCATAAAGCCCGGGAATAGGATTGCCGCTCCAGTCGATGACTTGCGCATCGGCGTTGGTCTTGGGCCCTCCCGCCGTGCCCAGGGCGCCGGCCTCCATCTTCACGGCGAAGTACGGTCCCTGGTCGATTGCCCCCAGCGTGCGGTACGGCGCCTCGAAATCGGTGTCGCCCCACATGTAGAAGTTGTCGTAGGTGGCATCGCCGCGATTGAAGTCGTCGTCGTGCCCCTTGCGGACCATGCCGTTGAAGCGCTCCACCGTGGCGGCCAGCCCGGCCGGGTCGATCCCGGCGATCTGGGCCAGTTCCTCCAGCGTGTCCGCCTGCATCATGTAGGAGGGGACAGGGCCGCCCGGCGGCGTGTTGAAGGTCTGGTACTTGCTGCGGTAACGCTGGTCGATGATCAGCCAGTACGGCAGATTGGCATAGGCATGGGTGCCTGCGTCGAAGGCATGCAGGGTCTTGCCCAGTGCATTGTAGTTGGCCGCCTCGTTCACGAAGCGCTTGCCTGCACGATTGACGAGGATCGCGCCGGGACGCGCGCGCTCGTCGGAGCCGAGCATGTAGTTAGGCTTGGCCTCGCGGTGCTGGGGCTTGAATTCCAGCGCGCTCTGCATCCAGTAGGCATGCTGCATATTGCCCAGCTGAGCCCCGGCCTCGATCGCCATGAGCAGGCCGTCGCCTTCATTCTCGGGCACGCTGACCGGGCCGGTGAGCGGCCCGCGCAGAAACGTCTTCACCAGCACCTCGTTCCACTCGAAGCCGCCGGTGGCGATGACCACGCCGCGACGGGCGCGCACGCGATAGTCCCGGCCATTGGCATCCTCGGCGACGACCCCGATCACCCGGCCGCCGTCCTTGATCAGCTTGCGCGCGCGCTTTTCGAATTCGACCGGGATGTCGCGGTCCAGCACCGCCATGAACAGCGATCCCGCCAGGGCTTGCCCGAGGCCGCGATAGTCATGCGCCTCGCGCTCGGCGAGAGCCGCTTCGTCCAGACTGCCGGTAATGGCTTCCATCAAGCTGCCGCGCAGCGGATAGGCCATCTTGCTGGGGTTCACGCGGCCTGCCCACTTGCCGAGCCGCTCGAACGAGAACGCCTCGTTGTCCAGCGAACGGCCGCCATCCGGCTTCGCGCCCGGGACATAGGACTGGTAGTCCGGAAAATCCGCGAAGACATGGAAACGCACCGGCGTCCTGTCCGCGAAGTAGCGGATCATCTCGGGGCCCTGCTCCATGAAGGCCATCAGGGTATCGGGATCGAGCGCGCCGGGACAAAGGGTATCGAGGTACGTCACCACGTCTTCGTCGGAATCCTCGATGCCGGCTTCGATCTGGTAGGGATTACCCGGAACCCACAGCATGCCGCCGGACATCGCGGTCGTCCCGCCGACCATCCCGGTCTTCTCCAGGATCACCACGTCCTTCGCGCCGAAATCGTACGCGGTGATGGCCGCCGTCATCGCCGCACCGCCGGAACCGAGAACGACGACATCAGCCTCGCGATCCCAGCAAAATTCCTCAGCCATCGATACTCCTCTCGACCTTGTTTCCGAACGACCCTTTGGCGGCGAGCCGTGATCGTTTTATAACAAAGTCCTAAATTATAGCCTCGAAGACCGGCAACTCTGAAAAGTCTTAGTATACCCTGCCGACACCGCTTCGCACCCTGCGGCGAGAACCTTCCTGGCTTCTCAGCCCCGGCACACTGATGCTCTCGTCACGCTTGGCCCATGCATTAACCGCCCGACGGGCTGGCCCATGCCTCACTTCATGATGTCGAGCCTGCGGCCCAGAGTGGAGCACCACGGCTTTCGCGCAGCGACGGGATCGTTCGCCCGTCCCTGTCGGTCAGACCATATTCGGCGGCGAGTTCGGCATTGATATAGGTTCCGCCCGACTTCCCGTGCAACCCAGGATCCCGGGCCAAGGCCGCGATCACGCGCCCCGGGAATTCGGGCGAGGAGCCCACCGCGCTGTTCAACTGGTTCGCCATGCCCGGCACGGACTTGAGGTTCTGCGTTGCCCGTTCGGTATATGTAAAACCTTGCCAGAGCGATACGGCACTGACGCCGGTTCCCTGCAGTTCGTGGCCCATATCGCGCATCATGCGATCGGTTGCGGTCTTCGTCGTACCGAAGACGACATCGTAAGTATAAGTGACGCCTACATAGCCGGACAGGCCTACGATCAGGCCGGAGCCTTGCGGCACCATGATCCGCGCTGCGTGCCAGGCCGCTACAAAGGCCGCGCGCATGCCGGTATCCCAGATCTCCCATTCGTCGGCGAGCGGCTTTTCCCAGAAACCGGTGCGCAGGGTCATGCTGTCCGGGATGGACATGGCGTTGTTGACCAGAATGTCGAGCCGTCCCTCGTCGCGCCCAATCTGTTCGAACACATCGGCGATGGCGGTATCGTCGCGAAGGTCCATCGCCACCGCCACGCCGCGCCCGCCGCGCGCGTTCACTTCGGCAACGGTTTCCTCCAACGACCCGGGAAGCGCATTCCCCCCCGGCCTGAGCGTTCGTGCGGTGACGTAGACGGTCGCTCCCTGCTCAGCCAGCGCGCAGGCTATGCCTTTGCCGATACCGCGACTGGCCCCCGTTACCAGCGCGATCCGTCCCTTCAGCGTTTCCATCACGCTTTCGCCGGATTGGCGGGCACGCGCCGGTTTACGAGCGGTCGCTGGTAGGACGGGTCTGCAATGCTACGCGAGGAGACACCGTTGACCGCGATGTCGGGAACGTCGGCAAACGGGATCGGCAGAGCCGGCGGCAGACAGCCCCACTCGATCACATTGGTGCGCAGCACGATCTTCCAGTCCCCGTCGCGGCGCTCCAACCGATCGATGTAGCGTCCCCCCGCGATCCACAGACTTTCGTCGCGGTTACGCCCGACGAACTGGTAGTACGTCTCCGAGTGCGCGACCGCACCATCGAGATCGATGTTCGATTGCAGCAGCGCATGATGGGTCGCGATCTGGCCGGCCTCATGCATCGGGATGGCCCAGTCCCAGCAGTCGGCTGCGCTGCCGACGAAGGGCCCTGCGGCCATCTCCGCGTCAGGCCAGAAGGCGGAGAGATAGATCTCACGGTCGAAACGGTCCATCCCGCGCGAGAAGCGCTCGAGACATTCGCGGATGTCCTGCTTGTCGAGCAATGCATCGATGCGGACCTGACGGTCAGTTGCCACGGTAGTTCACCTCCGAGATCGGCTTCCAGATGGGCGAGCCCCGCGTTGCGCGGGCGGAGGCGATGATGCTGCCGTCCACATCGGCGATCCCGTATTCCCGGGCTATTTCGGCAGTCACGTATTCTCCGCCCGACCGCTTCATGATCTCCGGGTCCGCCGCCAGCGCCGCAACCACGCGGCCGGGATGCTCGACCGAACTGCCCTGCATCGACGTGATGGAACTGGTCATCTTATCCCCCATCTTCGCGAGGTTGTCCCGGGCCTTTTCGGTCAAGGTCAGCCCCTGCCACAAGGTGAGCGAAGCGACGCCATGGGGTTCGAGTTCGATAGCCATGTCACGCGCCATGCGGTCCACCGCAGATTTCGAGGTGCCGAAGATTACGCCATAAGTGTAGGTTACCGCCGCGAAACCGGAGATCGCGATGATGAGGCCCGACTTCTGCGGCGCCATGATCCTCGCCGCGTGCCATGCGGCGACGTAGTTGGATTTCACGCCTACGTCCCACATCTCGAGGTTGGCAAGCGGCTTTTCCCAGAAACCCTTCGGTTCCAGCAGGTCATCCGAAAGCGTGAACGCATTGTTGACGAGGATGTCGAGACGCCCCTCGTCCACGGCGATCCGCGCGAAGAGCGCTTCCACCGCGGCGTCGTCGCCATGATCGCAGGCGACGGCGACACCGCTGCCGCCGCTCGCCTTGCCACGCTCGTCGCATTCCGCCGCGGTGCCGCCGACCGTTCCCGGAAGGTAATAGTCGCCTTCGCGCACGGTGCGACCCGTGACGTAGACCCGTGCGCCCTGCTCGGCGAGTACCAGAGCGATTCCCTTGCCGATCCCCCGGCTCGCACCCGTCACCAGCGCGACTTTGCCTGCAAGCGGCGCGCTCATCGGGGCTCTCCGGCGAACCAGTATTCGGAATGATCGCCCTTGGCACGGCCAGGGAAATGCTCCGCTGCGAAGGGATAGCCCATCACCCCCTTCGACCAGTCCGCTGCCACCCCCCAATCCTGCTCCCAGTCGTAGAGCATGATACGGTCGATGATGCGCCACTCCTGGCCGCGCTTCTCGAAACTGTCGAGATAGCGCCCGCCGATGCAGGTATCGCGATCCCCCTCGCCCATGTCGACGCGATGGTAGGAGAAGACGTGCGTTTCAGCCTTGGCCCGATCCCCTGACAGTTCGATGTGGGTCTGGCCGAGCAGATGCTGCGTGTCCTTGATGGCATCGGCGCCCGGCACCACCCATGCAAGGTAGGTTTCGAAGTCGCCGCTATGAACGCCATAATCGAAGCGGGCCTCGGGCCACCAGCTTGCCTGAATGAGTTCCGTGCTGCGCCGGTCCTCGCCTCTGGCAAGCCGCGTGACGCAGGCGCGAATTGCATCGCGATCGATCAGTTCGCGTAAAATCTGCTCCATCTGCCTCTCCTGCACACCCTTTCCGGGCGGCTTTCTATCTGCCTAACCGAACCCGTGCCGATAGGACTTGCCGCAAGTGTTCATGCCGCAGAACGGCAGCTGCGACTTGACCAATGTGGCCACGCGATCCACTCTGGACCATCGCAGCAGATGGACGAGACGGGCGAAACCCCAGCTACCCGTGCCTTTCGCTGTCAGCGGAGTACAGTTTCGATGTCATTGATCGCTGATGCGGAATTTATGAGGCTCAACATTCCATTGCTGTGCCATTTTACGGAATTGGTACGGACTTTGGGCGGCGATCAGGCCGAAATGCTTCCCTTGATCGGCATATCTTCGCAAGATTTCCGCGACGACACCACCGATCTGACGTATCCGCAGGTTATCCGGTTGCTGGCCATTGCCGCAAGGCTGTTGGACTGCCCGGACTTCGGCATGCGGCTGGCGCTGCGGCAGCGCGATGGCGCGATCTTCGGGCCGCTGGGCAACACCATGCGTAATTCCAGGACGTTCGGCGACGCCCTGCACTTCGCCAACGAACACATTCATGCGCATAGCCGGGCCGCTCGCATGTGGCTGCGCAAGAATTCGGCGGAAGGGAGCGTTTTCGCCGGGCATGAACTGGCTTTCGATATCAGCGGCGAACGTATCCAGGCGATCGAACAGATCCTCCTGATCGGCCATCTGGGCGCGATGGATATGACCGGCGGCTATGCCCGCGCCCGCCGCATTCATTTCCGGCACGAACCCTTATCCGCGGTTGGAGATTATCGCCGGTATTTCGGCTGCGATGTGGTTTTCGGCGAGCCTGCGGATGGCATCACGTTCTCCGATCGGGATCTTGCCAGCCCCATCCTAAGCCAGAACGCACAAGTGCACGGCGCCCTCGTCGCCTATATCGAGAAGCATTTCCCCAGGCAGAGAGCACCATTCCATACGGAAGTGCGTGGTCTCATCATGCGAAGGCTGACCCAGGGCGACTGTGCCGCCAGCGAAGTCGCGCGCGCATTGAGCATCCATCATCGCACTCTGCGCAGGCGACTGAATCAGGAGGGAACCAGCTTTCAGGAGGTCAAGGATGACGTGCGCCGAGACTTGACGCTCTACTACCTGCAACAGACCAATCTCGATTTTCGCGGTATTTCCGAGAAACTCGGCTTCGCGGAACAGGCAGTCTTCTCCCGCAGTTGCCGTCGCTGGTTCGGCCAGTCTCCCACCCAACTGCGCGGCCCGCGTCTCCCACGAACACGAAACTGAAATTTGTCCGCATCGGTCAAGCCAAGCGCTGTCCATTTGCGCAATCATGCCGCTCGACAACGATCCGACCAGCGGTGGCCCTCACAGCCATCCCCATACGGTCAGGCAGGAGTGGAGCACGAAATGGCTGGAACCGGCCCCAAGGTCGCGATGGGCATCAGCGACGTCGAGCGGCGCCTCTGCCGCCAGCATGACGACAGGACCGTCGGCACTTCGATCGACGAAGTGCAGCGTCCGTAGTGACCGGAATGCGCGTGACCGCTCACGATTTCATCGCCGACCCTGCCTTGTCGATATCGCGGGGCATCCCGCTTTCCGCCGAGGAGGGACTGGGCGAACTCACGCTCGGCGGGTTCCTGCGTGAAGTCGCCGCGCGCGCTCCGGATCGCGAGGCGCTGGTACACCGTGAAGGTACTGCCCTGACGCGGTGGTCCTATCGGGATCTGGAAAGGGAGGCGGAGGCCGTCGCTGGCGCGCTTGTCGCGGCGGGTCTTGCCAAAGGCGAGCGCGTCGGCGTGCTCATGACCAATCGCCCGGAATTCCTCGCCGCGACTTTCGGAATCGCCTTGGCCGGAGGCGTGGCAGCGCCGATCGGCACGTTCTCGACGCCTGATGAACTGGCCTACCTGATCGAGGTTTCCGCGATCTCGACGCTGCTTTTCGAACGTATGGTGCTGAAGAAGGACTTCCTCGAGATCCTGTGTGATCTCGATCCCCGGATAGCATCGCAATCGCCGGAGCACTACGCCTCCGCTCGCTTCCCATTTCTCAAGGCCCTGGCGATGATCGGCGATGGCGCCGATGGCGCAATACGAAGCTGGCACGCGTTTCTCGACACCGGCCGCGATATCGCCTCCGACCGCATCGAGGCCCGCTCGGCCGCGATATCCCCCGCCGATCCCGGTGTGCTGTTCTTTTCCTCAGGTTCGACCGCAAGGCCCAAGGGCATCCTTTCGTCACACCGCGGCGTAGCTTTGCAGATGTGGCGCATGGGTCCGCAGCAGGGGCTGGCGGACGGCGTGCGAAGCTGGACCGCGAACGGCTTCTTCTGGTCGGGCAATTTCGCGATGATCGTCGGCGGCACGCTGGCGATGGGCGGTACGATCGTCCTGCAGCGGACCTTCCAACCGGCCGAGGCACTGGCTTTGATGGCGTCCGAGAGGGTTCAGTTCCTCTTCGCATGGCCTCATCAGTGGGAACAACTGGTCGCCGTGCCCGGCTGGCTCGATGTCGATCTGTCGGCGCTGACCTACATCGACGCGGCATCGCCGATCGCGCGGCACCCGACGGTCGAAACCGACTGGATCGAACCGCGCCACTGCTATGGCAATACCGAAACCTTCACACTCAGCGCGGCCTACCCGGCGCAGACCCGCCGCGAGGAAGCCGCCGGGAGCCACGGCCTGCCCCTGCCGGGCAACATCCTCAAGATCGTCGATCCGCTGACCGGCCGGACGATGCCGCTGGGCGACCGCGGCGAACTGGCGGTCAAGGGGCCGACGCTCATGCTCGGCTACCTTGGCGTGCCTCTCGACGAGACGCTCGACCAAGACGGCTTCTTCCGCACCGGCGACGGCGGATGGCTCGACGATGCCGGGCGCCTGCACTGGGAGGGGCGTCTCAACGATATCATCAAGACCGGCGGAGCCAACGTTTCCCCGCTCGAGATCGACGAAGTCATCCGCGAATGCGCGGGCGTGAAGCTCGCGCAGACGGTGGGTGTCCCGCACGAGACGCTGGGCGAGATCGTGGTCGCATGCGTTGCCTTGCACCAGGATGCCGATCTCAGCGAAGACGCCCTGCGCTCTCACGCCCGCACCCGGTTGGCCAGCTACAAGGTGCCCCGCCGCGTCCTGTTCTTCACCGAAGAAGACCTCGCGGTGACCGGCAGCAACAAGATCAGGACCAGCGAACTGCGCCGTGCCGCTACGGAAAGGCTGGCGATGAAGACCTGACGTTTGGAATTCCGCCCGATCGGTCAGGAGAACCGGCGGGCGATGACTCTTCAACAAAGAGAGGGAGGATGACTATGAGGAATTTCTACAGCAAGTACGCTATGTGGCGGCTGGCGCTGGGCGTCGCCGGGATCGCGCTGATCCCGGGCATGGCGGCGGCGCAGGACAAGGCCGCGCAGCCCGAAGACACCGGCAGCGACCAGATCACCTCGGAACCGATCGTCGTTACCGGCACGCTGATCCGCGGCATCGCACCGGCGGGCAACAACGTCATAGGCGTCACCAGCGAGCAGATCACCGCAACAGGCGCGGCCTCGACGAGCCAGGTGCTCGCCAGCGTTCCGCAAGTGGGCAACTTCTTCAACGGCCTGCCCGCCGGTGTGTCGCCGCAGGCCGGTGCCAACGCCTCGAACCCGATCAACCGGCCCAACTTGCGTAACCTGCCGGGAGCGAACACCAGCGGCGGCGCGCAGACCCTCGTTCTGTTCGACGGCCAGCGCGTGGTCGGTGCGGGCATCCAGCAGGTCGCCGTCGATCCGGACATCATCGCCCCCGGCGTCATCGCCCGCGTCGAGGCGATGACCGACGGTGGTTCCGCCGTCTACGGTTCGGACGCCCTTGGCGGCGTCATCAACTTCGTGACCCGCGACCGCTTCAACGGGGTTCAGGTCGATGCCCGATACGGCCTGGGAGAGAACTACAAGTCGGTCGATGCCAGCGCCATGGCCGGCAAGGACTGGGGCACCGGCGGTTTCTACGTCGCCTACGGCTATTCGCACCATGACAGCGTCTATGGCTCCGACCGGGACTGGGTGAAGCAGGTCAACTGGGACACCGGCGTGCCTACCGGCCGCAACTGCGCCGCGCCCAACGTGTCGATAGGCTCGGCCACTTACGTGCCTTCCGGAACCGGCCTCGCCGCCGGTGGCCCGAACGCGTGCGATTTCTCGGACACCGTTTCGATATACCCGACCGCGACCCTGCACACCGTCTTCGCCCGCCTGAACCAGCACTTGTCGGATTCGGTACGTTTCGACGTGACCGCGCTCTATGCGAACCGCGCGATCGATGCGGTGGGCGGAACCCTGGGAACCGGCGCGCTCAGCACCGGTGCCACCGGCCAGGCCACGCTGACGGCCGCCTCGCCGTTCTACCGTTCGACGGGCGATGCCAACGCCGGCCAGCCGCAAGTCGTGCGGTTCGACTACAGCCCGCTGTTCGGCGCGCGTTCGGCCACGCAGGAAACCAATCTCGAGACATGGCGGGTCGCGCCCTCGGTATCGGTCGAACTCGGCTCCGACTGGGAACTGAGCGGACTGTTCAGCTACGGCATCGCGACAACCTCGTTCCGCAACGCCCAGATCAGCACGACCGCGCAGGCGGCAGCGCTCGCTTCCGGAGCGCTCAACCCTTACGATGTCGGCTCGGCAAGTTCGGCCACGGCGGCCAGCCTGCTGCGTTACGCGGAGGGCACGGGCCGCAACGAACTGTTCGACTATCGCGCCATCGCCAATGGCCCTCTGTTCGCGCTTCCGGGCGGTTCGGTGAAAGCCGCGGTCGGCTACGAGCACATGCAGGACAACTTCCGGCGCCGCACGACCAACGCCACCACTTATGCCTTCCAGGATCCGACCGACTATACGCAGAAGGTGGACTCGGTCTTCGGCGAGTTGCAGGTACCGATCGTCGGCAGCGGCAATGAAATGGCGTTCGTCAACGAACTGTCGCTGTCCGCGTCGGCCCGCTACGACAAGTACAGCGATTTCGGCGACACCTTCAATCCCAAGTTCGCGGCGACATTCCGGCCGGTCGAATGGATCGCGATCCGGGGCAACTGGGGCAAGTCGTTCACCGCGCCCTCGCCGGTCGATCAGCTGGGCGTCCTGGCCTCCGCCGTCGCGACCGTCCCCGCCGCGTTCCTGCGCACGCCTCCGGGAGTGACCGCCGCGCCGGGTGAGGTCGGCCTGTTCGTGTCCGGCACCGCGCCGGGCCTGCAGCCGCAGAAGGCGACGAACTGGTCCGTCGGCGCCGAGGTCGAGCCGCCCTTCGTGCCCGGCCTGACGCTCAACGCGAGCTACTACAACATCGACCTGTCCGGCACGATCGGACGCCCGGTGACGAGCGCCGACCTGACCGACTACTACGCCAACTTCCCGCAGCTCTACTCGGTACGGCCGAGCGGGCAGGAACTGGCGGCCTACCTGACCCAGTTCGATCCGGCCAACTTCAACTTCACGGTCGCCAATCCGACCTCGACCGGGCAGGCGATCATCACGGCGGGCGGCGTCAACTCGCCCGTGCTGGTGTCTCTCGACACCCGGTCGCGAAACCTCGGTACGGCGAAGCTGGACGGTATCGACTTCAGCGCCAACTATGTTCTCGACACCAGCTTCGCCTCGTTCGATGCCAGTGCCTCGGGCAACTACCGCCTCTCGCAGAAGTCGCGGGCGCTACCCTCGCTCCCGGTGGCTGACGACCTGGCTTTCAACACGCCTCGCTTCCGCATCCAGGGCACTTTGGGTACCACGATCGGCGGGCTGCGCGCGCAGATCATCTGGAACCACACGTCAGGCTACAAGCGCGGTACCGTCGAATTCGGCCAGACCAAGGTATCCGCGTTCGACGCAATCAACCTGTTCTTCAAGTACGACGTGAAGTCCGAATCCGCGCTGGCAAGCAACCTCTCGTTCACGCTGAACGTACAGAACGTGTTCGATAGCGCTCCGCCCGAGTTCCGTAGTGCAACCAGCCTCGGCTACGATGCGACGCAAGGGTCGGCATTCTCGATCGGGCGCATCGTGCAGTTCGGGGTGCGCAAGAACTTCTGAGTATCGCGGGAGCCGCCGGGCGCGGCTCCCGCACTTTTCCAGGCGATACCAGTCCGCTCCTCACGGCCACGCCGCGCCGTCGTCGAACAACTTGCCGCGCAACGGATCAAAGTCATCATTGTCTGACAGGGGTGCGCTTTGTCGTGTCCCACCCTGTTTCAGTCGCGCCTTTCAGCCGAAAGTGAAGGCGAAGGCCTGAACCCCGGGGTCGAGGAACTCGATCGCGAACGTCCGCTCGGCCATGCCGCCGTGCAGCCTGACAAGCTGGTAGAGCCGCTGGCCATCGACCACGCCATTGCCGCGCGGATCGACGTCCGTGCCATGGTCCGCCCCGGGCGCCTTGCCGTCGATCGTCACGCGGAACCGCACCGGCCGGCCCGGCTGCGCCGGACCAAGCACGAGATGCACGTCGCGGCCCCGGAAGCGATAGACGATGCGTCCCCCGGCGGCGCCGAGCGACACTTGTTCGCGGCCGGCCGTCCAGGCACCGCCAAGGCCCCATCCGTCACGCGGCAACGCGGTCGGCAGGGCGTAGTCGTGGCGGGCGTCGCGGGCGAGACCGCCCGGCGAGGTGAACCGCATGGCCTTGCCGTAGCCGAGGTAGGTTTCGGGCGATCGCGCCTTCCCTTGTGCCGCGGCCGCTCCCGCACCGCTCGCCGCGACAGTGACCGTCCCGGCGCTGCCCACCGCGCTGCCGTTCTCGGCGAGCAGCCGCTGGATCACCCGTTCCGACCGGGCATAATCGCCTTCGCCGAAGTGGTGGTAGCGGATCCGGCCGCGCCCATCGATGAAGTAATGCGCCGGCCAGTAGCGGTTGTTGAACGCGCGCCATACGCCATGGTCGTTATCGATCGCGACGGGGTAGGCGATGCCGAGATCGCGCACCGCCTTGCGCACATTGGCCGGATCCTTTTCGAACGCGAACTCGGGCGTATGGACGCCGATCACGACCAGCCGCTGATCGCGGTACTTCTCGGCCCAGGCCCTCACGTAGGGCAGCGAGCGCAGGCAGTTGATGCAGCTATACGTCCAGAAGTCGACCAGCACCACCTTCCCGCGCAGCGACGCCGGGCCGAGCGGGGGTGAATTGATCCATTCCCCGGCCCCTGACAGAGAGGGAAACGGCCCTTCGTCGGCCAGTCGTCCGCCATTGCCCATGGCGGCGGACGGCATGGCCCCGCCCGGTTGCCAGCGGTCCAGCAGACCTTGCTCGAAACGCGCGGTGCCTGACAGGGAAAGCCGCGTCAGCAGCCCGGTGTCCAGCCCCAGCGCGATGGCGGCGACGCCGATCAGGACGGCGATGCCCAGGACCTTGCGGATGCGCTCGCCCACCCCGATCGAACGCTTCATCGCCGCGAAGACCCTGCCGCCCACCAGCAAGGCCAGCGCCAGCGAGGTCGCGGCCCCGGCCGCATAGGCCAGCAGCAGCAAGCTCGTATGCGCACTCGCGCCCTGCAGGGCCGCGCCGGTGAGAACGAGGCCGAGCACCGGCCCCGCGCAGGGCGCCCACAGCAGGCCGGTGGCGACGCCCAGCAGGAGCGAGGCGAAGAAGCTCGACGCGCCGTGATCGGCGCGGTCCGCCGACTGCGACAGACGCCCTCCCAGCGCCACCAGCGGCCGCGTCGCCCGGTCGGCCAGGGAGGGAAACAGCAGCAGCAGTCCGAAGGCCGCAAGCACCACCAGCGCCGCGATCCGGCCATAGGCATTCGCCTGGACGGCCCACCCTCCCCCGACCGCCGCGAGCGTGGCGACGGCGGCGAAAGTCATGGCCATGCCCAGCAGCAGCGGCAATCCGCTGCGCAGGAACGGCTTGTCGGCACGGGCGAAGACGAACGGCAGCACGGGCAGGATGCACGGGCTGATGATCGTCAGCACCCCGCCCAGATAAGCCAGCAGGAAAAGGATCATGCTTCGTCGTCGCCTTGCCGCAGATGTCCGGGATCACGCTCCATAAACGCCCCGGCACCATAATGATCCATGAATGGCCGGGAGCATTCATCCATCCGGCAGCTTGCATCGTATATACCTGCAGGAGAGCCCGCAAACCGGAAGAAGCACCGCCGATGGACCGTATCGCCAGCACCGCCATTCTCGTCGTCACCGCCGCCGGAGGCATGATCGGCGGCGCCGCTCTCCTGCGGGCAACCCGTGTCGAAGCTGCCGCGACACAGGCCGTGTTCCGCATCCCCGCACCGACGTTCCAGGCCCCCGAGGCCGCGAAGCGCGAAACCGCCGTCTTCGCGGGCGGCTGCTTCTGGGGCGTCCAGGGCGTGTTCCAGCATGTCAGGGGCGTCAGCAGTGCGGTATCGGGCTACGCGGGCGGCGATCGCGCAAGCGCCCGCTACGCGGTAGTCTCACGCGGGGGCACCGGCCACGCTGAGGCGGTGAAAGTCACCTACGACCCCCGGCAGGTGAGCTATGGGCAGTTGCTGCATGTGTTCTTCTCGGTGGTGGCGGATCCGACGATGCTCAATGCGCAGGGCCCGGATCGCGGCACCCAGTATCGCAGCGCCCTGTTTCCCCAGTCGCCGGGACAGCGCGAGACCGCCGAGCGATATATCGCCCAGCTGGGCAGGACGGATGCATGGAGGCGCCCCATCGTCACGCGCGTGGAGCCGTTCAAGGGCTTCTATCCGGCCGAGGCTTACCACCAGGACTACCTGACGCTGCACCCGGACTCGAGCTATATCCGCCGCAACGACCTGCCGAAAGTCGCCGCCCTGAAAGCGACGTTCCCCGCCCTCTACCGGAGCGCTCCCGTCCTCGTTTCCGGTCGGGGCACAAGCGGCCAGCAGGATCGTTGATGCTTCCAACCGACAGGATCCGCCAGGCCATGACTTTGCACACTTTTCCCCTGAGCCGCCGTGCCTTCACCTTGGCCGTCGTCATCGCGAGCGGCGCGGCGATGACCGGCGCGGGTGCGCTCGCCGCGGCGCCGGCGCGCGTCAGCCTGCCGGATGCGCAATGGCGCAAACGGCTGTCTCCGCAGGCCTATGCAGTGCTGCGCCAGGGAAGTACCGAGCGCCCCTTTTCCAGCGCGCTGCTGAAGGAGCACGGGAAGGGCCGGTTCCTGTGCGCTGGCTGCGACCTGCCGCTGTTCTCCTCCTCCACCAAGTTCGAAAGCGGAACCGGCTGGCCCAGTTTCCAGGATCATTTCCCCGGTGCGGTGAGGATCATCACCGATCGTTCCATGGGCATGGTCCGCAAGGAAGTCCGCTGCGCGCGCTGCGACGGGCACCTTGGCCACGTCTTCGACGACGGACCGCCGCCGACCGGTCTGCGCTACTGCATGAATGGCGCCGCGTTGACATTCAGGGCAGGCTGAGCAGCCTGAATGGGGTTCAGTCCAGCAGACGACTCACTTCGCAGCGCAGCTGGCCAAGTTCATAGGGTTTCGCAATGAACCGGCCCTCGTCCGGGATGAGAGCCCTGGGCGGCCAGGTATCTCCCGAAGTGATGAGCAGCCTGATGTCGGGCCACCGTTCGTGGACGAGCCTGGCCAGTTCGAGGCCATCCATGCTTCCCGGCATGCGGATGTCGGTAAAGACTATCGCCACGTCGTCGATCGTTTCCAGAATCCGCAAGGCCTCGTCGGCGCTGGCGGCATCGAGCACCTCGTAACCGGCATCCTCGAGCGCATCCGAGCCGATCAGCCGGATGATCGCCTCGTCCTCGACGAGCAGAACCCTTCGTTTGACTGTCGAACCCACGTTGCACCTGACCATGTCTGTTCCAGCAAGCGAAACCGACCAGGACCGCCCCGCGTTCCTGAGCCACTGCAATTTCCCAGCATCAGTGTCGTGTATCCACATATCGCTGGCGGCGCGACTGGGCCTTATGCGCCTCAGTGCCCGGCCGCTTTTGAAAACAGGTTGATGACCAGCGTGCCTGCCAGGATCAGCGCGATCCCCGCCAGTGCCGGTGCGTCCAGCTGCTGGCGATAGACCACCAGCCCGATCACCGAGATCGCGACGATCCCCACCCCCGACCAGATCGCATAGGCGACCCCCATCGGGATCGTGCGCAAGGCCACCGAAAGGCAGAAGAACGCCGCGACGTAGCATGCCACCGTCACGGCGGTAGGCACCACGCGGGTGAAGCCGTCCGTCGCCTTGAGCGCGGAAGTCGCGACGATCTCGAAGGCGATCGCGCCTGTCAGGTAGAGCCAGTTCATGGCCCTGGGACTATGCGGGCAAAACGAAGGACGCAACGGGCATCGCACCGCACCGGGCGAGACGCCCACCTCCTTGCTTGAGGCGAAGTCATATAGACTTCACACAATGTCTATTGATCCGATAGACAATACACCGGCAAACCGAGTGCCAGTCGGTAACCCAGGGGGTCGGTTTGAAAGAGTTTCCGGATACGTTTGTTTCCAGACGAAAACATACGCTGCGCGTCGGCGCGGCATCGGCGGCGGCCGTATTTGCCGCGGCCGTCTCGCAAGGCGCCGCCGCCGAGGAAGCGACCAGCCCGGCGGATGCTGCCTCTGCCGCAGACATCGGCGAAATCACCGTGACCGCGCGCTACCGCACCGAAAGCGCGCAGGACGTTCCCATCGCGATTTCCGCCATTTCCAGCCGCCAGCTGGAGGCGCAGGGGGTCAGCTCGCTCAAGCAGGTGGTCCAGCAGCTCCCCAGCCTCAATATCCAGGGCTTCAGCGGCCGCAACCAGACGATCACGATCCGCGGTATCGGCACCAATGCCGGCGGCACCAACGACGGGCTCGAACAGGGCGTCGGGCTCTATGTGGACGGCGTCTACCGGCCGCGTACCGGATCGGTCATCACCGACCTGATCGACATCGAAAGCATTCAGGTCCTGCGTGGGCCGCAGGGCACCCTGTTCGGCAAGAACACCGTTGCGGGCGCGATCGACATCACCACGCGCGAGCCGCAGTTCCAGCAGGAAGCGCGGGCGGAGCTGAGCTACGGCAACTACAATCAGGTGCGCGGCTACTTCGCGTACAACGGGGTGGTCAGCGACGACCTGGCGTTCCGCGTCTCGTACTTGCGCAACCGGCGCGACGGACTGATCTACAACACCACCCAGCGCGAGCATTGGGACAACCTCGACAACCATGCCGCGCGGTTCGACCTGCTCTACAAGCCGAGCGCGGACTTCAAGCTGCGCCTGATCGCGGACTACAGCATCCAGAAGGGCGACGTCGGCTTTACCAGCATCGCCGGTGTCATGCCGACGACGCTGGCGAACGGCGCGCAGGTCCGCGGGTTCTACCGCCGTGCCGCCGACGTCGGATACACGCCGGGCACCGTCAACGCCTTCGACCGCAAGACCGACATCGACTCCTCGCAGTACGACGAGATGCCCAGCTGGGGCGTCCAGGCCCGCGCGGACTGGGATGTCGGCCCGCTGACGCTGACCTCGATCACCGCATACCGCAACTGGAAATGGGTGCCCAATTACGACGGCGACCAGTTCGGCGCCAACATCATCACCAACAGCGTGGTGGCCACCAAACAGCAGCAGTTCAGCCAGGAACTGCGCGCCGCATCCCAAGGTGGCGAGACCATCGACTATACCGCCGGTCTCTACTTCTTCTGGCAGGAGGCCGACGATGACGTCATCAACCGCTATGGCCGCGACGCGACAACGTGGCTGACCACCGCGAACACGCCGACGGCATCGGTATCGACATTGCCCTCCGCCGTGTTCGATGGCCTGACGTCCTACAACCACGTCCTTCCCGCGACCCACAGCTATGCGGCCTACGGGCAGGCGACCTGGAACATCTCCCCCTCGCTGCGCCTGACGGGCGGTCTTCGCTACACTTACGAGCACAAGACCGGCATTTATGAAGCCTACGCGACGGGCGATTACGCGGCGCTGTCCAGCTTCGATCTGGCGATCCAGTCCACCGTCGCTGCGCTGCGCGCCGCTTATGCGCCTGCGGGCGCCTACACCGCGTCGGACAACACCAGCAACGTGTCCGGCACCGCGATCGCCGCCTACGACCTTTCGAGCGACGTCCATACTTATGCGTCCTATTCGCGCGGGTACAAGTCGCCCGGCATCAACCTCGTGCGCCAGTCACTGGGCGTGGACATCTTCGTGCGGCCCGAGAAGGTCGACAACTACGAACTGGGCATCAAGACGCGCCTGCTGGGCGGCAAGGCGGAATTCAACCTGGCGCTGTTCTGGGCCGACGTCAGCAATTACCAGGCGAACTTCGTCAACTACGCGGTGACGCCTGCCGTCGGCTACATCAGCAACGTCGGCAAGCTGCGTTCACGCGGTGTCGAGGTCGATGCCCGCGCCCAGCCGTTCGACGGGCTGAACATCGGCGTCGCGGGAACCTACAACGACGCGGAATACCGCTCGTACCGCAACGCGCCTTCGCAGTTCCTCTATTCCTACCTGTCCTCGATGGACCTGTCGGGCCGCCGCGCTTCGGGCGCACCGCGCCTCGCCCTGACCGGCAACGCCGAATACCTGCATTCGGTGGGCAACGTCGATGCCTTCGCAGGCGGCGACATCAGCTATCGTTCGGGCTTCTACGCAGCGGTGAACCTCGATCCCTTCACCTGGGTGCGCGGCTACACGCTGGTTGGCCTGCACGGCGGCGTGCGCGATCCCGATGACCGCTGGGAAGCCTCGCTGTGGGTGCGCAACCTGTTCAACAAGAACTACTTCAACACGCTCTCCGTCAGCGCTTCCAATGGCATCGTCCAGGGCGCTCTGGGCGAGCCGCGCATGTACGGGCTGACGCTCAAGGGGCGCCTGTGAGCCAGACTGCAATCACCGAACGACTATCCGGCAAAGGAGTTACGGCAATGACCAGAAGAACCTTGAAGCTCGGCCTCGTCACGATGGGCGCGGGCGGTCCCGGCCAGCACAACCGCTGGCTCGATGCCGACATCCCGGCCGACGCCAGCGTCAACATCCGGTGGTATATCGAACAGGTGCGCAAGGCCGAGGCCGCGAAGTTCGACTTCGTGTTCATCGTCGACAGCCAGTACATCACGAAGGACTCGCCGCCGCACTACCTGAACCGGCTGGAGCCGCTGACCCTGCTTTCCGCGCTGGCGACGGCGACGAGCCATATCGGCCTTGTCGGCACGCTCACCACCTCGTTCAACTCGCCGTTCAACCTCGCTCGCCGCCTCGCTTCGCTGGATCTCATCAGCGGTGGGCGCGCCGGCTGGAACGTCGTCACCAGTGGCGATCCCGGTGCTGCGGGCAATTTCGGTCTGGACGAGCATTACGACTATGAAACCCGCTATGGCCGTGCGTTCGAATATATCGACGTCGTGCAGGGCCTATGGCGCTCGTACGAGGATGACGCCTTCCCGCGCGATCGCGAGACCGGTGTGTTCCTCGATCCCGCCAAGCTGCATGCGCTGGATCACAAGGGCAGGTATTTCTCGGTCACCGGGCCGCTCAACCTGCAGCGATCGCCGCAGGGTCAGCCGGTGATCTTCCAGGCCGGCGATTCCGATCACGGCCGCAACCTCGGCGCGCAGACCGCCGATGCCATCTTCACGCACTCCGCCTCGATCGAGGATGGCCGCGCTTTCAAGCAGGACATCACCCGCCGGGCCCTCGCGGCAGGACGCGGCGCGGACGACGTGCTGATCCTTCCCGGCGTCAGCATATACGTGGGCGACACGGACGAGGACGCCCGCCGCATCGAGGCCGAATACCGCCGCGCGGACCACAGCTTCGAGCAGGCTCTCGGCGAACTCGGACGTTCGTTCGGATGGCATGATTTCCGCCAGTACGACCTCGACGCCCCGTTCCCGGCCGAGACGCTCGAACACGCGCGGCGCAGCTTCTTCACGCAGGCACAGCGCATCGTCGAACTTGCCCGCAAGGACGACCTGACCCTGCGCCAGACCGTGGAAGTTCTCAGCGCCTCGCGCGGGAGCCCGTTCGTCGGCAGTGCCGAAACCGTTGCCAACGAGATCATCCGCTGGTTCGAGGGCGGCGCACTCGACGGCCTCAATGTGATGCTCGGCCACCCGGACCAGTTCGACCGGTTCCTGAACGAAGTCGTGCCGATCCTGCAGGCGCGCGGCGTCTATCGCAGCGAGTACGAGGACACCACGCTGCGCGGCAATCTGGGACTGCCCATACCCGCCAACATCCGCGCCGAAGCCTCACAACCCCCGGCTGCCCGGCGCGAAGAGCCGGCGCTGGCGGTCTCGTGAAGGCACGCTCCCTCGCAGGCTGGGCGGTGCTCCTGGCTGCTGCCCTGGCCACGGCCGGGTGCGGCGGCTCGGGCGACAAAGCCGCCGAAAAGGCGCGCGTCCGCTGGGCCTTCATGCTGCCCACGTCGTGGGATCCCGTGACGAGCCGCACCGGGGCCGACATCAATACCGTCAGCCTCGCCTATGCCTCGCTCACCCGGCTCGACAAGGATGGCAACGTCCAGCCCGCACTGGCGCAGAGCTGGACATACTCTCCGGACGGCAGGACACTGACCTTCCAGCTGCGCGACAAGCTGAAATTCACTGACGGCACCCCGCTTGATGCCGCCGCCGTGAAGGCCTTCTTCGAACGCGGCAAGACGCAGAAGGATTCCTTCCTGCGCCCCGAGATCGAAAGCATCGCCAGCTTCGATACCGACGGACCGCTGCGCGTGGTGTTTCACCTTTCGCGGCTCGATTACCAGCTGCCCTACGTGATGGCGGGCCGTGTCGGCGCCATCGCCAGCCCCACCGCCGCGGCGAAGGACAAGGCGAAGCTGGCGTTGTGGCCGGTCGGCGCAGGGCCGTTCAAGATGGTCGAATTCGTGCCGGAATCGCACGCCTATTTCGTCAAGAATCCGGATTACTGGGACGCCGCGAATATCCACGTCGAGCGTCTGGAACTGACCACGCTGTCGGAGCCGACGACGACGATCGCCTCGCTCGTCTCGGGCGCGATCGACGTGGCCTCGATCGGACCCAAGCGCGTGGAGGAAGCCCGTGCCCGCAAGCTGACGGTCACCACCGCCCCGTCGCTCAATGCCAGCGATCTCATGATAAACCGCAACAAGCCGCCCTTCGACGACCCGCGCGTGGCCGAAGCCGTGCGCTACGCCATCGATCGCGGCGAACTGGTGAAGACGCTCACGGCTGGTCTCGGCACGCCCACCAACCAGCCTTTCCCGCCGCACTACTTCGCCTTCGATCCGCAGACGAGGGACAAGTGGGCCTATGATCCGGCGCGGGCCAAAGCGCTGCTGGCGCAGGCCGGCCACGCGCCGGGTTCCCTGACGGTCGAGATCGTCATCAATCCGCTGATCAACGAGGGTCTGCCGGAACTGCTTCAGGCCCAACTGGGGCGCGTCGGCATCAAGTCGCGCCTGCGCATCGTGCCGCCGGGTTCGTCCAGTTGGCAGAGCGAGGTCTATATCGCCAAGCGCCCGGCCACGGCGGTTGACGGCACGGTCGGGCGGGAATCGCCGGTCCAGAACCTGCTCGCGGTCTACGGGCCGCAGGGCATCATGAACCTCAGCGGTCCTTATGCGCCGCCCGCGTTCCTCAAGGCCATCGACGAGGTGCGGGCCACCCCGATCGACGCGCCTCAGTACAAGGAGCGCCTGCAACGCGCGACCCGTCTGGGCGCCGAGCAGTCGCCCAGCGTCTGGCTGTTCAGCACGCCGTTCATCGTCGCCACCCGTTCGAGGGTGAAGCACCTCAACATCGTGCCCTCGCAGATCCGCTGGGAAGGAGTGACGGTGGAATGACCACCATCTCCGAACCAGCGCCGCCGCAGGCAGCGCCCATCGTGACCGGGCGGACCATCCGCCTGCGTCACGGCAAGGCGCTGCTGCGCCACGTCGGCGGGACGCTGGGGATCACCTTGCCGGTCTTCTTCATCGCCACGCTCATCACCTTCCTGCTGGGCGTGGTGTCCGGGCTGGACCCGGCAGCGGGGATCGCGGGCGACGCCGCATCGCCCGAGACCGTCGCGCGCATCCGCACCGACCTCGGCCTCGATCAGCCGGTGGTTTTCCAGTATCTGCACTGGATAGGCGGCGTCCTGCGCGGTGACCTCGGCACGTCCTGGTTCAACGGCGTGCCGGCTTCCGAACTGATTCTGCAGCGCCTGCCGATCAGCCTTTCGATCGCGGGCGTGGCGCTGCTGGTGGGCGTGGTATTCGGGCTGGGCCTCGGCCTCGTGGCGGGCGTGCGCCATGGCGGGCGGCTGGACCGCGCGATCACGCTGTTCGCGGCCCTGGTCTCGTCCTTGCCGCCTTTCGTCGTAGCCTTCGTGCTGATCCTGATTTTCAGCCTCTGGCTCGGCTGGCTCCCGTCTTCGGGTTACGTACCTTTCGCGGACGATCCGATCGGCTGGCTGGCCGCCGTGAGCATCCCGGCCGTGGCCCTCAGCGTCGATGTCATCGCAGACCTCGCCCGGCAACTGCGCACCGGCCTCGTTGTCGCGCTCTCGGAAAATTACGTGACCGGCGCGGTCGTGCGCGGCCTTTCGCGCCGCCGCATCCTGTTCGTTCACGTCCTGCGCAACGCCTCAGGCCCGGCGCTGACCGTGCTAGCGCTGAAAGTGCCGATGCTGATCGGCGGCGCCGTCGTGACCGAGGCGATCTTCAACATGCCCGGAATGGGCAAGCTCGCCGCCGACTCCGCCCTGCGCGGCGACGTGCCGGTCGTACAGGGCACACTCGTCGTGTCGATCCTGCTGATCCTGGCCTGCAACCTGTGCGTCAACATCCTGCTGGGCGTCCTCCAGCCAGCCGCGCGGCGACGGAGTTGAAACCATGATCCGCCAGCTCCTGCGCTATCCCAGCGCCCGCGCCGCCTTCGTAATTCTCGCTGTCGTGGCCGTACTCGCCGTCTTCGGGCCTTTCCTCGCACCGCATGATCCGCTGGCGCAGGACGGCTCGGCACTTCTGCAACCACCCGGCACGAGATACTGGCTGGGCACCGATGCACTGGGCCGCGACGTCTTCAGCCGGTTGCTCGCCGGATCGACAGTCTCCGTCCTTGCCAGCCTGCTCTCGGTGTCGATCGGGTTGGTTCTGGGCGTCGTTCCCGGCCTGCTGTCGGTCTTTCTCGGACGCCGGTTCGAATGGATCAACCTGCGTGTGATCGACGCGCTCATGATGCTGCCGTTCCTGGTCTTCGCCATCGCCATGACCGCGATGCTGGGCAACGGACTGGTCCAGGCGATGTTCGCCGTGGGCATTCTCATCACCCCGGCCTTCTTCCGGGTGACCCGCGCGGCGGCCCTGTCCATCGCCAATGCCGAATACATCGAGGCCGCGCGGCTGATGGGCGCCTCGACCTCCGCCATCCTGCGCCGCCACGTCGTCGCCAAGGTGCTGCCCCCGGTGGCGGTCGCTGCTGCGTCGATGACCGGCGCGTGCCTTTCGATCGTCGCCTCGCTGACGTTCCTTGGCATCGGCGTCGTGCCGCCCGACCCGACCTGGGGCGGCCTGCTCGCGACCGACCTCGCCAACCTCTACGACCGCCCGTTCGGCCCGGTCGCCCCTGCCCTGCTGATCGTCGCGACCGTCTGGGCGCTCAATGCGCTTGCCGACGCGCTCAGGGATTCCGGACGCAAGGAGACCGCCGCATGAAGCAAGCCCACTCCGACCTTCCCGCCGACAATGTCGTTACACTCGACATCCGCCACCGCCGCCCGGAACCGCCTGCCGAGCCATTGCTTTCGGTCCGCAACCTCCACGTCGTGACGGCGCAGGGGCGAGAACTCGTGCGCGATGTGAGCTTCGAACTGGCAGCAGGAGGGACGCTGGGCATCGTTGGCGAATCCGGCAGCGGCAAGTCGCTCACCTGCCGGGCGATCCTGGATGTCCTGCCGCCGGGCCTGAACGTGGCCTCCGGATCCATACGCTTCGGGGACGTGGACCTTTCCCGGCTCGACGCGGCATCGTGGAAGGATTTGCGGGGGAAGGCGCTTTCGGCCGTGTTCCAGGACCCGGGCTCCTACCTCAATCCCTCGATCCCGGTGGGCCGCCAACTGGTGGAAGCGATCCGGGCGACGCTGCGCCTCGGCCGCACTGCCGCCCGCGACCGCGCGCTGGAACTGCTCCGCCAGGTCGGCTTCGAGGATGCCGACG
Organism: Novosphingobium resinovorum; assembly: GCF_036352595.1. Lineage (GTDB taxonomy): Bacteria > Pseudomonadota > Alphaproteobacteria > Sphingomonadales > Sphingomonadaceae > Novosphingobium > Novosphingobium resinovorum_B. The sequence goes on from NZ_JAZFAX010000014.1 coordinate 117,884, forward strand.
CAGTCTATCGGCAGTACCCCTTCGAGCTTTCGGGCGGCATGGCCCAGCGCGTGCTGATCGCCATTGCGATCTGCGCCGGGCCGCGCCTCCTGATCGCCGACGAGGCCACCACCGCGCTCGACGTGACGGTGCAGGCCGAAGTGCTGGACCTGATCGACAGGCTGCGCCGGGAACAGGCCCTGACCCTGATCCTGGTGTCGCACGATCTCGCCGTGGTGTCGCAGATCTGCGAGCACGTCATCGTCATGCGCGACGGCGCGATCGTGGACGCCGGGCCCACACGCAGCGTACTCGGCAATCCGCAAAGCGCCTATACCCGCAGCCTGATCGAAGACCATGCGGTCCACACGATCGACAGCGCGCCTTCGCGGGCTGCAGCCGTCCAATCCGCGCCGCTGCTGGCGGTGAAGGGGCTTCATGCGGGATATGGCATCCGCACGGTGATCCAGGACGTGGATCTCGAACTGGCACCCGGGGAAATCCTCGGCCTGATCGGAGAGACCGGATCGGGCAAGACCACGCTGCTGCGCACGATCCTCGGCCTGATCCCCGCAGCCAGCGGGACGATCGAACTCGGCGGTGCACGGATCGACAGGCTGAAAGCCGGGCCACTGCGCGAACTGCGACGATCCGGCACTTTGCAATACGTGTTCCAGGATCCGCTGCGCAGCCTCGATCCCGATCTGACGATCAGCGCTTCGATCGCGGAGGGCCTGCACTTGCGCGGTGATATCGGCCGCGCCGCCGTCAGCGAAGCGGTGGACGACGCCCTGAAGGCGGTCGGCCTCGATCCGGCACTGGCTGCGCGCCTGCCCCGGCACCTCTCCGGCGGACAGCGTCAGCGCGCGGTGATCGCCCGCGCCTTGGCCCTCGCCCCCAGGCTTCTGCTGCTGGACGAACCCGTCAGCGCGCTGGATGCGGTGAACCGGCTCCACGTCCTCAAGCTGCTGCGCAGCCTGGCGGTGGAGAAGCACATCGCCCAGGTCTTCATTTCCCACGACCTCGGCTCCGTCGCCGGCATCGCGGACCGGGTGGCGGTGCTCTATCGCGGCCGCATCGTCGAGACCGGGCTGGCCGCGCAGATCCTCGCCAGCCCATCGCATCCCTACACCCGCCGCCTGCTGGACGCCGCGCCTCGCCTCTCGGCGGACCGCAGCGAGCGTCCCGCCGCATTCACCGCTCACTGAAAGGCCAGACCATGCCACGCGACACATTGAAACTCGGCGCCGTCCTGATCGGCGTAGGCGACGGGTCCGGAACCGAACTGTGGCGCGACCCGCAAGTGCCGCTGGACGCCAGCGTCGACATCGACTGGTACGTGAAGCAGGCGAAGGAAGCCGAGGACGCCCATTTCGACTTCGTCTTCATCGTCGACAGCCAGTACATCACGCCCGACTTTCCCAACCACCACCTGAACCGGCTGGAGCCGCTGACACTGCTCTCCGCCGTCGCCCATGCCACCAACCGCATCGGCCTGGTGGCGACCGTCAGCACGACATACAGCGAGCCGTTCGACATCGCCCGGCGGCTTGCTTCGCTCGACCTCATCAGCGGCGGCCGCGCCGGGTGGAACATCGTGACCAGTCAGGATCCCGGGACGGCGGGCAACTTCAGTCGCTCCGGCCATGGTGATTACGACACGCGATACCGGCGCGCGGACGAAGCGGTCGAGGCGGTACAGGGCCTATGGCACTCGTACGAAGAAGATGCCTTCTCTCGCGACCGTACGGCGGCCCGGTTCCTCGATCCTTCAAGGCAGCATCGTCTCGACCATCGCGGAGAATTCTTCTCGGTCACGGGGCCGCTCAACATCCAGCGTTCGCCGCAGGGACAGCCGCCGCTGGTCCAGGCCGGGACTTCGGATCAGGGCCGCGATCTCAGCGCGCGGCGGGCGGACATCGTCTTCAGCTTCGCGCGCAGCACCGCCGAGGCCATCGAACTCTCCCAGGACATTCGTGGTCGCGCCCGGGCGCTTGGGCGCGATCCGGACGAACTGCTCTTCATCCCGGCGCTCGGCGTCACCATCGCCGATACCGACGAGGAGGCGCGGCAGATCGAGCGGGAGAGAACCACTTCCGGCGATATCCGGCGCCGGCTGGCGGCGCTTTCACGCCAGTTCGACGGGCATGATTTCAGCGCCTACGATCTGGACGCGCCATTTCCCGATATCCCCCGAAGCGAAGGCGCCGGGATCAGCCGGTTCCACGACGATATCGACAAGGCGCGGCGCGCCGGCGTCACCTTGCGCGGTATACTGGAAGCGCAGGCGCTGGGATGGCTGCGGCTCGTCGGCGCCCCCGGGACGATCGCCGATCAGATGCAGAAGTGGTACGAGAGCGGCGCCGCCGACGGGTTCAATCTCTTCGTCCAGCACCCCGCGGACTGGGATCGGTTCCGCGCGCAGGTCGTTCCCATACTGGTGGAGCGCGGCCTTTTCCGGGCGGGGTACGAAGCCCGGACCTTGCGCGGACACCTTGGACTGCAGCATATCGAGAACCGCCATGCCGCCGCCCGTCGAACGGATTCGCCGGTCCGGCACAAGGAGCAGATAGAAGCTTGAACGAACAGGACGGGCCACCACAAAGAGGGACGGATGCGATGAGCGACTTCCGCTTGCCGACGCGCGTTGCCGAGCATGACCGGGAGTCCGGCGCCGATCCGCTGGACCTCTGGGACGTCGGCGAAGTGGTGCGGGAACTCGCCGGGATACGCCGCCATTGGCGAAGCACCAACGCGCGTCATGTCGAGCATGGGGCGAAAGGCTTTCCGTCCCGCATCCGCCTGGCGAAGATCACCGAGGAGTTGAGCAGCGCCCTCTTCCCCCTGCGGCTGGGGCCCGATTTCGTCCGGCAGGCCAACGAAGACACCTTCATCACGCAGACGCTGCAGATCGCCGCCAGTCGTCTTCACGCCCAGCTACGGCTGGAACTGGCCTATGCGATCGAGATCGAAAGCCTTGTGGCGGACCAGCGCGCGACCGAGATCGTCGTCGCATTCCTGCACGAACTGCCCAATCTCAGGCGGCTGCTGGACCTCGACATCGAGGCCGCCTTCCGGGGTGACCCGGCCGCGCGCAGCATCGACGAAGTGCTGATCTGCTATCCCGGACTGCTGGCCATCATCCATCATCGCCTGGCGCACACGCTGTACCTGATGGGTGCACCGCTGGTCGCGCGGATCATATCGGAGATCTCGCATAGCAGCACCGGCATCGACATCCACCCAGGGGCGCAGATCGGCGAAGGCTTCTTCATCGATCACGGCACCGGCGTGGTCATCGGCGAGACGGCCATCATCGGCAACAACGTGCGCATCTATCAAGGCGTGACCCTGGGAGCGAAGAATTTTCCCGCCGAAGCGAGCGGCGCCCTGATAAAGGCCCTGCCGCGTCATCCCATCATCGAGAATGACGTCGTCATCTACGCAGGCGCGACGATCCTTGGGCGTGTCACCATCGGTGCCGGATCGGAGATCGGCGGCAACGTCTGGATTACACATGACGTCCCGCCGCTCTCCCAGGTCGTGCAGGCGCGTGAACAGAACCTGCTCATCCGACAAGGCCGGATCTCGCCGACCGGAACCGATCTGAACTAGGCCGACCGCGCCGACGGGCATTGGACGTTCCCGCCCTGCGATCGGCCGTTGGAGACCGTTTCGAATAATGCCATTCCCAAACGGTCTCCGGGGCATCGTCGGCCGCATGGCACCGCCGCCGCATCGTCCCGATCGATGGCGCCTCAGGACATGAAGCCTCACTTGTCCTTCGGCAGCGGGTCGGCGTTGAGGTGCGGCTTGCCTTTTACCGGATGATCGTCACCCTGCAGCCGGCGCCAGTTGCCGAGGCGCGCGCGCATGTCCTTCAGCACCCGTGCGTGGGTGGCATCGTCAGCCAGGTTGCGCGTCTCTTCGGGATCGGCTTCCAGATCGTAGAGTTCCTCGGCCGGTCGCTGGTAATAGGCTTTGACGATCCGCGCGGCCGAGGGGTCGGCCTGCGCGGCGCGGCGCCACGAAGCGAAGTAGGCATCTCCGCCGAGCGGTGCGAACTGATCGGTGTGAGTGGTGAAATAGTACTCCGGGTGCAGGTTGAGGATGTATTTCCAGCGCTGGGTGCGCACGGAACGCGCAGGATAGACGTTGAAATCGCCGTCGTTGTTATGCGTCGCGAAGATTTCCTGCCGCCCGGCGAAATGGCTGCCCGGATGCAGTGCACCGGCGAAGGAAAGCCCGTCAATCCCGGTGGGCGGCGGCCCGCCCGCCACTTCAGTCAGCGTCGGCAGGATATCGATCCAGCTCACCATCGCCTGCGTGTGCGAGCCCGGCGTCACCTGCCCGCGCCAGCGCACGATCAGGGGCACATGGATACCGGCATCGTAGAGGTTCCACTTGCCGAAAGGCCACTGCGTGCCCTGATCGGACGAAAACAGGAGGAAAGTGTCCTTGCCCAGCACTTCGTCGGTCGCGGTCAGCACGTCGCCCAGTTCCAGGTCGAGCCGCTGCACGGCGGCGTAATATTGCGCCCGCGCCTGCCGGGTTTCGGGGGTGTCGACCGTCTTGGCCGGAAGCGAGAGCGCCTTGGGATCGAAACCGTCGGTCGAGCCGGGCCAGGGCACATGCGGCCAGTTGCTGCCCACGAACAGCGCGAGCGGGCGCTTGTCCTTGCGCTCCTTGAGCCACTTGATCGCCTCGGGGATCGAGGCGTCGTCGTGGAAGGTGTCGTGCGCCTGGTAATCGAAACCGTAGAAGGAGGCATCCTTGTAATGCGCCACCTTGCCGATCGCGACCACCTGATAGCCTTGCGCCTGAAGGTAGGACGGCAGCTTGCGGATCGCGGGGTCGGGCCGTTCGTGATTGGCCTCCGCGCCGTTGCGGGCCGGCATGAGCCCCGTCAGCATGGCCGCCCGGCTGGGGGCGCATGTCGGCGAGGCGGCAAAGGCCTTGTCGAAGGCCAGCCCGTCTGCCGCCAGCCGCGACAGGTTGGGCGTGCGCGCATTGCGGTCGCCATCGGGCGCGATATCCGCATAGCTCATGTCGTCCGCGAGGAAGACGACGATGTTCGGCCTGGATGGCGGCGCAGGGGCCGCCTCCTGCGCCGTGGCGGGGAGCGCGGCGGCCGGAAGCACCAGGGCCGCGAGCGTGGCGGCGAGCAGCGTGCGTCTGGCGATCGATCCCATGCGCGGCTTTCCTGAAAGGTGTTTCATAGATGGCTTTCCTGTTGCGCGTGCCTGTCCGTTCACAGCCGGACCCTGACGCCGATGGAATAGGTCGTCTCGTCCCCGTAGACTTGGGCATTCAGGTAGGAGACGCCGAAGTACTGGCGGGTTCGGGTACGCGTGATGTTGGTGCCGCCGATGTCGATGTGGAACGCCGGGTTGACGTCGACGCCGATGCTGAAGTCGAGCCGGCCCGCCGGGCGGACGTAGATCAGCTGGGTCGGAATGAACACGTCATCGATACGGCTGCTGTCGATCGGACGAAGCGATACCGCGCCGCTGTTGTCGCCGCTGTAGTAGCGCGACCGGAACGTGTAGATCAGGCGTCCGCTGATGCCGCTTTTCTCGTAGAGCGCGCCCAGGGTGTAGTTGTACTTGGACACACCCTGCAGGGGACGGCCGGCCAGCGGATCGGAACCGCCGATCCGGGAATCGATGTAGGTGAAGGCGGCCTGCACGCCGATCCCCGAAAAGGCGCCGGGCAGGAAGTCGAAGAAGTACTGGGCGCTGCTTTCGATACCCTTGAGCGTCACTTCACCCACGTTGCGCGGGGTGGTGAGCAGGAAGGCGGTGCCATCGATGGTGGTCTGCACGGCGGAACTCACCACGCGGTTGCGGATGGTGCGGTAGAACCCGTCCAGCGAGATCGAGCCCGAGTGGAAGTAGTATTCCGCCGTGGCATCGAAACTGTCGGATTTCTGCGGCTTGAGATCGGGGTTGCCCGCCGTTGCGGTGTTGAGCAGGAAGACGTTGCCCACATAAGTCAGCGACTGCGTGGGGTTCAGCGAACCGAAGTCGGGCCGCCGCATCGTGCGCGAATAATCGAGGCGCATCTGGAATCCGCCCGGCCACTGGAGGCGCGCGGTGGCGCTGGGCAGCAGGTCGAAATCGCTGCGCGTCTCGCTGATCGGGACGATCGCCCCGGTGCTGTCCTTGCGATAAGTGGCGATCGTGCGGTCGGTATTCACCCCGCGCACGCCGACCACGCCGTCCAGCGCCAGATCGCCGCCGAGATCGATCGCATAGGCGGCCTGCACATAGCCCGCCCAGGTCCGTTCGGAGGCGTCGAACTGGTGCGTCGGATCGTAGTCCGGCTGGCGCAGCGCCAGTCCGAACAGCGAGCGCAGTTCGTTGCGCCCGCGTTCGGACAGGAGATAGTCGGGGCTGGCGCCGACGAAGTTCGAACCGCCGTTGATGCCGGGCGCATAGCCGATGGTGCCGATGAAGTCCGAAGACAGCCCGAGGTCGGAGACGAGGCAGGATGCCTTGCCCGTCTCGATGTTGTTGCACCCGATCGAACTGGTGGGATTGGTCTGCTGGACGTTGCGGTAGACCGCCTTGCGATCGGCGAAGCGTATCCCGGCCTGGATCTTGCTGAAGATCCCGCCGAGGTCACGTTCGCCATCGAACCGGGCCTGGAACAGCGATCCGGTCGCCAGCGTGAAGTTCTGGTTGAAGGCGTTGCGCAGCGACAGGTTGGCGCTGCTCGTGGGGATCGAGGGATCGAGCGAGATCGCCGCCGCCCCGTCGTTGTCGGTGGTGAGGTAGACGGTATCGACCCGCTGACCCACCTCGATGTTGACGTTCTCGTCGAAGCTGCGCGACTTCTGGTAGGAGACGTCGAGCGTCGCCCGGGCGCGATCGCGGTCGAACTTCAAGCCTCCCGCGACCATGCGGTTGGTCTGCGTCAGGCGGTCCGACGAGGAGTTCTGGTTGATGACGACATTCTTGAGCGTGGCGCTCTTTATGTCGCACAGCGTCTGGACGGTGTAGGGCTGAAGCGACTGCGTGCCGTCGGCATTGTTGACGAGCGTGGGGTTGGTGCCCGAAGCATTCACCCGCGTCTGAAAGCAATTGTCGCTCGCCACGATATCGGTGATCGAGGTTCCGGCATTGAAGGGCTGGGGATTGAAGCCCGAAAAACCGGTGGTGGTGCGGAAATAGGTGTAGAGCCCCTCCGCATAGACCTGAAGCGAGGGCGATGCCTGCCACTGCACCGCCGCGTTCGCTTCACCGCGAGTGACGGCGCCCACATTGGGCATGTTCTGGATGACCTGCGGGATGAGGTAGCCCGGCGTATTGAGCGGACTGACACCCGAACTGCGCCGGTCGGTCATGTTCGTCTGGCTGCGCTCGCTGTCGCTTTTCGAGAAGCTGCCGTTGACGAGCACGCCGATCTCGCCGATCCCGGTATCGAAGCGGGTCGTCGCCAGTCCACCGACCTGCGGACCTGCCTTGCCCAACCGGCTCGCATAGTTCTCGCGCGCGGTGACGACGAAAGTGGGCTTTTTGAAATTGAACGGCTGGTTGAGCTTCAGGTCGATCGCCCCGGCAACGCCCCCTTCGATGAGGTCTGCCGTCTGCGACTTGAACACGTCGATCCGGGAAAGGGCCTGGGCAGGCACGTCCTTCACGTCGAAATCGCGCGATGTCGTGGTGAACATCTCGCGCCCGTTGAGCGTGCGGCCGATGTCGGTCAGGCCGCGAATGCGCACGTTGGTCAGTTCGTTGTTGCGATCCGTCTCCACCTGGATGCCCGGCACGCGCTGCAGCGCCGCTGCGGTCGTCGGGTCCGGCAGCTTGCCGATATCTTCCGCGACGATGGAATCCACCACCTGCACCGCGTTGCGCTTCACATCGGCAGCGCGTTCGAGCGACGAGCGGATGCCGGTGACGACGATCGCCGGTTCGGCCTCCGCCGGCACATCGTCGGCCGCGGGCACGGCGACCTGCTCTACCGGCCTGGCGGCGGCAGGTGACTTGCGCGCCTGCGGCGCAGGCGTGCGCACTATCGCCACCGCGCCGGACGAATCGAACCGGGGCGCAAAGCCGCTGCGCGCCAGGATCGCGGAAAGCGCCGTTTCGGCCGAGGCAGTGCCGCGAAAGCCCGGCGAGCGCACGCCCTTCACGTCTTCCGAGCGATAGATCACCGGACGGCCGGTCTGCCGCGCGAAGGCATCGAGCGCGCCCTTGAGATCCCCCGCCTCGATCGCGAATTGCCGCTGCTGCGCCATGGCCGGTGTCGCCGCCATCGCGGCGATCGAAGTCGCCCCCGCAAGCGCGGCCATCAGTCTGTTCGTCAAATCCAAGTCCCCCGTGACGACCGGAACCTTCCTTGCGAGGGTACCGGTCAATTGCCTACTGATGAAGTAGACAAATCAAAGGCGGCTTGGGGGTACGCGCTAGCGGGAAACCTTTACTATATCATCGCCAATCTGGACTTTCAGGCCATAGGCATCGCGCAGCAGGCGGGCAAAGGCGACCGGGTCGGAGGCGGGAAACGCGCCGCCGATCCGCATCGCCGCCACCTCGTCATCGGCAAGCACGAACTGCTGGCGGTTGTAGCGATTGAACTGCGCCGCCGCTTCGGCAAGCGGCGCATCGTCGAAGGTCAAGGTGCCGGTGCGCCAGGAAAGGGCATCCTCCACCTCCCGCACCGAATGCGTCGTCACCAGTGTCGATCGCCCGCTCGCGACGGCGATGTCGCCGCCCGTCAGCACGGCCAGGCGCCCGCCGTCCGCCACCGCCTTCGAAGGCGCCAGCCGAACCCGCCCGGAAATCACCGACACCGTGGTCCTGGCCTGTTCCCGCCGCACCGCGAAGCGGGTGCCCAGCACGGTCACCGCATGGTCTGCGCTTACCACCACGAAGGGCCGCGCGGGAATGTGCGCGACCTGGAAATAGCCCTCGCCGCGATCCAGCCACACCCTGCGTTCGGTATCCGACAGGACGACGCGCAGAACCGACGCGGTGTTGAGATCGATGACGCTGCCGTCGGACAGGCGGATTTCCTTGCGTCCCCCGACCGGCGTTTCGAACCGCATCTGCGCCGCCTCCGCCGGCGCCACGGCGGCATCGCGGTTCCATGCGAAGATAGAAGCTGCGCCCACGGCCGCGAGCAGCAGCACGGCCGCTGCCCGCCTGAACAGTTCGCCATGCCGGGCGAAGACGGAGCGCCGCATCGGCGCGATCGTCGCCAGCGCGCGCAGGCGACCGGCCCCGTGCCAGGTATGTTTCAGCCGCCAGTATGCGGCCTTGTTGCCCTCGGACGCCTGCAGCCAGTCTTCGAACGCGGACTGGTCGCCCTCGCCCCATTCCGCCTCCTCCTGGCGAACCAGCCACTCGGCCGCCTGATCCTGGGCCTGCTGCGCGGAAATCATCCCTCTCGCCGATCGTCGCGGGAATCCTGCCGATGCCTGCGGGTCGACGCGCGCGGCCCCGGCCGGATCACCCTGCCCGATCCCCCCAGCATGAAATCGGCCAGCGCCTTCATTCCCAGCGCCAGTTGCTTCTTCACGGTGTCGGTCCCGATATTCATCCTTGCGGCGGTTTCCCGGGTATCGCAGCCCTCCACCTTGCGCAACATCACCACTTCGCGCATCCGCGGGGACAGGCGATCGAGGCCGTCGCGGAAACGCCGCAGTTCCTCGCGCGCGGATAGCTGGCGCTCTGCGGACAGCAGGTCCACCCGCTCGTCGATCGCTTCCAGGTCCGCGACAAGGTCGATCGACACGATCCGCGCCCGCTTCGCCTGGTTGATGAGGTGATTGCGCGCCACCCTGAACAGATAGGCCCGGGTGTTGTCCGGCAGACCCCGCCGGGCACCCGCGATCGCCAGCGCGTAGACGTCATGCCGAAGATCCTGCACTTCTTCCTCCACACGCCAGTTTCGCCGGATGAAATTCGTCAATGCCGCCTCCTGAGGCAGCACTTCCCGGCAGAACCATGCCTCCATGGCGGGATCGTCGATCATGAGATGCCGGTCCCGCCGTTCCGCGAATCGTACTCCACGAAACAAGGACAATCGACCGGCCCAAACGGGTGACGCCTGTTTTCTATCGCGTGCATTGGTAGCCTCCCTGGCTGCGACAATGCCGCTCGGGAGGCCCCGTGGCTGGCCGGACGGGCTATAGGTCCATCAGGCGTCGGACCGGAAGGCTTTTCTGGACGATGCGGGCAACCGCCGCCGGGGCGGCACGGTTCAGACCGGGCGCATGAACGGATCGCTCGTTGTTTCACGCCCGGCCAGATCGACGCGGCCCGCCAGCCGGCGGCGCCAGCGGACCGGACCTGCCGCCGCGATCTCGACGTCGTACCAGCCCGAGGTTTCGCGCAGCGAGATCGAGGCATGGCCATCCATGGCCGCTTCCCGGTGCGAGGCCGTGGACGCGAGCATCGTACGCAGGCGCAGCGCGGGCATGGCGGCCTGCTGCGAAGCGGCGCGCAGGTCGAGGCTCAGCAGCGCGGCGCGGCAGGACAACGTGATCGCGGCATCGTCCCGGTGGCCGACGAAATGGCGGTGGAAGCCGTTCGGTCCCAGTACCCAGACGTCGTAGTCCCCCCGATCGCTCCAGCCCCAGTGGCCCTCGATGCGTTGCCCGGCGCCAACGGTGTAGCGACGGGGCGGCAGCGACAGGGCGCCGCGATCATGGACATGGAACACGGCGGCCGCGCCCTCGGCGACGAACTGCAGGACGATCCCGTCCGCGTCCATGTGCTCCTCCACGTCCAGCCGGTAAGGCAGCGGGCGCGAGCGGCGCAGGCCCGTCTCCTGCCACAAGGCGCCGGGATTCGCGGGCGGCACCGGGCTGGGCTGGTCCACGATCGCACCGGCGCGCCGGGCATCGGCGCGCGGATCGGGCATGGGACCGAAGGGCGCCCGGTCTGGTGCCGAGAAGTCGAAGGCGGAAGTCAGGTCTCCGCATACGGCGCGGCGCCAGGGCGAGATGTTCGGCTCGTGAAAGCCGAACCGCGCCTCGAGGAAGCGGATCACGGAGGTATGGTCGAACACCTGCGAGTTGACCCATCCCCCACGGCTCCACGGCGAGACCACGTACATCGGCACGCGCGGGCCGAGGCCATAGGGACGTCCGCGCAAGGCGGGCTCGTCGATCTTCTCCTCGTCCGGAGCCGCGTTCCGGTGGTATTCGCCGGCCAGATCGACCGTCGAGCCACCCAGCACCGACCCGTCCGCCGCCAGCGAGGGCGGCGCGGGCGGCGGTACGTGATCGAAGAAGCCGTCGTTCTCGTCGAACATGACGAGGAACACGGTGCGCGCCCAGACGCGGGGATTGGCGGTCAGCGCATCGAGCACTTGTGCGGTGTAGAGGGCACCCTGGGCGGGACTGGAAGGGCCGGGATGCTCGCTGCCCTTGGCATCGGAGATGATCCAGCTGACTTGCGACAGGGTGCCTGCCAGGACGTCGGCACGCAGCCGGTCGAGCGCCTGGGTCGAGAGCGCGCGGTCCTTCAACTGTGCGCCGGTTCCATTGCGATTGGCCCCGCGATTGCCCCCGCGATTGGCCTCCCGGTAGGCGCGGAAACCGACCAGGGGGTTGTCGGTGAAGTTGTCCGCCATGTCCTGATAGATGCGCCAGTCGATGCCGGCCGCCTGCAGCCGCTCGGGCACGGTGCCCCACAGGTAGTCGGACGCGGCGCCGCCCTGTTCGGGGAAATTGTCGTGCGAATTGCCGATCGCGGGGCCGCCCTGCGTCCCGTGCGGATCGTTGGTGCCGGTCCACAGGAACAGCCGGTTGGTGTTCGTGCCGGTCTGGATCGCGCAGTGATAGGCATCGCAGATGGTGAAGGCCTCGGCGAGCGCGAACTGGAAGGGGATGTCCTCGCGCCGGTAGTGCCCCATGGCGCGCAGCGTCTTGACCGCCGGCCAGTTGCCCATCCGCCCTTCGTCCCAGGCGCGCTGCGCGTCGGGCCAGGTATGCGGAGTGCCGGCGACGCGCATGACGTCGAAAGCCGCGCGGGTGTCGAGGTGGAAGGGGCGGACCGGCGCACCGGCCGGGTCGTCAAGCTGGTCCCATACCGTACGCGGCCTGTCGGCGACCGGCGCCAGCGGAATCGGAAAGCGGTCAGCGAAGCCACGCACCCCGCGCATCGTGCCGAAGTAGTGGTCGAAGCTGCGGTTCTCCTGCATCAGGATCACGACATGGGCGACGTCCGCGATCGTACCGCTGCGCACGTCGGGCGCGATCGCGGCGGCGCGGGCGATCGAGGCCGGCAGTCCGGCGAGGGCGGCGGCGCCGAGCAGCGAGCGGCGGGTGAGATCGGTCATGGCATGTCCTCGGAGAAACGGCACATGCGTCTCGCGGTATTGCGGCGGTATGACGTCTCGAAGTCGAACCTCGGCGATGACGTGAGGGCGCGCGGCGATGCTGCAGAAGCGAGGCCCCGTCACGCAAGTGCGCACGGCGTCGTTTTCGTCCTCGCCTTCGCGGCCGGGGACGCTATCGTCTTGCGAGACACGCTCCGTTCCGGCGCGGCGGCATTGCTGTTTTTCATCCTGGCGCCAGCGAGCGCCGATACGACACGGAGAGCGAAATGACCTACAGGTATCTGACCCCGCTGTTGCTGGCTCTCGCCGCACCCGCCGCGCAGGCGCACGAAGTCTGGATCGAGCGCGACGGCACCGGCCCTGCCCGCATCTACCTTGGCGAGCCCGGCGAAGCACTGCCCCCCGGCGGCGATCCGGAGTTCGATCACCTCAAGACGCCGCAACTGCTCCCCGCAAGCAAGGCGGCGATGGCGCGCAAGGCCGGCTACCTCGAAGTGGCGGTTCCGGCCGGAGACGTGCGCGCGCACGACGATACCGTGTTCGCGCCCTGGGGTGAGGACGGCAAGAAGGAAGGCGTCGCCTACTTCGCCCGCGCCGGCCGCGCCGAGGCGCGCTCCGCCATGCCCTTCGAGATCGCGCCGGTGAGCGCGGGCGGCGACCGCTTCGTTCTGGTGCGCGACGGCAAGCCGGTGGCGGACGCGCAAGTCACCGTGATCTCGCCGGACAAATGGACCAAGGCGGTGCGGACCGACGCACAAGGTACGCTGGCCGTGCCGCTTCGGGAAAAGGGCCGCTACATCCTGACCGCCAGCCACAAGGACGAGGCCGGTGGCGAGACCAGCCTGGGCAAGGTGGCGGTGCTGCACAGGATCGCGACGACGACGTTCATCAGCGAATGATCCGGCTGCCGCGCGCCGATCAGCCTTGAAGACATGCCCCCTGCAGCGGTGTCATCACCTCTGCAGGGGGCGTTGTTCCCGGCCGCCACGCCGCCAATCGTGGCAAGCGCAGAGAAGTGCTCGATTTGCAGCCCTGCCCCGAAGCCGCCGCGTCAGGTGGCGACTTCAGGCGAGGTCGCGCAGCATCAGCAAGGCATCCTCGCCATAACTGGCAAGCCTGGCCCGCGTGGCGTCGCAGGCCAGCGGACGAAACCCGCAACGGGTCCAGAACGCGCCCGAATTGTTGACCGCCACCAGCGCCATCCGGTCGAAACCGTGCCGCGCCGCGACTTCGGCAGCGAGCTTGACGGCAGCCTTGCCTGCGCCGCTCCCCCGGCAGGATGGCAGCAACGCGAGATCGTGGATGTAATGGCAGTCGGCGCCGTCCGGCAGCGCGGGGAAGCAGGTGTCGAGCGGCGGCGGCGTGTCCAGCCGGGCCGGGTGACTGACCAGATAGCCCTCCAGTCCCGCCCCGCGATCGAACCCCATGCAGCCGTCGGGGAACAGTTCCAGCCGGTTGACGAAGACGCTGCGGTCCTCGGGGAAGTCGGGGTGGACGACGTCGGCCACCGCGACCACGCCGTCGAGATCGGCGGGGGTCAGCGGGCGCCAGCCGGGCTGGGAAGTCTGGGTCATGGCATGTCCGGGATCAGGCGATTGTCCAGCAATGAGCGAAGAATACGCCGCCTTTTGAAGGTTCGATGGCGCTCGACTAACACGATTCCCCGGCGCGGCGCGATCCCCCCTTTCGCGCGCGATGACGATTCACGATGACGTCATCAGCCGCAGCAGGTTGCCGCCCAGCAGCGCCGCGCGGTCGGCATCGTCAAGGCCGGGCAGCGCGGCGACGAGGCCATGGATGTCGTAATGCCCCATGTCGAAGGGGTAGTCGGTGCCGATCACCACATTGGCGATGCCCACCCGCTCGATCAGCAGCGCCAGATCCTGCGCCTCGAACACCAGGCTGTCGAAATGGAGCCGCTTCAGATAGCTGCTGGGCCGGTGCTGGCAGGTGCAGGCGTCCGCCCGCTGCGCCCAGGCGTGGTCGGCGCGGCCCATGTGCGCGGGCAGGTAGCCGCCGCCGTGCGCCGCCACCACCTTCAGCCCCTGATGCCGGTCGAGCACCCCGCCGAAGATCAGGTGCGAAAGCGCGACCGCATGCTCCACCGGCTGACCGACGTGGTTGGAGAGGTACGCGGGCGCCAGCCGCTCGTCGAGCGAGCAGCCCATCGGATGAATGAACACCAGCGCGCCGGTATCCTCGGCCGCCTGCCAGAACGGGTCGAGCCGGCGATCGGACAAGTCCATGGTGCCGATCACCGAACTGATCTCGACGCCCTTGAAGCCCAGTTCCTTCACCGCATGGCGCAGCTGCGCCGCCGCCAGTTCGGGATGCTGCGGCGATACCGCACCCAGCGCCATCAGCCGGTCGGGCGCGGCGGCGCACAAGTCCGCCAGCGCCTCGTTCTGGATGCGCACGAGGTCGGCCGCCAGATCCTGCGGCGCCCAGTAGTGGTACTGGTTGGGCGACGGGCTGACGACCTGCACGTCGACGCCCATCGCGTCCATGTCGGCCAGCCGCCTGTCCACTTGCGTCAGGCGCGGGAAGCAGCCGGGCACCATGACGTCGCGGTTGTAGTCCACCGTCTCCTGCCCCATCGTGCGCACGCGCAGCGCCTCCTCGCCCGCGCGTTCGGGACGCCCGGCGGTCAGCTTCTCCACCTGCGGAAACATCGCGTGGGCGTGGACGTCGATCGTCAGCAGCGGCTTGCCGTCCCCGCCGACGATGCGGGGGGACGGGAGCGAGGCGGGCACGTCGCCGGGTTTCGCCATGCGCTCAGTCCAGCCGGTAGGTATCGTCGCCGGACGCGCCGCCGACCATGTCGAAGACATAGCCGCCCAGGCTCTCCAGCACCGGGAACGAGGCGAAGCCATTGACGATGGTGTACTGCGTCGGCAGATCCTCGAAGCTTGGCGCGGCCCATTCGATGCCGC
>NZ_JAZFAX010000015.1:0-132618 GCF_036352595.1 Novosphingobium resinovorum
TTCCCGTCCAGCCGGGTGGCGTCGACAGCCATGTAATTCTCCCATGGTGGAGCCATTGGTTGACCCCGTCGCCGCTGGTCATAAAGTGCGGTGCGATGGTGAGAAGACGGCACTTTTTTGTACCCTTCCAAGGGGCGCCGCCGTTGGCGGCAGCGCGATGACGGCAGAGCCGGCGGACGATCCGCGCGCACGGGCGGCCATCGCGGAACTGGCCGCCGACATGGCCGCGCACGGCACCGCGCGCGATGCGCCGGTGCGTGCGGTGATGGGGCTGCTGGGCGACCGCTGGTCCACGCTGGTGCTGCTGGTGCTCGCCACCGGGGCGTGCCGCCACGCTTCGCTGCGCCGCGTGCTTTCGGAGCTTTCGAGCGAAGGCGACGTATCGCAGCGCGTGCTGACACTGAAGCTGCGGACGCTGGAGCGCGACGGCTTCGTCGAACGGACCGCGAGCGCCGACGTGCCGCCGCGCGTGAGCTATGCGCTTACCGACCTCGGCCGCGACCTGGCTGGCCGGGCCCGGCTGATGATCGACTGGGTGAACGCCCACGAGGCGGCGATCCACGCGGCGCGCATGAACTTCGACGCGGCGGCGGGGGATTAGGGTCGATCATCGTCCTTGCGAGCGCAGCGAAGCAATCCACGGCAGCACTACGTCGCCCTGGATCGCTTCGCTGCACTCGCAAGGACGAAAGTGGTTCTCGGGCCTGTCACCGCGCCTGTTGCGGGTGATGCATGCGGTATTCCACCTCGAGCGCATCGCGGTCGATCTGCTGGCCGGCGAGCGCGATCACGTTGTCCGGCTTGTGGACCTTGCTGGCGGCGATCAGTTGCAGGCGTTCCACCACCCAGCGCAGCGCGCGGTCGTTGGTGTTCGAGATATGCCACTGCAGGGCTTCGCGGATCGGCGGGAAATCGAAGGGAATCTCGCGGATCACCAGCGGCATCGTCGTCACCAGCTGTTCGGCGAGGCGGCGGTGCATGGTCGCGATGCGGTTGGTGTTGATGACGAGGCCCGGCAGCGACAGGAAGGTCGGGGCCACCACCTCGACCCGGCGCTGCTGCTTCTGGCGGCGCACGAACCAGTCGTCGAAGGCCGGCACCCGCGCCTTGCCGAAACGCGCCGTGACGTGCCCGAGTTCGAAATAGATATCGCGGGTCATCGGGCCCTGCATCGCCGGATTGTCCTGCCATCCGACGACGACATAGTCGTCCTCGAACAGGATCAGGCTGGGGTGATCGGCCGATATCGCATAGTCGATGGTCAGCAGCAGGTCGATGTAGCCGCGCTCGATCGCCTCGATCGGGGCTTCGTGCATGGGCTGGATCTCGAAGCGCATGTTGGGGGCATCGCGCTCCAGTTCGGCCAGCGCCTCGGCAAGGAGCACCTGCGTGGAATAGTCCGAGGCCATGAAGCGCACCTGCCGGTCGGCGGTGGCCGGATCGAAGGGCGGGGCGATGGCGATCGTCGTGCGGATCTGCTCCAGCACCGCGCGCACCGGCTCGATCAGTTCCTCGGCCCGGGTGGTGAGGATCATGCTGCGCCCCTTCACCACCAGCAGGTCGTCGCCGAAGTATTCGCGCAGCCGCCCGAGTGCGCTGGACGTCGCCGACTGCGACAGGCACAGCCGGTCGGCAGCGAGCGAGACGCTCTTTTCGGTCAGCAGCGCATCGAGCGCCACGAGCAGGTTGAGATCCAGTCTACCGAAACGCATTGCCATCTCCCGGCCCCGTCTGCTCCGCTTACTGCAAAGTCGCGAGGGCGCTGGCGACGAGGGTAGCAGGATCCCGGTCGTGGGCAAAGCCTGCCCGCTCCGCCGCCGGGGTGGCGAGCGGCGGCTGGGCGGCGAACGCGGCCTCAAGCTCGGCGTCGGGGGCATACGTCACGAGATCGGTCGATACCCCGCACTGGCGCGCGACCTCGGCGGCAAGTACGCCCATCGTCACGCATTGCGCCGGCAGCGTCACCGCGCGGGTCGGCGGCAGCAGCGCGCTATCGAGGCTCAGGGCATGGACGAAGTTGCCGGCGCAGCGGGCGACCGACTGCGCCCAGATCGTCCCCTCGGCGGAGACCGGGCAAGTGAAGCCCTCGCCTGCCTTCAGCGCATGGAACAGGTTGGACATGAACGCGGATTTCATGCCCGACGGTCCTTTGGGCCGCGCCAGGATGCCGGGCAGCCGCACGGTGACGCCATCGATCATGCCGCGGTTGGAGAACATCGCGACCGCATGCTCCATCATCGCCTTGTGCGCGCCGTAGATCATCCGGGGCGAAAGCGGCGTGGCGTCGTCGACGTGGCCGGGCAGCGGATCGCCGAACACGGCGATGGAACTGGCGTAGACCACACGAAGGCCCGGCGAGAGCGCGGCGGCTTCCTGCAGCAGATCGTACATCGCATCGATATTGATCCGGCGCGAGGCGGCCGGGTCGGCCTCTGCCGCGCCGCCGGGAACCGTGGCGAGGTGGACCAGCGCGTCGCAGCCGCGGCCCAGCGCCTCGGCGCGCACGGAAGCCTCGCCGAAGTCCCCCGCCACGATGCGGGCGCCGCCGGGAATCCCGCCGGCATGGCTGTCGATCCCGACGACTTCGTGCCCGGCCTCCAGCAGGCGGCTCACGAGTTCACGGCCGACGAACCCGCCTGCTCCGGTAACGACGACTTTCAAGGCATTCTCCTTCATGGGCGACTTCATGGGCGGCGGGCGCGAACCGTGCGCCCGCCCGTTCGCTATCGGTCTTCAGAAGCTGGCCGAGATGCGCAGCCCATAAGTGCGCGGCGCGGTGTAGCGGGCGATGGCGAAGCCGATCGGCGACGACTGCGGCGTCGCGACGCGGCGCTTGTTCTCGATGTTCTGGACGTAGGCCCCGATCGAGAGGCCGCCGTCCGACTGGCGCAGGGTCAGCCCGGCATCGGACAGCCAGTAGGGGCGGATCTTCTCGAAATCGAGATATTCGAACGCACCGTACTGCGAGGAGCGCCACGAGGTGTTGAAATTGCCCACCAGTTCGAAGCTGTCGCTCACCGGCACGATCTGCTCGATGCCCAGGTTGATCGTCCACTTGGGCGAGAACAGCAGCGGGCGTCCCGAGCAGTCGAACGAGAGGATCGGTGTCGTCCCGTCGCTCAGGTAGTCGCCGGTCTGGCTCGACGAACAGTTGATGTTGTCGCGCGGGCTGGCGGTGATGAGGTTCAGCTTCTTGTATTCGGTGTCGAGGTACTGGACCTTGGCCGACAGCGTCGTGTTGTGCAGCGGCTTGGCCATCAGGTCGATGTCGAAGCCCTTGATGTCCGCCCGCCCGGCGTTGTCGATGGTGTTGATGAGGACGCTGTCGGGCGAGACGGTGAAGTAGTTGATCTGCTGATCCTTGTACTTCCACCAGAAGGCTTCGAGGTTTAGCTGGACCTTGTTGTTGAGGAAGCGGTTCTTCGATCCGACGGTATAGGCGGTGATGAACTCGGGCTTGTAGCTCGGGTTGCCTTCGGAAAGCTGGAAGCCGCCGGCGCGGTAGCCGGTCTCGACCGAGGCGTAGAGCAGCGATTGCGGCGCGAGGTCGAATTCGGCGCCGGCCTTCCAGGTGACGCGGCTGTAGCTGCCCGAATCAACCACCGGATAGTAGGTCTTGAGGATCAGGCCGGTGCCGTTCAGCAGCGGATAGACCTGGTCGCTGGCGGTGTCGGTGCTGCCCGACGCGATGTAGCCCTGGCTTATCAGCCAGTTCACCGTGTCGCCGGTCGAGGTGAAGTTCGGGAAGTTGGGAATGTTGCCCGGCGTCGCGCAGCCGGCCTCGAAGGAATCCGGCGGCGTGATGGCCGGAATGCCGCCGCAGAACGCGATGAAGTTGTTGATGAGGCCGTCGATCGATTTCTTGTCGCGGGTGTAGCGCAGGCCGCCGATCAGGCGGAACCGGTCGCTGAGGTTCGCGGTCAGCTGGCCGAAACCGGCAAGGCTCTTGGTCTGGTGGGTATAGCGCTGGATCGGCAGCACGAATTCCTGGTTGTACACGCCGACGTTGCGGATCTTCTCGTCGAAGAAGAAGCCGCCGACGACGTAGTCAAACATGCCGACGGTGCCGGCAAGGCGGGTTTCCAGGCTGAACTGGCGGTCCTGTTCATTGGTATAGGCGGTATTGAACGCGGGGCCGTAGAACACGCTTTCCGCATCGGACTTGCGATAGGCAGGCAGGACTGTGAGGGTGCCGATGCCGGTTTCCAGCGTGACTTCGGCGTTGACGCCCCAATACGTGTTGTCGCTGTACTGCTGCTCGTTCATCGCCGTCAGGAACCCGAAGCCCGGCGCGCCGAGCTGGGTCTGGCGATAGGCGTTGGCGGCGTCGGTGTTCATGCCCTCCGACGAATCCAGCCCCGAGGCCGCGAACGTGTAGCCGTCCGCCCCCGGCGTGAACGCGCCGATGTAGCTCGCGCCCGTGCCAACCCCGCCGACATGCGTGTAGTCGCCGCCGATGCGGATGCTCAAGGTGTCGGTCGGCTCGAACAGCAGCTGCGCGCGCAGGCCGCTGCGGTCGAGATCGTCGCTGTCGTCACGGTTGTAGCCGTCGTGGTACTGGCGGGTCGCGGCGACGCGCAGGGCGGCGTTGTCGCCGATCGCGAGGTTGGCGAACCCTTCGGCGCTGACCGCGTCGTAATTGCCGATCGAAAGCGTGAAGCCGCCGTGGTTGGCGCCCAGTTCCGGGCGATTGGGCAGGATATTGACGGCGCCGCCGGTGGCGTTGCGACCGTAGAGGATGCCTTGCGGCCCCTTGAGCACCTCGACGCGGGCGAGGTCGTAGAACGCGGCGCCGAATGCACCGGCGGCGCGGCCGAGGACGACGCCGTCGTAGCTTGGGGTCACCGCCGGGTCGTTGTAGCTGGAATTGGTGACGTTGCCGACGCCGCGCAGGAAGATCGAGGTGTTAGAGCCGCCGCCGTTGGTCACGGTGAGGGCCGGAACCGCCCTGTTGAGCGCATCCGCCTGGGTGATGCCCTGGCGGACCAGGCTGTCGCCGCCGACCGCGTCGATGGCGATGCCGGCGTCCTGCAGGCTCTCGGACCGCCGCTGGGCGGTGACGATGATATCGCCGAGGCCGGAATTGTCCGAAGCGTCCTGAGCCCCGGCATCCTGCGCCTGAGCGTCCTGCGCCAGCGCCGGAGCCGCGATACCGGTCATGGCGAGCGTGGCGAAGGCGATCGCGGTCGTGTCGAGAAGTCGAATGTGCATGGCGGCACCTCCCAGATGAGTTTTGTTCTTGGGTTCGAGCTAGCCAAGCAGGGGCGGCCGGTCACACCGATTGTATGGATGAAGATGCATCCACAGTTCGGATTTGTCAGTCCGCGGCGTCTCGCTACTTCATCGTGGCATGACCAGGGAGAGCATCAGCAGCATCGCCACGGCGCTTGTCGTGGGCGGAGGGATCGGCGGCATGGCGACGGCCATCAGCCTTGCGGAACGCGGCGTCAGGGTAAGCCTGATCGACCTCGATCCGGAATGGCGGGTATATGGCGCCGGCATCACCATAACCGGGCCGACCTTGCGCGCCTATCGCCGCCTTGGCCTGCTCGACGAGATCAAGCAGGCGGGGGCGATCACCAACAAGACGCGCCTGTTCCGGTTCGACGGCACTCACCTTCACGACCTTGACGAACCGGTGATCGAGGAGGGACTTCCCGCGACCGGCGGCATCATGCGTCCGGTATTGCACCGTATCATGCAGAGCCGCGTGCGGGCGCTGGACATCCCCGTCGGCCTGGGCGTCACCGTGACCGCGCTCGATGCGGACGGCGATGGCGTGGAGGCGACGCTGTCGGACGGCAGCAAGGGGCGCTATGACCTCGTCGTCGGCGCCGACAGCGTGTTTTCGGGCGTACGCGATCTCGCTTTCCCGCACATGGGGCCCTTGGCGCCGACGGGGCAGGGGTGCTGGCGCATCTCGATCCGCAAGCCGCCGGGGCTGGATGCGGGCGAATTCTTCCTCGGGCACGACAATCCCTGCGGCATCACGCCGTGCAGTCCCGACAACGTCTACATGTGGATGCTGACCCGTCACGTCGAGCGCGAAAGCTTCATGGACGAGGAGGAACTGTTCACCACGCTGCAGGGGCTGCTGGGCGACTTCGGCGGCAACGCCGGATGGATCCACGACAACATGACCCGCGCGGACTGGATCAACTATCGCCCGCTCGCCGCCGCTCTCCAGCCGCGCCCGTGGAGCAACGGGCGCGTGGTGCTGCTCGGCGATGCGGTCCATGCGACCACGCCGCACCTCGCATCGGGCGCGGGCATGGCGGTGGAGAGCGCGATCGTGCTGGCCGAGGAACTGGCCGGGGCGGAAACGGTAGAGGCCGGACTGGCCGCCTACGAGGAACGCCGGTTCGAACGGTGCCGTGATGTCATCGACAGCAGCGTCGGCATCGGCCGCCTGCAGCTGGAGCATCGCCCGCCAGAAGAACACAAGGCCTTGCTCGAAGGCGCGCTGATGCGGTTGAACGAACCCTTCTGAATAGAGGAGAGGACGCAGCCATGAGTTCGGCTGCGCCCTCTTGTCGCTGCGGGGCGCGCCGGATCAGAGGCTGGGCATCACCCGCTCGCGGATAAGGGCGGCTTCGGCTTCGCAGCCGGTGGGCCGTTCGCCGCTGGCACGCAGGACATCAAGTTCGGCGCGCGCAGCCTCGCGGTCGGCCTGGTATTCGGGCTTGGTCTGGACCAGGGCCATCGTCGCCGTCGCCGAAAGCATCCCGGCCTCCACCGCGCTTTCGTTATGCGCGCCGCACACGAAGCGACTGTCGCCATAGGCACGGCCACGTTCGAGGATCGGCTGCGCCCGGTCGGGGGCGATGCTCGACAGCACCAGCGCCCAGGTCCAGCCCCAGGTCGTGTGACCGGAGGGATAGTCGAAGCTCATCCGGTGCTTCTTTTCATCGTAGAGTTCGGATTCGGGCTGGCAGATCTTCCCCTTGTCGATGGTGAAGGGGCGGCTGCGTTCGTAGAAGGCCTTGGCCTTGCCCGACTGCGCGCTGGTATCGGCGCCGGCCCGCTCGATCAGCAGCATCAGCCTGGGCGCGTTCTGCGGCGTCAGCTTGACGCCCACGGCGCAGCTGAAATCATGCGCCAGCGCGGGGACGGTGTAGTCGGCGTCCTGCGTCGCCAGATCCCAGCGCGGGGTGCCGACCAGTTTGCGCGTGGCGCGAAAGATCTTGCGATCCGTCTCGTAGCGCGGATCCCCCCGGCGCGGCGCCGGTTCGAGGACATGCGTGACGTCGAACTCGTCCGGCGCCAGATAGCCCTTGGGCCGCTCGGTCGAGCCGGCCGAGGCGGCGATGAGGACGACGGCGGTTGCCGCGGCGGCGATCGACAGTTTGAGCTTCAAGAACGTTCTCCAATGGCCTGAAACGCTATGCCGGTCGCGGCCGCCGCGTCAATATGCCAGAGCGCCGCATCGGATCATGCCGCGCGCGGTGTCAGCGGGCGGCCCCACTGGCCCAGCCCCCTGATGAACACCAGCGAGGCGAGGACCGCGAAGACACCGGAGATCACGAAGGCGGGCGCGTAAGTGCCGGCCGTTTCGCGGATCACGCCCGCCCCGAACGCGGCCGCCGCCGCGCCGATCTGGTGCGCGACCAGTACCCAGCCGAAAATGATCGGGGCGTCCCGTTCACCGAAAGACTGATTGGCGAGCTTGACCGTCGGCGGCACCGTGGCGATCCAGTCGAGACCGTAGAAGACCGCGAAGATGGTCAGGCTCAGGCCGCCGAAATCGATGAACGGCAGCGCCACCAGCGACAGTCCGCGCAGGCCGTAGTACACCGCGAGCAGCCGCTTCGGGTCGTAGCGGTCGGTCAGCCAGCCCGATGCGGTCGTGCCGATCAGGTCGAAGAAGCCCATCAGCGAAAGCAGCCCGGCCGCCGCCACCGGGGCGATGCCGTGGTCTCCGCAGAAGGCGATCATGTGCGTGCCGACCAGGCCATTGGTCGTGAGGCCACAGACGAAGAAGCTGCCGGCCAGCAGCCAGAACACCCGCTGGCGGGCCGCGCGCCGCAGCGCCTCGATCGCCAGCCACGGGGTCGCGGCCTGTTTCAGCGGTGCGGGCGGGGGCGTGTCCGCCGCTTCGCCGAACCGGCGGACGCCGCGCTGCTCGGGGCGTTCGGGAACAAGGAAGGCGACCAGAGGGATCAGCACCGCGCAGCCCAGGCTCACTGCCAGCGCCACCGGCTTCCACGCGCCGCCCTGGGACAGCCAGGCCAGAACCGGCAGGAACACCAGCGAGCCGGTAGCGGTACTGGCGCTCAGCAGCCCCATGACGAGCCCCTGGCGCGTCGCGAACCAGCGATTCACCACCGCCGCGCCGAGCACCGAAGCGACCGCGCCCGAACCGATCCCCGACAGCACGCCCCAGCTCAGGACATAGTGCCAGGGCGCGGACATCCACTGGCTCGCGAAAGTCGATACCGCCATGAGCGCCAGCCCGGCCAGCATCGTGCGCCTGATGCCGATGCTCATCATCAGCGCCGCCGCGAAGGGCCCGACGAGGCCGTAGAGGAGGATGCCGATCGCCGCGCCGAGCGAGATCGTCGCGCGGTCCCATCCGAAGTGGAGTTCCAGCGGCAGCATCATCACGCCGGGCGCCGAACGCAGCCCGGCCGAAAACAGCAGGGCGAGGAACGTGACGGCGACGACCAGCATCGCCGGGTGATAGCGGCGGATCACGACGCCGCCCTCGTGCGCCGGCAGGGGACGGGCTGGGCGGGGCGGAGAGACATGCGGATCATCGCGCTCCCATAGGGCCATCCGGCAGGGAAGCCGAGCGAGGAAGATTGGCGGAGGTTGTGAATTTTGCTAACATCCTCGCATGTATCGTCCTCCTTCGATCCAGACCTTGCGGGCTTTCGAGGCTGCGGCCCGGCTCAACAGCTTCTCGCGCGCGGCGGAGGAACTGGGGATCACGCATGGCGCCGTCAGCCACCGCATCCGCGAGATCGAGGAGCGACTGGGCACCACGATGTTCGAACGGCGCGGGAACAGCATGGAGCCGACGGTGGCCGCACGCCAGATGCTTCCCGTAGTCCGCCAATCGCTGGAACTGATCGCCAGCGTATTTCCGCCCCCGGCGTCCGGGCGGCAGCAGATCCTGCGGATCGGTGTCCTGCCGTCCTTCGCGGCGAACTGGCTGGTTCCGCGTCTCCAGGGGTTCCACACGGCGCATCCCGGCATTGCGATCGCGCTCGACCCGCGCCTTGAAGCGAGCAGGATCGGACCGCGCGGGGTCGATGCCGCGATCCGCTACGGCAGCGGCCGGTGGCCCGGGCTGGTGGCCGAGCGGTTGATCCAGGACAGGCTCTTTCCCGCCTGTTCGCCCATGTATCGCGAGCGCATGGCGATCACCGGCATCGCTGACCTGGGCCGCTGCCATCTCCTGCGCAACAGCTGGCATCCCTGGACCCCGTGGTTCCAGAAGGCGGGACTGGCAATGGCCGAACCCGCCGACTCCGTGCCGTACGACGATGCCGGCCTGCTGATGGAAGCCGTCCTGGCGGGCCACGGGGTCGGGCTGGTGCGCAAGGTCATCGTCAACGACGCGCTTGCGAGCGGGCAGCTCATCCGTCTCTCGCCGGTCGAGGTACCGTTCGACGGCGCCTACCATTACACGACGACGCTGCACGGGACGGCAAAGGACGACGCGATCAGGCTGTTCGGCGACTGGCTGAAGGACCGGCTGCTCGAGGAGTTTCCGGCCCTCCCGTGAGGAGGGGTGCCGACTCGGGCGATCGATTTTCAGTCGCGCTTATTGCTATCGCTAATCAGTTGCTTTCGATTGGCTCAAAATCGCGGTTTTTGCGGCCATTCGGTGCCTTGCCAGTCGGCCCCACTTGGCGTACCGGGGCCGCATCAGCCACTAGGCCGGTCAACGATACCTGTCATGGTGGCTCCCGCCCACTCCATGACGTAGGGATCACGATGAGCCTATACCTAGATTACCTCGCCGAAATCGAAAGCAGGAAAAATCAGGGTCTCGCGCCCAAGCCGATCGACGACGGCGCGCTCATCGCGGAAATCATCACCCTCATCGAGGATACCGGCAGCGAATATCGCGCCGACGCTCTCAAGTTCTTCATCTACAACACGCTTCCCGGCACCACCAGCGCGGCCGGCGTGAAGGCGGCGTTCCTCAAGAAGATCATCCTCGGCGAAGCGACCGTCGCGGAAATCACCCCGGCCTTCGCGCTCGAACTGCTCTCGCACATGAAGGGCGGTCCTTCGATCTCGGTGCTGCTCGACATCGCGCTCGGCGATGACGCGGCCATCGCCGCCGAGGCGGGCGAAGTGCTCAAGACCCAGGTATTCCTCTACGACGCCGACATGTTCCGCCTGCGCGACGCGCTTCTGGCCGGCAACGCCGTGGCAAAGGGCGTGCTGGAAAGCTACGCCAAGGCCGAATTCTTCACCAAGCTGCCCGACGTCGAGGACGAGATCGAAGTCGTCACCTTCATCGCCGGTGAAGGTGACATCTCGACCGACCTGCTCTCGCCGGGCAACCAGGCGCACTCGCGTTCGGACCGCGAACTGCACGGCCAGTGCATGATCTCGCCCGAAGGCCAGCAGGCGATCGTGGCGCTCAAGGCCGCGCACCCGGGCAAGCGCGTGATGATGATCGCCGAGAAGGGCACGATGGGCGTCGGCTCCTCGCGCATGTCGGGCGTCAACAACGTGGCGCTGTGGACGGGCAAGCAGTCCAGCCCCTACGTTCCCTTCGTCAACTACGCCCCCGTCGTCGCGGGCACCAACGGCATCTCGCCGATCTTCGCGACCACCGTGGACGTGACCGGCGGCATCGGCATCAACCTCAAGAACTGGGTCAAGCAGATCGGCGAGGACGGCAAGCCGATCCTCAACAACGACGGCAACCCGGTGCTTGAAGAGAAGTTCTCGGTCGAGACCGGCACGATCCTCAAGATCGACGTCAAGAACAAGAAGCTGACCGACGAGGCCGGCAACGAACTGGTCGACGTCGCCGCCGCCTTCACCCCGCAGAAGATGGAGTTCATGAAGGCGGGCAGTTCCTACGCCATCGTCTTCGGCAAGAAACTCCAGACCTTCGCGGCTGAAACGCTGGGCGTCGAGGCACCCACCGTGTTCGCGCCGAACAAGGAACTCACCGTCGAGGGCCAGGGCCTGACCGCTGTTGAGAAGATCTTCAACCGCAACGCCGTGGGCGTCACCCCGGGCAAGGTGCTGCACGCCGGTTCGGACGTGCGCGTCAAGGTGAACATCGTCGGTTCGCAGGACACCACCGGCCTGATGACCGCGCAGGAACTGGAAGCGATGGCGGCCACCGTCATCTCGCCGCTGGTCGACGGCGCCTACCAGTCGGGCTGCCACACCGCTTCGGTGTGGGACAAGAAGGCCCAGGTGAACATCCCGAAGCTCATGTCCTTCATGAACAACTTCGGTCTGATCACCGCGCGCGACCCGAAGGGCATTTATCACGCGATGACCGACGTGATCCACAAGGTGCTCAACGACATCACCGTGGACGACTGGGCGATCATCATCGGCGGCGACAGCCACACCCGCATGTCGAAGGGCGTCGCCTTCGGTGCGGACTCGGGCACCGTCGCGCTGGCGCTGGCCACCGGTGAAGCGACCATGCCGATCCCGCAGTCGGTCAAGGTGACCTTCAAGGGCAAGATGCAGCCCCACATGGACTTCCGCGACGTCGTCCATGCTACCCAGCAGCAGATGCTGGCACAGTGCGCGGGCGAGAACGTGTTCCAGGGCCGCATCATCGAAGTCCACATCGGCACGCTGCTGGCCGACCAGGCCTTCACCTTCACCGACTGGACCGCGGAGATGAAGGCCAAGGCCTCGATCTGCATCTCGGACGACGAGACCCTGATCGGCTCGCTGGAAATCGCCAAGTCGCGCATCCAGATCATGATCGACAAGGGCATGGAGAACGCGGCCGGTACGCTGCAGGGCCTGATCGCCAAGGCCGACGCCCGCATCGCGGAGATCCGCTCGGGCGAGAAGCCGGCGCTGTCGCCGGACGCTTCGGCCAAGTACTTCGCCGAGGTGGTCGTGGACCTCGACATCATCGATGAACCGATGATCGCCGACCCGGACGTCAACAACCCCGACGTCTCCAAGCGCTACACCCACGACACGATCCGCCCGGTCTCGTACTACGGCGGCACCAAGAAGGTGGACCTCGGCTTCGTCGGCTCGTGCATGGTGCACAAGGGCGACATGAAGATCATCGCCCAGATGCTCAAGAACATCGAGAAGACCGAGGGCAAGGTCGAATTCAAGGCGCCGCTCGTCGTCGCCCCGCCGACCTACAACATCGTCGACGAACTCAAGGCCGAAGGCGACTGGGAAATCCTCCAGAAGTACTCGGGCTTCGAATTCGACGACATCAACCCGAAGACCGCCAACCGCACCGAGTACGAGAACATCCTCTATCTCGAGCGTCCGGGCTGCAACCTGTGCATGGGCAACCAGGAGAAGGCCGCGAAGGGCGACACCGTCCTCGCCACTTCGACCCGCCTGTTCCAGGGCCGCGTCGTCGAGGACACCGCAGAGAAGAAGGGCGAATCGCTGCTCGCCTCGACCCCGGTGGTCGTGCTCTCGACCATCCTGGGCCGTACGCCGAGCGCGGACGAGTACAAGGCGGCCGTCGAAGGCATCGACCTGACCAAGTTCGCTCCGCAGCAGGCGGCGTGATCCAGGGCGAAATCCGCTTCGGCTAGGATTTCGCCTCTTCATTCGGGACGGCCCGAGGTTTCCATCAGCGAAGCCTCGGGCCGTCTGATTCCGGCTCGATCCTTCTGCCGGGCCGCCGCCACCGCATTGCGCGCTTCCGCCGCATGCCGGGAACCCAGCCGCAGATGCGCATCGGCGGCGTCGCCGCGCAGTCCCGCCTGTCCTGCCAGCTTGCGATGACGGCGGCACTCGACGGGCTGCGCGTGGTCACCGCGCCGGAGGTATAACCAAATGCTATGAATGACGGTTCCGCAGGCTCTTAAAGTCGGTCGGTGCCGGGCGGATATGGGATCTACCATGTCCAGCGGAGCATTCGATGCACAATGCCATTGCCACCGTGTCGCTGCGCGGCACTCTCGAGGAGAAGCTCGTCGCCGCCGCGCAGGCCGGTTTCCGGAGCGTCGAGATATTCGAGAACGACCTGATCGGATCGGCGCTGCGGCCGCCGCAGGTTCGCACGCTGATGGAGGACATCGGGCTGTCCTGCTCGCTCTACCAGCCGTTCCGCGATTTCGAGGGCATGCCGGGCGCGCTGCGCCAGCGCGCGCTCGACCGTGCGGAGCGCAAGTTCGACGTGATGGAAGCGCTGGGCACCGATCGCATCCTGGTGTGCTCGAACTGCTCGCCCGCGTCGCTCGGCGATCGCCCGCGCAT
This sequence comes from Novosphingobium resinovorum, assembly GCF_036352595.1. GTDB lineage: Bacteria > Pseudomonadota > Alphaproteobacteria > Sphingomonadales > Sphingomonadaceae > Novosphingobium > Novosphingobium resinovorum_B. The sequence continues at coordinate 13,402 of NZ_JAZFAX010000015.1, forward strand.
CGTCGATGACTTCCGGGAACTGGGTGAACGTGCCGCCGCGCGGGGTATCCGCGTGGGCTACGAGGCGCTTGCCTGGGGTCGGCACGTCAACGATCACCGTGACGTCTGGTCGATCGTCGAGGAGGTGGACCACCCGGCGATCGGCATCATCCTGGACAGCTTCCATTCGCTGTCGCGCGCGATCCCGAGCGACAGCATCCGTCAGATCGCCGGCGACAAGCTCGTCTATGTCCAGCTTGCCGATGCGCCGCTTCTGGACATGGACCTGCTCTACTGGAGCCGCCATTTCCGCAACCTTCCCGGCCAAGGCGGCTTCGATCTGGCCGGCTACGTGGCGGAGATCCTGCGCACGGGCTACGATGGGCCGCTTTCGCTGGAAATCTTCAACGATCGCTTCCGGTCGATCTCCTCGCGGCTGATCGCGCAGGACGGGTACCGCTCGCTCGAATATGTCCGCGACGCGGCCTTGCGGGTGCTGGGCCGGCCGGCCGCGATGCCGGCGCCGCAGCCTCCCCTTCGCGCCGAGTTCGTGGAGTTCACCGCCGGGGCCGAGGACGCGGTGCGGCTTGGCGATACGTTCGCCAGCCTTGGCTTCGCGAAAGTCGGCAACCACCGTACCAAGAAGGTGACGCGCTGGCGGCAGGGCGAGGTCAATCTGGTCGTCAATGCAGAGCCGAAGGGCTTCGCCCAGTCCTACAGGATCGTCCACGGCACCTCGATCTGCGCGATCGGCGTGCGGGTGAGCGATGCGCGGGCGGTGATGGACCGGGCCGCGGCGCTGGGCATTCGCGCCTACAAGCCCGAAGGCCGTCCCGGCCGCATGGCGATGCCGGCCCTGCGCGGCGTCGGCGGCAGCCTGGTCTATCTGGTCGAGGATGCAGGCGCCGAAGCGCTGTGGGCACGGGAGTTCGAGGCGGCCGAGAGCCCCCTCGTCACCGAGGAGAGGCCGGTGCGCGGCATCGATCACCTCGCGGCGGTCGTCCACAATGACGAGTTCCTGTCCTGGCAGCTCTACTGGCGCGCCCTGTTCGGCCTCGAGGGGCGCGATGCGCAGGATGTGATCGATCCGGCCGGTCTCGTGCACAGCCAGGCCCTGCAATCGCCTGACGGGGCATTCCGCCTGACGCTGAACGCCTCGGATGCGCGCGAGACGCTGTCGTCGCGCTTTCTGGCGCAAGGGCTCGGCGGCGGGTTCCAGCATGTCGCGATGGCCAGCGACGACCTGTTCGCGGCGGCGCAGGCGCTCGATGCCGGGGGCGCGGCGATGCTCGACATGCCGGGGAACTACTACGACGACCTCGCCGCCCGCTTCGGGCTGGACGACGACGTCATCGCCGCGATGGCGCGGGCGCGGATGCTCTACGACGAGGACGGGCAGGGCGGATCGTACCGGCAATTGTACACCCGCGCATTCGACAAGCTGTTCTTCTTCGAGTTTGTCGAGCGGGCGCCCGCCTATGCCGGGTACGGAGCGCCGAACGCCGGCGTGCGGCTCGCCGCGCAGAACCGCTATCGCGGTGCGACGGTGGGGGCGGAGTAAGCCGCCCGCACACTTTCGTCAGCAACGAGGAAACCCAGGGCTGTGCCGAGCGGCCCTGGGTTTCCTCGTGGGTTGCAGTGGCTTTTTCTACAGTTGCGCCTTGGGCAGCCGGATCATCGCGACGCACAGGCCCGCCAGCACGATCGGCACCGCGAAGATCGCGAAGATGATCGGCAGGGATACCTTCTCGGCGAGCAGGAACCCGCCCAGCATCGGGCCGATGACGGCGCCGATGCGGCCGACACCCATCGCCCAGCCAAGGCCGGTGCTGCGCGCTTGGGCGGGGTAGAGGCTGGTCGCGAGCGGGTAGCAGCCGTTGAAGCCGCCCTGCACGAACACGCCGATGAGAAACGCCGTCAGCAGCGTTGCCGCCAGCGGCATCGCGGCCGAGCCGAACACCACCAGCGCGCCTGCCGCCAGCACCATGTAGCCGAGGATGAGACGGCGCAGGTCGACCCGCATGGCGACATAGCTCAGCGATGAAATGCCGACGAAGGCACCGATGTTGTAGATCGCGCCCGCATAGATCGCGTCCTTGGCCGGCAGCCCGGCCTCGACGGCGAGCTTGGGAATCCAGCTGATGACGAAATAGAGCGTCATGAAGCTGAGCGTGATCGCCAGCCACAGCAGCAGCGTGTTCGCCGCGCGGCCCTCGCCGAGCAGGCCGCTCAGCCCGATGCGCTTATCCTGGGCTTCGCTGCGGCGGGGCAGGTGCTCCAGAGGCGCGCGGCCGATCGCGACCAGCAGCCGATTGGCGCGCCGCAGCGCGCCGGCGGGCTGGCGGGTGACCAGGAAGTCGATCGATTCCGGCAGGAAGGCAAGGACCAGCGGGATCGAGAGCGTGCACAGCGCGGCGGCGCAGAGCAGCATCGTCTGCCAGCCATGCGCGTCGATATGCTGCGCGACGAGGAAGCCGGTCAGGGTCGCCCCGACGGGGTAGCCGGCCTGCAGGAAGCCGACCGCGAAAGTACGGTGGCGTGCCGGCGCATATTCGGCGGTCAGTGCCGCCATGCTGGCGAGCACGGTGCCGATGCCGATGCCGACGACGAAGCGCGAGGCCAGAAGCTCGGTCACCGATGTCGCGATTCCCGAGCCGAACATCGCCGCCGCCATCATCACGAGCGAGGCGAGGATCAGCTTGCGCCGGCCGAATCGGTCGGCAAGCGGCGCCACCAGCAGGCCGCCGGCTGCCATGCCGGCAAGGCTGGCGCTGAACACCACGCCCAGGTTCTCGGGGCTGATCCGCCAGTCCGCCGAGAGGGCCGGCGCGATGTAGGAAAGGATGAGGACGTCCATGCCGTCCAGCATGTTCAGGAGGAAGCAGATCGCCACCACCAGGACTTGCCGGGTGGACCAGCGGTCTTCGCCCAGTTCCGGGTTCGGCGCCGTCTGCGCGTTCGCCGGCTGTCCGTTCACCGTCACGTAAGGGCGTACGGAAACCGATCCGGCGGCGGAATAACTGGCCATGGTCGCGCCTTCTCCATCCTCTGTGCGGCGCTTGCTGCGCGCCTGTATCTGTCCGGGCCTCGGACGGCGTCAATCCGGCCGGTCCTTAGCGGATCATGACGTAACGGCAACGGCTCACGAGGGGCCAGTGAGCGCAATGATGTTCGCCATGCCCTTATGTTATGGGTTGGGAAAGGGGTGTCGGACGCGGCAGTGCCGTGAGAATGTTGCGCGCGATCTCCTCGAACGTCTCGCCCACCAGGGTTCGGGCGGTATCGAGGTTGCGGCTTATGTAGACCGGAAGCGTGCCCGGGGTCTCGAATTCCAGGAAGCGGACGGTCTCGGCATGGGGCTGCATCGCCGTGAAGCTGTCCACCAGGGCGACACCCATCCCGTTGGCGACGAAGGCCACGGCGGTCTCGGCAAAGCGTACGTAAGTGGCCACCTCCAGATCCTCGCCGACATCTTCGTACATGCGCGCGATGATCTGCCCATGCGGCGTCTCGCGGCGGAAGGACTGGATGCGCTCCCCCTGAATGTCGCCCAGCGTGATGCGCGCGCGATCCGCCAGACGGTGCCCCGCCGGTACGGCGCAGACCATGCGGCCGTTGCCGATGCGGCTGGACAGCACGTTGGGATGATCGACCGGAAACACGGTCAGCGCGTAGTCGCCGCGCTGGAGGGCGAGCCAGTCGACCGCCTGCTCGACGGACAGAATGTCGAACTGGATCGTGACCTCGGGGTAATTGCCCGTCAGGCGCGCGAGCATCTGCGGCACCACCGAGTGTCCGAGCGAGGGCGAGGCACCGACGCGAAAGGTGCGGTCGACGCCCTTGGCCAGTCTCTGCACGACATATTCGAGGTCGCTGAACCCCTTGAAGACGTGCTCGACTTCCCGAAACAGCGCCTGCGCCTCCGGCGTGGGCAGCAATCGGCCCCGCGTGCGGTCGAACAGGCGGAAGCGCAGCTTGTCTTCCATGTGGCCGATCATGCGGCTCAGCCCCGGCTGCGAGGTGCCGAGCACCCGCGCCGCGCCGCTCACCGTCTTGGTGACCATGACGGCGTGAAATATCTCGATCTGGCGGATCGTCAGCATGATCCCGATTACCGGATGCGCGGGGGGCGCGGCAATAGGCATGCGGGCCAGCGAGGCCGAGCGCGGCGCGCGTTGTCATGGCAGGCCAGGTTCACACGCCCCTCTCTCGCGATTTTATCCGCACGGACGAAAAATGCGGCGAGGCCACTTCCCATCCTCATGTGTACCAGTTAGTACATAGCCATGCCGACCACAAGATCGGACGATGACACTTGCGGAGAATGAATATGCCTTTGATGCAGCGACGGCAGGCTCTTGTCCTTGGAGCCGCGGCGGGGATGCTGCCTGCCATGACCGCATCCGCCGTGGGCGCGGTCGCCCCGCCGTCCACCCCTGGCCCCGCCCGTTCGATCCGTATCCGCGACGTCGAGATCGGCGCCGGGCGGACCAGGACGATCGTGTCGCTGATCGAATCGACGCCCGATGCGGTGCTGTCCCGCGCGCGCCTTCTGGGCAGCATGCGCGAAGTGGACGTGGTGGAATATCGCCTCGATTTCCTCGACCGCGCGCTGGACCCGCAGGCGGTCGCCGCGACGATCCGTCCGGTCGCCGAAGCGATCAAGGGCAAGCCGCTGGTCGTCACCTTCCGGACCAAGGCGGAAGGCGGCCAGAAAGCGATCACGCCCGAGGAGTACGCCGCCGTCTATCGCGCGGTGCTGGATGGCGGGGCGGCGGATCTCCTCGACGTCGAAGCGGCGCTGCTGGCCCATCCGGTCGTCGCGCAAGTCAAGGCGGACGCCCAGGCGAAGGGGTGCCGGGTGATCCTGTCGCACCACGATTTCGCGGCCACCCCCTCGGTCGAGATGCTGGTCGGCCTGTTGCGCCGGCAGCAGGCGCTGGGGGCCGACATCTGCAAGGTGGCGGTGATGCCGCATGATGCCGGCGACCTGCTGCGCCTGCTCGAAGCGACCTGGATCATGCGACGCGATCATGCGGATCGGCCGCTGGTGACGATGGCGATGGGCGGGATCGGTGCGGTATCGCGGTTGGCGGGCGAAGCCTTCGGGTCCGCGCTGAGCTTCGGCGCGCTGGGCGATCCTTCCGCGCCGGGGCAGATCGAGGTCGCACGGCTGCACGCCACCCTGGCCATCGTGCATGACGCCATCGCCGGGTGACCCGGATGGCGAACCTTCAGGGATTGCAGATCAGGTAGGCGAAAACCAGCGTCAGCACTTCGAGGCCGACGGAGCAGATCAAGACGGTCCGGGTACGGTTCGATGTGTCCATGGCCTGCTCCGGTCCTCGGGTGGAACGGGCTCTCGCCCGTCCCGCCCATGCATTGCGGTGTCGTTCAGCTCAGCCCCAGCATCCCGCGCAGGCGCGAGAGATCCTCGGCGAGGATGTTGACCTTGCCGGCGAGCAGCTTGCGGTCGCGGTCGGTGAGCCTGAGGTAGGATGCAAAGCCGCCGCCCGGCAGGCGATACTTCGCGAGGGTGTCGAACACGGCCTTGAAGTTGGCCTCCGTCCTGGCGGCGAAGCCGGGATCGCGTTTGGCGACAAGCGGGCGAAGCAGCGTCACGATCTTGTAGGCGCCTTCGAAGTTCGCCTGGAAGTCGTAGAGGTCGGTGCGGCTGTAGCGGTTCTCTTCGCCCGAGATCTTGGTGGCGGCGACTTCCTCCATCAGCACGGCGGCACCCCCCACGACTTTGGCCGGCGGGAAGGTCAGCTTGAGCAGGCGGGCTTGGAGGGCCAGCACGTCGGCCATCAGCTTGTCGGCCACCCGGTTGACACCCTTGGTGCTCTTCTCCACCCACAGCGCGTATTCGATGCGATGGAAGCCGCCGAAGCGGGGATCCTTTTCCGCCTTCTCGTGATCGTCGGCGCGCGAATCGATCGCGGCATCGAGATCGCTGAAAAGCTCCGCGACCGGCTCGATCTTTTCATAGCTGGTGCGGGTGGGGGCATAGAGTTTTTGCGCCAGCGCGATGTTGCCCGCCTTCACCGCCGCCGTGAAGGCGCGGGTGTCGGCCACGAACTTGCGCACGTTCTCGTTCACGTAGAGCTTGTACTGCGCGACCGGGCCGACAAGCTGCAGCGGCGAGGGGCGGGCCTGTGCGAAAGCGGTTTCGGCGACGAGGGGCACCGATGCGAAAGGCGCCGCCGCGATCATGCCCAGCAGGCTGCGGCGCGAGGATTGGAACATGGTCATCTCCCGTGGAATGGATGGAAAGTCAGGTGCGCCGGGCGGCGGCGATCAGTGATCGGCCGATCCAGTCGGCATCGTCCCGGATGCCGGGCAGGGTGAAGAAGAAGCCGCCGCCGATCGGCTTGATGTATTCTTCCAGCGGCTCGCCATCGAGGCGCTTCTGGACGGTGATGAAGCCTGCCTCCAGGTTGGCCTGGTAGCAGATGAACAGCAGGCCCATTTCGAGCTGGCCGGACTTGGTCACGCCGTTGGAATAGTTGAATGGGCGGCGCAGGATGAGATTGGCCTCGCTTGCCGCGTCGCGCGGATTGGCCAGGCGGATGTGCGCGTCCATCGGCGTGCGGGTGCCGGCGGGATCGCGGGTATAGTCGGGGACGTCGTGCTCGGTGCCGGCGCCGTCTAGGGGGGCGCCGGTGGTCTTGAGGCGGCCCATGATCGCTTCCTGTTCGCCCAGCGGGGTACGGTCCCAGCGCTCCACGAAATTGCGGATGATGCGGACGGCCTGATAGGTGCCGCCGGTCGCCCAGTCCGGCTCTCCGGCGCCGGGGTTCACCCATACGATGCGGTCCATGAGCGCGGCGTCGTTGGAATTGGGGTTGGCCGACCCGTCCCGGAAGCCGAGGAAATTGCGGGCGCTTTCCTCCGGCTGGCCCGGCACCGAGGGGATCGGGGGAACGGTGCCTTCCTACTTCCAGTGCAGCACGAGCAGGTCGGAGGTGTTCTTGATGATGTCGCGCAGCGCGTGGATGTTGGTGTCGGGCGTGTTCGCGCAGAACTGGATCGACAGGTCGCCATGGCACAGCGCCGCGTCCAGCGCGTCGTTGGCATGCGCCTGCATCTGCTGGAGATGCACGGGCCTGAGCGCGGACAGCCCCAGTTCGTCGTTGAACAGCGATGCGCCGAGCGAGACCGTCACCGTCAGGGCATCGGGCTGGACCACCGGCCCCAGTATGCCCGATCCGGCCGGCGGCATCAGCGGGTCGTCGTCCCGCTGCAGGCCGCCGAGGGTGAGGAAGCCGATGCGCGCCGTCAGGATGCGGAACAGGCGCTCCAGATCGTCGATTGTCTCGGCGAGAACGTAGAAGCTGGCGATCATCCCCGCGCTCGGCCGGGGCGTGGTGACACCCGCCTGATGGATGCCCCGGGATGCTACGCGATCCTGCGTATGCGTGCTGCGGGGCGCATCCGCGACATTGGCGTCGCCTGCCGCGCCGTCTGCCGCAGCGACGGTGCCTGCGCGGGCCAGCGCCGAGGCAGGCGCGGCCGCCAGCAGACCGAGCCCGCCACCCAGAAGTTCGCGGCGCGACGGCGAGGGCAGTCGCAGTTTCATGCCAGCCCCAGCGCGGCATTCGCCTTCGCGGAGTCCGCGGCGATCCTTGCGAGGAGCCCCGCCACTGCGCGTCGCCGCGCGTCATCGAGCTTCACCGCGCGCATGGTCTCGCCGGAGCGCAGAGGGGCCAGCGCCTTGTCGAAGGCCGCGAGGTCCGCCTTGAACGCCTTGTCCAGCGCGGGGTCCGCCCTGGCCAGCAGCGGGGACAGCAGTTCTGCGGCCTTGCTGCCGCTTTCGTAAAGCGCCTGAAGGTCCGCCGGGCTATCCTCTCCCGAAGCCGGCCGGGCGGCGGCGAGCGATTCCGAAACGCGGCGGAACTGCTTTTCGGCAAAACCCGCGAGATGTTCGGGCTTCAGCTCGATCGTCGCCAGTCGTTCCTTCAGCGTCGCGATGTCGGCAAGCAGCTTGTCGCCGATCGGCCCCAGCGTCCGGGCATCGTCGCCGGCGGCAAGGCCGTACTCGATCCGGCGCAGGCCCTGGAAAGCGGGATCGGCCGCCTTCTTCTCGTAATAGTCGGCGCGGGCGTTGAGCCGTGCCTCAAGGTCGCCGAAGACCTGCGCGGTCGCCTCGATCCGCATGTAGCTCTGGTGGGCCGCGGGATAAAGACGCCGCGCCTCGTCGAGATGCCCGGCCTTGAGCGCGGCGACCAGTGCCCGGGCGGCAGTGTCGAGCGTCTCGGCCTCGGTCAGCAGGTAGACCTGGTATTCGGCCAGCGGCCCCACATAGGCCTCTATCGACGGCCGGGCGGCCTCGGCATCGGATTGTGCCGACGGTGTCACATGGAGCTTGCCGCGCGGGTTGTTGAGCAGGCCGCAAGTGATGTCGTAGTCGCCGGGAAGCAGCTTGACGGTCATCGTCTGGCGCAGACCCGGGGCGATGTTCTCACGCTCGTCGATCACCATGACGCCGTCCAGGATTTCCCATTCCAGCGCGCGGTCCGTCTCGTTGACGATGGTGAAGGTCGTCCTTCCGGCGGGCACGGTGATCTCGGAAGGATCGCAGGCCTTGCCGCGAATGGTCACCGTGACGGCGTTTGCCGCGCCCGGCCGGGGGCCTTTGGCCGCGCGGTTGGACGCGTACCAGAAGGCGATGGCGCCCAGCAGTACGAGCAGTGCCGAGCCGATCAGCGCCGCGCGCATCGGCAGGGAGGAAGCAGGCCTGGTCATCGATTGGCTCCGGCGGGAGAGAGTGAGGGCGCCGCGGCAGGGCGGAAGAACCAGAACAGGCTCACCACCAGGAACACGACATAGACGATGACTTCGCCGACGACGGGCACCGCCTGATAGCCCAGCAGCCCGGCCAGCACGGCGCCGACGGGGCCGTCCATGGGCAACGCCTCGCTCAGGTCGACGACGACGCCCTGCAGGCCGTTCCAGATGCCGGCCTCGTGGAACTTGCGCAGCACGCCGGCCAGCAGGCCCGCCGCGACGAGCAGGATGAACACGCCGGTAAAGCGGAAGAAGCGCCGCAGATCGAGCCGGATGCCGCCCTTGTGAAGGGCGATGCCGACGACGACCGAGACGGCGATTCCGGCCAGCGCCCCTACGGGCGCTTCCCAGCCCTGGCTCTGCTGGAAGATCGCCAGCAGGAAGAACACCGATTCCAGGCCCTCCCGCGCCACGGCGAGGAAGACCATGCCGATCAGTGCCCAGGCGGGACCGCTTTCCCGCGCGAGGGCCCGATCGAGCGAGGCATGAAGCTCGCCTTTGATCGAGCGCGCGGCGCGGCGCATCCAGAAGACCATGGAGGTGAGCATCACGACGGCCACGAGGCCGACGATGCCTTCGAACAGTTCCTGCTGCTTCTGCGGGAACTCCGCGGCGACCATCTGCAAGGCGGCTCCCGCGAACAGGGACAGGGCGCTGGCGAGCAGCACGCCGACCCAGACCGCCGGCATCATGTCCCTGCGCCGGGCGTGGTGGAGGTAGCTGGAGACGATGCCGACGATCAGCGCGGCCTCGATACCTTCGCGGACCATGACCAGGAACGGGACGAGCATTGCATATCCTTGGCGACGAAACTGAGTCCGTGCCGCGATACATGCTAATGAATCGCAAATGCAATTAATTTTCCGGGTTCGGTCGTATTTGGATCGCGTTACCGCAGTTCCCGCCTGTCCGGGGTACGCGGATCGCATCCTGAAGCGTGGCCACTGAACCCTGCCGGCGGTTCGGTCAGGCGGGCACCGGGCAGTGCGCGGTGCCGTGCAACGGCCTCCATCGGGTACGCCAGGCTCTGCGCCCGGCGTACCCGATGGCCCGGGTCAGGGCTTGGCCGCCGCCGTCGGCGCCGGGTCGGGCAGCGCGACGCCCTTCTGCGCCGCGTAGCGATCCCAGTCCGCCACCAGTTCGGCCAGCTTGTCGGCATGGCTGGCCGCCAGGTCGGTGCTCTCGGCCGGGTCGGTCGCCAGGTTGAAGAGCTGCCAGGTGCCTTCGCCGACGCCGTCGCGCGGGCGGAGATCGAGATCCATTCGGCGAGGTAACCCCCGGTGGCGAAGGTCTTGCGGCCGTTGAGGCGCCAGATGCCCTGGTCGTCCAGCGTCAGGCGGGTGCCGCCGCCCTTGCCCTTGCCTTTCCCTTCCGCCAGCGCGTTGCCGAAGCGCTTGCCGCCGAAGATGTCCGCCACCAGCCGGGCGCGGAAGGAATCGTCGGGGCGCGAGAAGACGCCCCGGATCATCACGTTGTGGATCTGCAGGATCTGCCCGACCCCGCCGTCCGCCGCCGAGATGATCCGCACCGTCTCCACCACCGTCTCGATCGAGGCGCCGAGGCCGCCGAACTCGCGGGGCACGTAGATGCTGGTCACGCCCGAGACGGAGAGGATTTCCGCAGCCTCATGCGGCACCCGGTCGTTCAGCGAGGCATCGCGGGCGAGCACGGCGATCTGCGCTGCGGCTGCATGCGCGGCGGCGATGGCTTCGGCCTCGGACGCGAGGCGGGGGGGAGTGATGGTCATCCCTTGTGGCTCCGGTCAGGCGGTCTGGAGGGCGGGAGCGCTGGCCTTCGCAGCCGCTTCCTCGCGGCGGCGCACTTCCTCGCGCACGGCGGGGATGATGTAGCGGCCGTAATCGACGGCGTCGTAAAGCGGCTCGTAGCCGCGATTGAGGAAGGTGGTGACGCCGATGTCGTAGTAGTCGAGCAATGCCTCCACGATCTGGTCGGGGGTGCCGACGAGCGAGGTGGAATCGTGCGTCGCACCGACGGCGGTGGCGGTGCCGAACCACAGGCACTTGTCATGGCGGTCGCCACGTTCGGCAGCGGCGAGGAGGCGCTTGGTGCCGGTGCCCTGGACGCCGTGGAACAGCGGGTTGGGCGCGGCGTTGCGGCGGTTGCTGGCGAGCTTCTCGGCGATTTCGTGCGCCTTTTCCCACGCCTGCGCCTCGGTCTTGCCGATGATGAGGCGGGCCGAGAGGCTGACGCGCGGCGTGGGCTTGCCGATCGCGGCGGCGGCCGCCTTCAGCTTGCCGATCTGTTCCTTCACGTCGGACAGAGGCTCGGCCCAAAGCGCATAGAGATCGCAGTGCCGCGCGGCGACATGATAGGCCGCGTCCGACGATCCACCGAACGAGACCGGCGGATGCGGCTGCTGATACGGCTTGAAGGGCGAATAGACGTTGCGCAGCTGATAGTACTTGCCGTCATGGTCGAACGGCGCGTCCGAGGTCCAGGCCTGGCGCAGCACGTCGAGGTATTCGCTGGTGCGCGCGTAGCGTTCGTCCTTGTCGGTCAGGAAATCGCCGAGGCCCGGTTCGGCGGTGATGCCGGTGATGGCATGGACGCGGATGCGGCCCTTCGTTACGTGATCCAGCGCGGCGAGCGCCTTGGCGCCGTGCAGCGGCGAGAGCGGGCCGGGCCGGAACGGGATCATGAAGCCGAGCCGTTCGGTGACCGAGGCGGCGAACCCGGTGGCGACGATCGATTCGCCGCCAGCCAGCATGAGCACCCGGTCGAAACCGGCATTCTCGTGCACCCGTGCCAGATCACGCAGGAAGTCGAGGCCGCCGCCTGCCGACGTTCAATTTGAATCAGGCCGGGTGCTCAAAACCGAACACGCAGGGGAAGGCCGAGAGGCCGGTTGCCCTCCGATCGAGAAGCGATGAATGGTCGCTTGACAGATATTCTCAATCAAATAACTTGAGAAGCTTGGAGGTCGCCGTCCCTTGCGAACGCGCTCGGTTCGTCGATCGAAAATATGCGAAAGGAAGCTAGGATGAGCCAGTCCCGGAATGATTTCCATGTTTTCCGCCGTGGTCTCGAATGGGCGGTCACGCTGCATGGAGTCGCGGTCGATGTCTTCGCCAGCCAGAAGGCAGCCCTCAATCGTGCGATCGATGCCGCGCACCAGATCGGCATGCAGGGGCGCGATGCCAAGGTTCTGCTGGTCGACGGCGATGCCGCACCTCGGCTGCAGTGGGCCTTCGGACACCACCCCTATCCGCCGACGGCCTGATCGCCGAACCGGCAGGCCCTGCACGTCGGCACCGTCGGAGGCTGACGCGGCCGCATGGCGGTTGCCGTGCGCGGTGGCGGATCGGTCGAATTGGAATGATCCGGATCACTGTCCAGATCCAAATGGCCGGCAAGGCCTTACTATCATCTGCCTCCCTTTTACAGGCAGGAGGTGCGGGCGACCGCCGCGCCAGTTGAATGACCGGCCGGCGACGCGCGTGCGATTGCGATCGGTCCCCTCCAGGATGCCTGGGGCGTTGCGCTATCCCGCGCCCTGGGGCATGCCCTTAGATGTAGATCCGAAAAAGCACATCTAGGCGGCTGCATGTGATACCTTCGAATGCCGTTTCGACTGTTGCCCGGCGTCTCCCGGTGCTGCTTGTCACGGCCGTCACGTATTTTGCCGGCTCGTCGCTGGCGTTGCACCTGACGAGGTTCGACGGGGGTATCGCCATCGTCTGGATCGCCGGAGCCATCCTGTTCTCGGCCCTTTGCGCCAGCCCCAGGCGACGGTGGAGCCAGTTGGTGCTGGCTTGCATTCCGGCGGCGATCATGGCCTCGTTCCTGTTCGGCATGCGCGGACCGGTCTCGCTGGCCCTGCCGCTGATCTGCGTGGGCGAGGCCTATGCTGCGGCATGGTGGCTCAAGCGGGCCTATCCACGCTTCGGTCGCTTCCAGTCGGTTCCCGAGGTCGCATGGTTCATATTCATCGGGGGTGTCGCGGTCCCGATGCTCACGGCCCTGCTCGCGGCCGCTTGCGCTGTCGCCGGCCGGGGAATTCCCTTCTGGGACGGCTGGCGTGACTGGTATGCCGGGCATGCCCTCGGGCTCGTCGCCTTTGCTCCGCCGCTGCTGCTCACCCTGCGCGGCCAGACTTATCGCTGGATCGGAAGCGCCCGCCGATCGAGGCAGTTCGAGGCGATCGGCCTGCTGACGCTGACCGTCATCGGTTCGCTGGCCGCGTTCGGCCAGAACACCGTGCCGCTCGTCGTGCTGCCGCTGCTGCCGATGATCGCCGCGACCCTGCGCTTCGGTCGGTTCGGTGCGGTGGCCTCTATCCTGATTCTGATCGTGGTAGGATTGTCCTGCTCGCTTGCCGGGAGCGGGCCGACGACCCTCCTGAAGGGCAGCATGAGCCTCAAGCTGCAGGTACTGCAAGTCTACTTCGCGTCGGTCGTGCTCGTCCTCCTGCCGCTTGCGGCCGAGTTGCGCGCCCGCAGGAGGCTGGTTGAGAGATTGCGCGCCGCCGAAGCCTTGCACAGGCTCGTCCTCGATCGAACCAGCGACATCATCATGCGGCTCGGCCCGGACGGTACGCTGCGATATGTGTCGCCCTCGATCGAGCATGCCTGGGGGTATCGACCGGAGGAGTTGACGGGCAAGGTCTTGTTCCGTCTCATTTCGCCCGATGATCTTCCTGCGGTGCTCGAAGCGCGTCAAAGCGCCCTGCTCAACCCGGACGCGACGATGATCGCCGAGTACAGGGCGATCCGGAACGATGGCACGACGCTGTGGATGGAAACGCACATGCGGGCGACGATCGACGAAAGCGGCAAGGTCACCGGCACGGTGAGCATCGTCCGCGAAGTGACCGGTCGGCGCCAGTTGATCGAAGACCTTACGCGGCAGTCGCTCACCGACTCGCTCACCGGGCTGCACAACCGAAGATCGTTCGATGCGACGCTGGAGGCGCTGCTGTCCTCTTCCGTCACCGAAGGGCCGCTGGGATGCGTCGCGCTTTTCGACCTCGATCATTTCAAGACGATCAACGATCGTTTCGGCCATGCGGCAGGTGATGAAGTGCTCGTCCATTTCGGAGATCTGCTGCGACAGTCTGTCCGTGAGAGCGATCTTGTCGCCCGCATCGGCGGGGAAGAGTTCGGCGCCGTGCTCGGTGGTATCGAACTGGCGACCGCCCAGCGGATCTGTGAACGGATACGCGTCAGATTGGAGCAATCCAGCGTGGATACATCCGGTGCGCCCATACGGACGACGGTGAGTGTCGGCCTTTGCCTGCTGTCTTCCGGCCAGAGCCGTGCCGATGCCTTGAAGGCCGCGGACGCAGCGCTCTATCAGGCAAAGCGAGACGGCAGAAACCGATCATCGGTCGCCGCCTGACCAGGGCGCCGGTCGATTTCACGAAGGACGCACGGCCGGCAAGGCCGATCGGGCTCGCCTCGGTGAATATTACCGATTCCGGCGGGCAAGAACCGCAGGGTAGCCGCCATCTCCGATCGGGATTTTCCAATGCGGTGCGAATGGCAAAAAATCTAATGTAATCGCATTCTTCAAAAGTAAAAATTCAGATTAAATACTTAGGTTTAGGCCACTATTATTTTTCTTCAAAGAAAAGGCTAGCACTTCTCCAGTTGAACGAATCTGCGGGGATTTGAAGGTGTTCGCGTCTCAAATGACGATGCGTGGACATGACTTTTCGGAACGACCGCCAGTCGTTCCATCTGCAGTCACACAGAGAAGGGGCGAATTGGATGCCAATCCGGAACATGCGCGCGGCCAAGCTCGGTCGAAATCCTCAACGCGACACCGCGCCTATGGCACTTCCCGCCTGTAACTCGCGTCTGACCTTGCGTCGTGCAAGATCGGCGCTGCTGGCCGCCGCAGCCGCCAGCGTCGCGATCAGTGCCTCCATGGCGAGCGCCCATACGGACGCGCTTGGCTATCTCGTCTCCGATGGTTCGGCGGACGGCCTGTTCAATGTCCAGATCGTCTACGGCAGCTGGCACGACGGGATCGTCGCGGCGGAAGGAGCGGTGCAGTTGAACCGCGCCGACAGTTCGGTGGTCGGCACGCAGGTCTTCTCGATCCTGCTGAGCAACGTTCCCGACGGTTCGCTTCCCGCAGGTCTGACGGCGGGCCAGAACTTCTTTTACGTCAGCGCGGACGGCAATTCGCTGGTGGCGACCGACTCCGCGAACAACGGCGTCTACAACTTCCAGGCGGCAACCTTCAGCGACATCACGGCCGGCACTTATACTTTTGCCTACGCCAGCACGAGCGGCCTGAGCCAGGTCTGGACTCCGGCCGGAAATGCGATCTCGTCCGGCACTTTCACGGTGACTTCCAGCGGCGGCGTCACCGTGCCGGGCCAAGCCAACGACATCGACACCGCGAATCCGAACTATGGATCGAGCAACCTCGGTTCTTCGGTGAACCCGACTTTCGCGGGAGGCACGCTGCTGATCGACGAGGCCGGCGAGACGTACTCGAACGACTTCGTGCTCGACGATACGCCCACGAACACGATCGACATGAACGGCAACACGACGGTGCTGTCCGGCACCTTTTCGGACACCGAGGCGGGCGCTGCGGGTGTCATCACTTATGCGGATTCCGGTGAGGGCGGGCAGGTCACGCTCACCGGCGCCAGCACATATACCGGAACCACCACGCTCAATTCCGGCACGCTGGTACTTTCCGGAGACGCGACTCTCGGCGCGGACAGCGCCTCGACCTTGGTGAACGGCGGTACGCTCGACCTTGGCGGGACCGGGCAGGTGCAAGCTTCGGTGATGCAGGCCGGGGGGACAATCGCGAACGGAGACTTCGCGGTGGGGACGTATACTCTGACGGGGGGCACACTGGCCGGTAACGCCGTCATCGATGCCGAGGGCTCGATCGATGTGCAGGCAGGTACGGTCGATGGAGCGCTCACCGGGGCGGCGGGGCTCGCCAAGACCGGCGGGGGCACCGTCACGCTGGCAGGGGCCAACGGCTACACCGGCGGCACCGTCGTCGATGCCGGTACGCTGGCGTTGAGCGGCTCCGGCACCCTGGGATCAAGTGCGGGGACGACGACCGTCAATGGCGGCACGCTCGACCTTGGCGGCACCAGCCAGGCGCAGGCGTCACTGAATCAGACCGGCGGATTCGTCCAGAACGGTACATTCTCGGTGGACACTTACTCCCTGACGGGGGGCACTCTTGCTGCCGATGCGATCATCGATGCCGATGATACGTTCGACGTGCAGGTGGGCCGCGTCAACGGCATACTCACAGGAACGGCCGGGCTCATCAAGACCGGCACCGGCGGTGTCGAACTGAGCGGCGCCAACAGCTACACGGGCAATACCGTCATCGAGGACGGGACGCTGGCGCTGAGCGGTGCCGGCACTCTCGGATCCGCAGAAGGTACGACGACCATCAACCGCGGAACGTTGGACCTCGGCGGCACCAGCCAGACGCAGGCATCGCTTACTCAAGGCATCGCGACCGTTCAGAACGGGACGCTGACCCTCGGTAGCTACACGATGTTCAGCGGCACTCTTTCAAGTACCGTGATCGCCGATGTGAGCGAGACCATCGACGTGCGGGCGGGGATGGTCGATGGCGTGCTCACCGGCACCGCCGGGCTGAGCAAATCCGGAAGCGCACAAGTGACGCTTACCGCCGCCAACAGTTATACCGGTGGCACGGTCGTCAATGAGGGCGTGTTGGCACTGACCGGCAACGGCAGCATCGTCTCGTCCCTGGTGGTCGACGCGCCGGGGACATTCGACTTCAGCGCCGCGAACGGAGATCGTACGCTCACGACCGCCATGGGCGCGGGCGTCATCGAACTGGGAAGCAATACGCTGACGCTTACACAGGCGAGCGGCGCGTTCGCCGGATCGATCAACGGTACGGGAGGGCTGATACTGACCGCATCGCAGGGCTATGCGCTGAATGGTCCCAGCACCTATTCCGGCGGCACCGCGCTGCTTGCCGGCACCCTGTCCCTGGGTGACGACAATGCTCTCGGCACCGGGACGCTGGCGATGAGCGAGTTCACCACGATTGATCTGACCGGGAACGGGATGACGATCGGCAATGCCATCACCGTAAGCGGCGACCCGACGATCAACGTGGCCACCGGCGTCACCGCGACCGTCGCCGGCACGATTTCCGACGGCACCGAGCCGGGCGATATCGTCAAGACCGGCGGCGGCACGCTGATCTTCACCGGAAACAACACGTATTCGGCGGGAACGACTGTCTCGGGCGGCACGCTGCAACTGGGCGACGGCGGGACCAGCGGGGCGATTCTCGGCGACGTCCTCAACAACGCGACCCTGGCCTTCGATCGTTCCGATGCGGTAGTTTTCTCCGGCACGATCTCTGGATCCGGCGTCGTCACGCAGGCCGGAACCGGCACGACGACGCTCTCCGGGGTGAACACGTATTCGGGCGGAACCACGATCTCGGGCGGCCGGCTGGCGGGTTCGGCGACGAGCTTCGGAAGCGGCGCGATCCTCGACAATGCCGCGCTGGTGTTGAACCAGGCGACCGACGCGATCTTCGCGAATGCGATCGATGGTACCGGAACTCTTACCAAGCTGGGCGCGGGCGTTCTTACGCTGACCGGAACGAGCGGCTTGTCGGGCGTGACCGGCGTGGCGCAGGGTGAACTGTCCGTCATCGGATCGCTGGCCTCGTCACGGGTGGTGCTCGCCAGCGGCACGCGGCTTTCCGGCACGGGCACGGTCGGCGGTATCACCGCTGCGGCTGGATCCACCATTGCTCCCGGAGGTGCGGCCGTCGGCACGCTGACCGTCAATGGCGACGTCGCGCAGCAGGCGGATGCGACTTACGCCGTGCAGGTGACCGCCGGAAGCACGCTGTCCGACCGGATCGCGGCTTCGGGCGCCGCGACTATCGACAGCGGCGCCATTCTGGCGGTGACCAAGACCAACACGGGAACACGCTATGGGCTTGGCACGCGCTATACGGTGCTGACGGCGGCAGATGGAGTGACCGGCACTTATACGTTGACCGGCGATACGGCGGTGTCGGCCTTTTACGATCTCGTGATCGATTACGACGCCAGCAAAGTCTATCTCGACGTTGCGCAGACGAGCAGTTTCGTTTCGGCAGCGATCACGCCGAACGAACGCAGCGTTGCCGGTGCGCTGGACGCACTCGATGCGACCGTCGGCTTGCGCGATGCCTTGGGCTATCTCCAGAGCTTCGAGGAGGCACGTATCGCGTTCGGCCAGTTGTCCGGCGAAATCCATTCCTCCGCCAAGAGCGCGTTGGTTCAGGACAGCCAGTATTTGCGCGATGCGGTCTCGTCGCGGCTGCGTTCCGGGGGCGATGGCGAGGCGGCTGGAAAACCGGGCCTGTCCATCTGGGGCAATGGCTATGGCTCGTGGGGCTCCCTGGCCGGAAACGGTAATGCCGGCGTCCTGCATCGGTCGGCGCGAGGCCTTCTGGCCGGTGCTGACGTACCCCTCGGTGCAACCGCCAGGATCGGCGTGCTGGCGGGATACAGCCGTTCGAAGTTCCATACGGCGCAGCACCGCGATTCCGGCGATAGCGATAATTACCATGTCGGCATCTATGCCGGGCACGATGTCGGCCCGCTGATCCTGCAGGTTGGTGCGGCCTATACCTGGCATAAGCTCGGCTTCGACCGTTCGGTCGGGTTCACCGGATTCAGTGATGCGCTGACGTCGAAGTATGACGGCCATACGGCGCAGGCCTTCGGTGAAGTGGGCTATCGCATCGCTGTCAACAGCGGCTACTTCGAGCCGTTCGCGCAAGTCAGCTATGTGCGCCTTCATACCGATGCCTTCGCCGAAAACGGCGGCGATGCAGCACTGGTGGGTCGGTCCAGGAATACCGAGGTGACCTTCTCGACATTGGGTCTGCGCGGCAATCTGGACGTGGCGAAACAAGGCGCACTGCGGCTGTTCTGGTCGACCGGCTGGCGGCATGCCTTCGGCAACCGGACGCCTTTCACGGACTTGCGCTTTGGTGCCGGTACGCAGGTCTTCGGGATCGCGGGCGCGCCGATCGCCGTGAACGCGGCCGCATTGCAGGCCGGGATCGAAGCGACGATGGGTTCCGGTGTCAGCCTCAGCGCATCCTATTCCGGCCAGACGGGGCGAAACGTGCAGGACCACGGCGTGAAAGGCAACCTGACGTGGCGCTTCTGACGATGGCCGAAGGCTTTGCGCATGAAGATTGAAGTCGGGAACATGTTACGCTTGGCCCGCGTCGTCGCGGGCTTGGCTGCCGCGGTTATGGGTACTGTCGCCGCCACCGCAGCCGATGGCCCCTCTCCGGCGCTGCGTGAGCGTTTCGGAGATTGGGGCGTCACCTGCGTAACGGTGGAGAAGGGCACGAAATGTTCGATCCTCCAGCAGCAGGCTGCCAGAGCCGCGCCTGGCCAAGCGCTCCAGCGCACGATCGCGATCGAACTCCTGCCCGTCCCGTATGGGGCGGTCGGCACGCTGTTGACCCCGTTCGGTGTCGACCTGGCGAAGGGTGTGACGCTGCGGCTTGGCAAGGCGGGGCCGCCACTGCCTTTCAAGACGTGCCTGCCTACCGGATGCCTGGTCCCGCTGCAGTTCGGCAAAGACGCGGTCGAAGCGCTGCGGCACCAGCCCGTGCTGCATGTCCTGTTCGAGACCGCCGGGGATGGACAGACAATCGACGTGCCGATCTCGCTTGGCGGGCTGGGGCAAGCGCTGGATCGGGCCAAGGCGATAGAAACTGGGGATGGGGCCGGATCATGAACCCGTTAGGCGCCGGGAAGAGTGCCATGGGCATCCGGCCGAGCGCTTGCTCAGGTCTCGGCGGAAATCGCGTGGATCGGCAGCAGCGCCGCGCCCAGCGTGATCGGGGATCCGCGCAAACTGGAGACGCGAACCGGCGGTCCACGCTCACCCACCGTCGCGACCAGGTCCGCCTCGAGCAGGCGCGTGCAGAGTCCCTGGAGGACGTCGTGCGGCACCGCGCCGGCCAGAACGATCGCACCGGGGTCCAGCCATGTGAACGCGGTGTTGGCCACGACTTCCAACTGGCGGGCGGCGCGGTCCATCCATCGCGCGATGATCGCATCCTGCGCAGGTGACGCGGGATCGATATCGCTGACGGACGAGACTTCGCAACCGCTGCCGCGCAGGGTGGATAGGAGGTCGAGTGGACTCGGGCGGGGGCGGTCGCCGGGAAACAGGCAGCCGACTTCACCGGCGACCCCGAACTGGCCGCGCACGAGCCGGCCATCGACGATGACCCCGGCGCCGATCCCGTAACCCAGCAGGATCACCACCACCGTCGAGAACTCGCGCAGCAGTCCGCCCATGTAGAACTCGGCGATCGCGGCGACGTTGGCGTCGTTCTCGATCCACAGCGGCCAGCCCAGTTCCGCGCTCAGGATTTCGCGCAAGGGCGTGCCGCGCCAGCCGGGCATGTCGTCGACAACGCTCCAACGGTCACCGTCGGGCGAGAGCGCCGGACCGGGCACTGCCACGCCGATGCCGAGCATCCGCTGCCCGAGCAGCCCGTGGCGATCGACGAGGTCATGCGTCAGGCGGCGCACGCGTTGGGCGAATTGCCGGGGATCGACTGGTGCGATCGTTTCGCGGTGGGTGCCGATGACAGCCCCGGCAAAGTCGACCAGGGCGATATCGAGCAGGCCCTTGTGCGCCGTGGCGCCAACGGCATAGCCCCCCTTCGCTGCAAGCCGAAGCGGGATCGCCGGCCGTCCGCGCCCTTGCGCGTTGCTTTCGGTCACTTCCTCGACAACGCCGAGCGAGAGCAGATCGCGCGAGATGCGGGTGAGGGCGGTGTTGCTCATCTCCAGCCGCTCGGCCAGCGCCGAGCGCGAAAGTGCGCCGCCCTTACGCAGTTCGTGCAGGATGCGCCGCTGGTCCTTGTCGAAACCGGGAGTAGCCATGCGCGGTTCGTAGAGTATTTATTTATTTTCACAACAATAATTAAAAACGTCACATTGCATGTCCAGAGCGCCCTCGTCGCCGCCTCCCGGGCGACCCGAATTTCATGAGGGGCCTTCATGCTCAAGACCGTTCTCGCCACCGGCGCGGCTTTCGTCGCGCTCGCCACCGCCTTCACCCCCGCCTATGCCGACGAGGCGCCCGCCGCCGCGAAGGACGCCAGCGGCGACGATATCATCGTCACCGGCTCGACCCGCGCGGAGCGCCGCTTCGACGTGTCCTATGCGGTCAACACGCTGTCGCAGGACGACGTCGAGAAGATCGCGCCGGTCAACCTGTCGGACCTCATCGGCCAGCTTCCCGGTTTCCAGACCGAGATCACCGGGGGCGAAGTGCAGAACATCTACCGCCTGCGCGGCCTGCCCAGCGACGGCAGCTTCGTGTCGTTCCAGCAGGACGGCATGACCCTGTTCCAGGAAAACGAAGGCTACTTCTGGCGCGGCGATTCGCTGATCCGCTATGACCTCATGACCGACCACATGGAGGTCGTGCGCGGCGGTCCGGCACCGATCTACTCCAGCAACTCTGGCGCCATCATCAACCAGATCACCGTTACCGGCAATGACACGCCGCGCGGCAAGGCGCAGGTCACGCTGGGTGACAGCGGACTCTACCGCGCCGATGCCTATCAGGCCGGCCCGATCAATTCGAACACCTACTACGCGATCGGGGGCTTCCTGCGGTACAACGACGGATACCGCGACAACGGCTTCCCGACCGACAAGGGCGGCCAGATCCGCGCCAACATCAAGCACGATCTGGACAACGGTTCGATCAAGTTCAGCGTCAACTACGTCAACGATCACAACGTCTTCTATCTGCCGATCCCGGTTTCCGATCCCACGGACCCCAGCGTCTCGCTGAACAAGTACATCAACTACTTCACCGGCACCCTGAACACGCCCGAACTGCGCAACGTCAACCTGCAGTACCGCGACGGCGCCGGGAACATCGTCTCGCGCAATAGCGACCTGTCGGACGGCCGCCATACCCAGATGCTCAACCTGGGGCTGCGTTATGACGCGAACTTCGGCGACTGGCTGATTTCCGCCAAGGCCGGCTATACACAAGGTAAGCTCGATTTCGCGGCGCTCTATTCCACGACCAATCCTTCCGACGGTGATACTTTCGCATCGAGCTACCTGAGTGCGGCGCAGACCGCCTTTGGCAGCAATGTCGCCTCGCTAGGCTACGTCTACGCCGGGACCAGCACGGCCTATGATCCCTATTCGGCGTCGGGCCTGGTGATGCAGGCGCAGTATCGCGATATCCATTCGAAGTACTATTCCGGCCAGGCCGACCTTTCGGCCGCCCGCACCTTCCACACCGGCCTTGGCGACCACGACCTCAAGCTTGGCCTCTACGGCAGTCTCTACGGCATGAGCCAGGACGTCATCTACCAGAACTACCTGATGGAGGTGTCCAGCAAGCCCAAGCTACTGGACCTGGTCGCCTATTCGGCCACCGGCGAAGTGCTGGGATCGGTCACCGACAACGGCGTGCTGAATTACACGACCACGCTGTCCAAGGGCGATTCCGACGCGAAGATGTGGGGTCTGTACGGCAACGACACCTGGACGGTGACGAGCGGCCTGAAGATCGACGGCGGCATCCGTTACGAGAAGTACTACTACGACGGTTGGGCGGCGCTGACCGAGCAGGTCGATCTGGGCGACGCGACGACGCTGGCCGACAACACCACGCGCGGCTTCACCGGAGCCACCGTGACCCGCCACTATGCGCCGGATTCGCTGAACTGGACGGCAGGGGTGAACTACGACCTCAGCGGCTCCTTCGGCCTCTATGGCCGCGCCTCGCACCTCGAACAGCCCTTCGGCATCAGCGCATCGATGTCGGCCAGCACGCCGACGACCATCACCACCAAGGTCAACCAGTTCGAACTGGGCCTCAAGATGCGTTCGGGCCGCTCGTATCTCTACGTGACCGGGTTCGTCTCGAACTTCGATCCGCTCAACGCCTCGTTCCTCGCCTATGACGAGGAGACCGGCCAGAACGACGTCACCGTGCCCTTCGTCGGCAAGGCGGTCATCAAGGGCATCGAGTTCGACGGGCACCTGGAGGCCGCGTTCCTGCCGGGCTTCACGATCGACGGCGCGTTGACCGTCAGCGATCCCAAGTACAAGGACTTCCAGAACTCCGACGGTGCCGATCCGGCGCTTGCCGAAGGCAACCAGATCGTGCGCGAGCCCAAGATCTACGGCAATATCCGGCCCGGCTATTCCTTTGCGGTCGGTGATAGCGACGTGTCCGTCTATGGTCGCTACACGTACATGGGCAAGCGCTACGTCGACGTCTACAACAACACCGCGCTGCCTGCATACGGCACCGTCGGTGCGGGCGTGACGGTGAAGCACGGCAGCTGGAACCTGCAGGTCGTCGGCGACAACCTGTTCAATGCGCATGGCCTGACCGAAGGCAATACCCGCACCGACTCGCTGGCCGGGCAGGGCAGCGCCGAGGCTATCTACGGGCGTCCGATCTATGGGCGCAACTTCCGCCTCGTCATCGGCAAGTCCTGGTAATGGGCAGGGCTTCGGCACGCATGGCGGTGCTCGCTGCGGCGCTTTCCTTCACGGCGGTCCCGGCTCATGCCGGGGCCGCAAGCCCTGCGATGCTTCCGGCGGCAGGAGACACCCTGGCCGAGAGCCTGTCGCGGCGGTTGTTCCCGCTGCTGGATGCGCTGGGCCGCAATCCCGCGCTGATGAACACGCTGCAGGCCCGCCCCGAAGTCGCCGCCATGCTGCGCGCCCGGTCCGACCGGCGCGTGGCCTGTGGCGGCGACCTGGGCTGCGTGGCGCAGGCGATGCTCTGGAGCGACGGCGAGGCGCAGGCGCTGGCCGCTGCCTTGTCGGCCATCGCGCCGGCTCCTGTGCCGGATGACGGACCCGCCGCACAGGCCGCGCGCGAGATCGCGGGCGTCAACGCCATCGTGCGCACTTACGGCCTCGGGCAGGTGCCCCCTTATCCGCAGATCGACGGCGCAGGCATGATCGATCCGCAGGAGATCCGCTCGCGCCTGCAGGCGGCCACATGGCTTTCGCAGACTTTGCGCGCGCATTCCCTGCAGGCGCTGGACCCCAGCGTGGAGTTCGCGCTGGCGCTGCTCGACGGCAGTGACCGCACGGACGCGGTCGGCTACGAGCCGCTGGCGGGCGGCCTCAACGCGCCCGCGACGAAGCGTGCGAAGGGCCTCGACTGGGCGCGCTACCGATATAGCGCGCTGATCGTCACCGGGGTGGGGCCGGAAGTGGAGGGGATGCCGCTCAGTCCCTTCGGCAAGTACCACCTGCGCCTGGCCGCGCAGCGTTTCGCGGCTGGAGAGGCGCCGTTCATCATCGTTACCGGCGGCCGGGCCCATCCGCGCGCCACGCGTTTCGCAGAGGCCGAGGAAATGCGCCGGGCTCTGATCGACCGCTACGGCATCCCGCCCGAAGCCATCGTTATCGAGCCCTATGCGCGCCACACCACCACCAACTTGCGCAATGCCACGCGCCTTCTCATGGCCATGGGGGCGCCGCTGGACAAGGAGGCGCTCATCGTCTGCAATCCGGGCCAGAGCGCCGCGATCGAGAGCCCGGACTTCGTGGCCCGCAACCAGCGCGAGCTGGGCTACCAGCCGGGCAAGACCGGCAAGCGGATATCACCCACGGAACTCGAATTCCTCCCCTCGCCGCAGTCGGCCAGGGTGGACCCGCGCGATCCCCTCGATCCATAATGCCCTTTCCCCGCCAAGGGGTGGAAAGCTGGAGTTTCCCATGCGCCATATCGTCTTCGCCGCCGTCGCCGCGCTGAGCCTCACCCCTGCCGCCGCGATGGCCTGGGGTGGTACCGCCCACACGGTCATCGACCGCGCCGCGATCGAGGCCATTCCCGCGGACGGCCCGGTCTTCCTGCGCAAGTACGAGGACTATATCGGTGCGTCCTCGCTGCTGCCCGATTCATGGCGGGGCAACTCGGAGAATTTCTCCAAGATCGAGGAAGACCCCAACCACGGCTGGTTCCGCGAACAGTTCGCGTTCCTGAAGCCCATTCCCCGGTCGCGCTACGAGTTCGTCATCGCGCTTTACAAGCGCTACGAGCAGATCAGGGACAGCGATCCCGAAACCGCCGCGCGTACCAACGTGCGCTGGACCGGTACGCTGCCTTATGCCGCGATCGAGGCCTATGACCGCATCGTCGTGTGCATGCGCCGCATCCGCGCGGCGAAGGCGCAAGGGCAGGACGCTTCGGTGGCCGAGCAGAACTGCGCCTTCGATGTCATCCGCCTCGGCCATTATATCGGCGACGGCGCCAACCCGATGCACGATTCGGTCAGCAGCGACGGCTGGCGCGGGCCTAACCCGCACGGCTATACCACCGATCGCACCGTTCATGGCCGCTTCGAGAGCCGCTTCGTCGATGGCATGAAGCTGACCGTCGCCGACATCGCCCCGCGCATCGGCAAGCCCGGCCATACCTCCGGCGACATGTTCGACGCCGTGCTCGCTTACCTCGATGCCTCGGGCGACAAGGTGGGCGAGGTGTTCGAACTGGAGAAGCGCGATGGCTTTTCGAACTTCGCCGACACGAAAGTGCGAGAGATGATCTACGAGCGCACCGCTGCGGGGGCATCGATGCTGCGTGACATGCTCTGCCGTGCCTGGACGGAGAGCGCGGCGCCGCCGGCGGTCGTGGATCCCTCGCCGATCGACTTCGCCAATCCCCGTTTCAACCCGGAGACCGGTTCGGCGCCGGACTGACCGGCTGCCTGCCGGGCCCGGCGATCGAGGGCGGCGCGGACACCGGCGTGGCGGGCGTGCCCGGTGTCGAAACGAGAAAGCAGGACGATGGCGCCGGCGGCTCCGGCGAACGGCAGTCCCAGCCCCAGTGCCAGCATGGCCCATTCGACGCCCGGCGTCTGGGCCTGTCCCGGGACATAGCCCAGCCAGCCCAGGGACCATCCGATCAGCGCCGCCGACCCCGCTCCGCTTGCCTTCACGGCAACGAGGTAGAAGGCGAAAAGCCCGGTCTCGAGCCGACGTCCATGGCGCAGCGCGACGAAATCGACCGCGTTGGCGAGGATGCCCCAGGGTAGCATGAACACCGATGCCAGGCCGAAGCCGATCAGGGCCGCGCAGGCGGTCAGCGCCTCGGGCTGATGGAGGCAGGCTGCGAACAGGGCAAGGCTTGCGGCGCTGACTGCGTAGCCCAGGACCAGGAGGCGGGTCTGGTCGACGCGCCCGGTCAGCGCAGTCCAGAACAGCACGCCTGCGAACTGGCCCAGCGACATCGCCAGCAGGATGGCGCGGACCAGTCCGGGCTGCTCGATCACGTAAGTGCAGATGTACAGGATCATCCGCCCGAACGTCGGCATGGCAAAGCCGGTGACGATGGCCAGCAGCCCCATGCCCAGCACCAAGGGGTCGCGCAGCGGAACGCGGATGCCGTCGCGCGCGGCGTCGTTGTCCGGGCGCGTGCTCGCGTTCGATGTCAGCGTGCAGGTCACCATGGTCACCACGAACAGGGCGGCGGCCACGGCGCCGGTCACTGCCAGCGCATCGAACGAACGGTCGCGTGCGGCCTGTTGCACCAGCGGGGTCAGGATCAGGGCGACGCACAAGGAACTGGCCGTGCTGAACAGCAGGCGATAGCCCGATACGCGGCCGCGCGTCGGGCTATCGCTGGTGATCCGTGCCATCATCGCGTTATGCGGCACGTCGATGACCGCATAGGCGCCGCGAAACGCCAGCATCGCGCCGGCCAGCAGCCAGCCCTGGCGCAAACCCGATGCCGGCATGGCATAGAGTATCGCGAAAGCCATCGCGCACGGTACTGTCCCTGCCGAGACCAGCCATCGATAGCCCTTGCCGCTGCGCCGCAACCGGATCACCAGCGCCGCCGCGACGAGGTCGAACACCAGGTCTCCGGCCAGAGCCACCAGCATCATCAGTCCCGCGGAGGTGGCGGACAGCCCAAGCAGGTCCGTCATCAGGAACAGGATCGTCACATCTGCCCCGGCAAAGACGAGCGCCTTGCCGAAGTTCCCGGAGGCATAGGCGAACAGGCGCGCCTCACGCGCCAGGATTGAGGGCCCGGCGCGGTCGCGAGAATGGCCGGGAAGATGGATGCTCATGCGTTCGCGCATCTAGCGGGCGACGATTGCACTTTTGCGACGCCGAGATATCCGGACGGGCTTGCCGGCGGTTCATCTGCCGATGGCGCTCACCGTGCGCGCCTACTCGCGCGGGCAGGTCTGCATCGTCTTTGCCGAGGCGTGGAAGTGGTTCTCGTTCTATGCGATGCAAGGCCCGCTGGTGCCTCACCGGCTACCTGTTCCAGCCCGTGCATGTCGGCTTGGTCGTCGGCATGGGGCGTATCACGCGGCTATGGAGGGCCGATTGTGCGCGAGGCCTGCATTGAACGCGGCCTGATGATCCGCGCGGCGCGCGAGAGCTTCGTCGTCAGTCCGCCGCTGGTGATGACGCTGGACGAGATTGATCGCATGGCCGCGAGTGAGCTTCGGAGTGGGATTGAGCAAGTCCGTTCTTTGAGCGTTACCTGCCAGTCCCGACATCCAGTGATTGCATCCGAAGCAAGATGGGACAATTTTCGCCGCCTAGCGCGCTGCTGCCCGTGCCTTGCGCACGGCGTCTCCGGACAGCGTCGGTCCGATCGGACGATAGGTAAAGCCCCATAGGTCGTGCATTTCCGGCCCCGGCGTCATGTGCGGGGCGGCGGCGCGGAAGGCGTCGACCGTCTTCGCCAGCGCGGGCGCGGTGATGGCGAACAGCGCCATGCGCTGGCGCGGGGCGGCGTCGGCGATCATCTGCACCGGTGCGGCGACGCCAAGCTGGTAACCGGTGAAGCCGGGCAGGGCGACCATGTCCGGCGCGTGGTGACGGGCATACCAGCGTTCCAGCGCATCCGTCTCGCCCGGCCCGGGGTTGGCCATGACGATGTGCAGCCACGAGTTGCTGCCGCCCGGCGTGGCCCAGTTGCGGCGCTGCGTGGCGCGGTACGTCACGTTCATGCCTCCGGTGCGGGCGATGGTGTCGCTCATCCGGGTGCGGCCGTTTGCTGCCCGGCGGTTCACCTCGGCGTAGACGGCGGCGAGGTCGCGCGTGGCGATCTCGTATACGACGAGGTAGCGCGGGCTGTCCGCCACATCGGGGCGCATCTGCGCGTCGCTGCGCACGTAGCGCTGGGCGTTCACGAAGCCGGGGATGGACACAACGTCGGGTGCGTGCTGCGTGTCGTACCAGCGGTTGAAGTCCTCCTCGCGGCCCGGTGCGGGATCGGTGAAGACGAGCGCGTAGTAGCGTTGCAACGGCGCCGGTCGCGCCTTGGCCGGCGTCGGCGGGAGCAGGCTCGCCGCGACCAGTGCGAGCAGCAGCGGGCGCCGCGCCAGGTTCGAGTGGTTCATGGGAAACTCCATGGCAGGCAGCCGGTGCGCGACCTTCTTTGAGGGCGCGCGCCGGCCGCAGGTTCATTCAGGGGGCTCGCCTCAGAAGCTGGCCGAAACCCGCACGCCGTAAGTGCGCGGCGGTTGCAGCGTAACCATGCGCGCGTCGGCCGGGTTGGTGGAGGGCCGGTAGAACGTGCCCGGACCCACGTTGCCGCTGCCCGTGCCGGTGCCGATGATCGCCTCGTTCGTGATGTTGTTGACGAAGGCGGAGACGCTGTAGCGATCCCCCGGCGCGTTCCACGTCAGCGAGGCGTTGAAGGTGGCGAAGGCATCGCGAAGGTCGCCGGGGCGCGAGTTCACAGGAGCGACCGGGCGCAGGTTGGCCTTCGATTCGAAGTGCATGTCGCCCGCCAGCACGAACTCGCTCGCGCCCACCGGGATGACCTGCTGCGCCTTCACCGTGCCCGACCAGTGCGGCAGGTTGATGCGCGGGTAGTCGGTCAGCCCGCCGAGCGTGCCGGTGGAGGAGACGGCGGTGGGATAGAGGTCGTACTTGCCGCGCGCGTAGAGCACGTCGAAGGTCAGCGTCGTGTTGCTCAGCGGCTGGGCGACGATGTTGGCTTCCGCCCCCTTCAGGTCACCATCGACGTTGACCGGATAGGCCGACTGGCCCGCCGGGTGCAGCGTCTGCAGCACGTTGACCTGCTGGTTCTTGTACTTCCAGTAGAACGCCTCGACGTTGAACTGCAGGCGGTTGTCGAGGAAGCGGTTCTTCGATCCGATCTGGAAGGCGGTCAGCTTCTCGGGCTTGTAGGTGTTGGGCGGCAGGGCCGGGGCGAAGCCGCCCGCCTTGAACCCGGTCGAGACGTTGGCGTAGAGCAGCGAGCGCTCGGCCGCGTCGAACTCCACGCCCGCCTTCCAGCTGACGTTGGTGAAGTGCAGCCGTCCCTCGTTGGGCACCTGGCAATAGCCGTTGGGGTAGTAGTTCCCGTAGGCCGTCGTGGCCCCTGACACGACCACCCCCGGCGAGGGGCAGGTGGTTGTCGTGAAAGTCCCGTCGAGCAGGCTGAAGCCGTCCTGCTTCTTGGTTTCCGAGGTATAGCGCACGCCGCCGGTCAGCCGCAGCCGGTCGAGCACCGAATAGGTCGCCTGCGCGAAGACGCCGACGCTCTCGTCGGTCAGGTTGGGGCTGGTGATGATCTGGAAGCCGTTGGGCTCGAAGGTCTGCTGGTTGGAATTGATGTGTTCGTAGAAGTAGATGCCGCCGACCAGCCACTTGAACGGGCCGTTGCCGTCCGAGGCGAGGCGCGCCTCGACCGAGTTCTGGTAGGTGCGGTTGCGCAGCGTGTAGGTGAGGCCGCCCGAATACGTGCGGGTGTCGGCGGCCGTGGTGACGTTGGCGGGCACCACGGTCAGCGTGCCGATGCCGGTGTGCCAGGTCAGCTCGCCCGCAAGGATGCGCTGGGTCAGGTGGACGAAGCCGTCGTCGCCGACCACCGACTGCGACTTGAAGGCGTCGTTGAAGGTCTGCCCGGCGCTGTCGCCCCAGGTCGGGCACAGCGCGGGGGTGCCGCAGCCGGCGGGGGCGAAGGCGTACCACGGGTTGCCCGGCACCGCCCATTCCTGCCCGGCCGTCTGGTAGCGCAGGACAGTACCGGGGCCGTGCGAGCGGTCGCGGTAGTAGTCGAGCCAGACGAGGGCGGAGAAGTCGCTGCCCGGTTCGAACAGCACGCTGAGGCGGCCGGCCTTGTTGTCGGCATCGTCGTAGCCGTTGCTGAGGTAGCCGTCGTGGAAGTTGGTCTGCCCGGCGGCGCGGACCGCGACGGTGTCTCCCAGCGGCACGTTTATCATCGCGTTGCTGCGGAAGGCATCGTAGTTGCCGACCTCGACCCCGGCCTTGCCCGAGAGGGTGAAGGTGGGCTTGTTGGGAATGAGGTTCACCGCGCCCACGGTCGCATTGCGGCCGTAGAGCGTGCCCTGCGGTCCCTTGAGCACTTCGACGCGGGCCAGGTCGTACATCGCCGAGGCAGCGGAGAAGGTGCGGCTGAGCGGCACTCCGCCGACGTTTAGGCCGACCACCGGGTCCGCGTACTGCGTCGATCCGCCGCCGCCGAGGCCGCGCAGCGAGATGTTGGCGTTGATGTTGGAGCGCGTGATGTCGAGCCCCGGCACGGAATCGAGCAGGGCCGAGGCGTTGGAGACGCCGCCGCGCTCCAGATCGTCGGCGCTGATGACCGAGATCGCGACGGCGCTGCGCTGCACGCTCGCTTCGCGCCGCTCGGCGGTGACGACGATGTCGGCGATGCCTTGGACGGTGTTGTCTTCCGCCTGCGCCTGCGCCGCAGGCGCGGCCAGGCTAGCGATGCATGTCGAGCATGCCAGAATCGTACGGATCATCTTCCCCTCCGGTTTTTATCTATGCCGGTGAGAATAGTGCTCTGTCCAAACCCTGATACGCGGCAGTTCGCATATCAGGCATACGGGTGCGCGGGCGCAGGTGCCCGAGGTGCCGGCCGCCATGCCTGAAATCCGCTGAAATCGGGTGGCAATTCGCGATGCATAGCGCTGCCGGTCATGACAGGAATCGCGTTCGACAGGGATCGATCGGCTCTCGCCCTCCCGCTGCTGGCCTCGGTGTTGCTGCTTCAGGCCTGCGGGCCTCACCAGGGGCTGCTGCATTCGCCGAACTCGCGGGCCGCGCAGGAACGCCGGGAGGAGAGGCAGCGACCGGCCCGGCCGGAGAAGGTGGGCGCGCCCAGGCCGAGCCGTACCGCGCTCGTCGCGGCGCAGGCGCGCAAGCTGTCGCAGGCCGAACCCTCGTCCGCGCTTGCGCGGCGCCTCGCGCAGGCTCCCGTCGTCGGGGTGGCGCCGGACCTGTCGGCGCTCGGCAGCGAGGAGCGCGAAGTGCTGCGGCTGCTGGTCAGGGCGTCGGCGCTGATGAACGAAGTCTACCTGCGACAACGTCATGCGCATAACGCCGACTTGCACAAGGCGCTGGAGGAGGACCGGTCCGCCGGCCATGCCGAACGGATCGCCCTGTTCGAGCGCGAGTTCGGCCCGTGGGACCACTTCGACGCGGACAGGCCGTTCGTCGGCACCGAGGCGATGCCGGCCGGCGCCGGGTTCTATCCCGAGGATCTGACGCGCGGCGAATTCGAGCGCTACCTTACCCTGCATCCACGGCAGAAGGCGGCGCTGCTCAGCCCCTACACGGTAGTGCGCCGGGATGGCGACAGATTGACGGCGGTGTCCTATTCGATCGCCTATCGCAAATGGCTGCGGCCCGCCGCCAAGCTGCTCGAGAAGGCGGCGAAGCACACGCAGGACCAACAACTCAGGCATTACCTGATGCTGCGCGCGGGCGCGCTGATGACGGATATCTACAGCTTCAGCGATGGCGCCTGGAGCAGGGTGCAGCACCCCCGGTTCCTGGTCGACATCGGACCCGCCGGCCGCGGCGACGATCACCTGATGGGGATCAAGGCCTCGCTGGGCGGCTTCGTAGCCGTCGCCGGCGATGACGGCAAGGCGCAGGCCGCCGGCGGCGCATGCGCAGGCGGGCAGGCGATCGCGGGGGAACTCGTCCACGCGGCGGGGGCGGATGCGACCGGCATCCGGGCCGCGCATGCGCTGAACATGGCGGGAGCGAAGCCGGCGGCCTCCACCATCGCGGTGGTGTGCCTGGACAATGTCGCGGCGCTTCGCACGGAACGGCTAATGCGCCCGGTGGCGCAGGCCGTCCTGGTCGCGCGGCAGGCAGGCAGCCTGGCCCCCGGCGTCGTCGAGCAACTGGCCTCCATGCGCGAACTCGAACGGTCGGCGCTGCCGCCGGCGGCAGGGGATGCGGCGCTGCCGGCCGAACTCCGCGCCGATATCGACGCGGCGGCGCGCGTGCTGGAAATGCAGCGGGCTTCCGGCGGCGAGGCGGCCGATGCCACGCCGCTGCTCGCCGCTTATGTGGTGAGCCTGTTCCAGGCGATGCGGGAGGGCGGGCAGGCGCCAGGCGCACGGGCGGCGCTTGTGCAGTACACGTACCTGCGCCAGTCCGGCGGCGGCCTCGGCTACGATGCGGCGAGCGGCAGGTTCGTGATCGATCCCGCCGCGATGGGTGCCGCGCTGGCGCGCGCGCGGGCACGGCTCGCCGAAGGTTCCGCGGGCCTGGGGCAGCCGTCCGATCCCGCGCTCGACGGCGAGGGGGCGCGCGCGTTGTCGGCGATGGCGGACCTGCCGCGCGATCTCGCGTTCCAGTATCCGGCACCGAACTGACCGGCTTGCCGCACAACCGTTGCCGAAGCGAAAGACCCCGGGGCATGCCGGTCCTGCCCTTGGGGAATTGCGTGCCGTTTGCGGCGGTGATTTTCCGGTAATGCATCCCGCCCCGCAAAAGTATGACAATGTATCAGGCCGGGCGTCATTTCGGGGTTGTTGCATTCCTGTCGCGACCCGCGCTGCAGAAGTGTCGTAATATTGACGAAAGACGTCCGGCGTCGCGGTAATATCTCCGCGCGGCCCGATGGCGGCGTGCCGGGTGAAATCTCATCCATAAGGACGCGGCATAACCAGCGGGAATGCCGAACGACCCTATCCCAGCAACAACCGCGCATGGACGCATTCTCGTCGTCGATCACGACGGCGACGCGCGTTCATCCCTGATCGCATTCCTTGCAGGCCATGGCTACGATGCCGTCGGGGTCGACAACCTCGCGGCGATGCATGGCAGGCTCGACCTGACGCGCTTCGACCTCGTCGTCCTCGATATCGCGATGTCGCCGACCGATGGGCTCGAGGCCCTGCGCCGGCTGGTTCCGGTCGGGCCGCCGGTGGTCGTCTACTCCGCGTTCAGCACCAGCATCGACCGCATCATCAGCCTCGAGATCGGCGCCGACGACTGCATCGTCAAGCCGTGCGACATGCGCGAGATGCTGGCACGGCTGCGCATGGTGCTGCGCCGGCGCGCCGCCAGCCCGAGCCTGCGGCGCGCGCCCCTGGCAACCGCCCGCATCGCCGAGGAGACCTCGGGCAACAGCCTGCATTTCGCCGGATGGCGCATGGACCTGGGCTTCGGCCTCCTGTTCGATCCCGCCAACGACCTGGTCGCCCTGTCGCCGGGCGAATACAGCCTCCTGCGCGCCTTCGCGGAGCACCCGCGCGCGGTGCTGTCGCGTGAGCAGCTCATGGAACTGGCGCATGTCGAGGATCCGGCCTCCGACGATCGCACGATCGACGTGCGGCTGTTCCGCCTGCGCCGCAAGCTGCAGCCGAAAGGCTCGGTCGAACTGATCCGCACCGTGAGGAACGAAGGCTACCTGTTCATGCCGAGCGTATGGGCGGAGCAGAGCGAGTGTCCGCCCGCCCCGGTGCAGGCCGACCGCCACAGGCACCCCGGCTGAGCGCTCCGGCGCGCCTCCCTTCACGAACGACCCAACGGGCATCGCGGACCCTGACCCGCCGCGGCGCTTGCCGCGTGCCATCCGAACTTACTGAAACGGGACTCTTGCAAATGCGTACTCTGCACCTTTCCACCAGCATCGGCGCCCTGTCGCTCACCCTTGCCGCCCAGCCCGCCTTCGCGGACACCACCGTGTCCAAGAGCACGACGACGGCGCTGTCCACGGCGGACGCCGGGAACGTCAAGGTGACGACCGACGGCACCATCGCGGTCGACAGCGGCGACGCGATCACGGTCAACAGCGATTCGACTGTGACGATGAACGGCGCGCTGGAGGTCGGCGATGCGGACGGCGCCACCGGCATCTACGTGGCGTCGGGCACGAACTCTACGGTATCGATCGGCGAGGACGCCACGATCGAGGTTCTGGAAGACTACACGATTGACGACGACGACAACATCGTCACGACCGGCATCGCCTCCGCCAGCAACCGCTACGGCGTCTACGTCGCGGGCGATGCCTCGGGAACGATCCTGAACGAAGGCACGATCACCGTCGAGGGACAGGACTCCGGCGGCATCGTCGTGGCCGGCGACTGGACCGGCGACATCACCAATACCGGCACGATCAAAGTCATCGGCGACAATGCGGTGGGCATTTCCACCCAGGGCGTGGATGGCGACCTGACGGTGGAAGGCAGCGTCTCGGTCGTCGGCAACAACTCCACGGCCGTGAGCGTGGCCGGGGACGTGACTGGCGCCGTCACGATCCAGGGTAGCGTCACCAAGGGTTATTCCTATACCGACGACGACGGCAACACCGAGGTGCTGTCGCGTGCCGCGCTGCGTACCGGCACTGCCGCCGTATCGATCACCGGCAACGTCGACGGCGGCATCTATGTCGCCGCGGCGCCTTCCGACGATGACGACAACGATGATGACGAGGACAACGACGGCGTCGACGATTCCGACGAAGGCACCGGCGTCATCACAAACTACGGCAACGGGCCCGCGATCCAGGTCGGCGGGACCGAGGACATCACGATCGGTGCGGTAGCCGCCAACGTCGGCACTTATTCGATCGCCATCGAAGGCTCGGTGACGTCCAACTCCTATTACAGCAACACCAACGCCTACGGCCTGGTCATCGGCGGCGAGGGCGGCAACGTGACGCTGACCGACGGCATCGGCGTTTCCGGTACCCTGAACGCGACGTCCTACGATTCGACCGCCATCGCGCTGCTCATCAACGAGGGCAGCACCGTGACCACGCTCTACAACAGCGGTACGATCAGCGCGGCGCTGAGTTCCGGGGGAGAGGGGACCACGATCGCGATCCAGGATCTCTCGGGCACGCTGACGAACATCGTCAACACCGGCTTCATCACCGCCGGTGGCACGACCACCGACACCCGCGTCGCGCTGGACCTGTCCGCGAACACCACCGGCGTCACCATCACCCAGTACCTCAACGACGACGATGCCGAGACCCGGGCGGACTACGAAGAGGAATACGACGAGGAGGACACCACCGACTACGCGACGATCGTCGGCGACATCCTGCTGGGATCGGGCAACGACACGATCACCTCCTCGACCGGCCTCATCGACGGCGACACCTATTTCGGCGCCGGCGACGACACGCTCGCGCTCTCCGATGATGCCGAATACGATGGCGACATCTACTGGGGCACCGGCACCGCGACCGCGACGCTCTCGGGCGAGTCGCTCTATTCGGGCACCATGGACTTCGCCGGGGAGACCGGCACCGTCACGATCAACGACACCGCGACGTATTCCGGCCAGCTGACGAATGCCGACAACGTGTCGATGGTCATCAACGGCGGCACCTACATTCCGGACGAGGCGACGACGGTGAGCTTCGGCAGCCTCTACGTGGGCTCCAGCGGCACCATCGGCGTCTACGTCGACGGGGACGAAAGCTCGACGATCTCGGTCGCTTCCGCCACGCTCGAGGACGGCGCCAGCGTCAGCGCGACGTTCGACAGCCTCGCCACGGCGGAAGGCTCCTATACGGTGCTGACATCGGACGACCTGACGATCGAAGGATCGCTCAATTCCTCGGCGGCGACCCCGTACATCTATAATGGCGCGGTATCGTCGGACGACAGCAACATCTACCTGACGGTGACCCGCAAGACGACCGACGAACTG
Organism: Novosphingobium resinovorum; assembly: GCF_036352595.1. Lineage (GTDB taxonomy): Bacteria > Pseudomonadota > Alphaproteobacteria > Sphingomonadales > Sphingomonadaceae > Novosphingobium > Novosphingobium resinovorum_B. The sequence goes on from NZ_JAZFAX010000015.1 coordinate 49,115, forward strand.
GGCCTCACCAAGTCGCAGGCATCCGCCTGGGACGCGATCTACGCCACGGCGCAGAACGACGACGACATCACCGACAGCTTCCTCGACATCGCGGACGGCGCCTCGCTGCGCACGCAGGTCAGCGCCCTGCTGCCCGATCATGCCGGCGGCGTCTTCAAGGCGGTGACCATGGCCGATCGCCTGGCCGCGCGGCACCTGAGCGACGAGACCTCGATGTACGACATCTCCGACATCGACGGATGGCTGGAGCCGGTCTATTTCCGTTCGAGCAAGGAGGCCTCGGGCACCGCAAGCTACAAGGTCAGCGGCTGGGGCCTGTCCGCCGGTGTCGAGCGGCACACCGACCTCGGCTACTTCGGCGTCTCCTATGCCTGGATTCAAAGCTCGGTGAAGGACAACGGCGGCACCGGCAACCTCGATATCGGGCAGCACGACTTCGGCGCCTTCTGGCGGACCACCAAGGGGCCGCTGATGGCCTACGCCCGCCTCGGCGCGTCGCGCATCTCGATCGATTCCACCCGTACCTACACCGGCACGATCGACGATACGGACTTTACCTATGACGCGGACGGCAACTGGAACGGCTGGCTCTTTTCCGGCCTGCTGGGAGCCTCCTACAAGTACGACGTTTCGCGCCGCTTCAGCGTGAAGCCCAAGTTTGAGATCGAGCAGATGTGGCTGAAGGAAAGCGGCTACGAGGAAAGCGCCGACAGCGATGCCATGGCGCTCACGGTCGCCAGCCGCACCAGCAAGCAGCTCAGCGCCACGCCTACGGTGACTGCCGCCTATTCGCTCGGCACCCCTTCGGTGGACTGGAAGCCGCTGACCTTCACGCTCGAGGCCGGGCGCAGGCAGACCCTGAGCGGCAGCCTGGGCAGCACCACCGCCTACTTCAACGGCGGCGACAGCTACGACGCCGGTGACGCCTTCACCATCGCCGGCGAAAGCGTGAAGAGCGCCTGGATCGGCGAAGTCGGCATGCTTGCGGGCGGCTACGACTTCACCTGGAAGATCTCGACCCGGATGGAGCGCACCGCCGACAGCACGGACTTGTCCGCACGCGCCTCGCTGAGCGTCGCGTTCTGATCGCAGCCTTGCGAAGGCCCCCGCCGTCGCTCACGCGCACGGCCCGGATACCGGGAGGCGGCCGCGATCCACGCGGCCGCCTCGCCTGTTTTGCGGGGACATTGACTCTATGCGATCGCACTCCTACCGGCACAAAAGCGAGTGCGTCGCAATAGCGTGAACATCACGCAAAGGTCAGGGTCAAATTCAATGCAACTTCGTCGTTTCCGCCGTGCCCATGCGTGCCTGCAGGGCGTGTCAGCGCTGGCGCTGGCTGTCGGTGCTCCGGGCGCCGCGCTGGCGCAGGCCGCAGACAGCGAACCGGGCAAGGGTGACGACGCCATCATCGTCACCGGCTCGTATACCACCGACGACAAGCTCGGTTCGGCGACCGGCCTGCCGCTGAGCCTGCAGGAAACGCCGCAGTCGGTCACGGTGATGACCGCGCAGCGCCTGGAGGACCAGGGCATCCGTACCCTGTCCGACGTCATCAACAACGCCGCCGGCGTATCCTCGCGCGCGCTCGACAATGCCCGCAATGGCTTCTCCGCGCGCGGCTTCGACATCGACAACTACCTGGTCGACGGCGTGCCCGTGCAGTACGAAACCGCCTATAGCGCGGGCGAGACGCTGCTCGACGTCGCGCTTTACGAACGGGTGGAGATCGTGCGCGGTGCCACCGGCATGATGACCGGCGCGGGCAATCCTGCCGCCTCGATCAACCTCATCCGCAAGCATGCCGACGCGCAGGATCTGACCGGCTCGATCACCGCCACGGCAAGCCGCTGGAACACCTACTCGGTGACGGCCGAAGTCGGCACCCCGGTAACCTCGGACGGCACCATCCGCGTGCGCGGCGTCGCCAAGTACGAGGAGGGCGACAGCTTCACAGACGTGCTGCACAACAAGAAGCTGGTGCTCTACGGCGTCGTCGATGCCGATCTCACGCCCGACACCCATGTCAGCGCGGGGATCAGCTATCAGAACAACGACCCGCGCGGCACCCAGTGGGGCGGCCTGCCGGTATGGTATTCGGACGGCACCCGCACCGACTGGTCGCGTTCGACGACGATCGGCGCGGACTGGACGACGTGGAAGTCCACGAACCAGACGATGTTTGCCCGCCTCCAGCAGGATCTCGGCGCCGACTGGCAGGTGACGGTCTACGGCAACCGCACGCTCAACAAGAGCGACATGAAGCTGCTCTACCTTTCGGGCACGGTGGACAAGGAAACCGGTGAGGGCCTGAACGCCTTCGCCGCCAACTACGAAGGCCGCGCCGCACAGAACGACGTGGGCGTGCGCGTCACCGGCAAGTACCAGCTGTTCGGGCGCGAGCACGACCTGATCGCCGGCGCCAGCTTCGCCTCGCAGGACTTCGCGTTCTACAGCCGCAGCGCGCTCGATACCGAGGCGCCGGGCAATTTCTTCGAGTGGGACGGCTCCTATGCCGAACCGACCTGGGGCACGCGCAGCCAGGTGGTGGATACCCGCACCAAGCAGTGGGGCTACTACGCCGCCACGCGCCTGTCGCTGGCCGATCCCCTCAAGGTCATCGTCGGCGGCCGCCTCGCCTCGTGGGAGCGCAGCGGCACCTCGTACGGCAGCGCGGCCGACTATGGCGACAAGAACCGCTTTCTGCCCTACGCGGGCGTGCTGTTCGACGTGACGCCGAACCACACGATCTATGCCAGCTACACCAAGATCTTCACGCCGCAGAACTATCAAGACGTGGACGGCAACTTCCTTCCCGCCGTCACCGGCTCCAACTACGAGGGCGGCCTCAAGAGCACCTTCTTCGGCGGCAGGCTGAACACGGCGATCTCGGTGTTCCGCATCGAGCAGGACAACCTGGGCCAGTACGCGGGCATTGATGCGGACACGCTGATGACCTACTACCGCGCCGCCAAGGGGGCGCACAGCACCGGCTTCGAAATCGAGGCCAACGGCGAGATCCTGCCCGGCTGGCAGGTCTCCACCAACTATACCGAGTTCAAGGCCAAGGACTCCAGCGGTGCGCGCGTGAACTCGCTCTATCCGCAGAAGCTGCTGCGCCTGTTCACGACTTATGCGCTGACGGGCAACCTCGACGGCCTGACTGTGGGCGGCGGCGTCAACTGGGAGGGGCTGAGCTACACCGACACGACCAATGCGGTCACCGGCGTGGCCGAGCGGCTGAAGGTCAAGCCCTACGCTCTGGTGAACCTGATGACGCGTTACCAGTTGCAGAACGGCCTGTCGGCGCAGGTCAACGTCGAGAACCTGTTCGACAAGAAGTACTATTCGCAGATCGGCTTCTACAACCAGTTGGCCTACGGCGAGCCGCGCAATGTCACGCTGACGCTGCGCTACCAGTTTTGACCTGACCGATCGATGCCCCGGAGACGCTGGCGTGCTCCGGGGCACATCCCATGCCCGCCCGTTCGCGGGCCAACGTCGCTCTCCCTTCCCGACCTTCCCTTGCGGCGCGCCTGCGACGGCGCGAACCCAAATGATGGATGGGCATGATCCCTGGTTTTGGATTCGACACGCGGCGCGGCCGGATGCGAAGACGCGACAAAGCGTAAAACCATAGAGAGAGGCGAGAACCTGATGGCCGTGCATTCGTGGACGAAGTGGGAGCGGTCGCGGGGGCGCTGCGGGCAAGGATGGACCGGCCTGTGACACCGCGCGGTTCCATTTCGGCGATGACCGGCATTTCGCTGCTCCTGCCGATCACCCTGACCACCATGGCCATCGTCCTGCTGACGCCGATCGTCCCGGACATGATGGTGCAGTTCTCGGGCGTTCCCGATCACGAGTACTGGGTGCCGATGATCCTGACGCTGCCGTCGCTCTGCGTGGCGCTGCTCTGTCCGGTCGCGGGGATGCTGGGCGACTACTTCGGACGGCGGCGGCTGCTGCTGTTCTCGTTCCTGCTCTACGCGGTCGTCGGCGTCGCTCCGCTGTTCCTCAGCGATCTCACGCACATCCTGATCTCGCGCATCGGCGTCGGCATTGCCGAAGCGCTGATCTACGTCCTTTCGACGACGATGATCGGCGACTACTACCGCGGTGCCGCGCGCGACCGATGGCTGGCGGCGCAGACCGCCTTCGCCTCGATGTCGGCGCTGCTGTTCTTCAACCTGGGCGGCGTGCTGGGCGAGGGCGGCTGGCGGACGCCGTTCTGGGCCTATGCCTCGGCGCTGGTGATGTTTGCGCTCGTGTGGAAGTTCACCTGGGAGCCTTCGCGGCGCGCGCCCGAGGAGGAGGCCGTTTCCGCGCCGCATGCGCTGTCCTGGGCGGGCTTCCCCTGGGCGAAGATCGCAATGATCGTGGTCGTCACCCTTTACGGTTCGATCTTCTTCTATACCGTGCAGATCCAGGCGCCCAGCGGGCTTGCCGAACTGGGCCTGACCAGCCCGGCGGAGCGCGGCTTCCTGACATCCATCGCCTCGATCGGCGTGCCCCTGGGCACGTTCCTCTATTCGCGGTTGGGATCGCGGTGGCCGGTCGGGCGGTTGCTGCTGCTGGAGTTCGCGCTACTTTCGCTCGGCTTCATGCTGATGGCGCGGGCGGGCAGCGTTCCTGGGTTCCTGGCCGGCTGCTTCGTCAACCAGCTCGGTGCCGGGCTGCTGCTGCCGACGCTGCTGGTCTGGTCGATGTCGATCCTGTCGTTTGAGAACCGGGGACGCGGCACCGGCTTCTGGCAGTCGGCCTTCGCGCTGGGGCAGTTCCTGTCTCCGGTGGTGGTGACGTACGCCAGCCAGCGCAGCGGCGGCTTGCTGGGGGCGTTCATGATGCTTTCGATCGGCGCGGCGGGGGGCGTGATCCTGGCCCTGGTCGCCGCGCTGGCGGTGCGCGGCCGCAAGCTGGAGGCCGCCAGTGCCTGATCGGCTCAAGGGCCGCATCGCGGTCGTCACCGGCGCGGCCAACGGCATCGGCGAGGGCTGCGCGGCGATGTTCCGCGAGCAGGGCGCGCATGTCATCGGCGTCGACCTCGCCGGTACGGACGAGAGCTGCGACCTTACGGACGAGGCAGCGACGCAGGCGCTCTTCGCCGCGATCGGCGCCCGGCATGGCCGGATCGACGTGCTGGTCAATGCCGCCGCCTTCGCCGTCTTCGCGTGGCTCGAGGAGATGTCCTATGCCGACTGGAAGCGCACGCTGACGGGGGAACTGGACATCGTCTATCTCGCCACGCGGGCGGCCTGGCCCTGGCTCAGGGCGAGCGGATCGGCGAGCATCGTGAACTTTGCCTCGGCCAATGCCCGGCACGCGCTGGAGGGATCGCCGGCGCTGGCGCATTGCGCGGGCAAAGGCGGGGTCCAGGCGATGACCCGGCAACTGGCGATGGAGGGCGCGCCGCACGGGATCCGCGCCAACACGATCGCGCCGGGCTTCATCCGCACCGCCGCCACCGCGCGCCATCTGGCGGACGATCCAGCTTTCGAGGCGCAGGTTCTGGCGAAGAACATGCTCAAGCGCCTGGGCGAGCCCGAGGACATCGCCTGGTGCGCGACCTGGCTGGCGAGCCATGAGGCCCGCTACGTCACCGGCGCCGACATCCCGATCGACGCGGGCGCGACGGCATGGTGAGAGCGGCCTGATGAGATGAGACCGGCGCGGTGAGATGAGACCGGCAGGACCATCGACCGACGATGTCGGTCGCTGCCCTGCCGGTCCCGGCTCGGTCAGTTGTCGTCGTAGGAGGAATCGACCTGCTCGGGCTTGCGCTCGTCGAGCGGTGCGCCGTCGTGGAGATAGGCGGGCGCCTCGATCAGGATGAAGGCGATGCGGCAGGGCTCGTCGGTGATGTTGCGCCACAGATGGTTGGTGCCGCGCTGGACGATGATGCCGCCTTCGCGCACCGTCAGCTTGTGGCCGTCCTCCAGTTCCAGCTCGATCTCGCCTTTCAGGACGATGCCGTAGTCGATCGAGTTGGTGCGGTGCATCGGGCTTTGCGCGCGGGGAAGCATGTCGACGATGCGGATCACCGAGCCGCCGTTGAGGGTGGTGCCGGTGGGCCGTTCGCGGCCTTCGGTCTCGTCGTTGTTGTCGGCGGGGACGGTGGCGGTGGTCCAGATCGTCAGCATCGCCGCATCGCCCGAAGGTATCAGTCGCGGTGCGCTCACGTCTTCGGAGCGGAACACCGCCCGGCCGTTTCCGTCATGACCGGTGACGACGCGCTGGATACCGGGCAGGCCGGAATCGGAAACGACTGCATTCATGCTTTCACCACCTTCTGCTCGATGACGCCGAACGGCGCGCTGCCGTCGGCCAGGGTGCCCTGCATGCGCACGGTATCGCCGAAGCGCATGAATTCGGTCCGGGGTTCGCCGAGATCGACCAGTTCGATGCCGCGCCGTTCGGCGATGCAGGAGGAGCCGATCTCGCGGTAGTTGGCGTTGGAGACGGTGCCCGATCCGATCACCGTGCCCGCCACCAGATCGCGCGTGGCGCAGGCGTGGGCGACGAGTTCATGGAAGCCGTGGCCCATCGGCTCGCCGTTGGCGGCGCCGAAGCGCCTGCCGTTCCAGTCGACCAGCAGGTCCGCGCAGACCCGGCCTTCGCGCCACTGGTTGCCGATCTCGTCCGGCGTCACCGCGAAGGGGGCCATCGAGCAGGGCGGCTTGGCCTGGACCCAGCCGAAGCCGGTCTTCATCTCCGGCCCGGCCAGCTTGCGCAGCGACCAGTCGTTGATCTGCACGATCAGGCGGATATGCCCAAGGCAGTCCTGCGCGGACGTGCCCATCGGCACCGCATCGACGATCACGCCGAACTCGCCCTCGAAGTCGATGCCGAAGTCTTCGGCGGGGAAGCGGACATCCTCGGCGGGGCCGTAGAACCTGTCGGAAGTTCCCTGGTACATCAGCGGCTTGCCGGTCTTCACCGGAACCACGCCGAGGGCCTTGTCCATCAGTTCGCCATGGCAGGCGAAGGCCGAACCGTCGAGCCACTGCCAAGCGCGGGGCAGGGGGGCACGCAGGGTGGGGGGATCCAGCGGCTCGGCGAACGAGGATATCGCCCGCAATTGCGGCTGCGCGATCTCCCAGTCCTCGAGCGCTTCCTGCAGGGTGCGGAAAGGTGCGGCGGCGTAATGGCCGCCATCGGCCGATACGACGACGAGGCGTCCGTCGCGCGTTCCGTCGTCGAGGGTTGCGAGGCGCATGGTCGGCTATTCTCCCGGATAAGCTGGTAGTTTGTCCGAGGGGCTAGCGAAGCGCGGCGGCGCCAGCAAAGGCATAGGATCGATACCGTGGCATCGATCCTATGCGATGGTCAGCCCGCGCGCCCGCGCGGTAGGTCCGGTGACGATTTCAGCACAGGAAGATCCATGTTCGAACCGTTTCCCGGAAACTACGTGTGGAACCTCGCGACCAACCTCGCGCTGGTATGCGGAGGCAACCACGGCGAGATCGACGAGGCCAACCGGCCGATCCAGGAAGCCTCGCGCGCGGGGGCGGACGCGGGCTCGGCACAGATGTTCGACAGCTGGATCCGCGTCGCCGACCAGGTCGCCGCCAATGCCGCGGCCGACGAGGCGGAAGGCTTCCGGCTCTCGGCGGGGACCAAGTACTTGCGCGCCTCGGGCTACTACCTTGCCGCCGAGCGCATGCAGAGCCGCGACTACGCGCCGCGCTGGGCGGCCTATGACAAGGGCCTGGAACTGTTCCACATGGGGGCGGCCCTGCGCGGCATCCATGTCGACAAGGTGGAGATACCCTACGAAGGCGGCAGCTATACCGCGATCTTCCACCACGACGGTTCGGGCACGCCGCGCCCGACGCTGGTTTCGGTGAACGGCCTCGATTCCATGAAGGAGCAGGTTTTCATGGCCGGCCACGGCCAGTCGAACCTGGAGCGCGGCATGAACACCCTGTTCGTGGACCAGCCCGGCACCGGCGAGGCGATCCGCAAGCGCGGCCTGCCCGCCGTGTTCGACGGGGAGCGCTGGGGCACGCCGGCGCTGGAATACCTGCTGACCCGCAGCGACGTCGACCCCGCGCGGATCGGCATCTTCGGCCTCTCGTTCGGCGGCTACCACGCCCCGCGCATCGCCGCCAACGAGCCGCGCTACGCACTCTGCGCGGTGATGGGCGCCAACCACGTCTGGGGCCGGCGCCAGCGCGAGCGCGTGGCCAACGAGGGCGAGAATCCGGTGCCGCACTACTGGGACCACGTGAAGTGGGTGTTCGGCTTCGACGATCGCGATGCGCTGCTCGCTTACACCGACCAGGTCGATCTGACGGGACAGGTCGAGAAGATCCGCGCGCCGTTCCTCGTCACTCACGGCGAGAACGATCGCCAGATCCCCGCCTACAATGCCCCGCTGAGCTACGACCAGGCGGTGAACAGCACCAAGCGTACGCTGCGCATGTTCACGAAGGCGGACTTCGAGGTCGAGCATTGCGGCGCCGACAACGGCACCGGCATGCGCGACTACATCGCCGACTGGTGCGCGCAGACCTTCGCGGAAATCGGCGCGAAAATCGGCACGGAGGCGCGCTGATGGCCGAATTCACCTTCCATCACGGCGGTGTCTCGGTGCCGAGCCTGGACGAGGCGCTGGAGTGGTACGGCCGGGTGCTGGGCTTCGCGGTCGAGAAGCGGTTCTACATCGCCCCGGCGAAGGCGCACGCGGCGATGGTCCGCAAGGGCCCGCTGCGCTTCGAACTGTTCGAGGTCGAAGGCGCCGCCCCGCTTCCCGAGGAGCGACGCTTTCCCCCCAGCGACCTCAGGACACACGGCAACAAGCACGTCGCCTTCCGGGTCGAGGATCTCGAGGAATTCCTTGCCGAGATGGAGGGCAAGGCGGTGGACGTTGCCTTCGTCGTACGCGAGGCTTTCGGCAAGGGCTGCTTCATCCGCGACTGCGCGGGCAACCTGATCGAGTTCGTCGAGGAACCCGACGCATGATCCGTGAAATCGCCGCGATCACCATAGACCCCGCCCGCGCCGCCGAATTCGAAGCGGCGGTGGCGGCGGCAAGGCCGCATTTCGAGGCGGCCAGGGGCTTCGTCTCGTTCGCGCTGGAACGTTCGATAGAGCGCCCGGAATGCTATCGCCTGGTCGTCGGCTGGGAGAGCGTGGAGGCGCACATGGTCGATTTCCGGGGCTCCGGCGGCTTCCAGGCGTGGCGTGATCTGGCTTCGCCGTTCTTCGTGGGGCCAGTGGCGGTGGAGCATCTCGCCAGGGTGATCTGAGCCCGGTTCGCAAGCCGGGCCGCCATCCCGGTCCGGGGAACCTTATCGACAGTGATCGATAGGCGCATCCCGCGGCTTCCTTTCGATGGAACGATCACGCCCGTTCCCTGTCAGAAGTCTTTCGCCTGCCGCCCGACCTGACAATGCCGCCCGAACAAGACATCCAGCGCGGCGGGTTCACCGACGTCGTCAGCCTTGCCGCGGCCTGACCGCCTGACCCTGCCGCGCGCCCGGCAACCGGGTCAGTGGTTCGGAATATGCGCGCCGAGGTGCTTGCCGGCGATGTAGCCGAATGTCATCCCCGGCCCCAGCGTGCCGCCGGCGCCGCCATAGGCTTCTCCCAGCACTGCGGCCATGGCGTTGCCCGCCGCGTAGAGGCCCGGAATCGGATTGCCGCTCCAGTCGAGAACCTGCGCATCCGCGTTGGTCTTCGGGCCGCCCGCTGTGCCCAGCGCTCCGGATTCCATCTTGACCGCGTAGAAGGGGCCCTGGTCGATCATTCCCAGCGTGCGGTAGGGCGGATCGAATTCGGCATCGCCCCACATATAGAAATTGTCGTAAGTGTTGTCGCCGCGATTGAAGTCGTCGTCGTGGCCCTTTCGCACCATGTCGTTGAAGCGGGCGACGGTGGCGGTCAGGCCAGCGGGGTCGATCCCGGCCTGGATGGCAAGTTCCTCGAGCGTGTCGGCCTGCATCATGAACGAAGGCGTGGGGCCGCCCGGCGCGGTGTTGAAGGTCTGGTACTTGCTGCGATAGCGCTGGTCGATGACGAGCCAGTACGGCAGGTTGGCATAAGAATGGGTGCCGGCGTCGAAGGCGTGGAGCGCCTTGCCCATGGCGTTGTAGTTCGCCGCCTCGTTGACGAAGCGCTTGCCGGCGCGGTTGACGAGGATGGCGCCGGGCCGCGCGCGCTCGTCGGAGCCGAGCAGGTAGTTGGGCTTGGCGGAGCGATGCTGGGGCTGGAATTCCAGCACGCTCTGTTGCCAGAAGGCATGCTGCATGTTGCCCAGCTGCGCGCCGGCCTCGATCGCCATCAGCAGGCCGTCGCCCTCGTTCTCGGGCACGCTGACGGGGCCGGTCAAGGGGCCGCGCAGGAAGGTCTTCACCAGCGTCTCGTTCCATTCGAAACCACCCGTGGCGATCACCACGCCGCGCCTGGCGCGTACGCGAAAATCGCGTCCGCTGGCGTCCTCCGCGACGACCCCGATCACCCGGTCGCCGTCCTTGACGAGCTTGCGCGCGCGCTTCTCGAATTCCACCGGGATGCCGCGATCGAGCACCGCCTTGAACAGCGATCCCGCCAGCGCCTGGCCGAGCCCCCGATAATCGCCGGCCTCGCGTTCGGCGAGGGTGGCGTCGTCCAGGGTGCCGTTGATCGCCTCCATCAGGCTGCCGCGCACCGGATAGGCCATCTTGGTGGGGTTGACGCGCGTGGCCCACTTGCCGAGCCGCTCGAACGAAAACGCCTCGTTGTCCAGCGAGCGCCCGCCGTCGGGCTTGGCGCCGGGCATATAGGGCTGGTAATCGGGGAAATCGGCGTAGGCGTGGAAACGCACGGGGGTCTGGTCGGAGAAGTAGCGGATCATCTCCGGCCCGTTCTCCATGAATGCCATCAGCGTATCGGGATCGAGCGCGCCGGGCGCGAGTGCGTCGAGATAGGCGACGACATCCTCGTCGGATTCGTCGATCCCGGCCTCTGTCTGGTAATGGTTGCCCGGAATCCAGAGCATGCCCCCGGACATTGCGGTGGTGCCGCCGACCATCCCGGTCTTTTCCAGGATGACGACGTCCTTCGCACCGAAGTCATGCGCGGTGATCGCCGCCGTCATCGCCGCCCCGCCCGAGCCGAGGACGACGACATCGGCCTCCAGATCCCATTCGAAGTCTTCAGTCATCGCTATCTCCCGGCGTCCCAGGATCCTGTCTAGGTACCGGTCCGATGCCGTTACCCGCGATCCTGTGGTCCGGGACTGTAGGTTTCCGAGTAGAGGCGCAGCTACTCCGAAAAGTCCTAGGGCGGCCTCGCCGTGCCTGGGGGTCAGGCCATGGCTTCGCGGAGGCAGAATTTGCTCAAGGCGAGGCGCATGACGTCTCCCGCCGCCGGGCACCTCGCGGGCAAGGTGCGCGCACTCGCCGATTTTCTCTCCGCCCATTTTCCGGGGCACGGCCGAATGGGGCCGGGGCCGGCAGGGGGCTACGGCGTCAGGACAGCGATCGCCGGTTGCGGTAGCAGGACGGCGTCTCCCCGCAGAACTTGAGGAAGGCGCGGTTGAAGCTGCTCTGGCTGCCGAAGCCCAGCAGTTCGGCGATCACGTTCATGGGTGCGTCGGACTGCGCCAGCATCTGCTGCGCCCGCTCCAGCCGCGTTTTGAGCACGAACTGGTGCGGGGTCATGTTGGTCGCCTTGCGAAACACGCGGCACAAATGCGAAGGCGTGATCCCGGCGTCGGCAGCCATCTTTTCCAGGCTGTGCTCGGCCTCCGGGTGGCGGCGGATCGTGTCCATCATGTGGTGGATGCGGTAGGAGGAGAACGCCGAAACCGGAAAGTCCGCCGCCGTGGTGCGCGCCGGACCGCGCAGCATGTGTGCCTTCAGCGCATCGATCAACGAGGCCACGTAGATGTCTCGCGCGCCGGATTCCGGTTCGTACAACTCGGCCAGGATCTGCCGCGAGAGCGCCGAGCCCAGCGGGTCGTTGAAGGCGAAGCGCATGCGCGAGAACTGGTCGAGCACCGAGGCGGAGCGCAGTTCGTCGGAATCGATGCTGAGGGTGATGACGTCCAGTTCGCCGTCGACCAGCCAGCGGGTCTGCATCGTCGCGGGAACGATCGTCGCGGCGCCGGGATAGGCGGCATCGTCGCTCCAGCCGTCGCGGTCCCAGGTTCGCACGTTGGCCTTGCCGGCAAGCTGCACCACGAACAGCGGGTCCGGCAGGCCGGGCAGGGCGTAGCTTCCCACGAACTGCCGCCAGCGGCTGAAACGCCAGCGTCCATCGCTCGATTCCAGGCTGACCTCGGGCCCGCGCCGCAGGGTATCCGCGATGATCGCCTCGCCATGCCAGGCCGAGGGTGAGGCGATGTTGCATGCCGTGATCATCGCACCGCTCCGGCCGGAGGCGGCGCAACACATATCACGGCGGCGTCAAATGGGGCGTCCATCGGCATCCTTTTCCCGGTCCGGCAGTCATGGCTGCTCTTTCGATCCGGACAGGATACCGCAAAACCACTGCAGCGCCTTGTCAAAAATACGCATGGATTTTGCCGAATCCTGACATCATCGCGTCCTGAACTCGTCGATCAGCTTGCGCTTCATGAGCTTTCCGGTGGGTTCGCGGGGAAGTTCGTCGCGGAATTCGAAGGTCTTTGGGGTCTTCACGCCGCCTAGCGCGGCGCGCGTAAAGGCGGTCAGTTCCTCGGCGAGAGCGGGCCCGGTGCCGACCCCATCGGCGGGGCGAACGACGGCGAGGACGCATTCGCCCATCTCCTCGTGCGGTACGCCGATGACGGCGACGTCGGCGACCTTTGGGTGGGTTATCAGGTGGTTCTCGATCTCCTGCGGATAGATGTTCACCCCGCCCGAGATGATCATGAAACTGCGCCGGTCGGTGAGGAACAGGTAGCCGTCGGCATCGATGTGGCCGACGTCGCCCAGCGTCGCCCAGCCCCGGTCATTGTGTGCCGTGGCGGTCTTCTGTGGATCGTTGTGGTAGACGAAGGAGGGCCCGTCGGCGAAGTAGATGTCGCCGGTTTCGCCGGGGGGCAGTTCGCGGCCTTCGGGGTCCACAACCTTCACCTTGCCCAGAACCGCCTTGCCGACCGAGCCGGGCCGCCCCAGCCACTCGGCCGAGGATAGCGCGGTGATCCCGCAGCATTCGGTGCCCGAATAGTATTCGTGGACGATCGGCCCCCACCAGTCGAGCATCGCCTGCTTGACCGGCACCGGGCAAGGCGCGGCGGCATGGATCACCGCGCGCAGCGAGGAATGATCGTGGCGCGCGCGGGCTTCGGGCGGGAGTTTCAGCAGCCGCACGAAGTGCGTCGGCACCCATGTCGCGTGGGTGATGCGGTGGCTCTCGATGAGCGCGAGCGCTTCCTCTGCATCGAAGCGCTCCATGATGACCACGGTGCCGCCGAGCCGGTGGATCGTCATCGCCCAGCGCAGCGGCGCTGCGTGGTAGAGCGGCGAGGTGGAGAGGTACACGGTGTCCTCGCCCATGCCGTAGAGCGCGGTGCCCATCGTTTCCAGCGGCGTCGTCTCGTCCAGCGGGCCTTGCGGGAGCGGCGGCTTCACGCCCTTCGGACGGCCCGTAGTGCCTGAGGAATAGAGCATGTCGGTGCCCGCGCTTTCGTCCTCCACCGGGGTTTGGGGATAATACGTGATCGCGCTGCGCCAGCGGCCGGCATCGTAGCTTTCCACCCCGGGCGCATCGCGCAGGGCCTCGGCGGCGAGGGGGGCGAGGCGGTCGGAGTGGACCAGCAGGCGCGCGCCGGAATCGCGCAGGATATAGGCGATGTCGGCCGCGCCCAGCTTGGTCGAGATGCTGGTGAGGTAGAGCCCGGTGCGCTGCGCGGCCCAGGCGACGTCGAAGATCGCGCTCTCGTTGTCCATCAGCAGCGCCACCACGTCGCCGCGCTTCGCGCCCAGATGGCGCAGCAAGTGGGCGCCGCGATTGGCGGCGGCTTCCAGTTCGCCGTAGCTGACCGTCTCTCCCGTTGCCGGAATGACGAGGGCGGGGCGCTGCGCATCGCTGAGGGCGAAGGGCCTGGGGTGCATCGATGAAACCTCTCTCGGGCAAGTTCGGGCGCGGACTCTGTCGATCCGCCGTCGCCGCGACCTTGGGACGCAAGAGGGCACTGGCTCAAGGCGAGCGCAAGAAATGACAAAAACGGGATCAAGCCCGGTTAAAGCCATGGAGGCTCGCAGCGGCTAGTCATGGGGCAACCCGACGAAGCCCCTGAGATGAAAAACGGGGCGAGGGAGGAGAGGTACACATGAACATCACCAGAGCTGGAATCGCGTCCGTCATCCTGAGCTGCGGCGTTTCCAACATCGCGCTGGCGCAAGAGGTGACGCAGGCTCCGCAGGCCAGCGAAGCCGTTGCCGGAGACATCATCGTCACCGCGCAGCGCCGCTCGCAGTCGCTGCTCGACGTGCCGCTGGCGATCTCTGCATTGGGCGGTGATGCACTGGAATCAAAGGGAATTACCAACTCCGCCTCGCTGGCGACGGCGGTGCCGAACCTGCAGGTCAGCAGCTCGTTCGGGCGCACCCAGCCCAACTTCTCGCTGCGCGGCATCAGTGTGGCGAACGAGTTCAATTCCAACCAGGCATCGCCGGTCGGCGTCTACATCGACGACGTCTACATCGCTGCGCGCACCAGCCATGGCATGGGCCTGTTCGACCTCGACCGCGTCGAGGTGCTGCGCGGCCCGCAAGGCACGCTTTTCGGCCGGAATACGACCGGCGGCGCTATCAATTTCATCACGCGGCAACCGGCACTCAACGGCACTCAAGGCTACCTTCAGGCGGGCTACGGCAACTACAACACGTTCAAGGCGCAAGGCGCGGTCGAGACAACCATGGTCGAGGATGAACTCGGCCTGCGCATCGCCGCGAACTACGAAAAGGGCGACGGACAGATCCGCAACGTCTACCCCGGCGGCCGCGACGCCAACAGCGTGGACTCGCTGCAGGGCCGCGTCGCCCTGCGCGCCAAGCCCGGCAACGGCGCCGTCGACATCAAGATCCGCGCCTATGCCGGACGCGATCGCGGCACGCAGGCCACTCCGCTCGGCATCCCGAGCGAGCGCGCCGCATCGAACCTGGGCTTCTTCGAGATCAACGAGAACCGCGTCGGCCTCAGCCGCACCGATGCATGGGGCATCGCGGGCAACGTCTCGGTGGAACTGAGTCCCACGCTCACCTTCACCTCGATCACATCGTATGACGGCGGCAAACTCGATCTCGATCAGGCGGCGGATGGTTCGCCGAACGATGTGCTCGACATCAAGTGGCAATCCGGCTTCCGCCAGTTCAGCGAGGAAGCGCGGATCAACTACGAAGGCGATGCCCTGAAGCTGGTGGGCGGCCTGTTCTACGGCTGGGACCGCACCGTCACCGACAACCGCTTCAACATCGGCAGCGCGCTGGGCGCGGGCGTCGACGGCGGGTTCTTCCAGCATTACCGCCAGAGCCGCCGCTCCTACGCCGCGTTCCTTCAGGGCGACTACGACCTGACCGACAAGCTCGTCCTCACGCTGGGCGCGCGCTACACCTGGGATCGCGGCCAGTACCGCGACGGCTACGCTTTCCTCTTCGCGGGCGGCGTGGACGATGCGATGACGCCGATCGCCTCCACCGTGCCGTGCAGCGGCGCGCCGGGCACCTGCGCCTACGACCCCAACGCGCGCTTCAACCTCGACGGCAAGAACAACGCGCTCACCGGCCGTGCGGCGCTGAGCTATACCTTCGACAACGGGCTGCTGGTCTATGCCAGCTACAGCCGCGGCTATCGTTCGGGCGCGTTCAACGGCGGCAGCTATACCTCCTCGGCAGGCGTCAACTATGTCGAGCCCGAGCGCGTCAATGCCTACGAGGCGGGCGTGAAGGGTCGCCTGCTGGGCAACATGCTGACGCTGTCGGCGGCCGGGTTCTACTACGACTATACCAACCAGCAGGTGCAGGACTTGCGCGCCGGGCCGGTCAACTTCCTCGTCAATGCGCCCAAGGCCGAAGTCTACGGCGGCGAGATCGAGGCGACACTGCGCCCCGCGCCCGGGTTCACCATCAACGCTTCGGGCGGCTATCTCCACGCGACCTACAAGGAACTGTCGCTGCAGGGCGTCGACCTGTCCGGCAACGCGCTGCCCTTCGCCCCGCGCTGGACCGCGCAGTTCGGAGTGGACTGGAAGGTGTTCGACACCGGGCGCGACAGCGTGACGTTTTCGCCCTCGGTCAACTACTTCAGCCGCCAGTACTTCTCGCCCTTCAACACCACCGATGTTGCGGGCACGGGCCAAGTCAATTCCGAGTTGCAGCAAGGCGCCTATGCCAAGGTCGATGCGGCGCTCGTCTGGCAGCATGACAACATCGAACTGCGCGGCTGGATCAACAACGCCTTCAACCGCAAGGTGCTGGCCTATGGCCTCGACCTTCGCGGCGCGGGCTTCAACTACAACCTGCTCGTCCCCGCCGCGCCGCGTACCTACGGCGTGACCGCGCGCGTCAGCTTCTGAGCGGGAGCCTCGCGTCATGACCGAAGCTCTCACCTCCCCGGACCTGAAGGACCCCGACCTCTATCTGGACCGGGCGCCGCATGACGTGTTCGACCGGCTGCGCACCGCGCAGCCGGTCTACTGGAACCCCGAAAAGGATGGGGCGGGTTTCTGGTCGCTCACCCGCTATGCCGATATCGTCGAGGTATCGCGCAATCCGGCGCTGTTCTCGTCCGCCAGCGAGAACGGCGGCCACCGCATCTTCAACGAGAACGAGGTGGGCCTGACGGGGGCGGGGGAATCGGCGATCGGGGTGCCGTTCATCTCGATCGACCCGCCCATGCATACCCAGTACCGCAAGTTCATCATGCCTGCCGTAGCCCCGGGTCGCCTTGCCGGGATCGAAGAGCGCATCCGCGAACGCTGCCTTGCGCTGGTGGACAAGATCCCGCTTGGCGAGCCCGTCAACATCGTGCCGCTGCTCTCCGCGCCGCTGCCGCTGCTGACGCTGTGCGAGCTGTTCGACCTACCCGCCGACATGTGGGTGAAGCTCTACGACTGGACCAACGCCTTCGTCGGCGAGGACGACCCGGACTTCCGCCAGAGCCCCGAGGCGATGGCGACGATCCTCGGCGAATTCATGGCCTTCTGCGCCCGGCTGTTCGAGGAACGCCGCGCCGCGCCGGGGCAGGATCTCGCCACGCTGCTGGCGACGATGGAGGTGAACGGCCAGCCCGTCACCTTGCGCGAATTCACCGGCAACATGATCCTCGCGCTGGTCGGCGCCAATGAGACGACGCGCAATTCGCTGAGCCACAGCGTGGTCGCCTTCGCCGAGAACCCCGATCAGTGGGACCGCATCCGCGCCGAGCCTGACCTTCTGAAGAACGCCGTGCGCGAGATGGTACGGTACGCCAGCCCGGTCATGCACATGCGCCGCACCGCCATGGCGGATACCGAGATCGGCGGGCAGGCCATCGCCAAGGGTGACAAAGTCGTCATGTGGTATATCGCCGCCAACCGCGACGAAAGCGTGTTCCCCGATCCGCACCGCTTCGATGTGGGGCGCGGCAATATCCAGCACTTGGGCTTCGGCACCGGGCAGCATGTTTGCGTCGGCTCGCGGCTGGCGGAGATGCAACTGCGCGTCGCCTTCGGCATTCTGGCGGAGCGGGTGGCCGGCTTCGCGGTCCAGTCGCCGCCGCGCCGGTTCCGGTCCAATTTCATCAATGGCCTCAAGAACCTCGACGTGGTGCTGACGCCAGCGTGACAGGAGAAACGACTTTGCTTGGTTTCGACGGTCTGGAACTTCCCGATCTGGTGCTCACGGCGGGCGGGGACCGGCTTGCCACTGAGGCGACGCTGCCCGATGTGGACCCGTGCTCGGAAAAGCCGTTCGCGGATATCCCGGTGGCCTCGGCCTCGCAGGTCGATCAGGTGGTGGAGGCGGCATGGCAGGCTTTCCGCGCGCCCGCATGGCGCGGCCTTGCCCCGCTGGCGCGCGAGCGGCTGCTGCACAAGCTGGCCGATGCGATGGAAGCCGACCTGCCGCGCCTCGCCGCGCTGGAGGCGCTCGATACCGGCAAGCCCGTCAGCATTGTCGAGGCTGTGGACATTCCCGCCGCGATTTCCTGGCTGCGCGCCTATGCGGGCTGGCCGTCGAAGCTGGCGGGGAGGGCAGGCACCTTGTCCGCAACGCCGGGCGACTATCACGTCTATTCGCGGCGCGAACCGATCGGCGTCGTCGCCGCTATCACGCCGTGGAATTTCCCGCTGGTGCTGGCGATGTGGAAGGTCGCCCCGGCCTTGGCGGCGGGCTGCACCGTCGTCCTGAAGCCTGCGCCCGAAACCCCGCTGAGCGCATTGCGGCTGGTCGAACTGGCGCGCGTCGCGGGGCTTCCCGAAGGCGTGCTCAGCCTCGTCACCGGCGACGGTGCGACCGGCGCGGCGCTGGCCGCGCATCCGCGTATCGCCAAGGTGGCCTTCACCGGATCGACCGCGACCGGACAGGCGATCCTCGCGGCCTCGGTGCCGGACCTCAAGCGCGTGACGCTGGAGCTGGGCGGCAAGTCGCCCTCGATCATCTGCGCCGATGCCGATCTTGCTTCCGCCATCCCGCAGGCGGCGATGGGCTGTTTCTTCAACTCAGGCCAGGTCTGCTACGCGGGCACGCGGCTCTACGTCCACCGCGCGGTCTACGACGAAGTGCTCGAAGGCATCGCCGCCGTCGGCAGCGCCCAGAAGCTGGGGCCAAGTGCAGACCGCGCCAGCCAGCTAGGCCCGCTCATCAGCGCCCGCCAGCACGCGCGCGTCACGGGCTTCGTCGAGCGGGCGAGGGCAGCCGGGATCGAGGCGATGCCCTCCGCCGCCGCGTTGCCCGAGCGCGGCTTCTACCATACGCCCACCGTGCTGCGGAATGTCCCTGCCGACGCCGAAGTCATGCGTGACGAGGTGTTCGGCCCGGTCCTCGCCACCGCGCCGTTCGACGATATCGAGGAAGCCATCGCGCTCGCCAACGACAGCGCCTTCGGCCTCGCCGCGCATGTCTTCACCCGCGATCTGGCCACCGCGCACCGGGCCTCCGCCGCGCTGGAGGCGGGCACTGTCTTCGTCAACTGCGTGATGCTGGCCGACCCGGCCTTCCCCTTCGGCGGCATGAAGATGTCGGGCATCGGGCGCGAAAACGGCAGCGAAGTGCTCGACGCCTATCTGGAACCCAAGTCGGTGGTGATGGCGCTGTGATCGAGCTTGGGACGAACGTGACCCACTCCGGCAGCTGCCTCTGCGGGCAGGTGCGCTATGCCTTCGAGGGTGAGCCCTTGCTCGCCGCCGTGTGCCACTGCCGCCATTGCCAGCGCCAGTCCGGCAGCGCCTTTTCGCTGGTCATCGCGGTGACCGACGCGGCCTTCTCCCAGCAGGGCGAGACGCGGGTGTTCGAGGATATGGGCGACAGCGGCCAGCCCGTTTCGCGCCACTTCTGCGGCACCTGCGGCTCGCCCATCGTCTCGATCGCGGGCGCGCTGCCGGGGCTGACGCTCATCAAGGGCGGCACCCTCGACGAACCGGGGCGCTGGACGCCCGCCCTCGAAGCCTACTGCGATGGCAGCCTGCCATGGCTCCCCCCCGTGGCCCCCGAGCGCCACGCCCGTTCCAATATCGGAGAATGACCATGCCCAGTGCCCTGTTCGACCTGACCGGCAAGACCTGCTGGATCACCGGCGCCGCCTCGGGCATCGGCCGGGAGACGGCGCTGACGCTCGCCCGCCAGGGTGCTAGCGTAATCGCCAGCGACCTCAACCTCGAAGGCGCTGAGGCGACGGCGCAGGCGTGCGGCGATGCGCTGGCACTGGCCCACGACGTAAGCGCCGAAGCCGCCTGGGCCACCTGCGCCGCCGCGGTGAAGGACCGCTTCGGCAAGCTCGACGTGCTGGTGAACAATGCGGGCATCATGATGTCGCGCTCGTTCTCGGAAGCCCCGGTGGAGATCCTGCGCCGCCAGAACCGCATCAACGTGGAGAGCGTCTACCTCGGCATGCAGACCGTCGAGCCGCTGATGAAGGCGGCCATCGCGCAGGGTGCAGCAGGGGCTTCGATCATCAACGTCGCCTCGATCTACGGCAAGGTCGCGGGTGCGCAGTTCGCCGCCTACAGCGCCACCAAGGGCGCGGTGCGGGCGCTCAGCAAGGCGGTCGCCTACGAGTGGGCGAGCGCGGGCATCCGCGTGAACTGCGTGCTGCCTGGCCCGGTCCAGACCAACCTCGGCGCCGACTGGGAGCCGCCGGTGGATGCACAGGGCAATCCGATCCCGCCCGAAGTCGCGCTGGCGGCCTGGGCGTCGCTGATTCCGATGAAGCGCCTCGGCGTGGCGAGCGACATCGCGCCGATGATCGCCTGGCTTGCGAGCGACGCCGCCGCCTTCGTCACCGGCGCCGAATTCACCGCCGACGGCGGCTACACCGCAGCCTGAGGGAGCCCGAGCATGCACACCACCGCCGCCATCGCACGCGAGGCCCACGGCGACTTCACCGTCGAGCCGGTCGATATTGCCGAGCCCCGCACGGGCGAGGTGCGCGTGCGGATCGCGGGCGTCGGCCTGTGCCACACCGATCTGATCGCGCGCGACCAGTTCATCCCGATCCCGCTGCCCGCCGTGCTCGGCCACGAAGGCGCCGGGATCGTCGAGGCGGTGGGCGAGGGCGTCACCAAGGTCGCGGTCGGCGACCGGGTGGTGCTGGGCTTCTCCAGCTGCGGCCACTGCCCCCGCTGCGAAGAACACCTGCCCTCCTACTGCCGCGAGTTCCCGGTTCTGAACTACGCCGGCGCGCGGGGAGACGGCAGCACCGCGATCAGCATCGACGGCGCGCCGGTGTCGACCAATTTCTTCGGCCAGTCGTCCTTCGCCGCCCATGCCGTGACGCACGAACGCAACCTCGTGAAGATCGAGGCCGAGGACGTGCCGCTCGAACTGCTGGGGCCATTGGGCTGCGGATTCCAGACGGGAGCGGGCGGGGTGATGCGCTCGCTGGCATGCCCCGCGGGATCGAGCATCGCGATCTTTGGCGGCGGCCCGGTGGGGCTGGCCGCCGTCATGGGCGCGGTGGTGCAGGAATGCGCGACGATCATCCTCGTCGAACCCTTCGCCGCCCGCCGCGCCATGGCGCTGGACCTTGGTGCCACTCACGTCATCGATCCGGCTGAGGGCGATGTCGGCGCCGCGATCCGGGCGATCCTCCCCGATGGCGTGGAGTTCGCCTTCGAGACCAGCGGGCGCGAGGCCGTCGTCGAAACCGCGCTGGCATCGCTGTCCAGCCACGGATTGCTCGGCCTCGTCGGCGTGCCGCCCCGGCCCGAGAGCAGCCTGTCGATCAACCTCGCTTCGCTCATCACTTACGGCCATCGCATCCACGGCATCGTCGAGGGCGACAGCGACCTCCAGACCTTCATCCCGCAACTGGTGGAGCTTTACCGCGAAGGCCGCTTCCCGTTCGACAGGCTGATCCGCACTTACCCTCTCGCGCAGATCAACGAGGCGGTCGCCGCGCAACTGAGCGGCGAATGCATCAAGGCGGTGTTGATCCCCTAGAGCGCGCGATGCCGCCACATCCCCTCGTCATTGCGAGCGTAGCGAAGCAATCCAAGGGGAATGACGAGGGTGGGGGGATGCTCAGGGCGTCAGGAACGCGGTGCGATGCCCCGCACCAATACGTCGACCATCGTGGCGGCCAGCGCCTCGGCGCTCTGTTCGCCTTGCGCGGCGTACCACTGCCCGGGCCAGTTGAGCGCGCCCGCCAGCGTGAAGGCAGTCATCCGCACGTCGAGCGGCGCGATCGAACCGTCCGCGACGCCCGCCGCGACCAGATCGCGCATCGCCTGGTCGATCCGCCGCTTGAGCGCCCGGAAATGCGCGCGGCCTTCCTCGGACAGCACGTTGTCGTCGGTGCGCACCACGCAGCGGCCGAAATCGTCCATGTTGATTTCGGCATAACGCCGCAGGAAATGCGTGAGCCGCGTCAGGCCGTTGCCCGGTTCGCGCTCGGCTTCCGCCGCCGCCTCCTGCAGCAGTTCGAGGCCGCGCGTGATGCATTCCAGCAGCACCTGCTCCTTGTTGCCGAGGTAGCGGTAGATCGTCGGCTTGCTGATGCGCAGGCTGGCGGCGACCTCGTCGAGCGAGGCGGCCTGGAAACCGCGTGCGTTGAAGGCCCGCACGGCGGCGCGCAGCACGGCCTCGCGCTTCTGGTCCTTCTCGCGAAGGCGGTCCTCGGGCGAACGGAACGGGGAATCGATGAAGTCTTGCTCAGGTGTCGTCACGGCTTTTCCTTGTCTGGCGACATTGACAAGAAACGCGTCGTTATGCAACGTACTGATGAGTACATAAGAAACCAGTGAGTTTCATGAGTCTACCGGAGACGCGATTCGCGCTGGTTCGGCGGGCGGTTTGGAAAGGGATTCCTGATGAAGATCGAAGGCGTGGCGGCAATCGTGACCGGTGGCGCATCCGGCCTTGGCGCGGGCACCGCGCGGCGGCTGGCGGCGGCGGGGGCGAAAGTGACCCTGTTCGACCTCAACGCCGAACTGGGCGCTGCCACCGCGCGCGAGATCGGGGGGCACTTCGTATCGGTCAACGTGACCGACGAGGGCGCCGTCGAAGCCGCGCTGGAAGAGGCCGAGGGGCTGAACGGCAAGGCGCGCATCCTCGTCAACTGCGCCGGCATCGGCCCGCCCGCCAAGGTGATCGGACGCGACGGCAAGGCGATTCCGCTCGCGGATTTCTCGAAGATCGTGACGATCAACCTGATCGGCAGCTTCAACGTCCTGTCGAAGTTCGCCGCCCGCCTGCACGATGCCGATCCCATCGGCGAGGAGCGCGGGGTAATCGTCAACACCGCCTCGGTCGCGGCCTATGACGGTCAGATCGGGCAGGCGGCCTATGCGGCGTCGAAGGGCGGCATCGTCGGCCTGACGTTGCCGGTGGCGCGTGAATTCGCCCGCTACGGCATCCGCGTGATGACGATCGCGCCGGGCATCTTCTGGACTCCGCTGCTCGCCACGCTGCCGCAGGAAGCGCAGGATTCGCTGGGCAAGCAGGTGCCGTTCCCCAGTCGTCTGGGCCAGCCCGACGAATACGCGCAGCTGGTCGAGAGCATCGTCACCAACCCGATGCTCAACGGCGAGACGATCCGCCTCGACGGCGCGATCCGGATGGCCCCGAAGTGAGCGGCGTACCCGGCGCCGGTCCCGAACTGACCGCCGAGATCGCCGCGAAAGTCGAAGCCTTCGTGCGCGATGTCGTCGCGCCTTACGAGAAGGACCCGCGCCGCGATCACCACGATTGTCCAGCTGAGGAACTGGTCGCCGAACTGAAGGACAAGGCGCGCGAGGCCGGAGTGCTGACGCCGCACATCCTGCCCGACGGCCGCCACCTGACCCAGCGCGAGACGGCGGTGGTGCTGCGCGCCTCGGGCCTCTCGCCGCTCGGCCCGCTGGCGCTCAACACCGCCGCGCCGGACGAGGGCAACATGTACCTGCTCGGCAAGGTGGGAAGTGCGGCGATCAAGGAGCGGTTCCTGAAGCCGCTGGTGGAAGGGCGCGCGCGCTCGGCCTTCTTCATGACCGAACCGGCGGACGAGAACGGCGCCGGGTCCGACCCTTCGATGATGCTGACGACCTGCCATCTCGACGGCAATCACTGGGTCATAAATGGGCGCAAGGCGTTCATCACCGGCGCGGAAGGCGCGCAGGTTGGCATCGTCATGGCGAAGTCCACGGACGGCGCCTGCATGTTCCTGGTCGATCTGCCCGACCCGGCGATCCGCATCGAGCATGTGCCCAACACCATCGATTCCTCGATGCCCGGCGGCCATGCCGTGGTCGCCATCGAAAACCTGCGCGTGCCTGCCGACCAGATGCTGGGACAGTCGGGCGAGGGGTTCCGCTATGCGCAAGTGCGCCTCGCGCCCGCGCGGCTGTCGCACTGCATGCGCTGGCTGGGCGCCTGCATCCGCGCCAACGCGATCGCCACCGACTATGCCAATCGCCGCATGGCCTTCGGCAAGGCGCTGATCGACCACGAAGGCGTCGGCTTCATGCTGGCCGACAACCTGATCGACCTGAAGCAGAGCGAACTCATCATCGACTGGTGCGCGGACGTGCTCGACGCGGGCGAAGCGGGCGGTACCGAAAGCTCGATGGCCAAGGTCGCGGTGTCCGAGGCGCTGATGCGGGTGGCGGATCGCTGCGTGCAGGTGATGGGCGGGCAGGGCGTGACCGCCAACACCATCGTCGAGCAGGTGTTCCGCGAAATCCGCGCCTTCCGCATCTATGACGGCCCCACCGAAGTCCACAAGTGGAGCCTCGCCAAGAAGATCAAGCGGGACTGGAAGATGTCACATGAGCAGCACTGACGCCGCCGCCAATGCCGGCTCCGGCGCCGTGCGCGAAGGCTATCGCTTCGACGAGGCGCGGCTGGCGGCGTGGATGGACGCGCATGTCGAGGGCTTCGCAGGGCCGCTCACGGTCGAGCAGTTCAAGGGCGGGCAGTCCAACCCGACCTACAAGCTGGTCACGCCGGGCCGCGCCTACGTGCTGCGCCGCAAGCCGCCGGGGCAGGTGCTGAAAGGCGCCCACGCGGTGGAGCGCGAGGCGCGGGTGCTGTCGGCGTTGGGCGCGACGGGTTTCCCCGTGGCGCACGTCCATGGCCTGTGCCTGGACGAGAGCGTCATCGGCAGCTGGTTCTACGTGATGGAGATGGTCGAGGGCCGCATCTTCTGGGATGCGACCTTCCCCGATGTCCCGCGCGAGGAGCGCGCCGCCTACTTCGCCGCGATGAACGAGACGATCGCCGCGCTGCACCGGATCGAGCCGGATGCGGTGGGGCTGGGCGACTACGGCAAGCCGGGCAATTACTTCGAACGCC
The DNA here is from genome assembly GCF_036352595.1 of Novosphingobium resinovorum. Classification (GTDB taxonomy): domain Bacteria; phylum Pseudomonadota; class Alphaproteobacteria; order Sphingomonadales; family Sphingomonadaceae; genus Novosphingobium; species Novosphingobium resinovorum_B. The sequence continues at coordinate 73,993 of NZ_JAZFAX010000015.1, forward strand.
AGATCGCCCGCTGGTCGCGCCAGTATCTGGAGGACACCGAGGCGGGGCGCGATCCGGGCATGGACCGGCTGATCGAATGGCTCCCGACCGCGATTCCGGCGGGCGACGAGACGCGCATCGTCCACGGCGACTTCCGCTGCGACAACATGATCTTCGCGCCTCACGAACCGCGCGTGCTGGCGGTGCTGGACTGGGAACTCTCGACGCTGGGTCATCCGCTTGCGGACTTCGCCTATCACGCGATGATGTTCCGCATGCCGCCCGATATCGTGGCGGGGCTGGGCGGCGCGGACATCGCGGCGCTAGGGATCCCGAGCGAGGCCGAATACCTTGCCGCCTATTGCCGCAATGTCGGCCGCCCGCCGATCTCGGAGCAGGACTATGCGTTCTGCATCGCGTTCAACTACTTCCGGCTGGCGGCGATCTTCCACGGTATAAAGGGGCGGGTAATCCGGGGCACGGCGGCGTCCGAACACGCCCGTGAACGCGCCGCCAGCCTGCCGCGCATCGTCGCGCTGGCGGTGGAAAGCATGGAGGCCTGCCTGTGAGTGAAACACCTGTCGTCCTGTTCGAGGTGACCGAGGGCGTGGCCCGCGTCACCCTCAACCGGCCCGAGGCGGGCAATGCCATCGACCTTGCCATGGCGCGCGCCTTGGCCGAGATCGCCATCCGCTGCGAGACCGACACTGCCATCCGCTGCGTGGTGCTCACCGGCGCGGGGCGGCTGTTCTGCGCGGGCGGCGACGTGGGGCTGTTCAAGTCCTCGGGCGATCATGTCGATGCGCTGCTCAGCGAACTGGCGGGCACGCTGCACATGGCGCTTACCCGCTTCGCGCGCATGGCCAAGCCGCTGCTGGTGCTGGTCAATGGGCCGGCGGCGGGGGCTGGCCTCAGCCTCGCGATCGGCGGCGACGTGGTGCTCTGCGCACGTTCGGCGCACTTCACCGCCGCTTACGGTACGCTCGGCCTCACGCCCGACGGCGGCATGAGCTGGTGGCTGCCGCGCCTCGTGGGCCTCCGCAAGGCGCAGGAGATCATCCTCACCAACCGCCGCATCAAGGCCGACGAGGCCGAGGCGATCGGCATGGTCACCCGCACCGTCGATGACGAGGCGCTGGCCACCGAGGGCGACGCGCTCGCCGCCCGGCTCGCCGATGCCGCCGTGGGCGCGCTCGGCGCGGCCCGCGCGCTGCTGCGCCAGAGCCTCGAAACCAGCCTCGACGCGCAGCTGGAACGCGAAGTTGCGGCGATTACCCGGTCGGGCGCCGCACCCGAATGCCGTGAGGGCCTTGCCGCCTACTTCGAAAAGCGCTCTCCCAACTTCAAGGATCTGTGACCATGGCCGAAGCCTATATCGTCGAAGCCGTCCGCACCGCAGGCGGGCGCCGCAACGGCAAGCTCGCGGGATGGCACCCTGCCGACATGGCGGGCGAAGTGCTGAACGCACTGGTGGACCGCGCCGGGCTGGACCCGGCGGTGGTCGAGGATGTCATCCTCGGCTGCGTGACGCAGGCGGGCGAACAGGCCTTCGCCTTCGCGCGCAATGCGGTGCTGGCCTCGAAGTTGCCGGTCAGCGTGCCCGCCGTCACCATCGATCGTCAGTGCGGTTCCTCGCAGCAGTCGGTGCAATTCGCCGCGCAGGCGGTCATGTCCGGCATGCAGGACGTGGTGATCGCAGCAGGCGCGGAGAGTATGACGCGCGTGCCGATGTTCTCCAACACCGCCTATCACGCCAAGGAAGGCGTCGGCGTCGGCCCGTTCAGCCCGCGCATCCAGCAGCGTTTTGGAGTGGAGAGCTTCAGCCAGTTCGGCGGAGCGGAGATGATCGCCGCCAAATACGGCTTCGACCGCGAGACGCTCGATCGCTTCGCGCTGGAAAGCCACCGCCGCGCCGCCGCCGCTACGCAGGCAGGTGCGTTCGAGCGCGAGATCGTGCCGCTCGATGTGGACGGCGTGCCCCACGTCACGGACGAGGGCATCCGCTACGACGCGACGCTGGAAAGCATCGGCTCGGTCAGGCTGCTGCAGGAGGGCGGGGTGATCTCCGCCGCCAACGCCAGCCAGATCTGCGACGGCGCCTCGGGCGCGCTGGTGGTGTCGGAGCGGGCGCTCAAGGACTACGGCCTTACCCCGATCGCCCGCATCGTCGACATGGTGGTGACGGCGGGCGATCCGATCATCATGCTGGAGGAACCGATCCCGGCGACGCAAAAGGCGCTCAAGCGCGCCGGACTGCGGATCGAGGATATCGACCTCTACGAAGTGAACGAGGCCTTCGCGCCGGTGCCGCTGGCATGGCTGCAGGCGCTGGGCGGCGATCCTGACAAGCTCAACGTCAACGGCGGCGCCATCGCGCTCGGCCATCCGCTGGGCGCGAGTGGCACCAAGCTGATGGCGACGCTGATCCATGCTCTGAAGGCGCGCGGCAAGCGCTATGGCCTGCAGACCATGTGCGAAGGCGGCGGCATCGCCAACGTCACCATTCTGGAGGCCCTGTGATGACCCTGCGCACGCGCTTCACCGATCTGGTCGGCATCGAGCATCCCGTCGTTCAGGGCGGCATGATGTGGGTGGGCCGCGCCGAACTGGCGGCGGCGGTCTCCAACGCGGGCGGGCTCGGCATCCTGACCGCGCTGACCCAGCCCACGCCGGGCGACCTGCGCCGCGAGATCGACCGCTGCCGGGCCCTGACCGACAAGCCCTTCGGCGTGAACCTGACGATCCTGCCCTCGGTTTCGCCGCCGCCTTATGCCGAATACCGCAAGGCGATCATCGACAGCGGCGTCACCATCGTCGAAACCGCAGGTCACCGCCCGCAGGAGCATGTCGAGGATTTCAAGGCGCACGGCGTCACCGTGATCCACAAGTGCACGGCCGTTCGCCACGCGCTCTCGGCCGAGCGGATGGGCGTGGACGCGATCTCGATCGACGGCTTCGAGTGCGCGGGCCATCCGGGCGAGGATGATATTCCCGGCCTCATCCTGATCCCGGCGGCGGCCGACAAGCTGACGATCCCGATGATCGCCAGCGGAGGCTTCGGCGACGGGCGCGGCCTTGCCGCCGCTCTGGCGCTGGGGGCGGATGGCATCAACATGGGCACCCGCTTCTGCGCCACGGTGGAAGCGCCAATCCACGAGCGGGTGAAGCAGTTCATCGTCGACAACGACGAGCGCGGCACGAACCTCATCTTCCGCAAGTTCCACAATACCGGCCGCGTCGCGAAGAACAGCGTGTCCGATCAGGTGGTGGAGATTTCTGCCCGCGACGGCGCGGTGTTTGAGGATATCCGCCCGCTGGTCTCGGGCGCGAAGGGGCGCACGGCGCTGGAGACGGGCGATCTCGACGCCGGGCTCGTCTGGGCCGGGCAGGTGCAGGGGCTGATCCACGACATCCCGACGTGCGCGGAACTGATCGGGCGGATCGTGCACGATGCGGAAAGCATCATCGTCTCGCGGCTGGCGGGCATGGTCGCGAAGACGGTGACCGCATGAGCGAACTTGTCACCGTCACGCGCGAAGGGCCGCTGACGATCATCACCATCAACCGGCCCGAGGCAAGCAATGCGCTGAATGCCGATGCCCAAGTCGCGATGGACGCGGCCTTCGGTTCCTTCGCGGCGGACGACGACCAGTGGGTCGCCATCGTCACGGGGGCGGGGCCGAAGGCGTTCTGCGCCGGGCACGACCTCAAGCAGCAGGCGGCGGGCGGGGAACTGGTGTCGCCGCCCAACGGCTTCGGCGGGCTGACCGGGCGCAAGGGGCTGAACAAGCCGGTGATCGCCGCCGTCAACGGCGTGGCGATGGGCGGCGGCTTCGAACTGGCGCTGGCTTGCGACATCGTGGTGGCGGCGACCCATGCAGCGTTCGCGCTGCCCGAGGTTCGCGTCGGGCTGGCGGCGCTGGGCGGGGGTATCCAGATCCTGCCGCAAGTGGTCGGCGCCAAGCACGCGATGGGCATGCTGCTGACCGGACGGCGCGTCTCGGCGCAGGAAGGCCACGCGCTGGGCTTCGTCAACGAGGTGGCCGAAGGCGATGTGCTGGAAGCGGCGCGGCGCTGGGCGGAGCAGATCCTCGGCGGCAGTCCGATGGCGGTGCGTGCCACCAAGGAAGCGGTCGCGCGGGGCCTGTCCGCGCCTTACGATCAGGCCTTCGCCGAACAGTGGAACTATCCCGCGATGCGGGCGATGATGGCCTCCGAGGACTACGTGGAAGGCCCGCGCGCCTTCGCCGAAAAGCGCAGGCCGGAGTGGAAGGGGCGCTGAAATTTCGTTTGGAACTCACCATCCATCGTCATTGCGAGCACAGCGAAGCAACCCAGGGCAGCCTTACACCGCCCTGGATTGCTTCGCTGTGCTCGCAATGACGATGCGCGTGTCAGACGGCTCACATCGACCTGCGCCTCGGCGGGTTTGACGCGGGGGCCTGCCGGCTTTACCGGACGGCCCATGATCGCTCTGCTCTCACCCGCCAAGACGCTTGATTTCGACCGGACCCTGCCGCCGCTGGACGCGACGAGGCCGCACTTCGTGGAGGAGGCGGCCAGCCTCGCCAAGTCCGCCGCGAACCTGACGCAGAAGCGGCTCGGCGAACTGATGCACATCTCTCCGCGCCTCGCCAAGTTGAACGCCGACCGCTTCCGCGATTTCCCCGAACTGCCCGAGCGGCAGGCGCTGTTCGCCTTCGCGGGCGATGTCTATACCGGCTTCGACGTGGACACGCTGGACGAGGCGGGGGTGATCTTCGCGCAGGACCATCTGCGCATGCTGTCCGGGCTTTATGGGCTGCTGCGCCCGCTCGACACGATCCGCCCCTACCGCCTCGAAATGGGCACTCGCTGGGCTCCGCGCCAGAAGAAGCTGACCGACTGGTGGGGAGACCGCATCGCTGCCCTGCTGCGCGCGCAGGTCGAGGAAGAGGGATCGGGCGTGGTGCTCAACCTCGCCAGTCAGGAATATTATGCCGCCGTCGAGGGCAAGCTGGACGGCATCCGGGTGATCGAGGTGGAATTCCGCGAACCCGGCCCCAACGGTCCCCGCTTCGTAAGCTTCAACGCCAAGCGCGCGCGCGGCATGATGGCGCGCTGGATGTGCGAGCATCACGTTTCCGACATCGATGCGATGCGCGCCTTCGACAGCGACGGCTATAGCTTCGATGCGGCCGAGAGCGGGCCCGACCGCTGGCGCTTCATGCGCGGCTGATCCGCGAGGCCGTCAGTTGCCGGCGGCCTGTTCCTGGGCGAGCAGGTGCTTCCAGCGATTGTCGAGGGCGCCCTGCGCCGCGCCGCCACGGGGACGCGACAGCAGCGATATGCCGCGCAAGGTGATGCTGTGCCCGCCCAGCCAGCGCCCGGAGATGCTGTAGCCGATCTCATAGAGCGCGACGTCCTCGTGCGATGTGCCATCTACCAGGAAGCGGGTGGTGACGAGAACCGGCAGCTTCTCGTCGCCGCGGCTGTTGTCCGGTAGCTTCGCCGCGTTGCGGGCCTTCTTGAGCGCGCTTTCGAACCATGCCGCCTCGATCCGGGGCTCGCCGGTGGTCTCGGCCGCCGACAGGCCCAGCGCGGCCGGAAAGGCGATGCGCTGGCTCTGCACCGACTGCTCGGCGGAGGCGGTCTTGAGGGCCAGGGTGTCGTCGTCCGCTCCGGTGGCGGTCAGCACCAGTGTTGCCGCCCTGGCCGAGGCGCGGCGGTCATCGGCGGTCCTGCTCGCCTCGGTGTCGCTGCGCTGGCTCCAGCTGTTCCACAGTGTGAGCCCGGAAATGGTGACCGCGATGACGGTCAGCACTTCGCCCAGGGTGATCCAGCGGCGGCGGATGGCGGCGGCTTCGTCCGCGCGGGCCTCCGCCTTGGCTTCGGCCTTCGATGCGGTTTCGGGAGAATCGTCAGTCACGGCGACCGGTTCGATCACTTGCGGTCCCCGGCGTCAAGCAGGTGCGGCACTCGCCCGAACGCCCTCGGCTTGCTAGGGGAGCGACATGACTTCGCCAGATATGTGCCCTGACACGCCCGTTCCCGCCGATCCCGCCGCGCCCGATTTCGTCGTGGTCGATGTCGAGACCGCCTGTTCGCGCGTCAGCAGCATATGCCAGATCGGCATCGTCGGCTTCCGGCAGGGGCGCGAGGTGTTTTCCTACGAGACGCTGGTGGACCCGCGCGACGAATTCTCGCCGTTCAACGTCGGCATCCACGGGATCACCGCCAGCGATGTGATCGGGGCACCCTGTTACGGCGAGATCCACGCGGCGGTGGCGGATCACCTCGGCGGGCGGATCACCGTTGCCCACTCGTGGTTCGACAAGGGCGCGCTCGCGGCGGCCTGCCGGGTGAGCGAGCGGCCGATGATCGAGACGCGCTGGCTGGACAGCGTGCGGGTGGCCAAGCAGGCCTGGCCCCAGTTGCCGAGCCACCGGCTCAACGTGCTCGCCAGCTTCCTGGGGCTGGAGCACCGGCACCACGATGCGCTCAGCGACGCCCGCGCCGCCGGCATGGTGATCCTGCGGGCGATCGAGGAGACCGGCATGGACCTCGAAGGCTGGATGGCGACGCCTTCGCGCACCCGTCCCAAGGCGCCGGTGGCGGCTACCTCGGGGCCGCTCGCCGGGCAGCGCGTGGCGGTGCTGGGCGAGGCGCGGGACGGACCGCTGGCGCAATGGGCCGCCGCCGCCGGGGCGCGGATCGTCGGCTCGGTGGGGACGACGACGACGATGCTGGCGGTCGCGACGAAGCATCCCTACGGCCGCTGGGTCGAGGCGAGTCCGCCTTACCGCAAGGCGCTCGAACTGCGCGAAGCCGGCCGACCGATCGAAATCGTCACCGAATCCATGCTGCGTGCACGGCTGAAGGGGCCGGCATAGCCACGCGCTATCCGATGTAGAATTCGACCGGGACGGTCAGTTCCAGCGGGGCGGGGCGTTCGTCCGGGATCGCCGGCAGCGGCTGTGCCCGGCGGATGGTGTCGAGCGCCGCGCGGTCCAGCAGTGCGGCCCCGGACGAGCGGACCAGATCGGCGGCGAGTACCTTGCCGGCCCTGTCCATGCGGAAGCGGACGAAGACCGTCCCCTCGTCTCGGCGGGCGCGGGCGGCCGGGGGATAGCGGCGGTACTTCTCCAGATGGGCGAGCAGCCGGGCCTCCCAGCTTTGCGCGGCGTTGTTCGCCATGCGCGGGGCCGGCGGCGCGGGCAGGGTCCGGGGCGCTGTGGTCTGCGGCACCGGGGCGACCGGGCGCGCGCTTTCGGCGCGCGGCTCGACTTCTACCGTCAGCGCGGCCGGCTGCGGGGTGATGAGCGGTGCAGGTTCCGGCACCGGCTTGCGGGAATCGGGCTTGCGCTGTTCCTGCTCGACCTGGCGTGGCCCGTCCGGGATGTCCTCGCTGGGCTCGTCGGGGGCGGCGAGCGGCTGCAGGACGGCGACCAGCGCCTCGTCGGGGGTGACCGCCGGCGCGATCGCGTGCCAGGTGAAGAAGGCACAGGCGAGCACCAGCGCCGCAACGGAAGCGGTGCCGCCGAGACCGAACAGGCGCGCGCGCCAGTCGGTCGGCCGGTCTCCGTAGCGCGGCGCATACCCGGCCGGGCCCGCTGCCAGGGGCTCACCGCCGGACGCGCCCGGCCGGTGGTGGAGGCGCCGGTCTTCCTTCACCGCCGCACCCCGGTTTCAGGCGATGCCGGCATCGATCAGCACCTGCACGCGGGCGAAGGCGGCGCGGGCGCCGTCCTCGACACGCGGCTCGTCTTCGGGCGCAAGCTCGGCAGCGTCGAGCGCCGCCGTGAAGGCGCGCCAGTGCGCCGCCGGTCCCTCGGGCGCGGGGGCGAGATGGCGGGCGCCGAACGTGTCGGAGAGGCCCAGCTTCGCCGCGTCCTTGCGCAGCAGCGCCGCGCCCATGTTGGAGCCTTCCGCCACGTAGAGCCATCCCAGCGCCTCGGGCACCGGGATGGTGCCCGCCGCGAATACCGGCCCGTCAGGGGCCGCCTGCGCCGCGATGCCGAGGTCGGCAAGGTCGGCCGCGATCAGCTGCAGGCGCTGGCGTGCCTCCAGCCCCGGCAGCAGCCCGCGCAGCTGCGCGTCGCCGTAGAGCGCCGCAATGTCGCTGTGGAAACGGTACTGCATCGCCGCGAACCGGCCATAGCGCGCCCGGTCGGTGAAGGAGGCGGCCTCCATCACCGAGCGGTCGACGCCCTCGTGCACGTCATGCGTGATCGCCTTCAGCCGCCGGGCGCGGGGAAGTTCGATCGTTGCGTTGGTCATTGCCGTCTCCATGATTGGCGGGAAGGTCAGAAGCGATAACTGATGCCCAGCGTCAGCCCGTGGACCTCGGCCGAGTTGCGGGCGCGGCGTCCGTTCACGACGTCGTAAGTGCCGGTGTAGTCCTGGTACGAGAAGATCGGCTGGGGGAACGGCCCGAATTCCTCGAGGCCGGGGATCAGGACGTCCTCATAGCCCACGACCGTCCGCACGGTATAGGACTTGCCGACGCCCGAGCGGGCATCGTCGAAGCGGAAGTCCTTGCCGGCGAAGCGGGCATAGCTGTATTCCGCGCGCAGCGACCAGCGGCTGCCCATCGCCACTTCCGCGCCTGCGCCGATCGTCCAGCCCTTGCGCGTCTTCCTTGCGCTCTCGGTGAAGGAGGACTCGGTCATGTAGCCGTAGGGCCCGTCGGGGTAGAGGTTGTCGGGCGAGGCGGTATCGATGTACTGGGTGCGCTGCTGCTTCTCGCGCAGGAACGCCACGCCGCCGATGCCGTAGAACAGCGCCCGGCCGGTCTTGAAGCCAAGCCTTGCGCGGGCGGTGGCCATCCATTCGAAGTCGTACTTGGTGGCCGCCTGCGCTTCCTGGTCGGGGGCCATGTTGTAGTAGCCGTTGATCGTGTTCTGCACTTCCTGCGCGATGGCATAGCGCGTCGTCGAATTGCGCATCCGCGTGAAGTTTGCCTCGAACCCCGCGACCCAGTCGCCGCCGAGGTCGAAGTCGTAGCCGGCAAGGCCGCCCCACTGCATGTCGCCGTGGTTCACGTCGGCGCTTTCGGTGACCGATATGGCATCGGCGACGCCCGCCGCGTCGGTCGTGCGGCCCTTGCTGACGACCTGCCCGTAGCCGGTGGTCACGCCGAGGTGGAAGCCGCTCCAGTCGCCGTCGAAGCCATCGGCCGCGCTCTTGCCCGAGAGGTAGGCCTCCATCGCATTGCCGCTCGCCGCATCGGAGCGCTGGCGGCGTGGACCGCCCAGGCTGCCGGTGAAGCCGACGCGGAAAGTGCGGCCGGGCGAGGGCATCAGGCCCAGCGTCAGCGCGTCCATGTAGTAGCGGTCGGTCACGTTATCGATGCCGAACTCGACGCCGAAGCGGTCGTCGATGCGGAAATCGCCGAAGAGGTCGAACAGGTCGTAAGGCTGCCAGTCCACCGTCGTCATCGAGCCGCCGAAAGTATAGACGGTGGCGTCGCGCTTGCCCATGTGGGTGTAGCGCGTGCCCAGGTGCAGCCGCTCGTCGAGCAGCCGGGTGCCGAGCGTCACCGACAGGCTCTCACGCGGGGGGAGCTGCGCGGGCACGTAGCTGTTGCTGGTGCCGCCGCTGCGGCACGAATGGGCGGTGTCGCAGAACTGCTGGTAGGTCAGCAGCGAGCCGCCGACTTCGGCATAGACCTTGCCCATGTCGTAGCGCAGCGACAGTTCCGCGCCCTGGAAGGCGGCGCTGTCGATGTTGACCACCGACGTCAGGCCGTCGCTGACGCCGCGCGTCAGGTAGTTGTCGATGTGGTTGGCATAGTAGCTGACGCGCGCCTGCAGCAGGTCGTCGGCGGCCAGCAGCCCGTCGGCCTGGTAATTGATGCCGACTTCGGTGTTGCGCGCGCGTTCGGGGCGGGCCGGATTGTCGGGGTCGGGATAGAACGAGAAGCCGGTGGTGGATTCGAACAGGCTCGGCGCGCGCAGGGCCTCGGCATAGCGGGCGAAGACCTGCAGGCCCGGCACCGGCTCCAGCGTCAGCGACACGATCGGCGAGACGCCGCTGTTCTTCTCGTGGTTGTGGCCGGTGGCATAGTCGCGATCGGGCGCCGAACTCGTACTGATGTTGACGAGGTTGTAGTCCTGCGATTCCACCGTGATGTAGCGCAGCGAGGCGGCGAAGGTCATCCAGTCCGCCGGCTTCAACTCGCCAGAGACATAAGCGCTGTATTCGTTGCGCCAGCCGTTGCGCGGCTCAAGGAAGCTCGCGTAGTCGGCGTTGTCCTTGTAGTCCTCCCAGCCCTTGGGCGGCTTGATCCGCTCGCGGGTATAGGAACCGCCGTAGCTCAGCGTCGCCGCGCCCAGCGGCGTGGCGAAGGCGCTGTCGTTCCACAGGCGCAGGCCCCAGCGGTTCGACTGGCTCTGATAGGCGACATCCTGGTTGAGGATGGTGCCGGTGCCGAAGTTGTAGCGGTAGAGCGTGGCGATGCTGGTGAAGTTGTCGGTCGCCCAGGCATCCGCGTGCAGGTCGATCAGCCCCCCCTCGGACGGGTTCCAGCGGAACCGGGCGGTGTAGGTGTTGACTTCGGTGCGGCTCGGCGGGGACTGCATGGCGCCTCCGAAGCGGATGATCTGCGAGGGCATCATCTCGGCGAAGTCGCTCTCGTAGCGCATGTACGAAAGGTCGAGCGCGGTGTCGTCGGTGGGCCGCACGATCGCGCGCAGTAGGATCGAGGTGTTGTCCTGCGAGGTGCTGAGCACTTCCTCGCCCAGATTGTAGCGCTGCAGCACGCCGCCCGTGATGCTGGTGCCGCCGGGGGGCACGGTGCCGTGCTCGCCGCCGAAGTAGTTGCCGGTCTTGCGGCGGGCATAGGCGGCGACGAGGTCGAAGCTTTCGAAGCGGTGTGCGGCCGCCACGCTGAAACTGTAGCCGTTGAGATCGAGCAGGCCGGGCCGGTCGAAGCGGTCGGCGGTGCCGCCGCCGGTGCCCAGCGCGCCGACTTCGGGCGGATCGACGTTGTTGCCCTGCAGCCCGGCCCTGACGCGGATGCCGAAGTTCTCGTCCGGCGCGACGAGGTCGTTGACGCTGACAGTATTGGCGCGCACCACCCCGCCGGTGGCGCCGACGCCGTCGGCCGCCGCGCTCGGGCCCTTCTCGATGGTGACGCTGCCCATCAGGTCGGGGTCGAGGTAGCTGCGCCCGGCGACGCCCGAATAGCCGCGATAGACGGTGGACTGCTGGAGCGATCCGTCGATCACCACCGGCACGCGGTCCATCCCTTGCATGCCGCGAATGTTGACGTCGAGCGCGCCCGAATTGCGGTTGTCGCCGTTGAGCACGCCGGGAATGCCGCGCAGGAAGTCACCCGGCGAAGTGCCGCGGTTCTGCGCGATCTGCTCGGCCGAGATATAGGCGGTGCTCTGGGCCGAGCGGTAAGGCCGGTTCGCGGGGTCGAGCGATCCCTCGCCGCCGCGCGCGGTGCCGGTTCCGGCGGCGTCGTCCGCGCCCGCGACGCGCAGGGTGCCGAGCTGGACCGTGCCGGCGGCGGCCTGCGGCGCGCGCTCCAGCGTGTAGACGCGCGGGGCGGTCTGGCGGAAGGTCAGGCCGGTCCCCGCCAGCAGGCGTGACAGCGCCTGGGTCGGGCTGAAGCGGCCCTTGATCCCGGCGGTGCGGCGGCCCTCCGTCAGGGCGGCGTCGTAGAGGATCTGGACGCCGCTCTGCTCGGCAAGGGTATTCAGCGCGTCGGCAAGCGCGCCCGGCGCGATCTCGGTGCCGCGCGCGGACTGCGCCAGGGCAGGGCTGGCGGAAAACGCGACGGCGGCGAGCCCGCTGCCGGCAAGGAGGAATGCGCTGGCGGCGGTGTGCAGGCGGCGCGGGCGGGTGTACCGGAACTTCGAAATCACGTCTTGCTTCCCCCGATCTTCGGAACATCGAGGTTTTCGCTAATGCGATGCAACCTCAATAATGAAGACTGCGGGCAGGGCAATATGGAAACCGGCGGCCGCGAATTTTTCTGCGCGGACCGTTTCGGCCAATATTTCAGGCGGCATTTCAGGCGTGGATCAGGATCATGCCGTCGGTCAGGCGGGTCGAACGGATGCCCAGCGTGCGCTGGATGACGTCGAGCGCGCCGAGCGGATCGCGCACGTCGAACGTCCCGCTGACCGTGCGCCGGGCCAGTTCGCCATCGACTACGCCGATATATCCGCGATGATAGCGTGCCAGTTCGGCGACCACTTCGCCGAGCGGCCGCCTGACCACCCGGATCCTGCCGCGCGTCCAGGCGTCCGCGTCGGCCACCGCGACGGCGCGGGGCGCGCCGAGCCCCGCATCGCCGTAATCCAGCCCCTGGCCTTCGCGCACGGTCGCCCACCGCGCGCCCAGCGCCACCCGGACGCTGTGCTCGCTGACCACTACGCGGGTATCTGCATCGGCGCGCCGGACGATGAAGCGGGTGCCGAGCGCGGTCGTCGTCCCGCCGTCCGCCGTGACCGAGAACGGGTGCGCGCGGTCGGGCGCCACCTGGAACGCGGCCTGCCCGCGCAGCAGCGTGACGCTGCGGCCATCTTCGGAAAAGGCGATGGCGCTGCCGGTATCGAGCGTCGCGCGGGAGCCGTCGGGCAGGACCACGGCGCGGATTTCGCCGGTCGCGGTCATCGCGTCGGCGCGCAGCCTGACCGGCAGGTCCGCGCCCAGCACGAGCAGCGCCGCGACACCGGCGGCGATCGCGCCGCCGCCCCACTTGCCCCAGGCGGCGCGGCGCGCGGCGGGGGCGCGCGCGGTTCGCGGCGAGGGCTGGGCGGTGGGCTTGGGCCGGAGCGGCGGCAATTCGGGCGCGGGCGATGCCGCGTCGATCCGGCTTATCCCCGCCCACAGCATCTCGGCGCGGGCATAGGCGCGCGCGTGCAGCGGATCGGCGGCCAGCCAGTCCTCCATCCGCGCCGCATCGGCCGCGCTCATCGCGCCGCCCTCGCTTTCGGCGAACCAGGCGGCGGCTTCGCGGTTGATCGTCCGGGACGTCGTTTCCCGAGGCATCGTCATTGTCTCTCCGACCATCGGGAGCGGGGCGTCATGGCCCTTGCTCCCATGTCTATGACGCCGGGCGTCGTGGAATGGAAACGGCCGAAGGCGAATTCATGCATCGGCGGCGCCATCATCGTCGTCTTCGTCGAGCCGGTCGAGGCAATGCGCCATGGCCTGCGCGATGTGGCGGTTGACCATCTGGCGGCTGATGCCGAGCCGCTCCCCGATCTGTGCGCTCGACAGTTCCTCGAACCGGCGCATGTAGAGGATCTCGCGCGTGCGCGCGGGCAGTTCGCCCAGCACGTCGCGCAGCCGGTCCAGCGCTTCCCGGTCCAGCACCGCCCGGTCGGCGCCGGGGCTGTCGTCGGCAACATGCTCCGGCACGGTCCCGCCTTCGAATACCGCGTCGTGCCGGTGATCGGCGCGAAGGCGATCACGCGCGAGGTTGGTGGCCAGCCGGAACAGGTAGGCGCGCTTGTTGAGGATCGGCGGATGATCGTCCACCCGCTGGACCTTCAGCCAGAGCGTCTGCGTGACGTCCTCCGCCGCCGCCCAGTTGCGCACGATGCGCTCCACCACCCGCAGCAGCGTCTGCCGCTCGCGCAGGATCAGCAGGGACAGGGCGGAGGCATTCGTCTTCACCGGCGCGAACGGGCCGGAAAGGCATCGCCGGAGGATACGAGGGAGGACATCGCCCAGGTGGGCGTCATGGCGGATGACCTTGGTGGGCGAGTTCCCCCGGCTCGTATTTCAAACGATAATGAATATCAACAGCAATATGGAGGGAAGGGCCCCTTCCTCAGAATTCCCGCGAGAGCGTCAGGCGCCAGTTGCGCGGATTGCCCGGCGTCACGCGGTCGATGCCGCCGGTGTCGGGAAAGTAGCGCTTGTCCAGCAGGTTCGCGACCGTCAACTGCACGCCCCACCCCTCGAGCCGGTACGACAGGCCGGCATCGACCAGCGTGTAGGCCGGCAACCACAGCAGCACCGATCCGTCCTCGCGTATCGAATAGATGTCGCCGTTGCGCTTGCTGTTGTAGCTCACGCCCAGGCTCGCGCCCAGCCCGGCCAGCGGCCCGGAAGGCACTTCGTAGCGCGCGAAGGCCCCGATATTGTGCTTGGGCACGTTCGACAGCGGCGCGCCGACGGTGAAGAAGTTGTCCTTCGTCACCTTGGCATCGACATAAGTATAGGCAAGGTCGAGGCTCAGCCCGGTCACGGGCTGCCAGTGCAGTTCGGCTTCGACGCCGCGCGCCCGCTGTTCGCCGGTGACCACCGAGAAGTCCAGGTAGACCGGGTCCGAGGTCGTGACGTTCTGGCGGGTCAGCTGGTAGATCGCCAGGCTTCCGCTCAGGCGGCCGCCGTCGGGCGCGAACTTCACGCCCAGCTCGATGTTCTTGCCCCTCTCTGGCGGGACAGGGCCGCCGATCGGATTGCCGTCCTCGTCGAAGCCCACCACCTGCTGGCTATAGAGCTGCGGCAGGAAGGACTTCGACCAGCTGGCATAGGCGTTCACGCCGTCCGTCAGGTTGACCGTGGCGCCGATGCGCGGGCTGAACGCGTGGTCCTTCTGGCCGGAGGCTTCCGCCCAGTCGTAACGCCCGCCCAGCGTCAGGGTGACGAGGTCGCCGAACTTGAGGTGGTCCTGCAGGTAGATGCCCGTCTGGTGCGCCTTGCTGCCACCCGGAGCGCCCTGCACGGAACTGGTATCGTAGGGTGCGTCATAGTCGGGATCGAGGATGCTCAGCGGGAAATGGGTCGGATCGTAATCGCCCGCGCTGAAATAGCGGCTACGGTTCTGCCGATAGTCGATGCCGGCCAGCCATTCGTGGGTGATGCCGGCCGTCCTGAACTTGCCCTTGAGGCGCGTGTCCACCGCGAGATCCTTGTCGGTGGCACTGTAGGGCCCATAGTAGTAGCGGCCGATGGTATCGGTCGGGGTGTCCGAATAATTGCCTTCGTCGTCGATGAACCCGGCGGCGAACATCCAGCGGTTCCAGTATTCCTTGCGCCGGGTATAGCGCAGCGTCTGCGAGACGCTCAGCCCCTCGCCGAAGCGGTGGTCGAAGATGTAGCCGACCTGGATGCGGTCGCGATTGTTGACGACCCGCTGGTCGCCGCCGTTGTTGATCGAGAAGTCCTCCGGGATCGCCACCGCTCCCGGCAGCACCGTGCCGTAGGCGGGGACCGGCGAGATCGGGTTGTCGTGGTCGCGCTGGTAGCGCCCCAGCACCGTCAGCGCCGTTTCGGGGCCGGGCCGCCAGGTGATCGCGGGGGCGACGAAGATCCGGTTGATCCCGGAATTGCGCACGAAGCTGTCCGAATCGCGATAGGTCAGGTTCACGCGCGCCAGCAGCGTGCCGTCGCCGTTCAGCGGCGCGTTCGCGTCCACCGTGCCCTCCGCCAGGTTCCACGATCCGGTGGAGGCGGTCACCTTGAGGAAGGCGTCCTCGCGCGGGCGCTTGCTGACGAGGTTGATGAGCCCGCCCAGCGGCGCCTGCCCGAACAGCATCGACGCCGGACCCTTGAGCACTTCCACCTGCTCGACGGCGGAAAGCTCCTGGTTGAAGCCGACGCCCGCCTCGTTGACGAGGCCGTCGAGATAGACGCTGCCGTAAGCGGCGTCGAAGCCGCGAATGGTATAGGCATCGTAGAACCCGTAGGTCGTGCTGCGCGATACGCCCGCGACCGTGCGCAGCGCTTCCGACAACCGCGTGACGCCGCGCGCCTCGATGTCGCTGGCTGAGACGACGGAAATCGCCTGCGGCGTTTCCAGCAGCGGAATGTCGGCCTTCCCGGCGACGACCGGCTTCTCGAGGTGGGTTCCGGTCACGAGAATGGTCTCGCGGTTGTCCGGCGCCTCGCCCGAAGCCTCAGGTGACGCCTGAACCTGGGCCTGGGCCGTCGAACCCAGGGCAATGGCCGGTACCGATAATCCGGCGACGATGAAGCGCTGCATCTCTTATCCCCCATGCATGAATTTCGGTCCCGTTACCTATAATGCGACTTAATTGCAATATAGCGGAAACATGAATGACTTTCCGGGCGGGGAGAGGGGCCATGAGGGCGATGCGCAATCTGTCGCATCGCGATTGGCAAATTGCGCAACAAGGCGCGCGTCTGCCGCCAACTTGGCCATCGCGCGTGCAATGCTGCGAACCATACGATCGGCGCAAAGGAGATCGGCATGGTACAGTACGTCGGAATTTCGCAGATGCGCCGCATCGTCGAGCAGGTGGGGATCGAGACGATCCTGCGCCGGATGGTGGACGAACTGGAGGGCGATTATCGCCGCTGGCCCGCGTTCGAGTGCGAGCCGCGCCTTGCCAGCCATTCCAAGGGCGGCGTGATCGAACTGATGCCCACCAGCGACGGCGAGCAGTACAGCTTCAAGTACGTCAACGGTCATCCCGAGAACTGGCGCAAGGGCCTGCAGACGGTGGTGGCGCTGGGGCTGCTCTCCGATGTCGAGACCGGCTACCCGCTGTTCCTGTCCGAGATGACGATCCTGACGGCGCTGCGCACCGCCGCGATGTCGGCGCTGGCGGCGAAGCATCTGGCGCGGCCGGGTTCGCGGCGCATGGCGCTGGTGGGACTGGGCTGCCAGTCGGAATTCCAGGCCATGGCCTTCGCCGCGGTGCTGGGCGTGACCGACCTCAGCATCTACGACATCGACCCGGCGGCGACCGCCAAGTTCGTCGCCAACATGCGCGGGCGCGGCTTCTCGATCGAGCAGGCCGCCGACGCGGGCAGCGCGGTGCTGGGCGCGGACATCATCACCACCGTCACCGCCGACAAGGCGCACGCCACGATCCTGTCGGGCAACATGGTCGGCGGCGGCGTCCATCTCAACGCGGTGGGCGGCGACTGTCCCGGAAAGACCGAACTCCAGCGCGAGATCGTCGCCGGCGCCAACGTCTTCGTCGAACTGACCGAGCAGACCCGCATCGAAGGCGAGATCCAGCAGATGCCCGCCGATTTCCCGGTCACCGAACTGTGGGAAGTGATCGCCGGCCGCAAGCCGGGTCGCGGCAGTGCCGAGGAAGTGACGCTGTTCGATTCGGTCGGTGTCGCGATCGAGGACTTCTCGGCGCTGCGGCTGCTGCGCAAGCTGGCGCAGGAGACCGGGCATCACGACGAACTCGACCTGCTGCCCGATCCCGCCGATCCGCGTGACCTGTTCGGCGTGCTCGCGCTGGAGCGCGCGCCGCTCGCCGCGGTGGCCTGAGCGCTGCTCTTTCACGCATCCGCGTGAACCCATCGGCGTCCGGCCCTCTTTCCTTGCGGGAAGGGGGCCGGTTTCGTTTCGTGTCCTGTCCCCGCTTGGACCCGTGGCCCGATCCAGGATTGGATGTTTGCGGGGGAAGCGCGGCGCGACAGTCTCGCCATGTCATCGAATGATGCCTTGCCGGACGGTCGGCAGGGGCAGCAATATGATCTCTGAATATGGATTATTGAATTTAGATATGTGAACAAAAAAGGGGGCAGACATGAGCGGACAGGTACTCGATCGGCGGGCATTCCTCGGGGCGGCGACCACTGCCGCGGCGGCGGCGATAGCCGCGCCGGGAGGCGCCGATGCGGCGACTGGGCGTAGTTCAGGTGTCGATGTGGTCATCGTGGGTGCCGGTGTGTTCGGCACCTGGACCGCATGGAAGCTCCGCCAGGCGGGTGCCAAAGTCCTGCTCGTCGATGCCTGGGGACCGGCGCATGCGCGCGGCACTTCGGGCGGCGAGACGCGGCTGATCCGCACCGAATATCGCGGCGATCCGCTCTACACGCGCTGGGCCTGGGAATCGCTGGCGGACTGGAAGGCGCTCTCGGCCCGGCACGAAATGCCGCTGTTCCACGCCACCGGCGCGCTTTACCTCTACCCCCACGTCGATGAACTGATCGGCAGGAGCGCGGCGCTCCACGCGCAGATGGGCATCCCGATGGAGCGGATCACGCCCGCCGAACTGGCGCGGCGCTGGCCGCAGATCGATACCTCGGGCATCGCCGTGGGCCTGCTGCAACCGACCATGGGCCCGCTCATGGCCCGCCGCTCGGTGCAAGTCCTGCGCGATGATTTCGTAGCTGCCGGAGGAACTTACCGGCAGATGGCGGTGGCCCCTCCGGTGGTGAAGGGCGGCCGCCTCGAAGCCATCACCAGCATCAGGGGAGAGACCGTCGCGGCCGACAAGTTCGTCTTCGCCTGCGGACCCTGGCTGCCCAAGCTGTTTCCCGAAGTGGTCGGCGCGCGCATCGTACCGGTCCACAAGGACGTGTTCTTCTTCGCGCCCGAAGCCGGGGACGCCCGCTTCGCCCCGCCCAACCTGCCGGCCTGGGTCGACGTCAGCAGCCCGGACCTGCACTACGGCTTCCCCGACATCGAGGCACGCGGCTTCAAGATCGCGCTCGACCGCAATGGCGCGGTGATCGACCCCGACCAGGGCGACCGCACCGTCAGCCCCGAGGCGATCGCCCAGGTCCGCGCCTACTTGCGCCGCCGCTTCCCCGACCTCGCCGACCGGCAACTCGTCGAGCAGCGCGTCTGCCAGTACGAGAACACCCACGACGGCAATTTCCTGATCGACCGCCACCCCGAAGCCGACAACCTCTGGATCGCCGGCGGCGGCAGCGGCCACGGTTTCAAGCATGGCCCCGCCATCGGCACATACATCACCGCGTTGATCGATGGCGCGCCGCCGGAATCGCGTTTTCTGCTCGCCTCGCATCGGGAGCATGACGGCAGGGCTTGATAAAATCCATAAATATGGACAAATGAATCCAGAAATAGAGACTCGTAAGGAGAGGATTCTTGACGTCCGA
This sequence comes from Novosphingobium resinovorum, assembly GCF_036352595.1. Classification (GTDB taxonomy): domain Bacteria; phylum Pseudomonadota; class Alphaproteobacteria; order Sphingomonadales; family Sphingomonadaceae; genus Novosphingobium; species Novosphingobium resinovorum_B. The sequence continues at coordinate 92,758 of NZ_JAZFAX010000015.1, forward strand.
ACTGATTCCCCAGACCTTCGACAAGCTTTTCATCGGCGGTCGCTGGGTTTCGCCCGTGGATGGCGGCGTGCGCGGCAGCATCGATCCCGCCACCGGTGAGGCATGGGCCGAGGTCGCCTATGGCGGCATCGCCGACATCGACCTGGCTGTCGCCGCCGCGCGTGAGGCTTTCGAAGGGCCGTGGCGGCGCATGGCGGGGTGGGAACGCGCGCAGATCATGCGCCGCTTCGCCGACCTCTATGCCGCCCATGTCGAGCAGCTCGCCACGATCGAGAGCCGCGACAATGGCCGCGCGATCCGCGAATCGCGCCTCGATGTCGGCATGCACGCGCAGTATTATCACTGGTACGCCTCGCTGGCGGACAAGATGGGCGGGCGCACGATCCCGATGGACGACAGCGTCCATGCCTTCACCACGCGCCTGCCGGTCGGTGTCGTCGGCACCATCACGCCGTGGAACGTGCCGCTGATGGCGGCGGCGTGGAAGCTCGGCCCGGCGCTCGCGGCGGGCTGCACCGTGGTGCTCAAGGCGGCCGAGCAGACCCCGGCCTCGTCGCTGGCGCTGGGCCGGCTGATCGAGGCGGCGGGCTTCCCGGCGGGCGTCGTCAACATCGTCCCCGGTGACGGCCCGGTTGCGGGCGCGCACCTCGTCGCCCACCCCGGCGTCGACAAGATCGCCTTCACCGGCGAGGGCGAGACCGCCAAGACCATCATCCGCAACGGCGCCGAAACGCTCAAGCGCTTCAGCTTCGAACTGGGCGGCAAGGCGCCGCACATCATCTTCGCCGATGCCGACGTCGACCAGGCGCTCAATGCGGCTACCGGTTCGGTCTGGACGCTGTGCGGGCAGAGCTGCGCGCTGGGCTCGCGCGTACTGGTGGAGCGGCCGATCTACGACCATGTCGTCGAGGAATTCCGCAAGCGCGCCGCGCGCGTGCGGGTCGGCATGCCGCTCGATCCGGCGACGCACATGGGGCCGCAGGCGCATCTCCAGCAGTTGGAGAAGACGCTCTCCTACATCGATATCGGCAAGGCCGAAGGCGCCGAACTGGTCACCGGCGGCGCGCGCGTGGAGCGTGATGGCCTGTCGGGCGGCTACTTCGTCGAGCCGACCGCCTTCGCCGCCGTCGATCCCAATATGCGCATCGCGCAGGAGGAGATCTTCGGCCCCGTCGCCGCGCTGATCCCGTTCGACGGCGAGGACGAGGCCGTCGCGATCGCCAACGGCACCCGCTACGGACTGACGGCAGGGCTGTGGACCGGCGACGTCGGCCGCGCGCACCGGGTCGCCAACCGGATCGAGGCGGGCATGGTCTGGGTCAACACCTACCGCTACATCCGCTGGTCCACCCCCTACGGCGGCCTCAAGGCCAGTGGCTGGGGCCGCGAGAACGGCATCGAATCGCTCGATTCCTACCTCGAGACGCGGACCACCGTGATCTCCACCACCGGCAAGTTCGCCGATCCCTACGCCTGAGAATAGCCCACCCTCGTCATTCCCGCGCAGGCGGGAACCCATCTGATGGTGGTGCGGAAGGCACTTTCACGAGATGGATCCCCGCCTGCGCGGGGATGACGAACACGTCTTCAAGTCAAAGTTCCAAAAAGAGGAGAGGCCAATGCGCCTTGAAGGAAAGCTTGCCGTCGTCACCGCCGCCGCATCGGGCATGGGCCGCGCGGGTGTGGAGCGCTTCGTGCGCGAAGGCGCGAAAGTCGCGGCGATCGACATCAACCCGGACGCCCTTGCGGCACTCGTCGCCGAGTTCGGCGCCGACAAGGTGAGCGCCCACGTCGCCGACCTGTCGAGCGCCGAGGACGCGCGTCGTTCGATCCACGAGGCGGCCGAGGCGCTGGGCGGGATCGACATCCTGTGGGCCCATGCCGGGATGCCGGGACCGGCATCGGTCGAGGATCTCGATCTGGAGGCGTTCGACCGCACCATCGCGCTCAACGTCACGTCTGCGGCGCTGGGGGCCGGCACCGCTGCGCCCTATATGCGCAAGCGCGGCGGCGGGGCGATCGTGTTCACCGCCTCGATCTCGGGCCTCGTCGGCTCGATGATGAGCCCGATCTATTCGGCCGCCAAGTGGGGCGTCGTGGGGCTCACCAAGTCGTTGGCGCTGGCGATGGCGGCGGATGGCATCCGCGTCAACGTGGTGTGCCCCGGCCTTGCCGACACGCCCATGAAGCAGGGCTTCACCGGCCGCAGCGGCGATCCGGCCGAGGCCGCCGCGAACGAGGCCAAGCTGGTCGCGGCGGTGCCGATGGGCCGCCTCGTCCAGCCGGGCGAGGTCGCCGACGCGGCGCTGTGGCTGGTCTCGGACGAGGCGAGCTTCGTGACCGGCGTGGCGATCCCGGTCGACGGCGGCTTCACGGCGCGCTGACGATGTGGGGCCCGTCCCATCAGGGCCTTTCGCTTCGGGCGCCGGTTTGGCAATACCGGCCCGCGCCCGAAGCACTTCAGGCGGGGACATGGGCTTCACTTTGGCGGACGATTGCAGACGATGCTGGTAAGACAGGCAGCCAACGCGCTGGAAATCCTCGAATACTTCGCCCGGCGCCAGCGCCCGGCGAGCGCGGCGGAGATCGCCATCGACTTGCAGTGGCCGCGTTCGAGCACCTTCAACATCGTCCAGACGCTGGTGGCCAAGGGCTATCTCTACGAGCCGCGCGCGCGGGGGAGCTACTATCCGACGCCGCGCTGGGGGGTGATGGCCGAGGCGGTCGGGCAGGCCGAGCCGTTGCCGACGCCGTTCCTGGCGCTGGCCCATGCGCTGCTGGAGGCGACCGGCGAGACGACGGTGATCGCGGCGGCGGCAGGGACGGAGGCCGTCCACATCCATGTCGAGGAATCGCGCCATTCGGTGCGCTACTTCGCCAAGGCCGGGGACCGGGTGCCGATCCATGCGAGTTCGGCGGGCCGGGCGCTGCTGGCGCAGATGACGCCGGGCGAGCGCGACAAGCTCTACACCCGCGTCGATTTCGCGCGGTTCTCGGGCACCACGCCGCTTTCGGCGGCGGCGATCGAGGCCGAACTGGCGGCGGCGCAGGGGCGCGGGTGGCACCAGTCGAACGCCGAGTACACGCCCGATCTGGCGGGTGTGGCGCTGCCGCTGCCGGGGCCGCGCCGGCTATCGATCGTGGTGGTCGGGCCGGTCTCGCGCTGTCTCGACCAGCGCGCGGCGACGGCGGCGATCATGCAGCGCCACATCGCCGCACTGCCCGCCATCGACGACTGAAGCATACGGCCACGCGGCGGCGCAGTCCCGGACGTGATCCGGGGCGCGATGGCGCGTGCGCGTAACAGACCGGAACACGTCCGCATGAGCGGCGGAAAGGGAGAGGCATGAACAACGATCCGGGGACGATCCTCGACGAAGGGCCGATGCACCGGCTGCAGGTGACGGTGGTGGCGCTGTGCATCGCGCTGACCGCGCTCGACGGCTTCGACGTGCTGGCGATCAGCTTCGCCGCGCCCGGCATCGCCGCCGAATGGGGCATCGATCGCGGCGTGCTGGGGGTGGTGCTGTCGATGGAACTGCTGGGCATGGCGCTCGGCTCGGTGCTGATCGGCAACCTGGCCGACCGCATCGGCAGGCGACCGACGATCCTGGGCTGCCTTGTGGTGATGACCGCGGGGATGCTTTGCGCGGCTTTCGCGGCCGACCTCACCATGCTGTCCGCGACGCGCTTCGTAACCGGTCTGGGCATCGGCGGGATGCTGTCCTCGACCAGCGCGATGGTGGCCGAATTCTCCAGCGCGCGGCGGCGGGGGATGAACCTGTCGTTCAACATCGCGGGCTATTCGGTAGGGGCGATCCTGGGCGGGATGCTGGCCTCGCTGCTGCTCGCCGATGCCGGGGACTGGCGGCGGATCTTCCTGCTCGGCGCGGGGATGACGGCGGTGCTGCTGCCGGTGGCGGTGTTCGCCTTGCCGGAATCGATCGGCTCGCTCGCCTCGCGGCGGCCGGTCGATGCGCTGGCGCGGATCAACGCGGTGCTCGCGCGGCTTGGTCGGGCGCCGCTGGGCGTGCTGCCGCAGCCGCAGAGCCACGCCAAGCCCTCGATCGCGACGCTGTTCTCGCCGGACTACTTGCGCCCGACGGTGTTGCTGACCTTCGCCTATTTCGCGCAGATCATGCTGTTCTACTACGTCCAGAAGTGGGTGCCCAAGATCGTCGTCGACATGGGCTTCACCGCCGCCGAGGCGGGGCGGGTGCTGGTATGCGCCAACGTGGGGACGCTTTCGGGCGCGGTGGCGATCGGGCTCGCCTCGCAGAAACTGCCGATGCGCCCGACGCTTGCGGCGGTCATGGCGATCGGGTTCGGGGTGATCGCGCTGCTGGGGGTGGTGCCGCAGACCTTGACCGCGCTTTCGCTGGTGGTCGGGGTCGCGGGGTTCTTCATCAACGCGGGGGTGGTCGGCCTCTATCCGGTGGTGGCCGGGGTGTTCCCGGCGACGATCCGCGCGAGCGGCACCGGCTTCGTGATCGGCGTGGGCCGGGGCGGCTCAGCGCTGGGTCCGGTGATCGCAGGCGCGCTGTTCGCGGGCGGCGGCTCGCTCGAACTGGTGTCGCTGGCGATGGGGGCGGGCGGCCTCGTCGCGGCGGCGGCGGTCCTGGCGCTGCCGCGACGGTGAGCCTCAACTCAGCGAGCGCAGCAGGATGCTCGTCTCGCTGTTGAGCACGCCGTCGATCGAGCGCAGTTCGCGCAGCACGCGGTCGAATTCGGGGAGGTCCGCGGCCTGGATCTCGGCCACCAGATCCCAGGCGCCGTTGGTGGTGTGCAGCGCGCGGATCTCCGGAATGCCGCGCATCAGGCGGATCACGGCGGCGGTGGAGCGGCCTTCCACCTCGACCATGGCGATGGCGCGCACATGCCGCCCGGCACTCTCGCGCGCGCGCACGGTGAAGCCCAGGATCGCGCCGGTATCGAGCAGGCGGTCGAGCCGCGCCTGCACGGTCGCGCGCGAGACGTCGAGGATCTGCGCCAGCTTGGAGATCGGCGCGCGTCCGTCCTCGCGCAGGAGCGCGATGAGCTGGCGGTCGAGAGTGTCGAGATCGGTCAGGATTCGCTCCGTCGGACTTGGTCTTGCCGGGTGACCATAGGAAAGCCGCGCGGCCCGGTCACCCGCCATGAGGGGCAAGGTCGGCCGTGCCGGTGGGTAAGTCTTTGACCTTGCGCCGGGGCCGGCATCGCGTATCGACTGACGCGGTGAAGGCACAGAGGTCGAGAGTGAAGCTGAACCATCGTCTGCTGGCCCCCCTGGCGCTGGTATCGCTAGCGATGGCACCGGCGGTAATGGCGCAGCCGGAGCCGCAGCCCGCACTCGTCGATCTGGCCAATCCGCTGATGGGAACCGATTCCAGTCCCGAGCTGTCCCATGGCAATACGTATCCGGCGGTAGTCGTGCCCTGGGGCATGAACGCCTGGACGCCGGCTACCGGCAGGGCGGGCGACGGCTGGATCTACACTTACGGCGCACGCCGTATCAACGGCATCCGCCAGACGCACCAACCGAGCCCCTGGATGGGCGATTATGGCGCCTTCTCGCTGTTCGCCGAAACCGGTCCTGTGCGCGTCGGAGAGGATGATCGCGCGTCCTGGTTCGACCACAAGGCGGAGGAAAGCCACCCTTACGCCTACCGGGTCTACCTGGCGGACTACGACGTCACCGCCGAAGTCGCGCCGACCGCGCGGGCGGCGCAGTTCCGCTTCACGTTCCCCGCGAGCGAGGAGGCCCATATCCTGCTCGATGCCCATGCCGGCGGCGCGATGGTCCGGATCGATCCGGAGCATCGGCGCATCCTCGGCTATGTGCGCAACAACAAGGGCGGGGTTCCGGGGAACTTCGCCAACTACTTCGTGGCGCGGTTCGATCACGATTTCACCGTGAGCCGGACCTGGGAGGGCAACGGGAGCACGCTGGGCGACGCGGCGAGCCGGGAGGGCGACCATGTCGGCGCCGTCGTCACGTTCCGGACGCGGGCGGGCGAGCAGGTCGGCGTCCAGGTCGCATCCTCGTTCATCAGCCCCGAGCAGGCGCAGCGCAACCTCGATGCCGAAATCGGCACCGATGGCTTCGAGCAGACCCGCGCGAAGGCGAGGCAGGCGTGGGAAAGCGAGTTCCAGCGCATCGCCGTCGACGATCCCGATATCGACAATCGCCGCACCTTCTACTCGGCGCTCTACCGCATGCTGCAGTTTCCGCGCGTGTTCCACGAGATCGACGCGGCGGGCAGGAGCTTTCACTACAGCCCCTATGACGGGCAGGTCCACGAAGGGCCGCTCTATACCGACACCGGTTTCTGGGACAGCTGGCGCGCGGTGTTCCCGTTCCTGGCGCTGATGTATCCCGAGCGCGACGGTGAGATCATGCAGGGCCTTGCCAATGCCACCCGTGAATCGGGCTGGCTTCCCGAGTGGGCGAGCCCGGGGCACCGCGACATGATGATCGGTTCGAACTCGGCGATCGTCATAGCGGATGCCTATGCCGCCGGGGTGCGCGGGTTCGACGTCGATACGCTCTACCAGGCGATGGTGCGCAATGCGACGACCTCGGCGGGGCGACCCATCGACCGCGAGGGGCGGGTGCTGCGCGCGGTGGGCCGCGAAGGGATCGAGCTATACGACCGTCTGGGCTACGTGCCCTACGACGCCGGGATCCCCGAAAGCGCGGCGCGGACGCTGGAGTATGCGACGGCGGACTTCGCCCTGTCGCGCCTCGCCGGGATGCTCGGCAAGGCGGCGGATGCCCGGCGCTATGCGCGGCGGGCGCAGAACTATCGCAAGCTGTTCGACCCGCAGACCGGCTGGATGCGCGGGCGCAACCGGGACGGCTCGTGGCAGGCGCCGTTCGATCCGTTGAAGTGGGGCGATGCCTTCACCGAGGGCAATGCGATGCAATACAGCTGGTCGGCGGTGCAGGACGTGCAGGGGCTGATCGACCTGATGGGCGGCGAGCACCGTTTCGTCGATCGTCTCGACGGCGTGTTCACCACCCCGCCGCGCTTCGATGCAAGCTATTACGGGCAGGTGATCCACGAGATCCGCGAGATGCAGGTGGCGGACATGGGGCAGTATGCCCACGGCAACCAGCCGGTCCAGCACATGATCTACCTCTACGACTGGGCGGGCGCGGCGTGGAAGGCGCAGGCCCACGCGCGCGAGGTGATGCGCCGCCTCTATTCCGCCACTCCCGACGGCTATCCCGGCGATGAGGACAACGGGCAGACCTCGGCATGGTACGTGTTTTCGGCGCTGGGCTTCTATCCGGTGACGCCCGCGGTCGGCGAATACGCGATCGGCAGCCCGCTGTTTCGCCGCGTGCGCCTGACGATGCCGGGCGGTCGCATCCTGACGGTGGAGGCTGAGGGTAACGGGCCCGGCAACGTCTACATCCAGTCGGCCAGCCTGAACGGCCAGCCGTGGAACCGGCCCTGGCTCTCGCGGGAGGCGCTGCGGGCAGGGGGCGTCCTGCACTTCGTCATGGGCCCTCGGCCCAACCCCGCGTGGGGCGCTGCCAGCGCCGATGCGCCCTATTCGCTCAGCCGCCCCCATCGAACCGAGGATATACTGCAAAGATGACCTTCCAGCGCCGTGAAATGCTGGCCGGAGCGGCGATGCTGACGCTCTCCGCAGTCGCCTTGCCGCGCGGTGCCAGCGGTGCCGAAGGCTTTCCTGACAAGCGCCCCGCCAAAGCCGACCGCCGCTTCGCCAGCGCGGCGGTGGAGGCGGAGATCGCGCGGGTGCAGGCCGGGCTGGGCGATCCCGAACTCGCCTGGCTTTTCGGCAATTGCTATCCCAACACGCTCGACACCACGGTGCGGATGGGCGAGGTCGAGGGCAAGCCCGATGCCTTCGTCATCACCGGAGACATCGCCGCGATGTGGCTGCGCGACAGTTCGGCGCAAGTGCAGGCCTACGTACATCTGGCGGCGCAGGACGCCGACTTGCGCCGCCTGTTCCACGGCCTGATCCAGCGGCAGGCGCGCTGCATCCTGATCGATCCCTACGCCAACGCCTTCATGCAGGATCCCGGTGCGCGCTCCAGCCTTTCGGCCGTCTCCGACCGGACCGAGATGAAGCCCGGCGTCGCCGAGCGCAAGTGGGAGGTCGATTCGCTATGCTACCCGATGCGGCTCGCCCATTCCTACTGGCGCGCCACGCGGGACGCGGCGCCGTTCGATGCGCTGTGGTCCGCCGGAGCTGCGCGCGCGGTGGCGACCTTGCGTGAACAGCAGCGCAAGGACGGGTCCGGCCCCTACCATTTCCAGCGCCGCGACACCTCGCCGACCGAGACGCTGATGTTCGGCGGCTACGGCGCGCCCACGCGCAAGGTGGGGTTGATCCACTCGATGTTCCGGCCCTCGGACGACGCCTGCCTCTATCCTTTCCTGATCCCGTCGAACCTGTTCGCCGTCGCGGCGCTGCGGATGCTGGCGAGGATCCACCAGGAAGCGCGCGGCGACGGCGCGGCGGCGCAGGACTGCGCGGCGCTGGCGGACGAAGTCGAGGCCGCGCTTCGGGCATGGGGGCGGATGGACGACGGGCGCGGCGGTCAGGTCTGGGCCTACGAGGTCGATGGCTATGGCAACACGGTGTTCATGGACGATGCCAACGTCCCCAGCCTTTCCGCCCTGCCGCTGCTGGGCGCGGCGGACCGTGCCGATCCGCTCTACCGCCGCACTGCTGCGCTGGCGTGGTCGGGGCGCAATCCGTACTTCTTCGAGGGACGGGCCGGGCAGGGCATCGGCGGGCCGCATGTGGGCATGGACATGATCTGGCCGATGTCGATCATCACCCGTGCCTTATGCAGCGACGACGACGCGACGATCCGTCAGTGCCTCGCCTGGCTCAAGGCATCGCACGGCGGCACCGGCTTCATGCACGAGAGCTTTCACAAGGACGATCCCAAGCGCTTCACGCGGCCCTGGTTCGCCTGGGCCAACGGCCTGTTCGGCGAACTGATCCTGGATCTGGAACGGCGCCGGCCGCGCCTGCTGCGGTAGCGCCCGGGGTTCAGTCCGGCACGAAATCGACGAACAGGCCGGCGCCGGCTGCGGTTACGGACCCTGCAAAGCGGATGCAGTCGAGCCGGCCGAGCGCGCTGCCCGATACGGTCTGTGCTTCCAGCGCGACGAAGAAGCCGGTGCCCGTGCTGGTGGCGAGGTCTCCTGCGGCAAGGCGCGTCATCGTGCAGGCGCAGTGCCCGCTCCGGACCATCGCGTTGAGGTCCAGCACCGGCTCGCCCAGCGGCTCGCCATGCACCGCGACGCCGCCGCCGAAGGGGAAGGGCGGGCTCCCCGGATCGAGCCGCACGGCGATGCCGGGGCCGGTCAGCGCCAGCGATCCGGCGATCACCGCGAGCGTGCGGTCGACGCCGTCGAAGGCCGAGAATGGTCCGGCCTGTTCGACGCGCGCCATGCTGAGGCGCCACAGGAAATCGCCCATCCCCGCGCCGGATGGGAAGACAGCGATCTCTCGCGTGGTGCAGCCGCCGTTCTTCCATGGAACCTCGGGGCAGTCGGCGGCGCGGATGATGCGGGTGATGGTCATGGTATCTTCGTTCCGTTGGCGACCGGTTTTGGCCGAGGGGGCTTCGACAGGCTCAGCCTGAGCGGAATTTAAAGCTGTTCTATCAAAACCGCTCAGGCTGAGCTTGTCGAAGCCCCTCGCGCCGGGGCGCTTAGGCCCCCTAAAGGATGCCCGGCAGGTCCAGCCCCTTTTCCACCGCGCAGTCCCGCGCGATCTCGTAGCCCGCGTCGGCATGGCGCATGACGCCGGTGGCCGGGTCGTTCCACAACACGCGCGCAAGCCGCGCCGCCGCCTCGGGCGTGCCGTCGGCCACGATCACCATGCCCGAATGCTGCGAGAAGCCCATGCCGACGCCGCCGCCGTGGTGCAGCGACACCCATGTCGCGCCGCTGGCGGTGTTGAGCAGGGCGTTGAGCAGCGGCCAGTCCGAAACCGCGTCCGAGCCGTCCTGCATCGCCTCGGTCTCGCGGTTGGGCGAGGCGACGGAGCCGCTGTCGAGGTGGTCGCGGCCGATCACGACCGGGGCCTTCAGCTCGCCGTTGGCGACCATTTCGTTGAAGGCGAGGCCGAGGCGGTGGCGATCGCCCAGACCGACCCAGCAGATGCGCGCGGGCAGGCCCTGGAAGTGGATCTTCTCGCGCGCCATGTCGAGCCAGTTGTGCAGGTGCGCGTTGTCGGGCAGCAGTTCCTTCACCTTGGCGTCGGTCTTGTAGATATCCTCCGGATCGCCCGAAAGCGCGGCCCAGCGGAACGGCCCAACGCCCCGGCAGAACAGCGGACGGATATAGGCGGGCACGAAGCCGGGGAAGTCGAAGGCGTTCGCCACGCCCTCGTCCAGCGCGACCTGGCGGATGTTGTTGCCGTAGTCGGTGGTGGGAACCCCGGCCGCCTGGAAATCGAGCATCGCGCGCACATGCTGCGCCATCGATGCCTTGGCGGCCTTGGCGACTGCCTCGGGTTCGCGCTCGCGGCGCTCGATCCATTCGGCGACGGTCCAGCCTGCGGGGAGGTAGCCGTTGATCGGATCGTGGGCGCTGGTCTGGTCGGTCAGCAGGTCGGGGCGAATGCCGCGCGCGTAGATTTCGGGCAGCAGCTCGGCGGCATTGCCCAGAAGGCCGACCGAGACGGGCTTTCCATCCGCCTTCGCCTGCTCGATGATGGCCATGGCCTCTTCGATGGTGGCGGCGGACTTGTCGAGGTAGCCGGTGCGCAGGCGCATCTCGATCCGGCTGGGCTGGCACTCGATCGCAAGGCACGATGCGCCCGCCATGACGGCGGCCAGCGGCTGCGCGCCGCCCATGCCGCCAAGGCCCGCTGTCAGCAGCCATTTGCCCGAAAGGTCGCCGCCATGGTGCTGGCGGCCCATCTCCACGAACGTCTCGTAAGTGCCCTGAACGATGCCCTGCGTACCGATGTAGATCCACGAACCGGCGGTCATCTGCCCGTACATGGCAAGGCCGCGCTTATCGAGTTCGTTGAAATGCTCCCAGTTCGCCCAGTGGGGCACGAGGTTGGAGTTGGCGATCAGCACGCGCGGGGCATCGGCGTGGGTGCGGAACACGCCGACCGGCTTGCCCGACTGCACCAGCAGCGTCTCGTTGTCTTCCAGCCGCTGGAGCGTCTCGACGATCCGGTCGTAGCTCTCCCAGTCCCGCGCGGCGCGGCCGATGCCGCCGTAGACCACGAGTTCCTCCGGACGCTCGGCGACGTCTGGGTGGAGGTTGTTCATCAACATGCGCAAGGGCGCTTCGGTGAGCCAGGACTTGGCGGAAAGCTGCGTGCCGGTGGCGGGCTTGATGACGCGGGTATTGTCGATACGGGTCATGTCAGGCGTCCTGAAGGGCGAAGGCGCGGGCGGCCTTCATGATCTGGGAAAGGGTCTCGGAGATCGCGGCGGCGCGTGCCGGATCGAAGGCGGGGGGCCAGTTGGCCTCGCTGGGCACCTCGGGTTCGTCCATGTAGCCGCGAATGGCGAGTTCCATCTGGATGGCATGGACGCCCTTGTCGGGCTGGCCGTAATGCCGGGTGGTCCAGCCGCCCCGGAAGCGGCCGTCGAGGACGTGGCTCTCGCCCGATTGGGCGCAGATGCCTTCGACGGCGGCCGCCAGCGCGGGATCGCAGGTCTTGCCGCCGTTGGTGCCGATGTTGAACTGCGGCAGTTCGCCGTCGAACAGGCGCGGCACATGGCTGCGGATCGAGTGCGCGTCGTAGAGCACCACCCGGCCATGGACGGCGCGCAGCCGGTCGATCTGGGCCTGCAGCGCGGCATGGTACGGATCGAACCAGAGCGCGCGGCGGCGGGCGATCTCGGCCTCGCCCGGCGCTTCGCCTGAATAGAGCGGCTCGCCGTCGAAGGTCGTGGTCGGGCACAGTTCGGTCGTCGCCTGCCCCGGATAGAGCGAGGCGCCCGAAGGATCGCGGTTGAGGTCGATCACGCTGCGCGAGATGCGCGTGCTGACGAGCGTTGCGCCCAGATCGGCGGCGAAAGCGTAGAGGTCGCCCACCCACCAGTCGGCATCGCGTCGCGCCAGCCATTCGGACGCGAAGAAGTGCCCCTCGTCGGCAAGCTGGGTGCCGACGTGGGGGAAGGCGACAATAAGGGGGGCGTCGCCTTCAGTGATCCTGAGCCAGTCGCTCACGCCACACCGGGGAGGCTGTCGCCTGCCGCAGCGAGCAGCGTACCCGAACGGATCAGCAGGTTCGCGGCTTCCATGTCCGGGTGGAAATGGCGGTCGTCCTCCAGCGTCGGCACCTGTTCGCGCAGGGTCGCGCGGGCGGCCTCAAGCGCATCGCTGGACGCGAGCGGGGCGTGGAAATCCACCCCCTGCGCGGCGGCGAGCAGTTCGATGCCCAGCACGGCGGTCGCGTTCTCGGCCATGTCGAGCAGGCGCCGCGCGCCGTGGGCGGCCATCGAGACGTGGTCTTCCTGATTGGCCGAAGTCGGGATCGAATCCACGCTGGCCGGATAGGCGCGCTGCTTGTTCTCGCTGACGAGCGCCGCAGCGGTCACCTGCGGGATCATGAACCCCGAATTGAGGCCGGGGCGCGGCGTCAGGAACGCGGGCAGGCCGGACAGCGCCGGGTCCACCAGCATGGCGATACGGCGCTCTGCGATCGAGCCGATCTCGCAGATGGCCATGGCGATCATGTCGGCGGCGAAGGCGACCGGCTCGGCATGGAAGTTGCCGCCCGAAAGCGCCTCGTCGGTCTCCGGGAAGATCAGCGGGTTGTCGGAGACGCCGTTGGCCTCGATCTCCAGCGTGGTCGCGGCCTGGCGCAGAATGTCCAGCGCGGCGCCCATGACCTGCGGCTGACAGCGCAGGCAGTAGGGATCCTGCACGCGCGCGTCGTTCTCCAGATGGCTGGCGCGGATGGCGCTGCCGGTCATCAGGCCGCGCAGGGCATCGGCAACCTCGATTTGACCCCGATGACGCCTTAGCGTGTGGATGCGCGGATCGAATGGGGTGTCGGACCCCTTGGCCGCCTCGGTCGAGAGCGCGCCGGTGACGAGCGCGGAGCGGAACAGCAGTTCGGCCTCGAACAGCCCGGCCAGCGCATTGGCGGTGGAGAACTGGGTGCCGTTGAGCAGCGCCAGGCCCTCTTTAGGCCCCAGTTGAGTGCTGGTGAGTGCCGCTCTGTCCAGCGCCTCGGCGGCAGGCAGGCGTTCGCCTTCGTAGAAGATTTCGCCCACGCCGATCATCGTCGCGGCCATGTGGGAGAGCGGGGCAAGGTCTCCGCTCGCACCGACCGAGCCCTGCGACGGCACTACCGGGGTCAGCCCCTTGACCAGCATCGCCTCCAGCAGCGCCACCGTCTCTGGCCGCACGCCCGAGGCGCCCTGCGCCAGACTGGCGAGTTTCAGCGCCATCATCAGCCGGATCACCGGCACCGGCGAAGGCGCGCCCGTGCCCGCCGCGTGGCTCAGCACGATGTTGCGCTGGAGCGTGGCGAGGTCTTCGTCGCCGATCCGCACGCTGGCGAGCTTACCGAAGCCGGTGTTGATGCCGTAGACCGGCGCGCCCTTCGCCAGAATGCGCGAGACGGCGGCAGCGCTTTCCGCGACGCGCGGCGCGCAGGCCGGGTCGAGCGTGACGGGGGCACCGCGATAGATCGCGCGCCAGTCCGCCAGCGGGATGTCGCCGGGGGTGAGCAGGACAGGATTCATTGACCACTCCAGATGCGGGCATGGAGCGGATTGAACCCCATGCGATAAACCAGTTCGGCGGGACGTTCGACGTCCCAGATGGCGAGATCGCAGCGCTTGCCCGCCTCCAGCGTGCCGCGATCGGTCAGCCCGAGGGCGCGCGCGGCATGGCGGGTGACACCGGCAAGACATTCGGCCACGGTCAGGCGGAACAGCGTCGCGCCCATGTTCATCGTCAGCAGCAGCGAGGTGAGCGGCGAGGTGCCGGGGTTGCAGTCGGTCGCCAGTGCGATCGGCACCCCGGCGGCGCGCAAGGCGGCGACCGGCGGCAGCTTCGTCTCGCGCACGAAGTAATAGGCGCCCGGCAGCAGCGTGGCGACGGTGCCCGATGCGGCCATGGCGGCGATCCCGGCCTCGTCGAGATGTTCGAGGTGATCGGCGGACAGCGCCCCGTGCCGCGCCGCCAGCGCCGCGCCGTGGAGGTTGGAAAGCTGCTCGGCATGAAGCTTAACCGGCAGACCATGGCGCGCGGCGGCGGCGAACATCCGTTCCGTCTGCGCCGGGGTGAAGCCGATGCCCTCGCAGAAGGCGTCGACCGCATCGGCAAGGCCGAGCGCGGCGACCTCGGGCAGCACTTCGTCGCAGAGCAGGGCGATGTAGCCGTCCGCATCGTCCGCGAACTCAGGCGGCAGGGCGTGCGCGCCGAGGAAGGTGGTGGCGATCGAGACTGCGCGCTCCTTGCCCAGACGGCGGGCAGCGCGCAGCATGCGGATCTCGCTGTCGCGGTCGAGGCCGTAGCCGGATTTCACCTCCACCGTGGTTGCGCCTTCCGCCATCAGCGCGTCGAGGCGGGGCAGGGCGGCGGCGACGAGATCGTCCTCGCTCGCGGCCCGGGTGGCGCGCATGGTGGAGACGATACCGCCCCCGGCCCGCGCGATCTCCTCGTAGGATGCGCCGCCCAGGCGCATCTCGAACTCGGCCGCGCGGTCGCCGCCGTGGATCAGGTGGGTGTGGCAGTCGATCAGGCCCGGGGTGATCCAGCGGCCCTCACAGTCGACGATCCGCTTCGCATCAAGGGCCGGAGCCTCCGCGGCAGGCCCGGCGTAAGCGATCATGCCGTCCTTTGCCGCGATTACGCCATGGTCCACCGCGCCCACGCCTTCACCCGTCATCGTAGCGAGCCGGGCGCCTTTCCAGACGGTGTCGTACAGCATGATTCCGTGGCCCTCGTTTGCCTCGTCCATTGTGATTGCACCGTTCAAATTTAATGTATAGACAAAAAATCGAAGCAAGGAGCAGATTCATGTCGGCAAGGTCGGACGGCTCGCACAGGTCATTGTTTTTCGAGCATTGTCTGCTGCCTGAAGGCTGGGCGCGGAATGTCCGCGTCACGCTGGAGCAGGGCCGGATCGTCGCCGTCGACGCAGGTGTCGACGCAGGTGCGGAGCCCTCGCCCGGTGACGAGCGGCACGCCTGCGCGCTGCCGGGAATGCCCAACCTGCACAGCCACGCCTTCCAGCGCGGCATGGCGGGCCTTGCCGAGCGGCGCGGGCCCTCGAACGACAGCTTCTGGACCTGGCGCGAGATCATGTACCGCTTCGTCCAGCGCATGACCCCGGACGACGTGCGCGCCATTGCCGCGATGGCCTATGTCGAGATGCTGGAAGGCGGCTTCACCCGCGTCGGCGAGTTCCATTACCTCCACCACGACCGCGAGGGCCGCGCCTTCGCCGACGTCGCGCAGATGAGCGCGGCGGTGCTGGCGGCGGCCGGGGACACCGGCATTGGCATGACGCTGCTGCCGGTGCTCTACAGCTACGCCGGGTTCGGCGCGCAGCCGCCAGCCCCCGCGCAGGCGCGCTTCATCAACGATCTGGATCGCTACGCGCGGTTGCTCGAAGGCGCTCAGGCCCATGCCCGCGCGCTGCCTGATGCCGTGGTCGGTGTGGCGCCGCATTCCCTGCGCGCCGTTTCGCCCGATCAGCTGCGCGATCTCGAACCGCTGGCGAAAGCCCGTCCGGTCCACATCCACATCGCCGAGCAGGTGAAGGAAGTGGACGACTGCCTCGCATGGAGCGGCCGGCGCCCGGTCGAATGGCTGCTGGACAACACCGAAGTGGACGCGCGCTGGTGCCTCGTCCATGCCACGCACATGACGGAAAGCGAAACCGTTGCCGCCGCGCGCAGCGGCGCGGTGGCGGGACTCTGCCCGATCACTGAGGCGAACCTCGGCGACGGGCTGTTTCCGGTGGAGGGGTTCCTGCAGGCGGGTGGCCGCTACGGCATCGGCAGCGATTCCAACGTCCTGATCGACGCGGCCGAGGAACTGCGCCTGCTCGAATACGGCCAGCGCCTGACCCGCCGCGCGCGCAACGTCATGGCCCGGGAGAGCGGGCGCTCCACCGGCGCGGATCTTTACGCAGGCGCGCTGACGGGCGGGGCGGCGGCATTGGGCGTCGAGGGCGGCATCGCGGTAGGCCTGCCTGCAGACATCGTCAGCCTGAACCTCGACCATCCGGCCATGATGCACCGGGCGGGCGATGCGATAACCGACAGCTTCGTCTTCGCCGCCGGGCGCTCGGCCATTGACTGCGTGTGGCGCCATGGCGACAAGCTGGTGAGCGAAGGGCGCCATCACGCCCGCGACCGGGTGGTGCGCGACTATGCCAAGGTACTGGAGACACTGATCGCGTGAGAATGCCCCTTCATGAACGCATTCGATCGGATTTCGAGGGCCGCATCCTCGGCGGCGAACTGGCTCCCGGAGACCGCCTGCCCATCGAGCAGGAACTGATGCAGGAATACGGCTGTTCGCGGATGACCGTGAACAAGGCGCTCTCGGCGCTCGTCGCGGCGGGGCTGATCGACCGGCGCAAGCGTGCGGGGACGTTCGTGGCGCGGCCCAAGGTCCATTCGATGGTGCTCGACGTGCCCGACATCGCCGCGCAAGTGCGCGAGCGCGGGCAGGATTATGCTTTTCGTCCCCTCAAGCGCAGGGTGCGGCCGCCAGGAGAAGATGAGGAGGAAGTGCTGCTCGCAGGAGGCGGTGCACTGGTCCACATCGACGGCCTGCACCTCGTCGATGGCGCGCCGCTCGGGGTGGAGTTCCGTCTGGTGAGCGCTCTGGCCGTACCGGAGATCGTCGGCGCCGACCTCGACGCCGTTCCTCCGGGGACATGGCTGCTACAGCACGTCCCTTGGACGGAAGCGGAAACGCGGATTTCCGCCGTCGCCGCCTTGGGCGAGGAGGCAGAGTGGCTCGGCGTTGCAGCCGGTACGCCCTGCCTGTGCGTGGAACGCCGGACGTGGCGGGGGGCAGAGCGAATCACGTACGTGCGCCAGTTGTTCCTTGGCGATGCCTACGACATGGTGGCGCGCTTCGGGCCGGGCGCTTCGGGTCGATAGGATCATTTCGGCCCACCACTGCACTCAATCAGACATGATCTGGCCGGCATCAGCGCCGGGCCGGGAATGGCTATCGGAACCTTATCTGATGAGCGAAGGGCAGGTATTTCTCAGCCAAGGCCCAATGCCATATCCCTGTGCCATGGCAGTCGCATGCCGCATTCCACAAGGCCATAGCCTTCTACACCATCGGACCGGGTGAATTTGGCTATGTGTTCGACAAGGGTGTAGCCATCCGCAGGCAGGAAGCAGCGGAAGAGCGGTATGCCGGAATAGCTTACCTCCCTGCCATGGGCATCGCGTAGCCGCCAGTGCGTTTCTCTGACGGTGAACTCGTCGGTATCGAAAGTAACGAGATCCTCAGTCTCCACGATCGGCGTCCAGTCGGTACCGTCATGCCACATGCTCATGTAGCTGTGCCTGCCGCCGGCGA
Organism: Novosphingobium resinovorum; assembly: GCF_036352595.1. GTDB lineage: Bacteria > Pseudomonadota > Alphaproteobacteria > Sphingomonadales > Sphingomonadaceae > Novosphingobium > Novosphingobium resinovorum_B. Next base: position 110,277 of record NZ_JAZFAX010000015.1, read on the forward strand.
CGCCGTGGATGCCGATCGCGGCGGTTTCGTCCGTGAAGATCGGCCAGGCGACACGGTAATGCTCCATGCTGCCCCAGTCGCGGATACCGGCGGCGATGTCACGCCCGCCGGTGCCCTCGAAAGTGTGCCGATCGCCGCCGCGCAGGGTGACGGTGCCGGTAACGAAGCAACTGCCTTCAAGATGGGCGTGGGCATGGGCTGCGGCGAAGTTGTCCTTGTCGTCCTGGCCGAAGCCGATTGCGTCCATCAACGGGTGCATCGCCCGCCAGGTCAGGTCGAACGCAAACTCGGCGGTTTGGAAACGGATGCGAGCGACCTTGAGAGGCTCGAGCGACTCCAGCGTCATGCCCCCGACCGACACGCCGCCGGCCAGCCGGTTGGCCGGACAGGACAGGTTGGCGTTGTAGCGTGCGAAAAGCGGTTTGCCGTCCATGAAGAACACCATCCAGCTATTCGCGCTCCTCGACCCTTCCATGAATCCGGCACGGATCACGCAGCCGATACCGTTCTTTGGGTCATAGGCGTTGAAATAGAAGCTCTGGTTCCAGAGCCGGCGCCCTTCGGCGGGCAGGTATCCTTCGAGGGTCTCCCAATCTGAACGATGCATGGTCTCTCCCACCGCGCCCGCATTCGAAGGTCGAATCCCTTGGCGCGAATCCATATGGTACGTTTGCATATTATATCCATCAGAATGGAGTGGCTATTGTAAAGTCTCGATGGCTCCGGTCCGCGGATAATGTGTTGTGCGTCTGCACATATCGATTTACATATGGTAATCATACGCACTATATTCTTGGGCGTCGATAAGCAGGATACAGAGAGCCAGCATGCCGTCCGCCACTTCGCTGTTCACGCCTGTCAGCCTGGGTCGTCTGAATCTGCCCAACCGTCTCATCATGGCGCCGTTGACACGCGCGCGCGCCACCAAAGAGAGCGTGCCTACCGCCATGATGGCGCGCTACTACGCGCAGCGCGCGGACGCCGGACTGATCGTCAGCGAGGCGACTGCGGTCGATCCGCTCGGCATGGGTTGGTATCGCGTGCCCGGCATCTGGACCGATGAGATGGTGGCGGGCTGGAAGGCGGTGACGGATGCCGTTCACGCGGCAGGTGGCAGGATCGTGTCCCAGCTCTGGCACATGGGACGGTTGGTGCTGCCGGACTACATTGGCGGCCAGGCACCGATCGGCCCTTCGCCGATCGCGGGGGAGGGGATGACCTTTGCGCCTCGCCCTGACGGCGATACCGGGCTGTTCCTGCCGATGAAACCTTATGCGATCCCGCGCGAGATGACGCAGGCTGATATCGACGGTGTCGTCGCCGCCTATCGTCGCGGTGCGCGCAACGCCATGCGTGCGGGCTTCGACGGGGTCGAGGTGCATGGCGCCAACGGCTATATCATCGATCAGTTCCTGCAGTCGAAATCGAACCTGCGCACCGATGATTACGGCGGCGGCGTGGACAACCGGCTGCGCTTTCTGCGCGAAGTGCTCGCCGCCGTCGCTGAGGAGATCGAGCCGGGACGGATCGGCCTGCGCATCAGTCCCACGAGTGAACGCAAGGGGATGGGAGACGCCGATCCGGCCGCGCTCGCGCGCGGGATCGGCAGAGCGGCGCGCGAGGCCGGGCTGGCCTATATCCACCTCATCGAGCCGATTGCCTCGGGCTTCATGGAGGCACCGGACAAGCCGGTGCTCGACGATCTGCCTGCGCGAGGCTTTCGGCGGCAGCGTGATTCAGAACGGCAGTTTCGACGCCGAAACCGCCGCGCGCTTCGTTGCCGAAGGCAAGGCCGACGCGATCTCCTTCGGGCGGCCCTACATCGCCAACCCCGATCTGGTGACGCGGTTTCGGCATGGGCTTCCGCTTGCCGAGGCGAACTTCGACTATGCCTATGTCGGCGAGGAGAAGGGCTACACCGACTATCCGGCCTTTGCCGGATAATCAGGAGGCGGGCCGCACCCACGAGGCGGCGGGGCGGTCCGTCTGTGCGGCGTAGGCGGGGTTGCGACAGTCCTCCAGGATATTGAGCCGGGCCTGATCGGGCGTCCAGCCCAGTTCCTCGCGTGCGCGCGGGCTGCGCTGGCGGCTGCATGAACACAGCACGATCCCGCCGAGCCCCTTGCCCCAGATTTCGCAGGCTTCCTCCACCGTGACGCTGCGGGTGGGGCCGCCCAGATTCCGGGCGATCTCGGCGGCCATCACGCCGTAGCTGACCTCGCCCGCCACCGCGAAGTAGAGAGCGCCTGCGCGGCCCTTCTCGATGCACAGGCGATAGAGCTGTGCCAGATCCTCGACATGGACGTTGGAATAGACGTTGAGGCCCCGGCCGACATGGCACACCGCGCCGGTCGTGCGCGCGGAATGATAGAACTGCGCGATGATCTGGCAGCCGCCGTTGCCCCAGATGAGTGGCGGGCGCACCACCATCGCCCGGACCCCGCGGGTGGCGGCATCACGCACGATCTGTTCGGCGGCGAGGCGCGGGGCGATCTGGCGGCGGGGGACGAAAGGCTCGTCCTCGGCGAAGCTGCGCTCGTCCCAGTCGCCGCCGGTGGGGATCGACATGACGCTGGTACCGCTGGTGAACACGAAGCAACGGTCGGTGCCTTCCAGCGCATCAAGCATGGCGGAGACGAGGCGATATTCCTCGTCCAGCATAAGCTGCGCGGCCATGATGACCGCGTCGAAGCCGTCCACCAGCGCAGGGACGGCTTCGATGTCGGCAAGGTCGCCGTGTACCGGCTGCGCGCCATCTTCGGCAACGGTGCATGCCCCGGCTTCGTTACGTGCGAAGCCGTAAACCGCATGGCCGCCGGAGACGAGGTTGCGCACCACATGGCGGCCGAGATAGCCGGTGGCGCCGAGGACAAGGACTTTCATCTCAGTCGAACAGTGTCGCCAGATCGAGTTTGGCGAACTCCTCGGGCGTCAGGCGTTCACACGCCTTGAACAGCCGGGTGCGCAGCATCTGCGTGGTGCCGTCGGGGAAGTGATTCTCCAGCAGCCGGTCGTTGCCCTTGCCGCCGATCAGCGTGGTCAGTAGCGTGGCGCCCTTGTCCTTCGTGATGGGCTGGTGGGTCTCCTCGCCGATCTCGAAGGCGATGTCGCCCGCCTGGAAGCAGTAGTCGTCGTAGAACCACTCGCCCTCCAGCGTATAGGCGGTGGCGGCGCAGTGGTGGCCGTGGACGGGCGTGGTCACCCACGGGCCCATGCGGTAGTTCATGACGACGATGTTCCACTCCTCGTCCACCTGCAGCACCCGCCATTCTGAATTGGGAATGGGGCCGTAGGGCAGCGAGGGAATGTCGTCGCTGCGGATGTGCTCGGTCATCTGCCGGGCCTTGTTCACCGCCTGATTCAGAGTCTGGGTCATTGTCATGGGAACCTCTCCTCTCGTTGTCAGAAGCTGAAACCGATGCTGGCGCCGTACGTGCGCGGCGCGCCGACCGAGCCGGCAATCCCGAACGCCGATGTCGGCAGGTCGAGATAGTATTTCGCCTTGGCAAGGTTCTCCACGAAGGCGCGCAGCTTGAGCCCGTCCGGCCGCTGCACCAGCGAGGCGCTGGCGGTGACCATGTGGAACGAATCCTGACGGCTGAGCCCCAGCGGTCCGCCCGCGCCCGCGAGGAAATCGTAGCTGCCGGTATAGCGATCGGCCACGGCGAGGATCGCGTCGTAGTCCTCGCTTAGTGGAATCGTGTAGTCCACCGCTGCGGAGAACGACCATTCGGGCGCGCGGGGCAGGCGCGAGCCGGAGAGGTCGGCGACGCCGTTGACCATGCCGGGGCCTCCGGTCGGTGTCGGGCAGCCCGGGTATCCCGGCGAGGCATAGGCCTTGGGGCAGAAGATCGCCGCCGAAGTGTAGCTCTTGAACTTCGCGTCCAGCCAGGTCGCGCCGCCGCTGATGGTGAGACCCGTGACAGGCTCGGCCGAAGCGGTCAGTTCAAGGCCGTAGACCCGCGCATTCGCCGCATTCTCTGCGCGTACACCGCCGCTCGCGGCATCGACGAAGCTGACCTGGATGTCCTTGTAATCGTAATAGAACCCGGCGGCGGCCAGCTTCAGGCGGCGGTCGAACAGCGCGGTCTTGGCGCCGACTTCATAGCTCGTCAGCTTTTCCGATTGCAGCGGCACCAGCGGGTTGAGGGCAGGGGTGTTGTAGCCCCCGCTCTTGGCGCCCCGGCTGAAGCTGGCGTAGACGGTCCCGTCGGACAGTTCGTAGGACAGCACCGCGCGCGGGGTGAAGTCCTTGAACACGTCCTTCTGGCGGAACTGCGCGGTGGCGCCTGGCGCGAGGACGGCGGTGGGGTCGTTGGTGACCCGCAGCTTCTTCTCGTCGATGTTGTAGCGCCCGCCGAGCGTCAGCTTCAGCTTGGGCGTGATCGCATAGTAGAACTCACCATAAGGCGAGATCGAGCGCAGATCGACGCGGGAATGGTTGATCCCGCCTTGAAAGCTGCCGAAGGCATCGCCGAAGAACTGGCCGAGCAGAGTGTCGCGGTCGATCTCTCCGCTGACGCCGAGCAGAAAATTGAACGGGCCGTCGAAGTCGGTGCGCACGAAGCTGTCGTGCGTGAAGGTCCAGCCATATTCCTCGGCGCGGGTGCGGAACAGGTCTCCGGCGGCGAAGTCCTGATCGACGAAGACCTTGTAGGAAAAGTCGCGATATCCGGTCACGCTGACCACGGAGAACCCCTCGCCCTCGTACCGCAGGTTGAGGGTGCCAGCCGTGTAGGAGATCAGCGTGTCGCGCGATCGGGTCTGGTCTACTTCGTAGAAGCCGCCCGGCGCGGGCAGGTTCTCGCCATAGACCGCGCAGGCGAGGCACTCGGGCGCGCCGGTCAGGCGCCGCCGGGCAATCGGATCGCTGACCTGCCGTGAATATTCGACCGCCAGCACCGCCGAGAACGGCCCTGCCGGATTGTATCCCAGCTTGCCGCGCACTGTGGCATTGCGATAGCCGCCCAGCCTGTCGCCATTGGCAACATTGGTGACGTAGCCGTCGCTATAGGCGTACTTGCCTGCCACGCGCACCGCGAAGTCCTGCGAGAGCGGCACGTTGACGACGCCTTCGGCGGTCACGCTGTCGAACCGCGCGTACTCGACCGAGGCGGAGCCTTCGTAGCGGTCGGTCGGGTCTTTGGTGGTGACGAGGATCACGCCGCCGGTCGCGTTGCGGCCGTAGAGCGATCCCTGCGGCCCGTTCAGCACCTCGACCCCGGCCATGTCGACCACGACGAGTGCGGCGCCGACCTGTCGCTGCAGGTAGACGCCGTCCTGATAGGTGCCGATGCTCGATTCCAGTCCCGCATAGGCGGAGTTGGTGCCGATGCCGCGAATGTAGACCTGCGCCGATCCGCCGCTGGTGTCGTAGACGACCGATGGCATGCGGATCTGCGTGTCGCGCACGCTCTGGATATTGAGCCGTTCCAGCGTCTCGCCACTAAGCGAAACGGCGGCGACGGGCGCGCGATCGAGATTGGTGCCGATCTTGCCGGCGGTGACGATGATTTCCTCACCGGTCGCCGCGCTGTCCTCCTGCGCGGACGCGGCGGTTGCGTGCGCTGCCAGCGCGATCGCAAGAGCCGTGATGCTGTACCGCATTGTTTTCTCTCTCCCCGTTCGGCCTGTCGTTGCAGGCCTTTCCTGTTCGTTAGTTAAGTGGTGTCTCCACCATCTCGGGCGGCCGCGCGGGCAGCGTCACCAGCACGCGGCCGTTCTCGACCCGCAGCGGGAACGTGCGCACCGCGCCGTAGGCGGCCCCGGCGCAGCGTCCGCTGGCGATGTCGAAGCGAGCGCCGTGCAGTGGGCAGAGCACCTGCCGCCCCCGCAGCCGCCCGGGCGAGAGGCGCGCGGCGGCGTGGGGGCAGCGGTCGTTGATGGCATGCCATCCCTCGGCCGTGCGCACGAGAAGGACGGACCAGCGCCCCACGCGCACCCCGATCATCTCGCCGGGCGCGAGCGCGTCGGCGGCGAGCAGGTCGTGCTCCTCGGTGCGTTCGTCCAAGGCGGTGGCTGCCGTCATCGCACGCCCTTCGCTCTTAGGCCTTCCGGACCGGCAGCGGCAGGAAGCCGCGCGTCTCGGCCATGACCTTCTGGTAAGCCGGGCGGCCGCCCATGTGCTTGTCCTGGAACGCCTTGCCCAGCACGCCGGTCAGCATGATCGTGTTGAACAGCGGGCCGATGACGGTCCACCAGATCGACGGATTGCCCGCAACGGCGGTGAGCCAGATGCCCCACCATACGGTCGTGTTGCCGAAGTAGTTGGGATGGCGCGTGTGGGTCCACACGCCGGTACGCAAGTAGCGGCCCTTGTTGTTGGCGTCCGCCTTGAATGCCTGCAACTGGCCGTCGCCCACCGTCTCGAAATAGTAGCCGATGCCGAAGACGATCATGCCCAGGATGCCCAGCGCCCCGATCGGCGCGTCCGAACGGTTGCCGATGATCCCCCAGACCGACGGGATGCCGATCACCGCGATGACGATCGCCTGCGGCTCCATTACCACGAAGAAGCTCTTCCACCAGTAGCCGGGCGAAAGCTTGTCCTTGAATCCGAAATAGCGCGCGTCGCCGCCGCCAGCCTTCGTATAACCGAACCAGCGCTTTGACAGATACCAGCCGAGGCGGCAGCCGTGCAGCCCCGCCATCAGCAACACGACTGCGGCGGTGGGCGAAGACGTCTTCGTCAGCAGGTAGGCAAGCCCCGCGGCGGTCGCGTAACCGAAGCCGTACCAGCCATCCATCATCGAGTGCGTGGGCTGAAACAGCCCGATGACCCAGATCAGCGTGACGACCGCGAAGGTCCACGCCGTGCAGGTCCAGAAAATGCCCCAGTCGCTGCCGAGATCGAATCCCAGGCTGGCGATAAATACTTCCATATCCCCTCGCTCCACGCTTATAGTGTGCTAGCAATCCATTATTGGTCGCACGTACTAGGCTTTCGGTCAATGCCCTTAAATTCAGCACAAGTGTGGCTTTGAAAGTCGAACAAAGGGGCTGGACAGACATGGATCGCTTGCCCTAGATCGATTCGATAAGGTGCGCTGGCGAACCAAATGTCGGCGCCGGCGATTTCGCGAGCGGGAGAGCGATGCGGTGACGGCTTTGTACGATATCGTGGTGGTGGGCGGCGGCTCCAATTCGCTGACGGCGGCGGCCTACATGGCCAAGGCCGGCAAGAGCGTGCTGGTGCTGGAAAAGAACGATCACGTCGGCGGCGGCGCGGTGTCCACCGAAGTCGCGCCCGGCTTCATCCACGATCCCCATGCCACCGGGTTGATGACCTGCTTCAGCAGCCCGGCGCTGCGCAACGACGAACTGGGGCTCTATTCCAAGTTCGGGCTGGAGTTCATCGAGTGGGAGGCGGCGTTCACGACGCTGTTCGACGATGGCTCGATCCTCGTCTCCAGCAAGGACATCGACGCCACCGCAGCCTCGATCGCCCAATTCTCCGAAAAGGACGCCGAGGCGTACCGTGAACTGGGCCGTCGCTGCGTCACGCTGGCGCCGCTGCTCAGCATGGGCATGGCTAATCCGCCGATGCCGTTCAACCGTTTCATGGGACTGCTCGAAGGCAATCCGCTGGGCGACGAGGTGGTGCGCAGCCTGTACGTCAGTGCCTACGACATCATCTGTAGCTACTTCGAATCGACTGAAGTGCGCCTTCACCACCTCAAGTGGATCGGCGAGGCGATGGAGAACCCGGAGGCCAACGGCACCGGAATCCTCGTCTTCAACCTCTTCGCGCTGGTCCATGCCAATGGCGCCTTCGCGGTGAAGGGCGGCACGCAGCAGCTTTCCAACAAGCTGGCGCAGGCGGTCGAGCATTTCGGCGGCACCGTGCGTACCAATGCGCATGTGACGCGGGTGATCGTCTCGGGCGGCCGGGCGAGCGGGGTGGAACTGGCCGATGGGGAGGTCATCTCGGCAAGGGAGGCGGTGCTGGCATCGATCCACCCGCATCTGCTCGGCGATCTGGTGCCTGAGGTCGATCCGGTGATCGCCAAGGCTGCGCGTGAGGTGCGCCTGTCCAACCATGGCGCCGTCAACCAGCAGATATCGCTTTCGGTCGAGCCTGAATACATCGGCGGCAACGACCCGATCCTCAAGAAGTCGATGGTCGTCGAATACATGCCGCGCGGCGATTTCGAGGCGATGCGCAAGATCTACGATGGCTACAAGTACGGCGAGGTGCCCTACGGCCACTTCAACCCGCTGACGATCATCAACAGCTACATCGACAAGACCCGCGTTCCCAAGCCGGAGAAATGCGCGCTCTACCTCTACCACTTCGCGCCGATGGAGTTGAAGGACGGCGGCCTGGCGGCGTGGGAGGACTTGCGCGACGAATATGGCGAGCACGTCTGGACCTCGTTCAAGAAGTACACGACCAACCTCAAGGACAGCCACATCCTCGGCCGCCTGATCGAGACGCCGCTGGACCACCACCGCCATTCCGCCAGCATGCAGAACGGCGACATCTTCGGCATCGGCACGGCGGGCGGCCAGATCCTCGGCCGCCGTCCGACGCCCGCGCTCGCCAACTACGGCGTGCCGGGGATCGAGGGGCTCTACCTCACCGGACCATTCATGCATCCCGGTGGCACGGTGACGCTGGGCGGGCGGCCCACGGCGATGGTCATGTGCAAGGACATGGGCATCGATCTGAACGCCGTGTTCCATCTCTGACCCATCTTGCGAAGGACATTGCCATGAAGCTCTACACGACCGACAATTCCGAACTGATGGAGATCACCCGCATCACCAGTGAAGGCGGCAACCTGATCGTGTCCGGCACGATCATGGGCGCCGTGCCGGTCAAGGCCGTGCTGCGGCCCGAGGATATGCGCGCGGCCTTCCGCACCATGTCGGTGCCGACGATGGCCAAGGCGGCGGTCATGCCGGTGCGTGGCACGTCGGTTCCCGCGCTGATCGGCGGCGGGCTGCTGGGGCTGTTCGCGCTGTTCAAGCTGCTGCGTAAATGACCGCAGAAGCCCCGGCCACCCCCTTGCCCCGGCAGCAGAGCAACGCCATTCGTTGCGTGCTGGGCATGCTGGGCTCGGACGTCCACACCAAGGGTATCCGCACGGTGGCGAGCATGTTGCGCAGCGCCGGGATCGACGTGGTCTTCGCGGGCGAGCACCTGACCATCGACCAGATGGTCGAAAGCGTGCGCGAGGCCGAGCCGGAATTCGTCGGCCTCAGCTTCTCCACCGCCGGTTACCTCGTCTACATGAAGCTGTTCACCGACGCGATGAAGGCGGCGGGCCTTGGCCATGTCAGCGTGATGGTCGGCGGCCTCGTCCACCCCGACGACGAGGCGGCCCTGCGCGGCATGGGGGTCAGCGGCCTGTTCGGGCCGGGCACCACGACGCAGGACATCGTGTCCTGGCTGAACCGCGTGTCGGCGGAAAAGACCTTCCAGCAATAGGCTGCTCGCCGCGCAAGGTGACACCGGGTTTACACGGTTTACACGGTCCAGAGGGGAAACGGTGTAACCTTGGGTCGGGACAATGCGATTTTGGCGGAAAACCGTGATTTTCCTTGCGCGGCATGTGTAACCTTGGGGTGCGGATGTGTCACCTTGTGCGCACGAAGTGTCACCTTGCATTTCATGCATTCGCCCGCAGTATAGGCGGGATGTGCAAGGTGAGGCGGTGCGGGGCATGCGGCCAATGTACCCGCATCGACAGCCTGTAGGAAAATCCTGGACGCGCGCGTTTTTGTGGCCGTTCTTTTCCTGCTCGATGGTAGCTTGGTGTTCGGCGGCTTTCGCCCCATTCCTCCCCGTTCCGGGGAGGAATTGACGCCCGCTTCCCACCCTTTGCGGCCATACCCCCCGGTTCGTCATTGCGAGCGCAGCGAAGCAATCCAGGGCAGTCCCGCAGCGCCCTGGATTGCTTCGCTGCGCTCGCAATGACGAATTTGGTATTGGCAATCACCACCCGAAGTCGCCCTTCCAACCCCGCTCAGGCTGAGCTTGTCGAAGCCCCGGCGGCGGAGCGCTGCCCTGACGCCATCGAGCGGATGGCTCGGCGTTGCGCGTGGGCTTCGACAAGCTCAGCCTGAGCGGGAGTGGGTGGAAATTCGCCGGGCACGGCGTCTTTGCGTGGACTCGATCTCGTAAACGCACATCGCGCTAAAAAACCGCCATCCCAGCCTGAGCTGGAATGACGGTCGGGTAACGCAGGGTATTCGGAAAACTCAAAAGCAGGCCGGCGGGCAGTTGGTGGGTGGAAGCCCGTCGGCCTTGGCGTTGTCGGCCTCAGAACTTGGCCGAGACCTCCACGCCGTAGACGCGGCCCTTGTTGAGCGGCGAGAATGTGGAACCGCTGAAGAATGCCAGCGGGGCCTCGGCGCCGAAGGTGGCCTCGTTCAGCAGGTTGGTGCCGTAGAACGAGATGGTGTAGTTGTCGTAGCGAACCGCGACGTTGGCATCGACCATGGTGGCCGCGCGCATCAGGCCGGTGTTGGCGTCGTTGTACCAGTCGGCGTCGCGGTAGTTGGCGGCGACGCGGGCATCGAGGCCGAAGTCGCCGAAGTTGCCGGTCCAGGCGATCGAGCCGCCATAGCTCCACGGCGAGAGGCGCGGCAGCTTCAGGTTGTAGTCGGTGTCGTTGATGACGCCGTCGTTGTTGAGGTCGTAGAAGACGTCGGTGTACTTGCCCTCGGTGTAGCCGAACTGGCCCGCCAGGGTGAAGCCGGCGCCGGGCTTCAGCGTCAGTTCGCCTTCCAGGCCGCGGATGCGCGCATCGGCCGAGTTGGTGATGATCTGCGCAGTGCCCACGCCCACGACGGGGATCTGGATCTCGCGCTGGACGTTGTCGATGGTGTTCCAGAACGCCGCGAGGTTGATGCGGGCGATGCCGAACAGGTCCTTCTTCACGCCGATCTCATACGAGTTCTGGACTTCGTCGTCGAATGGGCCGGGATCGACCTGGGTATAGACGTTGCGGAAGTTGTAGCCGCCCGAACGGAAGCCCTTCGACCAGAAGCCGTAGACCTGCGTTTCCGGATCGGGCTGCCACTGCATGCCGATGCGCGGGGTCAGGCCCTTCCAGGTGTTCTTGTCGTTGAAGGTGTAGTTGCAGGTCTGCGCCTCGTAGTCGCAGCCGGTCGCGGTCAGGTTGGCGACCTTCACCGCCTTGGTCTCGGTGGTGTAGCGCGCGCCCAGGTTCAGCGTCAGCGTATCGGTGAAGTGCCAGTCGGCCGAACCGAAGATGCCGTAGGTATCCTGGTTCTGGATGCCGCCGCCCGACAGGGTGCGGGTGCCGTTCGCCAGCTTGCGCTGTTCCTTGTAGTCGATGCGCTGCGTGAAGTAGTACAGGCCGGTGGTCACGTCGACTTTGCCGAAGGTGCCGGCCCAGCGCAGTTCCTCGCTCATCTGCTTCTGGTGCGTGGTGTTGCCCGAGTGGAACGCAAAGGACGGCGAGGCGTCGATGTCGTTGAACACGCGCGCGTTGTATTCGCGGTAGGCCATGATGTTGGTGATCTTGCCGTCACCGAATGCGGTATCGATGTTGGTTTCGTTGGACCCGAAGTGCCAGTAGTTGTGCGCGAAGCCTTCTTCGTCGATGTTCACCTTGAAACTGTCGCGCGGGTAGAGGCCGTGGTTGCTCGCCACCGCGCCGTCGCCGTCGTACTTGCCGTATTCGTAGCGGAACACGGACTCGAACCCGTCGATCGGCGTGAAGCGCAGGGCCGGGCGCACGATGAAGATGCGGTTCTTGCCGAGGTCGTCGTTGCCATTGTACTCGTTGTGGTAGTAGCCGGTGTCCTTGTCGTAGTAGACCGCCAGCTTGGCCGAGATCTTGTCCTGCACGATCGGGCCGGTCACGGTGCCGCTGATCTTGTATTCGGGCCCCGAGGAGACCGAGGCGCGCACGTCGGCGGAGAAAGTGTCCTTGGGCGTGGTGGTGCGGATCACCATGGCGCCGCCGGTCACGTTGCGGCCGAACAGCAGCCCCTGCGGACCGCGCAGAACTTCGAGGCCCTCGATATCGAAGTTGCCGAAGACGACACCGGCGCTGACGCCGAGGTACACGCCGTCGACGAAGACGCCCACGGTCGGGTCGATCGAGGGGATCGAGGAGTTGATGCCGAGGCCGCGGATCGAGAAGTTGGCATAGCCCGGCGTCGTGCCGACCGCGTTCAGCTGCACGTTGGGCATGTTGTAGCTGAGCGACTGCAGCGTGGTGAAGTGCTGTTCCTCAAGCTGCGCGGCGCCGAATGCGGTGACGGCGAAAGGCACGTCCTGCACGTTGGAGGCCTGCCCGCGCTTGGTGGCCGTGACGACGATGGTGTCGAGGGCGTCGGAGGAGGAAGCGCTGTCGGCGGCGGCATCCTGCGCCATGGCGGCGGGGGCGATGGCGAACGCCAGCCCTGCGCTGGTCGCGAGCAGGCCGCACTTGATGATCGAGGACATCTTCACTCTTCTTCTCCCACAAACCGTGGCGCTCACTCGCGCCTTGTTATCTGGCCCCGGCGCGATGCGCCTTGTTCTCTCACGTCGCGGTTCGCAAGCGGCAGATGCTGCGCAACATGCTTCGTGACGGGACACTCAAGTCCGCGCTCGGGGCGTTTCGTTCAATCTGCGGGGCGGGTCCGGAGGGGAATATCACAAGGCTGATATCCCGGCCGGGGCGGCGCGCGGCGGCGCTTATCACGGATGGGATGGCGGCCGCGCGGTGGCCCTTCCATTCGTCATTGCGAGCGCAGCGAAGCAATCCAGGGCAACGCTCACCGGCCTGGATTGCTTCGCTGCGCTCGCAATGACGAAAAAGGGTGCCTGATAACCGTTTAAGGTGAGCGTATTCATGTCCGGACGTCATATCACGGATATGAAACAGGCCCCGTTGGCGCCTTGGCGTTACCGACGCGCAATGCCCCGTGACAAAGCTTCGCCTCGAACGAATGTGAGAGGAAAAGCCGACGTGACGACCTGCGAAGACATCCGGCCCGGAGCGCAAATGGCAAACGGCGGCCTCGACGCGCTGTTCGCGCCGCGCTCGATCGCGCTGGTCGGCGCCTCGGACGATGCCGCGCGTATCGGCGGACGCCCGCTGCGCTATCTGCGCGCCAGCGGCTATCAGGGCCGCGTCTATCCGGTGAATCCGAAGCGCGAGACGGTACAGGGCGAGCAGGCCTGGCCCTCGATCGCCGCGCTGCCCGAAGTGCCCGACCTCGCGCTTCTCGCCGTGCCCGCCGCCGCCACCCGCGCGGCAGTGGAGGACTGCGTCGCCAAGGGCGTGAAGGCCGCGATCATCTTCGCCGCCGGGTTCGCCGAGATGGGCGAGGAAGGCCGCGAGGAACAGGCGCGCATCGTCGCCATCGCCCGCGCCGGAGGGCTGCGCCTGCTCGGCCCCAACTGCCTTGGCGCGGCGGACAGTTCGATCGGCTACTACGGCACTTTCTCGGTGATGCTCGACGACGGGTTCCTTGAGCCCGGCCCGGTGGCGATCGTCTCGCAGAGCGGCGCCTACGGCTCGCACATCGCGCAGCTGGCCCGTAATCGCGGCCTCGGCATCCGTCACTGGATCACTACCGGCAACGAGTGCGATGTCGATATGGCCGAGGCGCTGCGCTGGGTGATCGACCGCGAAGGCGTGAAGGTCGTCATGGCCTATGCCGAGGGCGTGCGGAACCGCGCGGTGTTCTTCGAGGCGCTGGGCCTTGCGCGCAAGCGCGGCATCGCGGTGGTATTGCTCAAGGTCGGCCGCTCTGAAGTGGGCGCGCATGCGGTGGGCAGCCATACCGCCGCGCTGGCGGGCTCCGACGGCGTGTTCGACGCGATCTGCCGCCAGTTCGGCGTCCACCGCGCGCGCAGCACGGCGGAGCAACTCGACATCGCCTACGCCGTGGCCCGGGCGGGCCTGCCGGGCGGGAACAAGCTGGGCATCTTCTCGATGTCGGGCGGCCTCGGCATCCAGATGGCCGACGACGGCGACGAGGCCGGGCTTGCCGTCACCCCGATGCCCGCCGGGGCGCAGGCGGAACTGAAGGCGCTGCTGCCTTACGCCTCGCCGGTCAACCCGATCGACGCGACCGCGCAGGCGATGACCGACCTGCCGCTGATGACGCGCTATATCCAGGTCGTGCTGGAGCAGGGCGGCTATGACATCTTCGTCGCGATCCTGGGCACCACGCCCGCACTGCCCAGCTATTCCGCACGGCTGGCCGAGGCGTTGGAGGCGGCAGGGCCGGGCGGCGAGGGCCTGATCCGCGCCGTCACCATGAGCGCGCCGCCCGAAGTCGTGCGCGCCTATGAGGAACGTGGCTTCCTGGTGTTCGAGGACAGCGTCGCGCTCACCCGCGCGCTCGGCGCGGTGGCGCGCTTTGCCGAGAGCTTTGCGGCTGCGCGTGCCGAGCGCCCGGCGCTCCCCGCCTTGCCTGCCCCGCTGACCGCCAGCGGCACGCTCAGCGAGCGCGCCGCCAAGCAGGTGCTGGCCGAGGCCGGGATGCCGTTCCCCGACGAGCGCCTTGCCGCCACGCCCGATGAGGCGGCGGCGGCGGCCGACGCGATCGGCTATCCGGTGGTGGTCAAGATCTGCTCGCCCGATATCGCCCACAAGACCGAAGTGGGCGGCGTCGTGGTGGGCCTCAAGGACGCCGCCGCCGTGCGCGAGGCGAGCGCGCTGGTGCTCGAACGCGCCCGCACCGCGATGCCCGGTGCCATGATCGAGGGCGTGCTGATCGCGCCGATGATCGCGGGCGGTGTCGAGGTGATTGCGGGCGTCAGCGTCGATGCGACGCTCGGCCCGGTGGTGATGTTCGGCCTCGGCGGCGTGCTGGTGGAAGTGCTGAAGGACGTGACCTTCCGCGCCGTGCCCTTCGACGCCGAGGAAGCACGCCGCATGATCGCCGAGACCACGGCAGGCAAAGTGCTGCAGGGCGTGCGCGGCGCAGCCCCCTCGGACATCGCCGCGCTGGCCGAGAGCCTTGCCGCACTGTCGCGCTTCGCGGCGGCCAATGACGGGCGCCTTGCCGGGGTGGACATCAACCCTCTCAAGGTCATGCCCGAGGGTGAGGGCGTGGTGCCGCTGGACGCGCTGGTGTTGCTGCAGCCATGACGCGCCTGCTCGACCGCGAATTCCTCGACTTGTGCCTGCACGACTGGCTCAAGGTCGGGGCGCTTGCCGAGCGCGATACGGTGGACGCCGTGCTCGACCTGTCGGAGACGCTGGCGCGCGAACGCTTCCTCACGCACTTCAAGGCGGGTGACGCGCAGGAGCCGCAAGTCGGGCCGCAGGGCGTCACCGTCCACCCCGAAGTGCGCGCGGCGCTGGGCGAGTATGCCGAGCTGGGCCTGTTCGGCGCGGGCTTTTCCGAGGCGCTGGGCGGCCACGGCCTGCCGTTCGTGGTAAGCTGCGCCAGCTTCGCATGGTTCGCGGCGGCTAATATCGCGACGTCCTCCTACGCGATGCTGACCGTCGCCAACGCGCGGTTGATCGCCGAGTTTGGTAGCCCCGCTCAGGTCGACGCCTTCGCGCGTCCGCAGATCGCGGGCGAGTGGCTGGGGACGATGTGCCTGTCCGAACCGCAGGCCGGGTCCGACCTCGGCGTCGTGCGCACCCGTGCCACGTTCGAGGGCAAGGACGATCTTGGCCGCCGTTACCGGCTGGCGGGCTCGAAGATGTGGATCTCGGGCGGCGAGCATGACGTGGGCGGTAACATCGTCCATCTCGTGCTGGCGAAAGTCGCAGGCGCGGACGGCGTGTTGCCCGAGGGCACGGCGGGCCTTTCGCTGTTCATCGTGCCGCGCCTGCTGCCCGATGGCGTGCGCAACGACGTCACGGTGGCGGGGCTCAATCACAAGATGGGCTACCGGGCGATCCCCAACTGCCTGCTCGCTTTCGGCGAGAACGGTGGCGCCACCGGCTGGCTGGTCGGCGCGGAAGGGCAGGGCCTGCGCCAGATGTTCATGATGATGAACGAGGCGCGCATCTCGGTCGGCCTCGGCGCGGCGGCGCTCGCGTGCCGGGGCTATGGCCACGCGCTGGCCTATGCGCAGGAGCGGTTGCAGGGGCGCGGGAGCGATGGCGCTTCGGTGTCTATCATCGAACACGCGGCGGTGCGGCGCATGCTGCTGGCGCAGAAGGCGCTGGGCGAAGGCGCGCTGGCGCTGTGCCTCTACGCCGCGCGGCTGGTCGACGCCGACGATGCCGATAGCGCGGCGCTGCTGGCGCTGCTGACGCCGGTGGTGAAGACGTTCTCGTCCGAAATGGGGCTGGAGGCCAATGCCATGGCGATCCAGGTCCACGGCGGCTACGGCTACACCCGCGATTTCGACGTCGAGCAAGTCTACCGTGACAATCGTCTCAACCCGATCCACGAAGGCACCACCGACATTCAGGCCATCGACCTGCTGGCCCGCAAGCTGCTGAACGGCGGCGAGGGGCTGGCGGTACTCAAGGCGCGGATCGCGGCGACGCTGGCGGCGGCGGATGGCTTCGCTGCGGAGACCGAAGCGCTGCGGGCGGCGTGGGCTGAGGTCGATGTTGCACTCGAAATGCTGCGCGGTTCCGAGAAGGCGCTGGAGGTGGCGACGCCGTTCCTCTTCGCCTTCGGGCATGCCGTGGTGGGCTGGATCTGGCTCGACCTCGCGCTGGCTGCGCGCGGCAAGGGCGTGCGGATCGCGGCAGGCACGGCTGCGGCATTGCGTTACTTCACCGCCTGCGAACTGCCGCGCGTGGGCGCGTGGCTGGCATGCTGCACGGCCGGCGGCGAGGTGCTGGAGGTCGATCCGGGCTGGCTGTGAGCGGGAGGGGAGGCCCTCCTCCCGAAGCTTCGTCACCCTGAACTTGTTTCAGGGTCCATCGTGCCGCCAAGCCGGGGCGTGGGATAGTAAACCGCGATCTCGGCTGGCGACACAACCCATCGGTCGCAACTGCATAATGGACCCTGAACCAAGTTCAGGGTGACGGGATGAGTTTCGTCATTGCGAGCTGTTAAAGGATCGCGTTCGCCAGTCCGCCATCCACGGTAATCATCTGCCCCGAAACGAATGCCGAGTCCGCCGAGGCCAGCCACAGCGCCGTCTGCGCGATGTCGTCGGTCTCGCCCAGACGGCCCAGCGGAATACGCGCCTTGCGCTGCGCCAGTGCGTCCTCATCCAGCATCGAGAGCACGCCTTCGGTCGCCACCGTCGCGGGCGAGATCGCGTTTACGCGGATGCCCTGCGCGCCCAGTTCCACCGAGGCCGCGCGGGTCAAGCCGCCGACGCCCGCCTTGATGCCGCAGTAGAGCAGCGCATTGACCATGCCCTTGAGCGCCGAGACCGAGGCGATGTTGATCATCGACCCGCCGCCGCGCTGGGCCATGTAGGGCGCCGCCGCCTGCGTCATCCACACGATCCCGTCGAAACCCACGCCCGACATGCGCGCCAGGGTCTCGGGGGTGATCTGGGCGATCGGCTCGTACTTGTTCCACATCGCGCTGCTGACGGTAATGTCCAGCCCGCCGAGTTCCTCTACCGTACGCGCCACTGCCGCCTGCACCGCGTCGCGGTCCGACACGTCGCAGCCGATGGCGATGGCGCGGCCGCCCTTCTCGGTGATGCCGTCGACGACGGCCTGCGCCCAGTGCTCCTTGAGATCGAGCACGGCGACGGCGGCGCCCTGTGCAGCAAAGAGTTCGGCAATGGCGCGGCCCAGCCCGCGCGAAGCCCCGGTGACGAGCGCGACGCGCCCCGACAGTCGTTGCGACATGATGGTCTCCCTAATGAATGACCGCAGCCTTGGACCCGCCGCCGCGCGCGCCCAAGCGGGCGCCGCCCGCGCCGCCGCCTTATCCCATAGGTGATAGCCGTGGCGCCGCGCCGGAGCCGGGTTGAGGCGCCGCCGCCCCGGTGCTTCGCTGACGCGAACACGAGAACGGGAGAAGACGATGGAGCGGCACGGTGCAAGAGTGGTGCTGGTGACGGGCGCGGCGGCCGGGATCGGTCTTGCCACGGCGCGGCTGTTCGCGGCGCGCGGCGATACCGTGGTGCTCGCCGACCGCGATGCCGGGGCGGTCCGGCGCGCGGCGGCCGATCTCGGCGCGCCGCATCAGGCACTGGTGCTCGACGTCGCCGACGAGGCTGCCGTGGTCGCGGCCGTAGCGGAGATTGCTGCGCAGCATGGCGGGATCGACGTGCTGGTGAACAACGCCGGGATCGTCGATCCGGCAGGCACCCCCGCGCTCGACCTCGATGCCGCGACGGTGGAGCGGCTTTTGCGGGTGAACCTAACCGGCAGCTATCTTCTGGCGCGAGAGGCGGGGCGCGGCATGATCGCGCGAGGCGGTGGCGCGATCGTGAATCTCTCTTCGGGCATCGCGTTGCAGGCGATCGCGGGGCGCACGCCTTACGCGATGTCGAAGGCGGCGATCCTCGGCTTCACTCGCGCGCTCGCCTGTGAGTGGGCGCAGCACGGAGTACGCGTCAACGCGGTGCTGCCGGGCTACGTCGCGACCGAGATCGTCGAGGCGCTGGTGGCCGAAGGGCAGGTCGATTCCGCCACCGTTGCGGCGCGCATTCCGCTTGGCCGCATGGCGCGCCCGGCCGACATCGCCGAGGCGATCGCATGGGCTGCCGACAATGCTTACGTCACTGGCGGCAGCATCGCCGTGGACGGAGGCTACAGCGCCTATGGCGGCACGACACCGGCGGCCACGGCAGAGGCGCCCGCAGCGCCGCAGCATGACCGTCCGGTGGTGCTCATCTCCGGCGGCGCGCGTGGCATTGGCGCGGCGACGGCGGATCGCTTCGCAGCGGACGGCGCGCGGGTGATCGTGCTCGACCGCGAACTCGGCGCGTTGCCCGAGGGGCGCGAGGGGCATGTGCTCGACGTCACCGACGAGGCCGCGCTGGTCGCCGTGATCGAAGGCATTGCTGCGCAGCATGGCCGGATCGACGTACTGGTCAACAACGCCGCCATCGCCGACGATTTCCAGCCTACTACCGAACAGACGCTGGCCGCCTTCGAGCATGGCCTCGCGATCAACCTCGTCGCACCGCTGCGGCTCGCAACGGCGGCGGCGCGGGTGATGCGGGGACAGGGCGGCGGCGCCATCGTCAACCTATCCTCGATCGCGGCGCGCGGGGGACTGCCCCGCCGCAACAGCTATTGCGCGGCCAAGGCGGGGGTGGAGGCGATGACGCGCCAGCTCGCGTGCGAATGGGCGCAGCATGGGGTGCGGGTGAATGCCGTCGCGCCCGGCTATATCGCCACTCCCGGCGTCATGGCGCTGGAGGCCGAGGGCAAGCGCTCGCTGCGCGGCGTGCGGCGGCGCATTCCGCTGGGGCGGCTCGGACGGCCGGAGGAGATCGCCGACGCCATTGCCTTCCTCGCCTCGCCGCGTGCGGGCTACATGACGGGGACAGTGGTGCCGGTGGACGGGGGCTGGTCTGCCTTCAGTGACGCGGGCGATGCTGCGGATGTGGAGTGACCCTCATCGCATATGGGATTCTCCCGCGTGCGAGGCTCCGATGCGCGACGTGAGGGCCGCACTTGCGGCTAGATGGTCGCCAAACCTGAGGATGCCGAAATGACGATCAGACTCGAAGTGGCCGACTTTGTCGCCGTGGTCACGATGGACAATGCCCCCGTCAATGCGCAGTCGATGGAGATGATCCACGGCCTCGCCGATGCCTTCGACGAGATCAGCGACCGCGACGATGTGCGCGTGGCCGTGCTGACCGGCGCGGGCAAGTGCTTCTCCGCCGGTGCCGACCTCAAGAACCGGCCCGACGTCTCCGCCCCCGGCGCCACCTGGAAGCGCAACCGCGCGGTGCGCGAATCCAGCTATGCCATCATCGAGTGCAACAAGCCGGTGATTGCGGCGGTCAACGGCCCGGCGCTCGGTGGCGGGCTGGGGCTGGCAGCGAGCTGCGACATCATCGTCGCCTCGGAGACCGCCGTGTTCGGGCTGCCGGAGGTGGACGTGGGCCTAATGGGCGGCGGCAAGCACGCCGCGCGCATCCTGCCGCATTCGATGGCACGCCGCATGATGCTGACGGGCTGGCGCGCGCCGGCGGCGGAACTCTATCGCCGCGGGATCATCGAAGCCTGCCTGCCGTTCGACGAACTGATGCCCTGGGCCATGGAGATGGCGCGCAGCATCGCCTCCAAGAGCCCGATGGCGACGCGGCTCGCCAAGGATTCGATGCGCACGATCGAGAACATGACCCTGCGCGACGGCTACCGCTACGAGCAGAACAACACCAACGCCCTCTCGAAGACCGAGGATTCCAAGGAAGCCATCGCCGCCTTCAAGGAAAAGCGCGCGCCGGTCTTCCAGGGCCGCTGATCGCGGCTATAGCGCTAGAACAACGGGTCGGGAGAAGAACATGGCAACTACGATGCAACCGGCGAGCGCGCCTGCCTGCTCTCGCGAGGTGGGCGGTTACGACTGGTACGTCGTCGCCATTCTCTTCTCCGTTTCGGTGCTGGGCTACATCGACCGCGTGATCCTCAGCTTCCTGGTGGAGGCGATCAAGGGCGATCTGGCGCTTAACGACGCCGAGATCGGCGCGGTGACCGGCATGGCCTTCGCGGTGCTCTACGTGTTCGGCGGGGTGTTCATCGGCCGCATGCTCGACAAGGGGCGGCGGGTGACGATCCTGGCCGCCTGCATCCTCGTGTGGTCGATCGCCACGGCGGCGAGCGGGTTCGCCACCGGCTTCGTGACGCTGTTCCTGGCGCGCATGTTCGTCGGCGTGGGCGAGGCGGGGCTGAACCCGGCGGCGATCGGCATCATCTCCAGCCGCTTCCCGCAGGACAAGGTGCAGAAGCCGATCGGGCTGTTCACCACCGGGCTCTACGTCGGCGGCGGCATGGCGATGATGCTGGGCGCGCACCTGCTGGGCAAGTTCAGCGCGGGCGGCCCTTACGACCTGCCGCTGATCGACACCGCCGAGCCGTGGCGCGTGGTCTTCCTGCTGCTCGCGGTGCCGGGCCTGCTGGTGGCGCTGCTGGTGCAGACCACGGTGCGCGATCACAACGCCGCCCAGCGCGCCGCCGCGGCTCCGGCGAAGGGCGAGGCGCTGGCCTTCGCGCGCGAGAACCGCACGCTGATAACGCTGCTGGCGCTGGGCATCGTCTCGTGGTCGATGAACAATTACGGGCTGCTCAACTGGTATCCGGCGATGCTGATGCGCTCCTACGCGATGACGCCCGCGCTGGTGGCGACGAGCTATGGCCCGGCGTTCCTGCTGGCCGGGATCGCCGGGTGTCTTGCGGTGCATCCCTACCATGCGTGGCTGCGCAAGCGGTTCGGCGGCAAGGCGGCGTACTGGCTGACCTTCACCTCGATGGCGGTGCTGAGCGTGACCACCATCCTCGGCCCGATCGTGCCGACGGTGGGGCTGGCGGTGTTCATGTCCTACGCGAACCTGTTCGTGAGTTCGATGTCGGTCGCCTCGATCTTCGTGCTGATCGTCGCGGTGGTGCCGCCGACGCTGCGCGGGCTTTATACCGGGCTCTACATGGCGCTGGTGAACCTGACGGGCGGCGCCTTCGGCTCGGTGCTGGTGGGGCTGATGACCGACCACGTCTACGGCGCCAAGGGCCTGAACCTGGCGCTGACGACGATGGCGGTGGTGTTCGGCCCGCTGGGCGCGGGGCTTATGTATGCAGCGCTGAAGCGGGCGCCGGAGCGGGGGTGAGGGCATGCGACGTATCGCGTAGTCCTTCGTCATCCTGAACTTGTTTCAGGATCCATCGCGCGGTCGATGCCGGAGTGTGGCGTGGCAAACCGCGCTGTCAGTTTGCTGGTCATGGACCGAGCTATGGGCCTGATGGACCCTGAAACAAGTTCAGGGTGACGGCGGGTTTGGGCGCGGTTAGTGGACATTTTGTGAGATTGCGGCAGCCTGAGAGAACAGTTAATCTTTCAGAATGTTCGGCAATTCCAATTTCGACCGCATTCGGCAAATCTTTGCCGATCAGTTCGCCAGCGATGCCTACGGTTACACTTACCGAAAGGGCCAGAAAGGTGCGGAATTCCGTATTAGTGAGGCCGAACGGGACAATTTCATTGCGACGTTTAACAGGCGCATCCGCTATACGATTTGGTCAATTGCCCCTGCGACGATCTCCCTAATATTGCTTTTGGCTTGGCTTACTCCTGAAAGCGATAGCTCCGAAGCAAACGTAGCGATCTGGATCGGGGTGGGAGCGATCTTGTTGCCATTCTTGGCGATTTATTACTGGTCGTGGAATGCACCGGCTCGCGAGCTGGAGACCCGCAAAAACCGGTAGCGTTTGGACGGCTATAATGATTCATTGAGGGCGCGCGATCACGGAGGCCAGCTATGGATCCCAAGTCCCTGTTCAGTTTGAGCGATCACCTTGAGGCATTG
>NZ_JAZFAX010000016.1:0-127536 GCF_036352595.1 Novosphingobium resinovorum
GAGCAAGCAGCAGCTCGTTCTTCTCGGCCTCGGTCAGAACATGAAGCGGCGGTGGCGGCATCCGTAGGGTGAATCAGCCAATCGACCTCCGCGCAACACTTTTCTGCCAACCCCGTGAGCAATTACGATCTGGCTGCACTGGGCGCGGGGCCGAACCTGCACGGCGTGCGCATCGACGTGTCGGACACCGCTTCGGTCGAGGCGGGGTTCGCCGATGCCGATCGCTGGCTGGCCGGGCAGCCGCTGGACGTCGTGGTGAACTGCGCGGCGGTCTGTCCACTGGGCGCGGTGGAGGTGCAGTCCGAACAGGTCGTGCTCGATACGCTCAACGTCAACACGGTGGGTTCGGTGCGGATGCTGCGTGCCGCGCTGCCGCGCCTGCGCGGGCATGGCGGGCGCATCGCCCTCGTCACCTCGCTGTGGGGCAAAGTATCGGGGCCGATGCTGAGCGCCTACTGCGCCTCCAAGTTCGCCATCGAGGCGGTGGTCGATGCCGCCCGGCGCGAGACGGCGGGGCAGGACGCGCGCATCATCCTGATCGAGCCGGGCGTCGTGCGCACCCGCATGGTCGAGGGGCAGGTGGCCGAAGCCGAGCGCGCCACCCAGGCGCTGACCGGCGAGGACGCGCGGCTCTATCAGGACCTCTACCGGAAATACCACGCGATGATCCGCAAGAACGGCGGCGGCGGTGTCTCCGCCGAGGAATGCGCGCGGCAGATCGACGCGGCCGTCTCCGCCGCCAATCCGCGCACCCGCTACAAGGTGGGCGCGGACGCCAAGGCGGTCACCGCGCTGGCGCGCCTGTTCCCCGACCGCGCGCTGGACCGCGCCTTCGCGATGCTGCTCAAGTAGCGCAAAAAACGAATAGCAAGCATACCGGATTCGGCGATCATCCTGATGCTTCAGGATAATTCCATGTGCGCGGTTCTGCTGAATATTGCGGGGATTACCACCGGACATTCCGGAAATCAGCTGATCGCACCGAACACGAAATCTCTTGACAGATAGTATGCCAGCATATCATTTATCCGTCTGACCGGACGGAGATTCCGGCATCAAGGACAAGGAGAGCAGGGCACCAGACCCTGTCCGTACACAGGCCGGCGCGGATGCGCGGCCTTCAGAGGAGGATGACATGAAGCGCCATTTCCCAATTCTGCTGAGCGGAGCAGCGGGCCTTGCCATCGCGGCGGCTCCTGCGCTGGCCCAGACCACGCCGTCCGATGCGGCCACCACCAGCACTACGGCCGCCACCGCCTCGACCCCGCCGGAAACGCGCGGCATCCAGGACATCATCGTCACCGCGCAGCGCCGTTCGGAGCGCCTGCAGGACGTGCCGATCTCGGTCAACGTGGTGGGCGGCGATACGCTGAAGACCTCGGGCGTCTCGCTCTCGGCGGACCTGCCGACGCTGGTTCCGGCGCTGAACTTCTCGCACGTCGCGGGCGCGGGCACTGCCTTCCTGCGCGGCATCGGCTCCAACGCCGCCAACCCGAACGACGAGCCTTCGGTGGCGACGTATGTGGACGGCGTCTACATCGCCTCGCCTTATGCCAACATCATGAACCTCAACAACCTTGAGCGCGTCGAGGTTCTGAAGGGGCCGCAGGGCACGTTGTTCGGCCGCAACGCCACCGGCGGCGTCATCCAGCTTGTCACCCGCACACCCAGCTTCGCGCCGACGCTGGAAGCCGACGTGGGCTATGCCAACTACGATACGATCTCCGGCTCGGTCTATGCCTCGGGCGGGCTGGGCGACGTGGTGGCAATGGACGTCGCCGCGATGTATTCCAACCAGCGCAACGGCTGGGGCCGCAACCTCACCGTCGATGCGGATACCTTCCTCAGCAAGAGCAAGTCGATCCGCTCGAAGATCCTCATCAGCCCGTCGGACGCGTTCAGCCTGACGCTGGCGGGGGACTATTCGACGATCAAGGCCAACTTCGCCGATTACCGCCTGCCCAAGGGCGCCATCGGCGCTGATGGCGTGGAAGCGCCCGCCAACGGCTACGACACGCGCGGCGCGATCACCAGCTTCGGCGATCCCTTCGTGCCGGTCATCAAGAACCGGCAGTACGGATTTTCCGCCAAGGCCAACGGCGACATGGGCTTCGCCGATCTGGTGACGACGTTCGCCTATCGCCATCAGGACGGCTACTATTACGCCGAGGCCGACGCTACGCCGCTGACGCTCGTGGAAGCGAAGCTGCCCACGTATCAGGCCAACGTATCGGGTGAATTGCAACTGGTGTCGAAGAAGGGCTCGAAGCTCGACTGGACCCTGGGCGGCTATTATTACAGCAACAAGGCCGGGTACAAGGATCTGATCTTCATCGTGCCCTCGGTACCGGTGCCGATCTCGGCGACGACGCTGCAGAGCACGGAATCGATCTCCGGCTACGTGCAGGCGACGTATGAAATCCTGCCGCGCCTGCGCATCACCGGCGGCGCGCGCTATACCGACGAACGCCAGAGCATGCGCGGCAATGTCGGCCTCGTCGGCGTGCTGCCCAACTTCGGGGTCAGTTCGGGCAAGCGCGGCTACAAGGAATGGACCTGGCGCGCGGCGATCGACTACGGCTTCACCGACGACATCCACGCCTATGCCAGCTTCAACCGGGGCGTGAAGGGCGGCGGCTTCGACGTGCTGTCGATCTTCAACGCGCTGGGCGGCGCGCCGGTCACCAGCTTCGACCCCGAATTCCTGAATGCCTACGAAGTGGGCATCAAGAGCAAGCTGCTGGGCAACACGCTGCGCCTGAACGTGGCGGGCTTCTACTACGATTACACCAACATCCAGGTGCAGGTAATTCCGGCGGGCGCCACCAGCGCGGGCGTGGTGCAGACCACCAATGCGGCGGCGGCGACGATCAAGGGCATCGAGACGGACTTCGAATGGCGGCCCTTCGGCGGCTTCGCCCTGTCGGGCGGCGCGGCCTATATCCATGGCCGCTATGACGATTTCCAGAACACGGTGTCCTACGGCAATTCGGCGGGCGTGGTCGTCGCGCCCTATGACGCCAGCGGCAACCCGACCGTGCGCCCCCCCAAGTTCACTGGCAACCTGACCGCCAGCTACGATTTCGAGGGCAGCTTCGGCAAGGTCACCCCTTCGGTGACCGCCAGCTACAACAGCGGCTTCTCGTTCGGTTCGGACAATCTCCTGCGCAACAGCGGCTACACGCTGCTCAATGCCTCGCTGCAGTGGCGCTCCGAAGACGACCGCTTCGGGGTGCGCGTGTGGGGCCGTAACCTGCTCGACAAGTACTATCTGGCGCAGGGCGTGCCTTCGGCGCTGGGGGCGCTGACGACACCTGCCGCGCCGCTGACATATGGCATCACGCTGAGCACCAAATTCGGCGGATAAGCGGCGACTGAAGGGTTGGGGCCGGGCGTGTTGCAGGCGCGTCCCGGCCGCATTCCACGACTGGAACACCGAGGAGAGAACGGATGACCGACCAGCCATTCTATCTGGCCAACAACGCGGCGCTGCGACAGGCCGTGCCCGAAGACGATCTGCTGCACCCCGCCGTCAATGCCGGGGTATCGGGGGATACGCTCACCGAGACGCAGTATTTCGGCTTCAACGTGCCGGAGGAAAACATCCACGGCCTCACCTACATGTGGCACCATCCCAACCTGAATGTGGTGACCGGCGGGCTGATGGTCTGGCAGGGCATCAAGCCGGTCAGCATGGCGGCGGAGCTGTTCGACTTCCGCGCTTATATGAATGATGGTGTGCTGGCGAACGACCTTCACGACTACCGGCTGGACAACGGTTTCGGCGTGAAGATCCTGGAGCCGAACAAGCGCTTCCACCTGACCTACGACGACGCGGCGCGCGGCAACGGCATCGACCTGATCTCCGAAGGCGTCACCCCGATCGCGCTGTTCGGCGACGGCAAGCACTTTGAGCAGGGCATGCGCGTGCGCGGCACCCTGCGCCTGCGCGGCAAGGAGTACGCGGTCGACTGCCACAACGTGCGCGATCGCAGCTGGGGCAAGCTGCGCCCCGAAGCGATCATGCCGATGCCGCCGGTCGCCTGGATGACCGGCTGCTTCGGCGACGACTTCATCTTCAACTGCAACATGATGGACCACGTCGGCAGCAACCCGCAGCTGACCGCCCCGTTCGAGATCCCGACCGACAAGGCGCTCAACGGCGGCTGGGTCTGGAAGGACGGCAAGCAGTTGCTGGTCACTTCGGCCCGCAAGCAGGTGCGGCGCGACGACGGCAATTTCAGGCCGCAGACGATCGTGCTGGACATGACGCTGGAGGACGGATCGCAGATCACCGCCAACGGCCGCACGATCGCCAGCTGCCCTTATGCGACTTGGCCGAACATGCTCGCCCACATCTCGCTGATCCGCTGGGAGGTCGACGGCCGCATCGGGCACGGTGACGAGCAGTGCGTGATCTGGAACGATTTCGCCCATGCGGTGCACAGTCAGGAAGCGCTGGTCGACGGATGACGGACCTGCGCTCTGCCCGGTTGCTCGACACGGCGGTCGCCACGCTGAGGGGGGAAATCCTGCCGCTGCTGGGCGACCCGGTGTCGCGGATAAAGCTCGATCACGTGACGCGCCTGTTGTGGGACGTTTCCGCGCGGATGTCGGCGCGTGAGGCGGGCTTGCGTACCCTTGTAGGCACGTTGAGTGCCATTGTGTGTCTGCCCCCGCCTCCCGCCGATGCGGACCTCGAAACCCTCGAAAGGCTGCGGGGCGAGGCAGAGGCGAAAGTGGCGGAAAAGCTGCCCGAATGGCTGTCCGGGGCCGATGGCGAGGGGGGGGAGGCGCTGGCCAAACTGGTCGCGGCAGAGCGCGATTTCTACATCTCGCAGGATCCCGACGTCGCCAACGGCAGCGCCGTAGTCTACCGCGGCGGGCGCATCGAAAACGAGCGGGTGAAGGCGGTTGGGGCCGGTTTTCCGGACCTCGATGCAGAGGGGCTGACCGGCTATCTGCGCACCCGTTTCGGCCGCGACGAGGTGACCGCGACGGGCCTGAAACGGATCCCCGGCGGCTTCTCGAAGGAGACGATCTTCTTCACGCTGGAGGATGCCGCGAGCGGCAAAAGCGACCCGCTGGTGATCCGCAAGGATCTGCCCGTGCCGCTGATCGAGAAGACCGTGGTGCGGGAATTTCCGCTGCTCAAGCACTTGCACGCGCAGGGTTTTCCTGTGGCCGAGCCGTTGTGGCTGGAAGACGACGCGGCCCGTTTCGGCGGCGCCTTCCTCGTCTCGCGCCGGGTCGCGGGAACCAGCGACGTCGCCGCCTGGAGCAGCGACCCCGAGCGCGCCCGCGCTGCCTGCAACGAACTGGCCCGCCTGCTGGCAAGGCTCCACACTTACGACCCGGTGGCGCTGGGCGCCGACCCGGCACTGGCGGCGCTTTCGGCGGGCGAACAGATGGTGCGCGAGGTCGACCTGTGGATCGATCTGTTCCACCGCAAGCGCGCCGAATCCTTCCCCCTGCAGGAACTCCCGCTGGTCTGGCTGCGCGCCAATGTCCCGCCCGTCCTGTTCGATCGCCCAGCCCGCGTGATCCACGGCGACGTCGGCTTCCACAACCTGATGTTCGACGAAAACGGGCAGGTGACGGCGCTTCTGGACTGGGAATTCTCGACCCTCGGCGACCCGACGCAGGACTTGTGCTTCGTGCGCCAGTTCGTCGAGCCGATCGTTGGCTGGGACGCCTTCCTCGCCGCCTATATCGCGGCTGGCGGCGCGGCGCCTTGCGAAGAAGCCTCGTTTTTCTATGACTTATGGACGCGCACCCGCAACGGGGTGGGCTGCGTCGATGCCCAGACGCTGTTCGACCGGCATATGCCCCATGAGATGCGCTTCGCCCTCGCGGGCCACATCTTCGCGCCCTACATGTTCGTCGACCAGTGCGAGGTGCTGCTGCGCCATCTCGCCCAGCCGGTGCCCGCATGATGCTGCGCGGCAAGTCCCCGGCGCGGCTGGTGCCGACCACCGACCGCACCTTGCGCGGTGTCCTTCAGGCGCTGGCCGAGATCGACCCCGGCGAGCGCACCGACATCGCGCATGTGCTGGGCATGGCGCAGATGGTGCTGGGCAATCTCGTCACCCGCGAAAGCGCCGAAACGCTTGCGGTTCTGGGGGGGCTGGAAGCTGATATCGATGCCCTCGTCACCCGCTGCGGCGGAGGCATCGCGCCCGCCTCGCCGCTAACCGGATACGACGCGATGGTGGCAAGGCTGACCGGCTGCATGGCACGCCTGACGGCTGTGCTTCATGACGGCGCTGCGGTCGATCCGGGCGTCCTGCAGGAGGCCGAGGCGCTGGAAGCGCGCTTCTACGCCGCGCTCATGCCCGCTGCCGCCAGCGCGGTATCGGAGATACCGCCGCTGACGGCCGAACGGTTCGAAGCCTATCTCCACGCCCGCTTTCCCGGCGATTACGAACGCGTCTCGCGCTTCACCCGCCTCGTCGGCGGGTTCCAGAAGGAGACGATCCTCGTCGACGCCATCCGCAGCGACGGCGAGGAAGTCGCCATGGTCATCCGCGCGGAAAAGAGCGACCGTTTCGTGAAGTTCACCGCCAGCGCGATCACCGACGAATTCTCCGTGGTGCGCCTGATGTGGAAGCGCGGCATCCCCGTCGCCGAGCCGCTCTGGCTGGAGGCGGACGAGGCGCGTCTGGGGCGCCGCTTCATGGTCTCGCGCCGCGCGGCGGGGCGCAATACCGGCAGCGCTTACGGGGATTCCCAGCGCTTTCCCGAGGCGCTGGTCCGCTCCTACCTTGACACGCTGGCACGCATTCACAACCAGCCCATCGACGACCGGCTTGCCGCCACTGCGCTAGGTCAATGGACCGGTCATGCCACGCTGGCGGAGAACACCCGCGCCGAGATCGCCGCCTGGCGCCACCAGATCTGGCTGAGCCCCGCGCCCGCCTCACCCAGCTTCGCGCGGCTGTTCGACTGGCTGGAAGCCAACGTTCCCGACGACGACGAACCGGTGCGCGTGCTGCACAACGACTTCGGCCCGCACAACATCCTCGTCGAAGGCGACACGGTAAGTGCCGTGCTCGACTGGGAAATCGCCCGCCTCGGCGACCCGGCGGAAGACCTCTCGTTCTTCGTCCAGTGCGCCGGCTCCGCGATCGACCGTGAGGACGCCGTGGCTCTCTACGAGGAGCTGTCCGGCAACCGCATCAGCCGCTTCCGCATGGCCTATTTCGACGTGCTGAGCATCGGCAAGGTGCTCGTCTCCACGCTGTCGGCCGCCGCCATGTATCAGGAGACGGAGCCAGCGCTGATCGACTGGATGCAGATGCCGCTGCGCGGCCACGGCGCCTACCAGGCGCTTACCGAGACCCGGATCGCGGCGGCCGAGGCCGTGCGCGGAACTTGAACGGAGAAGTCCCTTGCTGACCCCCTACGACGAATACCCCGTCCACCAGGCCCCCCAGCCGTTCAGCTACATTCCCTCGACCGACTACAGCTGGGACGAGGGCTACTGGTTCGCCGTGTTCAATCCCGAGGAAAAAGTATTCCTCGGCATCGGCGCGCGGGTGAACCCGAACACCGACATGTTCGGCGGCTACGCGATGATCAACGTCGATGGCATCCAGCGCACGGTGCGCTTCAGCCGGACCTGGCGCAGCAATTTCGAACTGGACCTCGGCCCGCTGCATATCCGCTTTCCCGAGCCGATGAAGAAGATCGCGCTGACGCTGGACGACAACGAGTCCGGCATCGCCTTCGACCTCCTGTGGGAGGGCACGTCCGCCGCCTATCAGGAGGACCGCCAGACCGTGGTGCATCGCGGGCGGCGCACCACCGACCAGACGCGCTATTCGCAGGCCGGGCGGGTGCACGGTTCGCTGTCGGTGGGAAAGCTTTCGTGGGCGCTCGATCCCGAGAAGTGGGTCGGCGGGCGCGATCATAGCTGGGGGCTCTATGTCGAACGCGCGCCGCTGGCTCCCCCTGCGCACCTGCTGCCGCCCCGGCTGGCGCCCAAGGGCAAGCCGCGCGCGCTGCGGGTCTGGACGTGCTTCCGCACCGGCCCGGTCAGCGGCTTCTTCCATATCCATGAGGATGCCGACGGCGAGCAGGGCCAGCTTGACGATCCTTTCGGCGCGCCGTTCGGCGGTGTGTTCAACGTGCCGGGCCGCGACGAGGTGCTGCATCTCGCGAGCGGCAGCCACCGCATCGCCGACTATCTCCGCTACCGTCCCGCCGACGTACTGGACGTCAGCACGGCGTGGCGGGCTGATACCGAAACCGCGCAGGCCTATTGCGCACGCCGACTGGACCGCGAGATATTCGACGTTCTGGTCGATCCGCTCATCCGGACCTACACCATCAATCGCGGCGCCAACGTATCGGCGCTGGAATGGTTTTCCGGCCTCGCCAACCTTGCCGGCCAGCGAATGCTGGCGCTGCGGGGAGGGATCGAGCGATTTCCGGCGGCGCTTGCGGCGATGCTCGACGTGCGGCTTTCGACTGCGGTGCGCGAGGTGCGCCGGCACCGGGGCGGAGCCGTGGTGACGACCGCCACCGGCGAGACCATCGAAGCCGACGCCTGCGTCATCGCCACGCCGCTGCCGCAAGCCGCGGACATGGCGCCCGAGCTTGCGCCGGTCATCGGTCCGCTCGCCGCGCGTATGGCGTACAATCGCGCCGTCAACGTCTACCTCGGCTATAGCCGCCGGACGGCCACCAAGGCGCTGGGGGTGCTGGTGCCCGTCGCCGCGCATCCCCACATCGGGCTGGTCTGGCTCGACCATAACAAGCTGGCGGAGACCGCCCCCGAAGGCCATTCGCTCATCACCTGCTACTTCGAGGAGGGAGGGCTCGACGCGCTGCGGGGAAGCGACGACGCGGCATTCGTGGATATCGCCGACCGGTTCGTGACCCGGCTGTTTCCCGAGCTTGGCGGTTCCCGCGAGATGGTGCAAGTCGTGCGCTGGGACCAGGCGATCCCGAACCCGGCTCCCGGCGTCTACACGGCGATCCATCGGATGAAGCAGCAACTCGATCCTGCCGATCCGATCCAGTTGGCCGGCGATTATTTCACCTGCACCGGGCAGAACAGCGCGATCCATTGGGGCCAGGTCGCAGCCAGGAACATCATCGGGTACAGGGATGGTCGATCGCATTCCCGGGACGATGGGCACGGCTGAACCGGACCCGATCGCCACCTGGCACAGATGCCACTTCTTCCCGGCGAGCCCGGGAAGGATGTGGACGGCACATACGACAACGCCCGCTGGCGAGTGCGGGCCTAACGCCGGGGGAAGATCAACGCATCCGAGGTGAACATCGGGTCGGCGTCGGGAGCGTCCAAGCAGGGACGCGGGGTTTTGTTTTCCGTGAAGCGCGGGCGAATGGCCGGGTAACTCACGGTGCAGCCCGGCTCGACCTGTATTCCATCGGAAAGTCCCATGTGGCCGTCGTTAGGGTTCGCGTCGTTATCGGCCGACGGCTATCCGGGATGGTCCTCCCAAGTCCTGCCGTGTGGCGCAGGAACGTATGGACGACTTTTCCGGTAGCTCAGAGACAGTCCGGGTCTTCGTTGGGCGCGTGGTTTGCGTGATCACGGCTTGAAACCGCATCCCGGCCCACGACGCCGACCCGATACACCGGAAGCGACGTGTACCTCGTAACTCCGGATGCCGGGCCATATAACCTATGTGGTTATAATTGTCAAGCGTGAGCGTGCGGGAACGCGCGCGGAACACACTCGCGGGCAATCTTGCGATCGACAGGGATAGAGGCTCGGGCGGAAGTCGTTGCGACTATATCCCATTGCAAAAAAAAGGGGCGCCGCTTTCGCAGGCGCCCCAAGGGTGGATCACTTGCCCGTGCTGTCGGGGTAGAGCGTGTTGAAGAACGCCTTGTACGCCCCGTGCGACTGGCCGCGCCACTGTGGGCGGAAGCCGTAGAGGTAGACCTTGCCCTTGCCGTACTCGACCACGACGGCGGCCGCCTTGCCCTGGATCGCCTCGGGGTGGAGCAGGACGCCGCTGCGCAGCGGGTTGCCGGTGGGGGCGTAGGAGGCCAGCACCTCGCCCTTGAAGCCGGGCTTGGGTTCGAAGGCGGGGCCGCGCTCGAACATCACGATGGGATCAAGCGGCATGCCCGCCGCCATCTTCGTGCCGGGCGTCAACTGTACCTGCAGCAACGCGCCGGAGCAGAAGAAGAACTCGGCCTTGGCGTCCTTCAGGATGTTGGTCACCGGCAGGTCGAACAGATCGATCACCGCATCGGAGGCATTGTTCAGCGCCACCAGCGTACCGCCGTTCTTCACGAAGTCCTTGAGCTTCTTCGCACCGTCCTCGCCGATGCCGCCGGCATAGGGGGCGGGCATCTGGGCGGGGCTGAACCCGTCCATCAGCGAGGCGAGGGGGCCCTTGTACTTGGACTCGAAGTCGGCGGCAGGCGCCGTGTCGCCGGGGCGGGATTTGCCCGGAGCGGACATGTCGGGCAGGACGATGGTGTCGTACTTGCCTGCAAGGCCCGCCTTGACGTCGGCGTTGTAGACGCTCTTCGCACCGAAGTCGTACTGCTCCAGCAGCCAGCGGGTCCAGCCCTCGTCGATGTTGGAGCCCCACGGACGGTAGAGCGCGACGCGGCCCTTGCGCACCGCCTCGCCGGTGGGAGCATCGGTGCTGGCGGTGACGTTGACGCTGTACTGGCCGGCAAGCTTGCCCACGGCGTCGGACGAAAGGCCGGTGAGGGCGATCGTGTCCGCGCTCCAGCTGGCCTTGCCGCCCGCCGCCAGCGCCGCGTTCATCACCCGGTAGCTGTTGTTGACGCGGCGATCGAGCAGGTAGGTCGAACCCGACCCGGTGACCCCGCCTGCGGGCGGCGTCGCGGCCGCGACCTTGGTGAGAGAGGCGCGGGCAGAAGCGTCGAGCGGTTTGGCGATGCGCTCCACCTTGATGCCCATCTGCATCGGCAGCGTCCAGCCGGTGACGTCGTAGGGCAGGTCGGCCGGGTTGCCGTCCCCGCCGAGGATGGCGTCGGGGTACTTCTGCGGGTCGAACAACTCGCGCGCCAGGCCCGCGAAGGGCTGGTCCATCGGCACGACCCAGCTGCCCGCCGCATAGGTCTGCCCGCCGATCGCGGTCGGCGCCGAGGTCTGCATCACGTCGAGACCGTGCGAAATCATCAGCTGTGCGAGCGAGGCGGCCTCCGGCACGTCGGTCTGGTCGGCCGGGATGACGTAGGCGCCCGGGCCGTCCTTCGCGGCGGCGGCGATCATGTCGCGGCCCGCCTGATAGCGGTTGAACAGCAGCGTTTCGCGGTACTTCTGCGCCGTTTCCAGCACCGACATCGAGGCGGTCAGCATGTAGTCGACCGAGTTCTTCAGGTGCCACTCGCCGCCCTGCCAGGGGTGCGGATACATGATCTGGGCCTTCAAGTCCTGCTGCGCCTTGGGGAAGTCGCTGACCTTCCAGGTCTTGGGCGTCGCGCTGTCGTGCGCGGTCTCGGTGAAGAACGAGATCGTGTTGCGGAAGACGTGGATGTAGTCGAGGAACCCGGCGTACCAGTTGTCGAACCGGGCCTGCGCGATGGCGCCGGGCTTGCCCTCGGTTTCCATGCGGGTCATGATGTTGGTGCCGATGGCGTTGGTCCAGATCCGCATGTACGGGCTGATGTTGGACGAGACGGGATCGGCGAAGGGCGGCACCCAGATGCGCGCGGGGAACGGCGCGACCTGATGCTGGCTGTACCAGATCACCGGCGCGTAGTCCTGCTCCGTCGCGTTGACGACCTGGCTCTCCTTCATGTTGAGCATGTAGCCGTCGCGGTTGTTGTCGTGGCCGACGTACTCCTGGTAGAGCCAGGGCGTGCGGCTCGTCTCCCACTTCGTGCCGCGCTGCTTGCGATACCAGTCGACCACCATGTCCTGCCCGTCCGGGTTCAGCGTGGGCCACAGGACGAGCACGACGTTCTTGAGGATGCCGTCGACTTCGGCGTCGTTCTTCGCCGACAGCAGCTTGTGCGCCAGCGCCAGCGGCAACTGGTGGTCGGACACTTCGCTAGCGTGCATGCCGCCGTCGATGTGGACGATGATCGGGCTTTCGGCGGCGAGCTTTTTCGCCTCCGCATCGCTCAGCCCGCGCGCGTCGCCGAGGCGCTTGGAGATCGCCTTGTACTTGTCGAAATTGGCGATGTTCTCCGGGCTGGAGATGACGGCGTAAACGAAAGTCTTGCCGTGCGTGGACTTGCCGCTCTGGAACAGCTTGATGCGGTCCGAGGCCTTGGCGAGCGCCTCGAAGTAGCGGACTGCATCCTCGTAGTTGGCGAGGTAGTAGTCCTCGCCGACTTCGTGGCCTAGCACGTCCTTGGTGCTCGGCACGTTCTGGGCAAGTGCCGGAGCACAGAGCCCCAGCGCCGAGGCGGCCATCAGGACGCGTGCGAAGCGCGCCGACTTGTGCGTTTTCATGTGCTGGGACTCCGTGAGCAGATTGGGATCAAAAGGTTTTCCACGCCCCGCTTCGTCATTGTGAGGCCCGCAGGGCCGCGGCAATCCAGAGCGGCGGGACCGCCCTGGATTGCTTCGCTACGCTCGCAATGACGAAGTCGGGGTGAGCATCAGAAGCTGCGACGCACGTTCACGCCGATGGTGCGCGGCGCGGCCGAGGTGGCGGCGTAGCTGTTGGGCGTGGACGACATCGATGCGCGGTTGATCGCGACCGCGTCGAAGACGTTGTTCACGAACAGGTAGATGCCCGCATCGCTTTCCGGCAGTTCGAAGCCGACGCGCAAGTTGGCGAGGACGTAGTGGTCCATCTTCACGCGATAGACGTTGGTGGGGCGGAACTCCGAATAGGACGAGCCGACGTAGTTGAGGTCTCCGCGAGCGAAGAACTCGACCGTGTCGCTGACCGGCGTGCGGTATTCGGCACCCACCGATCCGGCGAAGTGCGGGATGTAGGGGATGCGGTCCCCGGCGCGGCCGGCGGCGACGACGGCATCGTTCACCTGGTCCTCGGTCAGCTTGGCGTCGAGATAGTTGCCCGAGAAGTTCAGCTGCACGCCCTTGACCGGACGCACGAAGGCTTCGGCCTCGAGGCCACGGATGCGCGCGGCGCCGGCGTTGGACAGGAACGAGTAGGCGCCGTTGGTGGTGCGCCCGCTGACCTGCATGTTGTCCCAGTCGATCTGGAACGCGGCAAGGTTCAGGGTCAGCGCGCGGCCCAGCAGGCTGAGCTTGCTGCCGACTTCATAGTTCCACAGCTTGTCGGCCTGGTACGGGGTCAGGTCCGCCGAGAGGCCGATGACCTGGT
Source organism: Novosphingobium resinovorum (assembly GCF_036352595.1). Taxonomy (GTDB): domain Bacteria; phylum Pseudomonadota; class Alphaproteobacteria; order Sphingomonadales; family Sphingomonadaceae; genus Novosphingobium; species Novosphingobium resinovorum_B. The sequence continues at coordinate 13,269 of NZ_JAZFAX010000016.1, forward strand.
TGGCGCCGCCCGGACGGTAGCCCTGCGATGCCGTCGCGTAGAACAGCATGTCGGGGTTGGCCTGCCACGAGGCGTTGAACTTGAGTAGGGTGCCGTCGGCCGAGGACTTGACGGTGCTGACCGGGCGCGCCGGTGCGCCGATCAGCGACCAGGCGATGTCGGTATAGCCGGTGACGGTCTTGTCGTAGTCGTAATAGCGGATGCCGGCGGTGAGGCTCAGCGACGGGGTGACGTGGTACGTACCCTCGCCGAAGACGGCGACCTGCTTGAGCTTGTCGAAGATCTCGCGGCGATAGATCAGCTGAACCGGGAAGATGATCTCGCCGGTGGCGTCGTCGGCCAGCGCGTCTTCGGACGTGACGTGGTTCTTGCGGTTCTGGAAAAACGCGCCGACGGTCCAGTCGATCGGGCCGCCCTCGGTGGAGCTGAGGCGCACTTCCTGCGTGAAGTCCTTGGTCGATCCCGGATAGTAGATCGCCGCCGGGCTGATGCTGTCGAGATAATCGTAGTAGCTGGCCAGCGTGTCGGACGAGCAGGCACCGCCGGTGTAGGACGCGCACTTGGCCTCGGTCCGGTAGGTGCCGATGTAGTAGCTGTCATCGGCGGCGTAGGCCGACTTGCGGTGCTGGTAGCTGGTGATCGAGGTCAGGTTGGCGAAGCCCACGTCCCAGTTCGCGGTCAGGCTGTAGAGCTGCGACTTGTCGGTATAAGGCAGGTTGACCTGCGCCGCCGACTTGTACTTGCCGACCGAGGGGTTCCAGGTGGCGGAAACCGCATCGGTGTTCTCGAAGGCGGCGGTGCCGTCGATCGTGAAGTTGGAAGTAGGCGTGAAGCGCAGCATCAGGCGGCCACCGGTGGCGGTATAGTCGTTGACGTTCTTGCGGTTCAGGTAGGTATTGTCGATGTAGCCGTCGCTGTCGCGGCGGTAGAGGACCGCGCGCGCGGCCAGCACGTCCTTGACCAGCGGCACGTTGACCATGCCGTTGACGAAGTAGCCGAAGCCGCCGCCCTTGGTGGACATGGCCTGGCCTTCGACGGTGCCCTCGTATTCCTGCGTGGGCTTGTTGAAGATCACGCGGATCGCGCCGCCCATCGAGCTGGCGCCGTAGAGCGTGCCCTGCGGCCCGCGCAGCACTTCGATGCGGTTGACGTCGAACAGGGTGAAGTCGGCGGTGCGGCCCGCCGCGTCGCTCGATACGCCAACCGAGCCGGTGACGGGGGTGTCGTCGTAATAGACGCCCACGGTCGCCTCGCCCGATGCCTGCACGCCGCGAAGGCTCACGCGGCGCTGGCCGGGGCCGTTGTCCTGGATGCGCAGCGAGGGGACGAACTTGGCATAGTCGGCGATGTTGGTGACGCCGGCATTGGTCAGCGTCTCGCCGGTGAGGGCGGTGATCGCCATCGGCGTGGTCTGCACCGTGGTGTCGCGGCGCAGCGCGGTCACGACGATGTCGTTGCCGTTGTTCGCGGCCGCTTCATCGGCTGCGGGCTTTTCCGCTGCAGTCTGGGCGTTTGCGACACCGGGAAGGGCGACCAGGGTAAGGACGATGGATGCGGCCCCGCACTTGAGCGCGGCGCGACGAAGCTTGCTCTGAATGGTCATCGACTTGGCTTTTCCCTCAAATGATGGCGAAGGCGGCTTCTCTTGGCCGCTACTTCCCCCCTGTTGGCGACTCGCATGATGCCGCGCCATTAATGTATATACAAGAAATTTTATTGCTCAATTATTGGTCATGAGGCAATCGTAGTTGCTCAAAAATTGTGCAACCGCGAATGCCGTGACGCCTCCACCCGAAAGCGCGTCGGAATGCAAGCCTAATGACGGGATAGGCGCCAATCTCTCTCCTGTTCGGCTTCGGTCAACTCGCGGCCAGGATGGCAGCGCGCCGCTGGCAGTGGCGGCATCTCTACGCGGGACATGAACGGGAAATACATCGGAAACGATGTTGTAACGTATCACGGTCCGGTGTAGATGGCGGCTTCGCGATTCCCCCGATCGCGGCACAACCGGTGGCGTAGACGATACGTTATCCCATAACATCACCCTGTCATATCCGAGGTTCCCCCATGAGGTTTCGACTGCTTTCCGGCTGCGCCGTGGCCGCCATCCTGCTCCCCGCCCCGTCCTTCGCCGAAGGGGCGGATGCCGGGGGAGCGACCAAGGACGACACCTACCACAGCGCGCAGGGCAACGAGATCATCGTCACCGGCGTCCTGCCCACCAACCGCCAGGACATGCTGTCCAGCGTGGCGGTGGTGCAGGGCAAGGATCTGACGCAGGCGGTGCGCGCCTCGATCGGCGAGACGCTGCAGCACCAGCCCGGCGTTTCGGCGACATCCTTCGGGCCGAGCGCGTCGCGCCCGGTGCTGCGCGGCCTGCAGGGTGAGCGCGTGCGCGTGCTGACCGACGGCCTCGGTTCGATCGACGTCTCGAACACCTCGGTCGATCACGCCACGGTGGTCAACCCGCTGCTGGCCGAACGCATCGAAGTGCTGCGCGGGCCGCAGTCGCTGCTTTACGGTTCGGCCGCGATCGGCGGTGTCGTCAACGTCATCGACAAGCGCATTCCGACCGCCGTGCCGGACGAGCCCGTCCACGTCGGCGCGCTGGCATCCTACGGCTCGGCGGCGGACGAACGCTCGCTGGCAGGGTCGGTGGACGTGCCGCTGTCCGCGCACTGGGTCGCCCATGCCGACGGCAGCTATCTCAAGAGCGACGACATGCGCATCGGCGGCCATGCGCTGACTTCGGACTTGCGCGCGCAGGCGCTGGCCAGCAGCCTGTTGCCGGCCGATCCCGATGCGGAGGAGCCGATCGACTTCGCCGCCAATGCTGCCGTCAAGGGCAAGCTGCCCAACTCGCAGTCGAAGACCTGGACCGCCGGCGCGGGCATCGCCTATATCGGCGATACCGGCAACATCGGCATTTCCTACGGCCATTACGACAGCCTCTACGGCGTGCCGATCCGCTACGCGACGGAACAGGGCCAGGAACAGGAAGCGCCGCGCCTCAGCCTCAAGCAGGATCGCGTCGATGCCCGCGCCGAGATCGACACCGGCGGCGAGGTGCTCGACAAGGTCTCGATGCGCCTCGGCTATGCCGACTACTCGCATTTCGAGCTGGAAGAGGACGGCTCGGTCGGGACCGCGTTCTACAACAAGGGCATGGAAGGCCGCATCGAATTCAGCCAGGCTAGGCATGGCGCCTGGCGCGGCGTGACTGGCGCGCAGCTCTACACGCGTGACTTCAACGTCGTCGGTGACGAGGCCTTCCTGCCGAAGAACTCCACCACTCAGTTCGGCCTGTTCACCCTGCAGCAGCTCGATTACGGGGCGCTCAAGTTCGAGGCCGGCGCCCGCTACGAGCACACCGCGCTCAGCGCCAGCCCACAGTTGGACCAGAGCCAGTTCTTCGACGGTAACCGCTCGTTCGATGCCGTCTCGGGCTCGCTCGGCGCGTCTTACGGCCTTACCGACAACTGGCGCATCGGCCTCAACGTCTCGCGCACGGCTCGCGCGCCGGCGGCGGAGGAACTCTTCGCCAATGGTCCCCACGCGGGCACCGAGGCCTACGAACTGGGCAACCCGAACTTCAAGCTGGAGAAGTCCACCAGCGTCGAGGCGATCCTGCGCGGGCGCGGTGACAACTACACCTTCGAGGCCTCGGCCTATCACAGCTGGTTCTCGAACTTCATCTACGAGGATCTGACCGGCGAGGTCGAGGACGGCCTGCCCGTCTACGCCTTCCGCCAGGCGGACGCGCGCTATTACGGCTTCGAGGCGCAAGGCACGCTGACGCTGGCGCGGATCGGCGACGCCAAGATCGTGGCCGATGCGCTGGGCGACTATGTCCACGCCCAGATCGAGGACGTCGGCCCGGCGCCGCGCATCCCGCCGCTGCGCGTGCTGGGCGGGCTTGCCTACCAGGCGAGCAAGTTCGACGTGCGTGGCGAGGTGGAGCACGTCACCGCGCAGCACCGCATCTCGGAGTTCGAGACATCGACCCCCGGCTACACCATGGTCAACGCGGAACTGAACGTGCGACCCTGGGGAACCGAGCGGCCGATCAGTTTCGCGCTCTCGGCCAACAACATCTTCGACGTGGTGGCCCGCCGTGCCGCCTCGTTCCTGAAGGACTATGCGCCGCTCAGCGGCCGTGACATCCGCGTCACTGCCCGCCTCGACTTCTGAGCGACGAACGCCGACGGGAGGCGCCGTGGCACGCGGCCCTCACGTCGGCGGCCTTTACGTGGATGGTTGCCGCGCGCCTCGCGCCGGCGGCATGGAAAACTCCACCGGGACGACCAGTTCGATCGTCGCGCCGGGCATCTCCGCCGGCGGGCGCGGGAACGGCTGGGCCCGGCGTGGCAGTTCGAGGGCGGCTTCGTCGAGCGCGGCGAGGCCGCTCGCCCGTTCCAGCCTGGCGAAGATCACACGACCCTCGCGATCGATCGCGAAACGCACGATCGGCACGCCCTGCCAGCGCCTCGCCTGGGCCTGGGCCGGGTATCGCTTGACCCTGTCGAGCGAGGCGAGGACCAGCCCTTCCCATGTCGGCGCCGTGTCGCGATCGACGTCTGCGATTACAGGAACCGGCGGCAAGGCATGCTCCAGCACGATCGGCGAAGGCGGCGCCGGGCTTGCCGGCAGCGCGATCTCGATGGTCTGCCCAAGGGCATGGCGCGCGATCGGCAGTGGCGGCGTCGCAGGGCGGAACTTCTCACGCGCGGGCGCGCTGGCCTTGGCGCGTGCCTGGTGCTCGCCCGGGACCGGCTTCGCGGCGGGATGGCGCCGCGCCGGCGGCGGCTTGACCGCGAAGAGGCTCACGGTGGTTGGCGGCGGCACGAGTATCGATCGAGACCACTGCATGTTCGCGAGCGCGGCCAGCGCGATCACATGAAGCGCCGCAGTCACGACGAATGCGACGCTGCGTCCTCGCCGCGCAGCCGTGTAACCTTCGTGCGGGCGAATATCGCGCGATGCTTCGAGGGCGCGCATATCCACGGCCGGGATGACCGCGCGATCGATCTGCCAGATGCTCTCGTGCTTCAGTGCCGCCTCCTTCCCTTCAGATCGGCACGGCGGCGTTAGCATACGTGATAATGATTATCATTATGATTTTGTGATGCCGTTATGTCTTGGGGCAATCGCGCCAGGCAGTGAAAAATCGCCTCGCTCAAACGTCTTGAAGATATGAGCGAGGACGAATTGCCTCTGCTGGCGTGGATCGCCGCTGCCCAGCGTGTCGCGATCGGACGATGGCGCTTGCCCAGGCACGAACTCGCGCCGGTCATCGCCCAATGCGCCGAGACGCTGGGTGCGAACGACCTCCACCTCGCCCCGTTCAAGCTCTACGCCAATCGCCTGCGTGTGCCCGGATGAGCGGCAGGACTTGCAAATAAGTCGCAAAAGCGGTCAAGATATGCGCCGGTTCGTCGTCTGCCTCTTACCGGAGAATCCCCATAGCGATCGTCGCATCAGCCTCGTATCCCGCCGCGTCGACCGGGGAGAGGGCGCCGTGGACACTTCGGGCGCTTTTCACCGTCGCGTTCCTGGGCGTGACGGCCGGCGTCCAGATGAGCGATCGCGGCCTGCAGTCGATCCTGCTGTCGGCGATCCAGACCAGTTTCGGCGTCGGCGACGCGACGATCGGCGCCTTGCAGGGGCTGGCCGGCGTACTCGTCGCCAGCGCCATCGCCGTTCCGATCGCCCGTCTGGCCGACCGCATCTCCCGCAAGCGCGTGCTGTTCGGCCTCATCGCCGGGTGGAGCGCGCTGATGGTGCTGAGCGCGCTGGCGCCCAGCTTCCCCCTATTCTTCATCGGCCGCGCCGCTTCGGGCGTGACCGAGTTCGCGATGATCCCGATCGTCTACTCGCTGATCCCCGACCTCGCGCCCGAACGCCATAGGGTCGCCGCCAATCTCTCGTTCGCGGCGCTGATGGCGGCCGGTTCCAGCGCGGGATTCTACTTCGGCGAGACGATCGTGCAGGCCGGGCAGGCGGTGTTCACTTTCGACGCGGAACCCTGGCGCAAGGGCCTGCTGCTGCTGTCGCTGGCGGGCTTGCCACTGCTGGGGGCCAGCCTGCTGACTGACGATCCGCGCCGGGGCATCATTGCTTCCGGCGATCCGGTCTCGGCCTCGCTGATCGCCTTCCTGAGCGAGCGGTGGCGCGCGATCGGCCTGTTCGTGGGCGTCGCCGGCAGCCTGATGATCGCCGTGCAGGCGCTCAACCCGTTGATCGCGCTGGCACTGGAGCGGCGCTACGGGGCGCCGATGTCGGTGATCGGGCACGCGCTCGGCGTGGTGACGCTGCTCACCAGCATCGGTTGCCTGCCGGTCGCGGGGGTGCTCGACCGCATGCTGCGCCGCCGTTTCGGCCTGGCCGCAAGGCCGATCATCATGGGCTGCGGCGCGCTGGCGGGGATCCCTTGCGCGGTGCTGCTGCTGGCGGCCGGGACCGTGGACGGTGCGCTGGTGCTCGTCGGCCTGTTCCTGTTCGTAACCTGCATCGCCAATGCGCTGGTGCCGACGATCCTCCAGGATCTGACGCCGGAATCGCTGCGCGCCCGCAGCTTCGCGGTCTGGAGCTTCGTGGTTTCGGTCTTCTGCGCGGTCGGTCCGGTGGTGGCGGGGGCGATCTCGGACCTTTTCCTCGGCGGCAGGCTGCTGACCGCCATCGCGGTGACGGCGGTGCCGGCGCTGGTCATATCCACCGTCTGCGCCATGCGTTCGGCGCGGCAGCGCTAGCCTCCGGCCGTTACCCCGGCCTCCGCGCGGTGACGATCCAGGCCGCGCCGTCGATCATGACCGAGTGTTCCCCCGGCCGCGCCGCGAAGGCTGCGTGCACGGCTTCGGCGGCGCGGCCGCGCACTTGCGGCGAGGCGTGGGCGAGCGCGCGCGACAGCGGGCCGACATCGAAGGCCATCGCCACCGCATCCTCCACCGCTTCCTCTCGCGAGGCGCCCTGACCGAACGGGATCGCGTGGTCGAGCGGCGTCATGGCGATCCGATCGAAGCCCGCTGCGGCCAGGATGCGTTCAACCCGGGCGCGCTCGCCGAAAGAGAACGGACCCGGCGCCTCGGGATCGGGTGGCGGAGAGGGCGGCACGATCCCGGCGATGGCGCCCATCGGCAGGCGCACCCAGTCGTTCAATCCGGCCGCGCGCCAGCATACGAAGACCAGCCGTCCACCGGGCCGCAGCGCCTTCCCGAGGTTGGCGAGTGCGGCGACGGGATCGGCGAAGAACATCAATCCGAAGCGCGAGAACAACAGGTCGTATGCGGCTTCGGGCAAGGCTGCCTCGGCGGCGTCGGCGACCGCGAATTCGGTGCCGGGCACACCGGCGGCAACGATCCGCGCGCGCTCCACCAGCGCCTGCGAGATGTCGAGGCCCAGCACGCGTCCTTCGCCTCCGACCCGTGCGGCCAGATCCACGCTGGAGGCACCCGCGCCGCAGCCGACGTCCAGCACCCGTTCGCCGGGGCGCGGGTCGGCGGCGTCCAGCGCGGCGTCACCGAAAGGGGCCAGCATCGCATCGAGGCGGACCTGATGGGCGACCCAGCGCGCGCCGGTCTCGCCGTCCCAGTCGGAAACGCGGTAGGGGGTGGTCACTGGCGCGGTGCTCAATAGAGGTTGTCCTTGTAGTCCTTGTCGAGCCCCTTCTTCATGAGGCCCGTCATGCCGGGCAGGGCGATGCTGGCCCGCGCGATGGCGCCGCCGATCCCGCCGCTGCGGTTGAGCTTGATATGGTTCACGAAGAGGCGCGTGGTGTCGATCTCTTCCGGCGCGGTGACCGGCCAGAGGGCTGCGCATGCCAGCGCCGCGCTCTCGCGGATGTCCAGTGCGTCGATGGTCACGCCGATGGCGAGTTGCGGGATCTTGCCGTTGACCGCGAAGCCTTCGCGCATGCCCTGTTCGGTGGTCAGGCGCGCATGGCCGCGGACCCGAGCCACGCTGGCGCTGCCGGGAACCAGCAGCGCGCAGGCGACGCGCGGTTGCTCGACGATGTTGCGGAAGCTGTCCACCCGGCGGTTGCCGGGGCGGTCCGCGAACCACAGCACGTCGCCGTCGAGCCGCGCCATGCCGCCGGCAGGGTCACCCTTCGGGCTGAGGTCGGCCCAGCCCAGCGCGCCCATCGTGGCGAGCGCCATGAAGCGGGCGGCGGCGGCGAAGGGCGCGGGCTTGTCGGGGGCCTCGCACGCGCCGGTGGTCCAGAAGCCGGAGCGGATCATCGCCTTGGCGCAGTGGCCGTAGCATTCCTCCACGGCAATGCGGACAACCCCGCCGTCGATCCCCGAAACCCTCCCGTTGACGCGCAACGTTTCGCCGACGCCCGGCAGCAGCAACAGCGTCCCCACCGGCATGCCGGGCGCGAAAAGGTCCGGATCATCGAGCATGGCGAGCGGCAGGCGCAGTTCGCCGGTGTCGCCGGCCGCGAAACCCGCGCTGCCGCCGGCGAGCGTGACGGCGAGTCCGTCCGCACGGCCCGCGCCCACGAAGGCCAGCGGCGAACGGGAAATCCAGTGCAGCGCGCCGGCGTCGAGGTGATCGATGACCTTGAGATGCATCGCCGGCGGGGTCTTGCCGACGACGTCCTCCAGCGCGGCCATACTGTCGATCGCGCTCATGCGCCGGTGCCGATCGGGGCGCTCAGGATCGTCGCCATCAGCAACCGGGTGGAACCAATCGCCGCGTCGAGCGGCCGTCCCGCCGTGGCCGGGCAGGGAATGCAGGCGCCGCGTTGCACGCTGCCGTCGAGCAGGGCCACCAGCATGTGCTCGTCACCGCTGAACCGCCGGCCGCGTCCGGTCGCCAGCGGGCGCTGCATGGCATGCTCCCACAGCAGGATCAGGCTATGAAACGCGGGCGTCAGCATGTCCCAGTCGCGTGCCGAAAGGAAAGCATGGAGCCGATGCTGAACGGGTTGCCCGCGATCGCGTGACAGGCGCCAGCGGCGGGCCACCAGGGTGACGATGCGTCCCATCGCCGATATCGAAGGCGCCGGGGTTATCACGCTGTGCATCATCATGGCGACTAGGTCTCCTGGTCATCCCCTGCTTCGATGAGATACCTCTAGTATATTTGCGAATGATTATCAACAGCAATTAAAAATGCCGAGATTCCGCGGATTTTTCCGGTCGTGGCGAGGCTACCGAGTCGGGCCCGATGCGTTCGGCCCAGACCACGCGCCGCCATGGACCTCCGTATTCGGTGCCGCCGAAAGGGTAGCAGGTGGCGAGCGCCAGCAGGGCTCGCGCCGGATCGACGGGATAGGCGAAGCGGTCCCAGCGTACCGTCTCGAACCGGGTGACGCGGTAGCGCTCGGTGGCGCCATCAACGAACTGCATGGTCAGGGTATCGCCCAGGCGCAAGTCGCGGATGAACAGGAAGTGGGTGTCGCGGTGCGCGGCGAGGATCGTGACGGGGGCGGGGCCCGTGGTCCGCCGGATCAGCGTCGGCCCCTCGGCGAGCTGTTCGTGCGTGCCGTTGCCGGCGAGGACGATCTGCCGCACGCCCAGCCGGGGGACCGCGATGCGGGCGATCGCGCCCTCGTCCGGGAGCGACAGGGCGGCGGTAGCGAGGCGGGCTCCGGGCCGTGCTCCGGGTGCCACCTTCTGTCCTGCCGCGAGCCGTGCCTCGAAGCTGCGCTCCAGCCGGTGCTGGGCGATCCCGGCCTTGACCGGGACCGCCAGCCCGCTGGCGAACTGCGCGCCCCCGGCAAGGCAGGCGACCAGCGACATGCCGCCGGCCAGCCTGCGCAGCGCCCGGTTCACGAGCCCCTCCCGAACCGGCGTAGCGAGGCCACCAGCAAGCCGCCGAGGCCGAGCGCCAGCAGCGCCAGTCCCGACAGTACCGAGCCGAGGAAGCCGGTCGCCGTCTGCGGCAGGTCCATGTCCTGCTGCGTTTCCGGCAACGGCGTGCCGACGGCGGGCGCGGGGGCGTCGCGGCCGAGCAGCGTGTCGAAGTCCCAGCCCTTGGGCAGCAGCAGCGGCAGATCCTCGCGGGTCAGCCGGGCGCCGTCGGGCCGCGCCGGGGTCTCGTCCACCGCGACCAGGCTGGTGCGGGTGGTGACGAGGCCATAGGCGAGGCCGGTGCGGGCGATTTCTTCGTCGGCGGCATCGTCGGCCAGCTGGCCCGACCAGCGCTGCGCCTCGACGTCGGCGATGTGCCGCCCGGCCCAGAGCCGCGCCACCGCGGGGCTTTCGTCCGCCTTGCCGAGATCGACGGTGCGGCTCCACGGCTTGCCGCCGATCGTGCCGGTGACGACCAGGCGACCCTGCGGCGGCGCCGCGCCCTTGCCCAGCAGCACCAGCGGCTCGCCGGCGTAGAGGTCGGGCAGGCGCGCGGGCGTCAGGTCGAACGCGCCGCCCTCCACCCGCACCGCCAGGTCACGCACCGCCGGGGCCCTGAGCCGGTCGAGCAGGGCGGTCATCTTCGCCATCACTTCGGCCCCGTCGCCGATGTTGGTGTAAGTGCCGCGTCCGGCCTCGGCCATGCGGCGCATCAGGAAATTGTTGGGGGCGGAGCCGATGCCGACCATGAACACCCGGCTGCGCCCGCCGTGCGCGGCGATCTCGGCCATCATGTCCTTCTCGTTCGAGAGGTCGCCGTCAGTCAGGAACACCACCTGGCGCACCGCCCCGTCATCCGGATGGCCATCGATCAGCGCGGCCTTGAGCGCGGGCAGCATCTCGGTCCCGCCCGATGCCTCCAGCCCTTGCGTGAAGCGGCGGGCCAGCTCGATCTGGTCGCCGCTGGCGGGGGTGGCATGGTCGAACAGCTGGGTCATGGTATCGTCGAAGCGGATGACGTTGAAGGTGTCCTCGGGCCGCAGCGTGCCCAGCGCGTAGAGCAGGCTGCGCTTGGCCGCCTCCATCGATTCCCCGCCCATCGAACCGCTGTTGTCGATCACGAAGACCATCTCGCGCGGGGGCACCTTGCCGGGCTCGACCGCCGCCTGCGGGGTGATCGCCGCCATGACGTAGTGCTGGCCGTCGCGCTCCTGCCGGAACAGGCCGATGGTGGGGTCGGCCGAGGCCGAGCGCCAGCGCAGCTCGAAGTCGCGGTCGGCGGGGGCCTGCCCTGCGGCGAGGGTCACGGTGCGCTCGGCCGGGCCGGCCTCGGCGACGTTGACCTTGTGGTAAGGGCTTATGACGTTGGCCGGCACGAAGCCGGGGGCGAGGTGGACGGTGATTGACACCGGGTTGAGCGAGCGGCCGAGTGCCGGATCGGCGAGCGGTGCGGTGACGCGCGCCGCGTCCGCCACCGCTTTCCCGTCCGTCAGGCTGCCCGGCGATACGTAACGCGGACCGGCGACCAGCGGCAGGCGCAGCGCGAATTCGCCGCCGAGCTGGCGCACCGGGGCCTGGTACTCGATCGAGATCAGCACCGTCTCGCCCGGTCCGACATTGGCGACGTCGGTGCGAAACAGGTTCGCCCGCTCGGCCTCGACGAGACCGCTGCGGCGTCCCTGCGCCTTGGCGTCCTCGTAGATCGCGCGGGCTTCCTCGCGGCGCTTGACGTGGCCGACGATCACGCGCTGGCCGACCACCATCTTCATGGTGTCCACCGCACCGTCGTCGGGCAGGGGGTAGAGGTAGGTCGCCTCCATCCACGTGTCGCCGGTGTTGCGGAACGCCTGCGTCACCCGCACGCGCAGTATCTGGCCGCTGACGGTGACGTCCATGTCGGTGCCGAGCCGCACGGCGGGCAAGGCGCTGGCGACGCCGTCGCGCCCCTTGAGCATCAGCGCGCCGCCAGCGGCGGGATCGACGGCATCAGCGGCGCGGGCCTGGGCGACCAGACCGCTCGTCATGACCGCGACGAGGCCGATGGTGGCGATGGCGAGGCGGCGGTGCGCCTGCGGGCGAAGAAGCGAGGGAAGGGCAGGATGCATCGACATGGCAAGGCTCCGTATGGTCTGGAGCCCTTTCACTAGGCACTGCCGATGCCGGACAGCCACGCGAAAGGTCCGCCAGTTTCGGCAAGCGGCGGACGGGCGAGGATGGTCGTGACGGTGCTCTTGACGAAATGTGCGCACTTGTGAGGAATTGTCCGGTATGGAGACGGGCATGACCGACGACACCGAACTTCAAGCCGAAGAACTTCAGGGCGCCGACAACACGCGCATCGCGGCGGCCTTGCGAGAGGAACTGGCGCGGCGGCGGATCTCGCGCCAGGCGCTCGCCGACATGGCGAAGATCAGCCTCTCGACGCTGGAAAAGGCGCTGTCGGGCAGCCGGCCGTTCTCGCTGGCGACGGTGGTGCGGATCGAGGACGTGCTCGCCACCTCGCTGCGCGGGCGGCCGGACGACCGGGGCGCCGGCGGCGCCGCTACGGAGACTCAGCTGGCCCCGGCGCACATGGGCTCCTACAGCCGCCCGGCGGTGCGCTGGATCGAGGGCGCCTACCTGACGCTGCGGCCGGCGTTCAGCCAGCCCGGCGCGATCTATGCCTATGTCACCGAGATATTCTGGAACGCCGCCGCCGGGCACCTCGACTTCGCCGAGAGCGAGCGGGCGGACAGCACCTTCACGCAGGCGGGTTTCGTGTCGATGCCGAACCTGTCGGGGCATACCTATCTGGTGACCAGCGAGGAGGGTCAGTACCGCCTCATCATGCTGGGGCGCGGCACGCGCGAGCGGCGGATGTTCGGCCTGCTCTCGACGCTGCAGGTCGGCTCGGGATCGCAGCTGCTGCCGGTGTCGTGCCCGATCGCGCTGGTGCCGGTGGAGCAGATCGCCGACCTGCAACTCGGCGTGATCGGCGAGGACAACGCGGTGCGGGCCGAATATCGCGAAATCCTAGACCGGGCGCTGACGGCCGAGTTCTGCCGCTGGCATGGTTGAGGTTGGTGTCGCGCCGCTTGTGACGGGGCGTTGACGGTCCCATTTGCCGTCATTCCCGCGAAGGCGGGAACCCATCTCCCGGGATTTCCGGTGGCGCCGTCATCAGCTGGGTTCCCGCCTTCGCGGGAATGACGGAAGGAAAGTTGAGTATCAGACGGACCGTTCCAGCCCGCTTCAACCCACCGCGCTGAGGGTCACCGGGATCGACTTATAGGCCGGGGTGCCGCTGGCATGGTCGCAGTCCTCCAGCGGGATCAGGCAGTTCGCCTCGGGATAGTAAGCGGCTAGCGAGCCGCGCGCGATGGCGTGGCGAACCAGCGTGAAGCCCTCCAGCCTGCGGCCGCCGGGTGTTTCGACATCCACCCGGTCACCTTCGGTGAGGCCGAGCATGGCGATGTCCACCTCGTTGGCGAAGATCACGTCGCGCCGCCCGGTGACGCCGCGATAGCGGTCGTCGAGGCCGTAGATCGTGGTGTTGTACTGGTCGTGGCTGCGGATCGTGGTGAGCAGCAGCGGTTGCTCGCCGGGCTCCTCGGAGCGCGGATGGGTAAGGAACTGCGCCTTGCCGCTGGGGGTCTTCCAGATGCGGGTGCTGGGGCCGATCGTCAGGCGGAAGCCGCCCGGCTCGCGCACGCGCAGGTTGAAGTCGCGAAAGTCGGGATAGACCGCCTCGATCTTGTCGCGGATGCGGTCGTAGTCGGCCACCATCGCGTCCCAGTCGACCTGGGTATGCGGCAGCGCGGCCTTGGCCAGCCCGGCGACGATCGCGGGTTCGGACCGCACCATCGGCCCGGGCGCCTTGAGCTTGCCCTTGGAGGCGTGGACCATCGACATGCTGTCCTCCACCGTCACCCACTGCGGCCCGGCCTGCTGCACGTCGAGTTCGGTGCGGCCCAGGCACGGCAGCACCAGCGTCTCCTTCGCGGTGAGCAGGCAGGTGCGGTTGAACTTGGTGAGGATGTTCACCGAGAGGTCGAGCCCGCGCACGGCGGCGAAGCAGGCCTCGGGATCGGGCATGGCGACGGCGAGGTTACCGCCCAGCGAGATCAGCGCCTTCGAATGCCCGGCGCGCATCGCCGTCAGTGCCTCGACCGCGTTGTGCCCGTGATGACGGGGGGAGGCGATGCCGAAGGCGGCGTCGAGGCGCTGCAGCATGTCCTCGGCCGGAAGCTCGGTGATGCCCACGGTGCGGTCGCCCTGCACGTTGCTGTGGCCGCGCAGGGGGCAGATCCCGGCGCCGGGCTTGCCGAACTGGCCGCGCAGCAGCAGCAGGTTGGCGATCGCCTGGACGTTCTGGGTGCCGTGGCGGTGCTGGGTGATGCCCATGCCATAGCAGATGATGACGCTGTCGGCGGCGGCGAACGTCTCCGCCATGCTCTCGATCGCCTCGCGCGTCAGGCGTGATTGCGTCTCGATCCAGTGCCAGGAGGTGCCTTCTATATCCGCGCGCAGGGCGTCGATGCCCTCGGTGTGCTCGGCGATGAAGGCGTGGTCGAGCACGTCGCCGCGCGCATCGTCCATCGCGAACAGCGCTTTCATCATGCCCTTCAGCATCGCCATGTCGCCGCCGATCCGCACCTGGTGATAGGCGGAGGCGAGCGGGGTGGAGAACGGCGTGAGCATTTCGGTGGGATGCTGCGGCGACTTGAAGCGTTCCAGCCCGCGCTCGCGCATCGGGTTGGCGACGACGATCGGCGCCCCGCGCTTCGACACCGCCGCCAGCGTGCCGAGCATGCGCGGGTGATTGGTGCCGGGGTTGTGGCCGATGCAGAAGACCGCGTCGGCGTGGTCGAAGTCTTCCAGCGTGACGGTGCCCTTGCCGATGCCGATCGACTTGGGCAGGCCGACGCTGGTGCCCTCGTGGCACATGTTCGAGCAGTCGGGGAAGTTGTTGGTCCCGAATTCGCGCGCGAACAGCTGGTAGAGGAACGCCGCTTCGTTGGACGCGCGGCCCGAGCAGTAGAACTCCGCCTGGTCGGCATGGGCGAGCGCGCGCATCACCGTGCCGGCGCGGGCATAGGCCTCGTCCCAGGTGATCGGCACGTAGTGGTCGGTCTCGGGGTCGTAGCGCAGCGGCTCGGTCAGGCGGCCGGCGTCCTCCAGCTGGTGGTCGCTCCAGGACCACAGTTCGGTGGCGGAATGGCGGGCGAAGAACTCGGGATCGACGCGCTTGACGGTGGCTTCCCAGGTGACCGCCTTGGCGCCGTTCTCGCAGAATTCGAACGAGGAGGTGTGCTTGGGGTCGGGCCAGGCGCAGCCGGGGCAGTCGAACCCGTCGGGCTGGTTCATCTGCAGCAGTGCCCGGGTGTCGGGACTGGCCTTCATCTGTTCGCGCACGGTGCGCGCCACCGCGCCGAGCGCGCCCCAGCCGCCGGCCGGGCCCTTGTAGTCGCTGATGCCTTCGGGGCGGGTTTCGGGCTCGCGGGTATCGGTCATGGTCACATCGCTGGCAGGAGGCGTCTGACGCCACCGGGGCGATATAGCACTCGTGCCAGCGAATTCCGATACTTGACGCAGAGGATTGCGACGAGCGCTCGCTTGCCCTGACATTCGTCATTGCTTCGCTTCGCTCGCGATGACGAGACGGGGTTATGTCGCCGGACCATATCCTACTGCGGCTTCGCGCTCCGCCGGATCGCTGGCGCCCTCGAACCAGTCGGCGATCTGGCTGCCGGTCATGAACACCGTGTCCTCGCGCGCCTGCAGCAGGTCGAGCATGTGTTCGAACCACGCGAAGCGGTGCGGCACCGCTATCAGGTGCGGGTGCAGGCCGAGGGTGACGATGCGCGGGCCCTTCTCCAGTTCGGGCGCGTAGCATTCCAGCGTCTGCACCAGCCGGTCGTGCATCTCGGAGGAGGAATGCTTCTCCACCGCGTAGATCACGCTGTCGTTGATCTCCAGCGAGTAGGGCACGCCGACCATCGCGCCCTGTGCAGTCTTCATCCACACCGGCAGGTCGTCGAGCACCCAGTCGCAGCAGTAGCGGATACCCTTCGCCGCAAGGTGGTCCAGCGTGTCCGCCGTCTGCCGCAGGCCCGGCCCCAGCCAACCGGCCACCGGTCTGCCGGAGAACGCGGCGATCTTGTCGATCGCGGCGCCGAGCAGATCGGCCTCGCTGTCTTCGGCGGTGAGGGCGCGCTGGTGCATGCCGTGGCCCATGAATTCCCACCCGGCGTCCACCACCGCCTGCGCCAGCGCGGGGTAATTGTCGATGACGCTGGCGTTGAAGGCGCAAGTCACCGGCAGGCCGCGCCGGGCGAACGTCTCGAACAGGCGCGGCATGCCGCAGCGCATCCCGTATTCGGCCCAGGAGAAGTTGGGAATGTCAGGCACCGCCTCGGCCCCGTGGGGCGCGGGGAGCAGCTTGCGCGGCATCGCGTGGTCGAAGCGCCAGTTCTCGATGTTGACGACGAGGTGGACGATCAGCCGCCCGCTCTCGGGCGCGGCGATCGGCGCGCGCTGGCTGGAGAGTTGGTACGGTACGCGCGGGTTGGTCGACATGTCAGATCCTCCGGACGGCGCCGCCGTCGGCGGTGAGCGAGGTGCCGACGAGCATGTCGGCGGCGTCGGAAAGCATCATCGCGGCAAGGCGGCCCATCTCGTCCGCCGTGGCGATCCGGCCCAGCGGCTGCGCGCCGAGCAGCTCGGCCTCCACTTCCGCCGGGTCGCGGCCTTCCGAGAGCCGGGCGACGAGGCCGTCCCAGCGGTCGGTGCGGGTGGGGCCGGGATTGAGCGCGTTGATGCGGATGCCATGCGGCGCGAAGTCTTCGGCGAGCCCCCGGATCACCGCGAGGCAGGCGGCGTTTGCGGCCGAGCCCGGCAGCATCGCCTTGTTGGCCTGCACCCCGTTGTTGCCGACGATGACGAGGATGCGCCCATGGCCCGCCGCCCGCATCGGCGGCACTAGCGCGCGCAGCGCCCGGATCATGCCCATGAACTTGAGTTCGAGCGCGCTGGCCCAGACCTCGTCGCCAAGCTCGGTGAAGCTGCCGCCCTGCGCCGCTCCGGCGCTGACGACGGCAAGGTCGATCCGCCCATGCCGGGCCAGCGCCGCCGCGACCGCCGCCTCGGCGTCGCCGGGCTTGGTTAGGTCGGCAGCGAGCGCCTGTGCCCCCGGCATCGCGGCGAGGCTGCCTTCCAGCGCCTCCTCGCTACGCGCGGTCAGTGAAAGCGCCACGCCCTCGCCATGCAGCGCGCGGGCGGTGGCGGCGCCGATGCCCCGGCTGCCGCCGAAGACGAGCGCCGCGCGGCCCTCCAGCCCGAGGTTCATGCCCCCACCGCGTCGAGCGCGCCCCAGTCGGTGACGTCGATCAGCGCGCCCGCGTCCGGCGCGGTCTCCAGCGACCAGACGAGATCGAAGACCTTCTGCTGCCGCTCCTCGTCCAGCAGGCCCGCCGCGTTGTCGGCGAACTTGCCCTGCAGTTCCGCGTCCGAGAGCGGGTTGTGCGGGCTGCCGCGATAGGCCTCGTTCGCCCAGCGTTCGAACTTGCGGCCGTCCTTCGTCACGATCTCGACGCGCGAGCGGATGCGGTCCCAGCCCATCGCCTCGATCTCGTCCGAGAAGTGCGTCTCGATGCGGTGCTGCATCGCCTGGCAGGCATCGGAGGAAACGAATTCGTCGGTGAACTCCTCCTTGCCGCAGCGGCCGCGCAGCGCGATCGCGGCGAGCAGGAAGGCGAACGAGAACTTGCCCTCCAGTTCGGTCTTGGCGATGCGGAAGCGGATCGGGCCCAGCACGTTGGAGCCTGCGTAAAGGCCCACGCTTTCAATGGCCTCGGGCGCGATGTTCTCTTCGCGCATGAGGAACAGCATGGCGTCCATACTCGGATGGGTGAGCACGCCCGAAGGGTAGGGCTTGATGCTGACGCCGGGCGAGACCATCGTGAAGGGCGCGCCGAACCTGCCTGTCACCAGCGCCGGATCGCCGCCCGGCCCGGCGATGGTGAGATAGCCCCACTTGCCGTCGAGCGCCTCGGTGTTGGCGCTGAAGCCCTGCCGTGCGAGCAGCGCGGCGGTGACGCCGTTCTCGGCGGCGCGGCCGACGTGGAAGGGCTTGGTCATCGTCCCGAAATTGGCGCGGATGCCCGCCGAGCACGAGGCGGCGATGCCGATCGCGCGCGCGGTCGTCTCCTCGTCGAGGTCGAGCATCCTGCAGGCGGAAGCGGTCGCGGCGAAGGCGCCGATTGTGCCGCTGGTGTGGAAGCCGCGCATGTAGTGGTCGGGGTTGATGGCCTCGGCGATCTTGCAGCCGACCTCGAAGCCGGTAACGAAGGCGGTGAGGAACTTCGCGCCGCTGACCGGCTTCCCGGTTTCCTTCGCGACCATGTCGGTCAGCGCCATCGAGGCGGCGAGCGGCGGCATCGTCGGGTGCATGAGCAGGCCGTAGGGACGGCCCGGACCTTCGGCGAGCTGGGTATCGTCCCAGTCCATCGCGTGGCCCGCGGTGCCGGTCCACAGCGCCGCGAGGTGGGCGGGCAGGCGGCGGCGGGCAGCGCCCATCGGACGCGCATCTGCGCTGCCGCCGAGCGAGAGGATGTAACGCCCCAGCGGCGCCATCCCCGGCTGCTGGCTGCCGCCCAGCGCCACCGCGAGCCCGTCGAGCACGCAGCGCCGCGCGAGGCGCAAGTGCTCGCCGGTCAGCGCGGACGCGTCGGCGCGGGTGATGAACTGCGTGACCGCATTGGTCAGCATGGGCGTTTCACTCATTGTCATTGTCCCCAGATGGTCAGGATGTCTTGAAGCGGCGGCGTCACGCCGAAGCGGTGCCGGACGTTGGCGAGGGCGGCCTCGTGCAGGTCGTGGTCCCACGACGCGCACGTCTCGGGCGGGACGACGACCGCGTAGCCAAGCTCGAATCCGGCGCGGAAGGTGGTCTCGACGCAGACGTTGGTGGAGACGCCGGTGACGATCAGCGTGCGCACGTCGCGCGCGCGCAGCAGCAGGTCGAGGTTGGTGGCGGTGAAGGCGCTGTAGCGGTGCTTGCGGATTTCCAGCTCGCCGGGGACGGGGGCGAGTTCGTCGATGAACCGCGCGCCCTCGGTGCCCGCGATGCACAAGGTGGGCGAGGACACCGTCGCGCCCTTGCGCTTCCACAGCCAGGTGTCGGAATCGCTGCCGTTGTCGGGCAGGGTCCAGAAGCCGACGTGGGCGACAGCGGCGCCCACCGCGCGGGCGCCGTCCAGCAGGCGGCGGATATGCGGGATGGCGCGATTGGCGGGGCCCATGTCGCGCCCGGCCTGCTCGGCGCCGAAGCCGGGGGTGCAGAAGTCCTTCTGCATGTCGACGATCAGGATCGCGGTGTGAGCGGGATCGACCTGCCTGGCCAGCGTGTCCATCGTAGTGCGCATGGGAGCCTCTGTTCGGTTGGTATGCCCATCGACAAAGCGGCAAAGCACCGGCGGCGGGGAGGCGGCCCGGACGGCTTGATCGGCAGACGAACACGCGGCAGGCTTGAAATCGGCAGCGGCATCGCGTGATGTAGGCTACGCCCCGATGATCGCCTTTACCGCTCACCATGTCTCGCATGACAACTTGCGCTTTCCCGTGATCGAGGCGGGGAGCGGTGATCCGCTCGTGCTGCTCCACGGCGGCGGATCGCGCGCGGCGCACTTCATGCCGCTGATGCGCGAGCTGGCGCCGCATTTGCGCGTCATCGCCTACGACCAGCGCGGGTTCGCCGCGAACCTGGTGCCGACCGGCGGGGCGATCGACCATCCGCACTGGGCGACCGATCTGATCGGCGTGCTCGATGCGCTGGGGATCGATCGGGCGCCCGTGCTGGGCTGGTCGCTCGGCTGCTCGGTGGCGATCAACGCGGCCGCCGCGTTTCCCGAGCGGATCGCCGCGCTGGTGCTGGTCGGCGCGCCCGATCCCGCGAGGCCCGTCGCCGTCGAGGCGCTGCGCCGCCGCCAGGCCGAATATGCCGCGCTGGACGAGGACGAACTCGCCCGCCGCGCCCGCGCCGACCTTGCCGCGCAACTTGCTCCGGATTTCGCGGATGATGCAGCGATCCTCGATGCCCTCGTCGCCGACCGCATGGCGTCGAGCCTGCGCGCGCAAGTGGCGGTGATCGACGCTTACGCCACCCGGCCCGACCTGCTCGCCGCCGCCCGCCGGGTGCGCGCGCCTGCCGCGCTGGTGACAGGCGCGCACGACCGCATCAGCCCGCCCGAGGCTGGCGCCGCGATGGCCGCCGCGCTCGGCACCGGCCCGCTGCGCATCGTGCCGGATGCCGGCCACTACATCGCCGCCGAACGGCCCGCCGCGCTCGCGCAGGCGGTGCTCCAAGGCCTCGCCGCCCTCAAGCCTGCCATGGAACAATCCGCATGACCCCACCCGCCGCCGTCACGGCCGACACCGCCTCCGAAGCGCAAGGCGCCCCTGCCGCCTATCCGCCGCTGCGGCTGTGCCTCGGCTTCGGGGTGGGGACGTCGGGCATCTCGATCCTGCTCAACACCGTCTCGGTCTACTTCCCGGCGCTGATGGCGACGGTGCTGGGGGTCAACCCGGCGGTGGCGGGGACGCTGGTGATGCTCTCCAAGATCTACGACGCGGTCGCCGACGTCGTCATCGGCCAGCTCAGCGACAAGTGGCGCGCGCGCATGGGCCGCCGTCCGTTCCTGCTGGCAGGCGCGCTCGTCTCGTTCGTGTCGCTGCTGATGATCTTCCTCGCCCCGCCGATGAGCGGCAATGCCCTGATCGCGTGGATGGCGGTGGGGCTGGTGATCTATTCGACCGGCTACTCGCTGTTCAACGTCCCCTACCTGACGATGCCGTCCGAGATAACCTCCAACAATGCCCAGCGGCTGCGGCTGATCTCGTTCCGCACCGCCTTCATCGGCGTCGGCCAGCTGACCGCGCTGGCGCTGAGCGCCTGGCTGATCCAGCTCGGCGGCGGCGGGCGCATCGGCTACCTGATGATGGGCGGGGTCATGGCGGTGCTGGCGCTGGCGACGATGCTCGGTTCGTGGTGGGGCACGCGCGGGGCGAAGGAAAGCCGCGCGGCGGGCACCCCGCACCGCCTGTCGATGGAGGACTTCCGCAGCCTGCTCGACAACCGGCCGCTGTTCGTGCTGCTGGGCGCCAAGCTGTGCCAGTACGTTGCGTTCGGCGTGCTGATGCCGATCACGCTGCTGTTCCTGCTCAACGTGATGAGCGTGGGCTATACCGGCATGATCCACCAGTCGGTGGTGCAGAACGGCGCGGTGTTCCTGTCGATGCCCGCCTGGACGCGGATCGGCCGCCGCATCGGCAAGCGCAACGCCTACCTCCTGGCGCAGGTCATCATGATCCCGGCGGTGATAAGCTGGTTCTGGGCGGACGCGGCGACCGGCTATCCCGGCATCTGGTGGCGCTCGGCGGTGTTCGGCTTCGCCTCTGGCGGGGCGCTGCTGATGAGCACCTCGATGCTGCCCGACACCATCGAGTTCGACCGCCTGAAGAACGGCCTCGAACGCGGCGGCGTCTTCGCCAGCCTCTATTCGGTGAACGAGAAGCTGGGCTTCGCCATCGGCGCGCTGGTGCTGGGTTGGGGGCTGTCGATCGCCGGTTACGTGGCGACGAAGAACGGCGCGCTGGTCGAGCAGTCGGCCCGCACGATCGCGGCGCTCTACGCGATCAAGACCACGGTGCCGGCGGCGATGCTGGCGGTGGGGGCGGCGCTGCTGCTGCTGTACGATCTCGACGAGGACAAGCTGGAGCGGCTGCGCGCGGCGAAGGGGGGAGCCGATCCCGTCATCCCGGCGCACGCCGGGACCGTGGGCAAATCTTGAGGCGATAGTTCTCGTCAGGACGCTCCGGCGCAAGGGCATGCCTAAAGACAGCCCACGGTCCCGGCATGCGCCGGGATGACGGGCGAGAGCGCCCCCTGACCGGCAGACGAACACCCGCGCGGCGGCGCCTGCCCTTCGCCGCAGCCTCGGCCATCATGCCTCCAGCAAGACCCGAGGGACTCCCATGACCGACGCCGCCACCTCCGAACCCGGTCCCGAAACCGGCTTTCCCCGCCCGCTCTACGCCTGGGGCGCGGTGGCGCTGCTGACGCTGGCTTATGCGCTCTCGCTGCTCGACCGCTGGGTGTTGACGCTGCTGGTGGCGCCGATCAAGGCGGCGCTGGACATCTCCGACACCGCCGTCGGCCTGCTGATGGGCCCGATCTTCGCGGCGGTCTACGTCCTGTCCGGCCTGCCGTTCGGGTGGGCGGTGGACCGGCTCAACCGGCGCAACCTGGTCACCGGGGCGATCGGCTTCTGGTCGGTGATGACGGTGGCCTCCGGCTTCACCCGCAGCTTCTTCCAGCTGGCGGTGTGCCGCTTCGGCATCGGCTTCGGCGAGGCGGCGCTGAGCCCCGCCGCGACCTCGCTGATCGCCGACATGTTCCCGCGCCGCAAGATCAATGCCGCCGTGGGCGTGTTCAACCTGGGCATCTACACCGGCATGGGCCTGTCCTACCTGATCGGCGGCGCGCTGCTGGCCTGGGCGACGCTGCATCATGCGACGTTCCTCGGCGGCAGTATGGCGCCGTGGCAGATCGTCTTCGTGCTGGTCGGCGTGCCGGGCTTCCTCGTCGCGCTGGCGCTGATGGCGGTGATCCGCGAGCCCGCGCGGCGCGGCGCCGCGAGCGCGCAGGGCGCCTCGATGAAGGCCTGCTTCGCCCATATCGGCCGCCACCGCTCGGCGCTGGTGCCGCTGGCGGTGGGGATGGGGACGGTGGCGCTGTTCGGCTATGCCTTCACCTGGCTGCCGACGCTTTTCACCCGCGTCTGGGGCTGGCCGCCGCAGCAGTTCTCGATGTACTACGGCGTGATCCTGCTCACCCTCGGCCCGCTCGGCACCGTGACCGGCGGGGTGATCGCCAACCGGCTCTACGACCGGGGCCACAAGGACGCGCCGTTCCGGGTGCTGTCGGTGAGCCTGCCGATGCTGGTCCTCGTCGGCGGGACGGCGGCGCTATGGCCCAATCCCTACCTTGCGATCGCGGCGCTGGCGGTCTCGGCGTTCTTCAGTTCGATGTCGACGTCCACCGGCGTCGCCTCGGTGGTCTTCGCCACGCCTTCGGCCTATCGTGGCCGCGTGCTGGCGCTCTACACCATGGTCAATTCGATGATCGGCACCCTGATCGGGCCGACCGGCGTGGGCCTGCTCAACGACACCGTGTTCGGCGACGGGGCAGGCATCCGCTGGTCGCTGGCGAGCATCCTGCTCGTCGTCGGCGGCGTGCTGACCGCCTACCTGCTCACCGGCCGCAAGGGTTATGCGCGCGCGGTGACCGAACTCGAGGCTGCGGCCTGAACCAGTCTTCCCTAAGGAGTACCTTCGATGTCCCGCGACTATTCCGGCCTGATCCGCTATGCCTCCGACGCCGAGGGCGACATCGGCCGCGAGACCTTCTCGGTCACCGTCCACGACGACGGCACCCGCACCTTGCGCTGCCAGTGCCGCATGGACCAGCTGGCGCTGGTGCGCGACGTGACCTACACCGTGAACGCGCGCTTCGAGGCGGTCGACGCCTTCGTGCGCGTGGTGGCCAGGGGCGCGTTCATCGGCAGCGGCTTCTTCCGCTTCACCGACAGCTTCGCGGAAGGCGAGATCGTCTCCGCCGCCGAAGGCCGCGTCAGCCAGCGCATCGAGACGCCGGGCCGCGCGCGCCTGTTCGGCTCGCACCCGATCAGCGTCGATATCTGGAAATGCACGCACACGCCGGCGGAGCGGGCCGGTGAGAAGCAGCCGCTGACCAACTGCTTCTCCAGTTCGCTGGCCCCCGGCGGCGCCTCCGGCCCGATGCTGACGCCCAAGACCTACGACATCGTGTTCGAGGGGCCGGAACGGCACGAAGGCCCGGCAGGCAGCTTCGATGCGCTGCGCTACAACTGGGACACCTACACCGGCCGCACGCTGGTGATGCACACGGCGGGCGAGGACTGGCTGCCGCTGAGCGTGCGCGTGCCGGAAGTCGGGCGGTATTACGAACTGGTGGAACTGACTGGCGACTGGAAGTAGCTTGCCGTCATCCCGGACTTGATCCGGGACCGTGGGCGGTCTTTAGGCGCACCTTTGCGCCGGGACGCGCGAACGCCCGCTTACTCCTCAAGACTTGCCCACGGTCCCGGATCAAGTCCGGGATGACGATGTTGTGTGTGTGGCTCACTCACGCGAAAACGCCCGCTGGCGAGTGCGGGCCTAACGCCGGAGGAATTCAACGCAACCGAGAGTGAACATCGGGTCGGCGTCGGGAGCGTCCTCACCGGGACGCGGGGTTTTGTGTTCCACCTGCTCTGACGAGCGGCCGGGTAGCGGTGGTCAGCCCGGCTCGACCTGGGTATTCCATCCGAGCCGTCCCGTATGACCGACGTTAGGGTTCGCGTCGTTGGCGGTCATGGGTCATCCGGGATAGCCTTCGCGGTGTCTGTCCAGAAGGACAAAGCGGTTCGAAGGACGTTTCCAGAGCCGAGAGGACGGTCCGGGTCTTCGTTGGACGCGTGGTTCGAACAGCTGCGGCTGAAACCGCATCCCGGCCCACGACGCCGACCCGATACACCGAAAGCGACGTGTACCTCGTCACTCCGGATGCTGGGTCATATAACCCATTAGGTTATAAACGTCAAGATCAGAACGAACGTGGCATCCCCAGGACGTGCTCGCCCATGTAGGACAGGATCAGGTTCGTGCTGATCGGCGCGACCTGATAGAGCCGGGTCTCGCGGAACTTGCGCTCGATGTCGTATTCGTTGGCGAAGCCGAAGCCGCCGAAGGTCTGCATGCAGGCATTGGCCGCTTCCCAGCTGGCCTTGGCGGCAAGGTACTTGGCCATGTTCGCCTCGGCGCCGCAGGGCTGGTGCGCGTCGAACAGTTCGCAAGCTCGAAATCGCATGAGGTCTGCGGCGCAGGTCTCTATATAAGCTTCACTTATCGGGAACTGCACGCCCTGGTTGCGCCCGATCGGACGGCCGAACACCTCGCGCTCGCCGGCATATTTCACCGCGCGATCGACGAACCAGTAGCCGTCGCCGATGCATTCCGCCGCGATCAGCGTACGTTCCGCATTAAGTCCGTCCAATATATACTTGAAACCCTTACCTTCTTCCCCGATCCGGTTTTCCTCGGGAATTTCGAGGTCGGTGAAGAACAGCTCGTTGGTCTCGTGGTTGACCATGTTGGGGATCGGGCGCACTTCCATGCCGCTTTGCATCGCCGCCTTGACGTCGACGAGGAAGATCGAGAGGCCCTCGGAGCGCTTCGCCACCTGATCGCGCGGGGTGGTGCGGGCCAGCAGGATCATCAGGTCGGTGTGCAGGACGCGGCTGATCCACACCTTCTGGCCGTTGACGACGTAGCGGTCGCCCTTCTTCACCGCCGTGGTCTTGAGCTGGGTGGTGTCGGTGCCGGTGGTGGGTTCGGTCACCCCCATCGACTGCAGGCGCAGTTCGCCGCTGGCGATGCGCGGCAGGTAGCGCGCCTTCTGCTCGGCCGAGCCGTGGCGCAGCAACGTGTTCATGTTGTACATCTGCCCGTGGCAGGCGCCCGCGTTGCCGCCGCTGCGGTTGATCTCCTCCATGATGACCGAGGCTTCGGCAAGGCCGAGGCCCGAGCCGCCGAACTCCTCGGGGATCAGCGCCGCCAGCCAGCCGTTGCTCGCCAGCGCATCGACGAAGGCGTCGGGATAGCCGCGTTCCTCGTCCACCTTGCGGAAGTATTCGTCGGGAAACTCGGCGCACAGCGCGCGGACGGCGTCGCGGATGTCGGTGTAGGGGTCATCGCGCAGGTCGGTGGGCATTTTCAGGTATCCTCAGTCGAAATGGGCGGTTGCGGTCATCCGGACGACGCCGTCGCCGCGGCGCGCCTGCATCCGGGCGGTGCCGTCGCTGCCGGGCGGACCCGCCTCAAGCGTCATGGCGTCGGTGTCGAACAGCGGGCCGATGCCGCGAAAGGCGAAGCTGCGCGGGCGCCCGGCATGGGAAACGAGATGGTCGAGCAGCAGCGTCGCGGTCAGCGGGCCGTGAACGACGAGGGCGGGGTAGCCTTCCTCGCCTTGCGCATAGGCGAGGTCGTAATGGATGCGGTGGGCATTGCCGGTCAGCGCCGAATAGCGGAACAGCAGCACCGGATCGGGCTGGAACGGCCGGGACCATGGCATCGCGGAGGCCGGTTCTGACGGGGCTGCCTGAGCAGCGGCGCCACTACCGACCGCCTCGCGGTAGACGATGTCCTGATGCTCGGTGAGAATCGGACCGCGCGCATCGGCGACCTCGTGCCGCACGGTCACGAACACCAGTTCGCCGCTGCGCCCGGACTTGGCGCTGACCGCCTCGATGGTGGACCTCCGCTCCAGCGCGGCGCCGAGCGGAATGGCGCGCTCCCATGTCACGCGGCTGCCCGCCCACATGCGGCGCGGCAAGGGGACGGGGGGGAGGAAGCCGCCTTTGGCCGGGTGTCCGTCAGCGCCGGTGTCGCCGCGCATCATCGCGGGCCGGAAGCACAGCCAGTGCCCCAGCAGCAGCGCGCCCGCGGCGGGGTCGAGTTCGCGCGAACACAGGGCGCCCAGCAGCCTCGCGGCGGTGCCTTCGTCCAGCACGTCGCGCGCGGTCTCGCTGCGTCCGATCCAGTCCTGATACGTCATGTCCGCTCCATGCCGCGCCGCCGTGGGTGGCCGACAGCCGCGAGGCGGTTTTGTTCGGATGCCGGTCAGTGCGCGTCGAGAACGTCCAGGATCGCGTTGGGGAGACGCGAATCCACCCAGTCGGCGGCGAAGTCCCCGATCCGCACGATTACCAGATCGCGCGATGGCGAGACGTAGACCCGCTGCCCCACCGCACCGTCGAAGATCAGCATGTCGTCCGCGCGAAACGGCGCGCCCATCGGCAGCGGCGGCGCGGCGCCGCTGCCATAGCTGCGCGTGGCGGCATGGGGCGATCCGCGCCAGATCTGCAGGCCGTAGTTGGAGTTGGTCGGCGAAGGCGCGGTCATCGTGTCCATCCACGCGCGCGAGATCACCTGTGCGCCGCCCACCGCACCGTGATCGGCGATCAGGCGGCCGACGCGCACCCAGTCGCGCGGGGTCGCCAGCAGGCAGCAGAACGTGCGGGCCATGCCGTGCGGCCGGTCTAGCCAGGCAAAGGCGTCGCCCGCGCCCAGCGGCTGCCACACGGTGCGCGAGAGCCAGCGGGCATAGCGCATGCCGGTGGCGCGCTGGAGGACCAGCATGGCGAGGGCATTGTCGGTGTTGTTGTAGTCGAAACGAGTGCCGGGCGCGTGATCGAGCGGCGTCGCCAGCACTTGTGCTTCCAGCCGGGTGCCCAGCATCTGCGCCTCGCCGGGGCCGCCCCTGGTGGCGGCGCCGACCTTGTGCAGGCCCGAGCGCATCTGCAGCGCCTGACGCAGGGTGATCGCCCCGCGCGGGTCGTGCGCCCACTCGCCGATCCAGCGCGAGACGGGCGCGTCGATATCGATCAGCCCCCGGTCCACCGCCGCGCCGACCGCCAGCGCGAGCACCGGCTTGGGCATTGAGGCGGGCGCGGAAAGCATGCCGGGGCCGAAGCCCTCACCGTAGTGTTCGAGCCGCAGAGCGCCCTGCGACCATACCAGCAGGGCGGCGGTGCGGTGCGCGCCGATCGCGCCTTGCGCGGCGGCGAGCAGCCGCGGAGCGAGGGCATCCGATACCGGCAGCGGGGCGGCATCGCGGCCGGGCACCCGTTCGAGCGGACGCAGCTTGCTCACCTCCAGCGCGTGGCCGGGCGAGGCCCACCAGGCGCGGCGTTCTTCGAGCAGCCGCGTCTCGTTCACGCTGGTGCAGCTCGCCGCCAGCATCAGCAGTGCCGTGATGGCGATGCGCTTCACGGCGCCGTCCCGGCAACCTTGCGGGTGAAGGCGAGCGAGGCGGCCAGCGCCTTGCGGTGGGCCTCCAGCGTCGCCGCTTCGGTGGGTGCACGGAAACCATGGTCGGCGCCGTGAATCATCACCAGTTCGGCGGGGATGCCCTTGGCGCGCAGCAGTTCGAGGAAGTGCGTGCTCTGCGCCGGAGGTGCGGACTTGTCCGCCGAGCCGTGGACCAGCAGCATCGGCGGGTCGCCCGGATCGAGATAGTGCGCGGCCGAAGGGGCCTCCAGCTGCTCTTTCGTGCAGCCTTCGGGCTTGCAACCGAAGTAGGGATGCTGCTCGATTGGGAACGGGCCGCCGATCGGGCGGGTGAAATCGTAGGCGCCGTACCACGCCACCGCGCCCTGCACGCAGTCCGAGACCGAGGTGGGCGGCCCATGCAGCACCGCGCCGTAGCCGGGGGCGGTGTCCGGTTCGAGCGCGGCGACGCCGCAATTGGTGGCGGCGATCGCGGAAAGCTGGCCGCCCGCCGATCCGCCCCAGGTCACGAAATGGCCTGCGTCCAGCCCGAATTCGGCGGCATTGGCGCGCAGCCAGCGGATCGCGGTCTTCACGTCCTTGAGCGCGGCGGGGAAGGGGGCCTCGCTGCCGAAGCGGTATTCGACCGAGGCGACCCCGAAGCCCTGCGCGGCGATCTCGGCCAGCACCTTGGGCAGATCGGCGAAGGCGCCTTCGTGGCGCGTATCGCCGAAGATCCACCCGCCGCCGTGGATCAGGACGATGACCGGCAGCGGTCCCTTGCGCGTCTTGGGCAGGTAGAGGTCGAGCGTCAGCGGGCGAAAGCCCTGCAGATCGGCATAAGTCATGGCCGGATAGACCACCGCCTCGCCCAGCGGCACTTGCGCGCGGGCAAGGCTGGTCGGGGCGCAGGGCGCTGCGGTGCAGACGGTGAAACCGGGCACGGCATCGGCCGCGCCGAGGAGCGACGGCGAGGCCAGGAACGCGGCGCCGGCAAGCACCAGCGGGAGAAGGCGGGAAGGCATCGTCATCTTGCTCCCAAAAACGACCGCGCGCCGCCTCTCCCTTGCGGGACGGGCGGCGCGCGGGGACAGGTTCAGGTCAGAAGCGGACCCCGAGCGTCGCGGTGACGCGGCGCGGGTCCATCGGGTAGACGCGGCTCGCCAGCGCCAGCATGTAGGCATGCTGGCCGGTGCAGTTGGTGCAGCCCACCGAACCGTACCAGTCGCCGCGATCGTAGCGCACGCTGGCGTCGATCATGTCCTGCGTGACGGTGCGCACCGGGTTCAGGATCGCGATCTGGTAGGGAGACATGTGCCGCCACAGGCCCGAGAACGTCAGCTTCTGCTTGTCGCCAAGGTCCATCACGTACGTCGAGCCCGCGGTGACCTGGAACTTGGGCGCCTGCGTCGGGATCTCCGAGTCCGAAAGCTGGGCCGTCGCCGGGACGTTCGGGAACTCGTAGGTCTTCAGGTACTTGGCATCGAGGTAGCTGCCCGTCGCGTTCAGCGAGAGGCCCGGCAGCACTTCGAAGGCGGCGTCGAACTCGATGCCCATCGTGCGCACGTCGGCGATGTTCTGGAGCAGCGTGGTCAGCGTCGAGGTGCTGTCGAGGAACACCTGCACGGTGTTCTGGTAACCCTTCAGCTTCTGGTAGAAGCCGGTCAGGTTCAGCTTGCCGCGCCCGCCCATGAACTGCGAGCGCAGGCCCGCCTCATAGGACCACACCTTCTCCGGATCGACCGCGATGACGAGGTTGGGATTGCTCACGCGCGCGTTCCAGCCGCCCGCCTTGAAGCCGTTGGTGGCCGAGACGAAGACGTTCACATCGCGCGAGAAATCATATTGCAACGCCACGCGCGGGGTGAAGCGGTTCGAGGTCAGCTTGACGGGCTGGCCGCGCGCGATGACGTCGGCGGTGGAGATCGTCGGCGCGTTCACCTCGTCCATCGGGATGTAGGCGAGTTCCTTCACGTCGTGCGTGAAGCGGCCGCCCAGCGTCAGGGTCACGCCTTCCACCGGCTTGATGTCCGCCTGCGCATAGGCCGCGTAGGAGTTCGTCGTGGTGCGGATCTTGATGTCCTGGGTATAGGTGATCGTCGATCCGCTGGCGCTGGCGTTCGACAGGCGGTTCTCGTCGACGAGGTTGAGGTAGTAGAGGCCCGCGACGTACTGGATCTTGTCGTCCCAGGCCTCGCCCGACCACTTCAGCTCGCCGCTATGCGAATAGCCGTAGCCGTCCGAGAACAGGTTGCTGCCGCCGTAAGGATAATTGTCGACGGTGCCGACCGGGAAGCTGTAGACCGCCCAGTACTGGCGGAAGCCGTAGAGCACCTGCAGGTCGCCCGCGTCGGTCTCGAAGTCCATCACCGAGCCCAGGCCCAGCGAACGCGCGACCGAGCAGGCGCCGCCCTTGCCCGCGGCCCAGGCGGCCATCGGGTCCTTGCCGCAGTCGCCCACGGGGACGCCGACGGTGGTGTGATACCAGTTGGCGGGCGGCGGGCTCGTGGTGTTCGGCGCCGGCTCGCCGGTGGCCGATAGCGGGAAGCCGAGACCCTGGTTGCGCTGGTAGCTGGCCGAGAGATCCCAGGTCATCGTGTCGGTCGGCAGCAGGCGCACGTCCTCGCGCACGCCCCAGTTCTTCTCGCCGCCCACGGTCTTGCCGGTGGCGTCGTTCTTGATGAAGCCGGGGTCGTTGACCCAGAAGCCGCTGGTCTTGGTCAGCACCTTGTCGCTGATCGGCGCATCGACCGATCCCTTGACGCGGATCTTGTCGTAGCTGCCGTAGGAGCCCTCCAAATAGCCGCCGAAGTGGTCGGCCGGCTTCTTGAGGATGACGTTGACCGCGCCGCCCGAAGTGTTGCGGCCGAACAGCGTGCCTTGCGGGCCGCGCAGCACTTCGATGCGCTCGACGTCGAACAGGCCGATGTTGTTGGCGTTGGAGCGGGCGATGATAAGGTCGTTCTCGTACATCGTCACCGGCGGATCGTTGGTGGTGGTGATGTCGAGCGTGCCGATGCCGCGGATGAAGTAGGTCGCGGTCGCCTTGAACGACGACTGCGTGATGTGCGTCGAGGGCACGAAGTTGGCGACGTCGAACACGTCGTCCATGCCCAGACGCTCGACGTCGGCGCTGGAGAAGGCGGTGATGGCGACCGGCACGTCCTGCAGGTTCTGCTCGCGGCGCTGGGCGGTGACGACGATGTCGTTGCCCGTGCCGGAGGAGGAAGCCTGCGGGGCTTCGGGCGCCTCGTCGGCGAAGGCGGGTGTGGAAAGTAGGGCGACGGCGCAAGCCGACAGCCTGAGAAGTGACCTCATGCTCATGGTAATCCCCCTGCAATGATCTTGGAATGGCAAGTCTGGCAGTGCGGGAATGCTGCGATGATTCGGGCGAAATGCGGGGGGTGTTCGTGAACTTGATCGACAGCCGATCATTCCGCCGTCAACGCCGGATATGCGGTGAAAAGCGCGCAATATGGCGATGTGCAAGGTGGCGCGATCTGTCTCGTCGGATAAGTTCGCAGGCCGCCTTCGGGCTCGTGCAGTAGAGGGCTATTGTGAAGTTTCAAAGAAGCCTGCGCCGTCATCCGGTACTCTATCCGGTGATCTTCGTGCTTGTCGTGTTCGTGGCCTGGACGCTGGCGACCCTGCCTGTCGTCAAGCCGCGCTTCGGCGATGCGGCGCGGCCGCTTTCCGGCGAGGGGGCGGTGCTGGCGCGCGTCACCGGGCGTGATGGCGACTGGTCCGGCACCGGGGGGGATCCGGGCGGCAGCCAGTGGTCGCCGCTCGGCCAGATCACGCCCGCCAACGTGAGCGATCTCGAAGTCGCCTGGACGCACCATTCGGGCGACTTCAAGGACGGCGACACCTATTCGGGCACGCGCATGGAGTTCATCCCGCTGGTGGCCGGGCGCACGCTCTATTACTGCACACCGTTCGACCGTGTGCTCGCCGTCGATGCGGCGACCGGGAAACAGAAGTGGGCCTTCGATCCGTTCAAGGCCTCGGGCGGACACCCCGCGCTGCTGGCCGGCACGATGGCGCCCAAGCACTGCCGCGGCGTCGCCTACTGGCGCGATCCGCAGGCGGCGCCGGGCGCGACTTGCGGCGAGCGCATCTATCGCTCCTCGGG
This sequence comes from Novosphingobium resinovorum, assembly GCF_036352595.1. Taxonomy (GTDB): domain Bacteria; phylum Pseudomonadota; class Alphaproteobacteria; order Sphingomonadales; family Sphingomonadaceae; genus Novosphingobium; species Novosphingobium resinovorum_B. The sequence continues at coordinate 45,081 of NZ_JAZFAX010000016.1, forward strand.
CGACCGCGCGATCGTCGCGCTCGATGCCGCCACCGGGCGCCCTTGCGCGGACTTCGGGGCCGGGAACGGCCATCACGGCTTCGTCACTCATGCCGATTTCGATCCGCGCGGCGAAGGGCCGGTGCCTGCCAGCTCGCCCCCGATCGTCATCAACGGCGTACTGATCGCCGCCACCGGCGCGCGCGACAACTTGCGCGACGCGGCCGACGGCATCGTGCGTGGCTTCGACGCGCGCAGCGGCCGGATGCTCTGGGAATTCGACCCGATCCCCGCCGGGCACGAGCATGATACCGGCGCGGCGAACATCTGGTCGCTGCTCTCCGGCGATCCGGGCCGGGGTCTGGTGTTCCTGGCTACCACCAGCCCTTCGCCGGACTATTATTCGGGCACCCGCCGGTTCGACATTCCCTATTCGGACGCCGTCGTCGCGGTGGACGTGAAGACGGGGCAGGTGCGCTGGCACTACCAGACCGTGCACAACGACCTGTTCGACTACGACCTGCCGACCAACCCGATGCTGGTGACCATCCGCAAGGACGGCGCCTTGCGGGACGTGGTGATCCAGCCCACCAAGAGTGGCCTCGTCTTCGTGCTCGACCGCGATACCGGCAAGCCGGTGTTCCCGGTCCGCGAGACGCCGGTGCCACAATCGACCGTCCCCGGCGAAAAGGCCTCGCCCACGCAGCCGATCCCGGTCCTGCCCGAAAGCTTCGCCAAGACCAGCGTGACGCGCGGCGAGATGTTCGGCCTGACCCCGATCGACCGCGCCTGGTGCCGTGCGAAATTCGATTCGCTGCGCTATGACGGACCCTTCACCCCGCCTGACGCCAGGGGCTCGCTGACCGTGCCGAGTTCGATGGGCGGCACCAACTGGGGCGGCGCTACCTACGATCCGGTCACCAACCTGCTCGTCGTCAAGACCGACAACCTCGCCTCCACCATGGCCATCCGCGAGAAGCCCAAGGGGTTCAAGAACGGCGACTTCATGACCCGCGAACTGCCGGGCACCAACCTCATCGCGAGCGGCGAGTTCTTCCTCTCCCCGCTGGGCGTGCCGTGCATGCCGCCGCCCTGGGGCACGCTGACCGCGATCGACATGAGCAGCGGGAAGATCGCGTGGCAGGTGCCGCTCGGCCAGTCGCACCGCTTCGGGCTGACGGTGCCGGGCTTCCTCAACTGGGGTTCGCCGACGGTGGGCGGGCCGACCTCGACGCGCGGCGGCCTGGTGTTCATCGGCGCGACGCTGGATTCGCGGCTGCACGCCTACGATATCCGCACGGGTCGTCAGGTATGGAACGCCGAACTGCCGGCGCCCGGCATGTCGGTTCCGGCCAGCTACGAGGTGGATGGAACCCAGTACGTCGCCATCGCCGCAGGCGGCAACGCCTTCGCGGGCACGAAGCTGTCCGACGCGCTGGTGGTCTACAAGCTGAAGAAATGAGGCGAAGCGCTCCCCGCAAGGGGAGCGCGATCTCGCCGGATGGCGCCTGCGAAGTGTTCGATCAGTCCGGGCAGGCCGCGCCGCTGTCCACCCATGCCTGCGTGAGCGCGCCGAACAGCGCCTGCGTGCCGGGTGCGGGCTTGCGGCCGGGGCCCGGGCGCCAGGCCCAGCCGACGAGGTGGTCCTCGCCGTTGTGCTCCACCAGCTGCGCCAGCGACTTGCCGCCATTGCGCGACGGGTCCGACATCTGGCGGCAGATCTGACCGAGCGTGCGCCCCTGCCAGGCCATCTCGCGCGGGGCGAGATGCCAGTGCGGATCGCCCGGAATGCTGCCCTCGCTGCCGGAAAAGGCGACGTTGGCATCGCCGTGGCAGGTACGGCAGCGCATTGCCGTCACCCCCTCGCCCCGGGGCCCGCGCGTCACCGGCGGACTGTGGAGCGTCATCGCATCGCCCTGGGTAGGGCTGTCGGTGCGCGGGTGGCAGTTGAGGCAGCGGGGGCTCCGGATCACCTTGCCCATCTCCGCGAACAGCGCGAGCGAGCGCTGGCGCGGGTCGGCGATTCCGGCGAAGTCGGCCGGACCGCGCAGCGTCTCAGGCCCATCGCCCACCCGCGCCAGCACCGTCGCCGAGACGAGCGCGAGGCTGGCCGCAAGCACGATCCGCGCCGCCCGCATCAGCGCTGCTCCCGCAGCCGCGACGCCGCGAGCCGGATGCCCTGGCGGATGCGCAGGTAGGTGGCGCAGCGGCAGATGTTGCCGGCCATGGCGGCGTTGATGTCGGCGTCCGAAGGGTCCGCGATCGCGGCGACGAGCACGGTGGCGGCCATGATCTGGCCCGACTGGCAGAACCCGCACTGCGGCACGTCCAGCTCGGTCCAGGCCTGCTGCAGGGCGCGGGCGACGCGTCCCGGCGTTCCGTGCGCGGCCGCCGCACCCTCGATCGTGGTCACCGCCCTGCCGGCCACGCTGCCGAGCGGGGTGACGCAGGCGCGGCGCGTGGAACCATCGACATGCACGGTGCAGGCCCCGCACTGGGCGACGCCGCAGCCGTACTTGGTCCCCGTCAGCCCCAGTTCGTCGCGCAGCACCCAGAGCAGCGGCGTATCGGCATCGCTGGCAGCGGCGACCTTGCGGCCGTTGAGCGTGAAGGCGGTGGTCATGCGCGGGCTTCCCGGATGGCGCGGGCGAAGGGCAGGCGCTCGATCGCCATGCCGGTCAGCTGCCGCCAGGCGCTGGCGATCGCAGGGGCGAGCGGCGGCACCGGCGGCTCGCCGATACCGCTGGGATCGGCGCCGCTGGCGATGATGGCGACCTCCACCTCGGGCATGTCGCCGATCCTGAGCGAGGGGTAGCGGTCGAAGTTCGTCTGCATGACGCGTCCGCCTTCGCCGAGCACGATCTCGGCATGGAGCGCGTGGCCAACGGCAAAGCCGATGCCACCCTCGACCTGGGCGCGGATGTTGTCGGGATTGATCGGCAACCCGCAGTCCACCGCGCACCAGACCTTGTGGACGCGCGGCGATCCGTCTTTCCCGCGTGAGACTTCGGCGACTTGCGCCACGTAAGTCCCGAAACTCTTCACATAGGCGAAGCCCAGCGCGCGGCCTTCGCGGCGCGGGCCGGACCATCCGGCGATTTCGGCGGCGCGACGCACGACCGTGCGCCCACGCTCGTCCTCCATCAGCGCGAGGCGCCCTTGGACGAGGTCGATGCCCACGCCCGCGAGCAGGCGGTCGATCATCGCCTCGACCACGTAGCCGGTGTGGCTGGCGCCGACCGAGCGCCACCAGTTGACCGGGATCCGGCTCGGCAGTTCGCTGACGCCGAGGCGGCGGGCGGGCACGCGGTAGCCGATCTCGTCCGCGCCCTCGACCATCAGCTTGTCGTAGCCGCGCTTGCGTGCGCCCGCCTCGAACGGGGTTCCGGCGACGATCGACTGGCCGGCCATGCGGTGGTCCCAGCCCAGGATCGTGCCGTCCGCGCCGATCGCCGCGCGTACCTTGTGGACCATCATCGGGCGGTAGAAGCCGCCGGTCAGGTCGTCTTCGCGCGTCCACAGGAACTTGACCGCCTCCGGCCCGCCCCAGGCGGCGCAGACCTTGCCGGCCTGATGGCCGAACTCGCGCCCGGGCGTCGCGCGGCGACCGAAACTGCCGCCGGCGTAGCACTGGTGAAGCGTGACCTTGTCCGCCGCGACGCCGAGTTCCTCGGCCATGGCGGCGGGTTCGAGCACCTGGAACTGGCTGCCGGCCCAGACGTCGAGCCGCCCGTCGCGCAGCCGCAGCGTGGCGTTCAGCGGCTCCATCGGCGCATGGGCGAGGTAAGGCAGCACGAATTGCCCCTCGACCACCCGCGCGCCTGTGGGAAGCGTCGCGGGGAAGGGACCGGTATCGACGACGGCGAAGCCCGGCAGCGCGGCGAGGCGCAGCGCCTCGGCCTCCAGCGCTTGCGAATCGCGGGTCTCCGCGCCGGTATGGTCCCAGGTCACCGCCAGCGCCTTGCGCCCCCCGAGGGCGGCGGCCATGCTGTCGGCATAGACCGCGACACCGGCGTCGGCCGGTGCCACCTTGCGCACGCCGGGCACTGCCAGGGCAGCGGCAGCATCGTACGTCGCCATCCTCGCCCCGAAGGCGGGCGGGTGCGCCATGACCGCGTGGACCATGCCATCGTGCCGCACGTCCATCGCGAACCTGGCCGAGCCGTCGGACTTGCACGCCGAATCGCGGCGCGGCGCGACCTTGCCGATCAGGCGGAACCGCTCCGGCGACTTCAGCGGCGGATCTTCCGGCACCGGCAGGCGCGCGGCGGCGAGGGCAAGCTCTCCGTAGTGCGCGCGGTGGCGCCCGGCCTGCGCCACGCCGCGCTCGGTGGAGATCTGCGCCGCCGCGACGCCCCAGCGCGCGGCCGCCGCATCGACCAGCATCGCCCGCGCCGCCGCCCCGGCCTTGCGCATCTGCAGCCAGGCGCTGGCCATCGTCGTCGAGCCGCCGACCGCCATCGTGCCCATCCGCAGGTTGGCGTAGCGCTTGTCGTCGTTGGGCGCGAATTCGAAGCGGACCTTGTCCCAGTCGGCATCGAGTTCCTCCGCCACCAGCGTCGCCAGCCCGGTCGCCGCGCCCTGTCCGAACTCGACCGCCTTGATGACGACGGTGACGAGGCCGTCGGCGTCGATCCGGACGAAGGCGTTGGGCTCGAAATTCCGGGACAGGGCCGCCGCGCGCACGCGTCCGGGCAGCGGCAGCAGCGCCGCGACCAGCAGCGCGCCGGTGCCGGACAGCACTTGCCGGCGGTCGGCGCGGATCATGCGGGAACGTCCGTGGACGGGCAGGGCGATGTCATGGGCGATCAGCTTACCGCGCCGTCCCGCCGCGTCCAGCGATGGAATTTTCGAAAAGCCGCCTGCCGAACACTTGGTGGTTTTACTGAAGTTTCATGTCCGCGCACGTCGTGCGTCCGGAGACGGCACACTTCCGGCGGCAGGCAACGCGCTGGAATAGTTGCGTTTGCCGGGGGAAGCGACGACATACCTTCATGAAAACGTTACCATCAGTGTTGCGCTGATCGCAACGAATATCACGGATTGGCTGCATTGAAGGAAAAGGGGGGGCGTATGTGACGTTCCTGTCATCCGGCGGATGCGGGGACACTTGCTGTCGAAGCCGGCGAAAGCAAACAGGGTTGAAAGGGGTTCCATGAAAAATCAGATCGGGTCGCTCAGGCTTATCGTTTCCGGCATGCTCGCCGGTACGGCGCTGTGTTCCATGCCGGCACTGGCCCAGGACGCGGCAGGCGCCAGCGACGGCGTCGGGGGCGACATCGTCGTCACGGCCTCCAAGCGCACGTCCTCGACCATCCAGGACACCCCGATCGCCGTGCAGGCGCTGGGCGGAGACTCGCTCAAGGAGAAGGGCGCGGTCGATTTCGCCGACTTCTACCGTTCGATCCCGGCACTGAACGTCCAGGACGAAGGCCCGGGCGACAAGCGCTACGTCATCCGCGGCATCAACGCTGCCGGCGCCGGCACCGTGGGCCTCTACCTCGACGAGACCGTCATCACCGGCGAGAACTCGCAGGACGGCGGCGGCCAGGCTCCTGACGTGAAGCTGTTCGACATCGACCGCGTCGAAGTGCTCAAGGGACCGCAGGGCACAACCTTCGGCGCCAGCTCGATGGCCGGCACGATGCGCTACATCACCAAGAAGGCCGATCCCGACGGCGGCGTGAACGGCTACTTCCAGTCGGCCCTGCGCGCCACCAAGGGTGCTGCGCTGGGCATGCAGAGCGACGGCGCGGTGAACATCCCGATCGTCAAGGGCGTGTTCGCGGTCCGCGCCTCGGGCTTCTATGCCGACCTGCCGGGCTGGATCGACAACAAGTTCGAGAACGGCGCCAACGCCGAGAAGAGCAAGGCCGGCCGCATCACCGCCCGCCTGCAGGCGACGCCCGACCTGACCGTGGATGTCACCGCGATGTACCAGGACGTCCACCAGGACGCGAAGAACTATTACAACCTGCAAGACTACAGCGGCGCCGCGCTGCCCAGGGACTATCAGGCCGACGAGGTCCGCTCGCCCTACGACGACAAGAGCGAGATCTACAACGCCACCGTCAACTACAAGCAGAGCTACGGCACCTTCACCGGCACCGTCTCGCGCTTCGTGCGCGACACCGGCTTCACGCGCGATGCCAGCCTTGCGGCGGACTCGTTCTTCGGGCTCGACTACAGCGACGAAGGCCGCAGCGCGCTGGTGCAAAAGAAGCACCGCCGGGTGGACAGCGGCGAACTGCGCTTCGCCTCGGACTTCGGTGGCCCGATCCAGGTGCTCGTCGGCGGCTTCTTCCAGAACGAGAACCGCTTCTACCACAGCTCGTGGCCGACCGCCGATGCCCAGGGCAATATCACGGCCGATTCCGACATGCTGCTCGACCGCACCGTCGACACCCGCATCAAGGAACGCGCGCTGTTCGGCGAACTGAGCTACAAGTTCCTCGACAACCTGACCTTCACCGCCGGTGCCCGCCTGTTCGACTTCAAGCTCAGCCAGCTTTCCACCTCGCTCGTCGCTGCGGGTGGCGGCGCCGGTTCGGGTGCGGGCAACATGCTGCACGCCAAGGACAACGGCGTGATCGGCCGCTTCAACCTGGCATGGAAGGTCAGCGATCAGGTCAATACTTACGTGCAGGTCGCGCAGGGCTATCGCTCGGGCGGCACCAACGATCCGACCGCGGCCGAGATCGCCGGCGTGACCATCCCCGAGGGCTACGGTTCGGATTCGCTGTGGAACTACGAGTGGGGCGTGAAGACCACCCTGCTTGACCGCAAGCTGTTCCTTAACGGCGCGCTTTACTACATCGACTGGTCGGACATCCAGGTCTCGCAGCAGGCCACCAGCGGCACCGTGTCGTTCAGCTACACCGGCAACGGCGGCAAGGCGACGGTCAAGGGCGCGGAAGTCACGCTCGAAGCGCGTCCGGTCGCCGGCCTCGACATCAATGTTTCGGGCAACTACAACGTCGCCGAACTCAGCGAGGACAACCCCATCGTGGCGACCGGCCGCAAGGGCGACCGCATCCCCTACGTCCCCAAGCTGACCGGCGCGGCCAGCGTCGATTACACCACGTTCGTCGATGCACTGGGCTTGGACGCCTCGTTCGGTGCCAACGTGTCCTACCAGGGATCGTCGGCCACCAAGTTCAACGCGACGATCGACAACTACCAGAAGCTGGACTCGTACTGGATGGTGGGCCTGCGCGCGGGTATCAACAAGGCCCCGTGGTCGCTGAACCTCAACGTCAGCAACCTGTTCAACGACCGCACGACGATCAACTACAACGAGATCGTTCCGGGCCTCTATCCGCTGGGCTACTACACCAACCGTCCGCGCACGGTGAGCCTGTCGGGAATGGTGAAGTTCTGACCATGACCGTTGCTGTCTCGACGTTCGTTTTCGGATCGCACCGGATGGCAATCGCATCCCGGAGAGCCTTGCTCTCCGGGATCGCGTTTTGCGCCGTGGCGACCGTTCCTGCCTTCGCAGCCGAGGCACGGCAGCCCTGGCTGGAAACTGCCCTCGAACCCGAACAGCGGGCCGATCTGGTGGTCGCGGCGATGACGGATGACGAGAAGCTGAAGCTCCTTCAGGGCGATACCGAGCTTGATGCCAACGGCACCGGCGTCAACGCCTGCGTCGGCCACATCAGCGGCATCGCCCGCCTCGGCCTGCCGCGCCTGTGCATGGGCGACGGCCCGGCAGGCGTCGGCAACGGCATGAAGGGCGTGACGCAGTTCCCCGCCCCCGTCATGGACGCGGCGACTTTCGACCGCGACCTCATGACCGCCTACGGCAAGGCGCTGGGCGCCGAACACGCGGGCAAGGGGCGCAACGTGGTGCTCGCGCCCACGATCAACATCATCCGCACCCCCAAGTGGGGCCGCCTCGCCGAGACGCTGAGCGAGGACCCTTATCTGACCGCGCAGCTGGGCACTGCAATCACCGGCGGCATCCAGTCGCTGGGCCTGATCGCCACGCCCAAGCACTTCGCGGCCAACAATCAGGAATGGCTGCGTCTGGGCGACGGTCCCGCCTACGAGGCGGTGGACGCCATCGTCCCCGAGCGCGCGCTTCGCGAAATCTACTACCCCGGCTTCGAGGCTGTGGTGAAGCAGGGCAAGGCCGGCTCGATCATGTGCGCGTACAACCGCGTCAACGGCCAGTACGCCTGTGAGAACCCCGGCACGCTGGGCAATCTCAAGCGCTGGGGCTTCGACGGGTTCGTCGTGGCGGACTGGTATTTCGCCCATCGCTCCACTGCGCCCTCGGTGAAGGCGGGGCTCGACATTTCCATGCCCGGCGGCGTCAGCCCCTTCGGTTTCGCCGAGTTCTACGGCGTCAAGGAACTGAAAGCCACGCGGGCCAGCGGCGCCATCACGCAGGCCGACATCGACGGCATGGTGAAGCGCATCGTCACCCCGATGTTCCGCCTCGGCCTAGTCGATCATCCGATCGCGGCGGCCGACGCCAATGCCAACGTGCGCGATCCGGCGCACCTCGTTCTCTCCGAGAAGATCGCCGAGGAAGGCACCGTGCTGCTGCGCAACGAGCGCGGCGTACTGCCCCTGAAGGCGAAGACCATCGCCGTGATCGGCGACGATGCGGGCGCGAACGTCCAGACGTCCGAGCGCTACGGCGGCTTCGTGAAGACCGAGGACGTCGGCACGCTCAAGGCCCCGGTCGATGCGATCAAGGCGGCGCTCGGCGACAAGGCGAGCGTGACGTATGCGCGCGGCACCCTCGGCATCGCGCCGCTGCCCGCCATGCCCGCCTCGGCTTTCGAGGATCTGACGGCGCGCTATTACGCCTCGCCGGACTGGAAGGGCGAACCGCTCGTCACCCGCAAGGAAGCGTCGATCGACTATGCCGAGGCCGGCCCCAAGGCGGGCGTGCAGGGCTTGCCCTCGCTGTGGTCGGCGCGCTGGACGGCGGGCTTCGTGCCGCCGAAGACCGGCACCTACCGCTTCTCGCTCAACGGCGGCGGCGAGATCGCGCTGCTGATCGACGGCAAGCGCGTCGCCTACGTGCCGAAACAGAGCTTCCGCCTTGCCACTCACGGCACCGTCTGGCTCGAAGCGGGCAAGCGCGTGGCGTTGCAGCTTGATTATTCCAACGCGCCGACGCTCTCGGCCAACGAACTGCGCCTCGGCTGGCAGGCTCCGGATTCGACACTGATCGACGAGGCTGTCGCCGCCGCGAAGAAGGCCGAAGTAGTGGTGATCTTCGTCGCAGATCACGTTTCCGAAGGCGCCGACCGCACCGACCTGAAACTCCCCGGCGATCAGGACGCGCTGGTCGAGGCGGTCGCGGCGGCCAACCCCAACACCGTCGTCGTGCTCCACACCGTCGGCCCGGTGCTGATGCCGTGGCGTGACAAGGTCGCGGGTATCCTCGCCGCCTGGTATCCGGGCGAGCAGGCGGCGGACTCCATCGCCGCGCTGCTGACCGGCAAGGCCAACCCCTCGGGCAAGTTACCGGTGACGTTCCCGGCGGACGAGGTCAACGGCCCTGCCGACCAGCCCACGCGCTATCCCGGCATCGGCACCACCGCGCGCTATGACGAGGGCATCCTTGTCGGCTACCGCTGGTACGACGCCAAGGGCATCGCGCCGCTCTATCCCTTCGGCCACGGCCTGTCCTACACGAGCTTCACCTACAGTGGCCTGAAGCTGGCGAAGTCGGGCGAAGGCTGGACGGTCCGCGCCACCGTGCGCAACACCGGCAAGGTCGCGGGCGACGAAGTGGCGCAGCTCTACGTCTCGATGCCTGTCGCCGCGAACGAGCCGCCGCGCCAGCTCAAGGGCTTCGCGCGCGTCTCGCTGCAGCCGGGCAAGTCGGCCACGGTCGAATTCCCGCTGGACCGCCGCGCGCTGTCCTACTGGGACGAGACCACGCACGACTGGCAACTGGCCAAGGGCAGCTACCGCGTCCAGATCGGCTCCAGCTCGCGCGATCTGCCGCTGGGCAAGGACTTCGATCCGGCGCGCTGACCTGCTAGGGACTGGCTTCGTCATTGCGAGCGAAGCGAAGCAATCCATAGCGGTGTAATGCTGCCCTGGATTGCCGCGCCCCTTCGGGGCTCGCAATGACGAGCGGTGTGCGAGTCCCAAAGGAGTTCGATTTGTCCGAAGCCGGAATGCGATACCTGCTGGAAGCGCTCAGCGCCGGATCGATGCGCGCGGCGGGGGATCGGCTCAACGTCGCGCCGTCCTCGATCAGCCGCCAGATTGCGCAGTTGGAGAGCCAGTACGGCCTCGCCCTGATCGAGAAGGGGCGGCGCGGCGTGCGGCTGACCCATGCGGGCGAGATCGTCATCGCCCACTACCGCAACCAGCTGGCCGACCGCGAAGCTCTGCGCGCCAAGCTGGAGGAACTGCGCTCGGTCCGTACGGGCCAAGTGACGGCGGCGATCGGCGACGGCTTCGCGGGGCAGAGCTTCACCTCGATCGTCAGCCAGTTCTCGCAGGCGAACCCGCTGATCCGGCTGGAGATTCTCACCGGCTCCACCACCGAGATCCTGCGCATGATCGCGGACGACGAGGCGCATTTCGGGCTAGTCTTCTCGACGCCCAACGACATGAAGATTCACGTCCGCTCGGTGATCGCGCAGCCGCTGATGGCGATCATGCTGCCCGACAACCCGCTGGCCGCGCAGCCCAGCGTCACCATCGCAGAGCTGGCGGGGGTGCCGCTGGTGCTGCCGCCCGCCCATTTCCGCATCCGCCAGATCCTGAGCGCGGCCGAGGCCAATTCGAAGACCTACTTCCAGCCCGCGATCACCTCGAACTCGATCCACGTCATGCAGGACATGGTGCGCGCGGGGATCGCCGTCGCCATCCTGCCGCAGATTTCGGTGTGGTCGGAACTGACCGAAGGCGCGATGGTCAGCGTGCCGATCGCCGACGACAGCATCGAGGAAACCACCACCAGCCTCGTCCTGCGCTCCGGCCGCCAGCTGGAAGGCGCGCCCTTGCGTCTGCTCAAGCGCATCGAGGCGCAATTGCGGCAGTGGAACCGGCCGGTGGCGCGGGAACGGTGATGTCAGGTTACCTTCGGGTCGTCATTGCGAGCGCAGCGAAACAATCCAGGGCAGTATGAGGCCGCCCTGGATTGTTTCGCTGCGCTCGCAATGACGAGATGGGCGGAAGACAGTCATGCGGGATGACGTTTCGTTTTTCGCAACGTTTCGAGCATTGATTCGTCATTGAATGCAACGTTGACAGCGTCCACGCTGCTCATTGCAATATCCGAGAGCACTGATGACTGACCCGACCGACACTCCCGACAAAACCGGCCTGTCGCGCGCCGACCTGCTGCTGTTGCTGCCGTTCGTGTGGCAACTGGGCTTCGCGCCGTGGGCCAACGGCGTCGAGTGGGCACCTCTGGGTCTGCCGTTCGGGATGGTCTGGCAGATGGCGGGCATCCTTTTCGCCACTGCCGTTCTGGGCCTCCGCTTCATGCTGGACACGCGCAACAGGGAGGGCGGGGCATGATCCTCTCGCTCATCCTGCTGATCGTGTGCGGCACCGTCGCCGGATCGATGCTTTACGGTCGCCGCAAGCAGAAGCGCGCGCAGACCATGGAGGAATGGGCGCTCGGCGGCCGCAAGCTGGGCACGCTGGTCTTCTGGTTCCTCAACGCCGGTGAGATCTACACGACGTTCGCCGTGCTCGGCATCTCAGGATTCGCCTGGGCCTATGGCGCGCCTGCCTATCTGGCGTTCTGCTCGGTCTCGCTCTCGGCGGCGCTGGGCTACTGGCTGACGCCGATGATCCATGCCTATGGGCGGCGCCATGGTCTCGTCACGCAGGCGGACTTCTTCGCGCACCGTTATCAGGCGCGCTGGCTGGGGGTCTGCGTTGCGGCGGCGGGGCTGATCGCGCTGGTGGTCTACGTGCAGATCCAGGTCACCGCGCTGACTCTGGTGGTGCGCCTCGCCGCAGGACCGTGGGTGAGCCAGGGCGCGGCGGCCGGTTTCTCGGTCGTTCTGATGCTGCTCTTCGTGTTCCTCGCGGGCCTGCGCTCCGCCGCGTTCGCCGCAGGCGTGAAGGACGTGCTAATGCTGATCGTGGTGATCGTGCTGGCCTGGACCGTCGCGAGCGTGGTGGGCGAGGCCTCGGTGCTCGACGTCTTCCGCACCGTTGGCGAGCGCTTCCCCGAGGCCATCCGCTTCCCCGGCCTCAAGCCCGAACTCGGCCTCGACGTGACCTGGCTGGTGACCTCGGCGATCAACGTGGCGCTGGGGACGTACATCTTCCCGCACATGTTCCAGCTGTGCTACTCGGCCGACAGCGGCACGACGATCCGGCGCAATGCGGTGTTCCAGCCGATCTACTCGCTCTCCTATTTCTTCATCATCCTGCTCGGCTTCGCGGCGCTGCTGGCCGGGACCAAGGCCCCCGGCGGCGACCCCAATGCGCTGCTGCTGGCCTTCGTGGAGCAGCGCTATCCGGCGTGGATGCTCGGCGTGCTGGCGGGGACCGCCTCGCTGCTGGCGCTGGTGCCGGGCTCGGTGCTGCTGCTGACCTGTGGCTCGATATTCGGGCGCAACATCGTGCGCCCGCTGGTGCCCACCATAGACGACCGCACCGAACTGCTCGTCTCGCGCCTCGCCATGGTCGTGTTCGCGGCGATCGCGCTCTACCTGACCTTGGGCGCGAGCGGCTCGTTGGTCGAGATCGGGCTGTCCGCCTATGCCGCGATCGGCATGCTGGCGCCGGGCGTCTACTGCGCCTTCCTGCTGCGCCGCACGAGCGCCGCCGCCGTCCTGTGCGGATTGCTGACGGGCTATGCGGTGCTCTGGGTGCCCGCGCTGTCGAGCCTTGCCGCCGCATGGTTCCCGCACTGGGAGATCGGCCTCGTCGCGCTGATCGCCAATGCGGTCGTCACCGTGGGCCTGTCTCTGGCAAGCCCGCGCAAGGTGCTCGTCGCCCAACCCGCCTGACGACAGGCTACCAAGGCACAAGACAACGCCGCGTCCGGTTCCGACCGGGCGCGGCGTCTTCGTGTCCGGACCATATCCGACGTTGCGGCCAGCGCAACGTTTTCGCCCGATGCGCGCCATTGTTGGAAAACAACCCCACTGGCATCGATCGTCCTACGGCAGAGAGCGGGACAAAGATCGCGCCGCTGCAGCAGGAATTTCCGCAGGTCAGGAACAAGGACGAAGCAATGACGGTCAGCAAGCGGTCACGGGTGAACTGGCAGGGCTATATCCCCGCGATCACGACCCCCTTCATCGACGAGGACACCCTCGACGAAAAGGGCCTCGGCCTGCTGCTGGAATGGCTCGTCGATCAGGGCATGCATGGCCTCGTGTTGGCCGGCACCACCGGCGAATGGACCAGCATGCGTCCTGACGAGCGCAAGCGCCTGTTCGAACTGGCGGGTAGCCAGATGGCGAAGAAGGTGCCGCTCATCGCGGGCTGCTCCAGCTTCACCGCGCGCGAGACGATCGCTTATGCGCAGGCCGCCGCAGAGGCCGGTTTCGAGGGCGTTCTGATCACCCCGCCGCCTTACGTGCGCCCACTGCCGAACGAGATCGTGGCGTTCTACGAGGAAGTCGGTGCCGCCATCGACCTGCCGATCTGCGTCTATAACTGGCCTCCGGGCACCGGCATCGACATGCCGTTGGAGACGCTGCGCCGCCTTGCCGACATCGACGCGATCGTCGCCATCAAGCAGTCCACCCCGCGCTTCACGCACTTCATGGACACCGTCTTCGCGCTGGGCGAGCAGGTCCGCGTGTTCGGCTACCCGATGGACGAACTCGGCCTGACGATGCTGCGCGTCCACGGCGGCGACGGAACGATGGGCGCGGGCGGCGTGCTCGGCCGCAACCAGACCGGCTTCTACGACAAGCTCTGGGCCGGTGATATCGAGGGCGCGCGCGAATGCGGGCGCAAGGACCGGGTGCTGATGGAGGAATGGTACACGCCGGACCTCGTCGGCCGCTTCGGTTCCGGCCCGGCGATCCTCAAGGCCGCGCTCGATGCCATGGGCCTGCCCGGCGGTCCGGTGCGCAAGCCGCTGATCGACGTCACCGGCAAGGACCGCGAAAGCATTGCCGAGACGCTGCGAAAGCTCGATATGCTCTGACCATGAGCATGCCGACGACGACCCACTGCGATATCCTGATCGTCGGCGGCGGACTCGTCGGCTGCGCTACGGCCTGGCATCTTTCCCGCATGGGATTCAAGGTGTTACTAGTCGAACGGGGGCACCTCAATTCGGGTGCCTCCGGCCAGAACGCGGGCTCGCTGCACTTCCAGATCGAGCGGCGCTTCCTCGAACAGGGCGAGAAGGCCGCCGCCGACGGGGCGCGCATCGTCTCGCTCAACCGCCTCGCGATCGAGGAGTGGAAGGGCATCGAGGACATGCTCGGCCGCCCCCTCGACGTCGCCATGCACGGCGGGCTGATGGTGGCCGAGACCGAGGCGGAGATGGACCTCCTCGCCTTCAAGGTGGCCCGCGAGAACGAACTTGGCTTGCCCACAAGGGTACTCAACGGCACTCAACTGCACCATAAGGCCGCCGCACTGTCCCCCAACCTTGCCGGAGCCGCCTGGCTGGAGGACGAAGGCCATGCCAACCCGCGCATCCTCGTCGATGCCTTCGCCGACGGCGCGCGCGGGCAGGGGGCGGTGGTGAAGACCGGCACCGCGCTTGCCGGACTCTCGATGCAGCGCGACCGGACATACCGCGCCACGCTGCACGGACCCGACGGCGAGGTTACGGTGAACACGCCGCGCGTGCTGCTGGCGGCGGGACATTGGGTGCCGCGCCTTGCCGGGCTGCTGGGCCTCAACGTGCCGCTTTACCCTGCGCCGCTGATGATGAGCGTCACCGATCGGACCGAGCCGGTGCTGCCTTACCTCATCCAGCACGTCGGTCGGCGGCTGTCGATGAAGCAGACCGAGGACGGCAACCTGCTGATCGGCGGCGGCTGGCCCTCGCGCCTTGCGAAGCGCGCCGACGGCACCCCTGATCTCGACCGCCCCGCGATCGTCGAGCCCGAGAACCTGCGCGCCAATCTGGACGTCGCCGCGCGGGTCATGCCGGAGCTGGCCGAGCGCTCCCTGCTGCGGACATGGACCGGCACTACCTGCATTTCCGCCGACCAACTTCCCATCGTCGGCGAGGTCGCCGCCGCGCCGGGGCTGTTCGTGGCGGCGGGGGGATCGCTGTTCACGCTTGGCCCGGTGCTGGCGCGGCTGCTCGCGCGCACGATCGCGGAAGGGACCACGCCGGAGGAACTGACGATGTTCACGCCGCGCCGCTTCGCCCACCTCGATGCCTTCGCGGTGTTGCCGTGAAGCGCGTCGAACAGGGCGTCACCCGGCCCGCGCCGGTCGCGGTGGAACTCGACGGCGCGCCGGTCATGGCGCATCCGGGCGAGACGGTGGCGGTTGCCGTGCTATCCGCCACGCCGCGCTTTCGTGACGACCGTTCGGGACAGGCGCGGGGGATGTTCTGCAACATGGGCACCTGCAGCGAATGCACCGTCTGGGTCGCGCGCGGGGATGCGCCATGGCGGCGCCTGCGCGGCTGCCTCGTGCCCGTAGAGCCGGCCCTGCGCATCCGCACCGAAAGGCCGGAAGCATGAGCACTTACGACGTCGCCATCGTTGGCGGTGGCCCGGCGGGCCTCGCCGCTGCGGAGCGCACGCTGGCGGCGGGCCTTTCGACATGCGTGATCGACGAGCAGCAGCGCCCCGGCGGCCAGATCCTGCGCCAGCCTCCCGCGACGTTCTCGGTCCCCGGCTGGCTCAGCGGCGCGCCTTATCGCAAGGGCCGCGCGCTGCTGGACCGGGTGAGCGGTGATGCGCGGCTCCAGTGGCTGGGCGGCCGCTCTGTGCTGGGCGTCATGCCTGACGGCGAAGGCTTCGCGCTAACGCTTTCGGGCACGGCGGGCGGCATCGAACAGGTGCAGGCGCGGCGGGTGCTGGTGGCCGGGGGCTGCTACGACATGCCGGTGGCGCTGCCGGGCTGGACGCTGCCCGGCGTCATGAGCGCGGGCGCGGTGCAGACGCTCATAAAGGCGCAGCAGGTGCTGCCCGGCCAACGGATCGTCCTGTTCGGCACCCATCCGCTGATGATCGTCCTCGCGCAGCAGATCGTCGAGGCGGGCGGCGAAGTCGCTGCCGTCTGTTTCGCGCAGCCCTTTGCGGCGATGGCGCGCACGGCGCTGGCGAACCTCCCGCGCGCGCTGCGGACGCCCGGCCCGTTGCTAGCCGCTGCCGCCGGGATCATGGCGCTGCGCCGGGCCGGGGTTCCTGTTCGCCACGGCGCGCAGGCGTTGCGCTGCGAAGGCACCGACGCGGTGGAGCGCATCGTCTTCAGCAACGGCGAAAGCATCGCCTGCGACGTCGCCGCGATGTGCTACGGCTTCCTGCCGCAAGTGGACCTGATCCGCCAGATCGGCGGCGAAGTGCGTTGGTCCGACCCCGCCGGAGGCTGGGAGGCAGTGCACGACGAAGCCATGCGCGCGACCGTGCCGGGCCTCTACGTCGCGGGCGAGACTACCGGTGTCGCGGGCAGCGATGCGGCGATGGCCGAGGGCGCGCTGGCGGGGCTGGCCATCGCGCGGGACGCGGGCGCTCTGTTGGCCGGGGAAGCGGCTGCGGCCATGCGCAAGCCTTGGGCCGAGCGGCAGGCGATGCAGGGCTTCATCGATCTTCTGCGCGGTGTCGCCGATCCCCGCCCATGGCTGCCGCAGCCGGAACCGGAAACCCTGCTCTGCCGGTGCGAAGACATTTCCGCCGGGGCTGTCGATCGCGCGATTGCCGATGCCTTGGAAGTCGGTCCCTCGTTCGGGGCAAGCGCGATCAAGCTGCGCTGCCGGGCTGGCATGGGGCTGTGTCAGGGCCGGACCTGCGAACACGCGCTCGTGCGCCGCATCGCCTCGGCGCGGGGCTGCACAGAGGGTGAGGTGAGCGGCTTCCGCCCGCGCTTCCCCGCGCGTGCGGTGTCGGTGGCGGACTTGCTGGAAACGATGGAATAACCTCCTAACTCCGCTCAGCCTGAGCTTGTCGAAGGCCCCTGCGGCGTGGCGCCTCGTCTCGGGGCCTTCGACAAGCTCAGGCTGAGCGGGGGGAGGGGGAAGCGGCGGGCCTTTACGTTGCGTCCATCGCAACATCTTCGCTCAGTCCACGCCATTGCCGGAACACTCGTGCGGCGTAGGCTGGCCGCTTCCCAGCCGGAGATTCCCATGACCGACGCCGCGTCCGACCGCCCCATCTTCATCGAGGCCGACCACGTATCCTGGACCGTGGCCGATGCCGACACCGTCGCGCAGTGGTACAAGGACGTTTTCGGCGCCACCGAACTGTTCCGCATGGGACCGCTCGACGCCGCCGATATCCCGGTCGGCGAGGACGGCCGCGACTGGATGGAAAGCCATGTCGGCGTGCCGGGCGCCTGCCTGACGCTCATCATGCTCAAGCTGACGGCGAACCTGAACTTCCAGCTCGTCCAGTACGACAAGCCCGCCGATCGCGGTACGACCCTGCCGCGCAACTGCGATGCGGGCGGCCACCACCTCGGCATCAAGGTCGACGATGTCGAGAAGGCCAAGGCTTACCTCGCCGCCCACGGCTGCACGCCGATGGACACCATCGACATCACCGAGGGTCCGCTGGCGGGCAAGAAGAACCTCTATATCCTCGACCCCTGGGGCCACCAGCTCGAGATCGTCGACTGACCTTTCCTGACAGGAGCCTGCCATGACCAGCACCCGCATCAATCCCGAGACGCTCTATCCCAGCGTCCAGTACGGTTTCTCACACGCCACGCTCGACGAGGCGACCGGCACCCTGCACCTCTCGGGGCAGGTGGCCTGGGACAAGGACTACAATGTCGTCGGTGGCCCGGACATCGGCCTTCAGGCTCGGCAGGCGCTGGCGAACATCAAGGACGTGCTGGCTTCGCAGGGCGTCGGCCCCGAAGCGGTGCTGCGCCTGCGCACCTTCATCGTGAACTACGACGTCTCGATGCTGGCCGCGATCGGGCCGGAACTGGGCGCGTTCTATGGTGATGTAGTGCCGGCGTCGAACACCGTGGTGGGCGTTTCGGCGCTGGCGATGCCCGAGTTCCTGATCGAGATCGAGGCCATCGCCACGGTGAAGTAGCCGTAGCGATGCCCTGCCGGGGTTGAGGCAGGCCGATGGGGCTTCGACAAGCTCAGCCTGAGCAGGATTAGAAGACCGCCTCTCAACGCCGCTCAGGCTGAGCTTGTCGAAGCCCCATCGGTGCACGCCAAGAAGGCCCGTCGCTTCATCTGCGACGGGCCTTTTTCATCACCCCTCCGCCTTCTCTGCGCTCCACTGCGCGTAAGTCGGACGCGTCATCTGGAACAGGTCGGTGGTGCGTGCATACCAGCCGGCGCCGTGGACACGGGCGACGAGGTTCATCGCCAGGGTATCGACGTGCAGCTTCTCGGCATCGATGAAGGCGTTGTCGATGTGGAAGCGCAGCACTTCGCCAAGGGCAATGGTGGTCTTCTCGGTCTCGACCGCCTCGTAGAGCCGGCATTCCATCGCCACCGGGGCGCTGGCGATGCGCGGGGCGCCGATCACGCTGGAGGGCAGCGTGCCGATGCCCGCCGCCGCGAGTTCGTCGAACTCGGGCGGGCCGTCGATGCAGGTGAAGTTCATCGCCGCGCTGTCCGCCTCGGAGACGAGGTTGACCACGAACTCGCCGGTTTCGAGGATGTTGGCGGCGCTGTCCTTGTGGGTGCCGTCGGGGCGGCGCATCATGCCCAGCACGACCAGCGGCGGCTCGGCGCTCATCATGTTGAAGAAGCTGTAGGGCGCGGCATTGCGCAGCCCCGCGCCCGACACCGTCGTCACCCACGCGATCGGGCGCGGGGTGATGCTGGAGCCCATCAGCTTGTAGCGATCGGGGCCCGGTACTTTTGAAAAATCGAATTCCACGCTTGATTACTCCCCGGAGCGGGTGACCGCGCGGCGCGGCGCGACATTGACCTTCAGTTCGAACACGTCCGGCCGGGCGTAGTGGCCGACGACGTCGAAGTCGTACTTGCCGCGCACCACCTGCGCCGGTTCGATATCGGCATAGAGGATCGTTTCGCCCGAATAGTCCGGCCCCGCAAGCACGGCGCCCAGCGGATCCACGATCATCGAGCCGCCGCGCAGCAGGACGGTCTCGGGATCGTCGCCCAGCGCGCAGTCGTAGTCTGCCGGGTAGGCGCCGCGCGTCACGTGCTGGCAGGCGGAAAGCACGAAGCAGCGGCCCTCCAGCGCGATGTGCTGCATGGTCGAGGGCCAGGCGTCGCGGTCGTCGGCGGTGGGGGCGCAGTAGATGGAGATGCCCTGATCGTACAT
Organism: Novosphingobium resinovorum; assembly: GCF_036352595.1. Classification (GTDB taxonomy): domain Bacteria; phylum Pseudomonadota; class Alphaproteobacteria; order Sphingomonadales; family Sphingomonadaceae; genus Novosphingobium; species Novosphingobium resinovorum_B. The sequence goes on from NZ_JAZFAX010000016.1 coordinate 64,418, forward strand.
CGCCATGCGCATCATCGGCATGTAGTTTTCCCAGCAGATCACCGCGCCGACCTTGCCGAAGGGGGTATCGAACACCGGCAGCGTGGAGCCATCGCCGAAGCCCCAGATCAGGCGCTCGGCGCCGGTCGGCATGAGCTTGCGGTGCTTGCCGATCAGCCCCCTGTCGCCGTCGAAGAACAACGCGGTGCAGTAGACGGTGCCGCCGTCGCGCTCGATCACGCCGATGACGACGAACGCGCCGGTCTCGGCGGTTGCCTCTGCGAGGAGGTCCACTTCGGGGCCGTTCAGGTCGATTGCGGCTTCGTGGTAGATGCGGAAGTCCTCGCGGCCCTGGGGCTTCCTCATGCCCACCGGCGTGCCGAACGAAGCGCCCTTGGGATAGCCGCCAAGGAACGCTTCGGGGAACACCATGAACTGCGCGCCGCCCGCGGCTGCCTTGCGGATCAGGCCGGCAGCCTTCTGCGCGGCGGCGAGAGAATCGGTGGGGATCGATGCGGCCTGAACGACGGCGGCCTTGAAGGGTGCGGGCATGTGGCGCTCCTTTCCAGAAATCGCAGGGAATCTGCGGTTCACATAAGCGACAATAGTTGCATTTGACACTTTATTCAAATTATTTTAGGTCTGTAATATCTCGAACGGAGGCACCCATGGCGACTGAGAGCTACGACCAGTATCGCGAGGACATGATCGGCCGCGCGAACGTGGAGGACACCCCCGAGCTGGTGGCCTATTACGAGCGTCTGAAGCAGCTGGGCACCGGCGCGCTGTGGACCGTCGCCAACAAGATCGAGCCGTGGGAGCCGGTTTCCACGTCGGTGCCGTACCTGTGGCGTTACAAGGACTTGCGCGACGATGTTATGAAGGCGCTTGACCTCGTGACACCGGAGAAGGCCGGGCGCCGGGTGGTCTACCTGGAGAATCCGGGGCGCAGCGACGTCGTCGCCGCCGTGGGCTGGCTTTATTCGGGGCTGCAAGTGATGGGGCCGGGCGAACTGGCTTCCAGCCATCGCCATTCGGCCTCGGCGCTGCGCTTCATCATGGAGGGCGAGGGCGCCTTCACCAATGTCGATGGTCATAAAATGACCTTGGGTGCCAATGACTTCGTGCTCACTCCTAATGGAACCTGGCATGAGCATGGCGTGGCCGAGGGCGGCACCCCGTGCATCTGGCAGGACGGCCTCGACATCCCGCTGATGAACGCACTGGAGGCCAACTTCTACGAGGTTCATCCCGATCTGCAGCAGGCGGTCTCCTACCCGGTCGACGATTCCACCGCGACCTGGGCGGGTACCGGCCTGCGCCCGGCGGGCATGGCCTGGTCCAAGCCTTATTCGCCGCTGTTCAAATACGAATGGGCGCCCACCTACGAGGCGCTGACGAAATATGCGCGAGTCACCGACGGGTCGCCCTTCGACGGTGTGATGATGGAATACGTCAATCCGCATACCGGCGGTCCGGTGATGCAGACGATCGGCGCGTCCATGCAGCTGCTGCGCCCCGGCGAGCGGACGAAGGCCCACCGCCAGACCGGCAGCTTCGTCTACCAGTGCGCCAAGGGGAAGGGCTGGTCCATCATCAACGGCCAGCGCTTCGACTGGCAGGAGCGCGACATCTTCGTGGTCCCCGCCTGGATGTACCACGAGCACGCCAATGCCTCGGACACCGAGGATGCCTGCCTGTTCACCTTTAACGACCTGCCCGTGATGCGCGCCCTCGGCCTCTACCGCGAGGAAGCGCTGGGCGAGAACGACGGCCACCAGCCAATCCTCACCTGATTTGTCAACTTAACGTCATAACCTACGGGGGAATAACCCAATGCGTCTCGTTACCTACCGTGCCAATGTCGAAGCCGAAGCCCGGCTCGGCGCCCTCGTCTCCGGGTTCGGCCCCGGTGCTGCCAACGATCTCGTGCTCGACCTCGAACTGTTCGGCGAGGAAATGGGCGTTCCCTTCCCCGCGACGATGCTCGAATTCATCGACCTCGGCCCGCAGGCGGTCCTGATCGCCTCCAAGCTGATCGAGCAGGCCGAGGGCCTGTTCCCGCTCGGCACCGCGATCCCCTTCGCCAACGTGATCCTGCTCGCGCCGATCCCGCGCCCGCGCAAGAACATCTTCGGTATCGGCCTCAACTACACCGAGCACGTCGCCGAGAGCGCCAAGTCGCTCGACACCTCGCCCGAGCTGCCGCGCCAGCCGGTGATCTTCTCCAAGCCGCCGACCTCGGTGATCGCGCCGGGCGAGCCGATCCGCCACAACGGCGAGATCACCCAGCAGCTCGACTGGGAAGTCGAACTCGCCGCGATCATCGGCACCAAGGCCAAGGGCGTCGCCCGCGAGGACGCGCTGAACTACGTGTTCGGCTATACCGTCTGCATCGACATGAGCGCGCGCGACTGCCGCCGTGCCGGCCAGTGGATCTACTCGAAGGGGCAGGACACTTTCGCGCCGATGGGCCCGGTCGTGGTCACCGCCGACGAACTGGGCGATCCGCAGACCCTCGACCTCTCGCTCACCGTCAACGGCGTGACCAAGCAGTCGAGCAACACCGCCTTCATGCTGTTCAAGGTCGACGAACTGGTCGCCGACATCTCGAAGGGCATCACCCTTGAGCCGGGCGACATCATCGCCACCGGCACCCCGGCGGGCGTCGGCGCCGGCATGGACCCGCAGGAGTGGGTCTGGCCGGGTGACGTGATCACGGCCACCGTCGAGAAGATCGGCTCGCTAACCCACTCGGTCATCAAGGCTTGAAATTTCGGGCCTGAAGCTTCGGGCCTGACACCAGGCTTCCTCAAGGAAGAACATCCTCCCTGACTTACGACGGGGGCCCTGCCAAAGGGCCCCCTTTTTTTGCCGAAAACGCCGCGTTCAAACCGTTGCAGACATTCAACCTTAGGTCCGCGTTAACCAATTATGCCTAACAGCGAGGCGCAATCTTGGGGCGCGCTACGCATGTTCGATATTCTGCTGTGCATTCATGACCAGCACGACCACCGGCTCGTGGTGCTTGCCGGGGTGATCTGCCTGGTGGCGGCGGCGAGTTCGGTGCTGCTGCTGCGCCATGCCCGGCATATCTCGGGGCCGGCGGCGGTGCGCTGGACGGTCGGGGCCGGCTTCGCGATCGGCTTCGGCATCTGGGCGACGCATTTCGTGGCGATGCTCGGCTACGACCCGGGCGTGATCGTCGGCTACGGCGTGCCGGCGACGATCGTATCGCTGGCGATCGCGATCGCGATGACGACGATCAGCTTCTTCGTCGCGCTGGGCTGGCCCGAGCGCCGGGGGCTGGCGGCCGCCGCCGTCCTGGGTGGCGGGGGCATCGCGGGCATGCACTATATCGGCATGTCGGCGCTGGAAATCCCGGCCGAGATGCACTGGCGCGCGGGCTATGTGGCGGCTTCGCTGCTCTTTGCGATCCTGCCCGGCTATCCGGCGCTGCGACTGGCGGTACGCGGGCACTCGCTGCGCAGCGGGCTGGGGGCGAGCCTGCTGCTGGCCCTGTCGGTCCTGCTCCTGCACTTCACCGGCATGGCCGGGATGCAACTGACCGCGGCGCCGCTGGGGCGCCCGGACGACGTGCTGCTGTCCTCGCAGAGCATGGCCGCGATGATCGCCGGCGGCTCGCTGGGACTGCTGACGCTCTGCACGGCGCTGCTGGCGATGGCCCGCAGGGCGCGCATGGCGCTGCACGCCAGCGAACGGGCGATGAGCATCCTGGTCCAGGGCATCACCGACTGCGCCATCTACATGCTCGACCGCGAGGCGCATGTGGTGAACTGGAATGCCGGCGCGCAGCGGTTGAAGGGCTATGACGCCCACGAGGCCATCGGCCTGCCGCTGGCGGCGTTCTATACCCCGGAAGACCGCGCGCAGCGGGCCCACGAACATGCCGTCGGGCTGGCGCTGGAGAACGGCAAGTTCACCGGCGAAGGCTGGCGCCTGCGCCGCGACGGCACGCGCTTCTGGGCGCACGTCACCATCGAGAAAGTCACCGACGAGCAGGGCCAGCACATCGGCTTCGCCAAGATCACCCGCGACATGACGCGCTTCAAGGAAGACGAGGACCGCCTGCGCGAACTCGCCGGGCATCTCGACGCGGCGCTGGGCAACATGCACCAGGGGCTGTGCCTGTTCGATGCGCAGCGCGAGCTGCTGATGGCCAATTCCCGCTTCGCGCAGATCTGGGGCATCGATCCCGCAGTGACGCTGCGCGGGCAGACGCTGGCGGCGGTAGCCGATGCCGCGGCTGCGGTGCAGGTCGCCCGCGGGCTGTCCGAGCGTGACGCCGAATTCCTGCACCGCCAGGTCGTGCAGTGCTTCGAACTTCCGGGCGGATCGCCGGTGGTACTGGACGTGGGCGAGCATCTGGTCGTCGCGATGACGAGCAGGGCGATGCCGGGCGGCGGCCGCGTCGTCACCTTCGAGGACATTACCGAGCGGCGCCGCTCGGAGGACAAGATCGCCCACATGGCGATGCACGACAGCCTGACCGGGCTGCCCAACCGATCGTCGTTCGCGCACTGGATCGACGCCGAACTGGAGCAGGCCCGGCACTTCGGGCACCAGCTCGCCACGGTCATGATCGACCTCGACCGGTTCAAGGAAATCAACGACACGCGTGGCCACGGGGCCGGCGACATGGCGCTGCAACTGCTGTCGAAGCGGCTGCTCGACGTCCTGCTCGACGGCGAGGTCGTCGCCCGGCTTGGCGGCGACGAGTTCGCGGCGGCCAAGCGGTTCCGCGATCGCGCGGAACTGGCGAGCTTCCTCGACCGCCTGGAAAGCTGCTTCGCGACGCCGCTGGGGCCGGCCGACAATGCCTTCCACCTGGGCGCGAGCATCGGTGTCGCCATCTTCCCGCATGACGGCGAGTGGCGCGAGCAGATCCTCAACAACGCCGACCTCGCGATGTACCGCGCCAAGGGCGGGCTGGGCGAGCGCATCGCCTACTACGAGCCCGAGATGGACGAGACCGCGCGCGCCCGGCGGCAGATCGCCCACGACTTGCGCCTGGCGATCGAGCGCGACGAATTGTCGCTCGTCTACCAGGCGCAGCATTCGCTCGTGGACGGAGAGCCCAACGGCTACGAGGCGCTGCTGCGCTGGCGGCATCCGACCCGGGGCCTGGTTTCGCCGGTCGAGTTCATCCCGGTCGCCGAGGAAACGGGCGAGATCTTCCGCATCGGCGAATGGGTGCTGCGCGAGGCTTGCCGCGAAGCCCGCGACTGGCCCGCCGGCCTGAAGGTGGCGGTCAACCTCTCGGCGGTGCAGCTGCTGCAGCCCGACCTCGCCGACGTGGTGCGCGGCATCCTGGTCGAAACCGGGCTTCCCGCCGCGCGACTGGAGCTGGAGATCACCGAGACCGCGATCATCGCCGACAAGCTGCGCGCGCTGCACCTGCTGCGCCAGATCAAGGCGCTGGGCGTCAGCATCGCCATCGACGATTTCGGCACCGGCTATTCCTCGCTCGATACCCTGCATTCGTTCCCGTTCGACAAGATCAAGATCGACAAGTCGTTCGTGCTCAAGTCGCAGCGCAGCGCGGAAGCGCGCGCGATCATCAAGGCGGTGCTGGCGCTTGGCCAGAGCCTCAACATGCCGGTGCTCGCGGAGGGCGTGGAGACGGGGGACCAGGCCGCGCTGCTGCGGGAGCAGGGCTGCGATCAGGCCCAGGGCTACTACTTCGGCCGCCCGGGCCGGGCGCCGTTCCCGCTGGCGCTCGAAGGGTCGCTGCGGGTCGCGGGCTGAGCCGCGACCGAACTGCCGTCAGGCGGGGACCAGCCCGGCTTCGATGGCGGCGCGCACGCCCTGCGGCCATTCCACCGGGCGATGGATGTTCAGGTCCATGCAGACCAGCACCACCCGCGCGCGCAGGCGCTCGCGTCCCTCGCCGGCGAACACCACCTCGATCCCGCAACTGGTGCGACCGAGGTGCTGGGCGGTGATGGTGATGTCGAGCTTGTCGCCGAGGCGGCTCGGCGAGAGGAACTCCACCTCCAGCTTGACCGTCGGCACGCCGATGTGGTGATCGAGGTGCATGGCCGCGAAGTCGAGCCCGAGTTCCTGGGCGAACCAGTCCTCCACCGCACCGTTGAGCATCTCGAAATAGCGGGGGTAGAAGACGATCCCCGCCGGGTCGACATCTGCGAAACGCACTTGCGCGGTGGTGGTGAAGGGCATCGGCGCGGATCCTAGAGAATGGAAGTCTTGAGCTGGGTCAGCAGGGCCAGGAGCTGGCGCTGGCTGTCCTCGGGAAAGTCGGCGAGGGCTTCGCGCACCCAGCCGTGGTGGGCCTCCGCCAGCGCGGCGAACTGGACGCGGCCGTTCGGCGTGAGCGAGACGATGGCGGAGCGGGCGTCTTCCGGATCGGTGTACGAAGAGACGAGGCCCTGTTCCTGCAGCTGGCGCACGATCGCGGTGACGTTGCCGTTGGAGACGAGCAGCGCGCGCGACAGTTCGCCCATGCGCAGGCCGTCCGGCGCGCGGTCCAGCGTCGCGAGGATGTCGAAGCGGGGCAGGGTGGTGGAGAACTGGTCCTCGAAATTGCGGCGCAGGCGCTTCTCGATGATCTTCGCGCAGTCGAGCAGGCGCACCCAGACGCGCAAGTCGAGCGTGCCGGACGGCGCGGTGCTGCCGGGAATCGTCTTTTCCATCGTCGCCAAGGCTCCTCGTTTTCCAGGAGGTTCCATAGCGGGGGATGCGATTATGTCGATTCCTGCAGGCATAAAGTTTCTTTCGGGCAAGCAACCCTGCGTTGAAGCAGCCCCTTCGACAAGCTCAGGGTGAGCGGGGTTGGAATGAACCTCCCAATTCCGCTCAGGCTGAGCTCGTCGAAGCCCCGGCCGCCGGGCGCGAGGGTCAGGCCCGTGCGCCCTCCGCCTGTTTCGCGGCGCGCATCGCCATCTGCTGGCCCAGTTTGTAGGGCGCGGGGATCGGCTGTTCCTCATACCCGGCCGAGGCCGCGGCGCGCAGCGTCCACACCGGGTCGAACAGGTGCGTGCGGCCCAGCGCGACGAGATCCGCGCGGCCCGCCGTCAGGATCGAGTTGACCTGATCGGCATCGGCGATGTTGCCCACCGCGATCGTCGGTACGCCTGCCTCGTTGCGGATCTGGTCGGCGAACGGGGTCTGGAACATGCGGCCGAAGACCGGGCGGCCTTCGGGGGCGGTTTCACCGGCGGAAACGTCGACGATGTCCACGCCTGCTTCGCGCAGCAGCCGGGCGATCTCGACCGCCTCGGCCGGGGTCACGCCCGCTTCGCCGACCCAGTCGTTGGCCGAGATGCGCACCGCCAGCGGCTTGTCCTGCGGCCATGCGGCGCGGACCGCCTCGACCACGCGCAGCGGGAAACGCATGCGGTTTTCAAGGGAGCCGCCGAAGGCGTCCTCGCGCGCGTTCATCACCGGGGTGATGAAGGCCGAGAGCAGGTTGCCGTGGCCCGCCTGCACCTCGAGCATGTCGAAGCCGGCCTTGTCGGCCAGCATGGCGGTGGCGACGAATTGCTGGACGATGCGGTCCATTCCCTTCGCGTCCAATGCCTGCGGGACCGTGCCGCCCTTGCGCCACGCCTGCGCGCTGGCGGAGACGATCGGCCACGGCGCGTCCATCGGCACGTCGTAGCCCACACCTTCACCGGGCACCTGACACGCGGCGCGGGCACCGGCATGGCCGATCTGTGCGCAGGTCTTGGCCGCCGAGTGCTGGTGCGCGAACTGGTTGAAGGCGGTCCAGCGCTCGGCCTGACCGTCGTGCCACAGGCCGGGGCAGGCGGGGGTGGTGCGGCCTTCGGGCGCGACGGCGAGCATCTCGGTGACGACCAGACCCGCGCCGCCCAGCGCGCGCGAACCGTAGTGGACCGAGTGGAAGTCGGTGGCATAGCCGTCGGCATCGGCCGAGTACGTCAGCATCGCCGGGATCACCACCCGGTTGGGCACCGTCATCCCGCGCAGGGTATAAGGCGTGAACATCGGCTGCACCGGCACGTTGCGGCCTTCGTTGCCCGCCCAGAACCAGCGCTCCAGCCCCTCCAGCCAGGCGGCGTCGCGCAGGCGCAGGTTCTCGTGGCTGACGCGCTGCGAGCGGGTCATCAGCGAATAGGCGAACTGCGGCAGGTCGAAGCCGAGGTAGCGATCCAGCGTCTCGAACCATTCCGTCGAATTGCGCGCCGAGTTCTGGATCTTGAGCACCTCGACATGGCGCTCCTCCTGATATTCGGCGAGCGCGGCGGCCAGTTCCTCGCGCCCCGTGATGCCGGGTCGGTCCAGCACTTGCGCCAGCTTGATCGCATCTTCCAGCGCCAGCTTGGTGCCCGAACCGATCGAGAAGTGCGCGGTGTGCGCGGCATCCCCAAGCAGCACGACGTTGTCGAACGACCACTGCTTGCAGATCACGCGGCGGAAGTTGATCCACGCCGCCGAGCCGCGCAAGTGCGTGGCGTTGGAGATCAGCGGGTGGCCGTCCAGATGGCGCGCGAAGATTGTCTCGCACAGCGCGATCGAATCGGCCTGCTCCATCACGTCGAGGCCAAGGCCGGTCCACGTTTCGGGCGAGCATTCGACGATGAAGGTCGAATGCGTCTCGTCGAAGCGGTAGGCGTGCGCCCAGATCCAGCCTGCGTGGGTCTTCTCGAAGATGAAGGCGAAGGCATCGAACAGCTTGGTGGTGCCCAGCCAGGAGAACTTATTGGTCTTGGTCTGGATATCGACGCCGAACTTCTCTTCGTTGGCGGTGCGCACCATCGAATTGATGCCGTCCGCCGCCACGATCAGGTCGAAGTCCGCGAACTGCGAGAGGTCGTCGCTGAACTGCGTCTCGAAGTGCATGATCACGCCCAGTTCGGCGGCGCGCGCCTGCAGGATCTGCAGCAGGTGCTTGCGGCCGATGCCGATGAAGCCGTGGCCGGAGGAGCTGACGGTGTTCTCGCCGACGGTGACGTCGACGTCGTCCCAATGCGCGAAGCTGTCGACGATGGTGGCGGCGCTGACCGGGTCGTTCGCCTGCAGGTTCACCAGCGTCTGGTCGGAGAACACCACGCCCCAGCCGAAGGTGTCGCCCTCGCGGTTGCGTTCGAAGACGTGGACCTCATGCGCAGGGTCGCGCAGCTTCATCGAGATCGCGAAGTAGATACCGGCAGGTCCGCCGCCGAGGCACGCAATACGCATGGATGTCTCTCCTGAATTGCTTCATGCCTAAACTAATATGGTTGCACGTGCAAGTTTAATCGAGGCGGAAATGCGTTGGCGGTCCGGGGGTTTAGGGCTGGCCCCCAAGCTATACGCTCGTCACCCTGAACTCGTTTCAGGGTCCATCGGGCCGCGTGCCCCTGCCGTTGCGATGGCAGGCTGCCAGCGCGGCACTATGGCACTTCGCTCCGGCTTACACCGAGGGATGGACCCTGAAACGAGTTCAGGGTGACGAACGTCTCGAGTGAGGTGGACGCGTGCGGCCAGCGGTCCCGGATCAGGTTCGGGACGACGAATTAATCGAGGTTGTCGTAGAGCCGCCCAAGCAGGTCCAGCATCTTCGAAAAGTCCCCGGCCGAGAACCCGCGAATAATCTTGTCATAAAGCGGCGCGGTCACTTCGCGCGCTTCGGTCAGCTTCACGCGGCCCTCGGCCGTCATGCGGATCTCGGTCACGCGGCCGTCCGATTCGCTGGGCGCCGTCTCGATCAGCCCGGCCTTGGTCATGCGCTCGACGATGCGCATCATGGTGGAGAGGTTGATGACCGCCGACTTCGCGACCTGCCCGATCGCCAGCGGCTCGTGCTCGCCGAGAATCATCAGCACGCGCCACGTCGGAATGTCGATGCCGATGCCGCGCAGGCCCGACTCGATGACCACGTTGTAGCGGCTCGCGGCCCGGTTCAGCAGATAGAACGGGTAGGCGTCGAGGCGGAAATCCTCCGATCCAGGGTTACCGAAAGGGCGCAAATCCTCGCTCATCCTAGGCTCCAGCGGGCCGAAACGCCCGGCATGACATTTTAGTTGCATATGCAACTTAATTCGATACTCTTCGCCGTAATGGTCCAACAGGAGGCCCAAGTCCATGACAGACGTTCTCGCTTCTCTCGCCCATGCGCTGACCGCCGGTGACATCACCGTCGTCGATCTGACCCAGACCCTCTCCGAAGACACCCCGCTGCTGGTGCTGCCCGAGCCGTTCGGCCAGACGGCGGCGTTCTCGCGTCAGGAAATCTCGCGCTACGACGAGCGCGGTGTCGCATGGCACTGGAACAACTTCACCGTGGGCGAGCACACCGGCACGCACTTCGATGCGCCGGTCCACTGGGTCTCGGGCAAGGATCTGCCCGACAACACCATCGACAAGGTGCCGCCGCAGAAGCTGGTCGCGCCCGCCGTGGTGCTCGATTTCGCGGCCGAATGCGCCGCGAACCCGGACTTCCTCCTGACGGCCGAGCACATCAAGGCATGGGAAGCCGAGCACGGCGCCATTCCCGCCGGCGCCTGGGTGCTGTTCCGTACCGACTGGTCGAAGCTGGACGTCGATGCCTACACCAACCGCAAGGACGACGGCGCCCACACCCCGGGTCCGGACGCCTCCGCGATCCAGTACATCCTCGACCGCGACGCGCTGGGCTTCGGCGTCGAAACGATCGGCACCGATGCAGGCCAGGCACATCTGCTTGAGCCGATGTATCCGGCGCACACGCTGCTGCACGGCGCGGGCAAGTACGGCCTGCAGTGCCTTGAAAACCTCGACAGGCTGCCCGCGACCGGTGCGATCGTGATTGCCTCGCCGCTCAAGATCCTGGGCGGTTCGGGCAGCCCGCTGCGCGTCCTCGCGCTCGTTTCGGAGTAAGGCGAAGTGGCGGAGCGTTCATTCAAGAAGGAAGTTCTCAAGCTCACCGCCGGTGAGGGCGAGGTCTTCACCGGCGAGGGCATCCTGGCGGTCACCAAGGGGCTGCTGCAGTCGGGCGTGGCCTATGTCGGCGGCTATCAGGGCTCGCCGATCAGCCACCTGATGGACGTCTTCGCCGACGCCAACGATCTGCTCGAAAGCCTCGGCGTCCATTTCGAGGCGAGTGCCTCGGAAGCCACCGCAGCGGCGATGCTGGCGGCTTCGGTCAACTACCCGCTGCGCGGCGCGGTCGCGTGGAAGTCGGTGGTGGGGACCAACGTGGCGTCGGACGCGCTGTCCAACGTCTCGTCGGGCGGCGTTACCGGCGGCGCGCTGGTGATCGTGGGCGAGGACTACGGCGAAGGCTCCTCGATCATGCAGGAGCGCACGCATGCCTTCGCGATGAAGTCGCAGATGTGGCTGATCGATCCGCGCCCCAACCTGCCCAGCATCGTCGATTCGGTGGAGCAGGGCTTCCGCCTCTCCGAAGCCTCGAATACCCCGGTCATGCTGCAACTGCGCGTGCGGTCTTGCCACATGACCGGCTCGTTCGTGGCGAAGAACAACGTGCGTCCGCCGCTGACGGTGGGCGAGGCCGCGGCCAGCCCGGTGCGCGATACCGACCGCATCGTGCTGCCCCCTGCGAACTTCCTTCACGAAGTCGAGAAGATCGAGAAGCGCTGGCCCGCAGGCATCGCCTATGTCCGCGACAACAAGCTGAACGAGTGGTTCGGGCCTGAGGAAAGCCCTGGAGATTCTGGCGAAGGCATCGGCCTGATCGTGCAGGGCGGCCTCTACAACAACCTCAACCGCGCGATGGAACTGATCGGGCTGGCGGACTCCTACGGGGTCAGCAAGCTGCCGATCTACTGCCTCAACGTCGTCTACCCGATCATCCCTGAGGAAGTCGCCGCGTTCTGCAAGGGCAAACGCGCGGTGATGATCCTGGAGGAAGGCCAGCCGGAGTTCATCGAGCATGAACTCAACACGCTGATCCGCCGCGCGGATCTGGACACCCGGATCGTCGGCAAGGACATGCTGCCGCGCTCGGGCGAGTACACCGCCGACGTGATCCGCAAGGGTCTGGCGAAGTTCCTCGAAGCCTACGCGCCCGCGCTGGCGCCGCAGCTGGAAGCGGCCAGCCCGCTCCCCGCGCCGGTCGCCAAGGAAATCCCGCAGCGCCCCGCGGGCTTCTGCACCGGCTGCCCCGAGCGTCCGATCTTCACCGCGATGAAGCTGGTGGAGCGCGAGCTTGGCCCGACGCACGTCTCGGCCGACATCGGCTGCCACCTGTTCTCGATCCTGCCGCCGTTCAACATCGGCAACACGACGATGGGCTATGGCCTTGGCGCGGCAGGTGCCTCGGCGTTCAAGCCCAAGGAAGGCGAGGGGTCAAAGCGGTCGATCGCGATCATGGGCGACGGGGGCTTCTGGCACAACGGCCTGACCTCGGGCGTCGGCAATGCGGTGTTCAACAAGGACGACACCGTCACGATGATCATCGACAACGGCTATTCGGCGGCCACCGGCGGTCAGGATATCCTGTCGTCGCGCGCCGAAAACGCCAATCGCGTGACCAAGAACCCGATCACCAAGGCCGTGCGCGGCGTCGGTGCCAAGTGGGTGCGTGAGACGCACCGCACCTACGACCTCAAGGGCATGACCTCGATGCTGCGCGAGGCGCTGACGACCGAGGAAAAGGGACCCAAGGTCATCGTCGCGCAGTCCGAATGCATGCTCAACAAGCAGCGGCGCGAAAAGAAGGCGACCTCGGCGAAGCTGAAGGCGGGCGAGCGCGTGGTGCGCGAACGCTTCGGCGTCGACAGCGACACCTGCACCGGCGATCACAGCTGCATTCGCCTCTCGGGCTGCCCCTCGCTGACGATCAAGCCCAACCCGGACCCGCTGCGACAGGATCCGGTGGCGCATGTCGAGAACTCGTGCGTGGGCTGCGGCCTGTGCGGCGAAGTGAGCCACGCGGCGGTGCTGTGCCCCAGCTTCTACCGCGCGCACATCGTCGCCAATCCGGGCAAGTTCGAACGCTTCAAGGCCAAGGTCAGCGGCGCGATCATGGCCCGCTGGCAAGCCGGCGCCGACAAGGCCCGCGCGGCGCGCGCGTTCTGAAGCCATTCCTCCCCGAGCTTGTCTCGGGGAGGGGGACCGCCGACGCAGTCGGTGGTGGAGGGGGGAGAACCCAGCCTTCCCCCTCCGTCAGCCCTGAAGGGCTGCCACCTCCCCGAGCAAGCTCGGGGAGGAATTAGAGAGACAAACGAGGCAACCATGACGAACGCCAACGAAAATCGCATCACCATCGCCATCCTCGCCCTCGGCGGACAGGGCGGCGGCGTGCTGGCCGACTGGATTCAGGAAGTCGCCCGGGCCGAGGGCTGGCTGGCGCAGGGCACCTCGGTCCCCGGCGTGGCGCAGCGCACCGGCTCGACCGTGTACTACGTCGAACTGGCGAAGCCCGACGGTTCGGGCCGACTGCCGGTGATGGCGCAGATGCCGATGCCGGGCGACGTCGACGTGGTGGTCGCCTCCGAACTCATGGAAACCGGCCGCGCGCTGCTGCGCGGGTTCTCGACCGTGGGGCGCACGACGCTGATCGGCTCCACCCACCGCATCTACGCCATCGGCGAGAAGCAGGCGATGGGCGACGGACGCGGCAACGGTGAAAAGATCATCGAGGCGGCGTACCAGCGCTCGAAGCGCTTCATCGGCTTCGACATGGAGGCCGCGACCGACCGTTCGGGCAGCGTCATCAGCGCGATCATGTTCGGCGCGCTGGCGGGCAGCGGCGGGTTGCCGTTCTCGGCGGAAACCTACCGCGCCGCAATCGAGCACAGCGGCATCGCGGTGAAGAGCAACCTCAAGGGGTTCCAGGAAGGCTTCGACCGCGCCCAGCAGCCCGTCGCCAGGCCCGACGAGATCACGCACGATCTCCCCGTGCCGACCACCGAGCAGGGCCGCGCGCTCGCCGCGCGCATCGCTGCGAACCTGCCCGCGCCCGCGCAGGCCAATGCGCTGCACGGCGTCGCCAAGCTGATGGACTGGCAGGACGGCGCCTATGCCGCGCTCTACCTCGATCGCCTCGAATCCGTCGCCGCGCTCGATGCCGCGCCTTTCGAACTGACCGCCGAGACCGCGCGCCACCTCGCGCTGTGGATGGCCTACGAGGACACCATCCGCGTCGCCGACCTCAAGACCCGTGCCTCGCGCGTCGAACGCGTGCGCGGCGAGGTGAAGGCCGGCGCCGAGCAGATCCTCTCGATCACCGAATTCATGCACCCGCGCCTGCAGGAAGTGTGCGAGACGCTGCCCGCCGGGATCGGCCGCCGCATCCTCGCCAGCAAGGGCCTGACGAAGCTGCTCGGCCGCTTCTTCACCGAGGGCCGTCACGTAGAGACGACCGGCCTGCGCTGGTTTCTGGCGCTGCGCACGGTGGCGGCGATGCGCTCGATCCGTCCGCGCTCGCTGCGCTACATCGAGGAGCAGGAGCGCATCGAGCACTGGCTGGAACTGGTGCGCACCGAGGCGGCGAAGGATCGCGAACTGGCGCTTGAAATCGTTCTGTGTCAGCGTCTTATCAAAGGTTACGGAGATACTTTCGAGCGTGGTCTTGGCAATTACCAGCGCCTGATCGCCGAACACCATCGCCATGCCCGCTCGGGAGCGGAAATCCGCAGGCTGCGCGAACTTGCGCTGGCGGATGACAAGTCGGCAGCCTTCGGCGAGGCGCTCGCCGGCTGACGACGGGCCGGGATTCGCTTCCAACCTCGCGCTTTGACGGCCTGCCGCAGCCAACTGTAGGCAAGCCGGCTGGACCTTCACGGGCAGAAGTTCGCGCTGGGCTGAAGCCGTCAAAGCGCGCGGAGCCTTCATAATTTAACATAAGATATATTATCGATCCAAAACGACAACTGCATCCGTTATCGAGTTGCTGCTCCCCCGAAACTTTTCCCTAAGCTCCTAAGGAATTTGGTTCCCTCACAATCATCTCGGAAACGGAGGAAACCCGAATTGGCGAATCCGGCCATGTGATTATTCCAGTGCCCGGTCGAGATCTCGAGTGCTCGACCCGCACAGGGAGCCATGCCATGCCCGTCGAGGTAAAGATCTCTCCGGAAACCGGGGGCATCCCCGCAGCACCGGTGCAGACCGTCGAAGGGGCCGTATCGATCGCCCCCGGCAGCAGCGTCGCTCTCGATGTGGCTCCGGCGGGGGTTGCCGGATACAGCCGGCAGGGCGCGGACCTTCTGGTCCACCTCAAGTCCGGAGAACTGGTGCGCATCACGGACTTCTATCTGGATCCGTCGCGCGGTTCCCACCTGCTGCTGGCCCAGGAAGATCAACTGGTGGCCGCCGATCTCGCCCAGGTCACCGGCGGGGAACTCGCATCCGCTGCCTATGTCCCGGTCGATGCCATGGCCGGCTTCGATGCCCCTAACGTGGCGGCGGCGACAGTTGCGGCGGCAGGCGGCGGCGGGCTGAGCACGGGGCTCGTCCTTCCGCTTGCGATCCTGGGCGGCGGCGGACTGGTGGCCGCCGCGGCGGCCGGCGGAGGGAGCGGCGGCGAGGACGAGCCGGGCACCCCTCCGGACACGACCGCCCCTGCCGCCGCCACCGACCTTTCGGTGAGCGCCGCGGGCGATCGCCTTACCGGCCGTGCGGAAGCCGGGGCGAGCGTCCGCGTCGATGCCGACGGGGACGGTACCAGCGACTATTCCGCCACGGTGGCCGCCGACGGCACCTTCTCGGTGGCGCTCTCGCCGCCGCTCGTGAACGGCGAGACGCTGGAAGTCACCGTGCGCGATGCGGCCGGGAATGTCGGTCCGGCGGCCAGCGTCACCGCGCCCGACATCGTCGCGCCGCTGCCGCCTTTCCATGTCCTGTTCGCGAGCCATGGCGGGAGCATCACCGGCACCGGTGAACCCGGCGCGACGGTCGCCGTCGATATCGATGGCGACGGCGAGGCCGACCATACGACCCAGATCGCGCCGGACGGTACGTTCACGATCACCTTCGCCGCGCCGCTCGACAATGGCCAGTCCATCGACGTGACCGTCATCGACGGTGCGGGGAACGCCAGCGTTCCGCTTACCGTCGTGGCGCCCGACCTGACCCCGCCGCCGGCGTTCGCTCCCTCGATCGCCCCCACGAACGGGAGCATCGTCACCGGTACCGCCCAGGCCGGCGTCGCAGTCATGCTGAGCGATTCCGCCGGCGTTCCCCTTGGTCAGGCCATCGTCGCGGCAGACGGCACCTGGTCGTTCTCGCCGTCCTCCCCCCTTCCCGATGGCACCGTCATCACCGCTGCCGGCGTGAATGCAGAGGGAGAACCCGGCCCTGCCGCGACGGTCATCGTCGATGGCATCGCTCCGGCGGCGCCTGTCCTGTCGCCGTCCAACGGCACGATCGTCAGCGGCACGGCCGAAGCGGGAGCAACGATCCTGCTTTACGACGCAGATGGTGGCCTCGTCGGCCAGGTCGTCGCCGATGCCGGCGGTGCCTGGTCGATCGTACCGCGCACGGCGCTGGCCGACGGCTCGGCGGTGACCGTCATCGCCCGCGATGCGGCCGGCAACTCGAGCCCGCAGGCCGGCACGGTCATCGACGCGGCGGCGCCCTCCGCCCCCATCCTCGCCCCGGCCAATGCCACGACCATATCCGGCACAGCGGAGGCTGGATCGACGGTGCTGCTTTCGGATGGTGCCGGCCGCGCGATCGGGCAGGTGACAGCGGACGGTGCCGGCAACTGGTCCTTCACCACCACCACGCCGCTTGCGGACGGCAGCACCGTGCAGGCCACCGCGCGCGACGCTGCGGGCAATCTCAGCGCCGCTGCCAGCATCACGGTGGACGCCATCGCCCCTGCCGCGCCGACGGTCGCCGCGTCGAACGGCGCCGTGCTCTCCGGCTCCGCCGAGCCGCTCTCGACCGTGATCCTGCGCGACGGCAGCGGCAATCCCCTCGGCCAGGTCACCGCGAGCGCGAGCGGCAACTGGATGTTCACCCCGGCGTCCCCGTTGCCAGATGGCACGGTGGTGAGCGTCATCGCCCGGGACGCGGCGGGCAACGCGGGGCCGCCTGTCGTCACGACCATCGATGCCGTCGCCCCCGCCGCCCCGACCATCCAGCCGAGCAGCGGCGTGGTGCTGAGCGGTTCGGCGGAAGCCGGTGCGCTGGTCGTTCTGACGGACGGCAACGGCAGCCTCATCGGCCAGAGCCTCACTTCCGCGAATGGCAACTGGTCCTTCACCCCGCCCTCCCCGCTGCCGGACGGGACCATCGTTGCCGCCACGGCGCAGGATGCCGCTGGAAACATCGGACCTCAGGCCGGCACGGTGATCGATGCGATCATACCGGCCGTCCCCGTGGTCGATGCCACGAACGGAGCCCTGGTCAGCGGCAACGCAGAACCCGGAGTGATCGTGCTGCTTACCGACGGCGCCGGCAATCCGCTCGGGCAGGCGGTAGCGGACGCATCGGGCGCATGGAGCTATGCGCCCCCCACCCCGCTTCCCAACGGCGTGATCGTTTCTGCCGTGGCGCAAGACGCGGCGGGCAACACCAGCGCCGCCGCCAGCGTGACCGTCGATGCCCTCCCCCCCGCCACGCCGACGATAGAGCCCAGCGACGGTACGGTGCTTTCCGGCACGGCAGAAGCGGATGCCCTCGTCATCCTGGTCGATGGGGATGGCAACGACATCGGGCAGACTTATGCCGATGGTTCCGGCCAGTGGAGCTTCACTCCGGCCTCTCCGCTGCCGGACAGCACTATCGCCAGGGCGAGCGCACAGGACGCATCGGGCAACGCCAGTGGTGCGGCTGCCACGACGATCGATGCCCTCGCCCCCGCCGCGCCCGTCGTCGCACCTTCAAACGGTGAGACCGTCCAGGGCACGGCGGAAGCGGGAGCGCTGGTGATCCTGACCGATGGCGGGGGCAATCCGATCGGGCAGGTGCTTGCGGACGGCGCCGGCAACTGGAGCTTCACGCCCGGCACGGCGCTGCCTCATGGCACGCTCGTCAATGCCGCCGCGCAGGACGCCGCCGGCAACGTCGGCCCCCAGGCCAGCACTACCGTCGATGCCGTCGCCCCGGATGCGCCGACCATCGATCCGACTGACGGCACCCTGCTTTCCGGCACGGCCGAGGCCAACTCCCTGCTGATCCTGACCGACGGCAACGGCAGTGCCATCGGCCAGGTTACGACCGATGGTTTCGGTGCATGGAACTTCACGCCGGCCGTGCCGCTGGACGATGGCACCGTGGTCAATGCGGCCGCGCAGGACAGCGCCGGCAACCTCAGCGCCCAGGCAAGCACCACCGTCGACTCGACGCCGCCGGCCGCCCCGACTATCGATCCCACCAATGGTTCCCAGGTGACCGGCACGGCGGAACCCAATTCCACGGTCGTGCTGATGGACGGCACCGGAAGCAGGTTCGCAGCATTCTCGTCGGCCGCCGTTCCGCCGCTCGGGATACTGATCGGCGAAGCGACGACGGACGCCGATGGCAACTGGACGTTCACCCCGCTCCTGCCGCTCCCGGACGGTACGGTGGTCATCGCGGTTTCGGTCGATGCCGCAGGCAATGTCAGCGGCCCGGTCAGCACGGTGGTCGATGGCACCGCGCCCGCCGTCCCGACGATCGATCCGAGCGCCGGGCTGCTGCTGGAAGGCTCGGCCGAACCCGGGGTATCCCTTCGCCTCACCGACGGGTCGGGAAACCTCATCGGCGAAACCACCAGCGACGGGGCCGGGCACTGGAGCTTCGCTCCGCCAACCGGTCTGCCGGACGGCACCGGGGTCGATGTCGTGGCGATCGACGAGGCCGGCAACGAAAGTCCGCCCGCAAGCATCGTCATCGATGCCCTGTCGCCGATGACGCCTTTCGTCGAGGCCAGCAACGGCATCGCCATTTCCGGTACGGCCGAACCCGATACGACGGTTTTTCTCACGGATTCCGCAGGCATCCCGATCGGCCAGGCGATCGTCGACGGGGCGGGCAACTGGAGCTTCACGCCGGCCGCTCCGCTGCCGGATGCGGCCCTGGTGCATGTCGTGGCGGTCGATGCCGCCGGCAACACAAGCCCCGTGGCAACCACCACGATCGACAGCGTCGCCCCGGCCAGCCCGGTGATTTCGCTGCTTTCGGCCGGCGAACTGCTGGTGGGAACGGCGGAACCGAACAGCCAGGTCCGGATCGTCATCGCCGGGGATACCGCGCATCCCTTCATCGTGACGGCGGATGGCAGCGGTGGTTTCACCTTGCCGTTGCTGACACCGCTGATCGCGAACGAGACCATCAGCGCCGTCGCGATCGACGCCGCCGGCAACGAAAGCCTGCCGGCCACGATCGTCGCGCCGGATATCGCACCGCCGCAGATCACCGTACCGGAGGCGAGCGACGGATACGTCAACGGGGCCGAAGCGGCGGATGGGGTGCAGGTCGAAGTGACGCTGCGGCCGAGCATGCAGGCGGGCCAGGCCATCACCGCGAGCCTCAGCGGCCAGAACGGCTACCAAGCGCAGGCGACCCACATCCTGAGCGCCGGCGATATCCTGGCGGGGGCGGTCCTCATCAGTATCGTGCCCACGGGAAGCCAGGGCGCCCTGCCGAACGGAACGGCGTCGGTCAGCGCCAGCATCGGCGGCGGCGATGCATCCTCGCCGATAGGATTCGTGATCGACACGACGCCGCCGGCCACTCCCCTGCTCTCGCTGCTGGCAAGCGTTCTGACCATTTCCTCCGAGCCCGGCTCCGAACTGACCGTTACCGCCGATGTGGCAGGCCTCACCGCCGGCGCGGTGGTGACCGCCGACAATGCCGGCCTGGCATCGCTCAACCTGCTGACGGGGCTCGACATCGGCCTGGACTGGTCGCAACTGCTCGACGCGCAGGTCTCCGTCGTCAGCCGGGATGTGGCCGGCAATGCCAGCAACGTGGCCAGCCTCGCGGTGGCGCCCAACATCGATACCCCGGTCACGATCGGAGATCTCGGGCTGGCGGTCAGCCTCAATCCCTTCAGCCCGCAGTTTGGCGTCAGCGGGACGACCGAGCCGAATTCAACGGTGGTCATCCGCGTCGTCACCCCGGCGCTCAACGTGGAACTGCTTCCGATCACGGCGGATTCCAGCGGTCATTTCGTGTTGAACCTGCTCAGCCCGACGATCCTCAACCAGCTGGGCCTGGAGGTGACCGACATCCTCAATCTCGGCTCGCAGATCTCGCTCGGCATGGTGGCGACCGATGCGCAGGGGCATGAAAGCGCGTTCTACGGCCTTTCCCTCAGTCCGGCGGGACTGTCCCTGAACATCGGCCAGATCGACGTCAACGGTACGCTCGCCGACGATGTCATGTCCGGCGCGAACGGGGCGGAACATATCAACGGCAACAGCGGCAACGATCTGATCCTCGGCGTCGGCGCGGGAGACCATGTGCTGGCCGGGCCGGGCAACGATACCGTCGAAATCACCGCGACCAATTTCTCGACGATCGATGGCGGCCTCGGCTTCGATACCCTGCTGCTCTCGAACGGCATCGATCTCGATTATGGCCCCGGGGTGGGCACTCTCGCCAACATCGAGCGGATCGACCTGGGCAGCGGCGACAGCGGCAGCGTGCTGACGCTGACCGCGAGCGAGGTCGCCGCCATCACCGATGCGGGCGATACGCTGCAGGTCACCGGTGAAGGCAACGACGTGCTGCGCATCGTCGGCGCGGTCGGCACCGGGACGACGGAAACGCACGGTGGCCTGGTTTACGATGTCTACACTTTCGGCGCGACGCATGTGCTGGTCGAGGAAAACACCGTTCAGGTCCTGGTGTGAGATCCCCATGCGGAGCGGCGTTCAAGGTCATGCTCGGGTGGGCCATTGCGGTGCCGGCACCAGCCTCGGCAATGACGGTCGATGAGGCGGTCGCGGCGGCAATCGCGCGGAACCCCACGCTTGCGGCCGCGACGGCTGAGGAGAAGGCGGCAAGAACCGACGTCGATGTCGCCAGGGCCGGCTACCTGCCTTCGCTGTCGGCATCAGGTGGGCCGCAGGATACTTCGCCGGATCAGTGGGCTTACGAGGTGAGCGCCGCACAGATGGTCTACGACTGGGGGCAGACCCGCAGCAAAGTCCGGGGAGCGCGCGCAACCGAACGGCAGCGCCGGGAGGAGTGGCTGGTCGCCCGCGACGAGGCGATGCTCGATGTCGTGGAGACGTATCTCGACGTGCTGCTGGCCCGGCGCCAGCGGGAGGTCGACCTGGCGCAGATCGCCGCGATCGAGGATCTCTCCGGAATGACCCGGATGAGGTCCGAAGCAGGCTATGCCGATCGCAGCGAGCCCGATCGCACCGCGCTCGAACTGGCCCGCGCACGCCAGCGTCTGGCGAGCGATGAAGGGCTCGTCGCCGATGCATCGGCGCAGTTCGAAACGCTGGTCGGCGTCAGGCCCGATGCGCTTGCAGAGCCGTCGCCCGCGCCGATGACGGATCAGGTCGGTGCCGGAAACCTCGACGCGCTGATCGATGCCGCGCCGCTGTTTCGCAAGACGGTGGAGGAAACGCATCAGGCGCAGGCCCAGTTCGAGGATGCCCGCTCGTCGATCCTGCCGCGTCTCAACGTCGAGGCGACCGCGCTCAGCCGTGAGATCGGCGGGCACATGGAAAGCGACGGAATCCTGGCGCTGCGCCTGCGCGTCAATCCTATGCAGGGCCTTTCCGCCTTCGATCGCACCCAAGGCGCGCGGGAGCGGATCGACGCCGCACAGTGGCGGCAGGCCGCCGCACGGCGCGATATCGAGCGGCGCATACGCAACCTCGTCACGAACGGCCGCGCTTTGGCCGAACAGGCGCATGCGCTCGAACGGCAGGTCGCCGACGCGGGCCAGCTTGGCGGGCTTTACCGTGAACAGTTCGAGGTCGGCAGACGGGACATCGTCGATCTCGTGACCATCCAGCGCGAGCATTTCGACGCGCGGCGATCGCTGAACGAGGTCGAATTGCAGCTTGTGCGCATCCAGTACCAGGTCGCGGCGCAGATCGGGCGCCTGTCCGGCCTGCTCGCGCTGCCGGCGGCGGATGCACGATGACGGATCGCGGGCACGAGCCCCAGGCCCGGTCCATCCGCAGCCGCGATCCGCTGCGCGAAGGGCTGGTGCTGCTGGCGACCATGCTGGGCCGCCACATCAGCGCCAGCGAACTGGGCGACGGGCTGCCGCTGGTCGATGGCCTCCTGCCCATGGACATGGTGGCCAGGGCCATGCGCCGACTGGATATCGCCGCGCAAGTCCGCCGTTCCGACCTTGCGATCCCCGGCTACCTGCTGCCGGCGCTGCTGCAGTTGGAGAACGGCGAAACCGCGGTGCTCGCCGCGATAGAGGGCGACGTCGCGGTCCTGCGGATCCCCGATGCCGATGGCGGTATCCAGAAGATGCCGCTGGCCGCCGTTGCCGCGCTGCATACCGGAACCACGGTCTTCGCCAAGCCGCGCCACCGCCCGGACGAACGGGCCGGCGCCCTCGCCGCCACCGATGGCCGGCACTGGTTCTTCGGTGCGCTCCGCCGCTACCGCAAGGCTTACGTCGAGGTCGCCCTGGGTGCGATGATGGCGAACCTGCTGGCGATCGCGACGGCCATCTTCGCGATGCAGGTCTACGACCGCGTCGTCCCCAACGGCGCCTATGATACCTTGTGGATACTCGCCGGCGGCGTGGTGCTGGCGGTGGTGTTCGAAGCGGTGCTGCGGCACATGCGTGGGCACCTGCTCGACACGATGGGCAAGAGCCTCGACCTCGTGCTGTCGACCCAGCTCTTCGCGCGCGTGCTGCAAACCCGGCTGGCCGCGCGGCCGGCGTCGCTCGGGGCCTTTTCCAGCCAGATCCGCGAGTTCGAGGGGGTGCGCGAATTCTTCACCTCGTCGAGCGCGGCGCTGGCCAGCGACCTGCCGTTCACGCTGATCTTCCTGGCCTTCATCGCGCTGATCGGCGGGGTCGTGGTGGTCGTCCCGGCTGCGGCGATCGTGCTGATGGTGCTGCCCAGCCTGCTCATGCAGCGGCGTCTCGCCGCGCTGTCGCGCCGCACCTTGCGTGAGGGCGCGGTCAAGAACAGCATCCTGATCGAGGCGGTCGAGAACCTGGAGGCGATCAAGGCCGGGCGCGGCGAAGGCCGCATCATGATGCTGTGGGAGAGCCTGACCGCCCGGCTGGCGGAGACCGCCCGGCAGAGCCACGCCTTGTCGAGCGCCCTCGCCTACGGCGCGGCGATGGTGCAGCAACTGTGCTATGTCGGCGTCGTCGTCTTCGGGGTCTACCGGATCGGCGAGGGAGAGATGACCGTGGGCGCGCTCGTCGCCTGTTCGCTGCTGGCCGCGCGGGCGGTAGCGCCGATGGGCCAGGCGGCGGGAATCCTCGCGCGGTGGCAGCATACGCGGGTGGCTCTGGAAGGGCTTGACCAGTTGATGGCGGCGCCGGTGGAGCGGCCGGAGGATCGCGTCTTCGCCCGCGCCGAACGTCTGCGCGGGCACTTCGTGATCGAGGATGTCACCGTCCGCTACGATGACGGTCCGGCGGTGGTGTCGATCCCGAAGCTGGCAGTCGCGCCGGGGGAGCGGGTGGCGGTGCTCGGCGGCAACGGCGCGGGCAAGTCGACGCTGCTGCGCCTGCTGTCAGGGCTGGGGGACGCAACGTCGGGCCGGATCATGCTCGACGGCATGAATCTCATGCAGATCGACCCGGCCGACCGCCGCGCCGCCATCGGCTTCCTGCCGCAGGACGTGGCGCTGATGCACGGCACCTTGCGCGAGAACCTCAACCTGGAAGGCCGCGCGATCGGCGAAGACGACATGTTCGCCGCACTCGATGACGTCGGGCTCGGGCGGTTCGTGAAGGCCCATGCACTCGGCCTCGACATGCCGCTGCTGGGAAGCCGGAGCCTGTCGGGCGGCCAGCGGCAGGCAGTAGGTTTGGCGCGCGTGATCCTGCAGGATCCGCCGATCGTGCTGCTGGACGAGCCGACCGCGTTCTTCGACCAGGCCACGGAGGACCACGCCGTCGCCCGCCTGCAGCACTGGCTGGGCAAGCGGACGCTGATACTGACGACGCACAAGCGCTCGATGCTGGCGCTGGTGCAGCGCATCGTCGTCATGCGGGACGGCATGGTGGCGATGGACGGGCCGGTCGAGGCGGCAGTGCCGGGGATGGCGGCGGGGGCGCAGCCCCGGGCTCATGCAGGGGCGGCACATGGCGGTTGAGGGCTTGTCTCCCCAGGCGCTGAGACGCGAACTCGACGATCCGCTGCGCGCGGCGACGCATCCGCTCTACCGGCCATTGCTGTGGGCCATGCTGGCATGCCTCGTCGTCGCGGCGGGTTGGGCCGCCCTCGCCCGGATCGACGAAGTGACGCGCGGGGACGGCCGGGTGGTGCCCGTCAGCCGCATGCAGAAGATCCAGAGCCTGGAGGGCGGCCTGCTGGGCGAACTGCTGGTGCGCGAGGGGGACATGGTTGCGCGCGGGCAACCGCTGGTCCGTCTGGACCCGACGCATTTCCGGACGTCCTACGAAGAATCCGCAAGCCAGGCGGCCGTGCTCAAGGCCTCCGTCGCACGGCTGCAGGCCGAAGTGCTGGGCCGGGACACCGTGACTTTCCCGCCGGAGGTGAGCGCGGATCCGGCGCTCGTCCGGTCGGAGCGCGAACTCTTCGCCTCGCGCCGCAGCAAGCTCGAGCAGGGGCGGCAGGCGCTGCGCCGGCAGGTCCGGATCGCCCAGGGGCAACTCGCGATCGTGGAGCCGCTCACCGCGCGCAAGGTCGTCAGCGAGATGGAGGCGCTCAAGCTGCGGCAGGACATCGCAACCTATACCGGAAAGCTGGTCGAGCTCGAGAACACGTATGCCCAGGAAGCCTATACCGAGCTGGCGAACAAGCAGGCCGAACTCAGCGCGCTCAGCCCGATCGTGCAGCAGCGGGGCGACCAGTTGCGCCGTACCGAGATCGTCTCTCCGGTGCGCGGCCGGGTGAATACGGTGCTCATCAATACCCGCGGCGGCGTGGTCCAGCCCGGCGAGCCGATCATGGAGATCACCCCGATGGAGGATCGCCTGCTGATCGAGGCCCGCGTCCGCCCGCGCGATGTCGCCTTCCTGGTTCCGGGCATGTCCGCCAAGGTCAAGATCACCGCCTACGACTATACCGTCTACGGCGACCTCAACGGCCGGGTCGAGCGGATCAGCGCCGACACCATCGAGGAGGACACGGTGCGCGGCAAGGAAGCCTACTACCAGGTCCTGGTCCGTACCGACGGCGCCCACCTGATGCGGAACGGGCGGCCCTTGCCGATCATTCCGGGCATGGTCGCCGAAGTCGATATCCTCACCGGCAAGCGCAGCGTGCTCAATTATCTGCTGCAGCCGCTGCTCAAGGCGCGGCTGCATTGATGGGCGGCACGATCGTCAGGCGGCGGTGCGCCGCTCCTCCACGTCGTCCTCGGGCGATGCCACATGACCGCTGATTTCCGCGCCTGCGTCCCTGGCGAAGCGCAGGTTCCAGATCGTCGCGCTCAGCGAGATCGCCGTGACGACCCAGAACGCCACCGAGAAATCGGACATCGCCGGCGTGGAACTGCCATTCGCCAGCATGGCGAAGTGGAGCGCCATCGCCGCGACGCAGATGCCGAGCGAGAGCATGAGCTGCTGGAAGGTCGAGTAGAACGCCGTAGCGCTGCTCATGTGCCGCTTGTCGATGCCGTCGTAGGCGATGGTGTTGTAGGCGGTGAACTGGAAGGACATGAAGAACCCGCTCAGCACGAGCACCAGGAACATCAGCCAGGTCGGCCAGGCCGGGCCGAACAGCCCGCAGACGGCGTAGCTGCCGGTGGCGATCACGCCGTTCCAGATCAGCGCGCGCCGGAAGCCGAAGCGGCGCAGGATGCGTTGGGCCATGCTCTTCATCGTCAGCGACCCGATCGCGGTCGCCACGGTGATGGTGCCGCTCTGCGCCGCCGAGTATCCGAGGGCGACCTGCATCATCAGCGGCAGCAGGAAGGGCTGCGCGCCCTGGGTGATGCGGGTGATCGAACCGGCGATGATCGAAAGACGGAACGTCGGATCGCGCAGCAGTTCCAGGTCGAGGATCGCGCCCGCCCGATTGCGGGCGTGGACGACGTAACCGGCGCCGGACACCACGCCGACGCCGATCAGGATCGCCGCCATCTCCGCCTCGCCGGGACGACTGGCCATTTCGAACCCGAACAGCAGGCAGCCCAGCGAAATCCCGCTCAGCACGAAGCCGAGGGTGTCGAAGCGATTGGGATCGTCCTCGCGGATATTGGCGATGTAGCGGCCGACCAGCCAGAACCCGAGCGCGCCCATCGGCAGGTTGATGTAGAATATCCAGCGCCAGTCGAGGTAGGTGACGATGAACCCGCCCAGCGGCGGCCCGAGGATCGGCCCGATCAGCGCGGGCACCAGCAGCCACGACATCGCGTTGACCATGTCGCGCTTGGCGACCGACCGCAGCAGGACGAGCCGGCCCACGGGAATCATCATCGCCCCGCCTATGCCTTGCAGGAACCGGGCCGCCACCATCATTTCCAGCGATCGGGACTGCCCGCAAGCGATGCTGCCCAGCACGAACAGCAGGATCGCGGTGCGAAACACCGTGCGCGAACCGAAGCGATCCGCCAGCGTGCCCGACGCCGGGATGAAGATGGCGAGCGCGAGGAGGTACGAGGTCAGCGCGACGCTCATTTCCTGCGGCAGCACGCCGAAATCGCGGGCCATCGTCGGCAGCGCGGTCGCCAGCACTGTCGCATCGACGAATTCCATGAACAGCGCCGAAGCCACGATCAGCGCCACGAGCCGGTAGTTCGCCCCCGATTGCGCCGGCCCCAGATCCTGCGTCTTGGCCAGCGAGCCCGCCGCCGGGACGATCCCGTCGCGCACTTCGGCATTGACCGATGCGATACCGCGCCGCCGCGGCCTCAGCATGGGACCACAGGATGATGGGCGAGGTAGGACATGAGCGACTTTCCGGGTCTCTGGCGGATGGGGGATCTCCCGGCCGGGGTTCGCTCATCTTGGCGTGAACGTATCCTCGCCGCCTATATAGGTGCGCTGCAGCATATTGGAACCCCTGCCGCCAAGGCGGTCTTTCAGGTGCCGCGTTCGAAATGCGCTCTTCCGCCCATTTCCAAACACTGTCTCAGGAGATGGCCGGCTCAGGACATGGCCGGCGGTTTCAGGAACGGATCGTCGGGGAGCGGGATGAACTCCCGGTCGTCCGCATCGGGCAGCTTCATGCGACCGGCCTTCCAGTCCTCGGCGGCCTGGCGTAGCCGTTCCTTCGACGAGGAGACGAAGTTCCAGTACAGGAAACGCTCGCCCAGCGGCTCCCCGCCCAGCACCATCACCGTGGCCGGTTCGGCGGCGCTGACGTGCGAGACGTCGCTGCCGAGGATCAGCATCCGCCCTGCCCCATGGCGCTCTCCATCGACCTCGACCGAGCCGGTGGCGACGTAGATCGCCCGCTCGGCGTGCCCTGGGGGAACTTCCGCCGTGGCCCCGGCGGCCATGTCGAGATGCGCATAGAACAGCGGCGAGTGCGTCGGCACGGCGGCGGTCAGGCCATAGGCGCTGCCCGCGATCAACTGGCCGCGCACGCCGGCATCGTCCCATCGCGGCAGGTCGGCGCCGCCGTGATGCGCGAACGAGGGTGCGGTCTCCTCCGCGCTTTCGGGCAGGGCGACCCAGGCCTGGATGCCGTGGAGATGATCGCCCACGGCGCGCGCCTTCTCGAAGCGCTCGCTATGGGTGATGCCGCTGCCAGCGGTCATCCAGTTGACTTCGCGCGGGCGCACCGCCTGCTGCGAGCCGACGCTGTCGCGGTGCATGATCTCGCCCGAGAACAGGTAGGTGACGGTCGACAGCCCGATGTGCGGATGCGGCCTGACGTCGAGCGTGCGATCCGCCCCGGCCGCCACGTCGAGCGGGCCCATGTGGTCGAAGAACACGAAGGGCCCGACCATGCGGCGCCTGGCGAAGGGCAGCACCCGGCCGACATCGAGCCCGCCGCCGAGACTGCGCCGCCGCTGTTCGATCACCATCTCGATCATGCCGTCCACCTGCGTTCGCCATTGTTCCTGCCATCGTCATAGGCTTGCGCACCCCGGCCGTGCAACTTCGCCCGTCAGGCGGTATGGGCGGGGCATGAAGGAACGGACCAGAACGATCGGCATCATCGGCACCGGGCGAGTGGCCCGCGCGCTGGCGCTCGGCTTCGCCCGCCGACCCGAAGTGCGGCTGCATGCCTGGGGACGCTCCCCTGCCCGCGCTGGCGCTCTGGTCACGGGCATGGACGGGAGCACGGTCCATGCCGGGCTGGCCGACCTCGTGGCCGCTTGCGACACCATCGCCATCGCGGTCGCCGACGACGCGATGGCAATGGTGATCGCCGGGATCACCGCCGCGCCGCTGGGGCACCGCCCCTTCGTGTTCCATGCCAGCGGCGGGAGCGGCACGGCGATCCTGGAGCCGCTGCGCCGCCTCGGTGCCCGTACCGCCGCGGTGCATCCGGCGATGACCTTCACCGGCGATCCCGCGATCGAGGTCGAGCGCATGGCCGCGGCCTGCTTCGCCGTCACCGGATCGGACCCGCAGGCGACCGCCGAAGGGCTGGCAATCGTCCGCATGCTGGGCGGCTCGCCGGTGGAAGTGGCCGAGCAGCATCGCACGCTCTATCACGCGGCCCTGTGCCACGGGGCCAATCACCTCGTCACGCTGATCGCCGGTTCGCTGGGGGCGCTGGCCAGGGCCGGGCTGGAGGATCCTGCAGCCGTGCTCGCCCCGCTGGTGCGCGCGGCGCTGGACAACAGCCTCGCCTCGGGACTGGGCGCCTTGTCCGGGCCGGTCTCGCGCGGGGACGCGGGCACCGTGCGCGGCCACCTTGATGCCATCGCGCGCGAGGTGCCGGAACTGCTCCCGGCCTACCGCGCGATGGCGAGCGCCACCCTCGACGCGATGGAGCGGCAGGCGATGCCGACCGCCACGGACCTGCGCGAGGCGTTGGACGAAGGTTCCTGATCCTGCGCGCTACTTTCAACCCAGATAGCGGGCTTCGGCCAGATCCAACTCGCGGGTGAGCTTGCGAACGGTTTCGCTGCCGATCCGCCGAGATCGGACCATCTGCAACAGGGCCTGCCGCTCGGCCTTGACGCCGACGAGGCGGAAGTCGCGCAGGAGCCGCTCTCCGCTCCGGGTCTCGGCGGCGGACTGGCGGTCGCTCAGGCCCTCGATGCGCTCGCGGTAGAGATCCATGACTTGTCCTCCGGCCTCGGCGTAGAGGTCGGCCTCGCCATGATCTTCGGCCAGCGCGTGCTGGTGGCGCTCGATGGCCCGGATCGCGGCTTCGGCGGCGGCGACGCGGGCGCTGTCCTCCTCCGCCTGCCGCGCGGGTTCGGGAGGCATCGCCAGCCCCTTGAGGAGGACCGGCAGCGCCAGGCTCGCCAGCACCAGCGACACCACGATCACCCCGGCGGCCAGGAAGATCGCCAGGTCGCGGGTGGGAAACGGCGTGCCGTCATCGAGCGCCAGCGGCAGCGTCAGCACACCGGCAAGCGTGATGGCGCCGCGCACTCCCGCTACCGAAGTCGCCGCGATCAGCCGCCAGTCGGGGCTCTGCACCCCCATGCCGCGCCGCGCGCCGCGCAGGATCGTGAACTTCAGCGAGGCCCAGACCCACAGGAAGCGCAAGCCCGCAAGGCCGGCGACGATCACCAGGATGTAGATCGCCAGCCACCACGGCTGGCTGTGCCCGGTGGCGGCGACGGTCTGCCTGGCGCCCGCAAGGATGTTCGGCATCTGCTCGCCCAGCAGCACGAAGATGATGCCGTTGAGCGTGAACTGGATCATGTCCCACACCGAGTTGCGGCGCATGCGGGTAACCGCCAGCGCCTGGCGGGAAATCTCGGCGAAGGTCATCGTCACGCCGGCGCTCACCGCCGCGAGGATGCCCGATGCATGGAAATGTTCGGCCAGCAGGTAGGAGCCGAAGGGGATGAGCAGGCTGACCAGGATCTGCGATCCGGTATCCTCGCCCCAGCGCCGGGTGACGAAGGCCTTGGCGCGCGTCACCACCAGCGTCACCGCGACGCCGATCGCCAGGCCGGCCCCGGCCACCCACGCGAAGTTCAGGGCGGCCGCCCCGGCGGAGAAGGTGCCCGTCAGCGCCGCCGCCACCGCGAAGCGCAGGCAGACGAGGCCGGAGGCATCGTTGAGCAGCGATTCCCCTTCGAGGATGTGCATCATGCGCTTGGGGATCGGCACGCGCGCGGCGATCGCGGACACGGCGATGGGATCGGTCGGCGAGACGACCGCCGCCAGCGCGAAGGCCACCGCCAGCGGCATCGCCGGGATCATCCAGTGGATCAGGAAGCCCATCCCGATCACCGTCATCAGCACCAGGCCGAGCGCCAGTTCGACGACCGTCGAGGCATCCTTGAACAGCTCGTCCTTGGGGATGCGCCATCCGTCGAGGAACAGCAGCGGCGGCAGGAAGAGAAACAGGAACAGTTCGGGATCGAGTTCAACCCGATGCGACGTCGACAGTCCGATGACGGCCCCGAGTGCGATCTGCACCAGCGGGGTGGGAACCGAGAATGGCAACATCCTGGCAACGGCTCCGCTGACGACAACCGCCAGCAGAAGAAAAAGCACGATCGAAACTGTCTCCAAAACCTCACTCCGTGTAGCCACTCGTTCGTGGAAGCTTAGGGGGCGGAACGCCGCCGGGGCAACCCCGCGAAAGCCCTTCCGTTGCATTTTTTGAAAGTATTGCGGCTGTGCCAGGCCTTGCCTGTCGCCGCCTCGTTTGCGAAAGCGGCCTTCACTCCAGCGCAGGACAACGCCATGCAGCCGCCAGTCGTGAAGCCAACCCCGATCGCAGGCGCGCGCGTGCTGTTCGTGATGGCGACCGAGCACGAATATGGAGCCCACCTCAAGGCGCGCATGACGCCGCTGGTCACCGGCGTCGGCCCGGTGGAGGCGGCGATCGGCACCGCGACGTGCCTGCAGCATTTGCAGGCGGGCGGAGAACGGGTCGATCTCGTCGTTTCGCTCGGTTCGGCGGGATCGCGGCGGTGTCCGGTGGGATCGGTGCACCAGATCGACAGCGTGTCCTGGCGCGACATGGACGCCTCGCGGATCGGCTTCGCCAAGGGGGTCACGCCGTTCGCCGATTTCCCGGCGGTCATGCCGCTGCCGGCGCTGCTGCCCGGCCTGTCATGCGCCTCGCTGTCGACCGGCGCGGATATCGTCGGCGGCGAGGACTATGCGCGGATCGATGCCGACCTGGTCGATATGGAGACTTACGCCGTGCTGCGCGCGTGCCAGCGGATGGGCGTGCCGATGATCGGCCTGCGCGGCGTATCGGACGGGCCCGGCGAACTCGATGGCCTGTCGGGGTGGACGCAATTGCTGGCCTTCCTGGACGAGCGGCTTGCCGAGGCCGTCGATGACCTGTTCGCCGTTCTGTCAGCGGAGCCTGCGCCGGAAGGGCTGACTTTCCCGCCGATCCCGCGCGCCTAGCGCCGCACGTCGCCGCCGCTGGCGGAGAACGCCTCCAGTTCGCCCGGCCCGACGAGGCACATGTCGCCGGGCACCGTGTGCTTGAGCACGGTATACGCCAGACCCGCCTGCGCGGTGGCGATGAGATCCGCGCCCTGCAGCCACTTGTGCAGCACGCCCGCCGCGAAGGCGTCTCCGGTGCCGATGCGATCGACGATGCCGGTGACATCGACTTCGCTGGTCTGGTGCGCCCCGTCCCGCGCGTCGAGACGTGCGGCGATACGGTGATGGCCGGAGTTCACGACATGCCGCGCGGTCGAGGCGATCAGTTGCAGCTTCGGGAAAGCCTCGAAGGCCGCCAGCGCCGCCTCGCGCCGCCGGTCGGAGCCGTCGCCGGAGAATGCCTTGCCCAGCAGCAGCGAGATATCCCGGTGATTGCCGATCATGACCGTCGCCGACTGCATGAGGTCGGTCAGCACGCTGCGGGGATCACTGTCCCATGCATCCCACAGCAGCGCGCGGTAATTGCCATCGAAACATATGGGTACGCCGGCGACATCGGCCCCAGCGACGGCGGCTTGCGCAAGCGCGACGCCTCCAGGGCCGAGCGCCGGCGTGATGCCCGACAGGTGGAGCAGTCGGGCTCCCTCGAGAGCAGACGCGAAGTCGAACTGGTTCGCGGAGGAGGCCGCGAACACAGAGCCCGCGCGATCGTAGGTGATCGACGAAGGCCGAAGACCCGCCCCGCTCTCGAGGAAATAGAGGCCCATGCGGCCGGAATCGCGCCCCACATACGTGGTGTCGATCCCGGCGGCGCCAAGGGCCGCGCGCGCCTTGTCGCCCAGCGGGCTCGACGGCAGGCGCGTCAGCATCTTCACGTCATGGCCCAGCGAGGCGAGCCCCGCCGCGACGTTGGCCTCGGCCCCGCCGACGACCATGTCCAGCGCATCGCACTGCACCGTCAGCCGCGCGGCCGGGGTGGCGAAGCGCAGCAGCACTTCGCCGAAAGTAACGACATGGCCGGTAATGTCAGGTGCTCCTTGCCTGGAGGATTCAAAGCCACTCGTCATTGCGAGCGGAGCGAAGCAATCCAGCGTCGTGTAGACCGCCCTGGATTGCTTCGCTCCGCTCGCAATGACGGAAGGCGGGCATCAGATCTTCGCGCTCATCAGGAATCGCTCGCGGCTTTCCTGTGCCTTGCGCCTCAGTTCGGAAATCTCGCGCTCCTCGGTCGCGTCGAGCATCGAGCCGAGCAGGCGCTGGAAGTGCTGGCGCATGGCCAGGCGCGCGCCCTGCGGATCGTGGCTGCGCAGCGCCTCGACGACGGCGGCGTGCTCGTCTTGCCGGGTCATGCCGTCGTGGTGGCAGACGCTGGCATGGGTGTGCTTCACTTCGGGCAGTTCGGTGCGCAGCCGCCACAGCGTGCGGATGACATGGGTGATCGCTCCATTGCCCGAGGCCGAGGCGATCGTCATGTGGAACTCGCGGTCGATCTCGGTCGAACGCTCGTCGTCCTCCTCCACCGCCATCGCCGCGAGCAGTTCGTCGAGCTTGGCCAGCGTCTCGTCCGAGATCACCGGGGCGGCCAGCGCCGCCGCCTCGGATTCGAACAGCGAGCGCGCCTCGGTCAGTTCCAGCGCGCTGACCTTGGGCAGGGTATCGTCGTTGCGTTCGTCGCGCTCGGACACGTAGATGCCCGAGCCGGTCTTGATCTTCAGCACGCCCACCGCCTGCAGCGCGATCGCCGCCTCGCGGATGGTGACGCGGCTGACGTTGAAGCGCTCCGCCAGCTCGCGCTCGCCGGGCAGGCGCGTTCCCGGCGGGAACACGCCTTCGTCGATCAAGGCCACGATCCGGTCGGCAATGCCCTGGAACAACCTGTCAGCCATGGTGTGTCATCTTTCTCATCGTCACACCCATTACATAGCGTTCATGCCAAAACGACGCAATTGTCCGACCAATCTTGCGGCCGCCCTGGATTGCCGCGCCCCTGCGGGCCTCACAATGACGACCGGGATTGGCGTACTTCGCCCCATTCGTCCCCCTGAGGAAGGGCAATCCTTCACGGCGCGATCTGGCTGCGCAGTTCGGGCACCGCGCGGGCGAGATCGCGCGCCACCAGCGCCGCGAAGACTTCCGCGCCGGCATCGCCGATGTGGGTATAATCGAACTTGCGCACGAACTGTCCGCGCGGGCCGTTCGGGACGGTGGGCACCGGCGGCAGGCGGGCGTCCTCGGCCGCGCGCGGCTTCAGCGTCGTGCCCGCGCGGGCGGCGGCGAGTTCGGCTTCGCTCGGGCCGGTCTGCGCCAGCGCCGTCGAGGCCTCCGGGCCGAGCTGCTGGACGGCGGCGGCGCTCGATGCGTTGAGGTCCACCAGCGGCACCTTCAGCGCGGCGGCGACCTCGCGCACTTTGGCGCTCCACGGCTCCAGCGTGTTGTTGAGCTTGCCCTTCACGAACTCGCGGCGGGTGAGCGGGGTCACCAGCACCGGGATCGCCCTGGCGGCGCGGACCTCCTCGACCATGCGGCGCAGGTTGTCCGGAAACTCCTTGTCCATCTCGGTCCAGCGCTCGGCGACCGAGGACTGGTCGTTGTGGGCGAACTGGATCAGCACGTACGTCGCGCGGTAGCCGGGCACTTTCGCCTCGGCCATGGCATTGGCCCACGAGCCTTCCTGCCGGTACGAGCGGGTCGAGCGGCCGCCGCGCCCGAGGTTGAGGCAGGCGACCGAGGACTTGACGTGGTGCGCGCAGAAGATCGAGGCCCAGCCGCTCATCGCCGCCATCGTGGAATCGCCGACGAGGATGACTTTGTAGACGCTGATCGGCGCGGCATCGGTGCGCACGGTGCGGCCCTTGCTGGTGCCGCCGTCCGCCGTGGGCTGGCCGTCCTGCGCCATGGCGGGAGAAACGAGCAGCGCCGCTGTTGCGGCTGCTGCGAAAAGTGCCTTTCGGGTCATCCTCATAAACTCCCTTACGAGAAGAACAGGCCGCCATTGATGTCGAGGTTCACGCCGGTCAGAAACGCGGCGTCTTCCGACAGCAGGAAGCCGATGGTGGTGGCGACTTCGTCCGGGTGGCCTTCGCGGCGCAGCGGGGTGTTGTTCGCGGTGGCGGCGCGCCCCTCGGGCTTGGAGAAGATATCGTGGAAGCTGGTGCCGATCAGGCCCGGGCACACGGCATTCACGCGCACGCCCTGCGGACCCAGTTCCTTGGCCCAGCCGCGCGTCAGCGTCATCAGCGCGCCCTTGGACGTCGCATAGACGGTCGCGCCCGGTCCGCCGCCGTCGCGGCCCGCGAGCGAGGCGACGTTGACGATCGCGCTGCCCTTGCCGAGATGCGGCAGCGCCGCCTTGGTGACGAGGAACGCCGACTTGAGGTTGAGGTCCATGACGTGGTCGAAGAACGCCTCGTCCATCTCGGCCAGCGTCTTGCGCGCGACCATGCCGCCCGCGAGGTTCACCACGAAGTCGATGCGGTCCCCGAAGGCTTCGGTAGTGGCGGCGACGAGGCCCGCAACGGCTTGCGCGTCGGCGACGTCGGCCTGGTGGATGATCGCCTTGCCGCCCTGCGAGGTGATCTCCTCCAGCGTGCGCTCGGCTTCCTCGCGGTTGCTGCGGTAGTTGATGACGACGCTGGCGCCTTCGCGCGCGAGATATTGCGACACCGACTTGCCGATGTCACGCCCGCCGCCGGTGACGATGGCGACCTTGTCCTTGAAACGCATGGGAATTGCCCTTTGATCTAGCTGTTGGGGGAGGAGAGAGGTTCGATCCGGCGGCCGAGCAGCCAGATGCAGAGGAGAGACGCGGGCACCAGCGCGGCGGCCAGTGCGAAGATCGGGGCGTAGCTGGTCTTCGTCATCACCGGCACGAGCCAGGTGGTGACGAGCGTTCCGGCCACCGCCGCCGTGCCGCCGAGACCAGCGAGAGAGCCCACGGTGCCGCCCGCGAAGTAGTCCGCAGGCAGCGTCTGGATGTTGTTGATCGCCATCTGGAAGCCGAACAGGATCACCGCGATCAGCAGCACCGCATAGAGCGGCGAGCCCGCGTGCATCGTCAGGAGCAGCGGCGGCAGCATGATGACCCCGCCCGCCGTGATCGCGGTCTTGCGGGCGAAGTTGACGCTTTTCCCGCGTGCGATCAGCGCGCCCGAAAGCCAGCCGCCAGTCAGGCTCCCCGCCATCGCGCCGACGAAGGGCACCCAGGCGAACAGGCCGATCTGCTGGACGTCGAAGCCGAAAGTCTCGGCCAGGTAGATCGGCAGCCACGAGACGAACAGCCACCAGACGGGATCGAGGAAGAAGCGCGAGAGGATGATCGCCCAGCTCTGGGGGTGGCGCAGCATCTCGGCCCAGCCCGGCGCGTAGCCCAGCGGCGTGGCGGCCTGCGCCTCGGCGGTGCCCATGATATGGTCGCGCTCGGCCTTGGTCAGCCAGGGATTGGCGTCGGGGTCGGCGCGGTAGAGCAGCAGCCAGGGCACCAGCCACAGGAAGCCGAGCACGCCGATGAGCAGGAACGTCGTGCGCCAGCCGAAGGCGGTGAACAGCAGCGCCACCAGCGGCGCCGAGACGATCGCGCCAAGCGAGGCACCCGCATTGAACACGCCCTGCGCCAGCGCGCGTTCCTTCTGCGGGAACCACAGCGCATTGGCCTTGGCCGCGCCCGGCCAGTTGCCCGCCTCGCTCACCCCCAGCGTCACCCGCAGCACTGCCAGCAGGCCGAGCGAGCGGACCACCGAATGCAGGCCGATGGAGAGCGACCAGAACAGGATCGAGACCGCGAAGCCCAGCCGGGTGCCGATCACGTCGAACACTTTGCCGAACGCCGACTGCCCGAAGGCATAGGCCAGCATGAACACCGTCACCAGCAGCGCGTAGTCGGACTTGTCGGCGCCGATCTCCTTGGAGACCGCAGGCCACATCACCGCCAGCGCATTGCGGTCGATATAGTTGATGACGGTGGCCAGCGCGATCAGCGCGATGACCATCCAGCGCAGGTTCTTCACCGGGATTTCTCCTGCGGAATTGCGAAGCGGCCGACCGCGCCCTTCCAGCCTTGCGCCTTGCCGCCGATCTGCGCCGAGTGGCTCTTGGCCGCGTCCGTATCGTCGGCGATGGCGAGGACCACCGAGGGGCCTTTGCGGAAGGTGATCGTCACCAGATCGATGTCGCCCTGCCGCTCGTGCGTGAGGCTGCGCACCGCGCTTTCGCTGCCGGTGGTGGTCTCCGCCGAGGCGTCGTAGCGGCCATGCGGTTCGAGCAGGCTGACGAAAGCCGCGTCCTTCGCGCCGTCGAGGCGCTGGAGGATGAACGGCTCGCGCCGCAAGTTGAAGCGCGGGTCGCCCGCGCCGCTCTCGCCCAGGATCATCGTCACGCCCGGCGTGGCGACGCGGTAGGAGTAGAACCGCCCGTCCTCGATCCACGTCACGACGCCGTTCTGGGCCGCCGGCTTGCCCGTCGCATCGACCCAGAGGTGCTGGTAGCCGTTGGCCTTGCCCAGCACCGGGCGCGTCGTCACGTTCGACTGCAGCGGGAAGCCGGTGTCGATCAACTGCCCGGCATAATGCAGCGGCAGGTCATAGCGCGCCGCCTTGCCGCCCGTCACCTTGAGCAGATCGACGACCAGCGGGCTCTTGGCGCCCTCAACCGGCACCTGCAGCAGCGCGCGGCGGAAGGTGACGCCCGGGTATGCCCCCGCCATCTCGGCGATCGAGCCGCGCACGGTCCCCTCGCCTGCGAACCACAGCTGGCGCGGAGAGAGCGTTTCGCCGCGCTTCCAGTCGGCGCCGAAGTGGCTGGTCTCGTCCACGACGAGCGTATTGTGCGCCACCGTCTGCGCCGCCCAGCTGACGTTTTCGGGCAGGTAGCGGCCGCCGTCCTTGGCTTCGATGTTGAGGAAGCGCGCGGCACCGTAGTCGGTCACCACCGCCTGCCCGTTATCGTAGAGAATCCAGTTCAGCTTGTCGAAATGGCCGTGGCCCATGCCCTGCGCGGTGTTCTTGACCGCGAGCACCTGATCCTTGGGCCCCGCCCCATCGCGCAGGATCGCGATGCCGCCGTGGTCCCCGTCCGGCCCGTCGCGCAGCAGCATCGAGGCGAAGGGAAAGGGCCTGGACTTGCCGGCGGCAAGATCTCTGGCAACATCCAGGCCCTGGGGGGTGAGCACGGTACGACCCTGCCACTGCGCGATCGATAGCAGCGCCGGGTCATGCGTCTTGCCGTAACCGATCGCGACTGCCTGATAGAGTTCCTCGGTCTTGAGGCTCTTGTCGGGCATCGCGTCGTTGAAGGGGAAGAAATAGCCGTCGTACGTGGTCTGGATCGCCGAACGGATCGCCTTCAGGATCACCCCGTCGCGATATTCGAAGATGTGCCGCTGCGGCTCGTTGGCATCGACCGCCGCCGCGAAGATCACGAAAGGCTGCAGCGCATAGCGCTGATAGTACGGCCCCTCGGCATAATACCCGTCGGGCGAGAACAGCAGGTCGAGCTGGCGCAGGAACCCGGCCTTGCCGCTCTTGTCGAGGCCCTTCAGCGCCTGCTCGACCATGTTCGGATCGCGCAGCACGTAGCCGGTCATGCCGACCCCGGCATTGGCCCAGGTCGCATGGTTGTGGATGCGGTCGAAGACCTTGGGCGATCCGGTCGAGAGGAACTGCGCCATCTTGCGAAACACGTTGTCGTCGATCGTCTTGCGGTCGGCCGGGCTCAGCGCATCGCGCACCGCGTCATAGCCCTGAATGCCGTAGACAAGCCAGACGGAGTCGTTCAGGCTCTGCCAGAACAAGCGCCCGGCCGCCTCGTTCTTCGCCGCCGGGTGCGGCCCGAGCGTGGGATAGAGCTTCGCGTAAGCCAGCAGCATGTCGCGCGCGTAATCGACATAGCGCTTGTCGCCGGTCACCCGGTAGAGCAGCCCGGCGCCGTAAAGCGCGGTGTAGTTGCGCTTGTGCTGTTCGTGGCTGGCCCCGCCGCCCGCGTCCTTCGGCACCGGAACGTTGATGCCGTTCTTCATCTCGGTATCGACGAGCTTGCGCACCCGCGCCAGCTCCTCGGCGAACAGTGGATAGCGCTGCGCTTGCGCGCCAAGACCCGAGAGCGCGGCGGCATCGGTCAGCACCGGATGCGCATCATCGACCGGCGCGGCATGCGCGGTGAGCGGCGTCATCGCGATCAGCGCGACGCCCAGAAGCAGATTGCGACCGATCACGAAGCGTCTCCGCTCATGATGTTGCCGGAAACCTGCACGCGCGGCGCGCCTTGCGGGTAGAGTTGGGTCACTTGAGGCTCCGAGGTCTGGGCAAAGCGGTTGCCGGTGATGCGGGTCTCGGGCGCGCCGACGCTATTGGCGACCGCGATCAGCCCGGCACGGGCGAACATGTTGCCATCGATCAGCGCCGACTGCACGCCCGAGAGCGTCAGCAGCGCCGGGCCGCTCTGCGCCACCGCATTGCCGCGCACGATCACTTCGGGGCCGAATGTGCTCTCGTCCGTCCCGCCGCGCAGCACGCTGGCCAGCGCGCCGATCTGCGCAAAGCGCGAGCCGGTGATGGCGATGTGCTCGGCAGCGTAGTAGCCCTTGGTGCCGGTCTCGGCGGCGGCGTCGAGCACGGTGCCCGACAGGCCCGCGACCGCCACCTTGTCGATCGTGATATCGTCGGCGAAGGTGCCCGGCGTGGTGGCGATGAGGTCGAAGTCCGGCGCGCCGTCGAGGCCGTTGAAGGCGGTGCCGACGATCTCCAGCGCGTAATTGGCGATGGTGGACTTCGCGGCGGTGCGGATCACGGCATTGCCGCTCTGGCGCGGGGCGGAGGCGCCCGTCACTGTCAGGCCCTCAAGCCGCAGGCGCCCGCCCTCCTCCAGCACGAAGAGGCTGGGCGCGGAAAAGGCGATCTCGGCGCTGGCGGGACCGGCAAGCGTCAGCGGCACCGAGACTCGCAAGGGCGCGGCAGCGGTGTATCGCCCGGCAGCCAGCCTGAGCACATCGCCCGGTTTCGCGGCAGCAACGGCGGCATCGAGGGCACCCGCCTGCACCGGCACCGAACGCCCCGAACCGAAGGCGACCACGCCATCGGCCTTGGCGTACCAGCTCGGCCCGACTTCGCCGAGCGTCACCGGTTTCAGGTCAGGCGGCGCGCCCAGCTTCGCAAGCGCCGGGTCGGTGGGATAGAGCAGTCCGTTGGCGGCGCGCTTCGTGGCGATCGTCGCCTTGCGCACGCCCGAAGCCAGCGCACCAGGCACCTCGCCCTGAGAGACGTTGCCGGTGAAGGTGATGCCGCCGACATCGCCGTCGAGCCGCAGTACCCCGCCGCCTTTGGCATCTGCACTGGCGGTAAACAGGTTGTCGCGGATCGTGCTGTCCACCGGCGGCGCGGTACGCTCGGCATCGGCGCCCGCGCCCAGCGTCACGCGCGCGACGTCGAACATCGAATTGCCCGCGACCACCGCGCCCGACACCTGATGGTAGCGCGCGAGCGAAGAGCCCGGCACGCCGTTCATCACCGCCAGCGCGCTGGTGAAGCTGATCCCGGCCAGCCCCTCCATGTAGTTGCCCCGCACCACCTGCCGCTCGTTGATGACGCGCACGCCGCCGGTATGGGGCTTGCCCTTGCCGAGGAAGACGTTGCGCTCGACCACGTTGCCGTTGCCGTGGCGCAGCACGATCGAGCCCTGCGACTGCAGGATCAGGTTGCCCCGCACCACGTTGGCACCAGACTTGATCGAGACGATCTCGACCTCGCCGTCGCAGCGGTCGAACACGTTGTCCTCGACCAGGTTGGCGCCGTCCGAAAGCGACTCGTCGCTGGTGCCCAGCCGGATCGTCTCGCCGCCGTTGGAGCCGAGCGGCGGGCGCGGGCCGAAGTAATTGTGGTCGATACGGTGGCGGTTCGCTTGCGGCTGCCCCTTGGGCCGGATCACCGCGAGGGTGACGCCGAGGTTGCCTTTGCCTGCGAACCAGCTGTGATCGACGCGGTTGTCGGTGCCGTAGAGCGAGACCCAGCGGTCCTCGGCGCGGCGGTCCGCCTTGTTGTAATGGTCCACCACGACTTCGGTGAGGCGCGAGTGGCTGGCGTACGTGCGCGCGTCGCGGCGAAAGCTGATGACTTCCGCCCCCGGCGCGGCACCGTCCCGGAAGACGAGGCCCGAGACGACGAGGTAGTTGCCCGCCATGCGCAGGCTGGAGGCGCCGGTGAGGATCGCCTTGCCTTTGGTCTGCGCGGTGAGCGTGATCGGCGCCTTCGCGGTGCCCTCGCCCTGCAGCAGCACGGGGAAGTCCTTCCACTCGCCATCGGCGAGGCGGATGACGTCCCCCGCCTTCGCGGCGGCGGCCGCGGCAAGATATTCCTTCTGGTCATGGACGAGCCAGTCGCGCGCCGATGCCGGAACGGATGTCGTCGCCAGGAGGATGCTGCTCCACAGGAGCTTGCGAGACGGTGCCATCGGGCCACTCTTCCACTTCATACCGGCCGTCAGTGAGGCCTTGAAAATTGGCATACTCTTATGCGGGCAAATGGGCAATATATGTTCATACCAAATTTCATGACAAATCACGAAGTCCGGTAGACCACCCGGCCTGCCGAGAGGCCCCGCCGCTTCCATCGCAAGCAGCGGGGCCCATGCGATCACGGCGCTTCGGCAGCGTCGATCACGCCGTTGCGATTGGCGTCGGCGCGATCGAACTTGGCGAGATCCTCGGCCTGAAGCTCGGCGGCGCTGACCACGCCGTCACCATCGGTGTCGAGGCGCTTGAGGCGGCGCTCGAACTGCGCCTGATCGACGGTGGTGCCGCGCTTCTCGGCGGCCTTGTCCATGAACGCCTTCAGCTCCTCCGGGCTGCCCTTGCCGTCGCCGTTGGTGTCGAGGTTGCGGAATTTCTTGGCCGAGGCGGCGATCGCCTGGTCGCGGGTCTGGCCGGCTTTCTGGGCCATGGCGCTGCCCCCCGCAAGAAGCGCGATGGTGGCCAGGGTAAAGGCTGCTGTCTTCATCTCTCACTCTCCTTTGTGCATCTGTGGTATCGTTAGGTGCCGTTCAGTGCCGCTCAGTGCCGCTCAGAAACGGAAGCCCGCGCTGGCCCGGAAGCCGTAGCCGGAAGCGCCGCCGCCGGTCTCGCCATGGACGCCGAGGCCCAGCAGCACGCGGCCGACGCTCGCCGAACCCTCGATCCGGCCGGTCAGCGCGGTGGTACCGTAGCGCGCCGCGCCGATCTCGAAGCTGTCCCCGCCGTCGACGAACCGCAGCGTGCGGCGCGGTGCGG
This sequence comes from Novosphingobium resinovorum, assembly GCF_036352595.1. Lineage (GTDB taxonomy): Bacteria > Pseudomonadota > Alphaproteobacteria > Sphingomonadales > Sphingomonadaceae > Novosphingobium > Novosphingobium resinovorum_B. Next base: position 106,081 of record NZ_JAZFAX010000016.1, read on the forward strand.
CGTTGTCGAGATAGGACCGCGCGCCGATGTCCGCCGCCAGCTGGAAGCCGCCATCGAACGTCGCGCTGCCGTGTGCGCCGTAGCTGGCGAGGACGGTGGTATCGCGCGTCCGCTCGCCCGCCAGCGCCGCCGCGCCGCCCCATTCCTCCAGCGCGCCGAGCGTCGTCGAGGCCGCGCTGATCCCGCCGTACGGCCCGACCCGCAGCGTCTTGCCGACCGGGACGGCGTAGGACACCTCGCCGAAGCCGACATAGGAACGGCCGTCGCTGTCGGAGCGCAAGTCGTTGGAAAGGCCGCCGAAAGCAACCGCGCGCTCGGTCGACAGGGTATGCGCGGCATAGCCGAAGCCACCGGCGATGCGTAGCCCGCCCTGGATGTAACCGAGGTAGGCATACGCCGAATTGGTCACCAGGTCGGCGCTGCCCGCCCGGCCCGAAAGGTCGATCTCGTTCTTCGAATAGCGGTAGGCTAGGCCCGCCCGCAGATGCGTGCCGGTATATTCGACGCCGCCCTCCACGACCTTGCGGTCCGAATTGACCTTGGCGAAATCGCCCTGCGATCCGGCGGCCAGCCTGCCGATATCGCCCGCGACCCAGGCGCTGAGCCGCTGGCCGCGTGGGCCGTCGAGGCGCCCGATCAGGTCGCGCGCCGCATCGTGCCCGTCACGGCCGGCGATCGTCGAGACGGCGACGAGGATCTCGCCCGAAAGCTGGTCGAAGGCATCGCGCGCATCCTCGGCGTTGAGGCCGATGGCGGCGTCGAACAGCGCGCCGCCAGCCGGATCGTCCCCCTGCGCCTCGACGACGCCGGCCACCGCCGCCTGGTTCGCGGTGACCGCGACCGAAGCGAAGCTGGCGTCGTTGCGCAGCAGCCGCAGTTCCACGTCCGCCGCGTTGTAGACCAGGCTGGGCGTCAGGAACGCAAGGTCGCTGGTCACGCTGGAGAACGTGCCGGTGACAGAGGAACCCGACAGGATCGTGTACGTGGTGAGCGGCGAGAAGTTCGTCTGTCCGCCGCCCAGAACCGAGACGGTGCCGCCCTGGATCGTCACCGCGCCGGTGGCGGTGATGCGGTCCGCCGTGCCGTTCGGGGAGACCTCGACGAGGTAGGTCGAGGCGTTCTGGAAGGTCAGCGAGCCGGCGACGTTGAGCGTGCCGATCGAGTTGCCGGGCGATACCGTGCCCGCGACGTTCAGCGACCCGACCTTGCCCGAGCCGCCCAGCGTCCCGCTCGCCCCGAGCGAGACGGTGCCGGCCAGCGAGCCGTTCACGATCAGCGTACCGCCGGTGATGCTGGTGGAACCGGTGTAGGTATTGGCGCCGCCCAGCACCAGCGTTCCGGTGCCGGTCTTGATGAGCCTGCCGGTGCCGGACAGGACGCCCGAATAGCTGGTGTTCCCTGCGCCGTTGACGGTCAGGATCGCACTGCCCAGCGCGATCGTGCCCTCGCCCGAGAGCCCGCCTACGGTCTGTGCGAAGTTGCCCAGCGCGGCGTTGGCCCCGCTCGCCACGGTGAGCGTGCCGCTGCCCAGCACGTTCGCCGCGCCCGCCGCAAGGGTGCCGCCGGCAACCGTGGTGCCGCCGCTGTAGGTGTTCGCGCCCGAGAGGGTCAGCGTGCCGGTTCCGGTCTTGCCGAGGCTGCCGGTGCCGCCGATGATGCCGGTGAAGCTGCTGTTCGCACTGCCCCCCGCCGTGAGCGTGCCGCTGCCGAGCTGGATCGCACCCGCGCCGCTCAGGGTGCCGACGGTGGAACTGGCGCCGTTGAGGTCCAGCGTCGCCCCGCTCGCCACCGCCAGCGCGCCGCTGCCCAGCGTACCGCCATCGAGGCGCAGGATGCCTGCCGAGACGGTGGTGCCGCCGGTATAAGTGTTGGCACCCGCCAGCGTGAACACGCCGCTGCCGGCCTTGGACAGCGCGCCCGAGCCGCTGATGACGCCGCCGAACCGGGTCGAGCCATCGCCGCCGCCGGTGACGAGGTCGCCTCCCGAAAGCGTTACACTACCGTCTCCGGCAAGGCTGGCGATCGCCTGGAAACTCGCGAGGTCGAGCGTCGCGCCCGCCGCCACGGTGACGTCGGTGCCGGCAGGCAGGGCCCCCGCCACGCCCGCGCGCAGCGTGCCGCCCGAGACCGTGGTGGCCCCGGCGTAGCTGTTCGCGGCGCCCAGCACGAGCGTGCCGGCATCGAGCTTGGCGATGCCCCCGTTGCCGCCGATGGATGCCGCGATCGTGGCGGTGACGCCGGGATCGACGCGCAAGTTGGTCTGCGCCTCCAGCACGCTGAGGGCGCCGGTTCCGGCCGCGAGGGTGTAGCCATTGGTCATGAACTGCATGCCGGTGACGCCGATCGCGCCATCGACGGTGACCGTGCCCGCCTGCCCCTGGAACACGGCGAAGCGGCCGCCCCAGCTGTCGTTGGCGGTGCCGTTGGCGTCGGTCCAGTTGTCGTCGGTCGTGGTCCACGAGCCGGAGCCGCCATCGACCGCGCCATTGGCGGTGGTCGCGGCGCCGTCCCAGAACTGGAGTTCGGCAATCTCCCTGTCGTAGACGAGGTTGACTTGCGAGGTCACCGAGGTCTGCACGGTGACGTCGTCGCCGTCGATGCCGGTGGGCAGGACGCCGATATCGAGCCCGTTGTCGGTCAGGGTGCCGGTATAGTCGGCCAGGCGATAGACGCCGATGCCGAAGCCGCCGAGGTCGGTGACGTTGAGCGTGCCGTCGAGGGTGAGGTTCCCGTTGACCTGCAGGCGATCGCTCGCCCCCGCCACGTTCGGCGCGCCAAGGCCCATTTCCAGGACCGAGCCGGAGGACAGCACCAGCCCGCCGCTGGTGAACGTCCCGGCGCCCGCGCCGCCGACGACGAGCGTGGCGTTGTCCGCCAGCGTCACCGTGCCGCCGGCGCTGCCCGAGCCCGTCAGCACCGCGCCGCCCGCGACATCGACCGCCTCCGCGACGCTGCCTTGCAGCGCCAGCGTGCCGGTGGCCACCGTGGTCGTCCCGTCATACGTGTTGGCGCCGCCCAGCGTCAGGCTGCCCGTGCCGGTCTTCACCAGGCCGCCGCTGCCGCTGATCGTGCCGCTGAAGCTGTCCGCATTGCCGAGGCCGCCCGTCGTCAGGGTGGCGCCCAGCACCACCTGCCCGGCGCCGCCGAGGCCGCCGACGGTCTGGTCCGCGCGAATGTCGAGGGTGCCCCCGCCGGCGACGATCACCGCGCTCGACGCCGGGATCGCCGAGCCGCCGAGCGCGACCACGGTGCCGCCCAGGATGCTGGTGGCGCCGCCGTAGCTGTTGGCGCCCGAGAGGACGAGCGTACCGCTGTCGTTCTTGACGAGCCCGCCGGTGCCGCCGATCGCAGCGCTGATCGTGCCGGTCAGGCCGGGATCGACGCGGATGTTGGTGAGCGCGGTGTCGGTGGTCAGCGTGCCGGTTCCGGCGGCGATCTCGTAGCCGCCTGTCATGAACTGCGCGCCGGTGAAGACGATCGCGTCATCGACGGTCACGGTGCCCGCCGTGCCCTGGAACACCGCGAAAGCGTTGTCCCACGCGGCATTGGCGCCGCCGTTGGCGTCGGTCCAGTTGGCTGCGAGGTTGGTCCAGCTGCCGCTGCCGCCATCGACCGCGCCGTTGGCGACGGTGGCGCTGCCGTCCCAGAACTGGATGTCGGTCGCCGTCTGCGCGCCGTAGACGAGGTTCACCTGGTTCGCCGCCGAGGTCTGGACGCCCAGCAGCCCGCTGATCGTGCCGTTGGGCACCGTGCCGAGCGCCAGCCCGTTATCGGTCAGCGCCCCGGTATAGTCGATCAGGCGGTAGACGCCCTCACCGAAGCCGCCGACGTCGGCGACGTTCAGGGTGCCGTCGAGGGTCAGGTCGCCGTTGACCTGGATGCGGTCGCCGGTTCCCGGCGTGCCGAGGTCATAGGCCAGCACCGAGTTCGAGGAGAGCACGAGCCCGCCGGTGGTGAGCGTGCCGATGCCGCCGCTGCCCGGTGCGATCGTGCCCGCGCCGACCGTCAGCACGCCGGCGACGCTGCCGGTGCCGCCCAGCGCGGCGCCATTGCCGACTTCGGCCGCGCCCGCCCACTGGCCGGTGAGCGCAAGGCCGCCGCCCTGCACCGAAAGCAGGCCCGTGGCGGTGTTGGCGCCCGAGAGCGTGAGCGTCCCGGTGCCCACCTTGGCAAGCCCGCCCAGCTGGCTCAGCACGCCCGAGAACAGCGTGTCGCCGCCCGCGCCGCCCGTCATCAGCGTCCCGCCGTTGTTCTGCCCCAGCCACACCGCGCCGTCGCCCGAGAGGTTGGCGATGGTCTGGTCGCGCGCGAGCGGGGTAGTGGCGGTGTCGTTGAGATCGAGGACGCCGGTGCCGGTGACGACGAAGGCGGAATTGGCCGAGAAGGCGCCGTCGATCTGCCCGGTGCGCAGCCGCCCGGCGCTGATGACGGTATCGCCCGAATACGTCGTCGCGTCGTTCAGGACCACGGTGCCGGCGCCGGTCAGTCGCACGCTGCCGCTGCCGCTGATGGTGCCGTACTGGTTGACCCCGCGCGACCGGTTGAACACCAGCGTCCCGTCGTTGACCATGGCGCCGGCAAGATAGGCGCCGTTTTCCGCGTCGAGGTCGTCATAGCGCAGCGTCGCGCCGCTGGCGATCGTGGCCCCGCCGCTGAGCGTCTGGGAACTGGTGATCGCCCAGCTTCCGCCCAGCACATGCAGTTCGTCGAAACCCGCGAAAGTGCCCAGCACCTGCGCGCCGGAGCCAGTGAGGTTCAGGATATCGGTCACGCCGGTCGTGGAGTTGCCGCGAAGGCCGCCCTCGATCACCGCCCCGGTCTCCACCGTCAGCGTGTTCACGGTGCCGGCGACACCGGTGCCGCCGAAATAGACCGCATAGCCCGAGGCGCTGGCCCCGGTCCCCGCGCGGGTGAGGCTGCCGTTCGCCAGGGTCACCGAGTTGACGGTGCTGGAGGCGCTCAGGTTGATGCGGATAGCCTCGCGGGTGTACGTGCCCGCATCGCCGTCGGTGCCGCTGATCGTGCCGCGATTGACGATGGTGGTGTTGCCGGCGCCGATCACGCCGTAGATGCCGGTGATGCTGCCGGTCGCCTCGTTGGTGAGGTTCAGCGAGCCGCCCGCATTGCTGCGCACGCCCTCGCCCTGCCCGCTGACCGCGCCGGTGCCGGTGATGGTGCCCGCATTGACGAGGTTGGTGATCGCCGTGGTGACCACGCCCTGCGATCCGCTGATCGTCGCGCCCGCATGGTTGGTGAGATCGAGCGTGACGCCGGTGACGGTCACGTCCACGCCTTGCGCCTGCTGCGCGAGGTTGCCCGCGTTGTCGAGGCCGGTGCTGACGATCGTGCCGTAGTTGTCGATGGTGATCGTGCCGCCATCGCCGCCCACGGTGCTCTCGCTGAAGCGGATCGCGTCGTTGGCGCCCCGAATGGTCCCCCGGTTGACGATAGTGGCGGTGCGATCGGCGAAGTCGGTGCTGCCGCTGATCGCGCGACCGTTCGACGCGCTGGTGGCCAGCGCCTCGATCGTGCCGTCGTTGGTGATGAGGATGCCGTCGCCGCTGCTGGCGCCGTTGACGTTGACCGCCTGGTTGCCGGTGACCTGGAAATTCGCGCCCGATGCGACCGTCAGGGTGTCGGAACCGTCCATGCTGAGCGCACTGGTGCGCGATGCCGTGACCGTGGTGGCGTCCTGCGCATGCGCCGCCAGCGGCAGCACTGCGAAGCACGCGGAAACGAGCAGACGTGTGCGCAGGTGCCCCGCGCGAACCGGATTAGCCATGAATCACCCCTCCACCGCGGCGCAGGCCGCATGGTCAATGCCGGTTGCCCGGCTGTTTTTCGTGTTGTCCGGCGGAAGCCCCCTGTTCGGCTCCCGCCAGGGTAGATGCCTCAGCGCAGGCGCAGGCGCAGGCGCAGGCTGAGGAAGTATTGCGGGCCGTAGAATTCCACGTTCCGCGTGCTGCCGACGACCGGCATGTATTCGACCCGAGGCTCGTTGAAGATGTTGAGTGCCTGAAAGCGGATATCGGCGGTCTTGTTGATGGAATACCGCACGTTGACGTCGAAGGTATCGTTGCCTTTCACGTAGCGCAGCTGCGTGTTGTCGCTGGTGAACGCCTGGTAATAGCGCGAGCGATAGCGATAGATGCCCTGGATCGAGAACTTGCCGATCTCGTAGAAGGCCTGCGCCGAGAAGACGTGCTTGGAATAGCCGCTCAGACTGGCCGCCGGAATCAGGCCGGGCGTGACTGCACCGGTTTCCGCGTCGACGACGTCGCCATAGCGGATGTCCTGCGTCTTGAAGTTGGTCCAGGCGTAGTTGTAGCTCAGCTTGGCGCCCAGCCCGTCGAGCGGGTGCGGCAGCCAGGTGAACTGGTTGCTGGCCGTGATTTCAAGGCCGTAGAGGTCGCTCTGCTCGTCGCTGTTGGTGGTCTGCGTAACCGGTACCGAATAGCTGGTGCCGCCGATCGTGAAGTCCTCGTCCTCCTCGATCGGGATGCGTCCGCCGGTGAAGCGCTTGTAGTAGACCGCCGCCGCCAGCAGCGTGTCCTTGTTGGCGTAATATTCGAAGCTGAGGTCCGCGTTCCACGACATCGTCGGCTTGAGCGCGGGGCTGCCGGTGGCGATGATGGTGTTGATCGCGTCGGTGACCGAGGTGTAGCCGGTGCCGGTCTCCAACGTGATCTGCCGCCCGGCGCCGAGCGCGCTGGGCGCCGGGCGCGACATCGCGCGGTAGATGCCGGTGCGCAGGCGCGCCTTGTTCGACAGGTCGAAGATGGCGTTGAGGCTGGGCAGCCAGCGCGTGGAACTGGACGTGATGCGGGTCTCGGTGAAGTCGCCGTTCTCCCGCAGGGAGATCGAGCCGTCACTGTTGTTGATGACGTCGAGCCCGCTGCGCAGGCCGTTGGCGATGACCTTGGTGTGGACGCCGCGCACGCCGAAGTTGCCGCGCACCGGAATTCCGCCCAGATCGCCCGAATACGTCGCCAGGACGTAGCCGGCCATGGTCTTCTCGGTGACGTCCGAGTTCTCGACCGCGCGCAAGTCACCGCTGTTGCCGGGATCCTCGGTGCCGAGGTACTGGCGGAACTGGCACAGCACGTCGAAAGTCGCGTAGTTGGTGATCGCGCCCGCCGGGCCATCGGCGAAGAAGTTGCTCTGCGGGAACGGCGTGCGGCAGGCGAGGTTGACGTCGCGGTCCACCGCCGGGTCGGTCTGGTCGATGTTGACGTCGTTGCTGTAGCCGAAGAACTTGCGCTGCGACCAGCGCGCGCCGACCGCGATCTGCTCGATGAAGCCGTCGAGCTTGTACTTGCCGTCGAGGCGCATCGCGTAGATCTCGTCGTCGCGGCCGTCCTGCGAACGCGTCAGGCGCGCATCGTCGCTGAACAAGTCGGCATTGGTCGGATCGAAACGCTCGTCGAAGGTGAACACCGGCAGGTAGCTCTGGCTCATGTCGACGTGGTAGGGGATGCGCTGGTTGTTGATCGCGGTGCGCTGGCCGTAGATGTCGAAAGGATCGGTGCGCAGGCGGACCTGGCGGGTGATGTCGAGCCGCTTGGTATGCGAATAACCGAAGTCGGCGTTGAGGGTCAGACGGTCGCTCGCCTGCCATTCGACGTTGCCGCCCAGGCCCAGGTACTTCTCGTCACGCTGGAACAAGCCCGACACCGACTGCATCGTGGCCGAACCGTCGGCCTCCAGCAGCTGGTTGTTGTCGCCGATGACGACGTTGTGCAGGTTGTAGCGTCCTTCCGCCGTGCCGAAATCGTGGCGTTCCTCGCTGTACTGGCGGCGCGAGTACTGAAGGTCGAGGTTGATGTCGAGCGTCGGGCTCGGCTGCCACTGCAGCGCCCCGAACACCGCGTTGCGCAAGTCCGAAGTCGTCATCTGCCGGTATGCGTAGGAATTCGAGGCATGGAAGAACGGCGTGCCCGAATTCCCCTGCTCGCGGCTCACTTCGGTGCAGTTGCCGGTGGACACGATCGCCGCATTGCAGGTGAACCATGTCGAACTGGTATAGAAGCGCTCGACCGGATCGCTCACCTTGTTGCGCTGGTAGCCGATCGAGATACCCACGTCGCCCAGCGCGCCGAGGTTGAACTGGTCGATGTAGCTGGCGGTGATGCGGTAGCCATAAGGGCTCTCGCCATCGATCCGGTCCTGATACGGGTTCAGGTTGCCCTTGACCTCGGCCTGAAGCTGGCGGCGCTTGTAGTCGAGCGGCTTGCGGGTCTCCATCTCGATCAGGCCGGCGACGCCGCCTTCGATGAGGTCGGCCTGCTGCGTCTTGTAGATCTTGATGGCGTTGAACAGTTCGGCGGGGAACTGGCCGAAGTTGACCGCCCGGTCGCCCGACCCGTTGGTCGCCTCGCGCCCGTTGAACGTCGTCATGCTGAGCCCGGAGCCCAAGCCGCGGATGGAAACTTCGGTGGGGCCGTAGTTCGCCCGGTCGATCGAGGCGCCGGTGATCGTCGCGATCACCTCACCCACCGACTGGCCCGGCAGTTCGCCGATCTCCTTGGAGGACACCGCATCGACGATGGCGTCGGACGTGCGCTTGGCCTCGATGGAATTCTGCATCGTTTCGCGCACACCGGTGACGACGATGGCATTCGCCGAAGTATCGTCGACAGCCTCATCCGAGCCCTGAACGGCACCATCCTGAGCCATCGCAGGGGCGGCGCCCACCGCGCAGGCCACGATGGAGGCCCCCATCAAGAGCACGGCACGCATGGCCACGAAACCACTGCCTGCGGGGCATTTCGCCGCTGAGACCACCCAGATTCTCCTCACCCATTCTATATACCAATTATCTACTCCAGTACGTGCAGATTCGTCAAGAGTATTTGCATGCCAATTGTTCAATCCAAATATGCATGACGCTTTTGCGGACATTTCGGCCCGATACCGCCGCTGCACTTCTCTGCGGCCAATAGATTGGCCCGTTCGGCATAGTCGTACCCGGCTGCAATCACCGCGCCCGCGCTGTACGCTGCGTTTCGCCGAGCATGTGGAGAGAACCGTGGAAGTGGAAGTCGAGACAACCGCCGGAAGAGTGCGCGGGCGCGTAAAGGCCGGCGTCGCTTCGTTCTTCGGCGTGCCTTATGCGGCGGCGCCTGCAGGGTCGCTGCGCTTCGCGCTGCCACGGTCGCCGCTGCCGTGGCAGGGTGCGCGCGATGCCCATGAGCCTGGAGCCAATGCCCCGCAGCGCGTCAAGGGCATGCCCGGGCTCGACGTCGCGGCGCTCATCGGCAGCGGATGGCAGCCGGGCGACGACTACCTTGCGCTCAATGTCTGGACCCCTGCGGAGCATCGGGGCGCCCTGCCCGTGATGGTGTTCATCCACGGCGGCGGTTTCGTCGTCGGCAGCAAGGACGCGCCGGTGCAGGACGGCAGCGCCTTTGCGCGGGACGGCGTGGTATGCATCGCCATCAATTATCGCATGGGTGTCGACGGCTTCCTGCCGATCCCGGGCGTCCCCACCAACCTGGGCCTGCGTGACATGATCGCCGCGCTCGAATGGGTGCGCGGCAATGCCGCCGCGTTCGGCGGCGATCCGGCCAATGTCACCGTGTTCGGCGAATCCGCCGGGGCCATGGCGATCGCCGACCTCATCACCTCGCCGCTCGCCAAGGGACTGTTCCGCCGCGCGATCGTACAGAGCGGGCATGGCCGCATGACCCGCGACATCGGCGTCGCCCAGCGGCTGGTGCGCAAGCTGGCGAAGCTGCTGAAGATCACGCCCGACGAAGCCGGTTTCCGCAGCGTGGAGCCGAGCGAGCGCCTGCTCGATGCGGTCGAGACGGTCAGCCTGCCCAAGACCCGGCTCGATTTGCGCGATGCCGAAGGGCACGAGCCGGTTTTCGGTATCAGCCGCTTCGTTCCCGTGCATGGCGACGACGTGCTACCGCTGAAGCCGCTCGATGCGTTGCAGGCGGGCGCCGGGGCGGAAATCGACCTGCTGATCGGCACCAATGCGCAGGAGATGAACCTCTACTTCATTCCCACCGGTGTGCGCGAGACGATCGGGCGACTTCTGGCGACCTACGTGTTCCACCGCGTCCATCCGCGTGCGCGCAAGCTGCTCAAGGCTTACGGCATGGGCAGGAAGGGGGTGAAGCCAGGCCATGCCTTCACCGATGCGGCGCACGACCTCGTATTCCGCTGGCCTGCGCGCCGCTTTGCCGAGGAGCATCGCGGCCGCACGCATATGTACGAATTCGAGTGGCGCTCGCCCCTATTCGCCAAGTCCGGCTCCGGTGGCTTGGGCGCGGCGCATGCGATGGAGCTGCCTTTCGTGTTCGACACGCTGGCCGCCGTGACCGGTCCCGAAGGGCTGTGCGGCGAAGCGCCGCCGCAGGAACTGGCCGACCGGGTCCACCGCATCTGGGTGGATTTCGCCCGCGACGGCACCCTGCCCTGGCCCGAGTTCACCCGCGAGCAGCGCCATGTCTACCAACTGGCGCGCGGCGAGGCGATCGAGGAGGCCCCCTTCCCGATCGCGCCCTTCCTTCCCTGACGGAGCACACCCATGTATCTCGAACGACTGAAGCTGGATGGTCGCCGTGCGCTCGTCACCGGCGGGGCCAGCGGCATCGGCCTGGCCTGCGTGGAAGCGCTGGCGGAAATGGGGGCGCAGGTCGTCATCGCCGATCTTTCCGAAGCGGCGATCGCCACCGCCCGCGCGGCGATGGCGGACAAGGGCCATTCCTGCGAGGGCGCGGTGATGGACGTTACCGATTCCGCTCGTGTAACCGCAGTGGCCGACCGGCTCGGTGCCATCGACATCCTCGTCAACAACGCTGGCATCGCCCGCAGCGAAACCGCCGCCGAGACGGTGGCAGACGAGCACTGGCTGAACGTCATCGACGTCAACCTCAACGGCACCTTCTGGTGCGCGCGCGCCTTTGGGCGGCACATGCTGGAGGCGGGGCGCGGCAGCATCGTCAACGTGGGATCGATGAGCGGCTTCATCGTCAATCGGCCGCAGGGACAAAGCTACTACAACGCCTCGAAAGCGGCGGTGCACCAGTTGACGCGCAGCCTTGCTGCCGAGTGGGCCGACCGGGGCGTGCGGGTGAACGCGGTCGCGCCCACCTATATCCGCACCCCGCTCAACGAATTCGCCGACAAGCAGGGCGCAATGTACCGCCGCTGGATCGATTCCACCCCGATGGCGCGACTGGGCGAGCCGGAGGAAGTGGCCTCGGTCGTGGCCTTCCTCGCCTCCGATGCCGCGAGCCTGATGACCGGCAGCATCGTGCTGGCAGATGGCGGCTATACCTGCTGGTAATCCCATCCGTCATTGCGAGCGCAGCGAAGCAGTCCAGGGCAGTCTTGAGCCGCTCTGGATTGCTTCGCTGCACTCGCAATGACGTCGGATGATGATCCGATCGGTCAATTCAACGCGCCGAACGGCATATCCGAATCCCCTCGCTTAACCTTTCAGATAGGTTAGACCTGTCATATAGGTTGCAACGCCGACTCCCCGGGCACGTACCCGAGAGAGCGGCGTCGGGAGAGAACTATGAAATCACGGATCTGCCTGCTCGCCGGTGTTTCGTTCCTGGCCGCAGTTACCGCTTCCGGCCCGGCGATGGCGCAAAGCGTCTCGCCTGCCGCCCCATCTGCCAATGCCGAAACCGCACCTGAAATCGTCGTCACCGCCCGCAAGCGAACGGAGACGCTGCTCGATGTTCCCGTCGCCGTAACCGCCGTCAGCGGCGATGCACTGGCCAAACGCAACATCAATTCGGTGCGAGAGGCGGCGGTGCTGACGCCGGGCCTCAACATCAGCAGCGACGGGGCAGGCCGTGCCTTCGTGTCGATCCGCGGCGTCGGCGTGACGCTGGTGCAGTCTGTCCAGCCGGGTGTCGGCCTGTTCGTGGACGGCATCTATCGCCCCAACACCGCCTATCTCAACAACCCGCTGCTCGACGTGGAGCGCATCGAAGTGCTGCGCGGGCCGCAGGGCACCCTCTACGGCAAGAACACGCTGGGCGGCGCCATCAACGTCATCACCCGCCAGCCCGGCAACGACTTCGAGGCGCGCGGTCAGGCCAGCTATGCCGGGCCGGACAATGCCTGGCTGGTGTCCGGCTCCGTCTCGGCCCCGATCGTCACCGACAAGCTGGCGATCCGTGTCGGCGCCTCGCACCGCCAGCAGGACGGCTTCATCAACAACACCAATATCGGCGGCAAGGCCAACAAGCTGAACACCGATTCGGTCAGCACCACCATCCACGCCACACCCACCGATGATCTGACCATCGTGGTCAACGGCTACTACGACTGGGTGAAGGGCGCCAACGTCCCCTATGCCCGCGTCACCGGCCCGACCGACTATTCGCGCGACAACCAGTTCGACAGCCTCGGCACCACCACGTACAAGTACCGCGGCATCAACGCCCGCATCGAAAGCCCGATCGAGGCGCTGAACACCAAGGTCTCGCTGCTCGCCGCCTACGATCTGCGCAACACCAGCGCGCCCGACACCGATGGCGATTTCGGCCCGAGCGACCCTGCCCTGCCGATCCCCGCCGTGCGGCAGGGCGGCACCGATGCACTGCGCACCAAGACCGTGGAACTGCGCTTCGACACCGAATTGAGCGACCAGTTCTCCACGCTATTTGGTCTGTTCTACAGCCGCGAGACGACCCGCTCCGACCAGCTGACCAACATCGCCATCCCGCTGATCGGCCTCAGCCTCAACAACCGCGCGCAGAATTCGACCAAGGCCGATACCTACGCCGCCTTCGGCACCGCGTTCTGGAAGCCGAACCCGGACTGGGAAGTCGCGCTCGGCCTGCGCTACGATCACGAGGACCGCTCCGCGACCGGCCGCGTCAACGGCGGCACGCCCACCAGCGTCGGCCTGAAGTCCAACCAGGTCGAGCCGCGCCTTTCGGTGACGCGGCACTGGAACAAGGAGTTCATGACGTACGCCTCGGTCGCGCGCGGCTATCGCGGCGGCGGCTTCAACGCGGTGACGGCGCCGGTGCGCGTCTACAAGGGCGACTCCGCCTGGACTTACGAAGTGGGCGCCAAGTACGCTTCGGCAGATCGCAGCTTCACCCTCTCGGGCGATGTGTTCTATTCCGATTACAAGAACTACATCGGCCTCAACTCGATCGCTCCGGCTTCGACCGGCGGGCTCGTCACCGTCGATCTCAACTCGGGCGACGTCGAAAGCTACGGCGCCGAAGTGGAGGCCACTTTCAAGCCGGTGCCGGAATGGACCCTCTCGGGCGGCGCCACTTACATGCATGCGCGCCTGACCGACAGTTCGCCTTACACCGCCGTCACCGGCCGTACCCTGGCGACCGACCGTCTGACCTTCCAGCCCGACTGGATGTTCAACCTGTCGAGCGATTACGTCGTGCCGGTCGGGCAGGACAGCCTGACCTTCAGCGCCAGCGTCAACGGGAAGGGCAGCCGCTCGGCCGCCAGCCTGAACCAGACGACGCCGACGATCCTCAAGAGCTACGTCCTCGCCAACGGTTCGATCACCTACCGCATGGGCAATGTCGAACTCGCGGTGTTCGGCAACAACCTGTTCAACAAGAAGTACTTCGACAGCTACATCGAGAAGACGACTCTGGCGCTTGCCGGGCTGCCCGCGTCCGACCTCGGCATCATCGGCGATCTGCGCCGCTACGGCGTGCGCGCCAGCTTCCGTTTCTGAGGGACACCATGTCAGCCCACTACACCCCGCAGCCGCGCAAGCCCCTGCCCGAAGGTTTCCTGATGGCGCTGCGCAGCCTGTTCGGCGATCGTCTGCAGATGGGCGAGGCGATCCGCCTGCAGCACGGCAGCAGCGAGGCGCACTTCACGCCAAGCCTGCCCGATGCGGTGGTCTTCCCCCTCTCGACCGAGGAAGTGGTGTCGCTGGTCAAGCTGTGCGGCGCGGCGCAGGTGCCCGTCATTCCCTTCGGCGCGGGCACCTCGATCGAGGGCAACACCATCCCCGTGCGCGGCGGGGTGACGGTGGACCTCAGCCGGATGGACGCGATCCTCGAAGTCCATGCCGAGGACTTCGACTGCACGGTGCAGGCGGGCGTGCGGCGCGAGCAGCTCAACGAGCACTTGCGCGACATGGGCCTGTTCTTCCCGATCGATCCGGGCGCCAACGCCACCATCGGCGGCATGGCGGCCACCCGCGCCTCGGGCACCAACGCGGTGCGCTACGGCACCATGCGCGAGGCGATCCTGTCGTTGCGGGTGGTGACGCCCGACGGCAAGGACATCCGCACCAGCCGCCGCGCGCGCAAGTCGGCGGCCGGATACGATCTCACCCGCCTGATGATCGGCAGCGAGGGAACGCTGGGCATCATCACCGAAGTGACCTTGCGTCTCCACGGCATTCCGGAAGCGATATCGTCCGCCGTCTGCAGCTTCGAGACGCTGGAAGGCGCGGTCGATACGGTGGTGCAGGCGATCCAGATCGGCGTGCCGCTGGCACGGGTGGAAATTCTCGACGACACGCAGATGCGCGCCGTCAATCGCTGGTCCAAGCTCGACTATCCCGAGTTGACGACGCTCTTCTTCGAGTTCCACGGGTCGCAAACTTATGTGGAGGAGCAGGTTCGAACGGTGGAGGAGATCGCCGGAATGAACGGCGGCGGGCAGTTCCGCTGGTCGAACCTGCCCGAAGAACGCTCGAAACTGTGGAAGGCCCGGCACGAGGCCTACTACGCCGCCGTCAACTTGCGCCCCGGCGCGGTCGGCTGGGCGACGGACGTCTGCGTGCCGATCAGCCGCCTTGCGCAGTGCATCACCGAAACCAAGCAGGACATCGAGAAATCGAGCATTCCCGGCACGATCCTGGGGCACGTCGGCGACGGCAACTTCCATGTCGTCTTCTCGATCGATCCCGGCGTGCCAGAGGAAATGGTCGAGGTGGAGGCGATCAACGACCGCCTCGTCACGCGTGCGCTGGCGATGGACGGCACCTGTACCGGAGAGCACGGGATCGGCCTTGGCAAACAGGACTGGCTGGTCGCGGAACTGGGCGACGCGGTCGAAATAATGCGCCTCATCAAGAAGGCGATCGACCCGCACGATCTGTTCAACCCGGGCAAGATCTTCGCCCCTGCCGCCTGATCCGCTGAAAGGTTCCATGCTGATGGCAAGCATCGCCCTGCGCCCCGCTCCCACCTTCCACAACCGCCTCACCGCGCTGCTGGTCCTGGCTATCGCGATGGCCGCAGGCTTCACGATGATGGGCTCGTTCAGCATGGTGCAGGAAGGCGCCAAGGCGGAAATGGGCCTGAGCGACACGATGCTCGGCATCATCCAGGGCGTGTCGGCGGCGGTGCCGCTGGTGCTGTTTTCCATTCCGATCGGCATCCTCGTCGACCGCCGGAACCGGGTGCGCCTGCTCATCGTGCTCAGCCTGGTCTGGACCGCCGGTACCCTGCTGACGGCCCTGGCCCAGAGCATGCCCGTGCTGTTCGCGGCACGGATGATGGCGGGCATCGGCACCACCGGCGCGCTGACCGCCGCGCTCTCGCTGACCGCAGACTTGTGCCCGCCCGAGCAGCGCGGACGGGCGATGCTGGTGGTGACGCTGGGCAAGTGTCTGGGGCAGGCCGGTGCCTTCGCCCTGACCGGCTGGCTGTTCGGGTTGATGCTCCATGCGACTTTGCCCGGTTTCACGGCGCTGCCCGCATGGCGCACCGCCCACGTCCTTCTTGCCGCGATCAGTCTGTGCCTGACGCTGCCGTTGCTGATGCTCCAAGAGCCGCAGCGGCATGAAGTGGCGGCCGGCATTCACGCCCCCTTTCGCGCCGTCGCAGGGGAACTCTGGGCTCGCCGTGCCTTCCTGATCCCGCTGTTCCTCGGTCAGGTCGGCGTGGTCATGGCCGACGCTGCCGCGGCTATCTGGGCATCTCCGGTGCTGTCACGCAGTTATGGCCTCTCGCCCGAGGACTTCGCCGGATGGATGGGCGCGCTGATCTTCGCGACCGGCTTCCTGGGATCGATCCTCGGCGGCATCGCGGCGGACATGGGACACCGCAGCGCCCGGCGCGGCGGGCTGCTGACAGGCGCCGTCGTGGCCGCCGCCATCGGCGTCCCGGCCGCGCTGTTCCCGGTCGCCCCCAGCGTCCCGCTGTTCGCATTCGCCATCGGCACCTTGATGTTCTGTGGCACGATCACCGGGCTCGTCACCTCGGTTGCCCTGACGGTGCTGATCCCCAACGAACTGCGCGGCCTGTGCATCGGCGCGTTCATCGCCCTTGCCGGACTGGTGGGCTTCGGCGTCGCCCCCTCGCTGGTCACAGGGGTAAGCACACTGCTGGGAGGCGAACGCCATCTCGGGCAGGGGCTGGCGATCGTCGGGGTCGCCGTCAGCATGATCTCGGTGATCGCCTTCGGCCAGGCGATGCGGCGGGCTCCCCTCTCGGCGGTCCGCGAACCTATCTGATAGCTATTGACACAACCTGTCAGATAGGTAGGATCAAACTATCAGGAGAGAGGCCAGGACACATGCAAGGCACCATGGCAGCCATTGAGGTTTCACCGGAAATGCTCACCCTGCTGGGCGCCGGGAAAGTCGGCCGCATCGCCCCGCCGCCGCGCGCGATCGGGCTGGTGTTCGGCTTCGGAACCGCGAATGCACCTGCCACGGTGCGCTATCTTTCCCGGCCTTGCGGCAAGGCGCTCGATGCCGATCTCCAGACCCGGCTGATCCTGCTGGTATCGCGCGAGGCTTGCGAACGCATCGCCGGGCAGTCGCTCGACCTTGCCGACGGCAGCCTGTTCCACGTCCCTGCAGCGCTGCGCACGATCGCGCTCGCCATTCGGGACTGCGCCTTGCCGGATGCCGCCAGCACGCCCTATCGCCTCGCGAAGAGCATCGAACTGCTTTGCGATTTCCTCCGCGCCCATGGCGACAATGCGCTGGTCCCCGTCAGCCCCGAAGGCATGCTCTCCAGCACCGACACCCAGCGTCTTCTCGCCGCGCGCCGGGTGATCGACGAGCGCTGGTCGGAAAAGCTGACGCTCGACATGATCGCCCGCGCCTCGGGGCTCAATCGCGGCAAGTTGACGCGCGGCTTTCGCGAGATGTTCGACTGCACCGTGGCCGATGCGATTTCCGGCCACCGGCTGAGCGAGGCGGGACAGATGCTGCTGGCCACCGACCTGCCGGTCTCGTCGATCGGCTATCGCTGCGGCTATCTCAACAATGCCAGCTTCACCCGCGCCTTCGCCCGCCATTTCGGAGAGGCGCCCACGCAGTTCCGGGCCCGGAGGCTGGCGGCATGAGCACGCGGCCCGTCGAAATCGGCGGCTCTCTGGTCGATCTCGCGGTGCAGGCCGTGCGCAACCACATCCGCGACCATGACCTGAAAGTCGGCGACAGCCTGCCGGGCGAAGGCCAGTTCGCCACCAGCCTCGGTGTCAGCCGCGCGGTGATGCGCGAGGCGTTCGGCGCGCTGGCGGCCCTGCGACTGCTCGACGTTGGCAACGGCCGCCGGGCCCGCGTCGGCGCGATCGACGGGTCGGTGATGGGGGCTTCGCTGGAGCATGCGGTCACCACCTCGCAGATCAGCGTGGCGGATGTCTGGGACGTCAGGCGCACGCTGGAAGTGCGCATCGCCGCGCTCGCCGCCGAGCGGCGCAGCGCCGAGCAGGCGGAGCAGATCCTCGCGCTGGCCGAGGCCATGGTGCGCGATCAGGGCGATATGGCCCGCGTGACCGCACACGACACCGCCTTCCACCAAGTGCTCGCGGCGGCGACGGGCAACGTGCTGTTCGCGCAGATCGTGCGCTCTTTCGCGCCGCAGATGGAAGTGGCGGTCCCCAAGGCATGGGAAACCCGGCATGCGCAGGAGGAAAAGGCCGGCATCCTGTCGCTGCATCGACGCATTGCCCGCGCGATCGCCGACGGCGACAGCGGGAACGCGGCCGCGGCGATGGAGGCGCATTTCGATGCCTCCATCGGCGATCACTTGAGATGAGACATCGGGTCAGGGCGTGACGTTCGGTATTATCGAACAAATCGTAGGATATTTCTCCAGTTATTGGAATGATCGGTTCGGGATACCTGAGGGTGCAAGAGCGATGCTCCTTATGTCTAACCCCCTCAAGTCCAGGACCGGATGCCATGACGATCCACTCCAATCCCGACATTCCCCTCGACATCGAAGGTATCGAGCAGGTGATCCTGCCGCCCGTGCGCGATCTCGGCGACGGCTTTCGGGTGCGCCGTGCCCTGCCCAGCGCGCAGCGCCGCATGGTCGGCCCCTTCATCTTCTTCGACCAAATGGGGGAGGCGGTGTTCCGCAGCGGCGAAGGCCTCGACGTTCGCCCTCATCCGCACATCGGCCTGTCGACGGTGACGTACCTGATCGAGGGCGAGATCCTGCACCGCGACTCGCTTGGCTCTCTCCAGGCCATCCGTCCCGGCGAAGTGAACTGGATGACCGCCGGCAGCGGCATCGTCCATTCCGAACGCACTTCCGAAGAGAACCGCGCACGCGGCGGCAAGCTGTTCGGCCTGCAGACCTGGGTGGCGCTGCCCCGCGAAGCCGAGGAGACCGCGCCCGCCTTCTCCCACCACAAGGCGCACGAGATGCCCGTGACCGAGGATGCAGGAACGCGCCTGACGCTGATCGCGGGCAGTTCGGACGGCATGACCTCGCCGCTCAGGACATGGTCGGACATGGTCTATGCCGACATCGCGATGGAAGGCGGCGCTCGCTACCGGGTCAAGGCGGAGCACATCGAACGGGCCGTCTACGTGGTCGGCGGCGCGATCGAGGTCGAGGGCCAGACCGGCACTTTCGCGGCAGGTCAGTTGGTGATCTTCAAGCCGGGCGCCGAGATCGTCCTGCGCGCCAGCGGCATGACCCGCCTGATGCTGCTGGGCGGCGAGCCGCTGCCGGAGAAGCGGCACATCTTCTGGAACTTCGTCTCGTCCTCGGCCGATCGCATCGAGCAGGCCAAGGAAGACTGGCGCAACCAGCGCTTCGCCCCGGTCCCGGACGAACACGAATTCATCCCCCTGCCGGCCTGAGGAGAACGACCATGGCCCATGCGAAAGCCCATATCGGTGAAACCCCCTGGCGTACGCAGATCGTCGCCGGGGGCCACGCGATCACTGCCGACGAGCCGGCCGCGCTTGGCGGACAGGGCTCCGGCCCGGCGCCTTACGACCTGCTCCTTGCGAGCCTTGGCGCCTGCACCGCGATCACCCTGAAGATGTACGCGGCGCGCAAGGGCTGGCCGCTGCAGGCGCTCGACGTCGAACTGCACCTGACGGGATCGCCCGAGGAACGCAGGATCGAGCGCAAGCTTTTCGTCACCGGGCTGGATGACGAGCAGAAGGCGCGGCTCGCCGATATCGCCGAGCGCACGCCGGTCACCCTCACCCTCAAGCAAGGCCTGGCGATCGATACCCGCCTGGCCTGATGACGGGAACGCCCGATCAGAAGGGGTATTTCGGGGGAGACATGTAACTGTCTGTACGAACACGCCCGGTTTCCCTCGCCGAATCACGCATTTGAACCGTGCCCGGACGGTGCTTCTGTAACTATTGGCGGCAATGATGCGCCCGCTGGAAGTGAATATCGCTAGCCCGGCTTGGCGTGCAAAGGTGTCATAGGCCAGCACCCGCTGCTTCGGCTTGCACCCCATACTGCCATGTGCAGGGCTTGCAACACCGCATCGGTGGTCTGCCTGCTCTGCATCGACCCACCCATCACGCGGCGGAATGGAAATCAATCACGACGGCCAGATAGGCAAAGCCCTTCAGAGTGCGGATGTAGGTGATGTCCGTCACTGAGGACCGGTCTGGCACAGCCACATCGAACTAGCGATCCAGGGTATTGTCAACCGCCAGGAACGGCTTGCCGTCATAGCTCGCCGGCCGACGCTTGTAGTCACTCTGCGCCTTGATACCCACATGCTCGCAGCCTGGTGCGAGTTGCGTCAGGATTTCCGGCATTTTCCCGCTGATCGCATAAAGGCGGCCAGATTTGTCGATGAACTCTACGTCAGTCGGCCGGGAACACTCCGCCAGCGTTGGAAACGGGATATGGAGATGAAGCGAAATCTCAAGGGTAAAAGTTGAGCCTTCAAAATGGCGTTAGTCGCGACGCGCAGGCATCATTCTGCAGTCGACCCTTTCCGGCCGTTCGGAGCCAAAATTCGGCTCCCCAGGTGCAGACCTTCCGCTTTTTCGGCAGTTCGCTACAAGAAATCCATTCAAATCCGCGCCGCTGAACTTCCGCTCCTGATCGGGGGAACGCCGCCGATCACCGCGGCCCGGCAGAAGGCGCGGAGTAATCCATGGCGGCAAGATCCGAGAGCAGATCGGTGCCCGTTGGGTTCCATCCAAGCCGCTCGCGGGTCCAGG
The DNA here is from genome assembly GCF_036352595.1 of Novosphingobium resinovorum. Taxonomy (GTDB): domain Bacteria; phylum Pseudomonadota; class Alphaproteobacteria; order Sphingomonadales; family Sphingomonadaceae; genus Novosphingobium; species Novosphingobium resinovorum_B. The sequence goes on from NZ_JAZFAX010000016.1 coordinate 126,449, forward strand.
CATTCGCCCCCATCATGTCGAGCCCGGCGAAAGACGCCATCCAGCCGAAATAATGCTCAACCTCGTCTGCATTGATTGAGCGGACCGGCAAGCCGGTGCCCTTTCCGATCGCCTCGGCGATGGCGCGCGCAGCTACACCTTCTTCCACCGCCGCATTATAGCGCGCGCCAGGCTCACCCTTTTCCAGAGCGAGTACATAGAGAGCAGCCACGTCGCTGACGTGCGCCGCTGCCCAGCGGCTCTGCCCCTCTCCAATGTATGCTGCCGCTCCGGCCCGGCGAGCCTCGGCGATCAGAGGCGTAATCAGCCCGACCTTGACCGTATCATGGACCTGCGGCAGCCGGATCGTGCGCACGTCGATCCGCCGCGCGATCAGAGCCGCACCGGCCAACTCCGTTGCGATGCGGGGATTGGGGTGATGCGGATTGAGCACGTCTTCCGTTGCAGGGCCGCCATTCAGCGGCGTGCCGATACCGACGCCCGAGGTGATCAGGATGGGCTTGCGCGTCCCCTCCAAGGCTTCGCCGATCGCGGCGATATTGCGCTCGTCCTTCTTGGTGTTCTCGAAGAAGTTTTCGAAATTATGGTCGAACGCGCAATGGATTACTGCGTCAGCCGCCGCCGCCCCGCCGGCGAGGGTTTCGGGTCGATCCAGATCTCCGAAGTGGACCGCAGCGCCAGCCGCTTCGAGTTGGCGGGCGCCGGCTTCAGAACGGGTGAGGCCAAGCACTTCGTGTCCGGCGTTGAGCAGTTCTGGAATGATGTGCGAGCCAATGAAGCCTGTGGCTCCGGTGAGAAACACGCGCATTAGAAACCTCCTGATTGCGGAGGCACTGTATCAGCGCAGCTTCAAACCTGTTAAAGTAGTGACTATATCATGGTATAAGCTGCAACAGGATCATTTATGGCCAATGATGCCTCCAACCGGCTGGGCACCTATCTTCGAGACCGCCGCGCGCGACTAGCACTACTTTGGCAGAAGTTTGAAATGCGTGACTGATAGGCTCCCACCGCAATGAGGGCATTGGTCTGGCGGAGGTCTTGATATTCGGTCAATGATGGCCTGTCGGATGGCGGGCATGCTCGGC